>CBCPLQ010000004.1:0-156783 GCA_965119435.1 uncultured Vagococcus sp. | reverse complement strand
AAAAAACGTCAAGGCCAAATTACTCCTTGACGTTTTTTTATATTCATTTTTAATTTAATTAGTTAGTTTCAATTAAACCGTATTTACCATCTTTACGACGATAAACAATACTAGTACCATTTGTTTCAGCATCTTCGAAGATGAAGAAATTATGACCTAACATGTTCATTTGTAGAACAGCCTCTTCACTATCCATTGGTTTCAACGATAGACGTTTTGTTCTTACAATTTCTAAATCAGGTTCTTCATTTACTTCTGCATTTTCAGCTTCAAAAATAACAGCAGCTGCTGTTGTATCTAGTGCAGTTTCTCTTGATTTACGATTAATTTTAGTTTTGTATTTTCTGATTTGACGTTCTAATTTATCAACAACTAAGTCAATGCTTGCGTACAAATCAGGTGATGTTTCTTCAGCTCTTAATACTAAGTATGGTAATGGTATTGTAACTTCAACTTTTGCGGTTTTATCAGAATAAACTTTTAAGTTTACATGTGCTGTTGATTCTGGCACATTAGTAAAATATCTTTCTAATTTTCCAATTTTTTTCTCAACATAATCTCTGATTGATTGAGTAACCTCAATGTTCTCTCCACGTACATTATATCTAAACATACTAATTACCCCTTTCGTCTATCACTCAAAGAGAAGATTTTAAGGACCACTCTCTTATCCTTCTCTTCTTATCTCTATTATAACTAACTCACGACTAAATGACAATTAAGTTTACTAAAAAAAACGCTTTATATTTTATCTTGACAGAGAAAATGAACAAATGTCATTCAGTTTGTACTTTTCTAAGCAATCATAAGCATGTAAAATGGTTCGACCGGTAGTATAAACATCATCCACTAATAATATCTTTTTATTACTTAATTTTTGACCTTTATTTTTTGTTATATAAAAAGGTTGTTTCATCGCTAAACGCTCACTTCTAGTTTGCTCTGATTGAGTCGGCACATGTTTTTTCTTTTTTAATATTTTTTCAAAAGATATCTGACTACTTTCTAATAAACATTCCACTTGATTAAATCCTCTAGTAATTAATCTTTCTTTAGAAACAGGTATTGGTACAATCAGATAACCTTCTTTTTCAAATGCTTTTAGTTTCAAATTTATATCTAAACTAAAGGCTTCTTTCATTCTGATATCCCCTAAAAATTTAAATTGTTTAAAATAATCGCTTAATTTTTCATTATATTCATATAAATAAGTATGGTTTAACTTAAAATTACAAAGTTCACTTTTCCATATCTCGCAATCAGAACATGTACTTATTGTACTATTTAACAATTTTCCACAAAAATTACAGCAAAGTTCTCGAGCAAAATCAACTTGATTTATTTCTAAAAAACAAGTTTTACAACAGTGATTTTCTAGCCCATGCCCAAATGAAAGAATTTCGCTTAATCGTAATTCTGTAGAAAAGCTATTTTGGCAAAAGCAACAATTCATTTAAAACCAGCCCTTTCATTCATTTGGCCTATCTCATTAATAGCTTCTTTGATATTTTGAGTTCTTCCAGAATGAAGAAAATAGATATTTCCTGTTGGATATTCTTTTTTTCTTCCTACTCTACCAGATATTTGAACCAAGCTGGCTTTTGTAAAGCTTCTATGATGCGCTTCAAAAACGATGACGTCCACATTTTCAAATGTTACCCCTCGCTCTAAGATGGTAGTTGTTAAAAGCCAATCTATTTGTTTATTTCTCATTTTTTTTATTTTTTCTTCTCTATTTGCTTCATTAGCATAGACGATCGTAATCCTCTTATCTGGAAATTTTTTTTGCAGTAAGTAAAAGCACTTCACCATGCGTTCAATGTTTGGAAAGAAAATTAGACATCCTTTTTCTTGTTTATTTAAAATATCTAGAAAAAACTTAGATAATCTGCCTTGTTCAAGCCGACTTACTAAAAAGTAATCAAAATGACAAGCGGGGGTTGGTAATCTATAACCATGATACCTTTTAGCTAATTGACTACGTTCCAATTCCTTTTTGTTTATTTTTTCTATTATTTTCTTACTTGGTGTAGCTGTCAGATAAACCAGCCTTCCTTTCTTTTTTAATGCATTTTTAGTCCCCCTTTCCAGAACTGGATTGTCTGCATATGGAAAGGCATCTACTTCATCAACAATAATTAAATCAAAAGCTTTAGAAAAACGAAGTAGTTGATGTGTCGTTGTCACAACAAAAGAAGCATAATAATACTCTTGCTCTTTACTTCCATAAAGCAAAGCTATTCTTTCGTCTGGAAAAACTTTTTGAAATCTTGGAAAAATTTCTAGACAAACATCAACACGTGGGCTTGCTACAGCTATGCGATGTCCTTTTTCTAATGCATATCTCAATAATTCAAATAGCATTTCTGTTTTGCCAGCCCCTGTAACAGCATGAACCAAATGATTTTTATTTTTTTTATAAGAAGTAACCAAGTTTTTAGATACTTTAGCCTGATCCTCAGTCAGTTTACCTTCCCAATTAAAAATAATTTTTTTTATTTTACACTCTTTTTCAGGAACTGAATAAAAGTAACGATGACTTTCTACTCGCCCAAGCTCTATACATTCAGAACAATAATAAAATTTATTGTATTTATTCTTTATCAACCTAGTTTCTTTAAGATGACTTGTTTGACAACGACCACATAGCACATCAGTCTTGCTAACGGTCATGGCCTTCTCTCTGAGAATATACTCATTATTTTTTAACTTACTATGATACTTTTGAGGTATTTCTTTTTTTAATAATTTTCGACCTCTTAAAAAATCTTCAATTGACAAAAAATCACCTCCTTAAATAAAAGTACGCTGAATACTAGTTGATTTTTTATAAATAGACTATAATAGATAGTAAGTAATTAGATGTGGAAGGATGGACAGGATGAAAAAATACTTTGTAATTGAATCAAGTGACGGAAAAACTGATTTAAACGGTGTCATTTGGCAGGCAGATAATAATAAATCACCAAAAGCTATTTTTCAAATGGTACATGGAATGGCAGAATATATTGAGCGATACGATGAATTCGCACAATTTTTAAACGAACAAAATATTTTAGTTGTAGGACATGACCATCTCGGACATGGGGAATCTGTTGATATGGAAAACCCAACTTACGGTTATTTTTCAAAGGGAGATAGTCCTAAAGTATTAGTAGAAGACACTTATCAAATAACAAACTATATCAAAAAAAGATACCCACATTTACCTTTGTTTATTATGGGACATAGTATGGGATCGTTTGTAGTTAGAAATTATTTGAAACAGTATTCTGATAAAGTAGATGGTGCCATTTTTATGGGAACTGGTGGTAAAAAAGAAGAGATTAAAGTTATAAAACGTTTGGTAAAAGGGTTAAATACTCTAAGTCCAAAAGCAGTTAACCGTGCGCTTAATCAACTTTCTTTTGGCAGTTTTAATAAAAAAATTAAACACGCCACTTCAGCTTTTTCTTGGATTTCTAAAAATGAAGAAAATGTTAACCAGTATGAGGCAGATGAAAAGTGTGGCTTCATATTTACCAACAACGGATTCTACACACTCATTAATTTAGTCGATGGGGCTACACAAAAAAATTGGTTTAAGACAATTAGAACTGAGTTACCTATTTTAATTGTTAGTGGAGAAAAAGATCCCGTTGGAAATTATGGTAAAGGGCCTAGAAAAGTTGCTATTGAGTTAACAGATAATTATTTTTCGGATGTCACACTGAGACTTTATCACGATTTAAGACATGAAATTTTAAATGAAGTTGAAAAAGAAGATGTTATGAATGATATCTACGATTGGTTAACTAGCCACTTATAAAAATAAAAAAATAGTAAATCAGCACTCTAAAAAAGAATAAGAGACTGGTTTACTATTTTTTATTTTAGTTGTTCAAAAGTTCCTAACATCTTATCTAAATCTTTTAAGACCTTATCAGATGGCTTTTCATCACTCGTCCATGCACCTAAGTTAATAAAATAATCTTCCGTTTCAACTAAATAAGTTTTATAAGTTAAATCACGTTTTTTACTATCTTTTAATTTAAAGCTTAAGTAATAACTATCTAACCCATTTAATTCTTTTTTAATAGGATCAGCTAACAATGTACCTGAGGCTTCTTTTATTTTCTTTTCAAAAGATTCAGTGTACTCTTTCAAATTTTTCTCTTTTGATTCAAATCCTGCTGACATAAATGATTTGGTATCTTTATTAGCAACTAAAAAAGCAATTGTTTTATCTTCATTTGGAAATTTAATCCAACCGTCTAACAATTTAAATCGATAATCGTGCTCATCTAACGTAAATGTATACGATAAAGCATCTTCTGGATTTGTTTCCTTTTCTTTAGCTACTTCTTTTTTTTCTTGTGATTGACCACAGCCTACTAAAAAGATTACACTAAGGACTGGTAGTAAAAATAAAAATAGTTTTTTCACGTTCTACACCTCTTACTTTTCATCATTTCTTATACATTAAACTAACTTGGAGGTTAATTATGTTATCACATTACTATACCATAAAAAAGAATGGACAGTTTGAAATTGTCATAAAAAAATCTCGTTTTATTTGCAATCTAATACGAATTGAATCAGAAGAAGAAGCAAAAGAAATTATTCAACAAATCAAAAAAGAGCATTGGAAAGCTAGCCATAATTGTATTGCCTACGTTTTAGGTGAAAACCAACAGATTCAACGTTCAAGTGATGATGGAGAGCCTAGTGGAACTTCTGGTATTCCTATGCTAGAGGTTTTAAAGGTAAAAAAACTGCATAACGTTTTAGCTATCGTCACACGTTACTTTGGTGGTACAGAACTTGGTGCAGGAGGCTTAATTAGAGCATATAGCAACTCCGTCTCAGAAACTTTGAACCATGTGGGGTTAGTTGAGGGTAAACTGCAACAAGAAATTTTAGTGACTCTTGACTACTCACTTCACGGAAAAGTTCAACATTTTCTAGAAAATACGCCTGAGTATACCCTTAAAGATACACTTTTTACCGATAAGGTAACTATAATAATCATGGCTGATGAAACAAGTATCTCTAAAGCTCAAGAACAAATTATTGATTTATTAAGTAATAACTGTGAAATTAGACTTGGTGAAACTGATTACGTGGAGAAACCTATTATATAAAAAAGGTTAAGGCTGATTTCTCAAATAAGAGAAATCAGCCTCTAACCTTCTTTTTTATTTTTCTAAGAAAAACTCAAATCGTTCTCCCACATACTGACTTCTAACATATTCAAATGGAATATTATTTTCAAAATAAGAAATTTGACTAACCTTTAAAATAGCTTCCCCTCGCTTAATATCCATAAAATGAGCAATCTTTTCTGAGGCAATGACTGCAGATATTCTTTGAGAAGATTTGCCAATCTTATTTTTCCCTTCTTTAGCAATCGCTTTATAAAGAGAGGTACTAATTTGCTCTTTATCAAAATTTGAGACAAAATGATAAGGAATACTCGCTACTTCAAAGCAAATTGGTACATCATCTGCGTAACGAATTCGTTCCATTTTCAAAATATCTTCTTTTTCAGTTAAATTTAGTCGCTCCATTTCACTTGAACTTGGCTTTGTCACAAAATATGAAATAGTTTTACTTGATGGTACCTGATTTTGAGATTTAATTATGTCTGAAAAACTTGTTGTTCCAAGCATAGTTTCTTGTACTTTTTTTCTAGCAACATAAGTTCCAGATCCAATTTTTCTCTCCAAAATCCCTTCATCTGCCAAGGTTTGTATTGCTTGTCTTAATGTCATTCGACTGACACCAAACGTCTCTGACAATTCCCTTTCAGATGGCAAACGATCCCCAACATGCCACTTGCCCTCTTCAATCTCCGATTTAATTTGATCATGAATTTTTAAATATACAGGCAATTTTGACACCATTATCAAGCACATCCTTCTTTTTTTCTTTAACATATTATAACTGGTATAGACAAAGGATACAACTAGATTCTTTTGTTGGTAGACTATTCCCTAAATTTGTACAGTATCCTTCAAATTTTTTTCAGCCGTCGCTAATAGTAGTCTAATTCTATTTAATTGGTTCACAACCGATACACCTGGATCATAATCAATTGCTGCAATATTTGCCATTGGGTACTGATATCGTAACTCTTTCATGACCCCTTTTCCAACAACATGATTAGGTAAACAGCCAAAGGGTTGCATACAGATAATGTTTAATACATCATTATTAAGTAAATCGATCATCTCACCTGTTAGAAACCAACCTTCTCCGGTATGATTTCCAATAGACAATATTTTACTAGCATCTTCTGCTAGTTTTTCGATTGGCGTAATCTCTGTAAAGCGAGTCGAATCAAGTAATGCTTGATTCATTGGTGCTTCACAATGCTCAATTACTTTTATCGCAAATTCAGCTAACCATTTTGATTTTTTACTAAAACCTAGATTTTCATACTTCCAGATACTATTATAGAGTGAATAATTCATAAAACCAATAATTCCAGGAACAACAGCTTCTGCTCCCTCACTCTCCAAAATACCAACAATATCATTGTTAGCCGTTTTAGAGTATTTAACAAGAATTTCTCCGACTACTCCGACTTTAGGCTTTCTGATATCATTTAAAGGAATCCTATCAAAATCATCAATAATTTGTTTCATGTATTTCTTAAACAATTTAAAAGAGCCCTTTTCTACGCTATAAGCTACCTTCTTCAGCCACTCCTTATGAAGTTGGTTAACAGATCCCAACTCTTTTTCATATGGACGAGTTCTATAAACAACTTTTTCAAATAAATCACCATAGAGAAAAGCGATGGCCACTTTTTTCATTAAAGGAAGGCTCATCTTAAACCCTGGATTCGACTCTACGCCTTTGTTACCAAGTGAAATTGAAACAACCGGAACTTTCTCAAATCCAGCATCGACAAGTGCTTTCCTTAGAAGAGGAATATAATTTGTTGCACGACACCCACCACCAGTTTGCGTTAGCATAACACTTGTATTTTCCACATCGTATTCGCCTGATTGAAGTGCCTCAATCAACTGTCCAATAGATATAATTGCCGGATAACAGGCATCATTATTCACAAATTTAAGACCAACATCAATTGCTTTTTTATCTTCACTAGGTAAACAGACCACATTATATCCACATGATTTTAATGCTGTATCTACCAACCCTTCTTGATGAATAGGACTTAGCATTGGAAGAAGCAAAGTATGTTCCTTTTTCATATCTTTTGTAAAAATTATTTTTTCGGTCTCTTCTATTTTTTTTATAGGTAACACAGTTGCTTTTTCACGTTCTTTAATCGCCGCTTTTAAAGAACGTAATCTAATTCGAACTGCACCTAAATTTGACCCCTCATCAATTTTTAAAACTGTATAGATTCTTCCGTATTGCTCCATAATTTCTTCCACTTGGTCCGTGGTAACTGCATCTAATCCACAACCAAATGAATTAAGCTGAACTAATTCTAAATTTGGCATCTTAGCAACTACCTTTGCAGCGCCATATAATCTGGAATGATATACCCATTGATTAACAACACGTAGATTTTCTACATCTCCTAAATGGCATATACTATCTTCTGTTAGCACATGAAAGCCTTCTTGGGTAATAATGCTAGCAATCCCATGATTTACCTCTGGATCAATATGATAAGGTCTCCCTGAGAGAACAATTCCTTTTTGATTATTTTTTTGCATCTTTTCAAGAAGTTTCTCACCTTTCTTTTGAATATCTTTTTTAAACGACTTTAATTCTTTATAACCATGTAAAACAGCCGTAGTAAGTTCTTCTTCTGAAAAATTAAAATCACTAAAGCATTTTTGAAGTTGAGAAACAACTGATTCTTCGTTAGCCAAATTTAAATACGGATTACGATAATCCACTTTTCCTTCTCTAATGATATCCATATTATTTTTTATAACATCGGAATAACTTTGAACGATTGGACAATTAAAGTGATTGTCCGCTACTTCATCTTCAATCCTCTCAAACACAACTCCTGGATAAAAAATAATGCCTACATTGGCCTCCACTAAGGATTCTATATGTCCATGAGTTAATTTTGCTGGGTAGCATACTGTATCACTTGGTATTGTTTCTATTCCCTTTTCGTAAAGTTCTTTATCAGTTTTAGGGGATAAGACTACTTTAAAACCTAAGTCAGTAAAAATCGTATGCCATAACGGATAGTTTTCATACATGTTTAGAACTCTAGGAATTCCAATTGTTCCATTAGGTGCTTCTTCATCTTTTAGTGAACGATATTTAAATAATTTCCGGTATTTATAGTCAACAAGATTTTCACGACGTGCTTCTTTAGTTACTTTTTGCTCTGCTCCTCTTTCACAACGGTTTCCAGTAATAAACTTCCGACCATCAGAAAAAAGCGTCACCGTTAACAAACAATTATTTTCACATAGCCCACAATGAGTAAACTCTTTTTTAGAGCCTAATTCTTCCATTTCTTTAGAGGTTAACAGATTACTACCAGCTTCATCTAAAGAATATTCCTCAAAAGCAATTAGCGCTGAACCGTAAGCACCCATAAGTCCCGCGATATTAGGTCTGATGACTTCTCTACAACTAATCAGTTCAAAAGCTCTTAAGACAGACTCATTATAAAAGGTTCCACCTTGACAAACAATAACGTCACCTAAATCATCTGATTGCTTCATTTTAATAACTTTATATAGCGCATTTTTTATTACTGAATAAGATAATCCAGCAGAGATATCCCCTGGTGTTGCTCCCTCTTTTTGCACTTGTCTTACTTTCGAGTTCATGAATACGGTACATCTAGAACCTAGATCTACTGGTGTATGTGACTCGATCGCCGCTTTTGCGAAATCTTCCACAGTATAATTTAAGCTTTTAGCAAAAGTTTCAATAAATGAACCACAGCCTGAGGAGCAAGCTTCATTTAATTGAATAGAAGACAATACCCCCTCTTTAACTGTCATAGCTTTCATATCTTGTCCACCAATATCTAAAATAAAATCAACCTCTGGTGCAAAGTGAGCAGCTGCTTTATAATGTGCCATAGTTTCAACTTCACCAATATCAACTTTTAAAGCATGCTTAATTAAATGTTCTCCGTATCCAGTCACAGCAGATTTTGCTACATAAACATCTTTTGGCATTAAGTCATAAACAGTTCTTAATACCTTGATAGTTGTTTCTAAAGGTTGACCTTCGTTATTACCGTAGAAGCTATATAGTAATTGAGAATCCTCACCTATTATAGCAACTTTAGTTGTCGTTGAACCTGCGTCGATCCCTATAAAAATAGGTCCGTGGTAATCTTTCAACTTAGCTTCTTTAAGGCTTGCCTTTCTATGTCTATCCCTAAAATCTGCTAATTCATTTTCATCTATAAACAATTTAGGTAAAGTATCTGTCATTCCTAAAGATTTTTTCTTAGATTGTTGTAGTTTTAAGATCAAGTTTTCTAGCTTCATTGCTTCTTCATTTTTTATTGATAATGCAGCGCCTAATGCTACAAATAATTGAGAATTGTTAGGAAAAATAATTTGTTTTTCTTCTAATTTAAGAGTTTCAATAAACCTCTTCCTAAGTTCGCTCATAAAGAATAAGGGTCCGCCTAAAAAAGCCACATTTCCTTTTATTTTTCGGCCTGAAGCAAGACCTGCAATCGTTTGATTTACTACTGCTTGGTAGACACTTGCTGCAATATCTTCCTTTCTAGCTCCTTCATTTATTAATGGCTGAACATCTGTTTTAGCAAATACGCCACACCTTGATGCAATAGGATAAATAGTTTGATAGTCCTTTGCCATCTCATTTAATCCTTTGGCATCTGTTTTAAGTAAACTAGCCATTTGGTCAATAAAGGCTCCTGTCCCGCCTGCACAACTTCCATTCATTCTTTGTTCCAAAGATCCTTCAAAAAAAGTTATTTTAGCATCTTCTCCACCTAACTCTATGGCAACATCAGTCTCAGGAATAATCTCCTCCACAGCTTTTGTACCAGCAATTACTTCTTGTATAAATGGGATCTCAAGTAAATCTGATAAACCCATTCCACCTGATCCTGTAATCATAAGTTGCATTGACTCTTCAACGACTAAGACATTTTTCACTTCAGACAATACATCTAAAGTAGCTTGCTTCACGTCAGAATAATGTCTCTTATAAGTGGAATATAATATCTCGTTTTGATCATTTAGGACAACACACTTCACAGTTGTTGAACCCACATCTATTCCTACACGTAATTTCATTTAACATTCAGTCCCTTTTTTACCCAACACTTTGTTGATTATCTTACAAAGTGTTTGATATACTATATAGTATATTTTATGCCTAAACAGATTATTTTCAATCATCAATCTTAGGTTATTTGTGATTTAAACAACAAATAGACGTTTTCTGTTGTCTTATAGAGGAGGTTTTTTTATGAAAAAAAAAGATTTACGTGTTATTAGAACTAAAAAAATGATTATTGATGCCTTTTTAACTTTAGTGGATCAGAAAGGGTACGAAGCAATAACTATTCAAGATATTGCTGATGCAGCAATGATCAATCGAGCTACTTTTTATGCTCACTTTAAAGACAAACCAGATTTATATGATTTCGTGATGGAATTTGCCA
Organism: uncultured Vagococcus sp.; assembly: GCA_965119435.1. Taxonomy (GTDB): domain Bacteria; phylum Bacillota; class Bacilli; order Lactobacillales; family Vagococcaceae; genus Vagococcus. Next base: position 146,189 of record CBCPLQ010000004.1, on the reverse strand, counting down.
TCTCTAATTTAAGTGTTATTTTGAATGCAAATCAACTTAATAATTCTCGATTCATCCATTTAAAATCAATCGAAAAAACCTTAACAGAAATATTTGTATTAATTAAAGAAAAACAGAACTTTTTTAAAGTTCTCACTGAAGGAAGTTCTACTGAGTTATTTAGAAAAAAACTTTCTGATATCTTATCAACCATGTATGAAGAAACTTTTTCAAAACTAAAAATTACTGAAAATGAAATTGAGGTTCCTATTAGTTTTATTATTGAATATATGACATCTATTTTTATTGGAACTGTTCACTGGTGGGTTACAACAGATTCTAATTTCGAGCCGAGTCATATGGCTAGGCTTGTTATTAAACTTGTAGGAAATGGTCATTTAACAGTACTTGGTATTGATGTAATGGATTAAAAAAAGAAGCTAGGATTTCTACCCTAACTTCTTTTTTATTTAAAGATGAAATTGCATTTACTGATTTAATACAATCTTGAATGCCATTTACGACTATTTTCCTTATTCACATAACTTTTACCAATATTTTTTTCTATACCTGTTGTTACTTTTATTTCTTCAACAACATCTGTTTGTCTTAAAATACCTCTGTAGTTAAAAAGTTGACCTTTAATTCTTTCTTTCAATTCTACCATTTTGGCTTTCCTCCTTATAACTCATTATTATTAAGGATAACACAATAAAAAAAAGCTAACAAATATTTGTTAGCTTAGAGACTGGGCTAGCTGGATTCGAACCAACGATGACGGAGTCAAAGTCCGTTGCCTTACCGCTTGGCTATAGCCCAATAATAAAAAATGGAGGGGGGCAGATTCGAACTGCCGAACCCAAAGGAGCGGATTTACAGTCCGCCGCGTTTAGCCACTTCGCTACCCCTCCAGCTAGTCGCGTTAAAAACCCGACTTCATAATAATACATAACTTTTAAAAGAAATGCAAGCTTTTTTTAATTATTTAAATTCCAAATTCTCAATACTTCTTCATATCCTTGATCCATTGTCTTAGTAATACCTACGAAATTATCATCACTTCTAACCTCATATTTTGTATTATCAATTTCTAAAACATCACCTATCATTTTCTTACCAATAAATAACTGATGACAGACTAATGTTTTACCATCTTTTACCATCTCTGATTCTTTAATTTCTACTTCTACAGGTTTGTTTTTTCGCATTGTTTTTCACCTCTCAATATCTTAACCTATTGAGAATATCATATTTTTACTCTTTTGTTAAGATTTATTACACTGAAAAAACAAAGTCGGTAGTTTTTCCTACCTTATCTCTGAAGTGTTTTTATTGAAGATAAAACATTATAGCCATTGTTTTTAAGGATCTCCCTAATATTAGAACTATCCTCTGTAGTTGTTTGAATAACAATCACCGGCATTTCTTTGTTTCGGTAGACAACTATTTGGATAATATTTAGATTATTCTCTGCAAATAACTGAGTAATTTTAGCTAAGACCCCTTGGCTATCTTTTTCAATCTTAATTGCTACTCTTGTTCCTGGTTCTCTATAGCCTGTAATAGTTAAGAATGCGTCGAAAATATCGTTATTTGTAATTATTCCTACAACTTCATTAACACTATTTAAAACTGGCAGGACATTGACTCCTTTAACCCTCATTTGAAAAATAGCATCTTCCAATAACCTATCCTCTTTGATCACTTCAACTTCTTTAATCATAATATCTTCAACCATTGTTTTATTCAATAAGTAATTAACTTCATAAACACTTAAACTTGTCGCTTTTGAGGGCATCGCTTCTTGAATAGTTCCTTCTGTTATTAGGCCAACTAATCGATGATTGTCAACTACTGGCAAGCGGTGAATATTATGCATTTTCATTAATTCGATTGCATCAAATATTTTAGTTTCTTTCTCAATAACCACTAATTTCTGAGACATATAATCTTTTACTAACATTATTTATCCTCCTAAATACGCTTTTTGAATCTCTGAGCTCTGTAGTAAATCATTTCCGGTACCCTCTAAAACTACTTTACCTGTTTCTAAAACATAACCTCTGTCAGCAATTCCTAACGCCATTTTTGCATTCTGCTCAATCAATAAAATAGTTGTCCCTTGCTTATTGATTTCTTTAATAATAGAAAAAATTTCCCTAATAAAGATTGGGGCAAGTCCCATTGAAGGCTCATCTAGTAACAGTAATTTAGGACGCGACATTAGTGCACGCCCCATAGCTAACATTTGCTGTTCTCCTCCAGATAACGTAGAAGCATCTTGATTTTTTCTTTCCACTAAAATAGGAAAACGTTCAAAAATAGTTGCTAAAATGGCATCATTTTTCTTTTTATCATTATATAAAAATGCCCCTAATTCTAAGTTTTCCATGACTGTCATTCCAGTAAAAATATGACGTCCTTCTGGGACTTGTATTAAACCTCCACTAGCAATCTTAGGTGACGTTTCTTTCTCAATAGACCTACCTTGGAATTCTATTTTTCCCTTACTTGCTTTAATCAGTCCTGAAATAGTTTTTAAAATAGTGGTTTTGCCAGCCCCGTTTGCCCCAATCAAACTAACAATTTCTCCTTCATTTACTTCAAAATTAACTTCTTTAACTGCTTGTATCATTCCATAATGAACTGATAAATCTTTAACTTTTAACATTACAAATCACCACCTAAGTACGCTTTAATAACACGCTCATTTTTCTTGATTTCTTCTGGTTTTCCCTCAGCTATTAATTTTCCATATTCTAAAACATAAATACGCTCACATACGTCCATGACTAGCGACATGTCATGTTCAATTAATAAAATGGTTAAACTAAATTCTGTCTGAACTCGCTTAATCAACTTCGTCAGCTCACTTGTTTCATGCGGATTCATACCTGCTGCTGGCTCATCTAAAAAGAGAATTTTAGGCTCTGTTGCCAAAGCTCTCACAATTTCTAATCGACGCTGTTCACCGTATGATAAGTTTTTAGCTTTCTTAGCTTCTTTATCACTTAAATCAAAAATTTCTAATAATTCTTTTGCTCTTCTATACATTTCTTTTTCAGACTCAAAAAATTTTGGTAACCTTAAAATGCCGGTTAATATTCCAATAGACTGTTTGCCGTCCATAGCAATTAAGACGTTATCAATAACTGTTAATTCTTTAAAAAGTCTTATATTTTGAAATGTACGACCTATCCCCATATTGGCAATTTTGAAAGGTTTAATTCCATTCAATCTAGCTTCTTTATTTCCAGTCTTAAATAGAACATCTCCTTCACTTGGTTCGTATACACCTGTTAAAAGATTAAAAAGAGTGGTCTTACCTGCTCCGTTTGGCCCAATTAAACCAACTAATTCATTTTCCTCTAGATTAAGACTAATATTAGAGACAGCTGCCAGTCCTCCAAAATTTTTTGTTAGATTATTTACTTTTAGAAGTGACATTGCTCTCTCCCCCTTTGTTCCATAAATTCTTAAAGGATAATTCCTTTGTTCCTAATAGGCCAGTTGGTTTAAAAATCATAATAACAACCAGTGCTAAAGCATAGATAATCATTCGGACAGTACCAACGTCTTGTAGAAACATATTTAAAAACCCCAAAACAATTGCTGCAATAAAGGTTCCAGTAATACTACCAACCCCACCAAAAACAACAATAATTAAAATATCAATTGATTTCATGAAATCAAAATTTTGAGGCACAATCGTTTGAATATAACTTGAGTATAATCCTCCGGCAACTGCAGCTGTCATTGCTCCAATCACAAAAGCCACTACTTTATACTTAGTTGTATTTACTCCCATCGATTCAGCGGCTATTTCATTTTCTCTAACAGAAAGTGTTGCTCTACCTGCTGCACTATTAATAAAATTAGTTGTGATCAATGTAGTGATACAGACAAACACATAGACCATTGACCAAGTTACAAATGGAGTAATTCCAAATAGACCTGCCGGCCCATTTGTCACACTATCAATATTCATAATCAACGTCCTAATAATCTCAGATATCCCTAAAGTTGCAATCGCTAAATAATCTCCTGACAAACGTAAAGTAGGGATACCTATTAAGAGAGCTACAATTCCCGAAAGAATAACTCCGATAAACAAACCTGTTAAAAAGCCAGTGAATGTTGGTAACTTTAATGACATAATTGCTGTTGAATATGCGCCAATCGCCATAAATCCTGCATGGCCTAAAGAAAATTGACCTGATATTCCTATCACTAAATTTAATCCGACAGCTAATATAATATTAATTCCTATCATGACCAAAGTCGTTTCTAAAATAGGCGTCATGAAGCCTGTTGAATACATGATAGCTAATATAGCAAAACCTACTATCATAAATAGTACCCATGATAAATTAACTTTTAAATTTTTTCTCATCCTCTACACCTAGACTTTCTCTTTGAGATTTTTACCCAGTAATCCAGCTGGACGAACAAGTAAAATAATAATCAAAATTCCATAAACCACTGCATCTCTATAAGCAGTAAATCCTAAGGCACTAACAAAAGTTTCAATAATACCTATTGTAAAACCACCAAGAGCTGCTCCTGGTATAATACCAATACCTCCTAATACAGCTGCAATAAATGCCTTTAGTCCAGGTGCAACTCCCATCATAGGATCAATACTATTGTAGTAGAGTCCAATTAGCACACCTCCAGCGGCTGCTAGTGATGAACCAATGGCAAATGTAAAAGAAATAGTATGATTGACATTAATTCCCGTTAATTGAGCTGCGTCAGCATCTACACTTACAGCCCTCATTGCCTTTCCCATTTTTGTATACTTTACAACAACTTGAAGTAAAAACATTAGGACAATTGATGTAGTTAATATCATTAGCTGAATTTTACTAATCGTAAATAATCTTAAATTGTAATTTGTATTTTCAATAATTTGTGGAAAAGGCTTTGTGTCAGCTCCTACAAAATAAATCATGAGTGACTGAATTAAAAAAGACACACCAATTGCTGTTATAAGCGCTGCAATTCTTGTTGATTGTCGTAAAGGACGGTAGGCTAAGTACTCGATTAATACACCTAAAGTAGCACAAACTGCCATTGATATTACTAGCGTTGGTACTAAACCTAATTTAAATTGATTTGTCACAAAGTAACCAACAAATGCTCCTACCATATAAATTTCTCCATGGGCAAAATTTATTAATTTAATAATGCCGTAAACCATTGTATAGCCCAGTGCTAACAAAGCATATATACTTCCAAGTGATAAACCATTTATTAATTGTTGAAAAAAATCCATTTTCAACCTTCCTCCCTCTTAGAAAAAAAGAAGGAGTTCCGTTTTTTGGTTCCCTCTAATTTACTCTTTTTTTAATCTTTATGGGTTTACAACCTCTGCAGTCACCTGTTTTCCATCTTTAACACCTATGACAATTGCTGGTTTTTTAGGATTATGATTTTCATCCATAGTCATTTTGCCAGTTACACCTTCAAAGTCTTTTAAACTAGCTAACTCATCTTTTAATTTTTGACTATCTATTTCCCCTGATTTTTCTAACGAAGTAGCAATCATATAAACTGAATCATATGCTAATGCATTAAATGAACTAGGTGCTTTATTATATTTTTTCTTAAATGAATCAATGAAACCTTTAACTTTTTCAGATCCTGGTGCTTTTTCAGAAAAATGAGCTGTATAATAAACATCTGTCAAATTTTCTTTTCCAGCAATCCCGATTAATTTTTCATCTGAAAAACCATCAGCTCCAAGAATAGGTTGCGTAATTCCCATTTCTCTTGCTTGCTTAATAATCAATCCGGCCTCTTCGTAATAGCCTGGTAAGTAGATAAAATCAAACTCTTTATCCTTTATTTTAGTTAGAATAGCTTTAAAATCTTTGTCTTTCTGATTAAATTTTTCATCTCCCACAATCTCACCCTTAAAAGTATCTTTGAAAGAAGTCGACAGCCCTTTGGCATAATCACTAGAAATATCCCCTATAATAATCGCTTTTTTAGCTTTTAAGTTATCAGTGGCGTAATTAGCTAAGATCACTCCTTGAAACGAATCTTGAAAACTAGCTCTAAAAATATATTCTTGAGTCTTGCCATTCATAACTGTAATCGAATCATCTGTCCCTGATGGTGTTATCATAGGAACTTTTGCTTTTGTCGTATTTGGTATCTGCGCTTTCGAAGCTCCTGACGTCGCTGGACCAATTAAAGCAACTACATTTTCTTTAGTCGTTAAATTAGCTGCTACGGCTGCTGCTTCTGCTGTATCTGATTTATTGTCCTTTATTACAAGTTCAATTTTTTTATTGTTTATTCCCCCCTTATTATTAATCTCTTCAACTGCCAGTTCAGCTCCATCTTTTTCCTGATTTCCATATGCTGCTACCGCACCAGATAATTCTAAATTGAGTCCAATTTTAATGGTTTCAGAATTATTTTTATCTACAACTCCACTATTAGCAGTCCCTCCACCAGGGGTTCCACATGCCGTAAATAATAATAAACTACCAAATAACATCCCTACTATCTTTTTCATATATATTCTCCTTTATTAATTTTCTATTAATAAGTTTTTCTAATTATAATCATACTCTCATCTATTGTCAACAGAATATTCTGACAATTCAATCAAAAAAAAGAAAACAATTATTTAATTGTCTTCTTTTCTCTTATATGGACCTGTATAAGTTTCATCTTTATTTTTTCTAACAGAAAATTTTTTTGGAACATAGTCAACTCCGCCTTTAATAAATGGATGACATCTTAAAATGCGACCTGTTCCCATGAGAAATCCTTTGACTGCACCGTGATAATTAATAGCGTCAATCATATACTGAGAACACGTTGGGTGATATCTACAACTTCTTGGAAATAAAGGAGATATAAATCGTTGATAAAAACGAACAGGTGCAATAAATATTTTTTTTAACATAATGTTTTCCACCTTTTGTTTACACAATATTTTTGTAATTGAAAAAAGATTGACTATATAGTAAGTCAATCTCTAAATAACATATTTATTAATATAAAAATACAGTAGGTATAAAAAGATAGTATTTATTCCTTTTACTTAAGAAAATCAAGTATGTGATTCCAAGTTGCAGGATTAAATGCATCAGATGCTTGACCTTTCCCTAAAAATACATATCCTATAAATATACCTGAAAAAAACAGAATGAATAAGAGTATTACTGTCAACAAGACAAGAATAACTTGGAATATAACGTGTTTTGTTACTGAACTCATCTGCTTTCTCCTCACCTACTGATTATTTAATAACTACCTTATTAGGCTCAACATTAGCTTTTTCATTACCGTTAACTCGCTCTACATTAGCACCTAATGCTTGCAATTTTTTATGGAATTGATAATAACCACGATCTAAATACTCTAGATGGTGTACTTTAGTAACACCTTCGGCAACTAAACCAGCTAGAATTAAAGCTGCTGCTGCACGTAAATCTGTTGCTGATACCTCAGCTCCTTGAAGGCCAAAAGTACCATCAATATAAGCAACATTACCAGATACTTTAAATTTAGCTCCCATACGCTTCATTTCTTCTAAGTGTTGGAATCTATTTTCAAAAACAGTCTCAGAAAGGACACTTGATCCACTAGATAATGTCATTAAAACACTCATTTGTGCTTGCATATCTGTTGGGAATCCTGGGTGAGGCAATGTAGTAACATCTGTTGGACGTAATACTTCAGGACCAACAACCCTGATTCCTTCATTTTCTTCAGTAACAGATACACCCATCTCTAATAGTTTAGAAATCAAAGGACGATTATGCTCCATTAATCCCTCTTGTATTAAGATATTACCACCTGTAACTGCTGCTGCAACCATAAATGTTCCAGCTTCAATCCTATCTTGAACAACTGCATGCTGAGTTCCGGTTAAACTTTTTACACCCTCAATACGAATCGTTTCAGTCCCTGCACCGGTAATTTTAGCACCCATCTTATTTAAATAGATAGCTAAATCAACTATCTCTGGTTCACGAGCAACATTTTCTATTACCGTTGTTCCAGTTGCTTTAACTGCTGCCATCATAATGTTTTGAGTTGCTCCGACACTTGGAAAATCAAGATAAATTCTAGCACCTTTTAATTCGTCTGCTTTTGCTTCAATATATCCATTAGTTTGGGTAATTGTAGCTCCTAGAGCTTGGAATCCCTTTAAATGTAAATCAATTGGTCGTTTACCAATTGCACATCCACCCGGCATTGCAACTTTTGCATGGCCCGTTCTAGCTAATAACGGCCCCATAACAACGATAGACGCTCTCATTTGACTAACGTATTCAAACGGTGCTTCCACCTCTAATTGTCTTGTAGCATTAATTTTAATTGTATTGTTTTCTTGATTGAATTCTATATCAGTATTCAAATATTTAATGACATTATTCATCATAAAGACATCTGATAGAATCGGTGCATTTGTAATTGTTGTTTCACCTTTATCAGCAAGTAATGCTCCTGCTAGAATAGGTAAAACCGCATTTTTTGCGCCCTCTATCTTCACTTGTCCTGACAGCTTATTTCCGCTGCGAACTTCAATATACTCCATAATTATCCCTCCGAAATTGCTGGAATTAATTTCAAATCCAAATCATTATACCATGATGGTAAACAAAATGGTATTTTTTATTCTTAGTTATATAAAAGAGAGGTTTTAATTAAAGAATCCTTGCATTAGATCCCTTGTTAAAAAAATCACTTCCATAAAGAAGTTACTTGCGTTGTAGCCAATCAAAATAGCTAGTAGTACATATGTTAATCTAATTTGTTTATAATATTGCTGTCCTTTTTTAAATACATTATCTAATCTTAATGATTGAAGTCCCCAAAAAGCTAAATAGATAAAAGCAAAATGACTGAAAATTCGTACTATCGTATCTACTCCATACAATTAAAAAAACCACCTTTCATTACGTTCTCATCAACAATGATAACGAGAAAGAGACAAAAGGTAAAGTTTTTTTAAATTAATTAAGATTTTTTTACTTTTTTTAATCTATCTATTTGGATTACAAGCCACATTTCAATTGAATTTTACAGTGTGTGCATGTACTACATCCACCAATCTCTTCAATTGTGTCTTCATTACAAAATGGGCATATGTCAGAGCTTAAATTCGATGTTTGAATATTTGTTATAGGACTCTCAATCTTACTAACTATTTCTATTTTTTTATTGTTCTCTTCTGCTGTTAAGGAGAGTACCTGAGATTCTCGACTACCATCAACGTATACGGTACCGCCCTTAGCTCCACCTTTATAAAGAGATTCATATATAGCAGCAACCTGGTTCACCTTATATCCTTTTGGAGCATTAACTGTTTTAGAAATAGAACTATCTACCCATTTTTGAATAGTACACTGAACACCGACATGCGATTCTGGTGATAAATCCATCGCAGAAACAAAATGACTAGGCAATGTTTCTTTAGAAATTTCTGGATGTTGCTTTTGATAGTCTTTAACTATGTCTGCTTTTACTTCAATAAATTTACCCAATCTACCGCTTCTAAAATAAGAAAAAGAAAAATAAGGTTCTAATCCAGTTGAAACCCCCACCATCGTTCCTGTTGAGCCTGTTGGGGCAACGGTTAATAAATGAGAATTTCTTATTCCATATTCTAAAACGCCACGTTTAATATGCTCTGGCATTTTTTTCATATAACCTGTCTCTATAAATGTTTGTCTTAATACTTTCGTTTCTAAATCATCTTTACCTATTAAGAAGGGGAAACTTCCTTTTTCTTTTGCCAAATCAATAGACGTTTCATACGCCGTTACTGCCATTAACTCAAAAATGTAATCTACAAGTTTATTTCCTTCCGCTGATCCATAAGATTCATCACAATAAATAAGTAAATCCGCTAGTCCCATTACACCAAGACCAATCCTTCTTTCTCCTTTTGCTTGCTTCTTATTAGCTTCTAAAAAATATGGTGTTGCATCAATTACATTATCTTGAAAACGAACGCTCGTTTGAACTGCTTCTATCAATTTTTCTTTGTCTACTTTTTTTGTGTTTTTGTTGACCATTTTAGCTAAGTTAATAGCGGCAAGATTACAAACAGCATACGGTGTTAATGGCTGTTCTCCACACGGATTTGTCGCCACCACTTTTTGACCATAAGCGGTTGCGTTAGTCATTTCATTAGCATTATCGATAAAGAAAATACCAGGTTCAGCTGAATAGGTAGCACAAAAAGTGATTAAATCCCACAATTCTCGTGCTTTAATTGCTCGATATTTTTTTACTTTTCTTCCTGACTTTTTCCATTCCCTAACATCGCCAATCTTAGACCAATTCTCATCATAATCTGCCATTTCTTCTTTTGAATAATTTTCTATATCAGGAAAAGCTAAGTCATACATTTTATCTTCTTCTACAGCTTGCATAAACTCATTTGTCAAACAAATAGATATATTAGCTCCCGTTAGAAATTCTTTTTCTTTCACATCGTATGTCCCTTTATCAAGCAATTTTTGCTTTGCTTCTTCAATAAATTCATTTTTTTCCAAACCAATTTTTGCTTGCATCTCGACTAACTCACTTAAAGCTTTAGACTCGTCTTCTTTTAGAGGTATAAACTCAAGCTTTTCTTTTGCTAAAGATTTTACATAATCACTGGTTGATGTATTGATTAAGTATCTTAAAACCTCCTGATTTTGAATTTTAGAAATAACAAACTCAAAAACATCTGGATGCCAGTCAGCTAACATGATCATTTGTGCACCTCTACGACTACCACCTTGCTCAACTAAATGTGTTAGATTAGCTAAATCATTTAACCAGGATACAGCACCTGATGATTTACCATTTACACCATGTACAATTGCAGAACGAGGGCGTAATGTTGAACCATTTGTTCCAACTCCTCCTCCTCTACTCATAATTTCCATAACTTCTTGTCTATGACCAGCTAAGCCATCTCTTGAGTCATTTATAAAGGGCATAACAAAACAGTTAAAATAAGTCACTTTTGACTCTGTCCCAGCTCCGTATAACACACGACCAGCTGGTATTAATTGCTGACTCACTAATTGGTGGTAAAATCGATTAAAGCAGTCATCCTTTTTTTCTTCATTTTTTTCTTCACTGGACATTCCTCTAGCCACTCGTTTCGCTATTTGTTCATAGAATAATTCTAGCGGCTTTTCGATTTCCTCCTTTCTCCTTGTAAGAACGCCTGTTAGTTGACTATTTTCTTCCAATAATTGAGCTCTATACTGCTCTTCTACTTCTATTTTCACATTGTTATTTTGGATTGATTTTACAATACCTAGTCCCCTTACTGGATAATCTGGATCATCCTTTACCGTTAATACAACTAAATCTCCGATTGCTAGAGTTTTATTGTAAATATCTTTATAAGAATAGCGATCTAGCATGACCAATCTTGAGATACCTTCAAACTGAATCTCCATTTCTTCTGTTACTGGAAATACCTCTTCAAAAATAGAGATGTCTTGATTTATTTTTTGTTTAATTTTTTTATTCAACATGATTAGTCCTCCAATAATAAACACTATATATAGTTCACAAATGATATTATAACACCATATATAGATAAATCAAGATTGATTTATGTGCATTTTTATGTTTTGAAAAAAAGGACCTAGAAAACGTTATGTTTTCTAGGTCCTTTTTCTATATTTGTTAGTAATTAGAAAATTAATTTTTTCCTCTTTTACTAGCAACATTCAATCGATTCACAGCACGCACGAGAGCAATTTCTGCACGGCTTAGATCAATTTCATGATCCTTTGTTTCTTTTACTTTTTGAATTTTAGCTTCTGCACGTGCTTTTGCTTCTTCTGCACGAGAGATATCAATGTTATGTTCTGTTTCTGCACTGTTAGCAATAATAGACGTTACATTGTCTCTAATCTCAATAATTCCGCCATTAACGGCTACCCAATCAGATCCATCTCCATCCTCTACTGTACGATCAATTCGAACTGCATCAATATTTAAAGGAGATATAAGCGGCGCGTGATTTGGCAATACGCCCAGTGAACCAGCTTGAGTATTAGCTACTAAAAATTTTGCCTGGTGATGGTAAACAATACCATCTGGCGTTACGATATCAACTGTGAAGGAACTCATTTTTGTTTACCTCCTTCTTAATATCCTAATTTTTCAGCTTTTTCAATTGCTTCTTCAATACGCCCAACACTTCTGAAAGCTTCTTCAGGTAAGTTATCATGTTTACCATCTAAAATTTCTCTAAAGCCTTTAATTGTTTCATGAAGCGGTACGTAGCTACCTGGTTGACCTGTGAATTGTTCAGCAACGTGGAAGTTTTGTGACAAGAAGAATTGAATTCTTCTAGCACGACCCACAATAACTTTTTCATCATCAGATAATTCATCCATACCTAAGATAGCGATAATATCTTGTAATTCTTTATAACGTTGTAACAAACGTTGAACTTCGGTCGCCACTTTATAATGTTCTTCGCCTACAACTCCAGGTTCTAGAGCACTAGATGATGACGCTAAAGGATCCACTGCAGGGTAAATACCTTGCTCTGCTAAACGTCTTTCTAAGTTAGTTGTTGCATCTAAATGGGCAAACGCTGTTGCCGGAGCCGGATCCGTATAATCATCGGCCGGAACATAGATTGCTTGAATAGATGTAATCGAACCATCTCTAGTTGATGTAATACGTTCTTGTAATTGTCCCATTTCAGTTGCAAGTGTTGGTTGGTAACCAACGGCAGAAGGCATACGACCTAAAAGGGCAGATACTTCTGATCCTGCTTGAGTAAAACGGAAAATATTATCAATAAATAGTAACACATCTTGTTTTTCTTCATCACGGAAATATTCCGCCATTGTTAAAGCTGTAAGTGCCACACGCATTCTCGCACCAGGTGGCTCATTCATTTGACCAAACACCATTGCCGTTTTTTTAATAACGCCAGAGTCTTTCATTTCAAAGTAAAGGTCATTTCCTTCACGTGTTCTTTCACCAACACCGGCAAACACAGAAATACCACCCAATTCTTGAGCAATATTATTAATTAATTCTTGAATTAAAACTGTCTTACCAACACCAGCACCACCGAATAAGCCAACTTTACCACCTTTTAAATAAGGTGCTAAAAGATCGATAACTTTAATACCTGTTTGTAATACTTCTGAGTCTGTACTTAAATTTTCATATAACGGTGCTTCCGAATGGATTTTTTTCTTTTCCATTGTATCAGGTAGAGGACCATCTAAATCGATCGTTTCTCCTAATACGTTAAACACACGTCCTAAAGTTTCTCTACCAACTGGGACACTAATTGCTGACCCAGTATGGAGAACTTCCATTCCACGTTGTAATCCATCAGTGGATTCCATGGCGATGGTTCTAACAACACCGTCACCCATTTCAATCGTTACCTCAAGGACAACTTTTTGTTTGTTTTCTGATTTATAAACAACTAAAGCATCATTGATATCTGGTAATGATTGATCTAACGGAAAAGCCACATCAACAACGGGACCAATTACTTGGACTATTTTTCCGATTTTCATTTCACAAATTCCTCCCCGTTAATCTTCTAACGCTGCTGCTCCACCGACAATTTCGGTGATTTCTTCTGTAATTGCTGCTTGTCTAGCTCTGTTAAATGAGATTGTCAAATCATCAATAATATTACTTGCATTTTCTGTCGCACTCTTCATTGCTGTCATACGAGCAGCATGCTCAGCAGTTTTAGAATCTAACACTGCTCCGTAGATTAAGCTTTCAGCGTATAGGGGCAGTAATGTATTCAATATTGCATCTTCAGAGGGTTCTAGAATATAATCTTGTTCATAAGATGTCGCTTCTTTCGAATCCAAATCTTCAATAGGTAACATTTTTTCTGCACGAAATGCAGATGATAATGTGTTCACATGATGGTTATAACAAACATATAACTCATCAAACATCTCATTATTATACATTTGAATAGCTGAATTCACAATTTTACGAACTTCATTATAACTTGGATGATCACTAAGACCTCTTAATTCATAAGCAACTGGAATGTCTCTATGTTTAAAGAAATCCGCCCCAGTTCCTCCAATAGACATGATAACAACTTCATTTTGATCTTCATGATCTCTTTGAAGCACTTCAATCGTATTTTTGATAACTGAGCTATTGTAACCACCCGCTAAACCTTTATCTGAAGTGATAATAATATAGCCTGTTTTTTTAATTGGACGAGCAACTAATAACTTATGGTACATTTCCATGTTATCTTCAAAACTAGAAAAATCTGCATTTTCAATTGCTTGTAACTGAGAAGAAGCTAAATGCGTTGTAATACTCCTAACTTTAGAAGCATACTCTTGAAAACGTCTAGATGATTGTTCAGATTTTGTCAATTTGGAAGCTGCTACCATTTGCATAGCACTTGTAATTTGACTCGTCTTTTTAGTTGAAGCTATTCTCTTTTTTATATCTATAAGGGAAGCGCCCATACTCAATCACCACTTTCTAGGATTGTGTTAATTCGTCTGCTACTGAAAACTGACTAGAACTAAAAATCCCTTTAAATTCGTCAATAGCTTTTTGGATATCTGTTGGATCAGGTAAATTTTTAGTATTTTTAATCGTATCAAAAATGGCAGGATAGTTATTACCAACGTACTCAAATAATTCTTTTTCAAAACGAAGAATATCAGTTACTGGAATTGTATCTAAAAAGCCATTTGTTAACGCATAAAGAATTAAAACTTGTTTTTCAACAGCAATTGGTTCATGAACATTTTGTTTTAATACTTCTACTGTACGTTTACCACGGTTTAGCTTAGCTTGTGTTGCCGCATCTAAATCAGAACCAAATTGTGTAAATGCTTCTAATTCACGGTAACTAGCTAAATCAATACGTAATGTTCCAGCTACTTTTTTCATCGCTTTAATCTGAGCAGATCCACCAACACGTGATACTGATAAACCAGCATCAATGGAAGGACGAACTCCTGAGTAGAATAAATCACTCTCTAAGAAGATTTGTCCATCCGTAATTGAGATTACGTTAGTTGGAATATAGGCTGAAATATCACCGGCTTGAGTCTCTACGAATGGTAAAGCTGTCATAGATCCTCCACCTAATGAATCATTTAACTTAGCTGCTCTTTCTAATAAACGAGAATGCAAATAGAAAACATCCCCTGGGAATGCTTCACGGCCTGGAGGTCTTCTAAGTAGTAACGAAATCTCACGGTATGCAGCTGCTTGTTTTGATAAATCATCATAAACAACTAATACGTGTTTTCCATTATACATGAACTCCTCACCCATACTTGCTCCAGCATAAGGTGCTAAATAAAGTAGTGGTGCTGGTTGTGATGCTGCTGCAGATACAACGATTGTGTAATCCATAGCACCATATTTTCTAAGTGTTTCCACTTGATTTCTAACTGTTGATTCTTTTTGACCAATCGCTACATAAATACAAATCATATTTTCTTCTTTTTGATTAATAATTGTATCGATAGCTACAGATGTTTTACCTGTTTTACGGTCACCAATGATTAACTCACGTTGACCTCGTCCAATTGGTACAAGAGCATCAATTGCTTTAATCCCAGTTTGTAATGGCTCTGCAACTGACTTACGAGCCATAACTCCTGGCGCAACTGCTTCTATTGGTCTTGATTTTCTTGTTTTAATTTCTCCCAAACCGTCAATTGGTTGACCTAATGGGTTAACAACTCGTCCGATTAGTGCGTCCCCTACTGGAACTTCCATGATACGACCAGTTCTTTTTACTTTGTCGCCTTCACGTATATCTTGGTATTTACCTAAAATAATAATACCAACACTATCAGCCTCTAAGTTTTGAGCCATACCGAACACACCATTATCAAATTCTAATAACTCACCTGACATGGCATTCTCTAAACCGTAAGCACGTGCAATACCATCCCCAACATAAGAGACAGTACCAACTTCGTCTACCGTTAAAGATTCTTCGTATTTGGCAAGCTGTTGTTTTATATGCGAACTAATTTCTTCCGCTTTAATACTCATGTATTTCACCTCTCACCTTGTTACTAAGTATCATTTTAACAGTGCACTGTGAATCTCTTCCAATTCACTTCTTACACTTTGATCAATAACACGATGTTCAGATTCGACAATCATACCACCCATAATAGCTGGATTTAATTTTGGTCGAATAACAACTTTATTAGCATGAAATTGTACTGCTAAACGTTTTTCTAAATCATGTCGTTGGTCCATGTTAAGTGCTACTGCAGTTGTTACATCCACTACAACAATTCCATATTGTTCATAGTAGAGATGTTCAAACTCATTTATAATTTCTGACATTTCATCCATACGTCCATAGTCATAAACCGTATGAATGAATTTTGCTACAGTGTCACCAAAACTATTTTCTAAGTCTTTTACAATATTTACTTTTTCATAAACCGATAGGCGATCATCCGTAAGAATTTCACCTAAGTCCGGAACTTGACGGTAAACTTCTCTTAACTGAAGCATCTCTTGATAAGTTTCAGAAACCGACTTTAATTGCAATGCCTCAGAAAATAAGGCTTTACCATAAGTTTTTGCTACAGTATATTTTCTATTCATCGTCATCGACTCCTAGCTTAACAATACTAGACTGGATTAACTCTTGATGAGTATCTGCCGATAATTCCTTTTTAAGAATTTTAGAAGCAATTTCGACTGATAAGTCTGCAACTTCTTTTTTCGCTTCGTCAATCATTCGCTCACGTTCAATACGCAAATCTTCTTGAGCTTGCTTTTTAATTCGTGTTGCGTGCTCTTGTGCGTCAACCAAAATAGCATGAGCGTTGTTCTCTGCTGTGTCTTTTGCTTGTGCAATAATTTTTTGCGCTTCTGTACGTGACTGTTTAAGTTCTAATTGTCTTTGTTTTCCTAATTTATCAGCTTCTATTTTAGAGTTTTCGGCATTATCAATATCCGACGCAATTTTATCTTCACGCTGTTGCATTATGTCTACAACAGGCCCCCATGCAAACTTCTTCAAAGCCAATAACAGAACTAGAAAAGAAACAGTTACGAAAAGGATTGTACTTAGCGTACTTTGACCTGCATTAGCCACGACTAATTCGTTGATCATAAGTTCACTACACTTCCTTCCTCGATCATTAAAAAATGATACTCCTTCTTATAAAACTAAAATTTGTTATTTCATGAAGACTAATAATAGTGCGATTACCACACCTAAAATTGGAACGGCCTCGATTAAGGCAACCCCGATAAACATAGTAGCTCTTAATTGACCAGCCATTTCTGGTTGACGAGTCATTGACTCAAGTGTTTTAGATATTACTTTACCATTACCATAAGCTGCTCCGATTGAAGCGCCAAAAACTGCGATTGCTGCTGCAAGATATTGCATTATAAGTTTCCTCCTAAAAAATTGTTTATTTTTTTTTAATGCTCTGCTTCTACTTTATGTGACATGTAAACCATCATTAATGTTACAAAAATAAAGGCTTGTACTACTCCGATAAATAATGAAAATGCCTGCCAAATAACTTCCATAGGTAGTGCCAACACAAATTTTGTCGGACTACTTGCACCTAAGTTCGCTATTAAAGATAGCAAGACTTCCCCAGCAAAAAGGTTTCCATACAAACGAAGACCTAACGTTAAAACGTTAGTAAACTCTTCAATTAACTTAATTGGAAGTAAAATTGCTGTCGGATTCATAAAACTATTAACAAAATAGTTTTTCACACCCTGTTTTTTTAACCCATAATAATGCGTTAAAATAATCGCTATAAACGCCAATGTAAGCGTCACCAAAGGATCTGCCGTCGGACTCTTCCAAAATGAAACTTCATCTGGGAATATCACAACCTTAGTTATCAAGCCAAGTATATTGGATACTAAGACAAACATAAAGAAAGTAAAAGCTAATAAATGATAATCATTTACTTCTTTCTTAGGTACGTTGTCTGAGACGATACCTTTTACAAAATCAACTAGAGCTTCCAGTACGTTTTGTTTCCCTTTTGGCTTCATCTGTAAATTTCGACTGCAGAAAAAAACAATGCAAAAAACAATAACGCACGTTAAAATTGTCATTAATGCCATTGTTCCATCTAACGGAATCCCTGCAATGTCAATCATCCAGGATTTTTCTTCCACCTCAATTCACCCCTTTTCTCTTTAAAAGATAATTTCCACAAGAAGCGGCATTCGCTTTTTGATTTTTCATGATGAAAAGACTTAAGAAGTCTGTTTCTATCACCTGTCAAGGTCTTTTTTCAACCTCAACTAGGACTATGATAACACCAAATGATAAATAACACAAAGTAATTCTAAGATTATTTACATAAGTTTTCAGTTATTTATCCATTAAAAAAAAAGAGGATAAACCTGATATGGTTTATCCTCTTTTTTATTATCTTTGACGATCTTTTAAGGTACGATCTATCTCTCGGTTCATATCTTTTCTCTTTAGATCTTGTCTCTTGTCATATTGCTTTTTACCTTTGGCTACACCTATTAGTACTTTTGCAAACCCATCTTTAATATAAATTTTCAAAGGTATAAGTGCTATCCCAGTATTCTTAGCTTCTGCACCTAATTTTTCAATTTGTTTTTTATGCATTAATAATTTTCTTGTCCTAAGAGCATCGTGATTAAACAAATTTCCTTGTTCGTAAGGACTAATATGAACATTCACTAAAAATGCTTCACCATCTCTGATTCTGACATATCCATCTTTTAAATTGACGCGACGACTTCTTATTGCTTTAATTTCAGTTCCCTTAAGAACCATACCTGCTTCAATCGTTTCCATCACCGTGTAATCATGACGAGCTTTACGATTTTGAGCAATTAAACTTCCATCACCTTTTGGCAATTCTATCACCTCTTACTTTTTTCGAGAGCTTTTACCTTTTTTATTTTTCGATATTTTTTTATAAAAAGGTTGATCCGATTTCTTTTTACCACCAGTTTTATTTTCATTTCGATAGTTTGGTTTACCACTAGGTTTACGTTTTCTATCATTTCTACCATTATTATTTTGCTTTGGTATATCAATTTTGGTAGTGACCGGCTCTGCTGATAACAGTTCAAAATCAATTTCACGTGTATCCACATCTGCTTTTGTTACTTTAATTTTAACTGATTGTCCAATTTTATAAATTGTTCCTGTTCTCTCACCTACTAAAGCCAAATGTGTTTCAACAAAATGAAAATAATCTGTTTTCAATTTAGAAACATGAATTAATCCTTCTATTGTATTAGGTAATTCTACGAACATTCCAAACTTCGTAATTGATGTAATAATCCCATCAAACTCCTGATCAACTTTATCTTGCATAAATTCTGCCTTTTTCATGTTATCCGTATCTCGCTCAGCATTCACTGCTCGACGTTCCATTTTTGAGCTATGATCTGCAATGTCAGGCAACATTTCATTCCATTTATCTTTCAGTTCCTCTTTAATAGGTCTGCTTAAGTAAGATTTTATTAACCGGTGAACTATTAAGTCTGGATAACGTCTAATAGGAGATGTAAAGTGAGTATAGTCTTCAGCTGCTAGTCCATAATGCCCAACAGGATCTTCAGAGTATCTAGCTTGCTGCATACTTCTTAAAAGCATCATGCTTACTACTGGCTCTTCAGGTTTTCCTGAAATATTATCCAATACATTTTGAAGTTCTTTTGGACTAACGTCATCTTTTTTCCCTTTAACAATAATGCCAAAGTTAGTTACAAACTCAAAGAAACGCTGAACTTTTTCTTCTTTTGGATGCTCATGTATTCGGTAGATAAATGGTAGTTTCATTTTAGTGTAGTGTTTGGCTACTGTCTCATTAGCTGCTAGCATAAACGATTCAATTAAACGTTCTGCCACTTTCCTTGTTCTAAGCTCTATATCTATTGGATGCCCCGCATCATCTACAATAATTTTAGCTTCCCTATCTTCAAAAGAAATAGCTCCTCTATTTTTTCTCATCGTTTCTAATATCTCATGCAGTTCTGCCATATCTTCAAAATAAGATATTAACTCATTGTACTTAGTTAATGTTTCTTTGTTTGACTTTTCTAAAATTTCATTCACTGCCGTATAAGTCATACGAGCCGTTGAATGAATGACAGCTTCAAAAATGTCATGAGAGATAACTTGACCGACCTCATTAATTTCCATCTCACAAGCCATAACTAAACGGTCTACATCAGGGTTTAAGGAACAAATCCCATTTGATAATTTTCTAGGTAACATTGGAATAACACGGTCAGTTAGATAAACGCTAGTTGCTCTGTCATTTGCTTCCATGTCCAATGCACTATTTTCTGTTACATAATGTGACACATCAGCAATGTATACACCTAAAAAATAATTACCATTGTCCAGCTTTTTAACTCTGACAGCATCATCTAAGTCTTTGGCTTCTTCTCCATCAATTGTAACAATTATTTCGTCTCTTAAGTCAGTGCGACCTTCCAATTCTGAATCAAGAACAACATCTGGTAATGATTCAGATTCTTTTAAAGTATTTTCTTCAAATTTCGTTGGAATACCATGCTGTAGAACAATCGATAAAATATCCATTCCTGGGTCATTTTTGTGACCTATTACTTGTTTCACAATACCTTCAAAACTATTCGTATGTTCGTCATCTGGGTAAAATGTTATCTCAGCTACTACGACACTGCCATCTTCAGGTTTGATTCCTTCATTAGCAATAAACATGCGATAACGACTTAATTTTTTATCTTTGGGAATCACAACTCCATAAAGTTCACTTTTTTGAATATCAGGGTCACTGTATAAAGTGAATATCCCTACAATTTGAGTTGAGTTACGCTCAATTACTTCTAGAACTTTCCCTTCAGCGGCTTGATCCTCAATTGAGTTACCTTGTTTTAAAATTTCGATTTTGACGATATCTCCATCTAAAGCAAAATTAGTATAATCTTTAGGAATAAAGACATCCGAATCTTCTCCTTCAACGGTTACAAAGCCAAACCCTCTATCATTAGCGCGAAATATTCCTTCTTGATTTTTTTCTTGTTTATTTAATTTTATTTTTCCTTTTTGGTTAAAGAGAATACTTTCTTCTCTCTCCATTTGTGCTATTGTTTGAACTAACAATTTAAAGTCCTTACTTTTTTGAAATCCCATACCTTCAGCAATTTGTTCTAGAGAAAAAGTTTGTTTTTTACTCTCTGACATAAAGTTAAGGATGGCTTCTTTAATATTATTGGTCATAATCATTCCTCATTCCATGGTATATGGCTTAAAAATGCTGCTACATCAGTCTCAAAGAGTTGGCGTTCTTTGCTAATAGTTATTACATGGGTACTTTTTGCATACCAGTGTATTTCATGGTACGTTTTTTTTAGTAATTTCCCCACCTCATAAACACCACTGCTATCAATCATTTCATCCAATGCTGACTGAGCTAAAAAAATGGGAACTGATAATTGTTCCAATTTTAATGATGTTTGATTAGTAACATCTAAAATAGCTTGAAGCTGTTTTTTCAACGGCATTTTTATCATATTTAATTTTTGTTCTAATTCTTCAGTTGATTTAGTTTCTTTTTTATATAAAAATTCAGCATATGACATAAAATTTGGATAAATATCATGTTTACTTGCCGGATCAAGTGGTGAACAAAAAGCTCCACCCCCAACAAATGCTCCTGGAAATTCCTCTAATAATTTCATAGCGAACAATCCGCCCATTGATAAACCAAAAACAGCAATTTCTTGATAACCATCTTGTTTCAATTTTTCAAAAGCATCGATTGCATCCTGATACCAAACATCTGGTGTCATATTTAATATATTCATTGGATTTGTCGTTCCGTGACCTGAAAATAATGGTGCCAAAACGGTGTAACCTTCTCGTTCCAATTTTCTAGCTAACATTCTTACATCATTTGGACTTCCTGTGTACGCATGTAAAAGCAATACTGCTTTTTCCCCATTTTGTAAATAGACTTCTTTTGGCAACATCTTCTCATCATCCTTATCATAAATCTTGTTTACATTGTACCAATAAAAAAGCCTCCTGTCAGAACAGGAGACTAAGATTTACTTATTTTGATGAAAGAAAGGCTAATGCAATTGCAATACCTACCCAAGCAAAACCCATAATAGCAGTTGCTTTTTGCATAAATGCTTCAAAGCCTCTTGCTTTAGTTTTTCCAAACAATTCACTGGCACCACCAGAAAAAGCACTGGCTGCACTGTTTTGTTTACTTGGTTGCATCATAACAGCAATAATAATTAATACTGATAAAATAAGCATAATGGTTAATAAGAGTTGATACACAGTATGTCCTCCTTGTCTCTTTTAAACTAATCGACATCTTTATAATTTTATCATAAGTACCTTTTAAATTCTAGTTATTACGCAAAAAATATAAATTAAGTGTTCTTAGATTAATGTTTTTCCACCTGTAGCATAATTTCCTTTAGTCATATCAGAGATAACAATTGATACAGCTTCCGGTTTAGCTCCAGTTGTTTTTACAATAGCTTCAGTTACTTCTTTTACCATTTCATTTTTTTGCTCCTGCGTACGACCTTCTAATAATTCAATATGAACAATTGGCATAATAATTCTCCTTTAAAAATTGATCTTTTTATCAGTCTACCGCTCAAATAGATAGCTTGTCAATCTGTTTAATCACAAATTTACTAAATAAGCTATCTTACCTTTTTTGATTTTAAATTTATACTGATAATAGGGACCAAAATTATAAGTATTCCTATAACCTGATAACTATGAATACTTTCACCTAAAATAAGAACACCTGCTAAAATTGTAATAATAGGAGTTATATTCGAGAACAAACCTATCGTTGAGGCGGCTATATGATGGACAGCATAATTAGCTAGAAAAGAACTGGCCAATGAAGATAATATCCCTAAGTATAAAATAGTTCTTATATATGAAAAATTAGATAGTGGTTCAAAATAAGAATTTTCTATAACTCCTGATAAGTGTTGTACAATCGAAATAACTGTAAATATCAGCATGCCAAACGTAAGCATAAAAGTCGTCATATCAATTGCTTCGTATTTTTTAGAAACCTGTTTAGCTGAAATAGTGTACATAGCAGATGACAAAGCTGATAAAAACATTAAAATTGTTCCTATCCCACTAAAACTAACTGCTTGATTTTGACTATTTACATTAATATAAATAACGCCCACAAAAGCTAATAAAATCGCTACTTTTTGTTGCCAAGTTGGTTTTTCTTTTAAGAAAACCATTGCCAAAACCAAGATTAATATTGGAATAATGGCACTAATAATTCCCGCTTCTAAAGTTGTTATATAGTTGAGGGAAACTGTTTGCAAAGAAAAAAAGAGTACCGGATAGAAAATTCCCAGTGGTAACAAATCTTTTATAGCCTCTTTTGTAAAAATATTGGCGTGGGGCATTTTACTTCTAACTAGCCAAATACCTAAGCTGGCGATAATAAATCGATGAGATAATTGAGTGAGCGCATCTGTATATTTTAGCCCTTCTTTTACAAATAAATAAGACAAACCAATAATACTAATTTGAATCAGTATCGCGATATGAGCTTTTACTTTATGTGTCATTTCATCCCTACTTTCTAAAACAATTGTAGTTTCTTTTAAAGACAGATACAATAGTCTTGAATCTAAACTGTACCGGTACAGTTTTCGTAAGGAGAGTAATTTTACATGAAATACCTTCAAATTTACACAGCCATAAAAAAAGAGATCCAAACTGATTTGTACATTGAGGGACAAAAATTACCATCTCTCAGAAAATTCTCGCTAATGTACGACTGCAGTATCGATACCATTAAGCAGGCTTTAAAACTTTTAGTCGATGATCAGTTAATATATGTAAAAAATCGAAGCGGCTACTATGTCTTACAGAAAAAAATAGTTACTACTGATGATATAAAAAAAGAGATCATTGATTTTGGTTCATCAAAGGCTAATTGCATTACATTTCCTTTTAGTGATTTTCAGATGTGTTTAAAAAAGGCAGCTGAAAATTACAAACAAGAATTTTTTACGTACGGACAATCTCAAGGATTACCTGAACTCCTTCAAACCATGCAAAGTTGGTTAACCTCTAAACAGGTATACGGAAAACAAGAAAATCTATTTATTACAACTGGTGTTCAGCAAGCTCTCTTCATTTTAAGTCGTTTGACTTTTCCAAACAATAAGGAGGAAATTCTGGTTGAGATGCCTACTTATCACTTAATGCTCGATTTAATGGATCTAGAAAATATGCCATTTCTTACCATTGATAGAAATGCTGATGGTCTTGACTGGGCGTTACTTGACTATTATTTTAGAGAAAAATCCATTAAATTCTTTTACACAACACCTAGACTCTCTAGTCCACTTGGCTTATCCTATACTGAAGACGAGAAGAAAAAACTAGTTGCTTTAGCTTCTAAATACGACGTTTATCTCGTTGAAGACGATTACCTAGGTGACTATGTTACTTCAACGGAAAATCAACCGCTTCACTTTTATGATATAAATGACCATGTGATCTATTTGAAAAGCTTTTCTAAAATCATGTTTCCTGGTTTAAGAATCGGTGTTTGTCTTTTACCGCCTATTTTGGTAACCTCTTTTAAAAAATATCGAACACTGCTTGAAATTGATAGTGCCATGTTTTCTCAAGCGGCTCTAAACATCTATATAAAATCAGGTCTCTTTAATCAACATATCAAGCAAACACAGTTACTGCAAAAGTCACATAATCAGTTTTTTTATGAAGAAGCTCGAAGATATGACTCTTTAAATCTATTTAATATAACTAATTTTCAATCTAGTAAAGCTTTTTTAACATTACCAGACAATGTATCTGTTTCTTTATTTGAACAGTCCTTAGAACGATATCATATTAAGCTAGATGATTTTTCTCGTCACTTTACGACAAATACCCTTCCTAAGAAGAAGTTATACGGGCTTGAATTATTCAACTTGACGAACGCTCAAATTGAAACAGGTCTTTCAAAAATTGTTCAAGCATACAACGAAGCTATTCCTTAAACAAATTACAACATAAAAAAGAGAGCAATCCATTCAACTGGTTGCTCTCTTTTCATCATTTATTTTATTTATTAATTAGCATTTGATAAGCGACGTCTAAAGTAAAGAATTGCTAATACAAATGTACTGATTCCGACAATAGAAAAGACTATTGTTCCGATACCGCCGGTGATAGGTAGTGAACCTTTATGTTTGTTCATAACTGTTACCGTCTTATCAGTTGTATGCGAGTTTTCATTTACTACAAATTTTATCGGTTTATCTAGGATAACATAACCATCTGGCGCTTTTGTTTCCACCAAATAATATGTGCCATATTTTAATCCAGATACCTCAAATTTACCATCCTTATCAGAAGTGAATGTGGTTGCTTTATTTTTATCAGCCGTCCAAGTAACCTCTTTTGTTTTATCATTTATTACAACATACTCCGTTTGAGTTTCATTTTGAATTACAAATGTCGCATCTTTTAGAGCATTATTTTGTTTTGATGCATCTTTATCAATCTTTTTAAACAAAGCGCCACCTGTTTTAATCGTTACAGGTTTTGACTCATCTTTTAAGGTATCTGTTTCGACTGTTGCCGTATTAGTATAATCCATTCCAGGTTTTACCTTATCATTTAAATACATAAAATAAGTAAATTTCAATTTGTTATCAGGGGTTAAGCTCGTAATATATTCTGGTTTCACTGATACAATAAAACCATTTGTTTGCTCTTCGACCGTATAATTAGCTTGGTCAATCTCTTTGTTCCCATCAAATAATTTATATGCAAAGTTTCCTGTTTTTTCATTAACAAATGTTAATCCTTCACTATGTTTATCGATTAATTGAAACTTCTTATAACGATTTGTACCATCATCAAATGTATCTTTTATCCCTACTGGAATATTCGTTTCTATTTTATAATCCACTTTTTGACCAATCTCAACTGGTTTATTATTTAGTTCAGATGATTTGTCGATTTTGATAACATCATTTAAGACCGTTAATTTAATTTTCTTATTATTATTATTTATTTCAAATTTTTTGGTTGTTTCTTTGTTAATCATCTCTGCATTATTAGGTGCTTTTACTTCAATTAACTCATATTTCCCATTTTCTAAATGAGTCACTGAGAGCTTACCAGTTGAACTATCAACAACATTAATCTTTTTTTCCATTGGCATATATTCTTTACCTGTCACAAATCTATAAGCATCTTTTTTTGTTTCAGTCCATGTATATAAACCTGTATTCGCTCCATTAATATAGACTTTTTTTGTACCATTATCTATTTCTTTTGAAATAATAAATTCTGCTCCGTTTAAAAGAGTATTATCTCCACCAGAACCTTTTTTTATCACTTCAAGACTTCCATCACTTGAAATCAGATTTTTTGGGTATAGATGAATCGTATTTAATTCATTATCCGTATAGGTTCCATTATCTTTCATTTCATAAACAGGGAAGCCTACAACTAAATTTGCTGATAAGATAACCCCTTCTTGAGGTGACTCAATAATTAAATAAACGGCATCTTTACCATCTTTATTTTTTTTATCTACTGTAAAATTTAACTCGCCATTAGAGTTAGTTTTTCCAGTCGCTAAAGCCTCATCCTTACTATGTCCAACCAAATCTTCCGGCCTAGCAGATTGGATTCTTCTAATTGCTTCTTCTGTTGTTTGTCCCTCTTCTCTAAATTTATAAAATTCTGGTGTAGCATCATAAATTTTAAATTCAACATTTTCAAAATTTTCATAATCTTTAAAGATTGCCATCTCTTTACCTGTGTTTTGAACTAAACTGTCACTACCTGGATATTTATCCATTTTTTTCTTATGTAACGTAATTGTTGCTTGATCATTCTCTGCAGCATAACCTGTAAAACCGTTTGTTAAGACTAATACAAATGATAATGCTAGCATAACTATCCCAATAATTAGTGATTTCATTTTATTTTCTGTTTTCATTCTTTATTTCCCCTTTTCTTTTTATTAGTACCATTAATAAGAGAACACCTGCTAATATTAATGTTATTGATAACTTCTCATTAGTTTGTGGTAATAATCCTTTTCTTGCTGGTTTATCTGATGAACTACTATTTTTTACTGGTTGATTGACAATTTTTAAAGGTGAAGCTAGACTATCTTCAAAACTCGTTTCACTTATTTTAAACGGTATAGCCTGATTAGTTAACACATAACCTTTTGGAGCTTTCACTTCTTCAAGCGAATACAAACCATCTTCTAACCCAAATACAGATAAATTCCCTTGATTATCTGAAGTTACACTAATAGCGTCATTACTCGTTTTAGACCAGTTATTAATTCCATCTTCTTGCTTATGCCAATAATCTTGCTTTTTGTTCTTAATAACAAACTCGGCCCCTGGTAACCCTTGCGACTGATTAGTGATCGATACTTTTCTAAAATGATAACCACCTGTACGAATCTTTTGTTTAGCTTCTATTTTTGGTTGGTTACCTGGATATAGGGTTGCCGTATTATTATAAATAGATTGAGGTGGCTCAGATTTTTTTAAAACCATCTCATAAGTTAATTCAATCGTTTTCCCTTTATAAGTTCCTAATTTTTTAGGATCAAAAGAAACTTTAAAGCCATGGTCAGAGACTTCTATTACTTGGTAAAAGTCTCTTGCATCTGTCCCCTTAATCCTTGCTTTTACCGATTCAGATTCTGGTTCTTTCTTCACCATCCAAAGAGCAGGATCCGCCTCATCTGTTAAGTCATAGCTTTCATGGGTTAAAATATCTTGAGGAATCACGGTTTCAATCTTATAAGATATTATATCTCCAATTGAAAAATCTGTTTGATTGTTATTTATGCTTTTTGTTAAATCAGGAATGTCCGGGTTTATTCGTTCATTCTTCACATATAGGTGAACTGAATTCATCTCTTTTTCATTATTATCCAAAATAGGTAACACAACTACTAGAGGAGAAGAGGCTTCTTTAATAGATTCTGGTCTATCAGTTTCTTTAATTAGATAGACTGCTTCTTTATTCCCCTGATTTTTTGGAAGTTTAAACGTTAATATACCGTCTTCTTTTCCAACTGTTTTAGTCGTACCTGTTTGAATACTATCTGCTTCAGTCATCTCTTTTTTAGCTAGCTCAATTTGACTTTCTTCAACACTCTTCCCTGACTCTCTTAATTGATAAAAATCAGATGTTACATCATA
The DNA here is from genome assembly GCA_965119435.1 of uncultured Vagococcus sp. Lineage (GTDB taxonomy): Bacteria > Bacillota > Bacilli > Lactobacillales > Vagococcaceae > Vagococcus. The sequence goes on along the minus strand of CBCPLQ010000004.1, from coordinate 117,986 downwards.
AACGGTAAAGGTAACACCGTTTAAACCAGTATGTTCCTGTAGATTTTCTAATCCAGCAGGTGTCAAAGAACCATCATTTTGAACGATCATTTCATCTGAATTGTGTTTATCATTTATTAATAATTTATGTAACGTAATAGTTGTTGTAGAATCTACGCTTTCTGCTTGAGTTACTAAAGGAAACATTATAAAAGACAGGCATAAACCAATAATCAAAGGAAGCTTTTCAATGTATTTTTGCATATCTTACACCTCTCCCTTTCTATCATTTATAAAGTACACTCCAGCAGTTATTCCTAGTATTCCACTTATCATAAGCATTAGTATTCTTCCACTACCACCTGTTGCTGGTAACATTTTTTTCTGTTCGTTGGTAACTAGGATAGATAATTTCTGGCCTTTTTCATCCCATTTAACGTTGTCTATCGGCTTGTTGCTTCCTTCTTCATATACTTTCCAATCATCTGAAGTTTGGTCATATTTAATGATAATATCTTTATCTAATAAAATGTAATCATCATTTGTTTTAACTTCTTTCAAATGATAAGTTTCTGTTCGATCTAAACCGTTGATTAAAATTTTCCCATTACTATCCGTTTGATATTCTTTCGCACCTTCAGAACCATCTTTTTCCTTAAAAACCTTAAATGAAACATCCTTCAAAGGCTTTTTAGAATCTTTATCTTGCTTAGTAATCTCTAAACCAAAGTCCAGTCGTTTATTAGGTATCGCAAGCTCCTTAGAACCCGTAATTTCATAATGATTAAATGAAGCAACGTTGAAATTAATATCTAATTTCTGGCGATCATTACCATCAATTAAGAAAGCTTCTTTCCCATCTTCACTAATTTCTACTTGGAATACTTTTTCTAATTTTTCATATCCTTCCGGCGCTTTCGTTTCTCTTAGTTGATAAGTTTGATTTATTTTTAGAGGACCACCAGCAAAACGGACTTCACCTTTATCATTAGAAACTCGCTTGATTCCTTGAGGCAAATCCCCACCATAAAGCTCAAACTCTGCTCCTTTTAGTGGTTTATTATTCTCATCCACTTTATTAAGAGTTAAATTATACCCTTTCGTATTAACTATTTTTTTATCTATTCCCTTAGGCCAAACAACATTCAGTTTGTCATCAATCTCAAGTATAACGTCATCATGCTTTTTATATTCCGAAGGGGCCTCACTTTCCTCTAAAACATATTTTCCTGGTGAGAATTCTTCAGTAAATTTAACCTTGCCTTGATTATTAGAAGTTGCACTTGCTAAGTACGTGCCTTTATTATTTGAAGCATTCTCATCGTATTCATACAACTTAAAGATGGCCTGTCCAACTGGTCGATTAAATTGATCCACCTTTTCAAACTCTATTGGTGCTTTTTTTTCTTTCAATTTTGTTGCCACCCTATTGGAATTTTGAGTGACTTCGAACTCACTACTATCAAAATAAGTAAACGTTGTTGAAGCTTGGTTGACTTGTAATTTTTTTACATCAACCTCATCAGTTACCTTAACCCTAACTCTTAAACTAAAATCTTTCCCATAATTATCAACATTAGGTGTCTGTCCCTGAGTAATTTGCCCAGCTTGTTTATTTATTGTATTAACCTGATTTTCATTTAGTACAATCGAAAAATTTTCTTGACCTTCATATCCCTTATTCTCTATTTCTAAACTATTTCCTTCTAAATCATAGAGTGTAAAAGGGTTATCTGCTAATACTACACCCTCAGGTAGCTCATCTGAAATCTCGTATCCTGTTGGTAAGATTATTCCATCTGATGCTAAATTAATTGTTCTTTGATTTATAAAGTAATAAAACTCGTCATCTTTTTCTAAAAAACGTCTCTCTTTTTTAGGAACACCTGTTGCTAATTCGTTTGACTTATCCGCATCATGTCCTTTTACACGGTAGTAACTTGGCACTTCAAGATTTCCTTCCGAAGTGGAAAATACGTCTAAGTCATCCCAATACCTTTGCTCAAATCCTGATTCTTCTCCGCTAGCTTCTCCTGAAACCGAATCAAATTGTTGTAAAGGTTGTACTGTTTTTATAGGTATTCTATGTTTATAAGGTGCATCAATTCTTGAACTTGCTAGTGAATACCACGCCGTATTACTTGAATAAGTTGTTCCAATTTGAAATGTGTTCTCTTCTCCTGATAGAGCATATTGAACAGATGATTTGTGATATGTTAAACCGCCTAGGTAATCAGTAAAAGAATTACTCATTCCATGATAAACATCATTAAAATTAAGCGTAAAATCATCAAGATAATTCCCTTTAGGTGTCGCTACGTTATCTTTAGATATAATTGTTTCATGAGCAGTTTTTCCTTCTCTACCACCGTATTCTCTTACAAATTCTGGTGTTTTACCACCACCATGACCATTTAAAGAGCTAAACGACATTACAGATTCTGAGGAACCTTCAGTATTATCGAAATTTATTATGTCACCTGTTTTCACATCAAAAAATTGAAACGTCCAGTTTGCTGCACTTATTCCAACATAACTCATTCCTGAAAATAAATTCGTTGCAATATCTATACCTGCTATTTCTTGACCAAAACCAGCACGATTAAATCGGTCAACAGGCGATTTTTTTATATTATCGATTTTTACAATAGCACCGATTTCTTTTTGATCTAAATTATTAGTTTCTAAATACCCTACTTTTGGATAAGTTAAAGTTATGTCTACATTATCTAAAGAATGTTGCGTAAATGATTGAGGAAATTCAAGAAATATTTTCCCAGAACCTCTGACATAAGAACTATATATCGATGACCGCATGTACTCGTATGAACGATCATCAGGATACTTCCATGACTGGTCTTCACTTCTTGGAACTTCGTAAATTTTAGGTTGAGGAAATCCATTAAATTCAATTCCTATCTCATCAGGTTCATTCATAACATCTTCACTGATTACTAGACCACTAAAACTATCTTCACCAATCCCTTCTGATTTGCTAGTTATCTCTGCAAAAACTCCTACTGGTCTACAAAAAAAGAGATAGCTTATTAAGACAACAAATAAGTAAAAAAGAATAAAATTGACAGCGATATATTTTCTATCTATCTTACTTCTATTTTTTATCACTTCTAGACCACCTTCCCTCATTTTTTTTATACATAACCTTTAGTCCTCCCTTTTTATAGTTATAACACTTACAATTTTATATTAACATTATTTAATTAAATCTTCATTTAATTAGAGCCTAATTAAATGAATTTTATTGATGCATCACTATATTTTGTATATAAAATATAGTGATAAAAAGATTAGATTTTCATTTTTTAAATTAACTTTTTTTAATAAACAACCAATTAATGAACTCGTTTTTTATTAAAGCATTATTTCTTTTTCTTTACAACAACTTTAAAAAAAAATTAATAAAATAACCTCTCAATTTCATAAAAACTTGATTTTTTTTATTATTCTTGTTACTTTATATAAAATAATATTAATAAGTTAATTTTTTTTACTTAGTTTTTATATAAATAACATAAGATTTAGTAAACCCTATTAGAAATAGCTTTTTGAAGAATATGAATGTTAAATAACACACTAAGTCATCGAATTAGTGATAAATAGGGCTCTTTAATAAAGAATCATTATATGCTTATTTACGTTCATAAAATGAGTTGAATAAAACAAATTAAATTATAAAGGAAGTCAATATGAAGAAGAAAAAAAAGAGAATTAAATTATTTGATATCTTGATGTTTATCCTACTCATTTCAAGTATAGTTATCTTCATTTATCCATTTGTCCAAAATGAGCTAAATACATTTCTAGACCAACGGATAATCAATCATTACCAAAATAACGCTAATGAAGCGAATCAAAAAGAAATGAGTAAACAAAAAAAGATTAACCAAAAAATTAGTGAGGAAAAAACCGAACCTGGCATTTCAAACTTTAATAAAGCTATAAACGACAACGAAGCGGGTAAAGAAAAGAAGGCAAAAAAAATAGACTACTATCAATCACACACTATTGGGGTCTTATACATACCGAAAATTAAAGCTAAAATGCCTATCTTTGACCTTACAAATGATTTACTTTTACAAAAAGGTTCTTCATTACTCGAAGGATCTAGTTTCCCTGGAAAAGAAAACAATTTACATTCTGTTATCTCAGCCCACAGAGGCCTTCCAGAAGCTAAACTTTTCACGGATTTACCAAAAATGAATAAAAAAGATAAATTTTTCATTGAAATAAATGGTGAAACATTAGCTTATGAAATTTTTGAAACAAAAGTTGTCGATCCAACAGATACAGCCGCACTTAAAATTAGAGAAGGGCAGAATCTAGTTACATTGTTAACTTGTACACCCTACATGATAAATACGCACCGCCTACTTGTCACTGGAAAACAAGTTCCTTTTAATCCAGAAAAAGATCAGACAGCAATAAAAAAAATATCTACTTGGGAAAAGTATAGAATGTTACTTTTAACACTTTTCATCTTCTTTCTTATATCTTTCACTGCTTTTATTTTATGGTTTTGGTATAGACGTAAAAAGATATCGTCAACTCTTTACTCTCTTAAACTAATACTACTTGACCAACACAATCAACCTATTAGTAGACAATTGGTTAACATTGAAACAACTTCAAATAAAAAAACAAATTTATCTCTAATGACTGATAAATCTGGACAACTAGAAATTCCAAAACTTTTGGGAAATCGATATACCCTAACAATTGGCAATTTAGAAGCATCTAAACAAACTATTTGTCAAATAAAAATCAAAAAAATAAAAGATAATATGTTTACCCCCTATGTAAAAAAGAATTCAAATATCCGATTACTCAAGCAAGATGAACAGTATATACTTAATAATTTAGCTATAAAAAAAGAAAATGTTACTAAATTAATTAAAAAGAAACGAAGAAGAACATCATAAATAGTAAAGTGGTCAACAGGAAATTCACCCGTTGACCTCTTTACTATTAAGAATTTAAATCATCTTTTTCATAATCATTTCGAGTTCTTTCTGATTGAAAATAACAGGAACTGGATATAGTGGATTTGCCTCTTTTGCTGCTAATTTTGCTAAATGAGGAATATCAGACTCTTCTAATTCTGTTACTTTCATAGGAATATTGAATTTAACATTAAACTTTTCTATTGACTTAATAAATGATTTAGCTTTCTCTTCGTCAGATTTAGATTTAACTGTTAACCCTGCTGCATCACTTAACTCAGCAAGAGGTTTGACAACAGATTCTCCATATTCTTTTAACACATAAGGTAACGTTATTGCAATTACATAACCATGTGGCAAGCCATATTTCCCTCCAATAGCATGAGCTATGGAATGAACATAACCTACATAAGCACGTGTAAAGGCTGCGCCTGCATGATAAGAAGCAACCAGCATATTCTCTCTTGCTTTTACATTGGATCCATCTTGATACACAGCTTCAAGATTGCTATAAATTAATTTAATTGCTAGTAAGCTATCTTCACGGCTTTTTTTTGTTGTTGTTTGACTAATAAATGATTCCGTAGCGTGACACAAGGCATCCATTCCCGTGTGAGCAGTGACTGTCTTTGGTAAATTAATCGTTAAAATAGGATCTAAAACAGCAAATTCTGGAATTAATACAACATCATTTATCAAGTACTTTTCATGAGTTAAAGAGTCTGAAATAACAGCAGCTAACGTTGTCTCACTACCTGTACCAGCAGTCGTTGGAACCGCAAATGTCGTAGGTGGTTTTTTCCACACACGAATATTTCCTTTCAACTGTTCAATCGTTTTATTAGGTCTAGCTAATCTTGCTGCTACACCCTTGGCACAATCCATAGGTGAACCTCCCCCAAAAGCAACAATCCCTTCACACTTCTCAGTGTTAAACATTGATAAAGCTTCTTCTATATTTTCATTTGTAGGATTAGGAACTGTTCCATCATAAATAACAAATTCGATATGACTCTCTTCCAATTTTTGCTTTAACGAATTTAGCAATCCCAATGAAATTAGTTGCTTGTCTGTTACTATTAAAACCTTATTAATCTTTTGCTGACTAATTAGACTTGGTAAATCAAGAATTGAATTAGGTCCAACGAGTATTTCTGATTGTCTCCAACGTAGAGCGTACATCCCTACTTTAAACACCCATTGTCGCATTCGATAGTAAATCTTATACATATGATCACCCTTTTCTGTGTGAGTTTTTTACGTATACTAAACTTTTGTTTCTTTTTAATCATATTATTAATTATATTATACCATTCATTGTTATTTTTACGTCTGATATATGCCCAACAAAAAAGTCGAATCAGACAAAAATATCTACTTCAACTTTTTCATTATATATGTATCATCAAGGCAAAAACAGGAACTAACACCACTGTTACTAATCCAACTACAACAACTGATAAACTTGCCATAGCAGCTTCTGTTTCTCCTAATTCTAATCCAACTGAAACACCTAGTGCATGTCCTGAAGCTCCTAAAGCTAACCCTCTTGAAATTGGATTTTTCAAATGAAGGAATTTTATTAAATTATTACCTAATGCATAAATTAAGACTGCTGTAAAAATAACAGCAAATGCAGTGATGCTTTCTACTCCACCAATTGATTTTGAAACAGGAACTGCAATAGCGGTTGTAGCTGCTTGTGGTAATATGGCTAATATGATGCTGTCAAAAACACCCATAATTTTACCTGCTACAATTGTTACTAATAAAGCTACTGATGTACCAATCGTCAATGACATAATAATTTCTAATGCATATTTTTTTAGAATATCTCTTTTTTTGTATAAGGGTATCGCAAACGCAACTGTCGCTGGGTCTAAAAAGAAACTAATCATTTTTCCACCAGTATTATACTCTTCATAACTTATCCCAGTAACTAATAGGATGATAATCCCTAAAATCATTCCGACAAATAATGGCGTGAATAAGAAAAATCCATTACTTTTTTTAAACAACCAAGTACCAATACCAAAGGCTACAAACGTTATAATAATTCCAACATAAGGGGTCATATTAAAGCACCTCTTTTGCAGTTTTACTTGCTACAGTGTGTTTAACACCTTTATTACTTGAGAAAGATTCTCTCATTTTTAGTAGTAGAGAACTTGAATAACCAATTGTTATAAATAAAACGAGGATTCCTACAATAATTAAAGTCATAATTTGTAGACCATACTTCGCCATGATATCTAAAGAATTTATTAAAGAGATACCAGATGGAACAAAAAGAAAAGAGATATTCTTAGAAAAGCTATTGCCCAAACCTTCAACTTGTTCTAGCTTTATAATATTCAAACATAATGCAGTAAATAATAAAACTAGTCCGATTAATGAAGCCGGTAAGGGGATTGGAGAAATACTAGCCAACCCATTTGAAATTAATAAAATGATTGCGTAAACAAATGCTTGTTCTAAAAATCCATGTACTTTCTTCTTATCCATAATTTTTTTCACTCCCGTGTTGTTTTCTATGGGCTTAGTATACAACTAGAACGGATATATTTTTATGATTACTGCACGACTTACAAAAAACAGAACATCACTTACACTTCTTTTAACCTCAATCGCCCAACCGTTGAAAAGTCATTAATCAAGTCCGATTTTTTCTTTAAATGATTTAATGTACGAACGGCTAATTGGTACCTTCAATTCATTTAATAATGTAACTTGTAACGTATGATTAAACCATGGCTGAATCTCTTTAATTTTAGTCAAATTAATCATGAAGCTACGATGTGTTTTAAAAAATAAATGACTAGGCAAACGGTTTTGAAGGCTGCTAAGTGTTCCGTTCATTTCATATTCTTTATCCTTTGTCGCAATCGTCAACACTCTTCCCTCAACAGAAATCGCAAAAATTTCTTTAGGATCGATTAGAAAAATACGATCCTCAACATAAACAGGTATTGCCCCTACCTTCACTTGATCCTCAATAACAGTCGTGTTGTCCTTTTGACTTAGTTCACTAATAGCCTTATCAATCGCTGAAATAATTTTTTTCTCCTCAAAAGGCTTCAATATGTAGTCTTTAGCATTAACTTCAAACGCCTTAACTCCATATGAATCAAAAGCACTAGCAAAAATTAAATAAGGTGCTTTTTTTAACTTTACTAATTTTCTAGCTAAATCAAATCCGGTCTCACCCATTAATTGAATATCTAAAAAAATTATTTCTGGTTTTTCATCCATCATTTGTGACATTGCCTCTTCTACCGATTCAGCCGTTGCCACTGAAGTGACATTTTTGTGCTGTTCCACAAGAAAAGATAGTTCCTCCCTTGCTAAGGGTTCGTCATCCACAATTAGTACATGCATTAAGATAGCTCCTCTCTCATAATAGGTAGTTCAATTGTAAATTCGCTTCCGCCCTTTGGTAGCGACTTAATAATTAAGCTACCCTCATCTCCAAACAAATTATTTATTCGTCTGACTAAATTATAAAGTGCCGTTCCCGATCCAACTTCTGATACCAATACCCCTTGACCTATTTGAAGGATTCGCTCATCTGTAATGCCATTTCCGTTGTCTACCACATCAATAATTAATTTATCAGATTTAGTAAAAATTGATACATGGATTTGATTATCTTTTTTTCTCTTATCAAACGCATGTTTAATGGCATTTTCAATTAAAATTTGTAAGGCAAAAGGAGGTATCTTGATGTTTAGGCACTCCTTTTGAATATCAAAACTGACGTCATATTTATCAGGAAAACGAGTTTGTTCCAAAACGAGATAAGCATCCACTTGGGTTAATTCTTGTTCTAGAGGAATCAATGTTTCCGCTGCTCCTTTTAAATTACTTCGAAAATACTGACTAAGTTGAAGTAATAATTCTCTAGCTTTTTCACTATCTCTTCTCATTAAAGCTGAAATAGTATTAATAGCATTAAAGAAAAAATGTGGATTCACTTGGGATTGGAGGGCTTTTATCTCCGCTTCTTTTAACAACTGGCTCTTAATTTCTGACTCACCTAACTCTATCTGAGAAGAAAAAATAGTTCCTAATCCCTCAGCCAAAGATTTCATTAACTCGGTTAAATCTCTGGAATCAACAAAATACAGTTTTAATGTTCCAGCTATTTTTTCTCCATTCATCAATGGAATGACAATTGCGGCAGATAAAGGACAAGTCTCTTCCGTACACCCTACTTCTTCTTTACTGTAGGCGATTGCCATTTGCCCTGTCCTGATAACCTCTTTAGATAATTCGGTAATCACATCTTTTTCAGGAATGTGATGATCACTCCCCGCTCCGACATGAGCTAATATTTTATATTTATCCGTAATACTAATGGCACTCACCTTCGTGTAATGATGAATAATTTGAGCAACACTTTGACTCGTTTCAGGTTCTAGTCCTTTTCTAAAATAAGGTAACGTCCTAGCCGCAAGCTCTAATACATCATGGGTTTGAATCGCTTTAGCTTCTTCTAATTGACTTAGAGTATTATTTAATATTGACATAAAGATAAACGTTCCAATGCTATTCAGTAAAATCATAGGGATAGAAATTAATTTTACCAAGTCAAAGCCTTCTGCTAGTGTTCCTGTAAACAATAGAACAAATGCCATCTGTAAGACTTCCATTAGAGCACTTACTAAACCTGATTGAAAAGGTTTTGGAAAAAAATCTTGTCTAGTTAACAATTTTCCAAAAACACCTGATAGTATACCGATCAAAATAGAAGATGGTATGTAAAAAAGCCCCGTCGTTCCCGTTCCTTGAATGGCTCTACTAATCCCAGCAATTATACCAACTACGGTCCCAACTAAAGGCCCCCCAACTAAACCTGAGACACTAATGGCCAAAGTTCTAGTATTCGCAATAGCCGTATTACTAGAAATATGAGTTAATATATTACTTTGTATAATGGTATCCCCAGCAATTTCGATTCCTGTTAGATTTGAAATAATAGCAAATAACCCAAAGAAAATAATAAACTTTAGTTTGGATTGAAGTAACTCTCTCTTAAATAGTAATTGTTTAAAGTAATCAACATTTACTAATAAATAAGCTAGTAAAATAATCAGACCTACTCTTTCCATCATCATAATAAATAATTCTATCACTTGTTTCACCACCTATTTTTTTCCTATTGTAACACTCTTTTAAAGATATTATGTGATTTTTCTTTCATTACAAGTAAGCCAATTAACACATTTGTGATTAAATGAATTTTTTCTTTCTAACCTAATTTTAGCTACTTATCGTTCATATTATGGGAGACTAATAACAATTCTCAATTATCTCTTGCGGAGTTATTGCTATTTTGTTACTATTATCACGTGATAGTCTATGTGAAATATGGGAATGAGGTGAGACCCCTCAGCAGCCCCTTTCTTCTGTATAACTGACGAAATCTCATAAGCCATTGAAAGAGAAGGCGAGAGAGTAGGTTGACGTTGAGTCAGAATACCATTTTTACATAATCATCAGATAATTCGATTGGGGAATTGTCTTGTTTAAAGACCCTTATTTATGGGCTTCTTTTCACAAGGCATTCTAATAACTAGAATGTCTTTTTTTTGTCTGAATCTATCTAAAAAATGTTATAGAAAGGAGTTTATAATCGATGCGTAAGTATTTTTGTGATACTTGTCACTTTATATATGATGAAATAGAGGGGGATTCTAAAAATGGTGTTCCACCAAAAACACCACTTAAAGAACTCTGCAATTCTCTGTGTAACCGTTGTCAAATGAAAGACTTGAATCGTTATCACATAATCTACCCTGAGTACAATCATTTAGAAGCGAAGTATTATTCTGCCTTTTCAGGAAAATGGCATGTTAACTATTTTTTGGATTACTTAAATCAAATTAGTTTACCTTCTCCAATTATCTTAGAGATTGGTACTGGTTCAGGACGAGTCGCTTCCCCACTAGTCTCACTTGGTTTTCAAGTTACTAGTGTGGAGCGAAGCCCTTCATTAGTTTCTATTTTGAAGACCCAGAGATGGACTAATTCAGATCATTTAAACTTAATCGAAGGCGATGTTTTCACTCTTGATTTAGAAACAAAGTTTGATGTCATTTTATTAACAGATGCTACCCTTCAAGAGCTTATCTATCAGCAAGGTGAAGATAAATGCTTGGAATTACTTTCAAATTTTCTAGCACCTAATGGAATTATTTGGATTGAAACCATGCATGCAGTTGATTCCCATAGAACAACACGAAGAAAAAACCTTGATTTAAAAAGAGAGATCATATTAGAAAGTAACATTAAAGTTGCACAAGAGTACTTTACTTATCATCATCTATTTGAATTGTTTCAGGATGGTCTTTCAATAGAAAGAAATCACGTTACTCGAACAATTCCAGCACTCTCTCTGTCGTCTATTCTAACTAACTTACCTGACACATTAGAACTCAAAGACAATTTTCATTTTCCTAAAGAAGCGAAAATCAAGTCAGACCAATCACTAGCGAATTGGACAGATGGTGGCTATCCCTTACCCACATCAAATAAATTAGTCAAAAAAGAAATTATTATTTTGAAAAACAAAGGAGACTTATCATGAAAAAGAAATTATTAGGATTATTAGCAGTATCAGCACTTATTTTTACAGGGTGCTCATCAAATAACTCAAAAACTGAAACAACAAAAGAATCATCTAAAGGTGCTAGTGAATCAACTGTTATCACTACTTACAATTATGAAAAAAAACCAGTAGAGCAAACCTTTAAAAAGGTACCTGAAAAAGTGGTTGCTGTTTACCAAAGTCCCATTGAAATTATGCTAGCATTAGGTCTAGAAGATAAGATGGTCGCTGCCTCTCAATTAGATACTGACGTTAAACCAGAATACAAAGATGCTTTTAAAAAGGTAAAATACTATGATCAAGCACCTAGTAAAGAAGAAGTCTTAAGTTTAAATCCTGATTTTATTTTTAGTTGGTATTCATACTTTGCACCTGACAAATTAGGTGACGTTAACTTCTGGACTGACCGTGATACTAACACTTATATGGCTCAAAATAGTGGTGTTAAAACACCAAATACCTTAGAAAATGAATACGAAGATATTTTAAATATTGGGAAAATCTTTGATGTTGAAGACAAAGCTCAAAAAATGGTTGATGACATGAAGTCTGAGATTGACAAATCAATCGAATTTGCTAAAGGAAAAGAAAAAGTAACAGCTGTCATTTTCGAAGTGAACAAAGATGGCCAATACCGTATCTACGGAGCGGACAGTATTGGTGGCGATATGGCACAACAAGTTGGTGCTGAATTAGTTGCTGATAAAAATAGTAATATTACAAAAGAAGAATTAGTTAAACTAAATCCTGATGTTATCTTTAGTGTTTATTACGGAGAGTCTATCGAGGAAAAACAAGCTTTAACTTCTATTACTGAAAACGATGCTTTACAAAGTATGGATGCTGTTAAAAATAAACGTGTTTACCCAATGGTATTAAGCAATGTTTACTCAACAGGTATTAGAACATTAGATGGTATTCAAGCCATTTCTGAAGGTTTATATCCTGATTTACACAAATAAAAATAAGAGGTGAAGAATAAATGGAACAGGTTCAACGTTCAAATTGGAAATTTAATATGATTTTACTAGGAATGATTATACTTTTATTTGTTTCTATCATTTATTCTATCACCTTGGGATCAGCTGATATTTCAATGAAAGAAGTCTATCAAATTTTATTTGCTAAATTAACTGGAAATAATGCTTTTCTTGAAGGCGTTGAAAAAGGCTGGGTTGATATCGTTTGGTTGATTCGCTTACCAAGAATCTTACTTGCAGTTCTTGCTGGTATTGCCCTTTCACTCTCTGGTGCTGTTATGCAAGCAATCGTTAACAACCCATTAGCTGATCCCTATATTCTAGGGATTTCATCAGGGGCGTCTTTAGGAGCGACCTTAGCTATTCTTTTAGGTGTTGGTATTTCTTTAGGACCCAATTATGTTGGAATATCTGCCTTTATTGGAGCACTAGCAGTTTCATTTTTAGTTCTCCTATTTGGCAGTTCTTCTAGCCGTTCGGACGTATCTAGGTTACTTCTTGTAGGGATTGCCCTAAGTTCCTTATGTTCTGCGGTCTCCAGTATCATTGTATTTGCAGCGAACAATCGCAACGGCATGATGACATTAAATTTTTGGTTGCTTGGAAGTTTATCCGCAGCTAATTGGCAAATAATCAAAATAGTCGCACCTATCGTGATTATTATTAGCCTTTTCTTTTGTTTCCAATCTCGTATATTAAACTTAATGCTAGTTGGTGATGAAGCTGCTGTGACTTTAGGTCAAGAAAATCATGTTTACCGAATTATTTACATCATTTTAGCAGCAATCTTAATTGGTTTTATCGTCTATGCTTGTGGCATTATCGGCTTTGTTGGACTTGTCGTACCTCATATTGCTCGATTACTCGTTGGCGTTAACCATAAAAAAATGATTCCAATTACGATTTTATTTGGTGGACTATTCCTTTTATGGGCAGATATCTTATCCAGAATGATTATTAAAGGTGTTGAGATTCCAATTGGTATCATCGTTTCTATTGTTGGTGCTCCCTTCTTCTTATACTTAGTCGTTCAAAATTCAGGAGAAAGGAGAAGTTAAACATGAAATATGAGATTAATGACTTATGCGTGTCTCTTAATCATAAAAGCATTCTAAAGACGCTCTCTTTAACTCTTCCTAAAAATCAATTTATTGGAATTATCGGACCTAATGGCAGTGGAAAAAGTACCCTTCTAAAAACCCTTTATAAAGGGATTAAAGAATATTCTGGTGACATTGTTTTCTCGGGAAAAGACTTGAAAGAATGGAAAACAAAAGATATTGCTAAAGAAAATGCGGTTGTTGCTCAACTCAATGACGTTAATTTTAACTTTACTGTTCTGGATATTGTTCTTATGGGTAGAGAGCCTCATAAGGATTGGTGGCAAATGAATAACCAAGAAGATTTAGAAAAATCCCTTGATTCTCTCGCAAAAGTTGGGATGACTGACTTTAAAAATGCTTATTTCTCTCAGCTTTCTGGTGGGGAAAAACAACGAGTTATTTTAGCTCGTGCGCTCGCACAAGACGCTAAATGCTTAATTTTAGATGAGCCCACTAATCACTTAGATGTCAAGAACCAACTGGAATTTTTAAGCCTTGTGAGAGACCTTGACTTGACGATTATCTCAGTCATCCATGATTTGAACCTAGCTGCTAATTACTGTGAACTCTTATATGTCATGAAAGATGGCGAAATCTGCTTAAAAGGAAGCCCTGAACAAGTTCTTACCGTTCAGAATATAAAAGAGGTCTTTGAAGTTGACTGTCATGTCACAACAATTGATAAACAACTACAAATAACCTATAAAATTATTTAATGGCTTACCTTAGCTGATACATCGAGATATCTCTTTGTATCAGTTTTTCTAATATATTGCTTAAAAACACATAATAATGATTTACTCTAAATTATATTGTGATATTATGAACTTGTTCAAAAAAATTATAGGAGTGATATACATGGAAAAAGAAAATTATCTTGAAATGGTTCGAAATGTAGCAGAGGAATATTTCCGTTCTGGGACATTCTATTGTTCAGAAGCTGTTGTTGAAACACTAAACGATGTTCTTGGTAAACCTTATGCGGATGATGTAGTTCGTCTGGCTTCTGGATTTCCCATTGGAATGGGAAAAGCTCAGTGTTTATGCGGAGCTGTTTCAGGCGGACAAATTGGTTTAGGAATGGTTTATGGAAGAAAGCGCGGGGAACCTATGGATCCAGAAATGTTTGAAATTTCAAAAGGTCTTCATGATTACATTAAGGAACAATATCGTTCTGTCTGTTGCCGTGTTATTACCCGTGAATGGAAAGGCGATGATTTTCAATCAGAAGGCCGTCGACAACACTGTATTCAAATAACAGGGAATGTAGCAGTTTGGATTGTAAATGAATTAATTGAACGTGGCAAGATTGACCCAGCAACAGCCCCTATTATTGAACCTGTTGTTCTAACAGAGCCTTAATATGAAAAATTATTTACTCAAACTTCCAATTCCAGTCGCGGCTATTGGGTTAAGCTTTGCTGGATTAGCTGGATTGTTTGCCAAGCAACCTATCTTAAAAAATATCTGTTTCATCACGAGTTGCTTAATTATTCTTTCGGTGGTTATTAAATTTTTACTAAGTCCAAAACAATTTAAGGAACAATTAAATCAAGGACCAGTTGCTGCAACATTTCCCACTTTCTTTATGGCAATTGCCTTTTTATCAAAGCTGTTTTTACCACTAAACTATTACTTAGCTCTATTATTGTGGAGCATTTCTGTTTTAGGACATGCTTATTGTATCATTAGCTTCACCAAAAAATTCGCTCTAAAAAGAGAGCTATCTCTTATTTTACCATCTTGGTTCATTGTTTATGTAGGAATTGTGGCTTCTGCCATAGCTGCTCCTGTCTTTAACTTACCATTATTAATGAAGATTTCTCAATTTATTTTAGGGTTTGGCTTTATTTCATTCCTTATTCTATTGTTCTTGGTGATTAAACGGATCAAAACAATTCCCATTCCTGAACCACTACAAGCAACGTTTGCTATTTTAGCTGCACCTGCTGCACTTAATTTAGTTGGTTATCTAGCGATTACGACTAATAAAAGTTTAGGTTTAATTTCATTACAATTTGGTTTAGTTTTACTACTCTATTTAATTGTTTTAGTAAATCTCATCAAACTACTAAAAAAAGATTTTTCTCCAGCTCAAGCAGCCTTAACTTTCCCACTGGTTATTTCTGCTACAGCTATTAAACAAGGAGGAGGAGCCTTAGTTTTAAACTACACATCACTTGCAATGCCTATCATGATACTTAGTTATTTTGCATTAATAGTTGCTGTTTGTGTTGTTCTAATTATTTTAATTAGATTTTTAAATAATACTAGTCACAACGCAAAAAAATGAGGACTCCCCACTGAGGGGTTCCTCATTTTTATTTTAAATTAAAGCCATTGTTTCTTTTGCAATCATCAACTCTTCATTAGTTGGAATAACCATGACTGCTACTTCTTTACTGTCACTGCTAATCATCACTTCGTTTTTTTCATTCTTTTCTTGATCTAGAATTATATTTAAAAATTCTAATCCTTCACAACATTTTTCACGGATTATTGCTGAGTTTTCCCCAATACCAGCTGTGAAAATAACGCCATCAACTCCGCCCATCTCTGCTGCATAAGCACCAATCGTTTGTTTGACTCGACTAGTAAATATGTCAATTGCTAAAATAGACTGTTCTTCATTATTATTTGAGCTTTCTAAAACATCTCTAAAATCATTACTTAACTCTGATACACCTAAAAGACCTGATTCATTATTTAGCATTTCACTAATTTCAGCCTGAGATAATCCTTTATCTAGCTGTAAAAAGGTAATGATAGACGGATCAATATCTCCAGACCTAGTTCCCATCATTAAGCCAGCTAGAGGTGTGAATCCCATTGAAGTGATATGAGATTTGCCATTTTTCACCCCACAAATACTTGCTCCGTTTCCCAGATGACAAACGATTATTTTCAAATCAGATAGCTTTTCATCTAAATAAGCAGCGCCTTCTTGGGCTACATATTGATGACTAGTTCCATGAAAACCATATTTTCTAATTTTATCCTCTCGGTAGTACCTCATTGGAATCGGATAAATATATTGTGATTTGGGCAATGTTTGATGAAATGACGTATCAAAAACAGCTACTTGAGGACTCCTCGGCAACATCTCTTTAAAAGCTGTTATTCCTACTGAGTTAACAGGGTTGTGTAGTGGCGCTAGTTTAGATAATTCATTAATTTTTTCTAATTCTGTTTCGAGAACAATACTAGATGATTTGAAGTATTCCCCACCATGAGCTACTCTGTGTCCGACACCTTCGATTTCTTCCAAAGAAGTCAAAAATTTTTCTGTTATTAAAAATTCCAATAAATAATTAACTGCTTCTAAATGTGTTGTTTCTCTCAAAGATTTTTCTCTTTTTTTATGATCACTTGAGTAAGTTAAAACCATTCCTTTTGGGTCATTAATTCTTTCGAATACTCCCTTTACGATTAACACTTCTTCCGGCATATTGAACAACTGGAATTTCAAAGATGAACTCCCTGAATTAATCGCCATTATTTTTTTTGACAATTAAAAACCCTCCACTCAACAATTAAAATAATTTGAATACAAATACCGCAATAATCGCTCCTATAATAGGACCTACAGTAGGGACCCAAGCGTATTGCCAGTTACTTTTACCTTTATTTGGAATTGGCATTAACGTATAAGCCAATCTTGGTCCTAAGTCTCTAGCAGGATTGATAGCATAACCCGTTGTTGAACCAAATGAAAATGAGATTCCTACAAGTAAAAAGGCTAAAATTAAAGGTTTAAGTCCTGGAGCAAAATCGGCTGGTAAAAATAATAAGGTAAAAATAAAAGCAAATGTCGCAATAATTTCACTTATTACATTAAAAACTTTATCTTCTATAGCAGGCCCCGTTGCAAATACTCCCACCGTATTTCCTTCATCTTGTTTTGTTTCTCTAAAATGAGGCCAGAAGTGGATACTTGTTATAACAGCTCCTAGAAATCCACCTGCAAGCTGTGCCACAATGTATGGAGCAACATCCCCCCACTCAAATAAACCACCCAAAGCAAAGGCTAAAGTAAGTGCTGGGTTCAAGTGTCCCGGAGCACCGAAAAATTCTGCTGTATAAACACCTAACATAACAGCCACACCCCAACCAAATGCTACTACTACCCAGTTACTTCCAACAGCTTTGGCTAATGTTTTCTTTAAATTTATCGAACACCCTACTCCTGTACCAAAAAAAGTTAAAACGGCAGTACCTATAAATTCACCTAATACTGGATTTTCCATGAGATTTCTCCTTTAAATTAAATAATTTTTTCTATAAGTTCTTTTAATTGCTCATCTGTAAATTTAATTGGATTGCTTTTATATGTTACATCATTTTTTCCATAACAAATTATTTCTTCCATTTGGGATTCTATATCTTTTCGACTTATTCCTAATTCTTCTAGATGTTCAGGACAATCTAATTTTTTAGATAATAATTGAATAGTTTGTTTTAAATTCTGAACAGCAATGGCAGAAGATAAACACTTTTGTCCAATTCCTAATTTGATAGCTAACTTAGCATAGATATCTTGTGTTTCTTGATCTTGACTGTTTGCTTCAATAATATGTGGTAACAATATCAAGTTTGCTAGGCCATGAGGCACTTTAAACCGTGCTCCAATTTGATGGGCTAGTGAATGACAAACCCCTAATCCAGCCGTATCAAAAGCAAGCCCTGCTAAACAAGATGCTTGATGCATATTATCTCGAGCTTTAACATTCATTCCATTTACATAAGCTTGTTCCAAATTCTCAAAAACAAGCTCAATGGATTTTTCTGCTAGTGCATCTGTGTAGAGGGTTTTATTGGTTGCGACTAAAGCTTCTAAACTATGTGTTAATACGTCCATCCCACTATATGCTGTTACTTTTTTGGGACTAGAAAGCACCAATTTAGTTGCTAAAATTGCCTCATCAGGAATCAAATCTTCATGAAAAATGGGATATTTTATTTTCTCTTGAACATCTGTAATGACAGAAGCGCTTGTTACCTCAGAACCAGTTCCACTTGTAGTAGGAATTGCTATAAACTTCTTAATTCTATGGTCTGTCAACCTGTTATGAGTGAAGATCATCCCTTTTGCTGTATCTAAAGCTGATCCGCCTCCAACAGCAACTAAGATGCTAGGTTTATGTTCTAACATCTTTAAAGCACCTAACGCGACTGTCTCTATAGGTGGATCTGGAACAATCTCTGAAAAGAACGACAGAACTGAACTATTCGGAAACTGAGCTATCAGCTCCTTAAAACTTTCAGTTTCCATAAGATATGGATCGCACACAAAACAAATGGTTTCGTTCTCCAATAAAGCAAGCCGTCTTAGACTCTCTTCACCGGAGTATATGACCGATTTCATTTGCCATTTATTCATAACGTCCCTCTTTTCTTAACGAATAGAAAAACCATCTGTTAATACACAGCGTCTTCTTCTTGCAAAATGTCTAGCTGTTGTTGTACATTCCCCTGTAGGAGTAGCAATTGTAAAGGTCGTTGCACCCTCACCATCAAAACCAAGTCCTGCAAAAGAAGGTCCATTTTTTACAAATATTGATGTTTGGAATTTTCTCGCTGCTAAATTTAAACGTCCAATATTTTGAGAGTGCATTGTTGCTGTATGATGTAATTTTTGTTCTATATCTAAAGCTACTGGTAATGCTTCATCAAAATCTTTTACTGTAACTATCGGCAAAATTGGCATCAACATTTCTTTTACAACAAAAGGATGATCTTTTTCGACCTTCAAAATAATGAGTCGCACATCAAAATCAACTTTAACGCCAGCTGCAATTAGAATATCTTTTGCTCGTTTTCCAATAAAATTACGACTAGGTGCACCATTCTCCATAATGGTTAATTCACTTAAGCGTTGAATAATTGCTGGATCTTTAACAAGATAGGCTCCTTGTTTTTCCATTTGAAGAGTTAAATAGTCCACAATCGATGAGACTGCTACGACACTTTTTTCAGAGATACATAAAATATTATTATCAAATGAAGCTCCATCAACAATATCCTTTGCCGCTTTTTCTATATTTGCTGTTTCATCAACTATCGATGGCGGATTTCCAGCACCTGCTGCTACCACCTTTTTACCTGACATCATGGCTTGTCTGACTACACCTGGTCCACCTGTAATAACTAATAGGTTTACATCTGGGTGAACCATCATTTCTTGCGCTGCTTCTATCGAAGGTTGACTAATTGTGACTATTAAATTTTGAATACCGCATGTGCTATACACAATCTCGTTTAGTTTACATACTATCCATTGAGAAATATTTTTTGCCCCAGGGTGAACACTGAAATAAACAGCATTTCCAGCAGCCAACATTCCAATCGCATTACAGATCAAGGTTTCCCCCGGATTAGTACTAGGTGTAACAGCTCCTACTACACCATAAGGAGATAGTTCATAAATCGTCATTCCCTTGTCACCTGTCTCTGCTTCGGTGATTAAATCTTCTACACCTGGTGTCTTATCTAAGACAAGATTCAATTTAGCTGTTTTATCTTGAATATTTCCCATACCAGTTTCTTCAAATGTCATTTTTGCAATTTGTTCAACAAAAGGAAGCATTTCTAATTTGATTGATTTAATTACACTCCGCCTAACATCTAACTCACAGGCTTCAAATTTCTCTTGTGCTTCTTTAGCCGCATCGATCGCTTCAGAAACTGTATCAAAAACCCCTACTTGATCCTGCTTTTTTATTTCTTTATCTTCTTTAGTTAAAACCTCTTGAATAATTGATTTGATTAGTTGATTCATTTCCTCATTTTGCATAACCTAACTCCCTCACTTTTTGTAAGCCTTTTTCTGCTATCTGAATGTCCTCTTTAGTCGAACCTCCACTAACACCAATTGCGCCTACAAATTGATCATCTTGATTCTTAATGGGAATTCCTCCCCCAAAAGTTACTAATTTCCCATCTGTCATTGTTTCTAATTGAAAAAAGTCACCACCAGGTTTTGTCAATTCTTGTAAATTTTCTGTTCTTGTTTTCATTCCAATTGCTGAGTAAGCTTTTTTAAAGGATATCTCCCGACTTACAAGAAGTGAACTTGGCATGGAAAAACTTGCTATGACTAATCCATTGGTATTAACTAATGTAATTGTCACTGCTACATTTAATGTTTCAGCCTGCTTAACACAACTGTTGATTACTTCAGAAACAATAGAAAAATTGGATACTTCCTTTTTTTCTACGCACCCTATTTCTTTCCTGTAACGAGTTATAACTTTTGAGATAAGATTTTCTTGTTTTTCATAAGCATCTTCTACTCTTGAAAAAACATAGAGACAATCTGATAATCGATTGACGAATTGTAATAATTCAGACCTTATTTTTTCTGTTTCTGATAACTCAATTAAACGACGTTCTCCTCGTCTACAAATAGTACGAGCCACATGAAGTTCAGCACCTACTAATGTTTCACCTGGTAAAATAAAATTTGTAATCCTTGGCAACTCATTTTGATACTGATCAATCCAGCTCTCTAAAAGATGGCAATCCGCTACGTCAATCAATGAACTCTTTGTCTTCAGTTCGTTATAATTTTCAGCAGTTGCAATTTCCGCATTTAAATGAAATATTCTTTCTTCTATCCATAGCAAATGAGAGTTGATTTGCTTATCTTTTACTAACTTTTGCGCCACACTTATTTGAGCAACACATTCATCAAATACGCCATAAGTATCTACCCGTAATGCGTATTTTTTTACTCGTTTCCCATCAAAAAGACTTGTTTCACCTTTATCGCCTGTTTTTGTGTAAATACTCATGCCTAATCCCTCACTTATCAAACGTATCAATAATTCCAACAATCGCTAAATCAATGGCTCCTTCTTTTTCCTCGAATAGTTTTCTAGCTGACGAGCCGTTCGTAACTAGAACATAATCTCCTACTCCAGAACCCACTGTATCTACAGCAACTTGTTCATATCGTATATTTTTTTTTTCTGAGTTGATTTGTTGGATAATCATTAATTTTTTTCCAATTAAAGAAGTATCCTTTTGAGTCGATACGATACTACCTATTACCTTAGCTATGATCATCTTTACTTACTCCTTTTCGATATATTCAATCGCTTCTTCCGCTAACTTTTCTTTAGCTAAATTTGTTAACCTCTGCCCCTCTAAAATAATCAAAATAGTTGTTGTATCAAGTACTGCCACATCTGCATAAGTAATAAATCGCTTTGGTAATTGTAGATACATTTTTTTTTGATGATTAAGGACTGTAAAAGGTGTCTGACTTAACCAGCTCCAATCAATAAGAAAAGGAGCATCAAAAGAAAGCTGCAAAGATAGAACGCAACCATAATCTAAAGCTGAATAAATAAAAGATACGACTTCATCTTTTTCATCCATAGCCATTATTTTTTTTAAGAGAACAACACCGATATCTTTAATAATGATCTGTTTATAGTTAATAAAATAATGAATCGTTCGTTTTGAATCAAAAAAATTTTCTTTACTTGAAAGTGTTAGAGTTTTAGTTTCACGATTGGCTAATTTATCTATTACATATTGAATAATCTCTTCCATCGCTCTTCTCCTGTCACTTTTTATTTAAAACTAAGTTTACTATTGATAAGGAGCAGCCACTAAATGGTTTCATTAGGGCTGCTTCTTAAAAAAATTATTCTATAGATTTATTAATAAGTGTTACTTTGGTAGTATTCATTACATTAGCAGCATTCGCTTCATCTGTATCAATATGCATCTCTAGTACAAAGTTTTCTCCAACACGAATCATAACATCACTAAAAATTGTTTCTCTCTCAGCCGCACTCACTTTGACACTAACGACATCCTCTTTACTTAAATTAAAACGAGCTAAATCTCTTTTATTCATATGAATATGACGTTTTGCAACAATCGCTGCTGGTATCTTTATTTCATTCTTTTCACTTCTTAAAGATACTACCCCAGCTCCATCTAGGTCTCCTGATATGCGGATAGGAGCATCTATACCCAAAATTCTAGCATCTGTTTTGGAAATTTCGACTTGGGTATTTTTTCGTAAAGGCCCTAAAATTCTAACCTTTTCTTGCTCACCCTTACTACCAATAATAGTTAACGTTTGCTTAGCCGCATATTCACCTGGCTGTTTTAACATTTTAAATGGTTCAATCTCTTCTTCAGGAAACAAACAATTAAAGTCTTCTTTAGATAAGTGAATATGGCGGTTTGATATTCCAACTGGAATCTCCTTTGACTCCCTATTGGCTAATACATCTAAAACAATTTTACGGATTTCTTCTGTTGAATAATTATTCATGATTTACCTTATTAATTAAAACTTTTTCTACATCTGTATGAGGTCGAGGGATCACATGAACTGAAACAACTTCGCCCACTTTTTCTGCTGCAGCACATCCAGCATCAGTTGCTGCTTTAACAGCACCCACATCACCTCTTACCATAATTGTAACTAATCCTGACCCAATTTTTTCTGTTCCAACTAACGTAACATTCGCTGCTTTAACCATAGCATCAGCTGCTTCAACGGCTCCAATTAAACCTTTTGTTTCAATCATTCCTAATGCATCATTCATTTTTTTTCCTCCTAGATAACTATTTTTTTGTCTTTTTACTTTTCTTTGTATCTATTGCTGCTTTTGATTTATCTTCTTTACTTTGATCTTTACCTTTTATCGGTTTGGCAATCTTCTCAATCTCAACTGGAAGTTTATTATCATCTTTGATAATAATTTCTTCTTTTGTTTGTTTTTTTTCAATCTGATTTAAAAATAATTTTTCCAAATTATCTGCAGGTCTTGGAATAACTAACGAAGAAACGTAACTATCTTGTTCCATGCTGACAGATTTTCCAGCGTCAACCGATGCTTTAACTGCTCCCACATCTCCCATTACTTGGATTGTCATCCAACCATTACCTTTAGCTTTTTCCAATCCTAAAAGTGTCACCGTTGCCACTTTTAGCATGGTATCTACCACATTAATAGCCGATGCTAACCCTTTGACTTCTACTAAACCAACAGCTTGTTTCATATACACACCTCCACTACTCAATTCTCTTAAAAGGTATTCCTTTGACTAATCTCGCCGCATTTCCTCCAAAATTTTTTAATTGTTCTTTAGGACGCGTTTGATATCGTGTTAACTTCATGTATGGTTCTTCTTCATTTAAATTTTTATGATGAATAACAGCATCTATTCCGTCACAACAGATTCCAACTTGTAAGGAGGAGGTTACCGCTCCTTGATAGGCCTCTTGACGAACATTCGTTATTTTTTTTGCTTCAACATGAAAAGGTATTCCTTCCTCTTCTAAGCCATTAAGAAAATATTGAATGATTTTTTCGTTAACATCCTCTTGATAAAGAAAAATTATTTCTGGTTTCACAGATAAATTAATCATTGAGTCTCAACCCCTCTTAACATCGACAGAATCAATCCAGTTGCTACTGCATTTCTAGGTCCTTCTATCCCTCTAATGTTTCCTCGACCTGCAACTAAACCGTAGTGAGATAAAGAGTCCGTAACAATTTGAGGAATTTCAAAGTCTAAAGCTGATCCTCCAACAATCACTACAAATGGAATATCTCTAATATTGCCTGTAGGACTGACTTTTTTTAAAGCCCGAATAGTATTGGTTACAAATATTCTTTGCTTTGCTGTTTGCCTCACCAACCTAATCTGCTCAACTGAGGCATCTCCTGGTATTGGCACAAATCCTTCAGGTTTTACAACAACAACCTTCGCAAAAAGACTTGGATCTAAAGGTTTTTCAAAAAATTGTACAGTTCCATCTTCATGACGTATATAAAATATATTTTCAACTTTTGCCAATGGATATTTTTTTATATCCTCTGCTAAATACCGATCTTCAATACCTAACTCAGAACCAATTAACATCGTCACCATGTCTCCAGCACCCGCTAAATGCGTTGAAACAATGGAGCCGTCATCCTTAATAATAGAGGCATCTGTAGAACCTGCACCGAAATCTAGTAAAGCCAGAGGCGTTGTGGTTCCTGGTGTCGTTAAAGCTCCCAAAATGGCCGATTCTGCCTCTGCTCCTCCGACTTCAACCAAAACATTTAAATCTTTTTGTATTTCATTTGCTATTTTAGACATCTGTAAATGATCTGATTTTACCATTGAAGCAATTCCCACAGCTTGTTCCATTGAAAATTCTCCAGCGAGTCCACCTTTCACGCTTAAAGGAACAAATGTATTAACTGCTAATAAGTCTTGAATAAAGACTTCCTGTGCAGAGCGTTCTGTTAGTTGAGCCATTGTATGACGAACTTTTTCTAACATACCACCTACATTGGTTCCTGACTCACCAGTCACATTATCTATTGTTTGAAACATTGATAAGGTATTCATTATTTTTTTTGCTCCTGCAGAAACGTCCACAGAAAGTTTTTTATTTCCTCCGCTTATTTCAATGCTGCCTGCTGGAATTGCTCTTGCTTTAACATCACCTTTTGGAGTTTTGATTACGACTGCCGAACGATTTCCGATTAAAGCTCTAGAAACAGGAACAATATTTTTCATTGCTTCTGCATCCAAATCAAAGACTGTTGCGATTCCATAAGGATTAGATAATTGTTCAATTCCTCTGCCAGGAGAAGCCACTTCAACTGCCGCTAACATGTTTTGTGGCACCTTTTCAATGAATGAAACTTCGTCAACAATCGGTATTTTATGACTTAATCGATTTGTTACAAGGACACCGTCGTCTGCTTGTAAAATAGCTGCTTTTATCGAATAACCTTCACTTACTGCTTGATTTATTTGCTCAGAAACTTCCGCAAAATCTATTTCTTTTTCGACAACGACAATGTAGTCTACATTTTTTTGGGCGTTTAATTTGAAAGTTGATAATAATATTGTCTTTCCAACACCTAATCCCAACCCTCCAGGAGTTTTGGGATTATGTCCGATCATCGTTGATTCGGTAATGATTGTTTCAGTAATTGTTTCCATGGCTACATCACCAATAACAGGTGTTGCTTCATTTATCCGAATTAATGAAATATCACTAAAAGAAAGTTTTGCTTTATCTATCAAATCATTTAACGCTTGATAAATACCAAATAGATTTTGTTTTGTTCCTTTAATTCCTGTTGTATCAGCAATTGCTGACTCTACAAATTCCACCTTACCCGATTGATTTATTTGCGCTAGGACAACCTCAGTCGAAGAGTTACCAATATCCACACCAATCATTCGCTTCATATTTTCAACTCCTATTTCTAAGAAAAATACTGTTTAGTTGTCACCTTTTAATTTTTTACGTTTTTCATAGTGTGCAGCTGCTTCTCTAAAGTAATCTGCGCTAATTTTAGCTGAGTATTTATTATCTAGTTCCTGAGCTATATCTAATAGTTCTTGCTTAGATGAGCGATATGGACGTAATGCGTTATACATCTCCAATACTCTCTCATCGGGAACTACTGTTAATTCAGCTGCTCTTTCAAAGTTTCGAGAAATTGTTTCTCTTCCAGCACTTGTTGCTATTTCACCTTGTGCTTTCAAAATATTAGGCGTTATTTTTAAGTCATCTGGTGTTAAAGAACCATTCATCACATTACTTAAAGTTATATCTTCAAGGGTTTTCCCTGTTTTTGTTTTAATCCATTCAGGATGTTTTTTTGCAATTGGGTAATCCGCTACAGTTGCTACTCCTATTTCAGACTGCGAAGAAACAGGAGATGTAGTTCCTGTTGAATTCATTTCTTGTAAAATACCACGAACTAAATTTTCAATTGACTCTTGACTCATTTCCTTCACCTCTTTATATTGTTACAGCAATTTCTTCTGCTGGTTTACCAATCACTACGTGTTTTGTTTCTTTAATATGAAGTAACGCTGATAAAGCTTGATATTTTGGTCGAGCCATTTGATCATTCATCATTGGAACTGGATTAGGTGACTCGCCTTTAGCATATTTTGCAGCATTCTTTCCAATTGCACGATATGTTTCTAACGTAATAAGTGGCGCTTGTGGAAACAGTTCTAAGTTTGATAACGGCTGTAAATCCTTTTGATGGATAATAGCAGTGCCTTTTGATTGCATAGATACACATACTCCTGATCCAGATAGATGATCACCTTCGACAGCAACAAAAGCAACATCTGAAGAACGGAAAACTTTAATCACTCGAGCTTTTAATCCTTCTTCTTCAATCCCTGCAATAATTTGACGTAAGATATCTCGATGAGGGATATCTACTATATTCGTTGTTTGAGAATCAGCAAAAGCTGGACCTACTGCAATAACTACTTCATCTCTTGAATTACTTGGCTGAGCTACTCCTATAGACTTAAACCATTGAGATGTGTTATCTGTTGTAGTAGTGGCTTCCTCTTTAAAAATAATATCCTGAGATTTTTCTGCTGTGTTCATTTCCTGAATAACGTCTTCGATGATTTTCTTTAATAACGCTTCATTGATTTCTGACATTTTATATTTTCCTCCTTAAATATCATTAGGGTTGATGGCTTTAGGAATCGCTTTTACTTTTTCCCACTCAGCACCCTCTAATCGGTAACCAGTACCTGGTCCTGCATAGTCATTTTTATCATTGACTGCTGAGATAACATTCCAGTCTTTGTCAAAAATCGCTGATGTTTGTAAAAAGTCTCCCGCTACTCTTTGTTTTAATAAAGATAAAACATTTTCTGCTACATCCTCATAGCCACATTCAGATAAAGCTTTTACTAAGTCCAAACCAGTTAAACCTCTAGTCAATACTTCTTGGGCAGCTTTTATATCTTCAACCATGTCACGAGCTGGCATATCGTCAGAACCTCTCGCGTAAGTTGCTGCTTCAACTTCTTCATCTGTAATGGTTGGTAAACCTAGCTTTTCAAATAAACCTTGGAGAACTCTAGCCGCTTTACTTCTAACAGCTACAACATCTTCTTCATTAACTGGTCGTAAACCACCATCCACACGCAAATCACGTTGAATAACATTATAGTCATCAAAATCATCAGCATCGAAGTTTGAACCAGCGAACATATTGTCATAGTTTGGTGTTGCTGAGTAACCAGATGAAATGAAATCTGTTCCTGGTAAGAATTGCATTAGTAATCGTGCTGTTCTTCTGATATCTGAGTGAGAGAACGTTTGGTCATTTCCTGATGCTACTTCTAAATCAAGTAACATTGCAATTAAGTTTTCTGCTAAAATAGCACGAATACCTGAAGGAACTGCACCTGGTACACCGATACAACTAATAGAGCCATTTTGTAATCCTTGTACACCAGCTGCTTTTGTTAAGAAAATACAGCGTGTTTCTAGATACAACATTGATTTTCCTTCTGCATAACCCATTTGAACTTCTGAACCAGTTCCAGAAGTGAAACGCATTTTTAAGCCGCGTGAAGCATAACAAGATGCTAAAAAGCCTTTCGACCAAGGTGTATCATCACCATCAGTAAATACTTGCTCTGTTCCATAAACTGAAATTGTTTCAGCGTAGGCTGTAAATCCGCGCATTCCTAAATCTAATTCGGTTGCCTCTTCTAGAGAACACTGAGTTAAGACACCTGGTCTTCCAATTTGAGAACCAACCATCAGTGAAATAGCATTAAACGGTGCATACCTAGCTACTGCTACTGTTGTTTCTTGTTCATCGAACCCTCGAAGTGCTCCTTCTGCTGCATCTGCCGCAATTTGAACCGGATTATCTCTTAAATTAGTTACATGAGATTGCGTTGCTGGTCTACGACGAGCTCTCATTTTTTGAACAGCCATCATCATTTCAACCACGTTCATGTAACCTAATATTTCATTTATTTTAGCAGGCGTTGCCGAAGTTGTTAATGCCACAATCTCTTCTCTTGGAATCGATGGGTCAATTATTTTTTTGGCTAATTCAACTGAAGGAATACTCATAACTTCTTCAGCCTTATCCAAATTGATTCCATAAGTTGCAATATAAGAATCAATTAAATCAAATTCTTCAATTTTCTTTCCATCAAGCTCTACTACCAAACCATCTTTAATCGTTAAGCTCGGTTTTGGGTCATTTGGACTTTGCATGGCAATTAGCCCTTCGTCAATCCATTCGTCCACGAAACCATCTTGATTCACTGGTCTTTTAGCTAATTCTTCAAAACGTTTTGATTTCATCTGCTTATTCACTCCTATATTTTTTTAGATGTATGAAGGTTGATCATTTTTTGGCTCAGAACCTAATGTTCCCAATAACTTAACACCAATTTCACGAGCGGAGATAACTGCCTGTCTTACAGCTCCTGAGTCACCTGTGATAGTCATTGTTACCTCGTTTGAAAAACTTTGACCATTTTGAGGTGTTGCATATGCTACCACTTCAACATTTGCTGCTTTCAAGGCTGTATCAGCCATTACTACACCAATTGCTGCTGGTGCTCCGACAATAACTCCAAATGCTTTACCAATTGGTGTGCCCCAAACTTTATTACAAGCAAAACTTGCTCTTGCCGTATATTGAAGCTCAATATGCCCAGCTTCGTTACCATAGACATCTCCAAATGTTCTCGTATCTACATCATTCAATGTCACTTCAACTGCACGTTTCACATCAGAAACATCATCTCCACCAAAAATGATGAGAGACCCATGACCTGCGCCCCCCTTCGTATCTCTTGGAAGTTCAATTGAAATTACTTCTGTATTAGTTGCTTTGACTGCTTCATCAGCTGCCATAATATGTGGTCCAGCACCTGTCCTAGCTCCGACAATTCCGATAGAACGATATTTTTTTTCTAATTTCATAATGTCTAGTAATGAGGAATCCACATTGGCAATAACTAATCCAATTGTGTCTCCAAATTGAGTTGATCCTACATATTCTGTTAAATTACATTTTTTTTCATTCATTTTTATTTTGCCTCCATTAGTTTGAGAAGTTGGTGAGTTATCGTCAAATCTTTCTAATACACGTTTCATAACATCTTCAACATTAATTTGGTTCTCTGTCATCTAGAGTCTTCCTCTCTATCTCTTTTTTATTTTTTAGGAAGCAAGGTTTCAACTTCTGTATGTGGACGTGGAATCACATAGTTTGATACAACTTCACCTACACTAGACGCGGCAGAAACACCCGCATCAACAGCCGCCTTAACAGCTCCAACATCGCCTCGAACCATAACAGTCACTAAACCTGAACCAATTTTTTCTGTTCCTACTAAATTTACATTAGCTGCTTTAACCATTGCATCAGCAGCTTCTATAGCTCCTATTAAGCCTCTTGTTTCAATCATGCCTAATGCCTCTTGTTGCATATAAACTTCCTCCTATTTTGTTTTTTTATTTTCTTATTCGAACTCATTGTAATCAAATTAAATAAAACTAAGTTGTTCTCAATAAACCGTATTTTAATTAAAAACGTCATTTTTTTGTTTAATTATGAATAAAAAAAGCGCCTCTACATTGAGTAGAAGCGCTTTCAATAAAAATATTAAATTAAATAGAGTAATACTATTTTGTCACTTTATAGCAAAATAATGGTACCGTTCTAAATTTGCTTTCTTATAGATATCATATTTGGTATTATGAGGTTACTATCTTAGGTATATGAGAAAGGAGATAGTCAAATGAAACAAAGCATGTTCCCTGCCGCCCCTAGTCTCTTAACTGGAATTATTGAGGATTTTGCATGTTCAACTGATTTTGGCTCTGTTCTAGTAGATATTCGAGGAATTGAAAATTCCCAACTTTATAATTTTTCCCCATTTTGTAACTTAATGCGCTCCAGTCCAGAGTTTCGTCATCTATGTCAAAAATGTGATATGTACGGTGGTTTGGAAGCCTATAAAACTGGTCAACCTTCAATCTACCGTTGTCATGCCGGCTTAACTGATATTTCACTTCCTATCGTTCAAGATAATCAGCTTTCAGGTTTTTTATTGTTTGGACAAGTTCAGGTAACTGATGAAGAAAACTCTCACTACACAAGTATCCAAACAATTAATACTGATTGGATGAATTTATCTAACCTTAGGCAAGCTAGAAATAAAGTTAAACTCGTCTCTAGCAAACAAGTAGAAAGTGCCGCTTCTATTTTACACGAAATTAGCCAATTTCACACGAGGGATATTAACCCACGTGACCAAATTAAATTTAATACTAGTACTAAAAAGGAAGTTGTCAAAAAAAGACATAATTCTAACAATGAGGAAATCAAAAAAGCAGTTATTTATATTCAAAAAAATTTGAATCGCTCCATTACATTGGAAGAAGTTGCTAATCATGTTTTCTTAAGTCAGTATTATTTTAGTAAATTATTTAAAAAAGAGATGGATGTTAACTTTGTTACCTACGTAAATCAAACAAAAGTACAAGAGGCTAAAAAGTTACTCATTGAGTCGAGTCTAAGTGTTGAAAGTATTTCTCGAAACTTAGGTTTTTCTCAACCTAGTTATTTTATTAAAACATTTCGCTCAATGACCTCTTCCACACCGACAAGTTATAGAAAAGATCATAGTGCTTAAACTCAACTCCTATCTTGGTAGGCTTCAAAGGCCTGTCAAGATTTTTTTATGCCTCTAGATATGTTAATAATGCTTTCATACCTTCACCAGTTTTTGCAGACAGTGGAAAAATCCTGCTAACCCCTGCTTGTTCTAAAAATAACGTTGCTTGTTCCAACTCTTCCTTACTTTGAGTTAATTCAGTTTTTGTTATTATACCAACAACTGGCGTTACAAAGCGAGACGCGAAAGAAGGGGGAAAGTAATTTTGAACATGCTCAATACTTTGAATTAATCCTACAACCTCAGCGTCTGCTGCTGCGCTCACTAAGGCGTTATAATAAAAACGATTTTCCATAAATTCTCCTGGTGTATCAATCACATGTTCAAAATTATAAACTTGCTGTGTCTTAAAGTAAACAAGCTCTTCTTTATGTAAACACTGAGTTAAAGTTGTTTTTCCTGAACCCGTTTCTCCCATTAAAATAATTTTTTTCATTTGTCTATCCTCATGTTCTAGTGATCTCAGGGATACTAAATTTCAAGACGGTATTAAGAACTGAAATAACCTGTCTTAATGCACTTTCAACTGAGGACACATCACCTGTTATAACGACAGTCCCACTAAATCGATCCATAAAACCAATTTTTATATCTCCGGATTTTTTAGCAATATCAGCTCCAATAATAGATGCTTCACTTGGAGTAATCGTTAGTATACCAATCGCATTAGCATCTTGAGTTAATCCTAATTTAGTAAATACTTCTTTATCTGCATTAGGTATTAAATGTGCTAGCGTTACCTGTTTACCCGGAACATATTCTTGAATAGTTCTCTCTATACTTTTATCTTCCATTTTTCACACTCCACAATCACTTTATTTACCGTCAGTCTAACATACTTAAATATCACTATTTTGTTAGAAACGAAAATTTAGTAGCACATATTGATTAACTTTTAAAGTATGAATATATTGTGGTATAAACAAAAAAAACACTACTAATAACATTGAAACAATGCTTTGTAGTGGGTACTTATAGAAACAACTATCCTATAAAAAAATAAATAGTAATAATTTTCCCAATCCAATCATTGTTTTGCAATCAAAAATGGTATCCTGGCTTTGCGTCACTTTACTTTCTCACCTTCCCTATTAAGTGGCTTGTTGAGATTTCATCGGCATATACAGTAGAAAGGGGCTGCTGAGGAGTCTCACCTCATTCCCAAATTAAGACTGACATATTTAATTTGACTTCATTGTATTATACTTTTCCTTTTATTCCTACATAACAAGACAGACATAGCAATATTTTGATATTATAACAAAATAATACTATTTTTTGTATCTTGCAATAATTGAATCTTAAGCATAAAGTAAAATTACTCATACTAATTCAAATAAGGAGTTGCTCAGATGAAAAAATTATATATGAAACAAAAGATGCTTAGTTTCAATGAAAAATTTGCTATAACAAATGAATATGGTGACGTTGTTTACCGAGTACATGGCAGCTTATTTCAAATACCAAAATCATTTACTATGTTTAATCATAACGAAGAAATAATTGGCACTGTTACAAAAGAACTGTTTACTTTTTTACCAAAATTTACTGTGGAGGTTACCGGTGAAAAACCTATTCAAATTGAGAAAGAATTAACTTTTCTTAAATCAAGATATCGAATCAAGAGTGAAGATATCTATATTGACGGTGATTGGCTAGATAAAAATTTTGATATTTATTGTGGATCTAATAGAATCGCTCAGATTTCAGAAAAATGGCTATCAATGACTAGTACCTATGAAATTTCTATAACAAGTCCGCAATACGAGCATCTTGTTGTCTTACTTCTTGCTGCTATTGATTTTGTTCAAGCAGAAGAACAAACTGGTTCATCCAATCATTAAATTTAATGTAAAAAGAGATTAGACCTTAGCATGATCTAATCTCTTTTTTCTTTTATTTCTCACCCTAAATTTCTGTGAATTGCTTCTTCCAGTAATTCAGCTTTCTCCTTTAATTCCTTTTTCAGTTGGTCAATACCTTTATGATACAACCTGCTTGTTGGTCCGGAGACACTCATCGCACAAAGTATTGAGCCTTTTTTATCATAAATTGGCACAGCATAGCAAGAAAGGCCATATTCATATTCTTCATCATCTACGGAAATCCCTTCAGTTTTTATCTCCTCTATATTCTTTTGAAATTCACCACTATCTATTATTGTATTTACAGTTCTTTTAGGCAAATTAACAAAGTAGCTTTCTAAATCTTCTTTGCAAAATTCACCTAAAAAAAGTTTTCCCATACCGGAACAATATAATGGGCTCATAGGAACTAATGTAGCTTGTAGTTGGTAGAAATCTCCCTCTATCGTCTGCACAATAACAACTTGATTTTCATATAAAACACCTAAATTCACCGTTTCAGAAAAACTATCTCTAAGTTGTTTCATAAAAGGAGTGGCAATCTCAACTAATTGATTGTCTTTTGCGGCACCCTTTGCATAAGCACTCAACCGGTAGTCTAACGTATAATCACTACTAGGTAACTGTTTGATCACATTAATTTCTTCTAGCGTTTTAATAATTCGAAATATGGTTGTTTTCGGAATTTCTAATTGGTGTGATAAAAAAGCTATTCCTGCCTCTCCCTCTTCATTTAGCACATCTAAAATTCGAAATGTATCTACTACATTTTTTATAATTGGACTTTTCTTTTCCATTCTTATAATACCTCCGCTGATTAATCTATACCTTATACTTTACTACACTTATTCCTTTTTTAACCTTCTTTTTTTAGTTAAAGTGAATTAAGCATCTTGACTTTGTGATTGTTATAACATATATTATAAATGTGGAACACGTTCCGAAAATAAAAAAATAGGAGATGTTTAGATGAAAGTTAGTATTATTGGTGCAGGAGCTGTAGGAGCAACAACTGCTTTTTCTCTTGCAAAATCTAATTTAGTAGATGAGTTAGTTATTGTTGACCTTGATGAAAGAAAAGCTCAAGGTGTCGCTTTAGATATTTTACATGGGTTATCGTTAACTCAAGAAATAAAAATTTCGTCTGGTGATTATGATTCAACTTTAAATTCTAATGTGATTATTGTAACAATAGGGGTTCCTGAAAAAGTTGGTGAATCTCGATTAGTTCCTTTACAAAAGAATGCTGATATTTTAAAAGATATAGTTCCAAAAATTACAAAAGCAAGTCCTGATGGCATTTTACTACTTGTTAGTAATCCTGTTGATATTCTTGCTTACTTCGCACAACAAATATCTGGCTGGGATCCTAGTCGCGTAATTGGTTTAGGTACAACACTTGATTCTGCACGTTTAAATTATTTATTATCTCGTGATTTAGATATAGCGCAAACAGATGTTAATGGTCTTGTTGTTGGAGAACATGGAGACTCACAAGTTGTTGCTTGGTCACAAAGTACAATTAGAGGAACTACTGTTAAAGATTTCTTCTTAGCTAATAACATGACACTTACTGATAATTACTTTGAATCTATTGCTCAAGAGGTTAAGGACACGGCCTTTGATGTATGGGAAATGAAAGGGCCTAACTGTTACTGTGTCGCCTTAGCAATTGAAAGGGTTGTAAAAGCAATTACCTTTAATGAAAATGCTATTTTACCAGTTTCTCAACCCTTTACGTCTAAAGAATATATCAGTTTACCTCATATCATTAATAAAAAAGGGGCAGTCAAACGTGTCGAATTAAATTATTCAGACCACGAAATAACTAAATTAACAAATTCGTACAGTAGCTTAGTTGAACTTGCCAACCAAATACAATTATAGGAGCATAATTATGAGAACGTCACAACGTATCGGCTTTATAAAATTTTTAGTCGGAACAATTTTAGGTATTCTACTTGTTTTAATTCCTTTTAATTTCAGTAATGGAATGGATACCATTCTGTTCCATTATTTGAAACTATTTATTGCTTCAAATAAGACAATCATTCAACATATACTTGTTTTGTTTGTTTCACTTAGTGCTGTATTATCCCTGTATGCTTTAGTTAATAAAAAAAGCATCTTACATACACAAAGACTTTTAAAGAAATTATTTGTTACATCACCCTTTTATGTAGTAAATCGTCTCTTCGGTGCCCTCGTTTCCATTTTGTGTTTATTTAAAATTGGACCTGAATTCATTATTTCAGCAGATACGGGAGGTGCTATGTTAGATTTAGCTACTCAGCTTTCGGTTTTAGTACCTATGATGTTGCTGTTTCAAACATTAATTTTGGAATTTGGTGCTATGGAGTTTTTAGGGGAGCTTATCGGTTTCATTGTTAAGCCCCTCTTTAAAGTTTCAGAAATTTGTGCTGTTAACATCATTAGTGCCTGGGTAGGACCAGGAAATGCTGCTATTCTTGGTACACAAGAACTATTTGAAAAAGGCTACTTTACTGTCAAAGAAGCTGCAGTTATAGGTAGTCAATTCGCTACTTCTAGTATTGGATGGGTTGTTCTAGTTAGCTCAGTATTGGGCCTTATGGATAACTTTGGTTTAATCTTTTTTGGGATCACATTGATTGGTATTATTATCGGGTTTATTACGGTAAGAATTCCTCCTATTAAAAATTACCCAAATACATATGTAGATGGTTCATTAGAGACCTCTATTAAAACAAATAGCAGTGGTAGTAAGCTTCGTACAAGCTACGTAAATGCTTCTAATCGTGCTAATAGTGTTACTTTTGCTAACTTTACGAGTAAAATTGATAACATGAGTTTTTATGTTTTTTGGTTAACTCCTATCATTATTTTCTGGGGAGCCGCAGCTTTAATGGTTTCCATCTATACTCCTGTACTTTCGTGGATTTCACTGCCTGTTGAATTAATTCTAAACTTAGCAGGCGTACCTGATGCCTCTGTAACAGCAAGTGCTATTATGTCAGGTTTTGCTGATAACTATTTACCTGTTATTCTTGGAGAATCATTACCTTCAATAGAAAGCAAAGCTATTATAGCAATGATGAGTATCTTACAATTAATCTTTATGTCAGAAATTGCAACACTTTTAAAATCATGTAAAATTGTTAATAAATTTAGTGATATCATCATTATTTTTTTAGAGAGAACATTCTTATCGTTACCATTCGTTATTATTTTTGTTAAACTTTTTATTAGCTAATAGTTAAAAAGGCAGCATCAAAAGATTTTATACTTTTGATGCTGCCTTTTTTATTTTTATCCAAATATTAAAATGAAACACAATGAAAATGAACCTAAAATTACCAACAATACCCCCAATATTGCTAATAAAAAATCATTTGAATTCGCTTGCTCTTTTTTTATTTTTAAGTTACTAAGTACTAAATAAAAGCCTAAAAAAGTAAGACCTAAACAAATAAATGATAATATAAATTGATTTCTAAATAAAAACAAGATTTCTCTCCCTCTCTTCATCCCCCTACAACTACCGTTTAATATACCGTTTTTTTTTAACCACTTCAATAATATTGTCTGTAGAACTGTTATTTTTAATAACCCATACTTAAAAGGCCATCTCAATATCCACTATTCCTCTTGTCTTTACTTTAACATCATATTTCAACTCATAAGTAGGTTTACCTTTAGAGATTGCTTTTAAAATTTCTTCTAGTTCTTGTTCTGCATCTATCTTTTTTTCATACCATCCTAAGGAAACTGTACTATCTCCTAAAAAGCTATGTCCATCAATTCCTCTCAACATAACTTCTGGGTGATGTTCTTTTTTTAAAGCCACAGGTGAAATCACAAATTTATAAAATGAAGAAACTTTTTTATCAACGTGACTATAAATTAAAATCTTCTTTTCACCAAAATTATTAATGACTTCTGTTGCATTATTTTCTAACTCAGCATTCCCTAACAACACATCAATTGACACCTCAAAATAGTTTGCTAACCGTGAAAGCTTCTCAAAGCTAGGTTAGCTTGTTCCATTCTCATACTTTGAAATAGACTGTCTTGAAACATCCAAAATTTCAGACAACTCTTCTTGAGAAATACCTTTTCCTTTTCTTAATTTTTTTAATATTTCATTAAAAATCATCCAACTCCCCCCTTTCCTAAATAGTAATGAATTGAACGACAACTTACAAGAACCATTTTGTTGCATACTCGCAACTAGCAGTTGCTAAAGATTATCTCAACACAAAAAAGAGGACCTCTAATTATCTTAGAAGACCTCTTTCATCCCTATTAAGCTTAACTTTCTTTCTTTGCATTCGCCAGACGTTTATAAGTATCATTTCGGTCGATTAAATCTTGTTTAGTATTATCAAACATCTCATCGACTTTTTCTACGTCTTGAACCACATTAACTAAAGAAGAAAAGCGCGTTTGTTTACTCAAGAATTCTGGAATTTTATCCGTATCTGCCTTTTTATAATCCATACGCATTGGATCTTTTCCTTTTTCTATTAAACGTGGGTCATAGCGGTATAGTTGCCAGTAACCTGACTCCATCGCTTCCTTAGCATTAGATAAAGCATTTCCCATTCCACCCTTAATACCATGATTAATACAAGGAGCATAACCGATAATTAAAGAAGGGCCTGGGTAGCTTTCTGCCTCAGCAATTGCTTTTATGGTTTGACTTGGATGAGCATTAATAGAAACTTGTGCTACATAAACATTTCCATACGTTGCAGCCATCATTCCCAAGTCTTTTTTCGTTGTTTTTTTACCTGAAGCTGAGAATTTAGCAATTGCAGATTGTGGTGTCGCTTTTGATGTTTGACCACCCGTATTGGCATAAAGCTCATTGTCCATGACTAAAATATTAATATCTTCTCCTGATGAAAGAACATGGTCAATTCCACCAAATCCGATGTCATATGCCCAACCATCTCCACCAATCATCCATTGACTTGGTTTAACAAACATATTCTCATGTTTTAATAAATCTACAAAAGCATCATCACTCTCGTTACGAATAGCATTGGAAAGTCTTGTTGCGCGCTGTCTTGTACTATTACCGTCTTCATAGTGATCTAACCAATCTGAAAGAATCTCTTTTGTTTCTTCTTTTCCAATCCCTTCTTCAAGAATGGTCTCAATTTTATCCACCACACGCCCACGTTTCACTTGATTAGCAACATACATACCAAAACCAAATTCAGCGTTGTCTTCAAACAAAGAATTACTCCATGCAGGTCCTTGTCCAAATTGATTGGTTGTATAAGGTGTTGTTGGCGATGAAGCTCCCCAGATTGATGAACAACCTGTTGTATTAGCAATCATCATTCTATCTCCAAATAATTGAGTTAATAATTTAACATAAGACGTTTCCCCACAACCTGAACAAGCTCCTGAAAATTCTAATAATGGTTGTTCAAATTGAGAACCTTTAACTGATTCTTTTTTCACTGTGTTTTCTTTTTGTTTTAATGTCATAGAGAAAGCCCAATTAACTGCTTCTTCATGTTGTTCTTCGTAAGGTTTCATGACAAGTGCTTTATCTTTTGCTGGACAAGCCTCTACACAAAGACCGCAACCAGTACAATCTTCCACCGAGACTTGAATACGGTAGTTTAGCCCATCTTTACCTTTGAAATCTCTAGTAATATAACCTTCTGGTGCTTCTTCCATCTCTTTATCGTCTGCTAAGAATGGACGAATCGCAGCATGAGGACAAACAAAGGCACATTCATTACACATGGTACAAGCTTCTGGTATCCACTCAGGAACTTCAAGAGCAATACCTCGTTTTTCATAAGCCGATGTTCCTAATGGGATCGTTCCACCTTGCATTCCGTTTTCAATCAAATCATTAACTGATAATTGATCTCCTTCTTGTCGTTCAATTGGGTCAACAATATTCGTCACGAATGCTGGTTGGTCTGTATTTTCTTCTCTTTCTACTACCTCTAGTTCTGCCCATTCTTTTGGAACTTCAATCTTTTCAAGAGCATCAAAGGTTTTTTCAATCACGTTCCAGTTTCTATCCACAATCTCTGATGATTTTTTTCCATATGTATTTTTTATTTCAGCTTTCAGTAAAGGTAAATATTCTTCTCTTGTCATTAAATGAGTTAATTCGAAAAAGGCTGTGGACATCACTGTATTAATTCTACGACCTAATCCTTCTTCTTTTGCAATATCCATTGCATTGATAATGTAAAAATTAATATCATGCTCTGCAATGTATTTTTTTAGGTGCTTAGGTAGTAAACGCAAGACTTTATCTTTCGTCCACACCGTATTTAAAAGGAACG
The DNA here is from genome assembly GCA_965119435.1 of uncultured Vagococcus sp. Classification (GTDB taxonomy): domain Bacteria; phylum Bacillota; class Bacilli; order Lactobacillales; family Vagococcaceae; genus Vagococcus. Next base: position 78,666 of record CBCPLQ010000004.1, on the reverse strand, counting down.
TTCCGCCATCTTTTAAGCCCTTAATTAAATCATATTTATGAATATAGGCTGCATTATGACATCCCACAAAATCAGGGTTTTCTACGAGATAAATAGAGTTAATTGGCTCTTTACCAAATCTCAAATGAGAGACAGTTAAGCCACCAGATTTTTTAGAGTCATAAGAAAAATATGCTTGTGCATAACGATCTGTATGATCTCCAATAATTTTAATTGCTTGCTTATTTGCCCCAACTGTTCCATCTGAACCAAATCCCCAGAATTTAGCTTGGAAAGTTGATTTTGGTGTTAAATCTAGCATTTCTGTTAGCGGTAAAGATAAGTTAGTCACATCATCCTTAATTCCAATCGTAAAACGTAACTTCATCTCTTTTTCATCTAATAATAAATGATCATAAACGGACACGATTTGATTAGGTGTCACATCTTTTGACCCAATTCCATATCGACCTCCAATAACAATCGGACGGTTTTTGTGTCGATATAAAACACTTTGGACATCTAATAATAACGGTTCACCGTCAGATCCAGGTTCCTTTGTTCTATCTAAAACAGCAATTTTTTCCACGGTATCTGGTAATTTATCTAAAAGATTTTCAGCTGGGAATGGACGGTATAAATGAATAGCAATATGCCCTACTTTTCTACCAGCTTCATTTAAGTAATCAACGGTTTGTCTAATCGTTGGTGTTGCAGAGCCCATAGATATAATAACTTCTGTTGCTTCAGGATCTCCATAATAAGTCGTTAAATCATATTCAGTTCCTCTAACTTTATTGATTTCCTTCATATATTTTTGAACAATACCAGGAAGTTCGACATAATTTTTATTAACCGTTTCTCTAGATTGGAAGTAAATATCAGGATTTTGAGCTGTTCCAGAAACTGTTGGTGTATTAGGATTTAGCCCCCGCTGTCTAAAGTTTTCTAAGCCTTTTTGATCTACTAGGCCTTTTAAATCATCATAATCCACCACTTCAATTTTTTGTAACTCATGACTTGTTCTAAACCCATCAAAAAAGTTAATAAAAGGTAAACTTCCTTCAATACTAGCTAAGTGAGCAACACTTGATAAGTCCATTACTTCTTGAACACTACCTTCAGCAAGCATAGCAAAACCGGTTTGACGCGTTGCCATAACATCACTGTGATCTCCGAAAATACTTAAAGCATTCGTTGCAATCGCACGAGCTGAAACATGGAATACAGTCGGTAACAATTCACCAGCAATTTTATACATGTTAGGAATCATTAAAAGTAATCCTTGAGATGCTGTATAGGTTGATGTTAAGGCGCCTGTTTTTAAAGAGCCATGAACTGTTCCTGCTGCTCCTGCCTCTGATTGTAACTCGACAACCTTAACGGGCTCACCGAACATATTTTTTTTACCCTTTGATGCCCAGTCATCTACTAATTCTGCCATTGTTGAACTGGGAGTGATTGGGTAAATAGCTGCAACTTCTGTAAACGCATAAGAAATATAAGCCGCTGCTGTGTTACCATCCATTGTTTTTGTTTTCTTCATTCTTCTCTTCCTTTTCTACATAGATTTTTGCCTATGTTACTTTGAAGTTACTTCTTTAGCAAAAGCGATAATTCTTTCAATGTCCTCATCATCGGCATCATTTTCAATCGTTAATACTTCTGCTGCTTTAGTTGCTCCTGTTTGAGCTAAGGCTTTATCAAAAAGATGTGCAGCTTCACAGAATACGTCTGGATATAATTCACTGTCGCCAGTCCCAACAACTGCAAATAATTTTCCTTCTAATTCTTGGTCTACAATCTCTTCATAGAATTCTTCAAAAGCAATTGGTATTTCCCCATCCCCATCAGTAAATGTCGCTACAATAGCAACATCTGCATCATCAAAGAAATCTGAATCAATGTCATCTGCTTCTTCTCTAACGACCTCTAACTCTAAATCTTCAAAAGCGTCTTCCAAGTGTTCTGAGATTCCTTCTGTATTTCCTGAATTCGTTGTATAAGCTATTTTAACTAATGTCATTAGTTTTTCCTCCATTTTTTAATTTACTTTTTCCATATTTTTACAAGCGACTACATCGACACCTGTCTCTAAAATATTAGGTATAATAATATCTCCCACATAAACGGGTGCTTGTAATTCTACTTGGTTAATTTCAGCCATAATATCTTGCATTTTACCTTTGGGAATCGTTTCATTTGTTTTAACAGGTATTCTAGGTAAGTTGGCTTCCTTAATACGACAAGTTGATGTAATCGTGCGAACAGGATTAATCATTTCTTGTCTGCCGTATACTTTACCTCTACCACAGCCATTTCCCGTGACTTTAAAATTATTTTCTTCATCCACTTGTAAGTGGCATCCTTTTGGACAAACAATACAAATCAGCTCTGCCATTGCTTACATCTCCTTAATTGAAATTTCCAAATCGTGAATCTCAGTATCCTCAAAAAATTTCTTTCTTAAATTGAGCGTTTCCATTTCACCTGGAGCTAAGTCTTTTTTCTTAAACGTTGTGATTACTTCACCGTGACTTGTCACAATAATCTCACAAGACTCCATGACCTTGGTAACTCTAAAGTAAACTTCAACTTTTTTATCAACATGATTTTTTCTTATTTTTTGAGGTAATACATAAGAAATTCCCTCCCCATTTTGAAGGGTCATATGATCTTCAACTACAACTTCAGTTAAATTTATCACATAATCTGCTGCTGCTTTTCCAGCAACCATACTCTCAGCACTTACATGATCCACTAAATCATGAACATGAAGCACATTTCCACAAGCAAAAATACCAGGAATTGAGGTCTCACGATTTTCAGATACTAATGCGCCTTTAGTTTTCTTATCCATTTCAATCCCAACTTTTCTTGAGATTTCATTTTCAGGAATTAAACCAACTGATAAAAGTAGCGTGTCGCACTCAATTTCTTGCTCCGTACCAGGAATTACTTGTCGATTTTCATCAAGTTTAGCCATAGTAATGGATTCTAATCGCTCGTTTCCTTTAATATCGATTACACTATGAGATAAGTATAACGGTATATCAAAATCATTTAGACACTGAACAATGTTTCGATTTAACCCACCTGAGTAAGGCATCACCTCAATACACGCAAGCACCTCTGCTCCTTCTAAAGTCATTCGTCTGGCCATGATTAATCCGATATCTCCAGATCCTAATATAACCACTTTTTTCCCAACCATATAACCTTCCATATTGACATAACGTTGAGCTGCGCCTGCTGTTAAGATACCTGCAGGCCTAGCTCCTGGAAGCTGAATAGCTCCTCTTGTTCTTTCACGACAACCCATAGCTAATACAATCGCCTTACTAGATAACACTTGATAACCGTTAATTTTATTCATAGTATGAACTTGTTTTTCCTCAGTGACTTCAAGTACTATTGTATCAAGCATCACTTCAATAGAAGTATCCTTGATTTTTTCAATAAATTTCCCAGCATATTCTGGCCCTGTTAATTCTTCTTTAAAATAATGAAGACCAAACCCATTATGAATACACTGGTTTAGTATACCTCCAAGCTCGACATCTCTCTCCACTATAAGAATTTTTTTCAACCCATTTTCATATGCGCTAAGAGCAGCAGCTAGTCCAGCCGGTCCTCCACCAACAACGATTAAATCATACATGTTATAGTACCTCCTTAGATTGACTAACTAATATATGACTATCCAAACGATCCAAATCAACCTCTAAAGGAGAAATAGCTAATTCGTCTGCTATTATTTCCACAACTCTCGGTCCACAAAAACCACCTTGACATCTACCCATACCAGCAATGGTTCGACGTTTCACACCTTCTACTGATTTAGCAGGTAATGTTTGATGAAGGCTTTCTCTAATATCTGCTTCCGTAATATTTTCACAGCGACAAATAATACGTCCGTAATCAGGATTATTCTGAATAAGCTCTTGTTTTTCTTCGATAGTCGCTTCATTAAAATGAATTCTTTTTCTTTCGTCAATATACTCCTCTTTTTCAGTTAATACTAGTCCATCTTTTTTCATTAGGTCTATTAAATAAAGAGAATTTGCTGGAGCAGCTGTTAAACCTGGTGATCTAATTCCAGCAACATCATAGAAACCTGTGATTACTTTCTCAATAATAAAATCTTCTCGGTCAGTATTAGCTCTTATTCCCGAAAAATTTCTGATGGAATTAGCAAGATTGATATCAGGAATACTTTTTCTAGCACCTGTTGCTACATCTTTTAAACCAAGTGTTGTGTTAGCAACATCTTGTCCAGTATCAACACTCTCATCAAGAATATTTTCAGCATTTGGCCCTACGATAATATTTCCATGAGTTGTTGGCGCTACTAAAATTCCCTTACCAACTTTTGTTGGGCATTGGAATACAATATGAGTGACTGTTTTAGTTTCTTCTAAATCAAGTAAATAATACTCCCCACGACAAGGGATTGTTTTAAAACTAGCCTCGGCCACAAGTTCATGAATATTGCCTGCATGAACACCAGCCGCGTTAATAACATATTTAGTTGTAAAGGATGACGTTTCTGTTTTAACCTCAAAATGCGAGTCTATTTTTGTTATTTCTTGAACTTTTTGATTAAAGTGAAAAGTAACACCATTTTGAATAGCTACTTCGGCCATAGCAATCGCATACTCCCAAGGATTAACTACAGCTGCACTTGGTGCATACAAAGCTCCAAATATATTTTCATTTAAATTGGGTTCTTTTTCTAGCGTTTCTTCTTTGCTTAAAAGTTGAATATTAGGTACTTTGTTTTGAATACCACGCTCATAAAGAGTTTGAATCATCTCTAAATCTTCCTCAGAAAAGGCAACTACAAGGGAGCCTATCTCATTTCTTGGAATATCTAATTTGTGACAAATTTCCTTAGCTAAGTGAGAACCTTCTACATTCAAACGAGCATTTAGAGAACCTGGTGTTGGGTCGTAACCTGCGTGTAAAATGGCGCTATTGGCCTTAGTCGTTTTAACCGCGACATCATTTTCTGCTTCTATCACACACACATTCAGATCATATTTACTAAGTTCATAAGCTAATGAGGATCCGCTAATTCCGGCTCCAATAATGGTAATATCGTACATTTTTTACCCTCCAATGTTAGTAAAAGAGCACACTGAACTACCTTCACGTTAGTGAAGACAGTTCAGTGTGCTCTTTTCTCTAGCTGAATATTTAATTGAGTTAAGTATAAGACTATTCACAAAGTTTTGCAAGCGTTTTATTAAAGTTCCCATACTTTTTTATTTGTAGAAGAAATCGCAATTGCACCATTTTTTAAGGCTGTAATCACGTCTTCCTTATCAGTAATCAAACCACTCACAATAAGCGGTCGTTTAATTTGTTCCGTAACAGCTTTAATTGTTTTTCCATTAGGATTCGGTAAAATCTCGATAAAATCAGGGAATTTTGGGTTCTGGCTTTTCCTTAAGGCGTTAAACGCTAATGAATCCACTAAAAAATTTCGATGAACTGTCATAAATCCTAATGCTTGAGCCCTGACAAGTTGTGGCCATTTGGTTGAAATGATTCCTGAAAAAGAAGTATGTTCTTTTAAAAAACGTAATCCTACCTCATCATCAGACAATCCTTTAATTAAGCCTAAATGAACAAACCCAACTTTACCACTAGCCTCAATCCTAGTAGATAATTCTTTAATAGTTAAAAGAGATGATTGTAAAACAAAGATGACTTCCACATCTGATTCTAACAACTCATCTAATTCAGATTCATCTTTGATGGCTGCAATAATTGGATTGTTTCTAAGCTTTTCATAAATATTAACTTCTTTCATAGCAAACCCTCTTTTTCATTTTACTTCTTTTATTATAACTAAAAAAAAGAGATGATTGTATAAAAAACTAATAAATTTCTTATTCTCTTAAATAACACCAGAAAGTAAATCTTGAATAAAATAGATTATTAATAAATGAGCTGGGTAAAAATAATAAAATAATTCTTTTTGCCATCTTGCTCCATTCCCACCTCGCTGGCCATTATAAGCATAAATAAACGGTAATACAGTTATCATCATGTACTCATTGCTAAAAGTCAGAGTTTGATATAGCGATCCTATATCCGGAATTGTTACATAGCCGTACAATGTTCGAATCAATAATAATAAGGTAAACGATACCACACTTAAAGATATTTTCTTAAAATCTCCTCTAAATAAGTAGAAAATAAGTACCATGACTAATTCATAAAGACCACCTTCACTAAACAATATTAGAGGCAATAAAAGTATTATTCCAATAATTGTTAAGCCTTTTTTACTGTTAGCTAAATTTTTATTTTTTAAATTGTCTAATAGCCAGATAAAAAGAAATAAAAAAGCTAATGTCATAAAAATGTTCTGCCCACTGAGCAATAAAAAAATATCAAATTTTTCTGTATATGGATTGTTAAAACTGGTTTTAGTCAATAAATTATGACTAATATTTATAGCATGCATTAGTAAACCACCTATAAACATCCTAAAAAAATATTTCTTTTTGTTCTTTGTATGAGAAAATCCCTCTACCATCATAAAGACAAATAAAGGTGCCACAAACCTTCCTAATAAAGAAATCCATAAAGGGAAACCCAAAAAACTACCTAAGTAAGTATTTATATGATCGATTAACATAAACATAATACCAATTAACTTCAACTCAAATCCACTTACTCTTTTATTCATAATTACCTCCTCAATTTAAAAACCTCTAATAGCTTATCATATATTAAAAATAATCTAATCCGACTTAGGAACGATAAAAAATCGCGCAGATAGAAGCATTTATCTGCACGATTTCTTGACTATTAAAATAATTGATTCTTAGGTACTATCTAAATTTATTTTTTATTGTATATAACTGATTCTTTTTTGTTTTTTGAATTTGCCACAATCATCTGATTTTTTCCTCTTGTCTTAAGAGAGAATTCAAAGTTAACAAAATCTTTTAGCTCCAGAAAATTAGTTGATTCTTCAGAAAGTAATTTTTTATAGTCTTTCATTTCCATATTAAAAATAATATCATCACCTGATTTTTTTACTGAATCAAAGGTTTTTTCTATTATTTTTTTATTAGATGGAGAAAATTCTGAATCATCAAAATTATCTTTGATTACCTCTAGATACTTCATTAAATCAGATTGAGCATCTGCAGCTCCATGGAATTTCACAGTTATTTTTGACTCTTCAATAGCAAATAAATACTCTTTTTGACGGCTTTTTTTTATAGGTCCTTCAAAACTGACCGTTCTTCCAGCAGAAGGCTCTGGAAAAATCATTGCAGCACTTTTTCCTGTTATTTCTATTTCTGTTGCTTTATCTTCAGAAATCCAATGACCTTTTAGCGGGTTTCTATTAACCATCCAAAAAAATAACATTAACAGAAGCGCAAAAATAAGGAGTATTAACCATTTTTTGGGAGACGTCTTACGTTCTTTCTTATTTCTAGAAGGGATGGGTACAACTTCCACATCTATTACCTTTTCCGACTCTTCTTCTGTTGGTTCACCACATTTAGAACAATATTTACTGACTTCTGGTAGCTCTGTTCCACAATTCAAACAATAATTAGTCATTTTTTTCCTCCTTATTTTATTCATTAGCCCGATTATCTTGAACTTTTTTTCCTCCATCACCCATATCAAAAAATTTAAAATTCTTTATATTATGAGAATCTTCATCCTTTTCAAATTGAACCTTAACATCACTATAGTCAAAAGCTTCTACACGTGGCGTTTTCTTTGTTGAATAGGGATACGTTGTGCGGTAAGTAACATTGTACTTAATCTTATAAGTATTATTAGAAATCGTCTCCACTGATTTGACATTGACATTGAAGGATACTCCATCATATTCTTTCTTAGCTGATCTCTCACGACACCAATTAATATAATCATTGATCCCTGAAAAGCTATTATTTTTTTCACCTTCAATATAATATTTTCCAGCAAACTCACTTGCTTCATAATAGCTACTAGAATTAACAACATTAGAGAACTCACTATAGAAAGACTTTACTCCTTCTTCAATATCATAATCACTAGCAGAATTAAAATCTAATACCACTGTTGGATACGTACCACTTTCTTCATTTAAATCAACTTTTTTTAGTTCTTTTATTTTCGTTTCAATTTTTTCTGTGTTTGTTTTTTTGACTAATTGAACGCTCATTTTATTATTCCATAGTAATGGCCCTACTTCTGCTTCACCATCAATGACTTGTCCAACTTCTTTGTTATTGATTAATACGGTAGCTTCATCCATATTTGATTGAATAGGAATTTTAACCATTACAAAACGCATATCCACAGATTCTTCACTTGAAGGCAACAATGTATAAGATGATTCCTTCTTATCCTTCTTCCCCTTAATGCTTGCTTGGAATTGATAATTACCAGGAATTAGTGGTCCAATATTTTTTGAATAATTAGTGCTATTCGTTGTCGCAATTTCTTTATCGTTCATCTTTATAACACTATTCTTCACATTTGATTCGATTGTTGTATAAGCAGGTTTTACATCAATATTGTATTTCGGGAAAAGGATGGCTTTCTTTCCTTCCTTTTTTAGTGAAAAGCCATTGAATGATTGTTGCGTTTCAAATGCTTTTTTTAAGTTATTAATCTCTTCCTTATTGTCATCAAAATATTTTAACATTGGCTTTATATTTTCTTCAGTAATCGTTAAACTAGGATCCTCTGTTAGAATTCTATCAACCAAATAAGATGAATCTTTATTCTTGATTGCCATAACCAAGGACTCTACTTGATTTTCTTGACTATTTTGATTACTTAAAAAAATATAAATAGCTGATCCTAATATTAAAAACGTCGTTATAAAAATACCTATCATTTTATTTTTTTTTGACATTGGTTTCTTAACAATTTTTTCTTGAGAGTATTGATTTATTTCACTATTTTGAGATATCTTAGGAATTAATTCCTCTTCTTTGAAAATTCTTGTGCCACAATTTTCGCAAAAGGAGGTACCTTCTATAAGCTCATGCTGACAATTATGGCAATATAGTTTTTTTATCTTAGCCTCTTGTTCTACAGATTCTAGTTTTGTTCCGCATTTTTCACAAAAATTAGCATGAGATTCATTCTCTTTTCCACAATTTCCACACTTTTCCAACTTATTTACCTCTCATTCATCCGTTTATCAATTTCTTTAACAACTTCTTCTATTTCTTTATTTGAAAAACCATCACTTAAAATACTCAGAGCATAAGGTTTTTCTCCCATAACTATTCCTACATCATGGTTAAAATTTTCGTTTGTACCAATCTTATGATATACAGGCTTATCTAAACAGCCTATTTTTTCTTTTTGCCAGTCAGTTTCTAAAAAATAGTCTCTTCCAATTTGATTTTGGTAAATAGCCATCATTAACTTACCCGCAGTTTCAGCTGTCATATTTTTTGAAAAAGTTTCTTCTTTACTTGGATAGAAAGGAGCTATTGTATTTAAAAAGTCGGACCCATTTTGTCCAGCAACATAATAACTTAACATGTTACTAGCTAAATTATCAGAGTGGCAAATAGTCCACTCTAATAACGTCTCTAAAGAAAATGTTGCATTCCAAAGGTCTACATGTTGCATAGTGCCTGTCCCACCTTTAATCATTCCGCCTGGTATTTCATTAACTTCATCACTATAAGGATATTCCGTTTCCAACGTTACAGCACCTTTTTTTAATTGTTCCTGTGTATAAAAGATGACAGGTAATTTAGCGATACTCGCGCCATAAAATAACCTGTCCTCATTTACCCCAAAATGTTGATGAGAACCTAGTTCTTCCACGTAAATTCCTATAGCTTCTTTCTCTAAGTCTTTCAAATATAATTCCATTTCAGAAAATTGTTTTTCTTGTGAGACAGAAGTTGTACTTTGTTTAGTCTCTGGCATCGTTGATATTTCAGATGTACTTTTTTCAGATGTTTCAACCTTTTTTTTATCCATACCGCAACTACTCAATAAAAAAATACAAAAAACTAATAAGTATAAATAATGACTTTTTTTCAATCTATCACCTACTAGTTAAAAGAATAAACTTGATGCAAACGAATCCGCAATATCTGATATAATCTCTATAATGCTAGCACCAATTATATCACCTAGCATGAAACTAACAATAATTTGAACAATACTACTTACTATTATCACACCAACTGTCCAATAAAACCTATTTCTTTGTGTATTATTTTGACTGACCCATAGATTTGCAATAAATGAAAAACTACTAAAAGTATAAGTAATCAATAAAGATAAAACTAAAAGAAAACTAAATCCTACAGTTGAAATAAAAGATAAAACAAAAGCTAAAAGGCTGGTGTAGACAGTAATGCTGACTGGTGCGTAAATACGGTCAAAACTATCTAAAAATTTAATTTCTTCATGAAATATTTTACCTGATAAAACATAAACGGTTGTTACACTTACTAATTGTGTAACAAGTAGTAATAAAAATAACTGCAAAAACATTGGAAAACTTGAATCTGAATAGCCTCTTGTACCAAATGTCATTGCTTTTCCAATAGAATGACTAATTGCTAAACTACTGAATAAAGAAATTAACACATAACTAACTAAACCAAAATATTCGTTTTTATTGCGCCCACCAATATCTGGTTTTGCTATATTTTTATTTATATACGAGAAATAATTTTTACTATTATCAGTCAATTGATTAACAGTTCCTTGATTGATACTAATAAGTGGTGCTTGTTGATTATTACTCGTTTGATGAGGGCTAACTTGTTCTTGGTTATCATTTTTTGGTTGTTCGTTATAAATCGTACTTGTATCCTCTTCAATTATGTATTCTTTTGGATCTACATCACTTTGTACTGACACATTTTTTGCTTCTTCTAAAGAATTTATCTCTTCTACCTTTACTTCTTCTACTAACTCATCAGTCTTTTTTAATTCTTTTTGTTCAGCTCCGCAAAAAGGACAGAACTTAACTTTCTCCTTGACTTCTTTACCACAATTAATACAAAACTTCATTTTTTATTCCTCCAATTTTATAATACCTAATTTATATTTCCACTTTAAAATTCGCAGTACCGACTCATTTAATTGTTCTTGCGAATAATCATTCGTTCGGATTGCTTCTTTAATAACAGGAATTTGAACACGATAGCTAGATGATAAAATTAAATCATTGCCTGATTTTAAAGCCGCTAAAGCTGCTTTATCTTGACTAATAAAATCTGCTAATCCAGCCATATCCATGTCATCCGTCATGATAACTCCGTTAAAAGATAACTCTTCCCGTAACATTTTATGAATGTCAGGTGAGATAGATGCTGGTACATTCGAATCAATTGCCTCTACAATATTATGAGAAACTAAAATACTATCAGCTCCAGCCTCAATCCCTTTTTTAAAAGGGGGAAGTGAATTCTCTTCAATTTCTGCGAGACTACGTGTGTCCTTTACAATTTCTGTATGGGAATCACGATTATCACCGTAACCTGGAAAATGCTTTAAAGTGGACCCAGTCTTCTCTTTCGTCAACTCTTTGACCACATCTACCACATAATCACTTGTCCCCTTTACATCTAATCCAATCGTACGATCATAAATAAATGATTCTGAATCAGTCGAAACATCTGCTACAGGAAATAGACCTGTATTAATACCTAATTCTCTAAATATCTCTGATTTTTTCCTTGTATCCTCTAAAATAGCACTCATTTTACCTTCATTATAAAGGGTTTGAGGGGATTTAAATTTTTCTGGCACAATTTTTGAATTGGTACTAATTCTTGTGACAGTTCCACCTTCCTCATCTGAAGCCACAATGAATGGGGTTTGGCTTGTGCTTTTAAAATCTGCAATATTTTTCTTCAATGTTTCTTTTGTTTGATTTTCCATATCTCTTCCAAATAGTAGATAACCACCCAATTGAAACTCATTGATATCCTCTAATGCATTTTTCTCTGGCACTCGTGCTAAAAATAATTGCCCAATTTTTTGGTCAAGCGACATTTCTTCTAACTTATTTTTAAGCTGTTCATCCACGCTTACTATCACTTTTTGTTTTGGTTCAGATTGTTCGATTGTCTCACTTACTTGTTCTTTTGTTTCTACAGTTGTTTGGCTACTTTCAATCACTTTTGTTGTTTCCTTTTGATTGTTTATTAAATAGATAGTGATACTTAAAAGTATGACTAGACTTACTCCTATTCCGATACTTTTTAATTTAAAAGACATTTATTTAAGAAACACCTCCATTATCAACAACTTCAAAGTTATCCTTCCCACCTAAATCAATAATCTCAAATCTTTTTTCTTCTTGATTGTAACCAAAAGTTCCTTTCGTATATCTAAAGACTTGAACCACGTCATCCATCTTATAAGATTTATAAGACGTTTTATATTCAATCAAATACTGTACTTGATAAGTATCTTTTCCTGTCATTGTTACTTTTTCAACTTTAGGTGTTCCACGAACACTTGATTTTTCAGAACTTGATCTTACTCCATTTATAAACTTCAAAAAATCTTGATAATCAGCATTATCTTCTCCCTTTGAGAAATATTCTGCTAAATCTGATTTTGCCATTGTATCTAATGACGTATAATCACTGGTCAAGGAAGAAACTTTACTATACAAACCTGATAAAAAACTTTCCACATCATCTTTTGATTTTATACCTGGAATTTCAAGAGTTATATCAGATCCATATTCTCCTTTTTTATAGTTACTTGATAAAAATTCGCTTGCATCTACTTTTCTAGACTCTGATTCGATTACCTGTTTGTCAAATTTATTTTTAACTTGAACAGATAACCCTTGATGCCAGACAACATCTTTCACTTCAGCAGAACCATCTTTTATAGTTGTGATTTTTTTATTATCTACTAGGACTTCTGCTCCTTCAACATTTGAATTAACAGAGAATGAAATTTTATGTAAATCTAATTTAATTTGATTATTCTTTTCAAATTCTTCATTCTCAAACTTAACTAGCTCAGCAGTCGATTCAGTTGAAACATTTTTTAACGTACCTTTAATTGCGTACTCTCCTGGTGTTAAAGGGCCGATTTTTAAAGATTTATCTTTAACACTTCCCTCTTTTTTACCGTCAATTTCAATCTCTACTCCTGATTGTTCCGCCTCAATTGATAGGTAAACAGGTTCTACTTCTACGGCGTATTTAGTGAATAGAACTAACGCTTTTCCATCAGGTTTAATTTTAAAATCACTGTCACTATTTCCACCCTTGGCAAAACTAGCAACTAAATTTGAAAATTTTTCTTTTTGCTGATCATTCTTATAATAATCAGTCATTTTTTTTAAATTGTCTGGTGTTATTTTATAACTTGGATCGTTTGATATCATGATTTTAGACCATTTATCTGGATCTTTTGTTTTAATCGTTTCTACCATCCGATCAACTTGTTGCTCATAACTAAAGTAATGATTGCCGTAAGAATAAAGCCCTATAGCACAGATAACTCCTACACCTAATAGAATCAAGCTAATTTTTTTCTTTTTATCCATTGGTTGCTTAGGATAAGTTGGTTCTTGGTTATAACTTGCAGCTGGTTCTGCATTAATAATGTGACCATTAGTTCCATTAGACACTGAAACACCTTTTTTTTCATCATTTGACTGCGTTGTTTCTGTTTCATTTTCCAATGCTTCACGTAAATCTGAACCACATTCTTCACAAAAAATCGAATTCCCTTCATTCTTATGACCGCAATTCCAACAAAATTTCATAAAAACTCCCCCTTTTAAATTTTTAATAAAAACCTCTAATCAATTATTTATTTTAACATAGATATAGAATGGTTAAGTTATTTTATAAAAATTTTTTGAAAAAAAGTTCATTTTAAGCTCTATTTTTAGATAATCAACTCTTTATAATGCTCAAATTAATATTATTTCATTTTTCGAGAACGTTTCTTTGCCCATAAAAAAAGTTAGGACTATACTAATTAATATAGTAACTATTTATTGAAAGAAGGAATATATAATGGAAAAAATTCTTATTTTAGGAGCAAATGGGCAGATTGCTAGAATAGTCAGTGATGACTTACTAACAGAAAAGAAAATGCAACGATTGTTTTTAAGAGACTCATCACGTTTGACTATCAAAAATCCAAATAAGCAAGAATTATTTGAAGGAAACGCCTTAAATCAAGACAATCTTGAAGCTGCTATGCAAGGAATTGACATTGTCTATGCCAATCTTTCAGGAGATGTTGTTGAAGAAGCAAAGTGTGTCATTTCAGCGATGAAAACGTCAGGTGTTAAACGTTTAATTTGGATTTCCACTCTTGGTATTTATGATGAGGTACCGGGAAAATATGGCACCTGGAATCACGAACAATTAGATGGTGGTTATTTAGAAAGTTACGCCACAGCAGCGCAAATAATTGAAAAATCTGACATAGAATATACAATTATTCGTCCAGCATGGTTAAGTGATTTGAAAGAAGTTGACTATGAAATAACTCAAAGAGATGAAACGTTTAAAGGGACTGAAGTGTCTCGTAAAAGTATTGCAAATTTAGTTATCAAAATAATCTTATCCCCGTCCCTTTATCTTGGAAAATCACTAGGCGTCAATAAACCAAATACTGACGGAGATAAACCAGCTTGGTTTAAATGAAATAAGAGCAACCATCTGATTCAATGGTTGCTCTTATTTACTAATATTAAATAAACTTTTGAGTTATATACTAAGTGTTCTTAATAACCATAGTTTCCATAATTAAAACTGATTCTTCCGCACTATTAACTATTTTTTCTAGGCGATCAAAAACTTCTTTCCATCTAATAACTTCTAATGTATTTTCTTCTGATGTAAAAAGCTCTTTAATTTGAGCACTATGAATAATATCTGCTTCTCCTTCTAACTCGCCAACTTTTTGAATCATCTGACCAATTTTTTTAGTACTTTTAAACTTAGAAAACTCTTTCGTAACGACAGTTAATCCTTCCATAACATCAACAATGATTCCAGACATAGTAACTGTCTTTTCTTTTATTTCTTGAATTGCTAAATTATCAAAAAGATATGGAAGAGCATTAATACCATCCAATACATCGTCAATCGATTTTGTAATGGCGACAATATCTTCTCTATCAATCGGTGTAATAAATGAATGATTTAGTTCATACATAATGTTAGAAACAATTTCATCTCCAGCATTTTCTAATTCATGTATTTTTCCAGCTTGTTCCTTTAAATACTCTCTAGAATAGTTCTTAATAATATCATCTAATACAATAGATGCTTCTTTAGTTTTTACTGATAATTGATACATTGCATCAAAGTAGTTAAATCCTTTTTTTCTAGCCATTGTTCATTCCTCCTAAAATATTGAAACAAAAAATTTCGCCATGAAATAGGCTATTAGCCCACATCCTGGAAATGTTAATACCCATGCCATTACCATCTCTTTAACTAATTGCCAATCCACACTAGAGACACGCTTGGCTGCTCCAACGCCCATAATAGCGGTTGTTTTTGTGTGTGTTGTTGAAACAGGGATACCAAACATAGACGCACCAAATAGACAAATAGCTGCACTTAAATCAGCTGAGAATCCTTGATATTTTTCTAATTTAACCATATCCATACCAACAGATTTAATAATACGCATTCCTCCTACAGAGGTTCCAAATCCCATAACAAGGGAACAAACAACCATTACCCAGATAGGAATAATAAAGCCACCTGATGGCGTTTTTTCAGCCAAACCATTATAAAAAAGACCTAACATAAAGACTCCCATAAATTTTTGACCGTCTTGAACACCATGTAAAAATGACATAGCTGCAGCCCCACCGGCTTGACCGAATGTAAATATTTTATTCGTTTTACGTCTTTCTACATTGAAAAAACTGAATTCAACTATCTTTGTCACCACATAACCACCAAAAAAACCAAAGAATGTCGAGACAAATAACCCTATAATAACTTTCATCCATTCATTCATATTTACTGCGCCTAAACCGCCTAATGCCATTGCAGAACCTGTTAATCCTGCGATAAGTGCATGGCTTTCACTAGTTGGGATTCCAAACCACCAAGCAGCAACTGACCAAACTACTATCGAAAATAGAGATGCTGCTAGAGCTACTTGGGCAGCATTACCACTACCTTCAAAACGGACCATTTTACTTATTGTTTCTGCCACTTGCGCATTAAACATTGTCATAATTAAAGCGCCTAAAAAATTACAAACAACAGCCATCCCAATCGCCACATTCGGACGCAATACTCGCGTCGAGATAGCGGTTGCAATTGCATTCGGAGCATCGGTCCAACCATTGACAAATATAACACCAATAACCAAAACCAATGTAATTGCTAAGGAAACACTCATTCATTTCATCTACCTTTTTTTAGATTTGTATACATTCTTGAATATCATATCACATTGTCTTATTAAATAAATATTTATTTTAATAACTTGCGTAATACTTTGCTATTAATGATAATTTGGAAAGAATCCACTAATAAAAAAACAGGATTTCAACTATCCTGTTTTATCTTTCAAATTTTATTAATTAATTTTTCACCCAATAGTCATAAAAATAGATAGTTAGTCTTTCTTCTCCAAAACTCATTACCGATCCTTCTAGTCGTTTGAATCCATTATACTCATAAAAACCATAGTTACAGCTATCATCAGTAAACAAGTAGATCCTTTTAACTTTTTTTTCTTTTAAGTAGGACTCTAAATCGGTAAAAAGTTGCTTGCCAATTCCATGACCTTGATAAGATTCATCCACAGCAAATAAGGTTAACACACCATCAAATTTATCTTTGTGTTTTTGATAAAATTTATCATAAACAGCTAACATCTCATTATAGTGTTTAAGTTCTTTTTTATTTTTATTTAAAAGTATCTTTACTTTCTGAATTCCTAGTTGGAAAAAATAATTAGCATGTTCAACATAACTATACTCAGAATCGGCATTTCCCATGATGACACCAATAACTTGCTTATCCTTTTCAGCCACTTCTATAAAGGTAGCCTCGGCTAAACAATCATAAAGGTAGCTTTTACAAAACGTAGTTAACAACCCTTTATCTGATACAAAATCTGCTAATTCAAATGTTTCTTCTATTAAACTAGATACACTTCCAAAATCACTTTTTTTAATCGGTCGGTAAATTATCTCAGTCATATTACTCTTCTTTCTTCTCTAATATTTCGTCAACGTGACTACTTTACTTTTTAACTTAGCTTCTTTTAATATTAATATTGACTCTTTGGACTTACCATTCTGGGCAGGAATAATACTGTATCTCGTATCACCCTTATTTTGTAACACCACTCCTGATACACCAAATTGGATTGTTTCGTTAATATCAAACTGTTCTTTTTTTTGATTATTTACTATTTTAATTTTTGTTGATGGATTAGTTATAGAAGGTAGATAAGTTAACTGAGTTAGTTTGTTTTTAGACATCCAATTTCCGTCTAAGTCAGGAACAACATAACTATAATGACTAGGATCACCACCGTAAGTCCCGATATATTGATGAATTGTCTTATCCGTTGTTTCATAAGTAAAAACGGCGCTATCTTCGGTCAGCCAATCTATCTCATAATTTTCAGAAAGAACATAAGGCAATGGTTCTTTTATCTTACTAAATAATTTCCAATATATTTTTTTGACATAAAATTGTTTTTGGTCCACGCTTTCTAATAAAAAAGTATGCTTCTTTTGAGGGGAAGTTGACTTAATTCGTGTAACTGATTGCTCAAGTTGATTAACTGGATAACTTAATCCAATTAAAATAAAAAAACAACCACTTATCATTGTAGTGTAATGCCAGTTTTTGCTTGCGACCAGTAACATTACTAGCAATCCAGTTGATATAATTAAAGCTGCTATCACAGCATACAAAAGCCAATAATTAACTAAATCCCATCCACGTTGCTTCATAAGCATATAGCCTAATAAAATTAGAAGACAGATGCCAACTATCAAAAGCCCTATCACCATAAGTTTTTTCTTCAATTTACTCATCGTTCTCATACTTCCTCTACAAACTGCCAGTTTAAACCATTATCTGTTGACTTGTATTTCCCTTTAACCACGCCACCTTCATAATCCCCATTTTCTCCCTGATTTACTAACATGATTAATTCATTACCATCCATGAATGGTGCTTCAGCCTGGACAAAAATCGATTCGTATTTTTCAGGTTGCGTGACAATAATAGTTTGCCAACTATTACCACCATCATTTGTAGCTTGCATATTTGGACTTAATTTTTCTTCTACTTGTATGCTATTAAAGACAATGAAACCCAACTTTTCTGTTAAGAATATACTATCTGTTACCAAAGTTGATAAAAAGGGACTAGCTACTTCTTGCCAACTTTTCCCTTTGTCTTGTGTCACATAAACCATGACACCCTCTTGCCCCATTGTTTTTCCGGCTGTGTAAATTATATAACCCATTTTTTCAGTTACATAATCTATTTTCCGATAACGAATAGCTGGAATTTCATGCGTGATAGTCGTTTTTTGCCACGAATCACCTTTATTTAGTGTTTGAGTGACTTCTACCTCAGCTTTTTCAGCGTTGACATAAACAAAACTTGCTTGATTATTTTTTAAAAAATAACTAGTTGAATCTAATCCCTTATCATCAGTCGTTATTCCATTAAAACTTTCAAGCGAATCTGCTTCTACTGGTACTTCTAACCAACTTTTCCCACTATTAAATGTGATCTGCACTGTATTGTTTTGCTTCATAAGATCTGTTGGTTTAATATTTTCATCATTTATTGAACTCATACTACTTCTAGTCACAATAGTCGATGATGACTGAGCTTCAAATTGATCTATTGAATTTTTTGTCGACATCGCTAATGATGCAGCAATTAATATTAAGACACCTACTCCAACTATACTAATCCCTATGATCTTCTTCTTTTTTGTATTCATTTATTCCCTCACCTATATTAGTTATTATTATAACTACTGCTCACTAGTTTTTCTTAACGACTCCACAAACCATGTTTCAAACTTTTCAGCATCTACTGATACCGCAACAAAAGCATTATCTTCCATTTTTAAATAGCCATTTAAGTCTATTAGCGATGCTCCAGCCGTTAGCGGACTACTTGTTTCAATCTCAACACGAGTTGATACTTCCTTAAACATACTTGGTTCAAGAATTAACCCAATAGCTAATGCATCATACATGCTTAAGCCTTTTTCAAAACTTCCACTACGGTATTTTGAAAAAAGTTGATAAAACATATCTCCTACAGGTCCAAAATGCTTTATTTCATTTGAAGCAGTAGGCATAATTTTAGCTTGATCTCCCACTTCTAACGGCGCTACTCTTATTTTTAAACCACTGTCAAACGCTATCTTTGCAGCATCTGGGTCTGAAGCAAAATTAAATTCAGATAAGACACCATAATTACCACGTCCTAAAGCACCACCCATTAAAACAAGTTCTTCTATTTTTACCAAGTCATCAGGATACTGACGGATAAATAAAGCAATATCGGTTAATGGACCTATCGCAACCAAAGTTGTTTTAGCGTTATTTCTTCGGACAACTTGATGCATTGCCTCCACAGCTGTACAGGATGTATCGATTTTTGATTTTTTAATGTCTGGAAATGAAAAGCCCTCAAGACCGCTCTTACCATGAATATCACTAGCATCAATTGCTTTTTTGATTAGTGGACATTTACTTCCTTGTACCATCTTCGTATCTTTTTTAAAGAAATTAATTAATTTTTCTGTATTAGTTGTTGTGTACTCAATACCCACATTCCCAAATAAAGGACAAACTAACTGAACATCTAGCTTCTCACTAAATAAAGCCAATGCCAATGCAACAGCATCATCAATACCTGGGTCTGTGCTAATAATTACTGGTTTCTTCATTATATTTTTCCTCTCTTTATAGGAATACTCTTTCATTCATAAGATATAACGTTGGGGGAAGTAAGTCAATTAAACTTTATTCTATTTATTTCTATCTCATTTAACAAATTATACTAGTTTTAATTAGTTCTTTTTTATCATAAGTAGTATCATTTTAACTAGATAGATTGACCTTATAACTGAATGGAGGAACTATTTATGGAAAAAGTTAAACAATTCGGAACAATGCAAATGCTTATAGAAGGGTTATTGGATGGTTTCACAACGATTGAGGAAGTACTTGCAGAGGGTAATTTTGGTATTGGAACGGGAGAAGGTATAGATGGTGAATTGATTGTCTGGGATGGTGATGCTTATAAAGTAGATAGCACAGGTACTGTTATGATCCTGAATAAAAAGTTTCCTATCGTTTACGTCAATGTTCATCAAGGTGATTTTCAATTTGTTAAAAAGGTTGAAAATATTAGTTTAGCCGACTTAAGACAGGAGATTTTGAATATCGTCAAAACAGAAAATATTTTCTTTTCAGTCATAATTGATGGAGAATTTAAACGTGTTAAAACACGCTCAGTTTCTAAATCGAAGAGGCCTTATTCTGGTCTTGAAAAAATCGCAAAAAATCAAGCTAATTTTAGCCGAGAAAATGTTCAAGGGCACATGATTGGATACTTTACACCAGTGCTTTACCAAGGGATAGGCGTTCCAAATTTCCACCAACACTTTATTTCAAATGATTTCGACTTTGGTGGTCATGTCACTGACGCGATTATCTCCTCAGCAGATGTATCCATCCAACTATTAAGTGGAATTGATATTAAATTACCAATAGACAGTGAAGACTATCAGAATGCTGATTTGAACAATACTGATAGATTGAATAACATTATTAAAAAATCTGAATAGTTCCGCAAGAATAAAGTATTAAATACAATTTTGAAAGTAATCATTTAATAAATTAAATGATTATAAAATAACATAAAGATAGCGTAAATTACGGCTAAGTAAAGATTAACAGATAGTTTATTCTTCAATTGTTTGAAAATATAAAAAAGACAATCCTAAAATTATCGGATTGTCTTTAGTATTTAATGCCAAAGGAATCAAAAACATTCTTCAAACTGTTAAAATTTAGATCTGGGTTTTGAGGATTTAAAACAAATCCTTTATAATCAATTATCTTTCATACGATTAGCTAACTTCTCACGTATTGCTTTATTTCCGATAAAAGGTTACCAACTCTCAGGATCACTTGATGAGCCGGTCATTACAATTTTAATTTTTCCTTTGTCATCGTCGTCTGAATGCTACTCAGGACGTAGTTTATCAATCGCAATCCTACGGGACATTGATACAATCATAGACTTACCAACTGATGCTTCTTGACACATTTCAAAATGATTAACGTAATCTCTAGCCACTGTCTCCAAGCCTGATCGAGAACCTGATTACGCTTCTAGTATCGTCTACCTACTTTTAAATTTTAAGACAACATACCCTTCTTGATCTTCCATACTCTATCTTCTTCATCTATAAGTAGCTTTGCATATTTTTCTTCAAAACTATCAGAGACATATTTTAGGAATATTAATCCTAAGACTACATTTTTATACTCAGAAGCATCCATACTGCCTCTTAATTTATCGGCTGTTTGCCATAACTTTTCTTCATTTTTTAATTCTGCTGAAGCCATTTATATCCCCTAGAAAACCCTATTAATGTAAAGGCTACAGTTAGCCGTACATAAGCTTATTTTACCAATGATAGAGGGGATTTTTAAGGACAAAAAAGTCATATGGATATATTAACCCACATGACTTTTACTATCATTAAGATTTTTAATTGACCTTAAAAAATACTTTACTATTTAAATTCGTTAACGAGATTAGTCCTTCTTTACCTTTTTTGATTTGTCCATACATTCTGAATGTGTATTCTTTATCTACATATACATTACCTTCATTCGAAAATCCATCAATATTATCAATAGGACGTGAGTATCCCAAATCATCTCCATCAATAGTATAGCTATTAGAAAGTCCTGGGAGTTGAATCCCTTCATCTTTGTTAACACCTTTTGGATTAATTGTGATTGTATATGTTAAAAATTCAGTATTTTCTTTCAGACCACCTATATTACTTTTAGCTGTATCTAAATGTATTTTCCCGTACTGATTAACCTCTTTTTCAGCTTCAGATCCTCTCTTAACATCCGTCACCTTAGCTTTTACTTCTACTTCTTGATTTGCATATAAAGGATTGAATGTCAGCTCTTCTCCAACTGGTACAGGATTACTTCTAGCACCTAGACTTGATTTTCCATCTTTACTTTTTTTTGAATCAACATTTATATTCCAATCACTACCTTGTGATTTAAGCTCTTTATTTTCTTTTTCTAATTGCTCTACTTTCTTTTCTAACTCTTTAACCTTACCATTACCTGATGTACATCCACTAAGTAGTAGAAAAAAACTTAACATAGCAACACCTAATTTAATCTTTTTCATTTCAATCCCCCAACTTCTTTCAATAAAATAACAAATACAATATTATCATTTAATATATAGAAATGGAATCGTATAAACAAAATATTATTATTTATCCTATAGAATAATGAACACAAATCAATCACAATCATATAACAAAAATAACTATATCAATTTCTTTTGCACTGCTATTCAGTAACATTTTTTCTACTCAACAGCACTAAATTTAAACAAAAAACACCCCGCCAGCACAAGCTAGAGGGTGTTTAAGTCCGAACAGTTTTAATTTCTACTAAAATAAGGTATATGTAAAGTTGTAGAATGAAGCTAAACCTTTGTTTTCAGCTATTTCACCTAATTGGTCTTCAATTTGATTAAAGTATGTGTGATGTCCACATAACTTCGCCTGTTTTTAATTTAACTTCCCATGTTAAGTAAGTTCCAGTTTCTGTCGGGTTGTTTACAAGTTCAGTTAATGCCCATAAGCTTGCTGTCCTTTGGTCGCCCCATACCATTCCACTGTTACCCATTCCTTTACCTCCGTTAAAGCTAATTTCTAAATTACTGTTTGACATTGCTTGTCCCATGTATGGGTTAGTTGGGTTTACTGATGCATCTTTTTCCCATACAACTGTTTTAGTATAAACAGTGTGTGTATCGCCATTGGCTTTTTTACTAAGTTTACCATTATCTGTGCTTTCAGATACTTTTTTGTATCCGCTAGTAGAAGATAAAATCTTGCCATTTGTATCTTTGTTAACTGTTTTAGTTTCTTTTGTTTGTTTAGCTTTATAGCTAATTGTCGCATTGGCATTAATATATCCTAACCAAGTACCTTTATCGTCAAATAATGAATAAAATGTACTTCCGTTAAAATGTTCATAACGTCCTCTTGCTTGAAGTGATTTATTGTAATGGCTTGACCCATTTCCTTTTTTCTGCCAATTAAAATTTTGCCATAACTCATAGTTTTTATTGATTTGAACGTATCTTCCATCCGAAATATAGTTTCCTTGTGCGCTTGTTTTTTGAGTTGCTCCAGCGTTTAAATAGCCATACCATGTGCCTTTGTTATCATATAATGAGTAATAAGTTCCTCCATTAAAATGTTGGTAGCGACCACGTGCTTGAAGGGTTTTCCCATAAAGATTAGATGTATTATCTCGATATGCCCAATTAAAGTTTGACCACGTACTATAATTTTTTTTAGAAATTTTTACATAGCTACCATCTGATATGTAATTACCTTGTTTACTTGTTTTCTTAGTGGCATTCGCATTTAAGTAACCATACCATGTGCCTTTACTATCAAATAATGAATAATAAGTTGACCCATTTTGATGTTTGTATCTACCTTTTGCTTCAAAGGTTTGATTGTAAACATTTGTTGTATTATTTTTCTTTTGCCAATTAAAATTTTGCCACATATCGTAATTTTTCTTAGTGACTTGGACGATACTACCATCCTTGATATAATTTCCTTGTGCTGACGCATCAGCCCTCGTTGTTCCAATGGCTAAGGAAATACCTAGCAACAAAGCTCCAGTAATAAAAATTTTCTTTATTAGATTTTTTCTCATAAAAACACTCCTTTTTATTTTACCAAATATCATTTTAACACACTATTCTTTTATTTGTATAACAATAGTTGATATCCTTCCATCCCATTCTTTAATGAATTTTATTAAATATTTTTCAATGGATTAGTAGTAAGTACCCTTTATGTCAATTGTTCACTAGTTATACAGCTTATACAGCTTTTAGTGGTATCTAATTTAAAATGACCTAAAAATTTACTTATTATAAATAAATCTTGCCCATTTTTCAAATTCTTAATAGTCTAATAATGTTAAAATGTATGAGGACTACATCTTGCTTTAATCGTTTTATATTAATTAATGGATGCTCTTCCACTACATTTTCTCTAAGTAAATAACTCCAAAATGATTTATGAGATTTTATTATGGAATTTATATAACTTGCTTTAAATTCACAATCCAATAAATCAGCAATAAACAATTTGTAGTGTATTCTCTGAATATCTAAAATGTTTATAGTATCTCCAATCTCTTTCTTGTAAAATTTCATAAATTTTTTATGATGTTGTTGATATGTTTCAATCGTTCTTTTTGAATAGTTTTATAGTTTTAATTCTAATAAAAACTCTATTAATGCTCTTTCGTAATTTAACATATACTATTCTCCTCTTCATGGTTATGGTTCTACATAGAGAAAGTGTACGTAGTAAGACTTCGAGTATTGCTGAATATAACCAAATTTTCTAATAAAAAAATTCATTTTTCTTATTGGTATACCTCATCCAAACAAAAAAACACCCTCCAGCACAAGTTAGAGAGTGTTTAAGTCCGAACAGTTTTAATTCCTATTAGAATAAGCTATATTTAAAAGTTTTAATTATTTATCGTTTAAGTTATAGAGTGAAGCTAAACCTTTGTATTCAGCTACTTCACTTTTACACATAATTACACTATTAAACATTTGATAGTCAACCTATAAAAATTATCCTCTAATTTAACAGAACGCGACTTACATTAATAGGTCTCCTCTTCTCCTTGAGATGTTAAAATTATTGGCCCCTCTTTTGTAATGGCTAAACTATGTTCATATTGACAACTTAAACTACCATCTAGTGTTTTAGATTCCCAACCGTTTGATTCCATTTTCATTTGCCATGAGCCAATATTTACCATTGGCTCAATTGTAATGGTCATGCCTTCTTTTAAACGAACTCCCTTTCCTTTTTCACCGTAGTGAGCAAAAAAAGGTTCCTCATGAATGGTTGGGCCAATTCCATGTGCAATAAAATCTCTAACAACACTATACCCTTCTTTTTCTACATATTGTTGAATGGCATAGCCTATGTCTCCTGTCCGATTTCCTACTTGAGCTTGTTCAATACCCAGATACAAGGCTTTTCTTGTAACAGACATTAATTTTTTTACATCTTCACTAGCTACACCCACAGCATAAGCCCAACATGAGTCTGATATAGCTCCGTTTAAATCAATACACATATCAACTTTAACTAAATCATTATTTTTAAGTTTAATTTTTTTAGGGAATCCGTGGCAAATTTCATCATTTACACTGATACAAGTAGCATATTTATAACCCTCAAAACCTATTTGAGCAGCAATTCCACCATGAGATTCTATATACTCGTTAACAAAGACTTCAATATCCCAAGTCGTAACTCCCTCTATAATAAAACTTCTTAACTCTTTATGAACATTAGCTAAAAGAGCTCCAGATTCCTTCATTAACTCAATTTCTCTTGGTGATTTTATTGTAATCATACTATCTCCTTAATATTTTTTTATTTTAATAAACATTCAATCTAATTAACATATCAAATTTTAAAACTAAAAAGAATATAAAACAACTAAAAACTATTTTTTTTAAAATAAAAAAACACTCTCTAGCTAAGCTAGAGAGTGTTTGAGTCCGAACAGTTTTAATTCCTATTAGAATAAGCTATATTTAAAGTTTTAATTATTTATCGTTTAAGTTATAGAATGAAGCTAAACCTTTGTATTCAGCAACTTCACCTAATTGGTCTTCAATACGTAATAATTGGTTGTATTTAGCAATACGGTCAGTACGGCTTGCAGAACCTTATGGGTAATTCTACTTCGCGTCATTACCCTCTTTGATTTAAGCCAGCGTTTTTGCCAACAGCGAACCAAAAAAACACTATTAAACATTGATATATAGACGTTTCAACTTAAATGAAAACTCTTCTTTTAGATTATAAACTGGTTATCTCTATGCTAAAATCAGCGTAACATATTTTGTTTACTTCCACCAGTATAGTCAAACAAAACCACTAAAATTACTGGTTATATTTAGCAATACTTGTAAAACCAGAAATTTTAGCAGTTATTTTATTACCTTTTTATTGCTACTGTTTTTAATATAAAATAGATAAAATTTTGAGCTTGCGTGACGACATGACCTTTAGAATTTCTAATAATAAATCGGTCTTCATTAATATTCAGAAATCTGTCAAAACAACTTGTCCTCACACCTTCTAATTTCATAATCAAATCAATCCCATCTGCATAATTAATTTTCACATATTCCAAAAAGGTCATGACCTTACAACTTTTCCTCTGATTCAAATCATATTCCTTGTTTAGTTGAACCAAATCAATCTTTCCTTCTAATCTAAAGTCATCTACATCTATTCCTAATTCTTTTAACTTTTTTGATACTTCGTCTAGTTCTCTTAGTGTTATGTTTGACACTTATCATCCTCTCCATAATTTATTTTACTTGCTGTTTAACTTCTAAAGAGTTCTGTTTACTTCTATAGTAATATACCTTCACTCTCTTAAAATCCTCTTAGACCCAAATCCTGCTAACTCAGGATTAATTCCTATTCTAAACAGAGAACCTAGGAGCTAAGAGGATTTTAAAGGTAACCACTCTTTAACATAGTCATTTGGTAAATATAAGAAATATTTCCTTTTTAAACTTGTTCAATCACGCAACTAATAATTCTAGTCTATTTTACTGATGATTAATCCAGTCCCTTTGGTACCATTAAAGAAGATTTATTATCTAATATTACCTAATCAAAATTACTTAGACAGTTCCTCACTTCTGAAAATAATGTTCTTAGCTGTATACCTTATTTTCATTTTATATTGTTTATGAAGTTTATCAGTTAATCTCATTCTTTTTAAATCATAGTCATTTAATATACTACTTCTGACCTTCGCGAATCTCTTTTTTATAGCTTCGTGAGACACATGATTTTTAAGAGCTAATTCATTGAACAGGTCACTTTCAAATACGTATCCATTTTTATCAATGTGTTTGAATATTAGCTTAATTGCTTGTTGTTCAAATACGATGCTCTTACTTGTTAAATTAGCATCTGATGAACTCATTCGTATTAAACCACTTTCTACCAAAGGTTCATAGGCTTGTGGGAAATCTTGTTTAGCTTTTGTTTCACCAAATAATCTATATATCGTTTCATAGCTTAAACTCGATACAGTCACTTGATTTTCACGAAGTTTCTTAGCTATGTGACTACTATGTTCAATTGCCTCTCTAGTTAAACAGACTGGCTCATACACATTACTGGTTCTGATTTGTTCAGAATTCTTTTGCTCTTCAATGACGTTGTTAATTTCTAAAGGTAAGTTATCATTCACTTTTTTTATTAGCTCTAAAGCGGTTAATACGTTGATAATATTGAACATTTTAGAATCTGAAATTTGCTTGTGCGTCACCTTTTTTATATTTGTAGACAGTCGTTTTATTTTTTGATAGTTTAGGAATCTCCTTTGATTATCTTTTTCAAACGAAAAATCATAAAATTGTTCTAAAAGCACTACTATCTCATTCTTGTAGTATTTTAAATAGTAATACATTTCTTTGTGAAGTTGTTGAATCATTCCGTTTTCTAGTCTTTCTATGAACTCATTTCTAGCACATTCTTCTATGCCTATTTCACTGTCGTAAGTTATCTCAGAACCAGTTAACATTACTAGTAACTTTATCGCTTCTGCGTTCGACCTTAGACCTAAATAATTTACTAATAATTTCACAATATCACCTGTGAAGTCATTAGAATTTTGGCTAAAACACTTGTAGAAATAGATGTCTTGCTTTTTTTCATAATAAACACTAGCACTAGGATTACTCTCTTCATGTAAGATATCTAAGAACGGATTCTCAACAGGTAACTCTAACAACTCTCGTATGTCTAGTGTTTTAAAATATTGATACGCTGAGTATTCATCACTAAACGTTTCTGCATAGCCATTACATAATTTTGATTGAACAACATCATACTTGCCATCTCGTAATAGTAGATAATTAGCTAGACGATTATTGCTATCTTCTATCGTATCGCTAAAATCGTCTGAATTTTCAAATAATTCATTAGGTACTAATACATTATCAAGGTCAATGACTTCATAACTTTGATTTCCACCAAAAAACAATCTACTAGGTTGACCTACACTTGTATCTGCTTGAGGATATTTTTTAAAAAGCTCTTGATATATTTTGGATATTTGGGCTGAATCATGTACTACGTTATCAAGCTTGAAAACTACTCTAAACTTGTCCAACTTAGATTTCGCATCACTAAAGGTTCTATAGAAAAAGCAAGCATAATCATTCATAAATTCGTCTTGTTCAAGGTCTTCAATAGTGTACTGCTTACTAATATCGTTATTATCAAAGTCTAACATGACTAACTCTTGACCTACGAACTGAGCATCTGACAATCTTTGACCTTTGAATTCTGCTAAAACGACTGTCTTTCCTTTTTCTGATATTTCTTGAGCTAACTCTTCTATATCTATAGTAGTAACTTCATTTAGTATAGTCGCAGAGATTCTTGAGATTTGTTTTTCTTGTGGTTTTCTTTTAAAATCTAATTTACTTACGTGTAACTTTATGTTAATCCCTTCCTTGTTATTTTTTGTACGAAAAGACCTTGTTGATAATAATAATATAACATGTACCAAAACAATCGTCAATACTTTTTTATTAAATATGTCTTATTATGTATATTTAATTGACACATTAAAAAGTTTGGTATACCGTTTATATACAATATTCCCTTTATTCTTATTCTCTATCAAAACGTTGATAATTCAACCTAAATGACCATTATCCATTAGATAATTATTCTAAAAACCACTCAGGATTAAAATGTAATGGTCAATCACCCACAAAAATTTCTAACTTGCAAACGTCGAGTGTTTTTTGAATAAAATAACAAAAAACTCCTTTAAAATGTGATAATCAATTAATTTTGTCAACAAGATAATTCATTGAAAATCCAATGAATTTTGATAGCCATTTTTAACTCATTTTTTTCAAAAATTGCAGATAATTAAAATCATTTTTTTATGACCTTAGATATTTTCTAGAATGGTCATGGCATTCTAACCCTACTCATTCCATTTGGTAACATTAAGAAAATTATCTGATAAAAAAATATTAGCTCTTAGCTATCTAAAGACTCTTTGAATCAATTGTTAATAATTACTACCCGATTGGTACCTATATAGAGGATTATAATATATTGTTACCAATTCAACTATTGAGCTATTCTGTAGACCAGTGAATCAAGCTGCCTTGTCTCTTGTTCTAATAGCTGTCTTAATTTAGTTAGATTGTAATTGTAACCCGCATAAAAATTTTAGGAATAAGGTCTTCAAACATTATTATTGGTTACATTAAGTCCCCTTTAAGAATTTTTTTATGAACTTAGTAAAAAATTTAATTTTATCAAAAGACTGTCATATCAACATTTTCATATTTATTAGTATACAAACCGTATACCAATAAAATTATTTAGTCAACACATTACCAAAATATGTAAAATTAAGTGTTGTTTTATTCACTTTTATGTTCTATAATACAAATAAGTTACTAATAAAAAAATTTAAAAGGAGATTTAACCATGCTATTCCAAGAAACTGATTACAACTTATTTAAGGATAAGCTACAAACAACTATTGAAGAAATTCAAAAAACAAACGAAACAAATTTAACATTCGAAGCTTGGCTAGAAGAAAGTAATGATGAAGATAGACATTTTTATAACAGACTTTGTTTCAACTATAAATTATATCTTGACAATTATATTATTGATTCATCTGAACAACGAGACAATTATTTTTATGACGAGTATTTTATTGAGAACGATAAAATAGATATGTCTTATATTGACTTTATTGGTACAACTTTTAAAAGTCTACTTTCTGATGCTAAACAAATCGAAGAACAACTCTCTAAGATTAACGACTATTCTGACTTCTTTCACAGTTATGAAATCTCAATTGCTGATGATGCGTTTGAAATCTGGACACACGATTCGATTCCAATACTCCAAATTAAATTCTATACGCAATACTCAGAACCAATAATTGAGCATCTAGACGATATCACTATAGATACGTTTAAAAATCTTAAAATGCTATCAGAAGTTGAGCATAATTAATGCTTGAGCCAGCTGAGGCTGAACTAAAATGTCTTATATTAGGTCAGCCTCAGTTTATTTTATCAATTGGTAATAATAAACTATCTTCATTTATAATTCTTTTTTTCAATTCATTTATAACAAACTACCAACAATCAACTAGCAGTATTCACTACCTGTTTGGTACATATACAGAAGATTATTTATGTATTGTTACCAAATAGATTTATAAAGTTATCAGTAAAATAGACAAAAAAACAACTCTAGAAATTCATCTAAAGTTGTTATGTTTTGTTCTTATTATCTTTTTCTAAATCTTGAAACAAATAAGGCTGATGCTAATAATGTTGAGCCTGTTAAAATACCAAACAAGCCTTTGTTTTCCCCTGTTTTAGGTAACTCTTTGTCTGATTTATTCTCAGATTTTTTAGTATTTGATTCTTTTGCTTTTGCTTGCTCTTTATCAACAACCTCTTGTTGACCTTCCTCTGTTGGTTTTGTCGGGTCAACTGGATTAGTCGGTTCGACTGGTGTTTCATCTTTTAAAACTAAACCACTCAACGCTTTAGCTAAGTTATCATATGCTGTATCGACTTCTGTTTGTGTTGCATTCTCATTAGCTAATACTGCTTCTGCTTCTATCAAATAGAAATATACTGCATCTGTTGATTCATCTGTGTACTTAGTTAAATCAATCCCATGAGTTCCATCTACTAGTTGTTCAAGTTTACTGAAATCTACCTCAACAGCCCCATCATCTTTTATCTCTAAATTGTTTAATGCATCTAATAAGCTAAAATATGCTGTATCAACTTGGTCTTGAGTAGCTAAGCCATTAGCTAATACTTTTTCTGCATTGATTAATTCTACTCTTAATGCTTGTGCTGTTTCATCTGTATAATCATCTAAATCAATCTTCTTAGCTTCAGCCACTAATTTTTCTAGCTCTGAGAAATCTACTGCATCAACTTCATCTATATCTGTTCTAACTAAAGTGGCTACATCTGATTTCACATTATCTGAATTAACAGTGTAATAACTAATGCTTTGACCTGTTGCTATAGCCTTAGAAAGTTTAATGTTACCTGATTTGTTGCTTTCAGCAACGATTTCTCCCTTGTATTCCACTTTCATAGTCAATCCACTAGGAATATCAGCAGTAATCTCTGTACCTTTTGTTCCCTCAATAAATTTTACGTTTTTAGCATTCTCAGGTTTTTCGATTGGGTCAATAATGCTATCTTTAGAGTACAAGAACGTTACTGTTTGGTCGTCAGTTAATGTCACTGTTTGTTCATTGACTAGAGCTGTATATCCTTCAATCTTCTCTGCTTGAACAGTGATTTTAGAACCTTGTTCATGTGTTTCTACCTTACTTTGCTTGATTTCTTTCATCGTGTCTTTATCCAAATATCGTACAGTTAGTATCCGTTCCCCCGGGAACGGATCATCTAAACTCTCATAGACAAATGTTTCTGTTTTACCTTCCGAACTCATAACACCTTGGATAGTCCCAGTTCCTTTTACTTTGTATCCCTCAATTTCTTTAGCTTGTGTTGTGTATCCTTTACCGACAACGACTTCTTCCATTACTGAGTTAGCTATTTCTTGACCTTTTTCATCAACAAACTTAGTTGTTAATGTTGCTTTTTGTTCTACTGGTGGTTTTACTTCATTTTTCTTATAAGTAAATGTTTCAGTAGCCCCATCTTTAGTCATTGTTCCAGTTTTTTGAGATTGTCCTACTAATGTATAACCATCTACTGTTTTAGCAGTTGCAGTATAAGTACCACCAACTAAGAAATCTTGTGTAGTAGCTTTAGAAATTTCAGTACCTTGTTCATCTACAAATTTAGTTGTTAATGTAGCGTAAGTTTCAACTGGCTTAACATCTTTTTTCTTGTATTGGAAAACTACTTGTGTTCCGTCTTGTGCAATAACATATTGTGGAGTTTGTGTTACTAATTCATATCCATCAACTGAAATAGCATCTACTTGTACTTGTGTGTTTTCTTGTCCCGTTACTGTTCCCATTGGAGCAATCGGTTTAGTTGTATCAATATCAACATACCAAACTTCCATAGTGATTTCTTGAGCTGCTTGTAAGTATGTTACATATGTTGGGTCACTTTTAAGTAAAGTACTCATATCTTGTGAAATAACACTTACTGTTTCATTTGGTTTTAATTTACGGTCTAATTCAATATAGTTAGCATTTGCAGAAAATCCAATTTCATTACCACTTGCATCTAAAACGATAGCATATGAATTTTGTGGAACAACTGCCGAAATGTAAGAACCATCTTGTGAAATGACTACATTTGTTGGAGCTAATGGTTTTTCAATTGGAGCAACGTATTCATCAACTGCAATATTTACTGAAATTGTATCAGTACTACCAACTTCACCTAAATCTCCGATAAGGATATTGTGGTTTCCAACTGTTGTAGGAACTTGTCCACCATTAAATGTTGAAATACTTCCTGTTTCTCCCCAACGTAATGTTAATGTTCCAATGGATTGCTCATATAAGTAAAGAGTAATACTCTTACCATCAGTTGTTTGGACAATTTGTGTTTTAGCTGATAATTCAGAACCATGATTTCCAGTATCTTTATTGATAGTCCAATTAAAATTTGCTCCCATTTGGTCAGCATATGCTACAACTGGTGCAAAAGCAGTTCCGTCTAATAATGGTGTTGCTCCTAATACGGTTGGTGCGATTAGCATAGTTGCTAACATACCTGTAAATAATTTTGTCTTTAATGTTTTTGATTTCATTTTGAAATCCTCCTTGTATTGTCTTATTATCTTTTTCTAAATTTAAAATATGCAACAATTAGAACCACAATTAGTACAAAGCTAGCAAATGTATGTTCAGACATAACATTCAATGCTTTAGACCCTAACCAAATCACTAATGCTATCCCTATAATCCACAGGACACAACCTCCACAACCGCCTTCTTCTTGGTCTGGAACCTCAATCATTTCTTGATAAATTTTTCCAGGCTTAAGTGCCAATGTATCCAACTCCTTTTTAACTTGCTATCCGTATTAAACGTTCGCATTTTTCTGCATAAAAAAGCCTTGCTTTCAATAAACTGATTCATTGAAAACAAGGCATCTATATGTTGTTATTTTTTTAAATTTATCATCGGTAAAAAATGAACATTTATTACATTTTCGTTTGTTATACATTCTACATTGTAACAAATTCAAAACCCTCTTTCAATACTATTTTCTAGCTAAATTGTGCTTCTTCGCTATGTTATATACTGTTTTTTCTGATACTTGACATCTCATTGCTATGTCCTTTAGTCTTAGTTCTTTTTTAGCATACATCCTAAGTATTCTTTGCTCTGTTTTCTTATCAATTTTTGGTCTACCTAGCTTCTTATCTGTTTTAGCAAGGGCTTCTTTTGTTCTCTGAGATATGCTTTCTGCTTCGAACTCACTTATTGCAGCTAACATTGTATAAAACAAACGACCACTTGCTGTACTGGTGTCAATGTTCTCTTGAACGGATTTCAAGTGAATCTCTTTTTGATTCAACTCACTCATTATTGTTACCAATTGTTTTGATGACCTTCCCAGTCTTGACAAATTATAGATTAATAGGGTATCTCCACTATTCAAACTATTTAACGCTTTATTCAACTCCTGTCTATTTTCCTTCCTACCACTTTCTTGCTCCCAAAATATTTCTGTTGGCTCATACCTAGAGAATGATTCCTTTTGAACTTCTAGACCTAACTCTTGTGAATTTGTACTTGTTCTAGCATATGCTATTATTTTTTCTTCTGACATATAACCACCCCTTTCGTTGTTATTTAATTATCTAAAATAGAAAATATATAATAAACTATTATCTATTTCGCACTTTTACCATTAAATTTAAAAACATTGTTATAAAAGCATTTATAATTAAATTATCCCACGATTCCTAAGGTCTGTCGAGCAAATCAATCGTGTCCTTCAAATTTGGATTACAAGTTCATTGTTGTTATAATTAAATTATAGATTGGAGGGATACTATCTTTAATAATGGATACTTTTAATGATAACTCAGGTGATAACTTTTTGGATAACTAAATGACAACTTTCTAAAAAGCCTTCCCTTTTTCCATTTTTCGATAGGAAACCTCCATCTAAAAAAATAAAACACATCTAATTTATTCAAAAATAAAAAAACACAAATGGATACTTTAGAAAGGAGGACACCCATGACATATAGAACATACAGAACGAATGTAAGAGCAATTGATAATGAAGAATTATTGCAGGTTATTAGCGAATCTAACGGTATTTATGAGGGTACTTTAACCAAACTGCTTCAATGCAATAAAATAACACTGCACTCAAAATTAAAAACAATGTTGGATAACCAACTAGTTTCAAGAAACAAGTTAGGAAAATATTTCTTTTACACAAACAATTATAATGTTAAAAACATTAAAGACTTAGATTTACAAACAAACGCTGTTCAATGTATTTCAAAAATGCTATTTAATGTTAGCGATATTAAAGTGACAACTAATATAAGGAATGAAAAACAACTGTTTACAACTTTCTTTACTTTCCCAAAAACATTAATGATTGAGAAAACTGAATTCAAACATATTTTTCAATCTTATTATGACAACATCGAATATGATGCGTTGAAAGATTTCTTTTACGAGCTATGCTTCTCATTTATCAGTAAGTTTAAAATTAAATTTTCTTCAGTTGATGAGTACTCAATCCTAAATTATACAAATGATGATTTTGAGACTCTTGAGGTACTGGCTATTAACACAAGAGGACAGCTAGGTGAAGTTAAAGCTAAGCTTGATTCTTATATCTACTTTGATGATTTTATCGAACAACAAAAGTTTATAAGGGACACGATTTTAATATATATTGAAGATGAAGATGTTCTACTGAGATTTGAGATAGATGAACTGCAATTAGGTAGCTATGGCTATAAAGAGGTTGAGATTGAAAATGCGATTGACCTGTTATATCTAGTATCATTAACTTGGTACACTCATGTATTTACTTCTAATAGAATCGAAGACAAGGATAGTTTGAATCGCTTATATGAAAAGAGCTATTTAAACAAACAAAAATTCAACACCTTAAGTTTAAGATAGAGCAAATTAAATAAGAGAATGTGCTGATCAGCACATTCTCTTTTATTGGTTATTCATATTAAAGGATTGAAATTATCAAGTGTTGCATTGATTTCTTCCTGTTCAATATCTATGTACCTCAAAGTCACACTTTGGCTCGAGTGATTTAATATTTTCATAAGCGTCGTTAAATCTTTTGTCTTTTGATAATAGTGGTAAGCAAAGGTTTTCCTTAACGTATGAGTACCAACATAATCTAAACCCAATTGGTCTGCGACTTTAACTAGTATTTTATAGTATTGATGCGATGAAAGTTGTTTAGAATTATCTGTTGGAGAGTAGAATAGCCACTCACTCACTCCATCGTGACAATCCTCTAAATATAAGATGGTGTCACTAGTCAATTGTTTTAAAACGAGTTGTCGCTTCTTACCTGTTTTAATTTCAATTATATCCGTCGTAACTTTGTTTTTAACATCAGAAACTTTAAGGTTCAGAATATCACTGATTCTAAGTCCAGTTAAAATCCCTATTTTCAAAATTAATAGGTTTCTCTGACCGTGCTTGGTCTTAGAAATTTCTTCTGCGAACTCATTTAGCACTTGTTTATTTTTAATCGGTTTTACATTTATTATTTTTTTGGTCATCTTCCTTCCTCCTCAATGGATACTTCTACCACATTTTTTGATAAAAGTATCCATCTTGCTATTTTTAATTTTCTAAACATTGTTAAATCAACATTTCAGAGGGATACTAATTTAATTAGTATCCATAATTTTGTTATAGCAGTTATTTTAGGAGGATGCAAATTTGAGTGTTTTATTTTTAGAAAAAGAAACTATATACTAATAATAAAGATGTGACTTAGGATAAATCATAGGCATTAATTGTTCATCATTCTTAGTTAATTTCACTAAATATTCCCCAATTAAAGTCTCTAATTTACTTGCTACTGATTCCGATTTTTCATAAGGAATTGAACTAATATCTAGAGGTATTATTATTGCTTTTGTTACAAAGTTACTCAAGTCCTCATCAATATTTTTTATAATCTCAATAGCTGAAATTTCTCTTAGTTCCCCAGTAAAACTGTCCTTAATAAAATAGGTCTTCATTTCTTTTCTAGCAGGTTCCTCATTCTGACTCAATAGATTTGCTAAAATATCAATCGTCTTATTTTTAAGTAATGTTATTTTGTTAGATACATCTCCATAACCTTTCCTAAAATCTTCATTGAAACTGGTTCTACCTACTTCAAGTATCTGG
Organism: uncultured Vagococcus sp.; assembly: GCA_965119435.1. GTDB lineage: Bacteria > Bacillota > Bacilli > Lactobacillales > Vagococcaceae > Vagococcus. The sequence goes on along the minus strand of CBCPLQ010000004.1, from coordinate 41,936 downwards.
TTATTTTCAGTAAAAGACACCCACACATACTGACATGCTTTATTTTCTTTATCTTTCGACGACAACCCTTTAAATTTCTGTCCAAATTTCTTCTTATTATTTTTTGACAAAATTATATCAAAAATATTATCCTTTTTGATAAAAGTATTAGTTTTTATTAATTCAAATACCTCTTTACCTTTTTCTTGTGAGGCTTCTTCATTTTCCAAATAATCCTTGACAATTTTTTCAGAATTTTCTTTCAATATATCGATTATTTTCTTTATATTCAGGTATTTAGAATCACTGTCAAATAGTTTTCTTTGAGAAATTGCTATCTCTATATCATCTGCTCTTGCCATAATATCCATCCTCTCGATTTTTCACAAAAAGTCAACTAAGATATAATATCTTAATTGACTCTATAAAACTATATTCTTTTTTCTAAACTTTCTCCATCGTTTGCTACATGTGATAAATCATCTATAAAGCTATCTCTTAGTTCATGATTGAAGAATTTAACACCCGATAATCTAATATTTTCATCTTCACTGATGATTTTAATCTCTTCACCTACTTGGATTTCTTCAAGTAACTCTTGTTTCCAAATATCAGTTGCCACAAGATGTGGGCCTTTTGGTTCAATATAGACTTGTAAAATATGGTCTTCATTTTGCAGGTAAAGAATAAAGTCAGGCATAAAACCTCTAACTCCATCAAATTCTCGAATCGTTAATCGGGTACTTCTTTCATCATTCCTAATCAAGTAGACCGTTGGGTATTTTTCTTGTATTGTATCATAAAAACTATCTAACAATACTAATAAATCGTACTCTAGTTGGTTCATAACAGCTTTATCATAAATATACCATTTGAACTGACTAGCTGGTTTGTCCACTATTCTCTGGTTAACTTCAGCATGAAGTCTATCTTTATCTGTTGCAAGAATTGTATAATCGTCAATTTTTTCCTTAATTGGAATAGGTTTAAAGGTTTTTAAGCCATGAACTTTATGATAGTTACGTCTCATTTTATTTTCAATATATGAGAAATACTTTTCAATGATAATCAGTCTATCTTCCCTTCTTAACTCATCCTTTGACATATGATTAGGTAAGTTAACTCTTATTTGTTTGTTGCCTAAAAAGGTTTCACCTTCAATGAATTCTTGTTTACTGGTTAAAATAGGTGCAAATTCTTTCAATCGATTAAAGTGGAAGAACTTGTTTCGTTGTATCGCCTTTTTAACAAGCGTTTTGTCTAAAGGCATTAAGTAACTGGTTTTGTTACTAGCTAATTGGTCTGTTTGATTCGTTAATAGATTTTTTTCAGCCACTCGTGAAATGTAATCTGTTTCCCATATCCCATCAATACCATAAGCTGATAAAGAATTGTAATCCTCAGCTGTAGTCTCTTTGGTTTCATTTTCATACAACTTACCAAACTTAAAGACCTTACTATCTCTGAATTGTTTTTTTAATTTAGCTTCTAGTACTTTTTGAGTTCCATCCACATCTGAATCTAAATTAATCGCATCTAGTGATTTTTCTAAGTTTTTAAGGTACGCTGATTCATTAGTTGTATGATAATGAAGTGTTTCTAAAATGCTTAAATCAGTTGCTTGTTTATCAAAGCGTCTTTGGTAAGATTTTTCTCCTTTGTAGACAAAAGGATAGTACCTCGCTCCACGTCCAATAAGTTGTGCTTCACTATCAGTCGCATTCTCAGTTATAGAAGCCTCTTCTCTAATTCTTACAATATCATAAAGGTTTAACACATCCCATCCTTCGTTAAGTTTTGCTACGGCGAAAATAACTCTAATTGGATTATTCGGTTCCTCCAATGTGTTAAGTAAAGTTTCGTTGTCAACATTTAGTAATTCTTCACCATTTGCATTCAAGATATTTAGATAATGGAAGTCTTCTTTTATTTCAAGAATGATTTTATTAATCTCAGTTGTCTCTTTTTCTAAATAGTAGCTATACATTTTATTTAACGTTGACCCATCAGATACAGATAATAGTCTTCTCGTTATATGTTCTAAAATATTTTCTAAAGATAGCTCTTCGATTAATGTATTAAATTCTCTTTCCATTTTTTTAGAAACATCTATTTTTTTTGACTTAAACATCACTATTGGTTTCATATATATGTTATTATCTCTAGCTATTAGCTTACGATATTGACTCATAAGTAAAGCATCCATCATTTTAACGTCATCTGATTCTGTCGCTTGTAATCTTACTACTTTTTTGGAATACTTTTCATCCATAAATTGTTTCAAGTCGTAAGAATAAAGGATTTTGTTTACATATTTTTCTTTAATACTTTCAACTTTCATATTTAGAGTGGCAGTAAACTCAAATAATATATTTTGAATCGGTTGACCATCATCATTTTTTAAATACAGAATATCTTTTATAGTTTGTTCCCATGATAACGACTTTTCTTCTGCTTTAGTTTTTTTCTTTTTCTTTGTATCAGCGTTGAAATGATGGGCTTCATCCCCTAACATCACTATCTTATTTTGTTTCAAACTATTAAAAGTAATCGCATTTTCTTTGGGATTACTAAGTTCACTACGTAGTTTTTGAATCGATGTTAGTTTTAAGTAAATAGTATTGTCACTTGGATTACTAGGAAAATCATTTACCCCTTCAATTACAATATTCTCACCATCTATTAAAATTCCTTCTTTAGGGAAAAGATATTTAGAAGATTCAGGATTTAAAAGATTTTCCTTTGTTTTGCTAATAATCGCATCTGTATTAACAAAAAACAGAAAGTTTTGATAACCAAATTCTTGATACATGTATAAAATGATACTAGCCATAACCATCGTTTTACCTGAACCTGTTGCCATATTAAAAGAAAGCCACTTACTTTGATAACCAGCATTGATTATATCATTGGAATAATCTTCATCTAAAATAAACTCCAAAGCTTCTAAGGCCCTCTTTTGGTAAGGTCTTAGAGTGTCCTTTAAATTATCTTGAATATAGGAAGGCAATGGTTCGCTGTTTTTTTTATAGAAAATACTATTCAACTCACCCGTAGCAACTACTTTATTCTTTTTGTCTCGTTTACCAAACAACCATTCAAATAGTTTTAATTGTGACATTAATTATCACCTGCCTCATAGAAACTATTGTTAAATGCCTTATCTTCCTCTGAAACATGGTACATATCATCCTCTATTTCAGAATAGTTAACATATAATTGATTAATATCCATGATATCAATTAATAATTCTCTTCGTTTTTCTAAAGATAATTTGTCAAAAGAAAAAGTTTCCTTTGTTCCTTCATCTATAACAATTGGTTCATTCGTTAGTTTTTCTAATTCAACTAAGTAATTTAAATCAGCGTACTTCTTAATAACTTCAAGAATCTTTAATAATTCAGAAGGTTTTTTTGCTTCTTGAATTTGTTTAACAAACTGGTTATTTAAATCCATTAATTCTGTGTAGATGAAACTTCCTCCACCTTTCCAATTAACGTCTTTTGAGATTCCACCTTGTTCTCCTTCAAGTGTATTTTTCAGCCTTGGTATTGAGAGTTCATTAATATAGTTTAACTGTTCAACACCAATAAATTGGCGATTCATTTTCATAGCTACAGCTTGAGTAGTTGCAGACCCCATGAAGAAGTCTAAGACAAGGTCATTTTCATTTGTTCCCATTTCTAAAATTCGTTTAATTAATCTTTCAGGTTTTTTCCCTCCCTTAAGACTAACTCCACCTTCTTTTGAAATTCCTTGATAAGCAATATCTGTCCATATATTTGATAATTGCATTGTTGGTACTTTCTTATTATTAACATATCGCACTATCTTTTCATAAAAGGCCAATTCTCTTCCATTTTTTATATAAACATCATATTGTCCCTCTCTTTCAACTTTGAAAATGGACTCTGGGTCTTTTTTAGATATATCTCTAGTCTCTTTTATAATTTTACTTGCTTTATTTCCAATTGCAACAGATTGAAAAACACTTCCTGAATTGTCTAATGCAAATTGTGCAAGCATTTTTTCAAAATGGGTATCGTCAATTTGTTTTTTTGATTCGCTAAATTCCACTCCTTGTGACTCTATATAAAACTCTTTTAATGGTACTATCTTCCAGTTTTTATAGTTTTCATCTTTGTTTTTCACTAACCATTTATAGTTTGAATCATAATCAATTTCTATATACTGATTATTATAATCCCATTTACTCTTCACTTTAGCATAAGTTAAAATATACTCAGCTGTCTGGAATACACCTGGATTTACGCTTTGAAACCCTGAAGGAGATTTAGTTCTTATGCTAATTTTACTAATAAAGTTTTCTTTCCCAAAAATATTATTTAATAAAATTTGTAACTCAGAAACACCATCTTCACTTATTTGTATAAAAATAGAGCCTTCTTCCGACAATAAATCATAAGCTATTTCAAGCCTATTTTTCATGAATGTGAGCCAAGTAGACAATTTAAAATTCGAATTATATAAAAATGTATCCTCTTTTTTCGTTTTATTAAAATAATATGGCGGGTCAATGTATATACATTTTACTTTCCCAGCGTATCGTTCTTTTAATGAGTATAGAGCTAGTAAATTGTTTCCTTTAATAACTAGATTATCTGTGTCAGTTATTTCTGTTACTGGTTCTTCATTGTGTTTAGTATATTTTTTTGTGTTGGTAAGTACTTTAGGAGATAGTAAAGTATCTACTTCATCACGTGCAATTACTTTGTTGTAATAAACTTCCTGTTTTCCTACCTCTTCTTTTGTCATTCCACCTTCTAAAAAACAATCTTTGAAAGGGAAGTCTAGAACCACATCTGAATTGTAGTCTAAATATTTACCATTGGCAGTTAGTCCTATTTTGTTAGAGTATTTAGTATAACTGTCTGCCCAAAAATCTTTATAAGTTAATAGTTGGATAAATTCTTCTATTTTAAAGATACTTGTTCCGCTAATTATTACTTCAAACTGTTCTTTTATTTTTTCGTTAGATAGTAGGTCAGTAATTAATTCAGGTTTATAATCTCTTAAATCTTCTGATACTCTGCTTTTTAATAACGTATCACTGTCCCAATACTCTGGAAATTTAGATAACACTTGTTTTATTTCTTTTAATAACACTGTCTCAGCCATGCATAACCTCTCCTTTAACATTTACTATCCTTTATTATATCAAATTAAATTTAACATTAGTAAGTTATTCTTAAAGAATTCTACTTAAAGGATTTGTTTTTAACGCCTTATCAACTAATTGTTCACTTGTGATACTACTAATATATATCTTTGTGGTATCTAACTTAGAATGCCCCAATAATTTACTTATAGTAAATAAATCTTGCCCATTCTCTAGATTTTTAATTGTCCAGTAATGTCTAAAGGTATGGGGACTACATCTTACTACTTCTCTTACACCAACATTCTTACCTGTCACTGATACTATCTGTTGTATTGTGGACACCGTCTCCAATCGTTTACCTGTTTTGCCTAAGATAAGTTGTTCATCTACTACTCTTTTCTTTCCATTTCTATTTCTAATGGAATAAAAATAACTATCTCTTATTCTTTTATATCGAGTCAAAAAATAACTTAACTCACTAGATATAGCAACTACTCTCCATTTATTCCCTTTTCCAAAAATTCGTATATATTTTTCTGTTACATCCTCTTCTTTTATACCTATCAATTCTGATACTCTTATTCCTGTATCGACTAGCAACGCAATAATACATTTATTCCTAGCAGTTATGAAGGTATCAAATTTCCAGTAATCTAACATTTTCTTTACTTCATCATCGTTGAAAGTCGTTAGTACTTTTCTATCTTCCTTCAATAATTTTATAGATGTCATGATATTTTCTTTTACCACCTGTTCATTAACCAAATAACTCCAAAAGGATTTATGACTTTTTAGAATTGCGTTGATATAAGTAGTTTTCATATCTAAATCTAATAATTCAGATATGAACATCTTATAATGTATTTTCAAAACATCCGAAACAATAATCGGTGAACCAAACTCTTCCGTATAAAACTTTAAAAACTTCTTATGGTGAAGTTGATATGTTTCTAAGGTTCTCTTAGAATAATTTTGTAACTTTAACTCTAGTAAAAATTCTTCCAATAATCTTTCGTAATCCATGCTAAAACACTCCTTTGTTATTTTTAGCATAGAGGGGTCATACTTAGCAATATTAACAGTACAGCTAAACAGAACCAGTTTTTTCTCAAAATTTCATATTTTTTAAGAAAATACCGAATTGGTATACTTCGTCCAAACAAAAAGACACCCCCTAGCTAAGCTAGAGAGTGTTACGTCCGAACAGTTTTAATTCCTATTAGAATAAGCTTTATTTAAACTTTAATTATTTGTTTTTTAAGTTGTAGAATGAAGCTAAACCTTTGTATTCAGCTACTTCACCTAATTGGTCTTCAATACGTAATAATTGGTTGTATTTAGCAATACGGTCAGTACGGCTAGCAGAACCAGTTTTGATTTGACCAGCGTTTGTTGCAACAGCGATGTCAGCAATTGTAGCATCTTCTGTTTCGCCTGAACGGTGAGAGATAACTGCAGTGTAGCCAGCTTCTTTAGCCATTTCTACTGCTTCAAATGTTTCAGTTAAAGTACCGATTTGGTTAACTTTGATTAAGATTGAGTTAGCGATTCCTTCTTCAATCCCACGAGTTAATTTTTCAGTATTAGTTACGAATAAATCGTCCCCAACTAATTGGATTTTCTTACCTAATTTTTCAGTTAAGTGTTTGAATCCTTCCCAGTCGTTTTCATCTAAGCCATCTTCGATTGAGATGATTGGGTATTTAGAAGCTAATTCTTCGTATAAAGCAACCATTTCTTGAGAAGTTAAAGAACGTCCTTCTGAAGTTAAGTCATACATACCAGTTTCTTTGTTGTAGAATTCTGATGAAGCAACGTCCATTGCTAAACGGATGTCTTTTCCTGGAACATATCCAGCAGCTTCGATAGCTTCGATAATAACTTCTAAAGCTTCTTCGTTAGAACCTAAGTCTGGAGCGAATCCACCTTCGTCACCTACAGCTGTGTTTAAACCTTTAGCTTTTAATACTTTAGCTAAGTTATGGAATACTTCAGCACCCATACGGATAGCTTCTTTAAATGTAGGAGCTCCTACAGGCATAATCATAAATTCTTGGAAATCAACACTGTTATCAGCATGAGATCCACCATTGATGATGTTCATCATTGGAGTAGGTAATACTTTAGTATTAAATCCTCCTAAGTAATGGTATAAAGGAATTTCTAAGTAATCAGCAGCAGCACGAGCAGCAGCAATAGAAACACCTAAAATAGCGTTAGCTCCTAATTTACCTTTGTTTGGAGTTCCGTCTAATTCGATCATTTTTTTGTCGATAGCCATTTGGTCACGAACATCGAATCCAATAATTTCTTCAGCGATAATGTTGTTTACATTGTCAACAGCTTTTAAAACACCTTTACCTAAATAACGAGCATTGTCTCCGTCACGTAATTCAACTGCTTCGTATTCACCAGTTGAAGCTCCAGAAGGAACCATACCGCGACCAAAAGCACCACTTTCAGTATAAACTTCTACCTCGATTGTTGGGTTTCCACGTGAGTCTAAGACTTCGCGAGCATAAACATCAGTAATAATTGACATTGTTTTTTCTCTCCTTTAGGATTATTGTTTTATTAGCTAAGGGATAAATATCCCATACTATCAGTTTAACTATTTTTCCAATGACTTGCAATGGAAAACATACTATTTAATTAAAGATTCACCAGTCATTTCAGCTGGTTTTTCTACGTTTAATAAATCTAACATCGTTGGGGCAATATCTGCCAAACGACCACCATCTCTAAGTTGTACCCCTGCTTTTGTTACAATAACTGGAACAGGGACAGTCGTATGAGCTGTGTGCGGTAAGCCTTCTGGTGTACTCATTGTTTCAGAGTTACCATGATCAGCAAATATGATAGCATGTCCGCCTTTAGCGTGAACAGCATCTACCACTTTACCAAGACACTCATCCACGGCTTCGATTGCTTTAATCGCAGCTTCTAAGATACCAGAATGTCCAACCATATCAGGGTTAGCAAAGTTTAATAGAATCGCATCATGTTTATCTGCTTCAATATCAGCTACTAAAGCTTCAGTCACTTCATAAGCACTCATTTCAGGTTGTAAATCATATGTTTCAACCTTAGGTGAGTTAATTAAGATTCTGCTTTCGCCTTCAAATTCCTCATTACGTCCACCATTCATAAAGAAAGTGACGTGAGGGTATTTTTCAGTTTCGGCAATACGTAATTGTTTAAGGCCTTTATCAGAAAGAACTTCACCAATCACATTTTTCATTTTAATCGGTGGGTATGCCACTTCTGCAACAATACTTGGATTGTATAAAGTCATCGTTACAAACTTAACGTTTTCTGGATGGTTTTTACGATCAAAGTTTTCCCATTCAACATCTGTGAATGCATTAGATAATTGAATGGCACGGTCAGGACGGAAGTTAAAGAAGATAACAGCGTCATTATCTTTAACAACTCCAACTGGTTTACCGTCTTTTTCAATCACAATTGGAATAACAAACTCATCGTTTTTACCATCAGCATAAGATGCTTCAATCGCTTCAACAGGGTCAGTTGCTGTATTACCTTTTCCTTCTGTTAAGACAGAATAAGCTTTTTCAACACGTTCCCAACGTTTGTCACGGTCCATTGCATAGAAGCGTCCAGATACAGTTGCTACTTCACCGTAATTAATTTTTTCCATGAAAGCTACTAACTCTTCCATGTAACCTTTACCAGATGTAGGTGATACGTCACGTCCATCTAAAAAGGCATGCACATATGTATTTTTAACCCCTTTAGCTTTTGCCATTTCAAGCAAAGCATAAAGGTGGTTTTGATGGCTATGTACACCACCATCAGATAATAAACCAAATAAATGTAAATCAGAATCATTGTCTAAGGCATGTTTAATCGCATTATTTAAAGCTTCATTTGTTTGGAATTCTCCATCTTGAATAGCTTTATCAATACGAGTTAAACTTTGATAAACAATACGACCTGCTCCAATATTAGAGTGACCAACTTCAGAGTTACCCATTTGACCTTCAGGAAGACCAACATCTAAACCTGAAGCTTTTAATTGATTGTGTGGAAATTCATTCCAGTAACGATCAAAATTTGGTGTATTTGCTTGAAGCACAGCGTTCCCTGTAACTTCGTCACGTTTGCCATATCCATCAAGGATAATCATTGCGATAGGAGCTTTACTCATATTATTTTACAGCCTCCAATAATGCTAAGAATGAATCAGCTTCAAGTGAAGCTCCTCCAACTAAAGCACCATCAACATTTTCTTTACTCATATATTCTTTAATGTTTTCAGGTTTAACTGATCCACCATATTGAATACGAACTTTACTTGCTACTGTCTCATTGTATAGCTTAGCAACTGTTTGACGTACCACGCCACAGATTTCATCAGCAATGTTAGCGTCAGCTGATTTACCAGTTCCGATTGCCCAAATTGGTTCATAAGCAATAACTAAGTCAGATACTTGTGCATCTGTTAAGTCTGCTAATCCACCTTTGATTTGTCCTTCAATCCACTCAGCCGTTTTGCCAGCTTCATAAGTTTCAAGAGTTTCACCACAACAAAGAATTGGAGTCATGTTGTTAGCAATAATAGCTTTAGCTTTTTTGTTAACATCAGCATCTGTTTCGTGGAAATACTCACGACGTTCAGAGTGTCCAATAATAACATAATCAACGCCTAAATCAGATAATGCTAAAGGTGAAACTTCACCTGTGAAAGCACCACTGTTTTCGAAGTAACAGTTTTGAGCAGATATTTTTAAATCTGTTCCTTTAGCAATATTTACTAAATCTGTTAAGAAAAGTGTTGGTGAACCTATCACTGAATCTACTTTGTCATTTGATGGTACTTTATTTTTTACTGCTTCAGCAAACGCATTAGCTTCTGCCACAGTTTTATTCATTTTCCAGTTACCTGCAATAATTGGTTTACGCATATTTTCGTCTCCTTAAGAATTGAAATTATTTGTCAGAAATTGATTCTACACCTGGTAATTTTTTGCCTTCTAGGTATTCTAGAGAAGCGCCACCACCAGTTGAAATATGAGTGAATTTTTCAGCATAGCCTAATTGAATAGCAGCTGCTGCTGAATCTCCACCACCGATGATTGTTGTTGCGTCTTCTAAATTAGCAATAGCTTCACAGACACCGATTGTTCCTTTAGCAAAAGTTGGTAATTCGAAAACACCCATTGGTCCGTTCCAGACAACTGTTTTTGCACCTTGTAATTCTTTAGTGAATAACTCAATTGTTTTTGGTCCAATATCTAATCCTTCTAAGTTAGCAGGAATATCTTTGGTATGGATTTCAGTTGCAGCATCATTATCAAATTCAGCAGCACAAACTGTGTCTACTGGTAAAATAATTTTGTCGCCAGCTTTTTCTAATAATGTTTTAGCTAAATCCACTTTATCTAATTCAACGATAGAATTACCGATTTCACGGCCTTGAGCTTTGTTGAAAGTATAAGTCATACCGCCACCAATTAAAATTTTATCAGCTTTTTCGATTAAATTTTCAATCACACCAATTTTATCTGAAACTTTCGCGCCACCTAAAATAGCGACGAATGGACGTTTTGGTTCGTCTACTGCTCCACCGATAAATTTGATTTCTTTTTCCATTAAGTAGCCAGCTGCTGAAGGTAAGTTTGAAGCAATACCAACATTAGAAGCATGAGCACGGTGAGCTGTCCCAAATGCATCATTAACAAATACATCACCTAGAGATGCCCAATATTTACCTAATTCAGGATCATTTTTGCTTTCTTTTTTACCATCAATGTCTTCAAAACGAGTGTTTTCAACAACTAAAATAGCACCAGAAGCCATCTCTTCGATTGCTTTTTCTAAAGCTACTCCTCTTGTTTCAGGAACAAATGTTACTGGTGTATCTAATAATTCAGACAAACGTTTAGCAACAGGTTTTAAAGATTTACCTTCTTTATCTTCTTCTGTTTTCACACGACCTAAATGAGAGAAAAGAATTGCTTTTCCACCTTTTTCAGTAATGTATTTAATTGTAGGTAAAGCTGCAACAATACGGTTATCATTCGTGATTTCTCCGTCTTTTAAAGGAACGTTAAAGTCCACACGAACTAATACTTTTTTATCTTTTAAATCTAAATCTTCGACTGTTCTTTTCGCCATAATGAGTTAATCCTCCTAGGTAATGGTAATTAAAAAAGCGAGGAAGCGTGTCGGCTTCCCCGCTTCGAATCTAACACCTGAAACTTAATATTAAGCTAAGTTTGCAAAGTATTCTAAAGTACGAATTAATTGTGCAGTATATGACATTTCATTGTCATACCAAGCAACAGTTTTAACCAATTGTTTGTCGCCAACTGTCATTACTTTAGTTTGAGTTGCATCAAACAATGAACCATAAACCATTCCCACGATATCAGATGATACTAATGGGTCAGTTGTGTAACCGTAAGATTCGTTAGCTGATTTTTCCATTACAGCGTTAACTTCTTCAACAGTAACTTTTTTATCTAAAATAGTTACTAATTCAGTTAAAGAACCAGTTGCGATAGGAACACGTTGAGCAGCTCCATCTAATTTACCGTTTAATTCTGGAATTACTAAACCAATAGCTTTAGCAGCACCAGTTGTATTAGGAACGATATTTTCAGCAGCAGCACGAGCACGACGGAAGTCTCCACCAGGGTGAGGTCCATCTAATGTCATTTGATCTCCTGTATAAGCATGAATAGTTGTCATTAAACCTTCAGCAATACCAAAGTTTTTGTGTAAAGCATCAGCCATAGGAGCTAGACAGTTAGTAGTACATGAAGCACCTGAGATAACTGTTTCTTTACCTGTTAAAATATCATGGTTAGTGTTATAAACGATTGTTGGAACGTCATTTCCACCAGGAGCAGAGATAACAACACGTTTAGCACCAGCTTTTAAGTGTAATTCAGCTTTTTCTTTAGAAGTAAAGAAGCCAGTACATTCTAATACGATGTCTACTCCTAATTCTCCCCATGGTAACTCTTCAGGATTACGGTTAGCTAAAACTTTAACTTCTTTTCCGTTAACATTGAAGAAGCCATCATGAACTTCAACTTCACCATTGAAACGTCCTTGTGTAGTATCATATTTTAATAAATGAGCTAACATTTTTGAATCTGTTAAGTCATTGATTGCTACTACTTCTAATCCTGCAACTTCTTGGATACGACGAAATGCTAAACGTCCGATACGTCCGAAACCATTAATACCTACTTTTACTGTCATGCGAGATTTCCTCCTTTAGAAAACCGAAAAAAATTTTTTATTTTAAAGAGTTGCCCCTTTTAAAATCTGATTAGCTGCACCTTCATCGGTTATTAACCATGTTTGACTCGGTGCGTTTTTAATATATGCTTCAATTGCTTTGGCTTTACTCTTGCCTCCTGCGACAGCTAAAACATATGGTATTTCTTTAAGGTCTTTTAATTGTAGACCAATGCGTGGAATTTTATAAGTAACTTCCCCGTCTTCATCGAAAAAGTAACCAAAAGATTCAGCTACTGCTCGATTTTTAGTTAACATATCAAGTTCTCCAGAGCTCATTCCTCTTCGTCTTGCCATATGAAGTGCTTCTCCAATACTATGAATCACACAATTGGCTTCAGAAATTAGTTTAAGCACTCGTTGAACAGTTGGTTCATGTAATAAGCTTTCGTATGTTTCAGGGCTCACTTGCTCTGGTACGTACAACACTCTGAAATCCCCACCTGACTTTTCAGCCATCATGCCACTAATTGAATTTGCTTGAATATTAATTGTTTCCCCTACACCACCTCTTGCCGGAACAAATAGGTTATGTCGGTTAGGTGTCTCTAAGTTACCCATGTTTTGAGCAACAGTCTTCATTGTGGTACCACCCATAACAGCGATGATATTTTCCCCGTCTGGCAACTCATTGTCTAAACAATCAGAAATGATGGTTCCAAAACTTTCTAAAACTTTTTCTTCTTCATCACTATCTCCTGCAACTATGATACAACGATCAATACCTAACTTTATAGATAATTCTCTTTCTTTAACACGCGTACCTGAATACTCAGCCATGAAAAATTCAAGACCTTTGTAAACTTGTAATCCTTCTTCTGTTAAAGCCATACCACTCTTAGAAGCGTTAATAAAGTTTAATTGTTTAAGAAAATCTGTTTCAGTCCGTAAGCTACGTTCTGTCTCATTTACCTTTTGAGCTAAAGTTCGTCTTCCAACTGGCTGCATCCAATAAATGTTTCGTAAAATCCGAAATCTTCTTTCAACAGTTTGCATCATATCAGGAGCAATTTTCTCAATCATCTCTAAATCACGAAACATTGAGTTAACCCCTCTCGTTGGTCAACAAACGTCCAATGTAGACTTACTGCGACCCATCATATTTAAAAAAAGTGATTGAATCAAATCAAAAGACATTTTGTTTTGTTCAACCTTATGAACTTATATTAACAGTTATCATTTAATAATACAAGTCAGACAACCCTATATTTGTCATTTATTCACCCTTTTTTTTATCATAACGCTTTCTTTTGGCGGATGACTGGATATTTAATTCATCTCTGTATTTAGCTATTGTTCGTCGAGAGATTTTTATCTCCTCTTGTAAAAGTAGTTCAACTAATTTCTGATCGGACAAAGGTTTAGCCTTATTCTCGTTTTCCACAAGTAAAATCAGCCTCTTTTTAATAGTACTTGTTGACAATTCTTCATCTGATTCACCTTGTTGAAGTCCTATTGTAAAGAAAGAACGTAATTCAAAAATCCCAAAACTAGTTTCTAAGTATTTGCCATTCACACTCCTGCTTATTGTCGATTCATGAACATCAATAGCCTTAGCAATTTCTTTTAATTGCATAGGAGCTAATGGATGATTTTTTTCTAAAAAGAATGCTGATTGCCTTCTCACAATTTCTTCTGCTACTTTTAAAATTGTATTACCCCTTTGGAGCAATCCTTTTTTTACCCACTCAAATTCACTTTTTCTATTCTTTAAGTATTCGTCTACCTCTCTATCTTTTGCTTCGCTCATTTTGTCAAAATAGGTTTGTTGAAAAATTAATTTTGGTGTACTGGTTCTAGTACTTAAAACTTCAATAGACTCTTTTTCAACATTAACAAGTACATCTGGATTGATGTAACTTTCCATTTCCTGGGTGAATCTAGCGCCAGGATTTGGGCTGAGTTTTTGGATATAATCAAAAACTTCCTGAACTGCGTATAATTCAATGCCATAAGCCTTCTCAATAATTTGCCATTTCCGATTAGCTAAGTCTTCAAAATATTCTTCTACTATAATATAAGCTAGCTCGGGAGCTTTCTCATCTTTTTCAATTTGAAGCATTAGGCACTCTTTTAAATTTCTTGCCCCAATTCCAACAGGCTCCAACATTTGAAGGAGTGTTAAAGCATCAAGTATTTCAACTTGAGTAGTATTGGTTAGTTGCCTTGCATCTTCTAAAGTAATGGATAAGTAGCCATTCAGATCTACATATTCAATAAGAAATAAGACTAATTTTCTCAAGTACGTATCTCGATAATTTAGATGTACTTGTTTTAGCAAATATTCGAAGAGTGACATACTTTCATCTGGAAGTTGATTCATCCATTCCTTATCAAATGACTCACCATAACTCTTTTTAGATACTTTTATTGGAGCATCATAATCAGATGCCTCAATTTTTATCTCCATTAGTGGATTTTCTAAGGCTTTATTATTGAGAAAAGATAGTAATTCTTCAGTATTGTATTGAAGCATCTGAATAGATTGTTGTAATTCTTGGGTCATTGCTAATTTCGGGGTTTGTTTTTGTTTTTGACTAAACTTTTGCTCAAATCTCATCTCAACTCATCCTCTTTAATTAGTCTTGCTATTTATTTATTTTTTGTTAAAATGATAGGAGTAAATGCGTCCTTAGTGTAGTGGATATCACGCAAGATTCCGGTTCTTGAGACAGGGGTTCGATTCCCTTAGGACGCGTTTTCATTATTGATTGTATCATAGATACTTATAGCGACAAAAAAAGATGGCTAATATAAATTTTTTAATACGATTAAACACCTTCTATGTAAAGGATATATTAAATGAATAAAAAACAGAAAAAAATAATAGTTTTCATTTTAAAAACGTTGTTCTACGTCTTAATCCTTTTAGGGCTAATTTATTTTTATGGCTACCTTAAATCTGATGGTGGCGGATTTATCTACAATGAATTTTAATACATACTTTTTTGAAGGTTGATCTTTATGCGATCAATCTTTTTATTTTGAATAAATTGGAGGTTTATAATGCATCATAAAAAAAGAAATATCTATAAAATCTTTACACTTCTATTTACAATTATTTCTGTCGCATTGGTTAGCTACTTTGCTATAATTCACTATTCCAATCAACAAATAAAAAAACATATCTTTTCTCATAGAGGTGCATCTGGAGAAGAGATTGAGCATACTTTTAGGTCTTACGATTTAGCTTTATTATATGGTTCAAAATATATCGAACAAGACTTAGTAACCTCAAAAGATAATACTCTCTTTATTTCACACGATAGTTCTGCAAAAAAGATAGCAGGTATAAATAAATTATTTTCCAAAATGAGTGATAAAGAAATACACCAATTAAGAACAAAAGATAATCAACCTATTCTAAGTCTACAAGAGGTTTTTGATAAGTATCAAAATTCAACAAATTATGTAATAGAGCTAAAAGAAAATTCAAATCAAACTGAATTATTTGAAGAGATCATTAAAAAAAATAAACTTGAAGAACAGGTTATCGTTCAAGCTTCTGATCCTAAAGTATTAGACTCTCTTGAGAATATTTTTCCAACTATGCCTAAACTACTTCTTGTTAAGTCTCAATTTGAGCTTGAACAAGGTGTTTCTAGTTCCAATGTTGATATTATATCAGTTGATAAAAAATTACTAAACCAAAAAAATGTTGATCTGGTTCATTCTGAGAAAAAACAATTTAACGCATGGACTCTAAATGAAACCAAGGAAATCAAAAAAGCAATTTCTTTAAATATCGATAGTTATTTTACAGACTATACTGCCAAAGCATTAGTAATTGAAAAAGAAAAAATCCCGTTTTTATTTAATTTTTTCTAAGTAAAGCCTTTACAAGTTTATTTTTTGACCTTTATTGACCAATAAGTTACACTTTATTCTAGGTAGATGATTTAAGTTATGTTAAAATAGACCTACAATTGTTAGAGTTTTAGGAGGAATTTATATGAATTTAATACCAACAGTTATTGAGCAATCTTCTCGTGGAGAAAGAGCTTATGATATTTACTCAAGACTTTTAAAAGACCGAATTATTATGTTAAGTGGACCGATTGATGATAATGTAGCCAATTCAGTTATTGCTCAATTATTATTCTTAGATGCTCAAGATCCTGAAAAGGATATTTACATCTATATCAACTCTCCAGGTGGTAGTGTTTCAGCTGGACTTGCGATTTATGATACGATGAATTTCATTAAAGCTGATGTTCAGACAATCGTTTTAGGTATGGCTGCTTCAATGGGTAGCTTCTTATTATCAGCAGGCACTAAAGGAAAACGTTTTGCCCTTCCAAATGCTGAAATTATGATTCATCAACCCTTAGGCGGTGCCCAAGGACAAGCTACTGAAATTGAGATTGCAGCACGTCACATTTTAAATACACGTGATCGTTTAAATAAAATTTTAGCTGATAATACTGGACAAGATATTAAAATTATCGAAAAAGATACTGATCGTGATAACTTTATGTCAGCAGAGCAAGCTAAAGAATATGGCTTGATCGACGAAGTTATGATTAATAGCTCTAAATTAAAATAAGGATGTGTCTATATGGGAATGACAGAAGTCAATACATCAAAAATTAATGTTGAAACAGGTATAAAAATCGGTTCTAATGAAGCAAGTGTTAAAGTAGTTGAATTTATTAATCTAAGATGCCCATTTTGTAGACAGTGGTTTGAAGAAAAAAATGATCTTTTGCAACAACTGGTAACAGAGGGGAAAATTCAACGAATCATTAAATTATTCGATAAAGAAAAACCTTCGCTAGCCGTTGGCAATATTATGCAACACCATGTTCCTAATAATGATTCAGCCTTAGCTGCTATCCATGCCATTTATGATACACAGGATGAATGGAGCGGTCTAGATACTCATGAAGATGTGGCTAATTACGCAACTGAAAAATTACAATTAACACTTCAAGACTACAAAAAAGAGGCAGATTTTATTATCCAAGAAGCAATTGATGCGAATGTATTCTTTGTTCCAACAATTATTATTGGTGAACATGTAGTAGACCAAAAAATTAGTAATGAAGAATTACTTAACTTGATAGAAGAATAAAAAAGGCCTTCCTAGATTGGGAGGCCTTTTTCTACGCTTCTAATTTTTCTGCAAATTCATTAATTTTACGAATTCGGTGATTAATTCCTGATTTTGTGATTGCTCCTGAAGGTAACATTTCACCTAATTCTTTCAAACTAATTTCTGGATTTTCTAACCTAATTTCTGCTACTTCTTTTAATTTTTCTGGTAAGGTGTCGAGCCCAACTCTATCTTCTATCATACGAATATTTTCTATCTGACGTCTAGCAGCATCTGCTGTTTTATTCATATTGGCATTTTCACAGTTCATTAGCCGGTTAACAGAGTTTCTCAAATCTCTAACAATTCTAACGTCTTCAAATTTAAGCATAGCATTAGTTGCCCCAACTAAGACAAGAAAATCAGCAATTTCTTCTGCACCTTTTAAATAAACAATAAAACCATTTCTTCTATCTAAAACTCTACCATTCAAACCATAGAATTGTAACATCGTACACAAATCATTACACTGTTCTTCATACATCGAGTAGATTTCTAAATGATAACGACTTGTTTCTGGATTATTCACAGAACCTCCTGCCAAAAAGGCACCTCTCAAATATGAGCGCATTTTTTGCTCATTTCCCATGATTAAAGGCGATACCTGAATATTAAACATATGCCCATCCATAATTTCTAAATCATTTAATATTGTTTGTGTTCCTTGCTTTAAACGAACAATGTAAACATTATTTTTCTTTAACTTCATTTTTCTTCTTACTAATAATTCACTGTTTACTTGGTAATGATCCTTCAGTAAAGTATAAATTCTGCGAGCAATAGCAGCATTCTCAGTTTGCACATTTAATACAAACTTTCGATTAACTAATGTTACCGCTCCATTCATACGAATTAGAGCTGCTAACTCAGCTTTTGCGTGTTCTTTATGAACTTCCAATGTGGTCAGTTCTTTTTTTACATCTGCTGCAAAAGACATCCTGACTCACTCCCTTACAATTTAATATTTCGTACCAAAAACTAACCTAAATAACTCTTCTACTACTTTGTTTCCATCATGGAAGACTCCTCCATCTTTCAATTCTAAAAAATCAGCTGAGATAACTCGGCAATCTTCATCTCGTAATCCTTGAAAGTTATGTCGAACTTGTACTAAATACTCATCATAAATATCAAAGTCCATATAATCTTCAGGTATAGGCTCTGTATTGACTAAAACAGTATCAATGAATTTTCTTCCTAAATGTTTATGTAGCACTCTTATGTGATCAGCATCTGAAAAATGTTCTGTCTCGCCTTTTTGTGTCATGATATTACAAATATAAACAACTTCAGCTTTTGATTCAGCTATTGCATCACCTAAATCTTCAATCATCAAATTAGGTAATATGCTAGTATACAGACTCCCAGGTCCTAATACAATCATATCAGCTTCTTTAATAGCTGTGACAACTTTTCTAGATGCTTTTACCTCTTCATCATCCATTGTGTTCTTCACAAAAACATAATCAATTGCTTTACGAACTTCAGCAATTTTGGATTCTCCGACGGCTTCAGTACCATCTTCAAATTTCGCATGTAACGTAAGTGATTTCTCTGAAGCTGGGTAAACATGACCATCCACATGCATAAATTTTGTTAATAATTGAATTGCATCATAGGTGCTTTCTTTCATTTCAGAAAGTGCAGCAATAATCAAATTACCAATAGTATGATTTGCTAAAAAATCATCTTCTTCTTTAAAGCGATATTGAAAAATTTTCTCATACATTTGAGGCATATCTGACAATGCTACGAGCACATTTCGTAAATCTCCTGGCGGGCTCATGTTCATACTTTGCCGAAGTTTCCCACTACTTCCACCATCATCAGCTACTGTGACTACTGCGGTAATATCCGCACTTTGATAGCGTAGCCCTTTTAAAATAACTGGTAGTCCCGTACCGCCGCCTATCACGACAATTTTAGGTCTTCTGATTCGGTAAGTTTTCATGAGCGGTTAACCGATTCTTTTCTTTTTCCCATGTCTCGATGCGTTATATTTGTTTTGTAATCTTCCTCAATGCGATGTCCTAATCGTTCCGTTAATGCCACAGAACGGTGTTGCCCACCGGTACATCCAATAGCAATCGTTAAGCTCATTTTCCCTTCTTTTTTATAACCTGGTAGAATACTTAGAATTAATTCCTCATATTTTTGGTAAAAATCTTCTGTAAGATCTGACGCCATTACATAATCATATACAGGTTGATCTTTTCCGCTCATGGGTCTAAGTTCAGGGACATAATGCGGATTAGGTAAAAAGCGTACATCCATAACAATATCAGCATCAATTGGCAAACCATATTTAAATCCAAATGAAACCATTTCTACTCTAAACGTTGATGTATCATGAGATTTAAAATTAGACATAATTTTTTCTCTTAATTCTCTAGGAGCTAACTTAGTTGTATCAATTACTAATTGAGCTTCAGCTTTAAGCTCATTTAAAAGGCTACGCTCTTTGGAAATCCCTTCTGTAACTAATCCATCCATAGCAAGCGGATGAGTTCTTCTTGTTTCTTTGTATCTAGATACTAACTCTTTATCTGATGCATCTAAAAACATAATAGTTGTGTCTACTAATTTAGTATTTTCAATTTCAATTAACATACTTTGGATTTCTTGAAAAAAAGCACGCGATCTTAAGTCGATCACTAAAGCAATTTTAGTTATTTTCCCAGACTCTTTTATTAATTCCCAAAACTTAGGAATTAAACTAGGAGGTAAATTATCTATGCAGAAAAATCCCATGTCTTCAAAACTTTGAATAGCCACTGTTTTACCAGCTCCGCTCATCCCCGTAATAACCACTAATTGAAGACTCTCTACTTGTTTTTCTTCCATTTGTTTCACTCCTTACTTTCAATTGTTTCATTATAACATACCCGGCGTATCATTAGATAGTCAAAAAAATATTGACATATAGCCTGCTTTGTTATATAGTTAGTTACATAAGCAACTAACCGAATAAGTGATGAGGTGAAAATATGGACTTTAATTATTCTGGGAGCAACCCCCTTTTTCAACAAGTGGCTGACCAAATCTCATTAGGAATTTTAAACGGGGCTTACCAAGAAAAAACTCAAATCCCTTCAACAACTGAGATTTCTAAAGGTTATCAAATTAACCCTGCAACTGTTCTAAAAGGAATGAACCTGTTAGTCGATAAAGGCTTAATAGAAAAAAAACGAGGTATTGGAATGTTTGTATTAGAAGGAGCTAAAGAAAAAATTAAAATGATTAAAAAAGAAGAGTTTTTAACAAATGATGTGAACCAATTAATTCAAGACGCAAAAAAATTGAATATTAGTTTAGATGAACTTAAAGTCATTTTAGAAAGAGGGTTTCAAGCATGAAATTAGAAGTTAAAAAAGTTAGTAAAATCTATAAAGAAAAAAATGCTTTGTCAAATGTATCTATTGTTTTTAAAGAGAATACAATTTATGGTCTACTTGGCAGAAATGGTGCTGGCAAGAGTACACTATTAAATATTATTAATAATCGTAATTTTCCAAGTTCTGGAGACATTTTACTAGAGAATAACAAGGTAACCGATAATGAAAAACTACTAAATCGTATTTATTTGATGAGTGAGGACAATTTATTTCCTTCTAGTATGAAGGTAAAAGAAATGTTTAAAGTATCAGAAGACTTTTATGGCTCTTTTGACTGGGAATTTGCTAATAAGTTGGCTACTTCCTTTGAGTTAAATAAAAAATCAACTTTTAAGAAACTTTCTACAGGTTATAGGAGTATTTCTAAATTAATTGTTTCTTTATGTGTGCCTTGTGATTACATTTTTTTAGACGAACCTGTACTTGGGCTAGATGCTGCACATAGAAATCTTTTTTATGAATCTCTCATTGAGAGCTTTGAAGAAAGACCGAGAAGTTTCATTATTTCAACGCATTTAATAGAAGAAATCACTAATTTATTAGAGAACGTTATCATTCTTGATAACGGAAAACTAATTTTTCAAAAAGATGTCGAGGATATTCTTCAAGAAATTCATACCCTTTCTGGTCCTCGTGAAGCTATGTCTAATGTTGTAGATAACTTGACTGTTATTGGTAGTGAAGAAATAGGTGATTTTATTAATATCCATGTATCCGGAGAACTCCCTGATATTATCCCTAATGAAATCCAAGTTAAACCATTAAGTTTACAAAATTATTTTGTTCAATTAACAAAAAGAAAGTAGGTTTTTATCATGAAATTAACGTCTGCAATCAAATATCGATTTAAATATCAAATGAAATTTGCTGCCTTTTTCTTTGGCTATTTTTTACTATTCTCTATCGCATTCCCTCTAATTGGTATTATTTTTACTGGAACAAACAATAATGTGAATTCAGATATGATGTTTGCTTCTATGGTCTTCATGTCTATTTTATCTTACATGGGTGCTAGCTCTGACTTCAAATTATTTATCCAAAACGGTATGTCTAGAAATAATATATTTTTATCGTCGATTATTTCTAACTCAATTCTTTCTGCCTTATTTTCATTCATTCTTATTGGCATAAAGCAATTCGGTAATCAATTAATGACTAAACTTAACTTGACCCTCTTCTTTATTGACATTTACTCAAAAGAAGACCTGATAACCGGTTTTTTACTACTTTTCGTTTTCCTTTTATTTTTCAGCTCGATTGCTTCAATTGCTGGTATATTTAATGATCGCGTTTCTGGATTTAAAAAACTGTTTATTATCGCTACTTTAGTTATGATTCCAATTTTATTGAGTTTGTTGATTAAAATTTCAAGTCCTGCATTTAAAACCAGTTTATTTAATTTAGTCCAAAAAATTCTTGGTATCAGTTCAGTACAATTTTCCCCCCTAACACTTACATTGACACTATTTATTGTATGTATTTTACTCACTGTTGTTACTTATTTCATGAATATGAAACGAGAAATAAAACGAGTTAATGCATAAAAAAATCAATCAAGGCTCTCCATAAAGAACCTTGATTGATTTTTTATTTAAATCTATTCATTACCTCTTTTAAATAATAACCCGTAAAGCTTTCCTCAACGGTGATGACTTCTTCTGGCGTTCCAGTGGTTACAATTGTCCCTCCACCATCTCCACCTTCAGGGCCCAGATCAATAATATAATCAGCTGTCTTAATGACATCTAGGTTGTGTTCAATAACTAGTACTGTATTACCTGCATCTACTAATCTAGTTAAGACCCCAATTAGTCGACTGATATCATCAGCATGTAATCCCGTAGTTGGCTCGTCTAAAATATAAAAATTCTTTCCTGATGAGCGTTTATGAAGTTCACTTGCTAATTTCATTCTTTGAGCTTCTCCACCAGAAAGAGTCGTTGCAGATTGGCCTAATTTTACATATCCCAGTCCCACATCTACAATTGTTTGCATTTTTCGATGAATTTTAGGAATCGCTTTGAAGAAGTCAACCGCTTCTTCTACTGTCATTTCTAAAATTTCAGCAATATTTTTCCCTTTATATTTTACTTCTAATGTTTCTGAATTATAACGTTGTCCATGACACACTTCACACGGAACATAAACATCTGGTAAAAAATGCATCTCAATTTTAATAATACCATCACCGCGACAAGCTTCACATCTTCCG
Source organism: uncultured Vagococcus sp. (assembly GCA_965119435.1). Taxonomy (GTDB): domain Bacteria; phylum Bacillota; class Bacilli; order Lactobacillales; family Vagococcaceae; genus Vagococcus. Next base: position 18,858 of record CBCPLQ010000004.1, on the reverse strand, counting down.
CCCTTCACATTAAAACTGAAGCGCCCCTTTTTATACCCGCGGATTTTAGCTTCATTTGTTTTCGAAAATAAGTCACGGATGTCATCAAAAACACTCGTATAAGTTGCTGGATTACTTCTTGGTGTTCTACCGATTGGGCTTTGATCAATATCGATAATTTTTTCGATATCTTCATATCCAGTTATCGATGTGTACTTACCCGGTTTTTCAGAATTACGATTAATTTTTTGTGCTAACGCTTTTTTCAAAATACCGTTTACTAAAGTGCTCTTTCCTGATCCAGAAACACCTGTCACAGCAACGAACTTACCTAAGGGAAAAGCGACATCTAGATTTTTTAAGTTATTCTCTCTAGCGCCTTTCACAATAATTTCTTTCCCATTTCCTTCTCTTCTTGAAGTTGGCACTGGAATTTGTTTCTTGCCTGATAAATATTGCCCCGTTAAAGAAGCTTCATTTTTCTCAACTTGTTCAGGCGTTCCCTCAGCAATTATTTCGCCACCTAATTCTCCTGCACCAGGTCCAATATCAATTAAGTAATCCGCTGCACGCATGGTATCCTCATCATGCTCTACAACAATTAAAGTATTACCTAAGTCTCGCATTTTTTTCAAGGAATCTATCAATCGATTATTATCCCTTTGATGTAGTCCTATAGATGGCTCATCTAAAATATAAAGAACTCCTGAAAGATTAGATCCTATCTGAGTTGCTAATCGAATTCTCTGCGCCTCACCACCTGATAAACTTCCTGCTGCACGACTTAACGTTAAATACGTAAGTCCAACATTTTGTAAAAAACTCAATCGGTCTTTTACTTCTTTCAAAATAGGGTTGGCTATCATTTGTTCCTGTTCACCAAAAGTTAGCTGCCCAAAATAAGCTAGTGAATCTCCTACTGAAAGATTACTTATTTCACCTATATGCCTTCCATCTACTTTAACCGATAACGCTTCTTCATTTAAACGATAGCCATGACATGTTTCACACGTTAATTCTGTCATATAAAGTTTCATTTGTTCTCTTGTATAATCGCTATTTGTTTCATGATAGCGACGTTTAATATTCAACAAAATACCTTCAAAAGGAATATCTACGTCCCTCACGCCTCCAAATTCATTCTCATAGTGGAAATGAAACTCTTCTCCACTTGATCCCTTTAAAATAATATCTTGTTGTTCTTCCTCCAGTTTTTCAAAAGGAATATCAAAATCAATTTTAAAGTGAGTACAAGCTTGTTCTAGCATTTGCGGATAGTAGTTCGAACTAATAGGATTCCAAGGGGCAATCGCACCTTCTCTTAGCGTTTTTGTTTTATCAGGCACAACTAAGTCTGCATCTACTTCTAGTTTGATACTAAGTCCATCACAATCTGGACAAGCACCAAAAGGCGTATTAAAAGAAAATAGTCGTGGCTCGATTTCACCTACTGTAAAACCACAATATGGGCAAGCATAATGTTCGCTAAACAACATTTCCTTGTCTCCCATAACGTCAACTAAAGCATAACCTTCTGACAATCGTAGTGCCATTTCAAAGGAGTCAAAAAGACGAGAACGAACACCCTCTTTAACAACAATTCTATCTACTACAATTTCAATTGAGTGTTTTTTATTCTTTTCAAGTTCAGGTACTTCTTCAATATCATAAGATTCTCCATCAATTCTTACTCGAACAAAACCTTCTTTTTTTACTTTTTCAAATACTTTTTTATGTTGACCTTTTTTTCCACGAACAATTGGTGCTAATATTTGAATCTTAGTTCTTTCTTCCAACTCTAAAACACGATCAGTCATTTGTTCTGGAGATTGACTACTTATTTCAGTTCCATCATTTGGACAAATTGGATGACCAACTCTTGCATAAAGTAACCTCAGATAATCATTGATTTCTGTCACTGTTCCTACAGTTGAACGAGGATTTTTACTCGTTGTTTTTTGATCAATTGAAATAGCTGGGCTTAAACCATCAATACTATCTACATCAGGCTTATCCATTTGACCTAAAAACTGTCTTGCATATGCTGATAAACTTTCAACATAGCGGCGCTGTCCCTCAGCGTAAAGTGTGTCAAACGCTAAAGAACTTTTTCCTGATCCTGAAAGTCCTGTAATCACAACCATCTTATCCCTAGGGATAGTTACATCTATATTTTTCAAATTGTGAGCACGTGCGCCACGAATCACTATTTTATCGTTTGCCATGGTGAACCTCCTTTATTTACCAGACTTGAGTTCAAGTATAGTATCTCTTAATAATGCTGCTTTTTCAAAATCTAATTCCTTAGCAGCGTCTTTCATTTGTGTTTCAAGTTCAAATAATAATTCAGATTTTTCTTCTTTGTTTAAACTCTCATACTGCTCCGTCAAACTAAATTCTTCATCCGCATCACTGACTTTAGATATACTTATTAAATCTCGAATTTCTTTAATAATTGTTTTTGGCACAATTCCATGCTCTTTATTGTATTCTTCTTGAATTTCACGTCTTCTCATCGTCTCATCAATCGCACGGGTCATAGAGTCTGTCATTTTGTCAGCGTACATAATCACTTTACCGTTCTCATTTCTTGCTGCACGCCCTATTGTTTGGATTAATGATCTTTCACTTCTTAAGAATCCTTCTTTATCAGCATCTAAAATGGCAACTAGAGACACTTCAGGTACATCAATTCCTTCTCTTAGTAAATTAATACCAATTAATACATCGAATTCACCTAGTCTCAAATCTCTAATAATTTCAGTTCTCTCTAACGTTTTTATATCACTGTGCAAGTACTTAACTTTTATACCTAATTCTTTAAAGTAATCGGTTAAGTCTTCGGACATTTTTTTTGTTAACGTTGTTATAAAGACACGTTCATTTTTATCTACTCGTTCATTAATTTCACCAACTAAATCATCAATTTGACCCATGATTGGTCGAACTTCGATGATTGGATCAAGTAAACCTGTTGGTCGAATTATTTGCTGAGCTACAATATCTGTTTGTTCTGCTTCGTAAGGTCCTGGTGTCGCTGATACATATACTATTTGATTCACATGGCTCTCAAACTCAGTTAATTGAAGAGGTCTGTTATCTAGTGCACTTGGTAATCTAAAGCCATAATCTACCAGCATTTGTTTTCTCGCCCTGTCTCCATTATACATTCCTCTAATTTGAGGCATTGTCACATGAGATTCATCAACCATGATTAAAGAATCTTCTGGAAAAAAGTCTATTAGTGTATAAGGTGGTTCACCTTCAGAACGGCCCTCCATATGGCGGGAGTAGTTTTCAATTCCTGATGTAAATCCCATCTCACGCATCATTTCAATATCATAATTGGTTCGTTGTTCTAAGCGTTGAGCTTCTATCAATTTTTCTTCTGTACGCAGTTCCTTCAAACGGATATCTAATTCATCTTGAATTCTTGTAATAGCCGCTTCCATTTGATCCTCATTTGTAACAAAATGTGTTGCTGGAAAGATCGCTACATGCTCCGTATCCGTAATAATTTCACCTGTTAGGGCATTAACTTCACGAATTCGATCAATTTCATCTCCAAAAAATTCAATTCTCAAGGCTTGTTCATCTCTAGAAGCTAAGAATATTTCAACGACATCTCCTCTAACGCGGAAACGTCCTCGTTGAAAATCAATGTCATTTCTATCAAATTGAATATCAACTAACTCTCTTAAAAGTTGATCTCTTTCCATCTCCATGCCGACTCTTAGAGATAAGACTTGTTCCTGATACTCTTTAGGATCTCCTAAACCATAAATACAAGAAACAGAAGCTACCACAATAACATCATTTCTTTCAAGTAAAGAACTAGTTGCTGAATGACGTAATTTATCAATTTCGTCATTCACACTAGAATCTTTTTCAATGTAAGTATCACTTGATGGAACGTAAGCTTCTGGTTGGTAATAATCGTAATAACTAACAAAATATTCCACTGCATTATTTGGAAAAAACTCCTTAAACTCACTATACAATTGGCCTGCTAAAGTTTTATTATGGGCAATGATTAAGGTAGGTTTATTCACTTCTTTAATGACATTAGACATAGTAAACGTCTTACCAGACCCTGTCACACCAAGTAAAATCTGCGCCTTTTCATTATTATTTATATTATTTACAAGAGTTTTTATTGCCTCTGGTTGATCCCCAGAAGGCTCATATTTTGAAACCAAATCAAAGGTATGATCAGTCTGTCTTTCTATCATGGATGCTTTCTCCTTTGGTTGTATATTGACTGCTTTATTTTACCATAGCGAACATATTTTCGCCAATTGAAGCTACTCGATAATAGATATTCAAAATACTTTTCTTTTTATTTAAAAGGAGTACAATAAGTGTGTATTCAAATTATGAGAGGATGATTAAATTTATGGCAAAAGAAATTTCTATAGAACAAATCAAACAATATAATGAAACATATAATTCAGTAGAGAACCACCTAATGAGCCAAAGGTCAGTAACAAAGAATGGTATTTTAGCGTCCTCAGAAAATCAAGCTGCCCTTGTAAAAAATAATCCTGTGTTTTCGATTGATTTAGATACAGGAAATGTATCCAATCAAAAACAGAGTGGTCGCTGTTGGATGTTTGCAGCTCTCAATACATTTCGTCATCATATAAGTCAAACTTTTAAAATTAAAGATTTTGAATTATCTCAAAATTTCACTTTTTTCTGGGATAAATTTGAAAAAGCTAACTACTTCTATGAAAATATTTTAGCGACTAGTGGTGAAGACTTGAGTAGCCGAAAAGTTTCTTTTCTTCTTCAAACACCCCAACAAGATGGTGGGCAATGGGACATGTTAGTCGCTCTTATTCAAAAATATGGCATTGTTCCTAAACAAATTATGCCAGAAACTTTTAGTAGTTCTCAAAGTCGAGATTTGAATGATTTCTTAAATAAAAAATTAAGAAAAGACGCTTCTACTTTAAGAAAGATGAGTGAAGAAAATAGCTCTACTAAAGAAATAGAAAGTGCCAAAGAAAAAATGCTACAAGAAGTTTATAACTTATTAGCTACTTCTCTAGGTACACCACCTGAAAAATTTGATTTTTCTTATGTGGATACTGATGGAAACTATCATTTAAATCAAAACTTAACACCAAAGAGTTTCTATGAAGAATTTATCGGGCGTAATTTATCTGATTATATTAGTATTATTAATGCTCCAACTAACGATAAACCTTATAATCAAATGTATTCTGTTGAACTTTTAGGTAATGTTGTTGGTGGAAAAGAAGTTCGTCATTTAAATCTGGATATTAATACGTTTAAAGATTTAGCAATCGCGCAACTTAAAGCTGGAGAAGCTGTTTGGTTTGGTTGTGATGTCGGTCAATCATCTACCAGAGAATCTGGTATTATGGCAACCGATGCCTACAGTGTGTCTGATACCTTAGATGTTGATTATCAAATGACTAAAGCTGAGCGTCTTGACTACGGAGAAAGCTTAATGACTCATGCTATGGTAATTACAGGTGTCAATATAGTAGACGGACAACCAACTAAATGGAAAGTTGAAAATAGCTGGGGAGACAAGGTTGGTACTAAAGGATATTTTGTCATGAGCGATGATTGGTTAAATGAGTATACTTACCAAATTGTTATTGATAAAAAATTCCTAACACCTGATTTACAAACTGTTATTAAAAATGACGATGTTACTATTCTTGCTCCTTGGGATCCAATGGGTGCCTTAGCATAATAAAAAAAGAAGTTAGGAGTTTTTCCTAACTTCTTTTTTTATTTAGGTAGTTGCTGTTTTAATAAATTTTGTACCCTAACAAGTTCTTCATCCGGAATCACTTGATACGAGAGTCCATCTATCATTTCGCCATTTCCATTAAGAGTTTCTTCATCAATTGTTTTAAAACACTCGCGATAGTCTTTGGCTATTTTAAACATTTCATCCGGTTCTAAATCTGTTTTCATATTATCTTCGATTGCTTTTAATATTTGTTTATATTTAGTTACACCATTGAACGTTAAAGCTTGATCTGCTATAGCGCCAATAACCTCTTGTTGCCTAGCTTGACGACCATAATCCCCATTTGGATCCTCATATCTCATTCGTGTATAAGCTAAAGCTTGATCACCATTTAATTTATTTTTCCCTTTAGTAAAAGTATGACCATCTTGTTCAAATTCGAATTTATTGTTTATTTCAACACCACCAACAGCATTTACTAATGCTTCAAACCCTTCCATATTAATCCACACGTAATGGTCTAGAGGAACATCTAATAAATTTTCCACAGTATCTAGTGCCATTTTCTCTTGTCCATAGGCATAAGCGTGAGCAACTTTTTCTACAGTCCCGTGACCGACTATTTCAGTACGTGTATCACGAGGGACGCTTAATAGTGTTGTTTTATTTTCAGTTGGATTAACGGTTGCAACAAGTAATGTGTCAGAGCGACCAACGTCTGAACGACCAAACTCTCCTGTATCAATACCTAACATTAAAACTGAAAATGCTTTTCCATCCTTGATAGTGGTTGCATCTGGACGACCTTTGACCGGTTTACTAACTTTATTAGCTGTACTTTTAACATCAAAATATGTCTTCCCTGCAAATGCTGTTACGCCAACTAATAAGATTACAAGTACACCTAAAAGAATAAAAGCAGTTTTCTTTAATGGGCTCTTTTTTTTCTTTCTTTTTTTACGAGTTTCCATATTTCATCTCCTATAAATAACAATTTAAAACAAGTCTAGCACATACTTTTTATAAAAACTACTTTAAACATAACACATTTAAATAAATTTAAACTTTTTTAATAACAAGAATTATTTAACTTCTAAAATATTTACTAGCCGATTAACGGCTTCTAATATATTATCTGGCTTAGTAGCCAAGTTCATTCTAATAAATCCTGAGCTATCACTATCGAACCACTCACCATAGTCAATGGCTATTTTAACTTGCTTTTCTATCACTTCAGACATCTCTTGTGATTCAATATAAGCAGACAAGTCAATCCAAGCTAAATAGGTTGCTTCTTTTTCAAAAATAATAGCTTCAGGTAGTTTTTTTGATAATTCATTTTTCAAAATTTCGAAATTATATTCAATAACTACTATCAATTCATTTAGCCAAGACTCGCCATTCTCGTATGCTGCTTGAGTCGCTAATACTCCAAATAAACTTACTGGATTATTAATAACTTTTTTTGCATGCTCATCATAGATTTTTCGATAGTTCTTATTTGGAATTAATAAATGAGAATGCAGAAGACTAGCAAGATTAAATGTTTTAGAGGCTGACGTTAGGACAAATAGATCATCTAAAAATAACTCATCTACTGATAATGCACTTATAAACTCCTTACCTGGTTGAATAAAATCTTGGTGAATTTCATCTGAAATTATTTTAACGCCATGTTTATGACATATTTTAAATAACTTTGATAACTCTTCTTTAGACCAAACTTTCCCAACTGGATTTTGAGGTGAACAATGTAGAAATAATTTCACTTTATTTTTAATAATTTTTTCTTCAAAATCATGGTAATCAATATAATATTTTTCTTCTTTTTTAACCAATGATGACGTTATCAATTGTCTCTCATTATTATTGACTGCATCAAAAAACGGATAATAAACTGGTGTTAAAATAATTACTCCATCTGTTTTTTCAGTAAAAGATTGGATTAAGAAATTAAATGAATTGACAACTCCTGTTGTAAAACGTACCCATTCTTTTTCTAATAATATATTATGTCGCTTTTTTTGCCAACTAAAGAATGCATTAAAATAAGAGGGTTCCACTAAAGAATATCCAAAAACACCATGTTCAATTCTCTTAGTCAAAACCTGTTGAATTTCTTCTGGTACTTTAAAATCCATATCAGCCACCCACAAAGGTAAAAGATCCTCCGATGAGAACTTATCTGCCATTCCATCCCATTTTAAAGAACTTGTCCCTTTTCTCTCAACATAATATTGCTTAATAAACGTTTCAATAGACATTATAATCCTCCTTTTTTAACAACTATCGTTATTATAACGAATTAAATATTTTTTTTCATCTTTATTATACAATATCTCTTATAAATTGGTTGATATCTAATGGTATTAGGATTATAATAAAAAAAGATTAGGTTAACCTAAAAAGGAGAGAAGTAATGAATTTGCTAATGATTAAAGATCATGAAGAAGTTTATGTTGATAACATCACTCATCCAGATTTAGATATGAAAAGACGACTGCTAGATTTAGGTTTCTACAAAGGAACACCTGTAAAAAAAGTTTTGGTCAGTCCTAAAGGAGATCCCATCGCTTATCGAGTCCGCGGAACAACCATAGCACTCAGAAACAGTGATGCTAAATACGTTGAGGTGATTGTTAAATGATGGAAGAAAAAAAAGAAACTTTCGTGATTCAAAAAAAGGATGAAACAGATCGAACAATTGCCCTAGCAGGAAATCCTAACGTTGGTAAAAGTTCAATTTTTAATGAACTAACTGGAATGAGACAACATACTGGTAACTGGCCTGGAAAAACTGTTGATTTAGCACAAGGTTACTCTCAACATAATCATCAAGGTTACGTCCTTGTTGATTTACCAGGAACATACTCTTTAATGGCACATTCTCAAGAAGAGGAAGTAGCTAGAGATTTTATTCAATCGAAAGATTCACAAGCTACTATTGTTGTTTGTGATGCGACAAGTCTAGAAAGAAATTTAAACCTTGTCTTACAAATTATGCAAATCACTCCCAATGTGATAGTCTGTGTCAATCTATTGGATGAGGCAAAAAAGAAAAAAATTAGCATTGACTTATTAAAGTTACAAGAGTTACTTGGCGTTCCAGTAGTTGGAACATCTGCTGTAAAAAAACAAGGTCTAGATGAATTAATGGACAAAGTTGAACAAGTTATCACTGGCAGTATCAAAGCAAACCCTTATATGAGAGATGCGTTAAATCAACTTCACGATGATTCCGAGACTGAAATATTAGCTTTACTGGATCGATCTTCAGTTATTGCTAATGAAGTAATCAGTTATGGAAATGAAGACTTTGACAAACGAGATCGAGCTATAGATAAGATACTAACTCAAAAAAGTACTGGGATACCTATTATGATTCTTCTGCTCATGCTTATTTTTTGGTTCACTATTGTTGGAGCTGATGGCCCTTCTGATTTTTTAGCTGATACTTTTAATAGTTTTGGAAACTGGCTAACAGTTACCGCAACAAAGATGAATGTTCCTACTATCGTTCAAGGTGTTTTAATTGACGGAATATACAAAGTTCTTTCTACTGTTGTCGCTGTTATGCTACCTCCTATGGCAATCTTTTTCCCTATCTTCACACTGCTAGAAGATTTTGGTTATTTACCTAGAGTTGCCTTTAATCTAGATAAATACTTCCAAAAAGCAGGCGCTTGTGGGAAACAAGCTTTAACAATGTGTATGGGATTTGGTTGTAATGCAGCTGGGGTTGTTGGAGCAAGAATTATTGATTCTCCTCGTGAGCGATTAATTGCAATTGTCACCAATAATTTTGTCCCTTGTAATGGTCGCTTTCCCATTTTGATTGCTGTCATCACTATGTTTTTTGCAGGATCATCTTCTGGAATGTTTGGCTCAGTTAAGTCAGCTGCTTTCCTTACAGGAGTTATTTTGCTTGGTGTGGCTTCAACTATCTGGGTCTCAAAATTACTATCTAAAACCGTTTTAAAAGGGCTGCCTTCTTCCTTTACTTTAGAATTACCGCCTTATAGGAAACCTCAAATTGGGCAAGTCATTGTACGTTCAATTTTTGATAGAACATTATTTGTTTTATGGCGTGCTATTATTGTAGCTGCACCAGCTGGATTAATTATTTGGATTCTCGCCAATGTGCAAGTAGGAAATCAATCTGTTTTACAATCAATTACTGCATTCATTGATCCTTTCGCTAAATTAATGGGTCTTGATGGAACAATTTTAATGGCATTTATTTTAGGTCTACCTGCCAATGAAATTGTTATTCCTATTATGATTATGGGATACATGGCTACGAGTACAATCACTGATTTTACTTCTCTTAATGAGTTTCATCAACTATTAGTCAACAATGGTTGGACTTGGTTGACAGCAACAAACGTATTACTGTTCACCTTATACCATTGGCCTTGTTCAACTACACTTATGACAATATATAAAGAAACAAAAAGTAAAAAATGGACTTTCATTTCATTTATAGTTCCAACAATTATTGGTGTGGGAATTACTATGTTAACGACTTTAGTTGCCCATCTTTTCAATTTAGTATAAATAAAAAACCAAACATAAGTTACGACTTACGTCCCTCTCATGTTTGGTTTTTTTAGTATTAAATACTACTTGCTTCATAACCTAATTCATTTATAACTGCTAAAACTTTATCTAACTCAATTTTTGATTCATCATATTTAATTTTTGCTTCAGCATTCTTTAATTTAACTTTTATTTTTTCTACACCTTCTAAATTAGAGACAGCTTTTTCTATTTTTCCTACACAGTGGTCACAATTCATACCATCAATTTTGACTGTTTGTTTCAATTCAATCACCCTTCTTCATATAAAATAATTTACATCTGTAGTTCATATATATAGAATACTATCTCACCTAAAAAAAGTCAAATAAAATAGAGGAAAGACTTTTGTCTTATCCTCTATTTTTATTTTTATGGGTAAATTCTATGTAATAAACGAGGGAAGGGACTAGCTTCACGGATGTGTTCTATCCCACAAACCCAAGTTACAGTTCTTTCTAATCCCAAACCAAAACCTGAATGAGGAACGGGACCATATTTTTGTAAATCTAAGTACCATTCATAGTCTTTTCTATCTAAACCGTCTTTTTCAATTTGTTCTAATAAATAATCAAAACCAATGGCACGTTCACTACCTCCAATAATTTCTCCATATCCTTCTGGAGCAATTAAATCGGCACGAATAACAACATCATCCCTAGTTGGATGTGGTTTCATGTAGAACGGACTCATTGACTTAGGATAGTTCAAAATAAATACTGGTTTTTCATAATGGTTAGCAATAAATGTTTCATGTGGTGAGCCAAAATCGTCCCCCCATGTAATATCGTCAAATCCATTTTTTTGTAATAATTCTACTGCTTCATCATATGAAATTCTTGGGAATGGTAAATCTGTGTACTTTTTAAGTAATTCTTTATCACGTCCTAAAACATCTAATGCATAATCACAGTTTTCTAATACTTTTTCAATCATAAAGGCAATGTATTGTTCTTGTATTTCTAAACTTTCTTCTTGAGTTACAAAAGCCATCTCAGGCTCCATCATCCAAAATTCTGTTAAATGACGGCGTGTTTTAGATTTTTCAGCTCTGAAAGTTGGGCCAAATGAAAATACTTTACCAAAAGCCATCGCAGCTGCTTCTAAGTAGAGTTGTCCTGTTTGAGATAGATAAGCAGGATCTCCAAAGTAATCTGTTTCAAATAACTCCGTTGTTCCTTCTGGAGCACTACTTGTCAAAATAGGTGGGTCAATTTTTATAAAGTTACGGTCATTAAAGAATTCGTAAGTTGCACGAATTAATTCATTACGAACTTGCATTACAGCATGTTGTTTCGAAGATCTTAACCATAAATGGCGGTGATCCATTAGGAAATCAATCCCGTGCTCTTTTGGTGTAATTGGATAATCATGACTCTCACCGACTACTTCTAAACCAGTTATACCAATTTCATAACCAAATTTTGATCGCGTATCTTCACGAATCTCACCTGTCACGATGACTGATGTCTCTTGGTTTAAGTTTTTTGCTACATCAAATAACTCTTCTCCAACTTCATTCTTAACAAGTACTCCTTGAAAGAATGCTGAACCATCTCTTAATTGTAAGAAAGCAATTTTACCACTTGAACGTTTATTAGCGATCCAAGCACCAATCTTAACTGTTTCTCCTACATAATTTTTTGAATCAATAATTTGTATTGTTTTCATTTCAACGCCCCATCCATTTTTAATTATTTGATTTGCTTTTTTTTAACAAAAGCAATAATCCGATCAATTGCCAAATCTAATGTTTCTAAGTCTGTTGCGTAGCTCAGGCGAATATGTTTGGATGTTCCAAAACCTTCACCTGTTACAACCGCAACGTGTGCTTCTTCTAGCAAATCGTTTACCCAAGTAGTTACATTATCGTAGCCACATAAAGTTAAGCATTCTGATACATCAGGATACAAATAAAAAGCTCCCTGCGGCTTATCTATTTTAAATCCTGGTATTTCTTGAAGTCGTTGATAAACATGGTTTAAACGACCTTCAAATACTTTTCGCATCACTTCAACTTCAGTTTGATCACCAGTCAAAGCTTCTATTGCCGCATACTGACTAACTGTAGTCGGGTTACTTGTTGCTTGAGAAGCAATTTTAATCATTTGAGAGATTATTTCAGCATCTCCTAAAGCATAACCAATACGCCATCCGGTCATGGCGTAACTCTTAGAAACGCCATTGATTATGATTGTTTGATTTTTAATCTCTTTAGATAAACTAGCAATTGGCGTAAAGACATTCCCATTATAAACTAGTTTGCCATAAATATCATCGGCAACTATCAAAATATTATGTTTAACTGCCCATTTACCAATTTTTTCAAGCTCATCTCTTGTGTAAATAGCTCCAGTAGGATTACATGGTGAATTTAAAATAAACGCCTTAGTTTTTGAAGTAGTTACTTTTTCTAAATCTTCCACAGTTACTTTAAAATGATTTGATTCAATTCCCTCTACAAAAACTGGTATTCCCTCGCAAAGTTCGACCTGCTCACTATAACTCACCCAATAAGGTGAAGAAAGGATAACTTCGTCTCCTTCATTTAATATAGCTTGAAAAAGAATGAATAAAATAAATTTTGCGCCTGTTCCAACAACCACTTCATTATGGTCGTAATCTAATCCATAATCAATTTTTGTCCTAGTAACGACAGCTTCAATTAATTCCTTTTGTCCAGCAACTGATGTATAAAAACTAGCGCTACCATTTTTAATAGATTCTATAGCAGCTTGTTGAATGTTTTTAGGTGTATTAAAGTCTGGTTCTCCTAATGCCAAATTTAAAATTTGAACTCCATTTTCTTCAAGGTTTGTTGCTTTTGCTGCGGCTTCTAGTGTTGCTGATGGCTTTAACTTTAATACTCTTTTAGATACTTCCATAATTTTCCTCCCCTTTTAAATATGCTTTATGTCACTGATAATTTTTCCACTTTTGAAATCCACTAAATAATAATTTATTCCGCTATCTATACTATCTGCAACAACTTCCCAAACAGCCACACCTTCATACATACCTAAAGATGTTTTTTTTATACGTTTTGTTTCTTTCTTACCTAATACTTTTTTTATCGCATCATCATTAGTAATTCCTTCGCTTTGATTCATAACAACTGCTTCTGTGCCATCTTGAGGTAAGAAAACAACTTTTTCAACATTCTGTTTATCTACTCCAACCACAGTAAAATAAGTTTTCTCTCGTGTAAACCAATAGAAATCTTCTACTTCAGATATATTCGCAATGTTTTTTGATATCTTAATCGCTTGGCTCTTCGCCTTTCTCATTGGAGAAGCAGACTGAAATAAGATAACACCAACCAATATGATCATTAAAATCAAAATGGAACTAAAAATTTTTAACTGTTGGTTTCGTTTTCTATTCACTTATATCTTCCCTTCTAGTTAATTTCTATCATAATTATAACAATTTTCATTTTTATTTTCAGTTGTTTTCTGTAAAAAGTGATGCGGTCTTAATTAAACTTTCTTCTAAAGTGCACTCTTCAACTAATAAACCTTTTGGCAAATAGCTTAATAACTGTTGACTATAGTTTGATTTTGTTAGTCGGTTATCTAGCAGCAAGATTATTCCTTTATCAGTATCAGATCTTAATAATCGGCCTAAACCTTGTCTTAATCTCATTCCTGCCTGAGGAATAGCCTCTTCATAAAAAGCATTTTTTCCTTGGCTCTCTAAATATCGATATTTAGCTTCTACTAGAGGCCTTTTTGGTGGATCAAAAGGTAGTTTAGTCATAATGATTAGATCTAACTCAGGTAAATTTAAGTCAATTCCTTCCCAAAAACTATTAGCACCTAAAATGATTCCACCTGTTTTTTTTGTGAATTGTTTAATTATCTTTTCTTTAGTTCCTGTAATACCTTGTGCATAGATATCTACATTATGTTGATTATAATATTGCTGCAAGTGATGATAGACTTGTTTCAATACTTGATGAGATGTAAACAACACTAACATAGAGTTTTTACCTATTTCTTTATTTTCTATAATAACTTGGCTAATAAAGTTGACTTGAGCTTTCTTATTTTTAAAATTTTCATTATTGTCTTGAGAAACAACCAGGAGTTTAGCATTCTCCCTATAATTAAAAGTATCTACTATTTTTATTTTTTTTGCATCTGGAATATCCAATTGTTTTTCAAAATAACTAGAATCTATATCCAGCTGAAGTGTACTACTTGTATAAATTATTTTCTTAAACGATTTGTACCAAGAGGTAGTTTGGATGGATAATTTAGAGAAATCTAGCATACATAATTTCAAATGATTTCTATTTACACATAGCCATTTTACATTTATTTTTTCGTGTACTCTAAAAAAGAGAGAAAATCTTTTATTCCAGTTTGAGAATCCTTCTAAAAAGTGAAGATAGTCTGTCAACATAAAATAATCTTTTACATGAGTCATTCCCAGTTCTTTAAGAACCTCATTTTTAAAATCATCTGCTATTTGATTCATTTCATTCAAGATAGTCATTAACTCTTTTAAATTTTTTCTCATCTTAATTGGCCAAGTTGAAGTATCTTCAAGTTCTTCAAATAAAACTTCTCTCTTACTATCAGATAATTCAGCTTTTTCAATTAAGAATTGCTCTAACCATTGTAAATCTTCCTTAACGTCTACCGCAAAGGTTGCAAGTAACTCAACTGAACGATTTAACTTCTCATTATTTAAATGTGATAAAGCTAAACTAGATTCTTCCGTTTCTCTTAACTTCCTTAAAAGAGAATATGCATGATTAAATGAAAGAGAAATTGTTTCCTTTGACTCTATTTGATTAATCAGTTTGTGTGACTCATCAATAACTAAAGTGGATGATTTTGGAATAAGCGGTATATCTCTTCTATTCTCCTCACATAAAAAAGCATGATTAACAACAATAACATCAGCAGCTTTCTTTTTATCATTTAAAAATTTAATAAAATCTTCTTTATAAAACGCGGAATTTTTATTTAATGTATGGATGCCTCCATGTTTTACATGATCAAAAAAAGAATGATTTTTATTTAGGTTAATCTCATCTAAATCTCCAGTTTCCGTTTCCATTAACCAAGTGAGTGTTGCCATCTGATTTATAGCATACTGTTTTTGCTCTGTCACTCCTTCTGTAAGAGTTTTACTAAATTTATCAAGATCAATATAGTGTTGATGGCTCTTTAATACAATTCCGAACAATTTATTTCCACTAATTTGTTCGACTTGCTCCAAAGCTGTTTCTATTAACTGCTCTTGAAGAAGAATAGTGCTTGTTGAGATTGTAATAGGAAACTGAGCCCGATCATAACTAAGAGGTAATAAATAACCCAAAGTTTTACCACTACCTGTACTCGCTTCAATTATCAGATTTTTTTGTTTATTCTCACACAAAAAATCATTTATTTCATCCATCATTTGTACTTGCGATTTTCGGTTAACAAAAGATGAGTTGAATAATTTTTCTTTCTCCGTAACTCTTCTTGGATACGTCTCATCAAATAGTTCATTTTTCTCTTTGAAACCATATTTCTTATTCTTTAAAGAAATATTTCCAATAGTTTTAATATCATCAAACACATTTTCCTTTGAAAAAAAACTCTCTTTAACAGCTATTGCTTGTTCAAAGAGCAGATAATTTTCGACACCTAAAAAGTAAGATAAATCTTTCATTTTAATTAAAGTTAAAAATGGAATTTTTTTAATTTTATCTATAAGTCTAATAAATAGTTCTGCAGTGGCATAAGCATCGCTTAAAGCTTGGTGAGCATTCTCATGAGTTAAGCTTAAATTTTCTGCTAAATCAGATACTCTAAAACCTGGTGATGTTGGAAATAGGATTTGAGACAACTCTACAGTATCAATACATCTAGTTGTTAACTCTTTTTCACCAGCCCTATTTAATTCACTATTTAAAAATGCAAAATCAAAATAGACATTGTGGGCTACAAAAATACAATCTGAAATTAATTGCCTTATAATTGGAGCAATATCTTCAAAGTAAGGAGCACTAGCAACTTGTTGGTTACTAATACCTGTTAGATGTTCTATATTTTTAGGGATAGTTTGTAGGGGATTTACATCAGTAGAAAAATAATTGATGATTTTCTCATTTTGAACAAGAACACATGCAAATTGAATAATTTTATCTCGCTCAAGGTTAGTGCCAGTTGTTTCTAAATCTACAACTGCATAAATATTATCATCCATCAATTAGACCCCCTCATAGTAATAAGACTCCTTTCTATTATACAGACAATTCAACATTTTTTCAGCAAATTTCTACTAATTTTACTGGTTAACTTTTTTACGATAGATTGTTTTAATGAATAAACTATGGTTAAATAGATGTATAGAAAAAGTTTGATTAGGTGGGCTATAAAAATTATGAGAAATTTAAAATTTATAGGAGGATTTGTATTTGTTTTTTGGATTATTGCCTTAGTTCTAACTTTTAACAATTCTTTGATCTGGTATGCCTACTTGTTTATATCTAGTATTTCTTTAATTGTTGCCTCACTATTATTATATAAAAAAGAAATTAAGAACATGTTTTATCATGCAGAGAAAAAGGTTATTCGATTAAAAGCTAATTCTACCCATAAAATTGGTTATGAGGAAGAGGAAGAATTCTATAATGTCTTAAATAATAAAAAAAACAAATCTTCTAATTTCCAGATAGGTACAACTGTGAGAAAGATAAAAAAAACCAATGAAAATTTTGGTTCCTCAAATGAAATTCATCGCGTCACTTCAATACGAAATAAGGAGTACCTTCATACTAAAATTAATTTACTCTATAATAGTAAAGAGCAACAACTTCTATTTGAAACAATTCAACAACTGAAAGCAAATAATTTTTTTTCAACCTATTATGCTGGTGTAACTAATGAGGATTTAGTCAATAATTTTGAAGAATATGAGGAACAGAATATTTTTGAATTGTACGATCAATTAATCCCAAACACATATGCCAAAATACTTTACGATATAAAATCAGATAGCAATCGTGTTGCTATTTTTTTAGGAACAAATGATGAGCATCATGATGAGAAAATGCTAGGTTTTATCGCATTAGAAGATAGTTACAAAGCCGATTTATTGCTAAAAAAATATACCAATATTCAAGTATTTCCAACTATACTCGGTGGCACTTACAAAAGAGTTTACCAAAATAAAATAGGTGAAATAAAAATAATCAAAGATTTTATAAATTATGATTTAACCATTTCATTAGCCTTTTTTAATAATTAAAAAAAATATATTATATATAAAAGCCCCTTAAAGTCAGATTTTTTCTAACTTTAAGGGGCTTTTACATATAATCATAATTCTAAATAATTAGTCTTAGTCAAAATAGCTTTTGCTAAATTTTTATAGTGGACAAAAAGTTAAATACAATAAAACAAATCACTTTAAGCTAACTTAAATTCCTATAATTTTCTTATATCTAACAAGCAATGAAGTATTCTAGTTTAACCTAGTTATATTTTATTTTTTTTAAATACAGCTTTTTTAGAAATTATATAATTAATAATAATAGCTAAGATTTGAACTAGTAATGCAAAAATAAATTCATTCAGAAGCTCAGGTGAACCAATGAATTTGTTAGTAAGTGAATGGTTAAACAACATAAAATCGTAATTAATTTTATCAAGAAATAAACTTTTAATGAAAAAATCAGAAAATTTTTGAACAGCAATATAAGTTATACTTACATCCAATATAAAGACAAATAAGCGTCCCAAAATAAACGTCGTTAACTGTTTTATAACAATCCTAATTTCCCACTCAGTATTCTTAAAAACAAATAACTTATTTGTAACATAAGCAAATAGAATTGCAGTAATTTGTGCTATTACAACCCCTAACATTGAATTACCTGTTAGCCCTACTACCGAAAATCTTGTGATAAAATAAACTACAGTCGTTAAGATACCAAAAAAAATATATGTAATACTTTCTTGATTAATAAATTTTTTCATTTTTTTCTCCTTTTTAATTATTAATATTAATTTTTCTAATATAAGTTTATAACTAGAAGCTTCTTCAAAGAAATGATATGATTTATGTATAAACGAAAGGATGGTTTTGAACATGAAAATGGCACATACTTGTGTACGCATAAAAGACCTTGAAGCTTCACTTGATTTTTATAAAAAAGCTTTTAATTTTGAAGAAAGTAGACGGCGAGATTTCCCTGAACATAAATTCACACTGTTATATCTTGTATTACCAGGTGATTCTTACGAGCTTGAACTAACATATAACTACGATTCTCATGGCTATGATCTAGGTAACGGATATGGTCATATCGCAATAACAACAGATGATCTTGAAGCTCTTCATCAAAAACATCAAGAAGCAGGCTTTAACATTACCAATTTAAAAAACTTACCTGGCGTTCCTCCATCATATTACTTTATTACTGATCCTGATGGTTATAAAATTGAAGTAATAAGAGAAAAATAATTTTTCGATTTCGAAATAATAATTAAGACAAAATCAGGTCTGATTTTGTCTTAATTTTTTCCTAAAAAAAAAACAAATCTATTAGATTTGTTTTTAAT
>CBCPLQ010000003.1:0-312695 GCA_965119435.1 uncultured Vagococcus sp. | reverse complement strand
TTTTTTTGTGTCCTTTTTTAATTTACATAAAATCATAAGGTGTCATTTTTTTCATACCAATCATTGGATCAATATTTCCTTTTCTTACAAGAGCCATTGTCAGTTCATAACTAACTGGTTCTTTCGTACTGGATTCTTCTTCAAATAATGAAATATTTGAAATTTGCTTTGTGGATTTTCCCTCTGTTTTTAATTCTACTTTTTCTAATTCTTTTTTTACTTCAGCTACCTTTTCTTCTTCATACTGATTCATTTTAGACTCTTGTAATTGAAGAGCCGAATCTGTCTCAATCAGGCGCTCTTTTAAGCTAGTTTGCCTTGGAATCATTTCGCTCTCAATTGCATACTTAAATGCTTCAACTTCACCTATTAAAATCAAAAAATCTTTACTTCTCGTAACTGCAGTGTATATTAATTTTCGTTGTAGCATACGGCCATATTGTTTAACAAGAGGTAAAATGACCATATTAAACTCGCTACCTTGAGATTTGTGGATGGAGCACGCATAAGCTAATGTAAATTTATTCCATTCTGGACGCTTATATATAACTTCAGTTTCATCAAATAAAAGAGTCATTTCGTCTACTTTATCGTCCGTATCTTTACTATATGTTATTCCTGTTATTTCTCCCATATCACCATTAAAGACATTAAATTCTGGGCTATTGACTAAATGAAGAACTTTGTCCCCAATACGATAGACTTTATCAAGCCACTTCACTTCTTTTCTTGTTCCATCATCGTTGTCATTTAATATTTGTTGCATCATATGGTTTAGTTGGTCTATTCCCGCTTTTCCACGGTACATAGGCGCTAGAACTTGAACGTCTTTAGAAGAAAAGCCCTTGTCATTTGCTCGAAGTACAACTTGTTCCACTACGGATTCAATTTGATTAACGGAACACGATATAAAGGAGCGATCTTTTTGATTTTTTGTCAAATCAAGAGGCATTTGTCCCGTTTTAATACTATGTGCCAAAGAGATAATCGTTGACCCATCTTCCTGACGATAAATATCAGTTAATTCTCTTTTAGGAATTTCATCCACAGCTAATAAATCTGTTAGAACTTGTCCTGGACCAACTGAAGGTAGCTGATCTTTGTCCCCAACAAAAATTACCTGCATATTATTTGGGATAGACTTTAATAACGTATTAGCAAGCCAAGTATCAACCATCGACATTTCATCTACAATTAATAAACCTCCTTCTAACTCCTTCGCTTCATCTGGCACTTCTTTTTCTCGACCTGTCAAACCTAGTAATCGGTGAATCGTACTCGCTGGCAAACCAGTCATTTCATTCATTCTTTTGGCAGCTCGACCTGTGGGAGCCGCTAAAAGAATAGGAAATACTTCTTGTGTATAATCATCCAGATTAAGTGATAAGCCGTTTAATTCAGCAAAAAGCGTCACTATCCCATTAACAACGGTTGTTTTACCTGTACCTGGCCCCCCTGTCAAAATAAAGAAAGGAGAAACAATTGCTTCTTTGATCGCTGTTATTTGCGACTCTCCATAGCTAATCCCAAACAAATTTTCAATCGCTTTAATTTGTTTTTCAATTTCTTTTTTAGGATACGAAATTTCTTTTTTTCGTTTTAATAAACGTTTAATAGAAGTTGTTATACCAACCTCAGAAAAATATAACGATTTTTCATAAAGTTTAGTCTCTTCTTGGATAATGATACCTTCTTCTGCTAGATGAATCATTTCATCTGCAATATTAGCTGGCTTAATTTCTACTGGTCTGCTACTCTCTAATGTTGTCAAAGAAACTTCTAGAAGTTCCCTAGCTTGCATATATGTGTCTCCAGAATTTAAGCAACTTTGAAATAATTCATGAACAATTGCTGCTCTTATCCTTTGAGGTGAATCTGCACTAATACCTACTTGTTCAGCTAATGCATCTGCCTTTTTAAATCCAACTCCATCAATGTCTTCTACCAATTGGTAAGGATTTTCATTAATTATTTTAAGTGTTTCTTCTTTGTAAAACTGATAAATACTAAAAGCAAGTCGACTCCCAAAACCATATTGGTTTAACCCTAAAATAACTTGTTCCATTCCGTAGTTTTCTTTAATTGTCTCAACTAGCATAACTCTTTTTTTTGCATTTAATCCTTTGATTTCATTTAATTTATCTGGGTCTTCAATAATTCTATCAATTGCATTTTCACCAAATAAAGTAACTATATTTTCAGCCGTTTTTTTACCAATTCCTGGAAATTTATCACTGGATAGATAGTTGATCATTCCTGATGCTGAGGTTGGCTTATCTTGCTGATAACTATCTACCTTTAATTGTTCTCCGTATCTTGGATGATTGACCACATCTCCATAAAAACGATATAATTCGTCTTCTTGAATTTGTCCAAACGTTCCAGTAACGACTATTTCTTGTGCTGTATATGATGTATTTGTTTCCTTCACATTAACTAATAATACTTTGTAAAAATTAGTTGGATTGTCATAAAATGTTGTCACAACTTGGCCGACAATGTATTTTTTTTCCATTTCTTCTTCATTAAAAATAAGGGCAACCTCCCATCTTATTGGCTTGCTATTAAACTAAAAAACTAGAATCATTCCAACTTTCCAAGGTAAATTTTCCATCGGTATAATCAACAATCGTTAAGCTGTTATTAGATAAGCCGCCTTGCTTTCTCACATCTTTAAGCGGCGTTCCTACTAAAGTTTGAATACAGCCACCTAAAGTAACTCCGTGGCTTACAAATAAAATTGGCCCATCTTCTACTTCTTGAACTACTTCATTAACAAAATCAACGCTTCTTTTTAACATATCCTCATAAAGCTCGCCTTTAAAAGGTGACGGATCATATTGGCTTGGATCATTCCTAAGTGTCCACATTTCTTTAGGATACTTTTCTCTACTATCCACTATTTTCTTTCCTTCAAGTTCGCCCAACCCCAACTCTTTCAAGTTATCTGAAAACTCAATTTGTGGGGCATTTTCCAATTCTTGGCGAATACCTTCCACTGTCATCTTGGCACGTTTTAAAGGGCTACTATAAATAGCCGTAAATGGGATTTCTCTTAAATGCTGTCCTAATTGTTCTATCTCTTCTAAACTTTTTGGAAGCAGTGGAGAGTCCCCTTTCATTCCTTGAAGCCTCATCTCTTGATTCCATTCTGTTTTACCATGTCGTGTGAAGTATAATTTCATTGACTAGTCCCTTTCTAGCTAAGCTTATCATTATCATAAATATGCGTTTTTTCTAAATTAGGAAACCCTTGTTGTTTCAACGCTTCATAAATAATTAAAGCGGCAGTGTTTGAAAGATTTAATGATCTAACATGCTCATCGTTCATCGGAATTCGAATACATTTTTCTTCGCACTTTCTCATAAATTCTTCCGGTAAACCAGTTGTTTCTTTCCCAAATATAAAGTAATGATCTTCACCATCGTCATAATTTACATCACTATATGTTTTTCTAGCAAATTTACTAACTAAATGAAGGTGCTCTCCTTCAATTGAGTTTAAAAAATCATCTAAATTAGGATAATACTTTATATTAACATCATGCCAATAATCTAATCCAGCTCGCTTTAAGTGTTTATCATCTGTCGAAAATCCTAAAGGTTCTATTAAATGTAATGGTGTATTAGTGGCCGCACATGTTCTAGCAATGTTACCTGTGTTTGCAGGGATCTGTGGCTCAAAAAGGACTATGTGATTCATATTTTCAACTTCTCTCTTCATCAATTTATTTATCATAATTCATAATTTTACATAAAAAAAAACGTATCGTCTCGGTGTCAGTTCACTGCGAGTCGTTACGTTGATGGGAGCCATCCCTCAACAACTTTTATCAGAACAGGAATCTGATAAAAACCTTTGAAAATGACTTTACAATAGTATAGCATCTATCAATCATTAATACAACCTAGAACATGAAAACTATGATTTTTTTCCAATTAATATTTTCACATCAATAGTTAACTCGTTGAACGGGTGCTCCTTGGCATATACTTTAGCTGATTCAGAGGCCCCCCAATGAATTGGTGACATCAACAAAACATCCTCATAGTCTTCACTTACAACTGGAAAAGTATAAGTTATTCTCTCTTCTTTCACTAAGCTAACATCTTTCTTGAATTTTTCATATACATTTTCATTCGAGTAAAGTTGTTTTTCAGGATTGTCATGATAGAAGTTCGCTCTCATTTCCTTTAAATACATTGCTTCTGGGATAATTTTGATTATAGTTCCTTTTGGTTTCAAAACTCTCAGCATTTCTTCATAGTGGCTAGGTGAAAATATATTCAGTAATACTGCTATACTAGCATCTTTAAAAGGCATATCTGTAACGTCTCCAATAAAGAAAAAGCCTTCTTTTGAAAAATCGCTGGCTAGTTGAATACCCTCTTTTGATAAATCAAAACCTAAATAATTTAAGGGCTTGGGAGTTTTACTGGCAATCCTTTGAATAAAACTTCCCTCACCACATCCCATATCTACCACATACTCATCTTGATCTATTTCATTTAATAAAAAAGATATTTTTTCTTCAAGAGGTTGATACAATCCTTTTTGGATCATTTTTCTACGACTTGTTAACATATCTTTATCATAATCACTCGTCATATGGTGAGGTGGAAAATGAAGTGTTCCTTTTTTAGAAAAATCAAATCGATGACCTTTTACACACACTGCACTATTATCTTTAATTTCTTTGAATTCTTCAGAACATTTTGGACATTTAAAAATAGCTAAATGCTGTTGCATAAAGCCACGTCCGTATTCTATTTTTTTCTTTAGCATTTTTTCACTTGCTCCCTCATTAAATATTATCCTTATTCTATCACAAAAAAAGAGGAATCAGTATCTGCTTTATGCTATACTTTTCTTAACTTAAGATTATACAAATTGGAGGATTCATTCGTGATTATAAAAGAATTTTGTGCTGAAAACTTTACTAATATTCCAAACGCGATTGCTTCTGGAGCAAATCGAATAGAGTTATGTGATAATTTAGCTGTAGGCGGAACGACTGTTAGTAAAGGAGTTATGACAGAGACAGTTTCTTATTGTGCTGAAAAAAATATTCCAGTTAGGACTATTATTCGACCTCGTGGTGGAAATTTTGTTTATACTGATACTGAAATCAAAATAATGGAATCAGATATTTATGAAGCAAAACAAATAGGTGCTGATGGAATTGTAGTTGGCTGTCTAAATGAAGCTAATTGGATTGATGAAGAAGCGATGAATATCCTCTTAGATGCTGCTGATGGTATGCAAGTAACTTTTCACATGGCTTTTGATGAAATGAGTCGTGACAATCAGTTTAAAGCTATTGATTGGTTGTCTGAAAGACATGTTGACCGAATCTTAACTCATGGCGGGATGGCTGGCACACCTATCGAAAAAAATTTAGAATATATTAACGACCTCATCTCATATGCTAATAATCGTATCATCCTTTTACCTGGTGGTGGGATTACTCATGAAAATATGGACTCTGTTCTTTCTTTTTTGCAGGTTAAAGAAATTCACGGCACCAGAATTGTTGATTTTCCATTCAAGTAAATAAAAGAAGCCAACATAAAGATATCCATTCTTTGTGTTGGCTCCTTTTTATTTAGCTAAACCTAATGATTTACATCTTTCTATTTTTCTTTAGCGAAAGAATTAGCCAGATAATTAAAACAATTGAGAAAATTATCAAATATAACCATCCATAGGTACTATCTAATTTAGGTAAGTTGATATTCATACCAAAAAAACCAGTTATTAGGGTTGGGATGGCTAATGCCAAAGACCAAACTGTTAAAAACTTCATCGTATCATTTAGATTATTATTCATAATACTATCAAAAATTTGAGATATTTTATTAACTATTTTGGCTTCAAGTTCTGTCATATGTGCAACTTGTTCCGCCTCGATCAAAGCATCTTCTAACCGTTCTTTTTCCTCATCAGAGAATTCTATACCAAAACGAGATTTCGTTAATAAATTCAGCACATCTACATTACTTTCTGTCGCACTTAGAAAAAAAGTCAATGTTTGCTGTAAATATGACAGTTTAATCAAATCACGATTAGCTAACTTTTTAGTCAACATATCATCTAATTTATGACGCTGTTTTGTTATTTCTCTGAGTACAGGAATATAGCTATCAACTAAGATATTTAATCCTTCTAACATAAACGTTGTAGGTGAGTAATCATTCTCAATATTTATTTTTTTCTTTAGTAGTTCATTAGCAATAATCGTTTCCCCTTCATTAAAAGTGAATAATATATCTGCTTTAATAAGGAAGCTCACTGGCCTTGATATGTATCTATTTTGTTCATTTAATTTGGTTGGAATATTGATTATCACCAAATCGACACCCTCTACTGGGTCATGTATATAGTTACTTTGCTCATAAATATCCGTCACATAATCTAATATTTCTAATGGGATGTCATAGTCGTTTAAAATCACATTTTTTTCATGTTCTGTAAGCTGATTTGTTTCAATCCATGTCATTTTTTCACTTATTTTATGTTCTACTAACATTGTGTTTACCTCCCAAAAAATCATTCTATTATAATCATACCACATAGATAAATAAAGCGTCTTTTGACACAACAAAAAAAGAATCTAGCTCATTTGATTGGCTAAATTCTTTTTTGTTTATGTTCCTATAAAGAATCCCATAAATAGGCCTGCAATATTGAAATAAATTAAAACACTCGTTAAATCACTTAGTGTCGTAATAAATGGACCACTCGCCACTGCTGGATCAAACCCTAATCTTTCCATTAATACGGGAATAAAACTTCCTGCTAAGTTTGCCACAGTAATCGCACAAAACATAGCTACACCAATAACAAAACCTAATATAAAGTTATGCTTCCAAAAACCGATGACAACAAAAACCACAATCCCTGTCACACAACCGGTAATTGCCCCTGTTAACACTTCATTTAATATCAATTTAAAGAAGCTTGATCCTTTATCATCTGATATAGCAAGCCGCCTAACAGCGACAGCTAGTGACTGTGTTCCTGCATTCCCTGCAGTCCCTGTAATGAGGGAAATGAAAACTGCCAAGATGCTTGCTTCATTAATCAGCACTTCATAATGACTAATAAGCGTTGCTGTAGACATTCCTAAAAATAGTAAGGTGATTAACCAAGGTAGTCGTTTTAATGATGCTTTTAAAGGCGTTTCTGCAATTGCCTCAACATCAACTCCGGCAAGTCCAGAGTAATCACTTGCTGCCTCATCATCAATAACATCAATAATATCATCTACAGTAATAATTCCTAATAGGCGATCATCCGAATCAACAACAGGAACAGCCAAAAAATCGTAATCTCTAATTGTTTTGGCAACATCTTCTTGATCATCAGTGACATTTACAGAAATAACACGCTCTTCTTTAATATCAGATATTAGCATATCATCTTCTGAAACAATTAAATCTCTTAAAGAAATAACACCTAACAAGCGATTTGACTCACTAACTACGTAAACATAATAAATAACTTCTGCTTCTTGTGCTTTTTTCTTTAACAAATTAAGAGCTGAACGAACTGTTTGATTGGCAACAATAGATACATATTCAGTTGCCATGATAGAGCCTGCCGTTTTATCTTCATACCCAAGCATCTCCTTGATCTGCTTAGCATCTTTTAATTTCATCAAGCTCAAATACTTAGTCATTTCTTTTTTATCTAATTGATTTAGTAAATCTACTGCATTATCTGTATACATTTCATTTAGCATGTCAGCTACGTATCTAGGCGACATCTCAGCTAAATAATCTTCCATATCTTCATGATCTTCTTCAATCACATCAAACATTTCTGCGATTTCTTTTGGAGATAGATAGGTATACAAGCGATGACGTTCTTTAGCATCCAAAGTAAAGTAAAATTGTCCTTGTTCATAAATATGCCAGTCTAAAAACATTTCTCTAAACTCTGTTATCTTGTCTTCATGGAGCAATTGCCTTAAAAATTCAATTTGTTGTTCCATTTCTACGTCTTCATTCATAAGGTTGCCTCCTAGTTTAATTGTTTTCTTGATGAATAACAGCCATCATATCATCAGGCAATACTTGATTTAGTACTAATTTTTCTTGTGTGAAAGGATGCTCTAACTCTAACCTTGTACAATGTAGGGCTTGCCTGGTTATTCCCAAATCCATGCGACCATCATACATGCTATCTCCTAGTAATGGACAACCTATTGCTGAAAAATGAACTCTAATTTGATGTGTTCTTCCCGTATGAAGTTGAATCCCTACTTGGGCAACCTCTTGAGTCTTATCTTCTAACCAATAATCAGTTATCGCTGTTTGACCATCTAACGTTACTTGACGCTTAATAATAGATGTCATATCTCGACCAATTGGTAAATTAATGGTTTCTTTTTTAGCTAAATCACCTATCTCTCCACCTACCATAGCAGTATAATACTTCTTTAATCTGCCACTTCTCAATTGTTTATCTAACATTGCGTGGGCAAAACCGTGCTTAGCAAATAACATTAATCCCGTTGTATCTCGGTCCAATCTAGTCACCACATGAACCACCCGATTAACATACTCTTGCTGGTTATAATGATATTTCACCCTGTTTGCCATAGTTCCATTTGGGTGGTACTGGGCGGGGATAGAAGCTACTCCACTTGGTTTATTAACAACTAAAAGATGCTCGTCTTCAAACACAATATCTATTGGATATGGATCTGGTAGTAACGTTTCATGCTCTCCCTCATCGGGAATAATAATCTTTACTACATCTCCTTTCGTTACCTCAAATAAAGTATTTTGAATACATTCATTAACAAATAATGAGCCACCCTGAAACTTTATTTTAGCTAATAATTTCTTAGAAACACCTTTTTCTTTTAAAAAAGTTTTTAACTTCATATTTAGTGTATCTACCTGCCAACTAAACTCCATCTCTAATCTTTTCCCCTTCACTCACCAATAAAGGCATCATTTACACGTCTCCAAAAATGAGTGTGACGATAAGATGCAAATTGAATTCTTTTTTCTGATAATTTTAATGTCATCGATGATAAATTCTCCTGATTTGTTACAAAGTGGTCAATATGAAGTTGATACTTATCTCCCTTTTTTAAATCTAATCTAATCCACTCATCATTTGCAATAATCAACGGTGATCCTAATGAACGGTATACTCGATTGTTAATTGAAGCAACCTCGTTCAATTGGATAACATTTACTCTGGGATGAAGAACTGCTCCACCTAAACTTTTACTGTAAGCTGTCGATCCTGTTGGTGTGGATACAGATAAGCCATCTCCTCTAAACGTTTCAAATAATTCATTTTTTATATATACTTCAGCCACCATTGTTTTGTCTAAATTTTTAACAGTTGCTTCATTCAAAGCCAAGCATCTTTTAGATTCCTTATCATCTGAATAGTTTAATTCTACTTCTAAGAGGGGGTAAGTAACACTCTTTGAAGTATCTTCTTTCAAACTTTTAATTAACTGATCAATCTCATAATCTCTCCAGTCGGTATAAAAGCCAAGATGTCCAGTATGGACACCTATAAAACGCACTGTATCTAACTGGTCAACATAAGTGTGGAATGCGTTTAACAACGTCCCATCACCGCCAACAGTTATGACAACATCAGGGGTCATTTCGGTCAATTCAATTTTTTCTTCTATTAACTTTTGCTTCAATTCTCCTCCTACCTTGATGGATTTAGGAGAATCATTCATAACAACTGCAATCTTCATTATTAATGCTCCTCTTTCTTTTCCTTCTCCTGATTGTCTAAAGACTTGTAATCCTTTTTCTTATTTGACCCACGATATGAGAACAAGTGTTGAGCTTCTTGGATTTCATCTCTTATTTTTGACATCTCTTCATCTAGTAAAAAAGCAGCTTCTGCAGTCAATTCTAACCGTGTATTGATTTCTTCTGGAAACTCTCCCTGGTATTTATAGTTCAAAGAATGTTCGATTGTTGCCCAAAAATTCATTGCTAAGGTCCGAATTTGAATCTCTACTAATAATTTTTTCTCTCCTGTAATCAACTGAACAGGATACTCAATGACCAAATGATACGAACGATAACCACTGGCTTTTTTATTGGCAATATAATCTCTTTCTTGAATAATTTTAAAATCATTTCGTTGACGAAGTAAATCAACTACTTCATAGATGTCTTCAACAAATTGACACATAATTCTCAAGCCTGCAATGTCTTGAAGATCACTATCTAACCGATTCAAATCAATATTTCTAATTCGTGATTTAGTCAAAATACTATCTGTTGTTTTTACCCTACCAGTCACAAACTCAATAGGTGTATGTAAATTATTCTCTTGATATTGTCGTCTAATACTTTTAAGTTTTACTTTTAACTCCGAAATTGCTTGTTCATACGGTGCTAGAAATAGCTTCCACTCATTATCTGTCATTTTATTCACGCCCTCATCTTTAAGCATACATCGTTTATTTTATCATAAGTGATAATAAAACGTTAGAGATAGAAAAACAAGTTAAAAATTGTTTTTATTTTAAAAAAAAGGTAAAATGTTATGCGAGGTGACAACATGTCAAAAGAAATAGAAATTGAATTTAAAAATATGCTCCTTAAAGAAGAGTATGAAATGCTATTAAATGAGTATCATTTAACTGATAGTTCATTAAAAACACAAACAAATATTTATTTTGATACCCCTGATTTTAAGCTGAAATCTAAAAAGATGGGCCTTCGAGTTAGATTATCTAATAAAAAAATTGAATTTACATTAAAAACACCTACGTCTAATCAACATACTCTATTAGAAATAACTGATTACCTAGATTCTTTTGATTCACAACTTCCTTTATCTGAACAAATAGACTTAGAAACTAGTGACGTAAAGGTCTATTTAGCTCGTCATGGTATTGAGCTATCAACTTTGCAGTCCATAGGCGAGTTAAGTACTACTAGAGGAGAAGTGCTCATTAAGTCAAACGTTTTACTAGTTTTAGATAAAAGTCTTTATTATGGTAAAACAGATTATGAAATCGAAATGGAAGTTTCTGATGCAGATGAAGGTTTTCTTATTTTTAAGGATACCTTAAAAAAATATGACATTCCAACTCGTAAGGCAGATAAAAAAATCGCTCGTATGTTGGCTTATAAAGAAAACATTTCAGTATAATATTTTTCACAAGCCTTTTTCTTTGCCTTTAATTTTTTATTTGATAGATTAAAGATAGCTAGGAAAGTGGCTTATTGGTTAGGAGGCGTTACTATTGATCGAGATTTACCTGTTTATCAATCCACTAGATGAACACAGCTTGGCATCTGAAAAAAAATATTTAGATATCATAGCTCGTGAAAAGGAAAAAATTCATTTTAGAATTATTCCGATTTTAAACCCTAGAGTTATTCAAAATTATTTATTGACTCATCACATGCCATTAGCGGATTTAAACTTTAGAAATCATTTATTTACTTCAATTTATTCTGCTTGTCTTGATTTTAAAGCAGTTCAATTACAAAGTAAAAAAATAGGTAGAAAATTTTTATTTGAATTACAAAAAAAAGTTGGTGACGAGCAGAGACATTACTCTAAAGCATTAGTTCTTGAAGTATTACAAGAACTAAATGTTGATATTGATCTATTCACACAGGATAGAGAGTCTCGTTTAATTGTTGACTTCTTTAAAATGGACCAACAAGTTGCTCACGAAATGGGTATCAACTCATTTTCCGATGCAGTTATTTTTAACTATAATTGCGATAGAGATTTTGGCGTGCTTGTGAACGAGCATACTCCACGGGAAATGATTCAAGATTT
Source organism: uncultured Vagococcus sp. (assembly GCA_965119435.1). GTDB lineage: Bacteria > Bacillota > Bacilli > Lactobacillales > Vagococcaceae > Vagococcus. The sequence goes on along the minus strand of CBCPLQ010000003.1, from coordinate 300,895 downwards.
ATTTAAAACAGACTATAATTGCAGAGCTTTATCATCAGTAAATGAAGATGACCGTCTTCATTTACACTAAAACAGGTTTAGACTACCAAAGGTAAGTCTAAACCTGTTTATTTTTTTAAAATGTCTCAACTAATTGTTCTAATTCATTTAATCTTTCCTCAAAGACCTTCATGGCATTCTCAATATACTCAGATTGAGTCATATCAACTCCGGCTTTTTTCATTACTTCAATCGGATAATCGCTGCTTCCTGCTTTTAAGAATCCTAAATAATTTTCTAATGCATTTGGTTCATCATTCAAGATTTTGTCAGCTAATGATGAGGCTGCTGAGAACCCTGTTGCATATTGGAACACATAATAATTATAGTAAAAATGAGGAATACGACTCCATTCAAAGGCTATTTCTGTATCTCTTTCAACTGAATCTCCATAATATTTAGCATTTAATCCACTATAGTAATCACTTAAAAATTCACTTGTTAGTGGCGTCCCTTTAGCATCTTCCGTATGAATAAAATGCTCAAATTCAGCAAATTGTGTTTGTCTAAAAATAGTTCCCTTTACACCATCTAAATAGTGGTTTAAGACAAACGCACGAATTTTAGGATCTGTCTCTGTTTTTAATAAATACTCTGTTAAAAGATTTTCATTCGTAGTTGAAGCTATTTCTGCTAAGAAAATTGAGTAATCTCCATAAACATAAGGTTGTGTTTTTCGCGTGTAATAGCTATGAACACTATGCCCCATTTCATGAACTAAGGTATACAAATGATTTAAACTATCATGCCAATTTAATAAAATATAAGGTTTCGTATCATAGCTACCTGAAGAATAAGCGCCACTACGTTTTCCTTTATTTTCAACCACATCGATCCAGCGATCAGCATAAGCTTCTCTAACGATTTCTAAGTATTCTTCCCCTAAAGGCTCTAGACCTTTTAGAGAAATCTCCTTTGCTTCTTCATAACTATGCTTAATCGGTGCATCTCCTAAAATAGGTGTGTACATATCGTACATATGAAGACTATCCACATTTAGTAATTTTTTTCGTAAGGCAACATAACGATGTAATAAAGGCAGATGTCTATCTACCACTTCTAATAAAGTATCATACACCGCTTCTGGCACATGATTACTACTTAAAGCTGCTTCTCTAGCTGAAGAATAATTTCTTACTTTAGCGCTAAAATTATGTTTTTTTACATTGGCAGATAAAGTACTTGCAAAAGTATTTCTAAATTGTTCATAAACACTGTACAAGCCTTTAAAGGCCGCCTCACGAACCTTTCGATCGGTACTTTCCATCATTTGACCATACAATCCACTAGATAATTCGACTTTATTTCCTTCTTCATCTTCAATCACTGGGAATTTCAAATCAGCATTGTTTAACACAGAAAATGTATCGCTTGAAGCAGATAATACTTCACTTGCGTTAGCTAATAATTCTTCTTCTTTTGCTGATAACACGTGAGCTCTGTCGTCTGTCATTTGTTTAACAAAATAACGATATACTTCATGTTCTGGCATTTCTTCAAAATAAGATTGAATTCTTTCATCAGATAAAGTTAATACTTCTGGTTGAAACCAAGATAAAGCTGCTCCTGATTGCGCCGCTAGAGTACTTGCTCGAGCATAAAGAGCTTGATAGGTTGTATCACTTGTATCTTGATCGTTTTTCAAATGAGAATACACATAAATCTTTTCAACTTCTCGGTAAACACTTAGTAAATACTCAATCGCTTCAAAAAAGACTGATGCACTCTCATTTAAACTACCTTGATAAGTCTTTGCATCCTCAAGCCTCTTACTTAATAGCTCATAAGCTTCATTAAATGCATTATCATCTTTAAAAATTGGTGTTAAATCCCATGTTTCTTCTACTGACAAATCAGAACGATTTGGTAATTGTTTTGTTTTACTCATTAATTAATAACGCCCCTCTCATAATTTACTTACTAATCATAACATATTTTAATGAATTTCCTAAAAATTCCTTTCTAAAATCAGAGATACTCAGTTTCCTTTTTTGATATGTATACCTATTTCCCTTTCTTATTACAATGCCAGTTTGCTCTAGAAAACAGAGATATAAAGAAGTATGATAGCTCGTCAATTTCTTTTTGCCAATTAACGGGTAATCTCTAAATTCTAGTTTTTCTAATTTTAGAAAAACTGCATTAAAAATATCTGATTTATTTAAGTCTTTTTCTTTCTCTAACAAGTCATAAATCAAATGCCTTACTACCCATTCTTTTTCCTTTAATAGAATACTTTGATAACTTGGTAAAAATAAAACACAAGGAAACTCTCTTATATTGATATTGTTCTCATAAAAATATGCTTGTATTCGCATTTCCCTTCTCTGTTTTTGATTTAACCGATGATTCCATACCCTTATTTGATGAAAAAAATTTAGCTCCGTCTTAATTTCATGGTAACCAAACTCCATTTCATTTTTTGGAAAGTCTAAAATACTAAGAATATTCATTTCTAATAAGGAGTGCCGTTTTATTTTTTTTAGCAGTTTTTGCGCTGTAAAAGTAAGAAGAAACACATTTCTTAATATTTTTGTCTCTACTTCCAATTCCCACAAATAAAAACCAATTTGTTTAGATAAATATACAAAATTCTGTTGAAGCGATGATATTTTTTCTTTTACCTGAAGTCTCTTTCCTAAAATCCAGATAACCTGATAACCATTCTTTTGATAAGCCAGTGTTCTTTCTTTAAATCTTTCTACACTCAGAGAACTGCATTGAAATTCAATAGCGTATTTATTTGCGATTAAAATATCTGGTCTTTGATTTAATTTAGGTAAATACGCCTCTATTTTATAAGAAACTCCATATTTTTCACAATTTTCTGCTAATATTTTTTTACCTAGTAAATGCTCCCTAGACTCGTTTTCAGAAAAAGCCGTACAGTTACTACTCTTTTTATGTGAAAAATGCGAACACATGACATCTCCATTCTTTATAATTAAAGACTCTTTACATGATGGACAGTACCACCCTTCCTTTCTAAATTTTCCAATTTCCTTTTTTTCCTTTTGACTTAAATCTACTAATTCGCCTAATTTATTTTCGCCAATCAACATAGTTCATTCCCCTCCCTACTATATAAATTTCGCAATTTATTAGTCTTTATCTTGAAATATCTGATTAAATATCAGATACTTAAAATAAAAAAATCGAAAAGGACTCATTCACTATGTACGGCACCTTAAAACAGGAAATAATAAAAGCTAGCCAAGAAATCGGTATTGATAAAATTGGTTTCACAACAGCTGAGCCTTTTGACCATTTAAAAGAAAGTCTTTATGGGCAAAAAGAAAATCAACACACAACAGGATTTGAGCATCCAGACATTGAGGAACGTATCTATCCTGAATTAATTTTTGATCAACCTAAATCTATTATTTCAATTGCTCTTGCCTACCCATCTCGCATGAGTTATCCGCCTGAAAAAATTAGAGGTGAAAAAAGAGGCAAATTCGCTCGGGCCTCTTGGGGAATTGATTATCACGATATTCTACGGGATAGAATGGATAAGTTGATTGCCTTCATAGAAAAACAAACACACAATAATCCTGATATGATGTTTAAACCTATGGTAGATACAGGAGAATTAATTGACGTGGCAGTCGCTCAAAGAGCAGGCATTGGCTTTATTGGGAAAAATGGCTTATTGATTACAGAAGAGTTTGGTTCCTACGTTTACTTGGGGGAGATTGTGACCAATATTCCTTTTGAGGCAGACCTCCCTATAGAAAACCAGTGTGGATCTTGTACAAAATGTGTGGATTACTGTCCCACGTCAGCCCTTTTAGGAGACGGTCGGATGAATGGGCAAAAATGTTTATCTTATCAAACTCAAACAAAGGGAATGATGCCAGAGGAATTTCGTCCTAAAATAAGAACAGTCATCTACGGTTGTGATATCTGTCAAGAAGTTTGTCCTTTTAATCAAAGACAAAACAATCATTTCCATGAAGAGATGGAAATTAACCCAGAGATTATTCAGCCTTTACTAAAGCCGATGTTAACTATTTCAAATAAAGAGTTTAAAAAAACTTACGGTATTCTTGCTGGATCTTGGCGTGGGAAAAAACCTCTACAAAGAAATGCAATTATTGGCCTCACAAATGCTAGAGATAAATCCGCGATTCCAAATCTTTTAAGGTGTATTGAAGAAGACCCACGACCTGTAATTCGTGGAACAGCCGCTTGGGCACTCGGTATTTTAGCAACCGGTAACGAAGCTGTATTACTTTTTCTTAATGACTGTTTGCTCAAAGAAACTGACGAAGAAGCGATTTGCGAGATAGAAAAAGCAATAACTAGTTTGAAAAAGGAGTGAACTTCCCCTTTCAAATAGGCAAAATAACGACTATAAAAAAAGGAGTTCTTTTATGATGGAAGATTTAGGAATAATAATTGCTATTATCGGTTTTTGCTTACTCAGTTTTCGATTTACCGATTTCATTCATCACTTATCAAAATGGCAAAAAATAGGATTCTTTTTACTGTTCGTTGGTTTAATTATTATGGTTTTCTTTTTTAATTTTATCGATTCAATAGATAGTTTTTTAAGAGGGTTTTCCGATGGATTTAACGGTAAATAACTTTTCAGACTGACTAATAAAGAGACTGTGGCATAAGTATTCTTACTTATGCCACAGTCTCTTTATTCATTTACTCAAATTCTTCCAGTTCAAGGGACACTTCTTCCCACTGACTTAATAATGCTTCTTGAGTGTTAAAACCCTCTGTCAATTTCTGATTTAATTTCTGTAAAGCTTCATGGTCTTCAAGATTTTCTGGTAACTCCATCTCTTTTTGAATGGATTCTATCAATTCCTCTATTCCATGTAAATCTACTTCGATTTTCTCAACTTGACGTTCTAACGTTCTTTTTTCTTTTTGTTTTTGCTTATCCAGCTCAAAGTTCTTTTTTGTTTCAGTTTTCACTTCAACAACTTCGCTGGTCTCTTCACCTAGTAATTCTCTTAATTGTGCTTCTTCTAATTGTTTTTCCACATAATAATCATAATTCCCATGGTATAGTTTACTACCGTTATCTGAAAGTTCCAGAACGCTAGTTGCAATTCGATTAATAAAATAGCGGTCATGGGAAACAAATAATAGCGTTCCCTCATAATCAATTAAGGCATTCTCAAGAACCTCTTTACTATCAATATCTAAGTGGTTAGTCGGCTCATCTAAAATCAAGAAATTATCCCGATTCATCGATAATTTAGCCAACGCCACACGAGCTTTTTCTCCCCCACTCAATAAAGGAATTGTTTTTTTCACATCTTCTCCAGAAAATAAGAAACTACCTAACACCGTTCGGATATCTTTTTCTGAGGTTGTGCGGTGATCTGACCATAGCTCTTCCAAAACACTTTGTTGTGAGTTTAAATTGGCTTGTTCTTGATCATAGTAACCAATTGACACATGATGCCCTACTTTAGCTTTTCCTTTAACAAAAGGGATATCATTAATGATTGACTTTAGGAGAGTAGATTTACCGACTCCGTTTGGTCCAACTAAAGCAATGGCTTCTTGCTTTCTAATCTGAAAATCAATTGGCTCGCATAAAACAGTCTTATCATATCCTACTGCTGCTTTTTCCACTTCTAAAACTTCCCGACCTGATTGTCTTTCAATCCCAAAAAGGAAATGAGCTGATTTTTCATCTCCTTGCGGTCGATCCATTTTGTCCATTTTTTCTAATTGTTTTCTTCTACTTTGTGCTCTTTTCGTTGTTGAAGCACGAACTAAATTTCTAGCAACAAAATCTTCTAACTTAGAGATTTCAACTTGTTGCTTCTCAAACTCTTTCCATTCTCTCTCAAGTCGCTCAGCTTTTTGGTCTAGGTAACGACTATAATTACCTTTATAATGAGTCATTTTACGTCGACTAATTTCGTAAACTTCTTCCACTATTTTATCTAAGAAATAACGATCATGGGAAACCATAAGTAACGCACCACGATAATTTTTCAGATAACTTTCTAGCCAACTTAACGTTTCTATATCTAAATGGTTTGTGGGCTCATCTAAAATAAGTAAATCTGGTTTTTCTAATAATAATTTTGCTAAAGCGAGTCTCGTTTTTTGGCCTCCAGAAAGATTACTAATCAAATGATCTAAATAACTTTCATCAAATCTAAAACCGTGTAATACCGACTTAATCTCAGACTCATAGCCATAACCATTTAACTCGTTAAACTCATGCTGTAGTCTGTCATACTCAATTAGTACTTGTTGATATTTTTTTTCATCAGATTGAATAATTTCATCTGCTATTTGATTTTCTAAAGTTCTTAAACGTTGCTCCATTCTTTGTATAGGCTCAAAAACAGTTAACATTTCTTCCCAAATTGTTTTAGTTGATTCAAGTCCTGTGTGCTGATCTAAATAGCCCATGGTCAAATCCTTGGTTTTTGAGATAGTTCCTTTATCTGGTTCTTCAATGCCTGCTAAAATTTTTAGGAGCGTTGATTTTCCCGCACCATTACGCCCTACTAAGGCTATTCGACTTCTATCCTGTACTTCTAATTGCATATTTTCAAACAAAACTTCGTCTCCAAAAAGACGTGAGATTTGATTAGCTTGTAGTAAAATCATCTTGTTCTCCACCTTTAATATTCTTTGCTTAGTTTATCATACCTTTTATACTAATTGGTCGTTCAATTACGATAATATGTGTATTTTTCTTTAGTTTGTAAGCGTAAAAATTGCAATTACTTCTTTCTAACGTTATTCTATTAACGTGAAGTACATAACAATACAATAGGTTTTAGTTAAGTGAGGGAAAAAGTAATGAAAGAAGTAACTATTCCAAAGGCAACTGCAAAACGCTTGCCTTTATATTATCGATATTTAAAATTTTTATTTGATTCAGGTAAGAACAAAGTATCTTCTACTGAATTGAGTGAAGCTGTTAAAGTTGACAGCGCAACAATCCGCCGTGATTTTTCATATTTTGGGGAACTTGGAAAACGTGGCTATGGTTATGATGTAGAAAATTTAATGAACTTTTTCGCTAAGACATTAAATGAAGATAAGCTTACAAATGTTGCTCTAGTGGGAGTTGGTAACTTAGGTCACGCCTTGATCAATTATCGTTTTCACCAAAGTGACAGTATTCGTATTAGTGCTGCATTTGATATAAATGAAGATATTGTTGGTCGTATTTTAGATGGCGTACCTGTTTATTCTTCAGATGATATGTCAAAACAAATTAAAGAACAACATATTGAAGTCGCTATTCTTACAGTACCAACTGGATCTGCTCAAGAAAATGCAGATAGTTTAGTTGCCGCAGGCGTTCGTGGTATCATGAATTTTACTCCTGTTCGACTTGATGTTCCTGATTATGTTCAAGTTCAAAATGTAGACTTAACCAATGAAATGCAAACTTTAATTTATTTCCTAGCTCATTATAAAGAAGCTGAATAAAGAAAAAATCACATTCAATAAAGAATGTGATTTTTTTATTATAGAAACAATAATTGTAATACTACCACTAATGAATTCATTCCGGCATGAGTAATAATGGACGTTAAAATGGATCCTGTTTTCTTGTAAAGATAAACAAAAAACATTCCTAGTCCTCCATAAATTAAGTAATGACCGTCCCCATGTAATGCAGCAAAAACTAAGGAACTGATTAAAGCTGATCCCCAAATGTTAAGTTTTTGATTTAAAAAGTTAACCAAACTAAATCGAAAAACAAATTCTTCCATTATAGGACCTGCAATAGTGACGGCTACCATAAAGAATGGCGAACTTTTTATGAGTTTTGTGATACCAGCTGTATTTTGTGAGCCTAATGGCTGATTGAATACTTGAATTTCGATTAAAGCTAAAATTGTTTGTAAAAACCAACTCAGAAAAATTCCTAATAAACCAATCACAATAACTTTACTCCATTTTGATGAGCTATTAGATAACGTATTAATCTTAGTGGTATGTCGATTGATATAAATTAGGACAGCAGCTCCTATAACATACATGACTGCCATAAAATTTGGAATTTGATTTATGGGTATTGATAAAGCTTTAAATAATATAGGACTTGTTAACGCTGCTAAAAAAAAGAACGATGTCCACAACATATTTTTATTAATTGTCATCAAAAAAAGACCCCTTTAGTAGTTAGTTCTTTTATCATAACATAAAAAAAAATCTAGCTAGCAAATTTCTTGCAAAAAAAATAGTTTATGGTTATTATGTAGAAGTAAGTTAGCAGTCGATATAAAAGAGTGCTAAACAAAGAAAATTTTTATTTGTGGAGGGATATCAATTGTTAAAACCATTAGGAGATCGCGTAATTATTGAAGTAAAAGAAGAAGAAGAAAAATCAGTCGGTGGAATCGTCTTTACTTCTGCTTCCAAAGAAAAATCTCAAACAGGTGTTGTTATTGCTGTTGGAGAAGGACGTACCCTTGACAACGGAACAAAATCACCAGTAGCAGTAGAAATAAATCAAACTGTAATGTTTGAAAAATATACAGGGCAAGAAGTAAAATATGAAGGAACTGAGTATTTAATCGTTCACGAAAAAGATATTATTGCAATCGTAGAATAAAATAATTTATGAGGTGAAGAATAATCATGGCAAAAGATATTAAATTTTCAGAAGACGCACGTAGTTCAATGATGCGTGGTGTTGATACATTAGCAGATATTGTAAAAGTAACATTAGGACCTAAAGGACGTAACGTTGTTTTAGATAAAGCATTCGGTTCACCCCTTATCACAAATGATGGGGTAACAATTGCTAAAGAAGTTGAATTAGAAGATCGTTTTGAAAACATGGGTGCTCAATTAGTTGCTGAAGTAGCTTCTAAAACAAATGACATCGCAGGTGACGGAACAACAACAGCAACTGTTTTAACTCAGGCTATCGTTCGTGAAGGTCTAAAAAACGTAACAGCTGGAGCTAACCCAATTGGCATTCGCCGTGGGATCGAACTTGCTACTAAAAAGGCTGTTGAAGAATTACATGCTTTATCTCAACAAGTAGATTCTAAAGAAGCAATTGCGCAAGTAGCTGCTGTTTCATCAGGAAGCGATACAATTGGTGAATTAGTTTCTGAAGCTATGGCAAAAGTTGGTAATGACGGTGTTATTACTATTGAAGAATCAAAAGGTATCGAAACAGAATTGGACGTTGTTGAAGGTATGCAGTTTGACCGTGGTTATTTATCACAATACATGGTAACTGATACAGATAAAATGGAAGCTGTTTTAGAAAACCCATATCTTTTAGTAACAGATAAAAAAATCTCAAACATCCAAGATATTGTTCCTTTATTAGAACAAATCTTACAACAAGGTAGACCATTATTAATTATTGCTGATGACGTTGATGGGGAAGCTTTACCAACATTAGTATTAAATAAAATTCGCGGTACATTTAATGTAGCTGCCGTTAAAGCACCTGGTTTTGGTGACCGTCGTAAAGAAATGTTAGAAGACATTGCTATATTAACTGGCGCAACTGTTATTACTGACGAATTAGGATTAGACTTAAAAGAAACAACTATTGAAGCTTTAGGTTCTGCCAATAAAGTTGTTGTTGATAAAGATAATACTATTATCGTTGAAGGTGCTGGAAATAAAGAAACAATTGAAAACCGTGTAGCTTTAATCCGCTCACAAATTGCTGAAACAACATCTGACTTTGACCGCGAAAAACTACAGGAACGTTTGGCTAAATTAGCTGGCGGAGTTGCCGTAGTCAAAGTTGGTGCTGCTACAGAAACTGAACTAAAAGAATTGAAATTACGCATTGAAGACGCATTAAATGCTACTCGAGCTGCAGTTGAAGAAGGTATCGTTTCAGGTGGTGGTACTGCGTTTGTTAACGTTCTACCTAAATTAGCTGAAATTGAAGCTACTGGTGATGAAGCTACTGGTGTTCAAATCGTTTTACGTGCTCTAGAAGAGCCAGTTCGTCAAATCGTTGAAAATGCTGGATTAGAAGGTTCTGTTATTGTTGATAAGCTAAAACAAGCTGACTTAGGCATTGGTTATAACGCTAAATCTGACGAATGGGTAAACATGATTGATGCAGGTATCGTTGATCCAACAAAAGTAACTCGTTCAGCTTTACAAAATGCTGCAAGTGTTGCTGCACTGTTATTAACAACTGAAGGTATTATTGCCGACAAACCTGGTAAAGATGCTCCTATGATGCCAGGTGGCGGAATGGACCCATCAATGATGGGCGGTATGATGTAATTTAAGGTTTAGATGAACCTTGATATAAAAGGAACCACATGAGGATTTTAGGCTCATGTGGTTTTTTCGATGTGGAATGTGATGTACATCGTATTCTTTTACCTCCTATTTAATAAACAATCCTACAATTTGTTCATCGTCATTATAACTAATTGTGAATACTCTTTTTTGGTTACTATATTTTGCAATCGTTACTGTCGAATAAATGCCATCCTTTTCTTGAATTGATGATTTTTCAAATTTTTCAAAATCGCCTGCTTCTTTTATTGCCACCTCTACTGTATCAAAGTTTTCTTTGGTCATACCTACCTGCATTTCAGGATTGAATTGTGTTTTTAACTCTTCTCTTTTCCCATTATTTAACAGTTGAATAGCTCCTTCTGCTTTTTTACTATATAATTCACTCTTTTCTGTATCTACCTTTTTCCCACAACCTGTTAAAATAATAAAGAATACAAACAAACACACTAACAACTTACTTATTTTATTCACGATAATTCCCACCCTCTCCTTAATGATATAACATATAAGAATAGCAAAATACTAACGGCTGCTAAAATTATCTCAGTTACTATTATATTATTTGAAACATACATTGGGATAACCCCTACACTGAAATCAATAATCGTATGAATTAAAATAGCCATTATAAAATATATATTTTTATTACTTTTAACTGTTTTCATAACTAATACTGACAAGCTAATATGTAGAATAATGGCAAAAATCCTTTCAATGGCTCCCAATAAAAACTCACTGTTACTCACTTCTATCAAGACATCTGAAAAATAACTCAGCATTATTGGTAACCCTACCAATAGAAAAGCTTCAATACCACCATGACCTAGCCCAAAAATCATTCCATTATTCCAAGAAAGATTATTTTTTAAAAAAAATCTCATAATTAGATAACGTCCAAGCTCTTCAAAAAGACCTGCAGATAACGCTATCAAAAAAATATAAATAATTGGATAAAAATGCCATCAACGGAATTCTTAGTAATGGCTGTGAGATAATAAATGTTACACATCCCAAGAGATACACCTTAGTTTTCTTCAGTTTAACACTATAAAGCAACATACTTAACGGTAAAATTACTGAAACAATTAGTGATAACGTCATTTATTCAACTCCTTCGACTCAAAATCTAATTCAATCAATACTTTTTTATTCTTTCATTATACTCCTTTTAACATTTTAGTATCCCAATATTTATAAAAAACGATTGACAAAAAAACACTTCAACTTATTCATCTCCATGAGAATAAGGTAAAATGTTCTTTGCTACGTCCATTAAGAAATAGTAATATCTTCATTTTTTAGATAATGATTTTTTAACCAATAGAATAAAGATAATGAAATCATACTTCCACATAAAACATCTGTTGAAAAGTGTGCTCCCATGATAACACGACTAAGCATCACACAAACAATCCATAAGTAAGCTGCCACATTTAAAATTTTTGTGTAAGGTTTTAATTTTTCTATCCATAAAGGTAACAATGTTAGCCAAATGATTGTTGAACTATTTGCTGAATGCCCTGATGGAAACGACATGTTATTATTATTCGTTGTAAATCCTTGAATAGCATACCAAGGAGTAAATTCTCTGCTTGGATCAACCATTGTCACAAACCGTTGTCTTCCCCATATCATTTTTAAAACCGTTATCAATAAGATAGGTAGTAACGTTGTTAAAATTCCAACCTTAGCTATTTTTCGAACAAGCTCTTCTTTTTGAGGAGTCACCCATCTTGTTAAGTAATAGGCAATCCCTATATAAATAAAGATTAAGATGATCATCATAGCCAGTGATAAATGAAGGTAAGCCTTATTAAGTCCTGCAGACATTAACGCATAGAAAAAGATTAATAACCCATAAACGATACGCATAGGAATAACTTTTTCTTTTTGTGTTTTAAATAAGACACTAGCACTAAATAAACCAATAAAAGAGAGAACAATTTCTCCAAAAGCTTCGAAAAACCAACCAAATTTACTTTCAGGGTTAAATAACGTTTCTGAAATTTTTAAATCAAATAGGGTAAAAATAACTAGTAAACCAATAAATAAGCCTAAACCAATTTTAACTTCTTTTTTCATCCTCTAAGCCTTATTCTTTCTAATAAATTCACCAATATCTGACACACAATCTTCTGCTTGTGGGTAATTACCAACATGATCTAGGTAAGCATGCCCTAAACCACAATAACAAGTAAACGTTGTATCTATGCCTAATTTAGTTAATTTTTTAGCATAAGCTAAACTTTCAATGGTTAAAAAGTCATGTTCCCCTGAAGAGATAAATGTAACAGGTGATTTAGGCGATACATCCATATAAGGCGTTAAATATTTATTTTTAACATCTGAGGTACCTAAAATATCAAACAAGCCTGATGTAGCTTGGCTTAACATTTCTATGCCTGGTCTAATATATTTTTCATGTTCTTTTGACATATTGATATCATCAATCGTAAATTTAGTTGCTTCGTCTTGTATGTTTCCCATGTTAACCGTTGGGTAAAACAATAGTTGCCCTCTAACTAAATTTAGATCATCTTCAATTGCACGATTACTACAATAAAGCGTTAAGTTTCCACCAGCGCTATCGCCACCTACAAAGATATTACGAGGATCTCCACCGAATTCTTCAGCATGCTCACCTATCCATTTTAAAACTGAGTAACAATCATTATGTCCAATAGGAAAAGCATGTTCTGGAGCTAATCGATAATCAACACTCACAGCGATCATATTGGTGGTTGTTACAAATAATTTCATTGCCTCTGCTATTACCTCAGTACTACCGGCAAAGAATCCTCCACCGTGAATAAAATAAAGAATTGGTGCATTAGGCAGACTTTTATCTGATTTAAAAATACTTATTGGAATATCATAGCCATCTTCTGCTTTTACTGTCTGATTTTTTCTAGTAAAACCTGATGTAGTTATTTCGGTACTATCCACGCTATTAAACATTTTTCTCATTCGTTTGATAGAGGCTGGGCTACTATCAATTTTTAATAAGCTTTTTGGCATTACTTTCATTAAGAGAGCCATTTTTTTGATGATTTAAGTAATCTTGGATCCATGTCCCCTTTTCTATCATCATCAGGTATTGGCTTAACAATAACTTTTACCCCTCTTTTAATTTCTGTGTACTGCTTTTCTTTTATTTTCTGTACCAATGACTCATCATATTGTCGACTCATTTAACTCTCTCCTGTCTATCTTTTAATTCTCAACGGTATTTAATTTTTTAATTCTTCTCTTCCACAAAACGGATCTACTGGTGACGTTCCTTTAAATTCTGAACGCCCAAGTAAACAATCAATGGTTGCTTTAAGCACCTGTTCAGATGCTGTATAGCTATTAATCACCGTCTCAATCATTGGCACATCTAAAAGATGATATGGGTTTGCAAAACTAACAAAAGCTGTCGGAATATCTTTGACAAACCATGGAATATCATTTCCTAACGCATCAAATGTAAGTCTAATAGAAACTTCATTACTTGATGTTCCCATATTAGCAACTATTAAAGCTGCATCAAATTGCTCTGTAAACTGAGATGTTGGTTGCGACATGCTAGAAAGAGATGCCATCATTTCTTCACTTGCGTCACCTGCCATCATTTTAGCCACATCAATATTCCCATTTCGGTTGCGTAACGTCACTTCAAACCCTTCCTTCTCAAGGGCTTCTTTCACCATTTTTGCAAAAGTACTTTCTGCTACGATGGCTCTTTCAATGACATTTACGAATAAACGTTTATGTTTTTGAGGATTTAGAGGTAATAATTTTGGTGTATCCTTGACTAAAGTAATAGCCTCTTCAGCACATTCTTTAGTCCATTTTTGAAATTCTTGATTCGCTAATACAGTTTGCAAATGATCTACTGATGGAACTAAAGTACCCGTTTCTTGTTTTTCATGTAACTGTAAAGACGCTTTTGTTGCCAAAATACTTGTAACGGCTTCATTCAATCTCTCTTCAGTCAAGACACCAGTTTTATAACCTTCTAACATATAATCATAGTCTTCTTCAATATTCTTGTTAAATAAGAACATATCACAACCATTAGCAATTGCTGTAGGGACTGCTTCTTTTCGACTCATAAAACTTGTAAATCCAACCATTAACGTCGCATCTGTCACAATTAAGCCATTAAATCCAAGCTCGTCTCTTAAAACGCCAGTTAACAACTCTTTTGATAAACTACCAGGTGTGTATTGTTCTTTTTTAGTCGCTTCAGGGTTGATGCTTTTCACCATATTTGGTTGAGCAATATGGCCTACCATAACTGTTTTAGCACCCTCATTAATTAACTCTTGATAGATATGAGCATAAGATTCACGCCAATTTTGTGCTGTTAAATCATTAATACTCGTCACAAGATGTTGATCTCTCTCATCTACTCCATCTCCTGGGAAGTGTTTGATACTAACTGCTAAACCTTCTTCGTCTGCCGCTTTTATGTAACCTTTACTCATCTCAATAATCGTTTCAACATCTCTACCAAAAGTTCTTAAATTTGTAATAGGATTTCTAAAATTCATATCAATATCAACGATTGGCGCAAAAGCCCAGTTAATCCCTGCCGCAGCTCCTTGTGCACAGCTGACTTTTCCTAATCTGTAGCCCATTTCCTTATTATTTGTTGCAGCAACACCCATTGGCATACCAAAGTTAGTTCCTTCTTGAACTGCACCTTGACCACCAGACTCTAGATTAGCTGCTATAAGTAGAGGTATCTGAGAATTTTTTTGTAAGTAGGTATGTGATTCAATCAATGTTTCACCTTTTGAAGGACGATACATAATACCGCCAATTTTAATTTTCTTAGTTAAAATGTCTAACTCTTCTTTTTCATCAGACATACCAATTGTACAAAATAGTTGGCCAATTTTTTCCTCAACACTCATTTGACTTAATGTCTTTTCTACCCATTCAATATCACTATTTTTTAAATTAAAGGGCGCTTCTTTTAATTGTCTCATTTTTATAATCTCCTTTAGTTTGATTCGTTAATTCTAATTGATAGTCAGATAGTGTTAATTCAAGTACAACATAACCAACAAAACCTGACATGATAATAACTGTAATCACCTTTACGCTGAAACCGATATAATGATTAATATGACTTACACCCATTTGAAGTGGGATAAACACAAATGATAAATATGAGAAGGCAACGGTAAACAAGGTTAACATCAAACTTCTAAGAACTAGTTTTTTAGGAAACCAATTATACAAATAACTCGTTTTATTGTTTAAGTTACTCAAGCTCCCTTTGTTAATCGCTTTTGGTATATTAATGAATCCCGCTAATGGACAAGCAATGGCTAGGATACATAGCCCAATAAACAAATCACTAGTTATCATGTCGTACGTTAAAGCGCCTTTATGATTTCTAAAGTTTATGATGTAAAAAGCACCATTTAAAACAATATTAATAATTACAAAATCAGTCATTAATTTTTAAAATCTAAATTTATTAACCGTCATTATCTTCAACTACTTTCTGTCTAATATGCCTTAGTTGTATTACTTAGATAAATCATTATGGTCCATAATTTGAATGGTTTGTTTCTTACGATATTGAATTGGCGTATCATCATAGGTTGCTTTAAATCCACGTATAAGCGCTTTTGAACTTGGGAAACCATGTAACTGGCTAATCACTTCAATCGTTTTATTTCCCTGAATAATCTCAGGGAACGCACGATATAATCGATAATCCATTAGATAGGTTAAAAAAGTTCTACCAAAATTTTCTTTAAACAACCTAGCAAAATGTTCTCTTGAAAAATTGAACTGTGATGAAACTTCTTCTAATGTCAAACGTTCACTATAATGATCATGTATATAACTAAGTATTTGTTGATTTAGCTGTAACGTATTCTTCTTTTTTAACTGCTGACCTTCCTCTTGCTCTGCCAAGTGATGGTGGCACAAGACATAAAAAAGAGATAATATATCTGATTGGATTTTTAAATTATAGAAGGGTTCTTTTGCTTCATAGGTTTCTAAAATTGAAAAAAATAACGATTCTAGCTCAGATACCGTTCTAGAAGTCTTTGCCATATCAAAAGATAAGTTATCGATTCCTGGGAGATGTTTCTTTATGAAGTCATACGAAATTATAAAACATATAACTTCTGAATCCGGTGTCATTTCACCTATTAATTCATGAATCTCCCCAGATTCAATATAAATAAAGGACCCATCTTGATATACATCTGTTTGTTTATTATTACGTACCGTTATTTTCCCTCTGACAACATAGGTTACTTCTATCTCTTTGTGCCAATGTATTGGAATAACATATCTAGAATCTTTTAGTTCTTTCAGCCCTTCCATTCTTTTCCATAATGCTAAGTTTTCTGGTGTAAAATGTAGCAATCTCATTGGTAAATCAAGATCCATCTGCACAAATTCAAACGTTGTTTTCACCATTTTTTTTTGCCCCTTAATTAATCGTATTATTTCCTCTTATAATCATACACCTCTTTTAATAAAATATCTTGATACAACTATAACATTATAACGCTTTCATTTTTAAGCGATGCGTATCATCTATATGGTCAAATATTGATATTTATAATTCTTGTCATAATCATTTAAATAAATCATTTAGTCACACTATCATAAACTCTCATTTCTGATATTTTAAGTCGCCTATTTTTCAAAAATAAGGCATCTATTAATATCTTACAAATTATAATAATAAAAAAGGACTTGAATGATGAGTTGATATCTCGTCATTCACGCCCTTTAAGTTAAAATTTTTCAATTATCATATTTTTTATTTCGTATCTGATAATTCCCATACCAGCTCCCCATTAGAATATTCTCCTTGTTTATTACCAGGAACAATCATTAAATATAAGCCAGCAGACTTATTATTATCCGAAACAACAGGTAATTTAGCTATATAAGAATTATCTTTAAAAATATCTTTTTTTATAGGTGACTGTTCTGAGGTTATTGGATATTTATTATGATTACCGTCTTGATAATACATAGAACCTTTGAATATATCTCCTTCTTTTTTTCCATCTAATGTCATTGGTCTTTGTTCTGTAATTGACAACTCCCATTTAGTTGAATCTCTTTTTGTGTTTAACATACTTAGACCAAGATCTCCAGTATGGCTAACTACTTGCTGATCTTTTTGAGGTAAAATAGATAACCTGTTTTTTCCAAAAGATACAGTTTCGGTGACATCCATTTTAACAGTGCCCTCATAAAGATAACTTATTTCAAATTTTTCAGATGGAACTTCGCTATCGATAGTCAATTCTTTACCACTTTGAGTTTTTATTAAATACTTATTTTTCTGTCTACTGTATCCTTCATAAGTTTCTTCCTCATTTGGTAATTGATCTCGGATTAATTTACCAGGAATCACTTTCTTGGTGGTTATAGGGACATCCTCTATTTCTTCCTCCTTAACAGCAACATTTTTCTTGTTTATGTTTTTAATTAGTACCCATTTTTCATCAACCTTCTGTCTGTGACTAATGGCCATATCAACTTGTTCTTCTTGTATTATATATGGAATCTTAATCAGTTTAGGAACATTAAAATTACGACTTTTCACCTCTAGCTCTAATGTACCCTCTTTAGGTAAAGTTTTCATATCAGGAATTTTGCCGTCCTTAAAACGAACTGGAATAAATTCTCCTCGACTTGTTTTACCTGAATCCCAAGGAAAAGCATTGTTTTTAATATCTTGTGGTCCTTTAACGGACTGCCTTACCTCTTGTGCATTCTGATAACTTATTGCGTCAAGAAGATTTCCTGGTCCAATTTGACCAGTTCCTCCAATCAAATTAGCTGTAAATGTTTGTTTTGGATTTAATTTTATTTTTTCTACTTTAGGTCTAACATTATACGCAATATCGTATTTTTGTGATTTTTGTTCTAGTACTTTTGTAGCTATTGAATCTCTAAAATTTTCACCTTCTACAACAGATGTGGTTAACCCATAAAATAATGTATCAAATTTAAATTGTTGAGTGTTCCAGTCATAGTTAATAGAGTCTTTTTGAGTCATTTCTTTAGTTAAACCATCCGACAAGGGAGTAAACAGGTTGTTTTTATTATCAAATGTCATTAACGGTGAGTGTTGCACAACGACAATATTACCTTTTTTATTTTTCAAAAAATCTTGTTTCAAGACAATTTTCCGCCGTTTATTTCCATATTGATTATTTTCTAGTTCCTCCCAGTCGTACTGACTTTTTGATAATTTTGTAAATCTCTTAGTATCTACGTCTCCCTCAAATAAATCATTATAACTATTACTTAAAGAATCTCGCTCTTCAAAATAGATATCATAATCTTTTTCTACAGGAGTTACATTTGTCGGTGATACCTCAAAAGTTAAGCTTAGCGTATCCATATACGTATCATTAGCTAAACCCGCGTTGTTGATTTTAGCTCTGTATATCGTATTCAGCTTTATCTCTTCTATGGGTTTTGCCTGTTCGGTCTGTGGATAAGGAATGATTTCTAATACAGGTTTTTTTATTGGATTGAGCCTAGTTCTCACTTGCACGAACTCAGAAGTACCAAACACCTTACTTGTCACTTTTACAACCCCTATCCCTCCCTTATAAGCATCTGGTTCTACCTCATAAGAAAAATCAAAATCGTCTGTCCAATTAATAAAATCTTTATGTTTTGGATGAACAGTAAAAAATTCTTTTGGGCTTTTTTTATCCCCTGGATTTATAATTAATTCTTTTACTTTTCCACTGTCTATCTTAGGGGTATAAGGAACTGCCAATGTATCATCATCTTCATACCGATACTTTTCAATACTTCCTTCATTAAATATTTCCCAGCTATTACTAGCCGTAGCTTTGAAATCAAATGTATTTTCTTCCTTATTAAAATGATCTTTAGCTTGTTTTTGACTCATATCAAAATTTATCCATGTGGGGCTTTGATTAATTTTTATTAAGCTTTTTTCTGTTTGCTTTTTAAGAAAGTCATCGCTCAAGCGAATATTAACCGTCCCTTTATTGGGTACAGCGGTCATTTCATAATCGTAATTACTAGGATTCTGTCTCTTAGATACCATTGCAGTACCATTTGGATGACTTTTATCTTTTTTAGTTAAATAAAATTCAGATCCATTAAAAGATAGCAATTCATCTAATTTAATATCAATGTTAAAATTACGAGGGTAATATCTTCCTGGTACGATATCTGGTTTACCTAAAGCTTGATTATAATCAGCGGAAAACTTACTATCTTTAAAGTTATTTGCTGGTTTTTTTTCTACTTTTACAGAAATTGAATCATAAGTTGTAAAAGCTGTATCTGAAGCAGTCATACCAAATCCATAAGAAACCATTTGATCAGAACCATTTTTAGGGACTGGCACACCTGGATAATAAAAATGCCAACTTGGCTTATTCACTTTTGATACTCCCTCCCATAAAAAAGGTGGATAATTTCTTTTACTGTAATCTCGATAAACTACTTCATTGTCTTTTCCAGGATCTGAAAATTTACCATCTCCAGTTTCTTTTGATAAATCATCATGTTTGCCTAAGTCCGTTCGACCTACTTTATAGTCACCACCCTTATACCAACTATTAGGCATCATTTTCTCTCCTAAGTACCCTTCTAACTCTCTATCATAGTTTCTCATTGGGTAAGTAATAAACGTTCTTATTCCTTCAGCCGAATTAACTCCTGCTTCTATGCTATGGGGTGATGTATGAAATCCCAAATAAATAGGTTTATCTACACCAAAAAGAGGCTTCATTGACTCCTTAAAATAGACTCCTTCTTGACTTCCTAAACTATAGATCCGACTAGCTGTTCCCTGTCCCATAATATCCATATTAACTGAGAAACCCATTTTAAAATTAAGATTATTAAGTTGTGCTTGATTATTTTTAAATGAAACAATAACCTGACTTTTACCATTTTTATTAATGGGTTCAAAAATCAATCTCATTGGCACATTAATGGTATTCGTTATGCTAGGATTCGTTCCTAATTTATAGTTTCCATAGATGATAGCCGTTCTTTTGTCTTGACTCAAATAAAATTCTGTTATCACAGAAGAATTTATTATGTTAGTAGATAAAGATCTACCAGTCCCCCCAGCCACTGCTTGGTATTTTACTTTATTTGTCCTTTGGTCATATGCAATCAACGAAATACCTGACCCTCCGTTAGTTGGGCTATTACCTTCTTTATCATGAGGTGCCGTATATGATACCCCATATCCTTCTAAATCATTAGCTTTATAGGTTACAATTCTAGGTAGGGTCATCGGGATAGAACTTTCTTTTATATTCTTACCGACTGTTGACCTAGAAGTTGATTGATTGTTTCTTATTTGTTTTAAGGTTGTATTAGATTGATCAAAATTTCCAAATACTAAAAACTGTTCATATCCTTTTTTAGGGTTTACATCAATTTTTACAGCTGGCATGATGTCATCCTTTACTTTTGTAAAGCCTTCCGGTTGTTCCCATTCCTGGTAGTTGATGTCTACCGATTTAGTTTCTATTTCATTACTGGATTGAGAAGATTCAATAGCATCTACCTTACTTCCATAACAAAAACCAAGAATAAGTATAGCAATTATCACAATTTTTTTTCTATAAACAAGTCGATTAGTTAGTCTTTTCTTCATTTTTGTCCTCCTATGATATAGTTCTATCATTTAAAAGTCTATTTAATAGATAGTATTAGTTTCATTGTATCATCTTTCAGATAGATGATTAACATTATAAATTACAAAAAATTGTTTGTGTAAATAGAGTAACAGAATGAACTAAAAAAACTCAATAAATTATATTGCAAAAAGAGATAACCATTTTTCCATCTTTATTTAAGTACCTTTCCCTCTTATTAAATAACCACTTAGAAGACACTTATTTCTATTAAACCAAAAAAATGGTATACTTAAAGTCAACTAAGATAAGGAGGTATTTTATGATGAAAAAAATAGCTAAACAAGAGAAAATTACTTTTCTCATAATCGCTTTATTTGGAATAATCATCTCCATCATGCTTGCTGTTCAAGCTATTAGTGAACCTGAAGGAGCAAGTAATAAATGGTTCCTCTCTTTTCAAGTTCTTTTAGGCGTGTTACTATGCCTACTTCCTTTTTTACTTGAACGTCTATTCAAATTTAAAGCTTCACTATTTCTGAAAATTTTTTATTGGATTTTCATTTTATTCGCTGTTTTTCTAGGTACGGGATTATCCTACTATAGTAAATTTTACTATTGGGATAAACTACTTCATTTTTCAAGCGCTATGTTATTAGCAGTTCTAGGAATAGGTATTTTAAGTGTTTTTGAGCCTGATTTTAAACATGTATCCATACCAACAATTGTTCTATTTGGTTTTTTCTTTGCTATGACAGCTGGCGTTTTTTGGGAATTTTATGAATTTACTTTTGATGGCCTATTAGGTTTAAACATGCAACGCTTTGCAACTAGTTCAGGTAAAAATCTCATTGGACGAGCCGTTCTAATCGACACTATGGGCGATTTATTCACCAATACATTTGGTGCTCTTGTATTTAGCCTTTTAGCTTTTATTAAAGCTAAAAAAAATCAAAATTGGTTAAGAAACTTAGCTTTCACTACCCATAAAAACAAGACTCACTAATTTTAAATCCAAAGTTAACTATTCAAAAAGCCTTACTGCTAAGTATCTCTACTGGCAATAAGGCTTTTTAAACATATCTTTTTAATTATTTATATTTTTCCTCTAGCCCACTCATCCATATTCCCAATAAAGTGCCACCAACTATCATTAGAAAACACAAGCCGTATTCTACCCAGCTAAACCCTGCATAATTTTTAGGTATTATCATAATAGTCGATGCAAATACTACTCCTAAAATAAAATGGAATAGCTTAGAATAGGCAATACTAAATATATGATCCATCACTTTTGATAAAGCAAGAACTGTTACTAACCCACCTATTCCAATTGGAATAATGACACCTAAATCAATATTTTTAATCCCATCTGACATAGCTTTATACATTCCCATATAAACTAAAAAATTAGAGGGGCTTAGTCCTGGAACAATTATCCCTAAGCCAATTAAACCTCCTGCCATCATCCAAGTATATGTATTTTGCTCTACTTGACCGTTAAATAACGTCTCACCATATAACAAGAATATTAACGCTAGAATAAAGGTAACTCCCATAATAAGCTTGTCCGTTTTCACTCTACCTTTTTTACCTGCTTCTTTCCATAACGAGGGAACTGTTCCTATAATGCATCCTACAAAAAACCATAGAATAATCGTTTCAAATTCTCCTAATAGAAAGCTTACGCCAAAAGAAAGTAAAAAAACTCCCGTAAGTCCACCTAACCCAACTGGTAGAAAATAGAAAAAATTCTCTTTAAAGTTCTTTGTAATATGAGCTAAAAAAGAAATAATCCGCTCATAAATTCCAAAAATTGCGGCTAATGCTCCTCCACTTACTCCTGGCAAAATAAATCCAGAACCGATAAACATTCCTTTGACGAAACGAAGTACCCAGTCTTTACTATTTGTTTTTTCCATTTATTTTCTCCTTATATTTAATTCAACTTCTATCATAGCGTATTTTAGTCTAAAAGAAAATCAATCTTTTGATAGATATATGTACTGTTTAGATGGTTTACAGCATTAATATCATCAGAAAAGATAATTACTCCTTCATAAAAAGTTATTATCTAAATTTAAAAATGAATAAAATTAGAGATGAATAATTATTTTCACTATATTTATCTTGAATTTTTCTTAATATTACTTTAGAAAGCAAGGTTTTTTCACTTTTTCATGATAAAATGTAAACAGGTAAATTTTCTGAAAAGGAGAGTATAAATTATGTCAAAAAAGAAAATTGTGGCACCATTTCTAAAACCTATTGCCATACTCAGTATTTCGACAGGTATTAGCGCTACTACAGTTGTCTTAGATAGCAACAACTATAAGAGTCCTAAGCCTGTTAAAACAGAACAAACTACACCCACAACTGATAAGAATAGCAAAACAGAAACAACAATAACTACAGAAGAATCAGCCACTAAAAAGAAACAAATCGTTAATTCAGAGGACGACAATAAAAAACAAGAAAATAGTAATTCAAAAGAAGCTACTACAAAAAGTTCAGAAGTGTTGAACTCAGATGAACCTGTCCAAAAAAATGAAAAAGAAAAAACCAATACAAACAAAGATACAACACCCTCAAGTAGTCAAGAGGAAATCCAAGAGAGTCAAGTACCTGATGTAAAAAATCAACCTGAAGGCAATGAAGTTCCTTCAAACAAGACAGCTGAAGGGGGAGAGGGCTAATGGAAGCACTTGTTGCACTACTGTTAACAAATATTGGTAAATTTTTAAATTATTTAAATATTAATCCTAGATTACAAAACAAAATAATGACCGTCGTTAGTGTTTTTCCAACTTTATATATCTTAAGAATTGTTAGAGGTTACTTTTCAAATAAAAATTACTTCAAAGGCTCAATCTACCTAATTATTTTTATCATTCTAACCTATTTCATCGTTCTTAACATTGTGTACTACTTTAAAAATAAAAAGGTTAAATGGGATGTTACTAACATGATTGAAAATATTGTTCCTGAAGATGTCACCTTCGATCCTGAAAATAATCCTACCCTAAAAGCAACACCTAGCAGCGGCTTACAAGGAAAAAAACTACCTCTTATTTTCAATGATGATAGTCATATCCTCATTGAACAAGTGGTAGACGAACTAATTGAGAAGGAAAAAATAAAAACACAAGATTTAGCAACGAATGATTATTTGGTAAATAAATACGAATTGATTCCTTTTTATAAAATTAGAAAACATTCTCTATTTATTGGAAGTAGCTACAACGATATGAAAGAAGTTGCAAAAATTGAATTGCTTGATGATGCAGACATTCTTGTTCCCCTAGGTGTCTTTCTCTTGGGAGGAACTTATCAAGTTAATGGAATTACCTATAAAGAGCCATACACCATTCAACTACGAATAAAAGACGACAATAAAAAAGAAGATTCGTTAGAAGGTTCAACTCGCTCTTCTAGAACAAAAAAAACATCACGATTTTAGTCTGTTTTTTTACTTAGTTTTAAGGTATTCTATAGATAGATAATTCGTAGATAATAAGCGATACCTATCGTCCCTATGAATAAATTAAAAAGGAGTTTTTATTTCATGAAAGATTTTACTCATCCAAAGTTTCCAACGATTCATATCAAATTACTAACAAGCGCTGATGATTTAGTACAACTTAAACATCTATTGGTACCTTTTTCAGTAACTGCTGAAACCATTTCATCTTTTATTCCTGAAAATAGTACAAAAGATGAAAAATATTTATACGGAATTTTTGATAGCGAAAAGTTAATTGGTGTTATTGATTTAATTGAAGATTATCCTGTCTCACAAGGAGCATACATACATCAATTCATATTAGCTGAAGACTATCAAATCAATAACCTACCAGAAACTTTATACCTATCTCTTGAAAAAACAGCTCAAGAAACTGGTACATCAACAATGCACTTGAATAAATCTTTAAATTCTGAATTCTGGATTAATCAAGGATTTGTAGAACATCAAAAAAATATCTAAAAAACTTGAGACTATCTAGGGAATAAGATAAGTAGCACTACACGGCTATCTTACTTCCCTAGATATCTCAAGTTTTTATTTTTTTTTATTGTACAAACTCAAATATAAATTTCCATTATTATATTCACCTAAATACACATTAGATAGCTCTGTACCTTGCTTACTTAACTCTTCATTGAGCCAATCTCTATCCTTTTCAAACGTTTCAAGCATATCATCATCTACAAACCCATTCGTAATTAATGGGTATCGAACCAATTCTTCTCCGTATAAAATGATCGTAAGTTGACCATTTTGCTCCTGTATTGCTCGTCTGACTTGTCTTGTATCATACACATTGGATGCACGTAACTTAAACATTAAATCACTTGCTGAGATACCTTGTTTAGCACAATTTTCAACAAGTACTTCTCCATTTTTTACCAACGTCACAGGCTGCCCATCAATTAATTTTTTTACAAACCCTACATTCTCTTTCAAATACTTTATTAGTGTTACTAAGAAAGTCCATATGATTAAGACAAGGAAAAATTGCAAAACAGAAATTTGATTATTATAAATCATCCCCCCAATAATTCCCCCAAGGACAAAGTTTTGAAGTTGATCCAAGCTGGAAGTTGGTGCTAAATTACTTTTTCCTAACAGATTCATTTGAAAAATCAATGAGATTAAACCTATTGCTAATTTAATACCTATTTCTACATACTCTTTCATAACTATTCCTCCACCATTTGAAGTTTATTAGCATTAATTAAATAGGTTTCTTCTAATTTAAATGAAGACAAATCTGCATTCATATTAACTTGATAATAATTTTCATCAATTTTTATAAGCATTTCATCTTTTATATATTTAGAACTAACTGCTAATTCTTTTGATTCTTTATTTTGATTTTTGCTAATATTATCTAAAAAATCAAGCATTTGTGTGGAATTACTTTGGTTAGTCTTTCCGACTTCGTACTCGTTCACCTGTATTCCAGCCATAAAGACAATGGCTAAAGAAACTAAGATGATTAAATCACGATATTTCATTTTATCTTGGCTTCGGAATGTTTTCAAGATAACTATCAATAATAGTGCTAAAAGACCCATGAACGCAATGTATTTGACTAAATGAGTCTGTCCTGATTGATTAATAAAATATTGATACGTATAAAATTCCATATAAACTCCTCCAGTGAATTTTAGTATTGATTTAGTCCACAGTCTTATTATACACCAATATAAGCTCTTGTTATAGAAAGTATAAAACCTACCAATCTTCAATTGGTAGGTTTTGTAATGCTAATTTAGTTCAATTTAAGTCATTAAACGTTTTATTTCGCCACTTCTTGCCCTGCAATACGCCCAAATACAATAATATCAGTGATAGCATTTCCACCTAAACGATTACTTCCGTGAATAACCCCAGTCAATTCACCTGCTGCGTACAAGCCTTCAATTGCTTTTCCATCTTTATTTAAGACTTCCGTTTTATCATTAATCACTAAGCCACCCATTGTATGGTGTACAGATGGTACTGCTTTTTCTATATAGTAAGGACCCTTTTCTAAAGAAACTAATTCTCCTCGATGATTGAAATCTTTATCTTTACCATCTTTAGCATATTTGTTTACTTTTTTCACTGTCTCTTTTAAGTTTTTCACATCAATATCAAAGAATTTTGCTGCTTCCTCCAATGTATCTGCTTTAACAATCATTTTTTGTTTTAACAACTCATTATACTCAGCTTCATGAACCTTCATCGTCCCAGAGATATCATTAATTTTATCATTCCATAATTGGTACGTATAACCACCCGTTTGCTCTAAGATAGCATTTGAAATGACGTCACGTCTTTCTAATTCTTCTACAAATCGTTTTCCTTCTTGATTAATTAGAATAGCGCCATCAAAACGTGTATCTGCTAATAGTGAGATCACTCCAGTTTCAGGATTACAAATTGGGTAAGTTTGGATACTTTCCATATTTGTTATATCTGCTCCGATAGCTTCAGCCATCACAATTCCGTCTCCTGTTGAACCTTCAGTTACCGTTGACATATAACTCTCGTCCATTTTTTTGTTGTATTTTTTACGCATTTCAACATTTGAACCAAATCCACCTGTTGTTAGTATAACTCCATCTTTAGCCATATAAGAAATCGTTTGATCTTTCTTATTTGTTGCTTTCACACCTGTCACACTTTTTTTGTCGTCTTGAATTAGTTCAGTTGCTGTTGTATTTAATTTTACAGGTATTTTAAGTTCCTCAGCTTTTGCTCTAAATTTAGTGATTACCTCTTGTCCTGTATGTCCCTTAGGAATCAAAGCACGCTTATAAGAATGTCCACCAAACTGGAATAACTGATCATCTAAAAATTCTACTTTTATATCATCTCTTAACCATTCTGCTGCTGGTAAGGCGTTTTTAGTCATCACATCAATCATATGTGGATCGCCTAATTTATCGCCGCCTTTTATAGTATCTTCCATCATTTTTTCTGGAGAATCACCTTTAATACCTAATTTTTTTTGTACCCAGTTATTTGGTACATTCATCTCAGCTCCAGAAATCAATGTATTACCACCTACTGCTGGCATTTTTTCTAAAAGAACAACTGATTTCCCAGCTTCTTTTGCTTCAATCGCTGCGCTAAATCCAGCTCCTCCAGATCCAACAACAACTACATCAAACTCTTGTAATTCTTTTTCTTTTTCTTCTTTTTTATTATTCCCTTTGCTTGCGACTAATGTGATACCTGCTTTTTTTATCGCATCCTCTACGGCTTCAATATATCCTTCACTAGTTGCTGTTGAACCTGTCACAACATCTACATCAGATGAATTTTTTGAAATGATTGTTTCTTGTAATTCGTCATAAACAGGCTCTGCTAATACTTTGTTTTCTCCATGTTCTTTGACTTTAATCTTATCAATTTTGCTATCCTTTACGGTTACTTCAACCTTGATATCTCCATGTTTTCCATTTCCTTTACCTTCATAGGTACCATTTCCTGTGTCTTTGGCCCCACATGAAGCAAGTAATCCAACAGCTAGAATTGCCGTTAAGCTTTTAACAACTTTTTTCATCTTATTTCTCCCCCATACGTGATATACTATGAGACGGCTAATGCCTCTCAATACAATGTGAATTATATAACAAATAGATTTTTTGTCTGTAAACAAATCAGTCTCTTTTTGCATAAATCAGTCTTTTGTTACTTTTTTCACTATATAAGGTGGGTTTCTTTATGAAAACAATCAAAAAAAGAGTACTACTAAGTTTAAGCTTAGTTTTTATTTTTTTATTTTTCATCCTTTTTTTTGCTATTCACTATGAAATAACTCGTTCGTTGCTACCCGTTAATTCAAAATTAACACAACAAACTGTTGATAATAAAAGTCGTGAAATAAATTCTTGGTTCTCAGAGAGGATAAACGAAGTATCTACTTTAGCAGATTACGGTAGTCGGCATCATTTATCAAAAACAGAACTTTTTGAAGAATCTAGAGCCTTAGAAAATAGGCAACCTGATAGTTATGAATCCATTCGGCTTGTCTCAAAAGAAGGCACATCCTACTCTTGGATATCCCCTTCTTTTCTTATTACTGATCGACCTTACTTTAAAAAAATACAACATTCCACTCTAGATTACACGATAAGTAACACACTTCACTCAAAGGAAGCAAAACAAGATATTATCATTATTTTATATCGCTTACCTTCCGTTTCAGCTGATGATATTGCCTATATTGCTGCTGCGGTTAATGTAGAAAAAATGCAAGAAATGGCAGAAGAAATTATTATCTACGATGGAACTGGTACTTTAGTAAACCACAAAAGGAAAGTAGATAATATTGGTTCAATTACATTAGGAAATAAATTATTAACCTTTCAAAGTAGTCTACCTCTTTTACCTGAGTGGCAACTTTCTTATGAGACTAGCCAGAAAAATTTATTGAAAACTGGGATTCACGTTCAAAAAATAATGCTTTGGTTATTTTTAATTTTAGCAGGAACGATTTTTATTTTTTTCCTCTTCCAACTTGATGCCTTTATCAAGCCTATTGAATCTTTAAATAAAACCATGAAACGAGTTAGCAAGGGGGATCAAAATATTCGGTCTAGTATTCAACGACAAGATGAAATTGGTGAGTTGTCAGATGAATTTAATCAGATGCTTCAAAAGTTATATCAGTTTGAAGAAGAAAGTATTTCAAGAAGCGTTCGATTACTTCAAGAGCAAGTAAAACCTCATTTTCTATATAATACTTTAAACGCCGTTCAATGGTTGGCTCAAACAGGTGAACTAGATAAAATGGAAGAAATGATTGAGGCTCTTAGTACCTATTTTAGAGTCGGATTAAACAATGGTTATGCCTGGTCAACTCTGTTTAATGAAATAACTCATATAAAGAGTTACATTACGATTCAAAATATCCGCTATGAAAAGAGTATTCAACTTGATATTCAAGTAAGTGACGAATTAAATGAATTAATTCTCCCTAATTTTATTCTTCAACCTTTAGTTGAAAATGCCATATATCATGGTATGCGTTCTCTAATAACTGATACTCAAAAAGTCACTTTAATAGTATTTTCTACAGAATACTCTACAGTTATTCAAGTTAGGAATACCGGTATCATGCCTGATAATGAAAAAATTACCACTGTTAATCAGTTTTTTAATGAAACGAACAAGCACAGAGAAAACGTAGGATTCGGCTTGTATGGTGTTTTTACTCAACTTATGTACTCTTTCTCAAATCAAGTAGAAATGAATTTTTTTGTCGAAAACGCTGAATGTGTTACTCAGATTATATTACCAAAAGGAGATGAAATAAATGAATCTAGTAATTATTGATGATGAGCCAATTTTTAGTAAAGGGCTAAAAATGCTCGTTGAAAAGACAAGTACTCACTTTTCATCTGTTTGTCTTGCGGGTTCCGCAAAAGAAACTCTTTCTATCATAGATGATAAACATAATATTGATGTTTTTTTTGTTGATATTAATCTACCTGACATGAATGGTTTAGATTTAATAAAAAAAATTAAAGTAGTCTATCCAAATGCCTTAATAGTCGTAATTAGTGGTTATAATGACTTTAATTACGCTAGACAAGCCATTCATTTAAAAGTTTTTGACTATCTCCTTAAACCCCTTGCCCCATCAGATGTTAAACATTTACTTCAAAAAATTGAAAATGAGTTAATTAATAAAGAAGTTGTTACACCCACAAGTACGCTAGTCGACACCTCTCCTTTATGTATTTCTGTTATTAATATTATTGAAGAACATTTTGCTAAGAGAGATTTATCTTTAACTAGCGTTGCTAATGACTTATTTGTAGATAGCTCCTATCTGAGTAAGCAAATGAAAAAATATACTGGTAAATCATTTAACGATTACCTGACCCATTACCGAATCTCAAAGGCTAAAGAACTTCTCTCACAAACTGTGATGCGGTATAATATACAAGAAATCGGTGAACGAGTTGGTTACCCTAATCAACATTACTTCAGTAGGTTGTTTAAACAACAAACTCAATTAACTCCTAGCCAATACCGGGATCAACTGTATCAATATCATGGTAAAACAACTTAATACTATTGCTATTTGGAGGTTTTTTATGAAGCATCAAAGAAAAAAATCACATCTATTTATTTATCGAACAAGCTTATTTTTTACCCTTATCTATTTTTTCCTGATTTATTTTCAAAAACGAATTTTGACGTTCTTATTTCAAACTCAACTTTCTTTTTCACTTCCTGATACATTATTTGTTTTAACAAGTGAAAATAAGTTAGAGGATATAATTGAACGAGCACAAAATGGTGCACTCACTATTGGTATTTTTCTGACTATTGAAACGTTACTTTTTATTGGCGTCATCATTTTATTGCTTACTAAACTCTTTATACTTTATAAGAAAAAAAAGTGGCAAACTCATGACTATATCCTATTAATTGGACTCATTATTTTGTTACTAGGTAGTTTTTATTACTCTTATATCGCAATAGATAGTACGTTTTATTCTTATACTGAAGTTAAGACAATTGTTGAGCGGATTAGCCCTAAACAACTTGCTAGCCTAAGTAAACAGTGGTCAGGCTTTTTCTACAATTACGATTTTTCAGCACTCAATTTTGTTAAAGACTCGATGGTTATCTCAGATCAATTCTCACTGATGGTTAAAAATATCAATGAAGTGGGTAGAATTCCTGATATTATCAATCTATGGTTAAACCATCTAAACTTGTTAAAAACCCATTATTTCCTTCTAATGTGTTTTGGATTTATTTCAATTCTCATCGCTCATTTTTTCAATTATCGCTCAAATGGTTCGCTATTTAAAAGTAAGAAATCTATTCAGACTGAAAATAGCGTTTTAAAAGCAGAATTGCTCTCCTTAAAAAAAACATCTAGACAAAGAGCAAAAAAATAAAATGAACGCCTAGAGAGAATATTCTTTCTAGGTGTTCATTTTTTATTTATTCTCACTTACAGCTTGTTTAATTTCTTGATAAATTTCATTTACTTCATCTAGATCTTTTGCATTAGCTCCACTAGCAAGAGGGTGTCCCCCCCCATGATGACGCCTGGCTATTGTATTAATCACTGGTCCTTTTGAGCGTAAGCGAACACGGTAATAGCCTTCTGGTTGAGCAACAAAAATCCCCCAAGCTTTAATTCCCTTAATTCTACCTGGTACAGGAATAATTGCTGGTGTTTCTGAATCTTCTACGCCAAAACGATCTAACACTTCTTGAGTCAGCAGAACCATTGCTGCCCCATTTTCATCTACTTGAAGATTTTCTGTTACATAACCTGACAGACGAGCAATTTTTTCTGATATTTCATCCATGTCACGATTTAATTTTGCTGCATCAAAAGGATATCCCATTAACTTACTTGCTACCCATAACGTGTGACTTGTTGTTGATGGATACATAAACCTACCTGTATCTCCTACAATGCCTGCATACAAAAGCTTTGCTGCATCTTTTGTCATTACAAGTTCGTCTTGATGAGCATCAAAAAAATCATAAATCATTTCACTTGTACTGCTAGCTTTAGGATTAACCCACGAGATATCCCCATACGGTTCATCATCAGGATGATGATCCATTTTAATTAATAACTCTCCTAGTTTATATTGACTACCACTTATACGAGGTTCATTGGCTGTATCAGTAGTTACTACCAAAGCACCTTGATAGTCTTTATCTTCAACTTCATCCATTGTTAATAAGTAATCTAAATCTTTGACAGGACCACCTACTACATAAATCTCTTTCTCTGGAAATGTTGCCTTCAACATCAAAGCAAGTCCTCCTTGAGATCCCAATGCGTCTGGGTCTGGACTCTGATGTCGATGGATCATAATTTTGTCATATTCTTTTATTTTATCTAAAATACCTTGCGTTATCTCCATTTCCTTTACCTCCTATACTTGCTCCATTAATTGGCAGACAATCATGGCTTTAGCGACTATTATATTATCTATATAAACTTCTACATCTATCTTGGCAGAACGACGCCCCACTTCAATAATTCGAGGTTTTAGGTCGATTTCACTATCAATTTGAATTAATTTAAAGTAATACAAACTCATTTGTTCTATCACTGAATTACGATGATATTTTACTCGCATTGCTCGTTTTCCTACAGTTGAAATAATCTGGTTGAGTACACCAAAAGAGAGAGTTCCCATACTATTGACCATTTGAGGTGTAACTACAAATGAAAATTCTGGAATATCAGTTGGCTCTTTTCCTTCTTTTTCAATGACTTCATCTGTAATTTGATCAGATAACGTATTAGAGACTTGTGGCTGCTTTTGAGCTAATTGCATAGCCTTCATGACATCTCTTCGTGAGACAATTCCAATTAGAGTTAAATCATCTTCCACTACCGGAATAATTTCTAGCCCATCCCAGATCATCTGATGTCCGATACTTGCTACACTCATGTGACGCTTCGCTTTTCTTGGGTCTTTTGTCATCAGTTTTTCGATCGGTTGAGTTGCTTGTTTATTAACCACATCTTTTGATGTGATGATTCCAACTAGGCGATTTGATTTATTAACAACAGGAAAGCGAGTGAATCCCGTTGTTTCTGATATTTCTTGATAATCTTGCAACGTGTCTCCCACATTCATCACTACTGTTCTTTCAAATGGTGTTTGAATATCCTCAACTGTCATAATATCTTTTTTAATCATTTGATCACTAATTGCTCGATTAATCGTTGTGGCTACCGTAAAAGTATCATACGTTGTCCGAATAATAGGCATCTCTACTTCATCTGCTAAAGATAAAATTTCCTCGGAAACATCAAATCCCCCAGTTAATAAAACTGCTGCTCCATTTTCTAAAGCTAAACGTTGAACACCTTCTCGGTCTCCCACAATCATTAAAGACCCTGAGGTAATATACCGTAACATATTTTTTTCTGTCATAGCTCCGATAATGAATTTTTTTAAGATTTTATCTAATCCTTTGCGACCAGCTAATATGTCACCTTCGATAATCTTTGATACCTCACCAAAAGATAGCCTTTCAATATTCTCTTTTAGTTTTTTTTCAATTCTGATGGTTCCTACTCTTTGAATAGTCGATACTAAACCAACATTTTCTGCTTCTTTAATTGCTCGATAAGCCGTTCCTTCACTGACTGACAAGTTCTTGGCTATTCCCCTTACAGAAATTTTCTCTCCTACTGGTAAAGTTTCTATATATTCAAGAATTTGATCATGTTTTGTCGCACCCATGCTTATTCCCCTAATTCTTTATTTTAAATTGTTATAGTTTGAAAAAAGAATCTGTTTCAATCCTTCTATCCTTTATTAAGCTTAATTCTATCACTATTATGAACAAAAATAAATCACAATGATTATAACAGTTAATAATACGCCTATGGACACTTCAAAACATCAAAAAAACAATCGCCCACATTTTTTTGATTGAAATACAAGTGATGATATGATATTTTATTGTCAACTAGTTATTATTTTTAGTTGACAATAAAATGTTAGAGGTGCTTTTATGATGAATCATTCTTTTTCTAGTTCGACTTCTCGAACTAAACTATTAACAAGTATGGCCTTATTTTTAGCTTTAATTATCGTTGCAGGATTTATCTCTATTCCATTACCCTTAGTCGGCGTTCCTATCGTTATGCAAAATATGCTCATTATGATGTCTGGTGGTTTTTTAGGAAAAAAATATGGAACATTAACTAACTTAGTTTTTTTATCTTTAGTTTTTGTTGGTTTTCCTCTTCTTGCAGGTGGACGAGGTGGGCCTGTTATTTTTTTAAGCCCAAGTAGTGGATTTCTACTCGGATATCTTTTGTGTCCGTTAATTATCGGCATATTTTTAGATAAATTAGATCAAAATAAATTTATCAATATCTTGCTTGCTTATATTATCGGTGGCGTCCTTATTATTGACGTAGCTGGTAGCTTTTCCTTAGCCTATTATAGTCATACTTCTTGGTTTAACGGCTTAAAAATGGTCGCTGTCTTTTTACCTATGGATTTAGCTAAAGCTTTTTTAGCCGCACTTATTCATAAGCGACTATTTCCACATCTTTCTTTAGGTAAATTAAAATGAGTTTTCTTCCAACTGATATATACGAAAAAATTGCTCTTTTATACAAGAAAGACGTAATTACTTACAAAAAACTATCAGAAAAAGTTAAGGAATACCAAGTTATTCTTGATAGCGTTAAGGAACAATTCGTTTTTATTCCAATGACTAATACACCTGAGACCGTTTATAAAATTTTAGGTTGTATTGATTCAAATAAAATCTTTATTCCGATTAACTCTATCCATGCATTTGAAACAGCTGAGCAACTACATTCAGATATTCCCTCTTCCTGTTTTTTTGGAGAAACACTTTCTTTTTTTGAAAATCAGAAAGTAAGTTTAACCTTAGATGTTGATACCTTATTTATCGGGTTTACTTCAGGAACTACAGGACAACGCAAAGGCTTTGTAAGAAACAAAAAAAGCTGGTTAGACAGCTTCGATATTTTCCAATCTGTCCCTACTTTTTACCCTAAGTCCTATGTAACTTGTCTGACACCACTTCATTATTCATTAGGTCTTTACGTGTTGCTCCAAACCATAAGTAAAGGTCAGACATTTATTCTTAACATAACATCATTAAATGATAAACTCCTTACGCCTGATATTCTAAAAGATTTACAGCTTTTTTCAGTTCCAACAGTTTTTAATGATTGTTTAAAAGATACCACTCATTTAAAAAATGAATCCTTCGATATTATTTTGAGTGGTGAATCTATAACGACCAATCAGCGAATCAATATCAAAAAAAAGCTGCCTATGTCTCATTTATTCACTTTTTATGGAACTTCAGAAACAAGTTTTATTTCTTATCATTCCAATTCTTTACCTGTAGAAAACAGTGTTGGGCATCTTTTTCCCTTTGTTAACTTAGCAATAAAAGATTCTATTAATGATATTGGAGAAATTGCTATAAAAAGCCCTATGATGTTTCAAGGCTATTTAATTAACGGAAGGCTACAAGAAGCTGAACTTAGCTTTTTGACAGGAGATGTTGGAACCTATCAAGAGGAGCTCTATTTGTACGGAAGGAAAGATCAACGAATTAATCGAAAAGGTGAGAAAATTTTTCCTCTATTTCTTGAACAAGCTCTAGTGTCTCACGAGGCTATAGAAGATGTTCTTATCTATGGTAAAAAACATGACGACTTAGGTGAACAAGTTATAGCAGAAATTGTCTTTAAACATCATCCGGTTCCGTTAATGCAACTCAATAACTGGTTAACCTCTAAATCTTACCGAAAAATGAAAATCGACACCCTTTATCCTGTAACAAAAATCGCCTACTCTCAAAGCGGAAAAAAAACAATAAGTAAAGGAGAAAACGATGCAACGAGCAATGATTATTGATAGCGCTAGGCTACCTATTGGAAAACTAGGCGGTATGTATGCTGATATATCACCTGATATCTTAGGTAGTTACTTACTAAAGGAAATGTTAAAAAATCATGATTTACCCCTTGAAGAAATTGATGACGTTATAGTCGGAAATATTATTTCTGGTGGAGGAAATTTCGCCAGACGAGTTTGTTTATTAGCAGGACTTCCTCTCAGCGTTCCTGGATATACTATGGATCGCCAATGCGCCTCTGGTCTAGAAAGTATTATTACTGCTAGTGCTAAAATTAAAAGTGGTATGGCAAACTTCATTATTTGTGGTGGCGTTGAAAGTACGTCTCGTGCGCCTTGGATAATCGAAAAGCCCGCTAAATTATACGGGAAAACTCCGTCTATCTTAGAACGTGCGCCTCTTAGTGTCGCTCCCTTTGGTGATCCTTCTATGGGAGAAGCCTGTGAAACGTTAGCTCAAACTTATAAAATTACGCGCTTAGAACAAGACTCGTATGCATACGCTAGTCAAATGAACTATCAAAAAGCTAAAAAAAGAAAGCATTTTGATAAAGAAGTAATTGCCTTTAACCAATTTCAAGAAGATGAGAGTCCAAGAAGTACCACCACTCTTGAAAAATTGGGAAAATTACCTTCTGCTTTCTCAATAAATGGTACTCTCACTGCTGGCAATAGCTGTCCGCTAAACGATGGGGCCTCCTTTTTATTTATTGCAAGTGACACTTTTTGTAAAAAATATCATATTGAACCTCTTTTTGAAATTGTTGATGGCTTATCTACTGGAATACATCCAAAGGAATTTGGATTAGGTCCACTTAGAGCTACTAAAAAATTGTTAGATAGAAATAACCTTTCCATTAATGAGTTGGATAGTATTGAACTTAACGAAGCATTTGCTGTTCAAGCATTAGCTTGTATTAAACTTGGAAAATGGCCTAGTAATATCATTAACCCTTCTGGTGGTGCTCTTGCTTTTGGTCACCCTTTTGGGGCAACTGGTGCTATCCTTACTTGCCGACTTATGACAGAATTAAGCCAAGATGACTCAATGAGGAATGGTTTAGTAACCATGTGTGTTGGTGGCGGTCAAGGTACCTCATTACTTCTACAAAAGGTATCTTCATTATGATGAAACAGATATATATTTCAAAAAAAGATGTAGCTAGTTATCAGCAGCTCTTTCATCATGATAACTCACTTTTTCCTAAAACCTATTTGCTAACACTATGGCGCTATTTTTTAGTTGATGAACTTAAAGAAGTTAACCACTTGCTGGTTGAACAACTAATTCATTCATTTAATGACATCCAATTAGACACCTATTATGATGTTTCTTTATCTAAAATAGATACTCTTGAAAAAAAACAAATTGCCTTTTGGACCTATCGTCTAAGCATAAAAAAAGGAGATGTTCTATATGCTCAATGTGACTCAAAAATCTACATACAAAAAAATAGCCACCTTTAGCTTTTCCATGAGTGACGTTCTTGCTTATCGCGCTTTTTCAAAAGATGAAAATCCTGTCCATTTAGATGGGGTTATTTTCGGAATTCAGCTCATGGGCAAAATTGAATATCATTTATTAAAAGTTCTAAATAAAAAATCATATCTAGCAATTGATTACACCTTTTCAAATAAAGTTTATGTAGATGAGCCAATAGATCTTTATTTCACTAGTCAATCTGATTTTCTAGTCCTTTCATTAAATAAAAGCATTGGCAGTGGGAGGATTAAATTTGACTAAAGTTATTATTATTACTGGCGGAACAAAAGGAATTGGGCGGAAACTTGTCGATGTTTACCTTAAAAATGATGATATAGTTGCCACTTTTTCTAGCCAAAAGAAAAATACACAACAGTTAATCGATGATTACCCAACAGAGTCTAATTTATTTTGTAAAACTTTAGACATCCAAAATCAAGGAGACTGTTTGAATTTTACCAATGAGATCATATTAAGATTCGGACACATTGATACTTATATTTTTAATAGCGGAATCTGCTCAGATAAAAGCTTTAACAAGATGACTTACTCTCAGTGGCAA
The DNA here is from genome assembly GCA_965119435.1 of uncultured Vagococcus sp. Lineage (GTDB taxonomy): Bacteria > Bacillota > Bacilli > Lactobacillales > Vagococcaceae > Vagococcus. The sequence continues at coordinate 263,022 of CBCPLQ010000003.1, read as the reverse complement.
AGTGTTTTATCGATTAATATGATGTCCGCATTTACTATGACACAAGCAGTCTTTCAACAAATGAGTAAACAGTCGGGGGAACAACAAATATTCTTTATGTCTTCTCTTTCTGGTATAACAGGTGCATTTGGACAAGCAAATTATGCAGCAAGTAAATCTGCCTTAATCGGATTGAGTCATACTTTATCAATAGAAGGAGATAAAAAAAATATCAAAGTTAATACTATTTTACCCGCTGCAAAAACTGACATGACCCTTCCTGTTATTAAAGATATAGAAACCAATTGCCAATTAAAAAATATTCCATTTCCTACTGAGTGGCTAATTGGAACAGCAGATGAACTTGCTCTGTCTCTCTACAAATTGTCCAATAGCCTACACTTAGGAACTGGACAAATATACTCTATAAATGGGAATCAGATTGATGCTTATGCTCCTCCTACAAAACACTCCTTTCAATTATAAAAAAAAGAATATGATAAAAAGCTTAAACTTTTTATCATACTCTTTTTTATTTTATTTACGTTCTTCTTTTTTCGCTTGAGAGAATCGCCAAATGGTAATTCCTGTTGCAAATAAACAGATAGCAAACGATACCATGTAAGTAAAGTGCATACCGTGAACAAAAACATCTGGTCTACCTTCTACAAAGCCAACGACTCGCTCACCCATATTAAAGCTCATAGATTGATAAAGGATTGTTGTTGATAAAGAAATACCGACAACCATTCCAAAATTTCTTGCTAAGGCATTCATACTACCTGCTACACCATATTCTGATTTATCAACACTAGACATGATAATCGTATTATTCGGGGCTTGAAACATGGCATTTCCCGCTCCTACTAGTACCATTATAATAACAAATAAGATTACTGGAGAAGATTCTCCTAGAATCAAATACCCCATTTGCCCTAAAGTTAGTAAAATCAACCCTATTAATGTAATTAGATGAGGCCCTTTTTTATCTGTTAAGTACCCACTCAATGGTGCACCAATAACCATAATGAATGGGAAAACCATCATTAAAAATCCAGCTATGTTTGCTTCAAAACCTAAAACATTTTGAAGGTAAAAGGGATTGACAACATTAGCAAAAAAATTGGTGATAAAAATTAAGGTTGCTGTCAACAAACTAACACTGAACATTTTATTACTAAACAAATGAAAATGAACTAGAGGTGCGTCCTGTTTATTTTCATAGCGATAAAATAAGATTAGAGATACCAGCGAAATAAGCACCATACCAATGATAAATGGATTTGTAAATCCTACCTCTTGACCTAAAAAAATACCACCAAAAAATAACATAATGAACAGTGCAAAAAGAATAAAACCAACATAATCTATTTTTCCACCGCTTTTAAATTCTTCTTTTGGCAAGAAATACCAGCCAAACATCATCGTGATAATACCAACAGGAACATTAATCCAAAAAATATAAGACCAATTAAATTGAGATAAGATCACTCCACCAATACCTGGGCCTGCGATTGCTCCTAGGGAAACAAAAGAGCCAATTAATCCTAATGCTCTTCCACGTTCATGAAGGGGAAAAATCTCTGTAATAATCCCTGTACTGGTTGCCATGGTCATACTCGCTCCAACTGCTTGAACAACACGAGAAACTAAAAGAAGACCTAAACTTCCTGGTATTCCACATAAAAAAGAACCAATAATAAATACAATAGTTCCTATTTTGAATACCTTTATTTTCCCAAAACTATCTCCAACTTTTCCAAATAACAGTAAGAAAACACAAATTGCCATTAAATAAACTGATACTACCCACTCTGATTGATTCATGGGAACCCCAATATCCTTTGAAATTGTGGGTAATGCAATATTAACAATGCTACCATCTAAGGTAGACATAAATGAAAATAACCCGACTGCTGCTAAACTAAACCAACGATACTTGTGTGCTTTTTCTTTATTCATTAAATTCCCCTTATCTTTTAAAAATAGGTATCAACTAATTTTACCTATTTAGTGTTCTTCCCCATGAAAAAAAGAGGATAAGAGCAGTATTTTCATACGGCTTTTTCTTCTTCCTCTCAAAAAAAGTTATTTTCTTTTTTGGCTTGATTCCATAATAACTGGTAAAATAACCGGTCTTCTTTTCGTTTGCTCATAAAGATAGCGACTTAATTGATCTCTAATTTCTTGTTTTAAAACACCCCAGTCAAAATCCGTTTTTTCTAGATTTTCTAAAACAACATTTTCAACTATTATGGCACTTTCCTTCATTAAATCAGTACTTGCTTTAGCATAAACAAAGCCTTTTGATGTAATTCTAGGTTTTGAAATCACCTTTTTAGCGCGACGATTAATTGTTATTACAGCAATGAAAATACCATCTTCCGATAATATTTTACGATCTCTTAATACGATATTGCCAATATCTCCAACTCCCAAACCATCAATTAATACATTATCCGCATCCGTAGAGCCTGTCATTCTTAAGCGACCTTTTTCAAATTCTAAGATATCTCCACGACCTGTAATGAAAATATCTTCATAAGACATTCCTATCTCATTTGCCAACTTAGCATGAGCTGCAAGTAAACGGTACTCACCTTGAACCGGAATAAAATATTTAGGTTTCATCAAGTTCATCATTAGTTTTAAGTCATTTTCATTTCCATGACCTGAAACATATAAATTATCAGAAATAGTCTTAACAGTTCCACCAGCTCTATAGATCATATCTTCGGTTTTAGCAACTGTTGTCTCCACCGAAATAGATGGTGTTGTTGTGATATAAACTAAATCACCTTCTTGAATATTTATTGACTTATGGCGTCTACTAGCCATTTTTTGGAGTGAGTACAACGGTTCACCCATGCGACCAGTCTCTAAAATAAGCAATTGTTCTGGTTTTTTATTTTTCATTTGACGTTCATTAATAATTAAATCTTCACTCGGTAATATCAATTTTCCTAATTGAATTGCAGTTTCAACAATTTTTTCCACATCTTTACCTGTCAAGACAACTTGGCGTCCTGACTTGTGAGCAGCGTTAAAAATTTGCTGAACTCTCTGAATATTACTGGCCACACTAGCTACTATAATGCGCCCTTCCCAGTAACGAATAGTATCATATACTTCTTCTTCTGTTTGATTCTCAGAAGCGATCAATGATGAACTTTCCGCATTACTCGAATCACTTAGTAAAGCAAACACACCTTCTTTACCGATCTCAGCAAGACGAGCAAAATCTGTTCGGTAAGATTCGCTAGCACTTTGATCAAATTTAAAATCACCTGTATAAACGATACTACCTTCTTTCGTCTTAATTGAAATTCCAATTGAATCTGGAATCGTGTGTGTGGTACTAAAAAAGCTAACTACCGCATGTTCAAAATCAATCTCCGTTAATTCATCTACCACATGAAACTCTTTAAAGTCTTTGGTATTTGGGTATTCGTGAACATTTATTTTAGCTAGTTCCGTCGTCAACTCAGTTCCAAAAACAGGAACTGACACATTCTCTAATAAATAAGGTAAAGCTCCTATCGAATCTGCATGACCATGGCTTAAAAAGATTCCAGCAATTTTCTCCTTATTCTCTAATAAATAAGAAAAATCTGGAATAACCATATCAATTCCTAATTGCTCGTTTTCTGGATATTTCAATCCGCAATCTAAAACAAAAATCTCATTTTCTACTTCAACTACATATATACTTTTTCCATTTTCTCTAACGCCACCTAGAGGAACTATTTTAATTTGACTCACTATTTTTCCACCTCATTAATGATTATTAATCATTTATTTTTTTATGATAAATTTTACTCGACTACTCTAACTAGGTTCATCTCATGCATTTTTTCTGCAATTTGAACAGAATTCCATGCAGCTCCTTTTAATAAGTTATCTGAGACAACCCACATATGAAAGCCATTTTTAACATCTAAATCTTGACGAATGCGTCCAACAAAGACCTCTTTTTTCCCCACTGCATTTAATGGTTGTGGATAAATCTGATTACCAGGATCATCTTCTAACACTACGCCCGGTGCATTCTCTAATGCTTTTCTTACATCTAGTACACTTGCTTTTGTATCGCTAATTTCAATATAGATAGATTCAGAATGACCTGATATAACAGGAACTCTTACGCACGTTGCTGCTACTTTTAAGGCATTATCATCCAATATTTTTTTACTCTCATTGATCATCTTCCACTCTTCTTTGGTGTAACCTCCCTCAGAAAAGGTATCAATCTGAGCTAACACATTAAAGGCTAGTGGAAAATGTTTTTTATCTCCTGAACAAGGCAAAACACCTGCTTGAATCGTTGCTTTTTTCTCCAGTGTATCTTGTGTTTGCTCTTTTAACTCATTAATAGCATCTAAACCTGCTCCACTGACTGCTTGATATGTCGAAACAACAATCCGCTCTATGCCATGTTTTTTCCTAATCGGTTCGAGAGCGACCATCATCTGAATCGTTGAACAATTAGGATTAGCAATAATACCTTGGTGCTTTCTTAGATGTTCTGAGTTAACTTCTGGTACAACAAGAGGCACCTCTGCATCCATTCGAAAGGCACTCGTATTATCTATCACAATACAATTTCTTGCTACAGCTTCTTTTGCATATTTTTTAGAAATTGATCCCCCCGCACTAAATAAAGCAATATCCATTCCGTCAAATGAATCTGCCGTCAACTCTTCAACTTTATATGCTTTTCCTTTAAATTTTATTTCTTTTCCTACAGAACGCTTGGAAGCTAGAAATTTTACTTCACTAATCGGTAATGAACTTATTTCAAGCATTTCCCTCATTTTTTCTCCCACTGCACCCGTTGCACCAACAATGGCTACTTGATAGTTAACCATCTAACGCCTCCTTCATTTTGACACTTTTATCCCGATTTTACTTATCCTCTATTTTAGCATAAAAACAAAGAAAATTCTTTAATGAATGTTTCTCCTTTTTCTAGTTTATTTAATTAGTTTTAACCGATCTAATATTTTGATAATTATCATTGAAATAACTACTCCTACCCCATTTTGAATCACATTGCCAATAATAGAAGCAAAACCTGCCACTTCACCATATAACATTGAGGTTGCAAAATAGTAACCAATAATCATCGCTATTGATGCTAGTAATAAAAATATCATACGGATACTTGTTTTTTTACTACCAGACCATTTACCGGCAATGTATCCTTGGATTCCATGTATAACTGCTGAAAAAATAAGCCACTGTGGATAACCTAATATTAAATCAAGCATACCTCCACTAACACCTCCCACAATTGCTCCTGCTGGACCACCAAGTAGCATTGCCGTCGTATATATTCCTACTTCAAGTAAGTTGACATAACCTTTTGTCATTGGAACTGGAAAGATAAACGTTATCCCTAAAACTACCGTCAGTGCTGTTAACATGGCTAGTAAAGATAGTCTCTCTTTAATTATTTTCATTTAAATTGCCCCCAAAATGTAGTTCTATCTTTCTTATTATAACCGAACGACCGTCATAAAATGAAGTTATATAATGCAACTATATTTCAATATTATTTTGTCGATATCATGTAAAGATAAGTAAAATTGTATCAAAAAAAAGATTAGTTTGATTAAACACAAATCTTTAATCAAACTAATCTTTCTTTTCACGTTTTTTGATATAATATTCAATTTATACACTTCTCTTGATAACTAATTCAGCTAAAAAGATCAGATAACCACCTCATAATCTAGCCTTGGATAAAATGACATGCAACTAATTGTTTACCTTTTATATTTTTTAAATTTGGTTTACTAATAGCGCATTTCCTTTGTGAAAATCTACAGTGAGTGTAAAAACAACATCCTTCAGTAACTGATTCTTTAACATTAGTCTCAGTTAGCTTAATACGTTTTCTGCTTTTTTGAGGATTTATAATTGGAATCGCTGATAATAGTGCCTGTGTATATGGGTGTAACGGATTGTCATACAATCCTTGTGCTTCATTTATCTCTACGATTTCTCCTAAATACATAACAATCACTCGGTCTGAAATATATTTTACCATTGAAAGATCATGAGCAATAAACAAATACGTTATATTTCTCTTCTTTTGCAAATCAATTAATAAATTAACAATTTGAGCTTGAATCGATACATCTAAAGCTGACAAAGGCTCATCACATACTATAAATTCTGGTTCTACTGCCAAAGCTCTAGCAATTCCTATCCGCTGCCGTTGCCCACCAGAAAATTCATGAATATATCGATCACAGTAATTTGGATTCAATCCAACTTCTGTAAGTAATTGGCTTACTCTTTCTTTTTTTTCTGTTTTATTTTTTATTAAATTATGAGCTTCTAGTCCTTCTGCTACAATATCTATTATTTTCATTTTTGGATCTAACGAAGAATAAGGATTTTGAAAAATTATTTGAGCTTTGCTTGTAAACACTTTTTTATCTTTTCTAGTTAAACAACTAATATCTTCCCCGTTATACAAAATTTTTCCTGCTGTAGGATTAATTAGCCCTAAACACATCATACCTGTGGTTGTTTTACCACAACCAGATTCCCCGACAATTCCAACTGTTTCACCCGGATAAACTTTAAAAGAAATGTTAGAGACTGCTTTTGTCGTTGTTTTTTTATTAATTCGAAATTTTTTCGTAATATGTTTAACTTCTAATATTGGTTCATTCTTCACCCTCTCACTCCTTCTTGCTATATTTATGAAATAACCAACAAAGACTCGTGTGTGTCTTTGTATGATACTGGATAGTTGGTGATTTTTTTACACAAATTTCCATACAAAATTGACATCTAGGTGCAAATGGACAACCTTTAATTTTTTCTGTTATATTTGGTGGTATTCCTGGTATTGTTTCTAATTTATCTTGTGAATAATCCATTTTAGGTGCAGCATTTAACAAAGCCTGGGTGTACGGGTGAGTAGCTTTGGAAAAAATATCTTTATTACTTCCTTCTTCTATTATTTCTCCTGCATACATTACTAATATGCGATCAGCCATATCTGCTACTACCCCTAAATCATGAGTAATTAAAATCAGAGAGAGATTTCTTTTCTTCTGCATTTCCTTTAATAAATCCATAATATCGGCTTGTAACGTCACATCTAACGCAGTTGTTGGCTCATCTGCTATAATCAACTTCGGATTGCACGATAATGCAATTGCTATCATAATACGTTGTCGCATCCCTCCGGAAAGTTCATGTGGATACTGATCATACTTTGAAATTGCATCTTTTATACCAACTGCTTCAATAACTTCTAAAGCTAACTCTTTAGACTGCACATACGATATATTACTATGAGTCATTATTTTTTCAGCTACTTGCTTGCCTATTCTCATCGTTGGATTTAATGCTGCCAACGAATCCTGAAAAATCATACCTACTTCTTTACCACGATAATGTTGCCATTGCTTTTTTGTATACGCTAAAATATTTTCTTCCTGATAATGAATTTCACTTTTTTTACTAAGAAAACTATTTGTACCCTGATTCAATCCTAATAACGCTCTAGCTGTCACTGATTTTCCACTACCTGATTCTCCCACTATTGCAAGTATTTCTCCTGGTAATATTGAGAAAGAAATATCCTTAACTGCTTGATTTTTAATATATGTGTTTTTAAAATATACCTCTAAATGTTGGACTTTTAGTAACGGATTCATCCAATTATTCCTTCCTATCAATGATTTAATTTGGGATTTAAACTAACTTGTAACGCATCTCCTATTATATTAAAACATAATACCGTTAATAAAATGAGAATTCCGGGAACAAATGCTAATAAAGGAGTATCCATTATATATTCTTGAGAACTTTGTAACATACTTCCCCAAGTCGCCTTAGGTAATTGTACTCCGTATCCTAAAAAACTGAGCGCCGACTCATCAAGTATTGCTCTAGCAATACTTAATGTAGCAGAGACAATAATTGTTGAATAAAGATTGGGTATAATATGTTTTATAATAATCACACTGTCCTTCACACCTAAAGCTTTAGCTGCAACAATAAACTCTCTTTTTACTAACGTCATTGTTTCAGCGCGGACTATTCTAGCCACACTTGGCCATGAAAAAAAGGCTAGCATCATAACTAAGGTCAGTAAAGTAGGTGCTATAAATGCGTAAGTCACTATTATTAGCAACATACTAGGAACTGAAAGAAACATATCTACCAAACGCATAATAATGCTATCCAACCATCCGCCAAAATAACCACTAATCGTACCTAAAAATGTCCCTACTATTACAGCAATCACCATGGATGAAAGTCCAATTCCTAGAGACACTCGTCCTCCATAAAGAGCCCGTGTAAAAGAATCCCTACCTAATTCATCAGTCCCCAGCCAATGATCTCTACTGGGGGCTTCAAAAGTATATTGTAAATCTAATGAATCTGGATTATAAGGAGACAATGGTGCCGCTAAGCTAATCAATACTAAAAAGAAAAGCAACAGCTGACATAGCAATGCTACTTTATTTTTCTTTAAGCTGTAAATGACTTGATGCCATCCTTTATAAGGGATACCCATTTCTTGTTGTTCAATTTTACTGACTACCGGAATAAAATCTTTTGGATCAACTATTTTTTTTTCTTCTTCATTTTTCATCATAAACCTCTTTTGCAATTCTAGGATCTGCCAGACTATATAAGATGTCCGCTAAACAATTGCCAATTAAAAGAACTGTACAAGATAACATAGTAACTGCCATAATTATTGGGTAATCTCTATTATTAATTGCTTTCATTCCCAACGTTCCTATACCTGGCCAACTGAATACTGTTTCTACTATAAAAGAACCCGTAACTAACATACCAAAATTCATTCCAACAAGTGTTATTATAGGTAACAATGTATTTTTTAGTACATGTTTTGACAGTATTTTTTTTGTACTTATTCCTTTTGAAATAGCTGTAAGAATATAATCTTCGGATATTTGTGTAATTGTATTCGCTCGGATATAACGTATAAAAATTGCAGTATTATTAATTGATAATACTATAATTGGTAGAATACTGTGCTTTAACAAGTCTAACAGACCTGATTCCCCTACGGTCCGCATACCATTGCTAGGCAGTAAATTCAATTTTAAAGAAAATACAATGATTAAAATAATCCCCAACCAAAAAGATGGCACGGATAACCCTACATAAGATATACCGCTGATTATAGTATCAATACTTGTATTTTTTTTCAGCCCAGCTACTAAACCTAATGGTATAGACAATAGTATGGATAAAAGTAATGACATACCCATTAGCCATAATGTATTAGGCAATTTATTCATAATCTGAGTTCTTACATTTTTATGATTATTTAGAGATACTCCCCAATCTCCCTTCAACATTCGTTTCACCCAGCTTACATATTGTTCAGAAATATTTCCGTTTAATCCTAGAGATTCTTTTAAATCGTCGAGTTGTTGAGTCGTCATCTTATGTTGTGCTATGCCTGGCGTCGTATACATATACAAAGGGTCTCCTGGAGCAAAATAGACAATAGAAAAAGAAAATAACGACACTAATACTAAGGTACTTAACATTTGTAATAACCGTTTACCAATTACATAAATCATCTTTTCTACCTTTCAAAAAAATCCTACTTGTTTTTTTAAGACAAGTAGAATTCTCTATCTTTTTTATGTTTACTTATATTTTAATTGAGTATAATCTTCAAAGATAGGAATAGTTTTGTATTTTTCTGTCCCTTCTAATCGTGAAGATGTAACAAAGCTATAGTTCGGAAAAGCAATTGGATAAATTGTCATATCTTCATGAGCTTGTTCTTGAAGTTTTTTATAAACTTCTTTTCGTTCTATTTCATCTGTAACCTTTCTTCCTTGTTTCCATAGATTTTGCTGTTTATCACTTACTTCAGCATTGGTTCCCCAAGTTCCATCAAACATTCCTGAGATAATTTCATCTGGATCACCAAATGCTCCATAGCCGTTTAAATACATATCAAAGTCTGTTGCATCACTAAATACTTTATCAAAGAAAGCATTTGATTCTAATGGTTCTATTTCTAACTCAATACCAGTATCTTTTAATTGTTGTTGCATAATTAATGCTGTCTCTTTCATAAAAGAACGATCCGAGTTGAATACAAGTTTCAACTTATTATTTTCTAAATTAGTTTTTTTAACCAGTTTTTTTGCTTTATCAACGTTATGTTCATAACCTTTTTGATCAGCATTATAGTAGAGTGTTGCATTACTGAATATTGAATTAGCCGGTTCAGCTATTTTTTCCCCGTAAGCTCCTAACACAATCGCATCTCTATCTAAACTAGCATATATCGCTTCTTTTACTTTTTTATCTTTAAAAATTTCACTAAATTTATTGCAAATCATATAATTTACGCGCCCTTCTGGAAATGAATGTGTTTGTAACTTATTATTTGATTTATATTTATCTAATATTTTTTGATTTGCAATTTCCATAAAGTTAATTTCCTCTTTTTGTATAGACACTTCTTGAGCGCTTGTTTCAGGAATTATTTTAAACGACACATTGTCTATTGAAGATGTTCCATTATAATAATTATCGAATTTCTCTAACCTTAAAAATTCCCCTTCTTTAAACTCTTTCAACTTATATGGTCCAGATCCAATACCTTTTAAATTAGCAACTTCATTATTAATAATATCTTTGTCCCCATTAAACACGTGTTTTGGAATTATTTGTAGATTACCTAATATTGACAAATAAGAAGCAGAAACTTCAGGTAATCTTAATTCAATAGTTAAGTCATCAATTTTCTTATAATCTACACTTTTTTCATTTATAAATACAGTTTTTGCAAATGATGCACCATTTTTTGTTTCTTTGTTACAATCAAGTGTAAATATTAAATCATCAGCTGTAATCGGTTTACCATCATGCCACTTTAAATTTTTCTTCAAAGTTGTTGTAATTACTTTACCATCTTCTGATATATCAACTTTGTCGGCTAGATAATAACGTATCTCATCTTCTGTTTTAACATAGAGTTGATCATATAATGGAGCTAACATGATCCAACCCTCTTTCATACCTTCCAGCTGAACGTTTAAATTAGTTACTGAATTTTGCATTGCCATTATCAATTCATTATCAGTTTTACTTTTTTTACCATCGTTTTCTTCTACCACATTTTGTTTACCACAAGCACCTAATAACATCGTTAGACTAAAAACTACTGCCACTAAACTTTTTCTTCTCAATTACACCACTCCTATGCAAAATTTTTGGGTTTAACCACGTGTGTTGCTAGTTAACAAAAAAACAAACTAACCTAAATCGTAATGAAATACTCTAAGAAGTCGTTATATTAACAATACCAACAAACAAGTTCATAATATCACAAAAACAAAAGTATTCAATCGATTTTTGGTATTTATAATTATATTTTTCACTTATACATTAATTTCGACAGATCTCTGTTTTTTTGTAAATAGAAGTTACATTACCGAAAATAATTTCCTACTTTAAATAACCTTCTAGTATTATTGACTACCTTAAAATTCTTGTTATATAAGATTATTCCCTCCTAAAAGCCCCCTTTTTTCCATGCAAACACAAAAATCGTATTGATAGGATTTAATCCATCAACACGATTTATTTTACAGTAATTTAACTTTTTATTTAAATAAGAACGGTAAGTAAATCAGTACCGGTACAACTGCACTCATAAAATTAAAGAAGAAATGTACCGTGATAGAATACCAAATATTACGGCTTACTAGATAAATAACTCCAAAATAGAAGGCTATGACCATATAAGGAATTGTAGCCAACCAATTACCACCAAAATTAGCCGTATGGAGTAACCCGAATACGATCGCTTGGATAAACGTCATAGCTATTTTTAAACGTTGACTATTTGCTTTAGATATAAATAAATACCTAAACATCATCTCTTCGTAAAATGGAGCAAGTAAAGGTTGGATCATCGGCAAAGCGACTCCTAGAAGAGTAAGATTTATCTCCGGTGTCGTTTCAGATGGATTTACCAACCAACCTGGTGGTAATATCTTTCTAGTTAATTGTAATAGTACTACTATCCCTATCATTAATCCAATTGAAATCAACACTTTCAACCAAATTTTCTGCTTAAATTCTCGCGATTCTTTCTTCAACACGTCTGAAAAAATAGAAAGTGTTGCTAAGAAAAGGAGAAAGAACGAGCCAGTTGTTATTATATTTTTTTGTATTAAAGACAACGATGAATTTTTACTGACAACAAACGCTAAAACAAGAACAATGATAAAACAGCCAGCAAAAACCTTTTCTTTCTTTAGAAATTTAAATTCTTTACTTTTGTTCATTACACTCACTCCTCTTTTCTATTTTTTCGTATCTGTGCCTTCTTAATAGCGAGTAAATCTCTTTTATAAGTTAACTATATCATGAATCCAACCTTTACTTATATTATAACTACTTACTAACCTGTTTACACTTTTGTCACTTGTTACTTTCGAATTCACTGACAACTTCATTTTTTGTCCATCAATCTCTAAATTGAGCATCATATAGCCGTTTATAAGCACCCTCTTGCCCCATTAATGCTTCGTGAGTTCCATCTTCAGCGATACCATCTTCTGTTATAACAATAATACGTGTTGCTTGTTTAATTGTTGCTAATCGATGAGCTATTATCAATGTCGTTCGCCCTTTAGAAAGGGACATTAAGGACTCTTGAATGACATTCTCTGTTTCTGTATCTAGTGCTGACGTAGCTTCATCTAAAATTAGAATTGGCGGGTTTTTTAGGAACATACGAGCTATTGCAACTCGTTGTTTTTGTCCTCCAGAAAGCTTAACGCCTCTTTCTCCAATGACCGTTTCTAATCCTTCTGGCATATCATTAATCACCTTAGATAAATGAGCTAGTTGAATTGCTTGCTCGATTTCTTCTTCACTTGCTCCGAGTTTCCCGTAAGCAATATTCTCTTTAATACTACCTGGAAATAAGAAGACATCTTGTTGAACAATGCCAATTTGTTTTCTTAAAGAGGACATACTCATCTCCTGAATAGCTATTCCATCAATGGTTATACTCCCTGAATCAATTTCGTAAAAACGAGGTAACAAGTGACATAGCGTCGTTTTCCCTGCTCCACTTGGGCCCACAAAAGCAACTGTTTCACCTTGCTTAATCTGAATTGATAAATCATCAATTACCTTAGTTCCATCACTGTAAGAGAAAGAAACATGTTCATATGAAATAGCTCCTTTTAATGCATCTACTTCAATAGCCCCTTCTTTATCTGTAATACTCGGTTTTTTATCTAATTCTTCAGTGAACCGCTTAAATCCTGCAATCCCCTTAGGATAGCTTTCAATCATTGTGTTAATTTTCTCAATTGGTCTAGCAAAGACATTAGACAGTAAAATAAAGCCTACAAAATTACCATATGTTATCTCACCTTGAATCGTATAATAGGAACCAAATAAAAGAGCGAACAGACTAATCAACCTAATTAATAAATAATTATAAGAAGAGCTTAGTGCCATCGTTTTATAAAAAGCTAATTTAGATTTACGATACAATTGATTCAATTTATCAAATCTCTTTTCTTCAAATCCTTCATTAGCAAAAGCTTGAGTGACACGAATACCACTCACACTTGCCTCAATTCCCGCGTTAAACTCCCCCAAATTTTCGTAAATTTGCGTATTAACGGCTGTCATACGCTTATTAAAATAAGCCAGTGCTATAGTGATAAATGGCACCATAATTGCAGTAGCGAGCGCTAGTCTGCTATGAATGTTATACATTAGAGTAAACGAACCCGTTAAGGTCATTATCGTAATAAAAATATCTTCTGGTCCATGATGAGCTACTTCTGAAATTTCAAATAAATCAGTCGTTAACTTACTCATTAACTTACCTGTTTTTTGATTATCATAAAACTCAAAAGGTTGCTTTTGGAAATGACTAAATAATTCCCCTCGCATATCTGTTTCGATATTAGTACCTAACTTATGACCAAAATAAACAACCACATATTGAAGTGCTGTATTAATAATATAAAAGCCAAAAAGTAAACAACTGACCATAAAAATTAACTTTAAGTTTTTTTGTGGCATTATTTTATCAATGACCTGATTAACAATGACCGGAAAACTTAACTCCAAGATAGCTGCAATGATAGCACAGCCAAAATCTAATATAAATAAAGCCTGATAGGGCTTGTAATAAGAAAAAAATCGTTTTAACATAACTTCTCCTCCAAACATCCTTTGTAAATAACTACTATAACAAATATTTGAAATGATTTCTTAAAAATCCAATCCATTTTTGGCTAATCAAAAAAGGCCAACAATTAAGTTCGCCTTTTTCTATATTCTTTTTGCACTAGCTAATCGGCTCCAACATCTAATATATCCCTGATATCGTCCATAGTCATCTTAGCTAGGTCTTTTACATCTTCTGAATTTAATACTTGTTGAAATAATTCTTTCTTTTCTGCTTGAAGTCGAGTCATTTTTTCCTCAACTGTTCCCTCTGTAATCAAACGCCATACTTCTACTTTTTTCTTTTGCCCCATACGATGAGCTCGGCCAGTTGCTTGATCTTCTACTGCAGGGTTCCACCATAAATCATAAAGAATCACAGTGTCAGCACCTGTCAAATTGAGTCCCGTTCCACCAGCTTTTAAGGAGATTAAGAACACATCTTTGTCCCCTCGATTAAATCGATCTACCATCTCTTGACGTTTTGCTAAAGGAGTGCTGCCTCTTAAATAAAAAGTTTCAATATCTAATTTCGCCAATTCTTCTTCTATAATGCTTAACATACCTGTGAATTGGGAAAATAATAGAATTCTTCTACCATTTGCTTTAGCTGTTTGAATCATATCTAATGCTTGAATTAGTTTACCGGATTCTCCTTCATAGTCATCAATGAATAGTTTAGGGTGACAACAAATTTGACGTAATCTAGTTAAGCCAGAAAGAATCGTAATTCGATTCTGGTTCAACTCTGTTTTTGACATGCCTGAAATACTCTCTTGCATTTGTCTCAAATGAGCCACATAAACTGCTTTTTGTTCCTCTGTCAGTTGACTATAAAGGTCAGTTTCAACTTTATCTGGTAAATCATCTAACACTTGTTTCTTCTCACGACGTAAAACAAAAGGTTTTATCATCATAGCAATGGTTTCTGTTGTCAATTGTTTAAATCTTCTAAGAGGTGGGAAAAAACCAGGCATAAGTATTCTAAAGAGAGCCCATAACTCCTCTAATTTGTTTTCAATTGGTGTACCACTTAAAGCAAAATAATGATCCGCTTTTAACGTTTCAATTGTTTGGAACGTTTTAGTTGCTGCATTTTTTATCATTTGTGCTTCATCTAATATCATGCTATGGAACGTTATGGTTTCATAAACATCATAATCTTGACGAAGAGTTGTGTAAGATGTTATTAAAATATCTACTTCCTCATGCCCGTTAATTAATTCTGTTCTCTCTTGCTTGTTACCAATAATTACTCTAGATTTTAAACTTGGAGCAAACTTTTCAATTTCTACTTGCCAATTATAAAGCAAACTAGCTGGTGCCACAATTAGTGACGGTTTCGTTAATTTACCTTCTTCTTTTTCAGACAGTAAATAAGTAATTGTTTGAACCGTTTTTCCAAGTCCCATATCATCTGCTAAAATACCACCAAACTGATAATGGCTTAACATTTTCAACCATTTAAATCCGGTAACTTGATAGTCTCTTAACGTTGCATTCAAAGCTTTAGGTAACGCTACATCAAATGCATCTGGTTTCGTTAAGTCATGAACCATATCTGTAAATAATTCTGTTGTTTCAACATCTTCCATTTCAGACAAAGCATGGTTTACCATTAGCCCGCGATAGCGTGGTACTTCTAATTTACCTTTTCTAACCTTAATATCTCCTCTTAGTTGCTGCAAGACTGAGCTAGTTTCTTTAAACCCTTGTTCATCGAGAAATAATAATTGACCACTTTTAAGTTGATGGTAATCTTGCTGTTTCATCAAACTCACTAACACATCATTAATTTCAGATTCCTCAATATTAGAAATATCAAATTGAATATCTAGCCAAGAACCATCTTCTTTTACACTTACCTTTGGTTGGTAATCTGTTGACTTCAAGAATAACTCTGCTACGTTTGGTGCGATTTCAACTTCAGCATATTTCCTAATAGTTGGAACTTCTTCTCTAATGAAAGCATACAAATCTTGTTCTTTAGGTAGCTGTTTCATATAAGAATTTTTTCTTCTAGAATAGCCAAAGTGTTGTAATAATTTTTCAATCCGTTTCTCTTGCACTTGATTGCGAATAACTTGAGACTCTTTTCCCGTTTTCGTCGTATGCTCTTTATTGCTAGAAAAGACAAACTCGCCATAAAGATAATCCACCCTAGCCTCAAGTTGACCATTTGCTTCTTCAATTCGTATTTTAGAACGAAGAGGCACTCGAATCATTTCACTTTGTAGATCATCGGAGACATAGATAGTCGCAATCGAATCAAGATTAGGTAAGATGTAAGAAAACAAATCACCAACATTATCTTTAGTAAATAAAATCTCTGGTTTATCTAGCCGTTTAAATAATTGGAGTAATAATTCATATCTTTCGGATTGTTCATTTGTTAACTGATAAATAGAATGATTACCAATCGCCCATTGATACTTTTCCAAATAGATTTCAACTGGATCATTAATAATCATTTTATAGTCACTCGTGCCTACAGGTAAAATTTTAACATCAATTGGTAATCTTCCTTCTTTAAAAAGAAGATTTTGTTTTTTATCTTCTGGCGTATTTAGTAATAAACGTTCTGTTTTAGTTAGCTCCTCTACAAAAAACAGCACTGATTCACTACCTAATATCAAGTATCGGCGGTTTAGCTTACCTTTTTGTTGAACGCTTGTTTGATCCAATAAATCCTGAGCTTCTCTTAATTTAATAAGTTTTTCTAAAAGAATAACATCTCGTTGTGCGAAGGAATTATCTCCAATTTCAAAGTTTCTTTCATTGATTTTATAAGTCGTTTTTTTCTCATAGCTATCTAAAAATTCTTGAATATTTTTGACGACATATGTTTTACTTCCTGGGAAACGACTACCTAATTTTAAAGAGACAGCAATAACTGACTGCTCTGGGTGAAAGGATAATGTTTCTACGACATCTAATATAAATTCAACTTTTAATGGGTCACTTGTTACTAATGTTTTTTCTGTCTCAGCTTCTTGTAATCGCTCAAAACTTTTAGAAAAAATGTCTGCATGGGTGGGTGGCTGATAAATTTTTTGTGTATTAGCTTGCTTTTTAATATAGCGATTTAACCCTTTTTCTCTTAACGCGAGTTCAGTTGCTACTGTATGCTTGCAAAAACCGTGCTGGGTCCAGTAGAGACATTGACACACATCCTCTTCTTTTGCAGTTCCATCTAACTCTATATGAAATACTTCTGATCCCACTACATCGGCGTACCATACTTGTTGATCTTCGTTTTTACTAATCGAGACAACGCGACCATCTTTAGCGTATTCTCGTCCTTCTTCAACTACTTTTTCGGGAATGGACCACTTCATTATTTCACTTCCTATTCAAATTCTAGTCGTTCAGTTACATAACTCTTTCCATCTAAGGTTGATTTAACTTGTAATTGTTGAGGGATTCGCTCTTTTAATTCTCGGACATGAGAGATAATACCGATTAATCTTCCATCTCCTTCAATCGTTTCTAGGGCTCTAATAGCCATTTCTAAAGCATCCTCATCTAAAGACCCAAATCCCTCATCAATGAACATGGCATCAATTTTAATGCCTCCAGACTCTTCTTGAATCACTTCAGCTAAAGATAATGCTAAAGATAGTGCAGCGATGAAACTTTCTCCACCAGATAAGGTGTTCACTCCTCTTAGCGCTCCCACGTTATCATCAAAGATGTTAATCTCAAGACCTGTTTTCTTTTTAAAAGAACCTTGTTCTTCTCTTAGAACAAATCGGTAACGTCCGTTAGTCAATAAGAGTAATTTTTCGTTCCCTCTTTTTAAGATACGCTTTAAATACGTCTGAAGAACAAACCTTTCCATACTTAATTTATTTGGTCCGTCTCCTGTCATTACGTTGGCTAACGTAGTCAATTCTTCAAGGGACTCCAGTTGCTCCTTAATATCTTTTTCCTTTTCTCTAACTGTTAGGACTAACTTTTGATTTTGTTTTATTTTATATTGTAGTGTACTCAATATCGCTTGATTTTTTTCAACACTCATAACCAGTTCATCTCTAAGAACGATTAACGGTTCTAAGTCAGGTTTCTGGCGGTCTTTAAGTATACCACTAATTTTCCTGATTTCCTCTTCTAAAGCATACTCTTCTTTTTCAAATCTTTGAATATTGTCTTCAAGATTGGTCAGCTGATCTAATTGTTTTAGGTATTCACCTAATAGTGAATTATTTAATTCATGATCTAAGTTAAAAAAATCTACTTTTTCTTTTTCTTGTGCTAATTTGATAGCCATAATTTCTTTTTGACTGATTTCATTTTCTAACCTTGTTGTATTCACTAAACGTTGTTGCCCTAAATCAACTTCTTGTAGTTTTAACTGCTCGACTTCTTGTTCCCATGTCGATACTAGTAAATGTACCCTTTGTTTTTCGATTATCACTTCTGCTAAAGTTTGCCACTTTTCAGGTAGTCTCTCTTTTACCTCTCGATGTGCTACCTCTAACTGCAAGAGCTTATTCTCCAATTCCCTATGATTTTTTTCCACTTCAGTTAAACGTTCTAAAATTGCTTGCTGTCGCTTGTTCATTTTCTCTAGAGCAACTCTTTTTTCTTCAATATTTTCTTGTTTTTTCTGATTAATTACTTGTGCTTCTTCTAATTTTTTTGCTTCTTTTTTACTTTCTGATAGCCAATTGATCTCAGAAACAGTGGATATAAAAAGGTGACTGATAGTTACTTTCAAGTTATCTATTAACTCTACTAATTTATTCTGCTCTTGTTCTTTAAACTCTATACTTTTTCTTAATGATACTTTTTCTTCTTTAATTCGACTTAGTTCTTGTTCAGCCTCTTCTAAGCTGGTTTCAAGTTGAATCATTTCATCCTTTGTTATTATCTCTGCATGGAAAGGTTTTGGATGCTCTAAAGAACCACAAACTGGACACGATTCCCCGTCTATTAAATCTAAACTCAATTTAGCAATTTGAGCTTTAGCCCAATCGTTTTTCACTTGTTTTTGCAAGTCTGATTTAACTATATTATGTTGTTTATTTTCTTCTATTTTTTTAAGAATCTTTTCGTTTTCTCGTTTAATACTTTCTAATTCTGAGACATATTCACGATACCTATTAATTTCTTTAATTCTTTCTTGATTAGCTTTTTCTTGCTGGATTAATATAAATTTCTCTTCAATTAACTCTGGTTGCTCCAATAGCGTATTTTGTATTTCTTCACATTTACTAGTTAATTCTGCTTGCTCTCTACTTAATTCTTGATCTTGTTTTAAGATAGTTTCTTGTTTCTTTTGGATCTCTTTTTTTTCTATTTCTAGTTGGTCTTTTCGCTCAAAAAGAGGCAAGCTAATTTCAAGGCTTGCTAGCTCTTTTTTTGAAATATCTATTTGACCTTTCTCTAGTAATAACTTAGATAAATAGACTTGCTTTTCTTTTAAACTAGCCCTGATTATATCTTGTTTTGCTAGTAGCTCTTGTTCTTTAAGAACTAACTTCTTATGATCTTTTTCCAACTCTAAATAAGCTGTATAGGTCGGACTAATTTTTTCAATGTCTTTTAAGAGAATCACTTGTTTTTTATCTTCTAAAATGGATACTTTTTTTAATTTTAATTCAGCTTGTTTTGCATAAACCTGGTCCATTTCATTAAAATAGTCTAACCACTTTTTATCTACCTGAATGCGTTCATCTTGCTCAGCCAATCTTTTTTGTGCTAATCCTAACTCATTCTGCTTTGTTATTTCATCTGATTGGTACTTACTTTCTTGTTTTTCATATAAAACTAACACGTCTTGATAATACATCTCTTCTATTTGTTGTTCTTTAAATGTTTCTTCCCATTCGAGTTGACCAACTAGTAAAGATAGTTCTTGGCTTTTATCTTTTAAAAGAACTTCTTGTTCTTTTTTTTGTTTTCTTAGGCTATCGGCAATCTCTTGATAAAAATAGGTGTTAAACAATTTTCGTAATACTTTTTCCTTGCTGTCACTATCAGCATTTAAAAACCTACGAAACTCTCCTTGAGGTAACATTACAATTTGTGAAAATTGAGACTCATTCAACTGTATCAACTCACTTAAATACGGACCAACTTCTTTTTGTTTTGTTAACTGTTGTATTTCGATCCCCTTCTCATCAAATACAGTTAATCTAACTGTTGCTGGTTGTTCTCTAAACCCTTCTCCCCTTTGTTTCTTTACTAGCTGTTCTGGTTCTCTAATGAGTTCATACGTTTTACTCTCCTGTTTAAAGGTAAATACAACACGTGTTCTTTCTCCCGCATCAGCAAAATTTGACCGCATTTCTTTTCCTTGCCTTAAACCGCCTGATGTACTCCCGTAAAGAGCATAGGTCATTCCATCAAAAATAGTTGTCTTGCCTGCCCCAGTTTTCCCAGTAATCAAAAACAATGATTGGGCATAAAAATCGGAGAAATCAATCAAGCTATTTTCATACGGACCAAAATTTTCTAATTTCAAACGAATAGGTTGCATGATTTTCCTCCTATTTTTCTAGATTAGTTTGAACAATTGTTGCTTCAAGCCAATCCTCTTGTCTCTTCGTTAATTTGCTGTCTGAAACCTCTTCAAAATATTTTTTCAACAGAATGTCTGGTTTCAGTTCAACCATCTCTTCTTCTTTTTCTCTTATTTCTTCAGCCTTAAATTCCTTGGATTCTCGTTCTAAGCTGATTAAATTAGGATAGATTTGTCTTAATTCATTTAACGCATTAAAAATAATTGCTGTATCAGTTAATGAAATAGCCATATAATCTTCTCGGTTCACAGTATTATAAAAATCACTTGATGTTAATTCTTTAAAAGAACCAACTATTTGTTTGACATCCCTTAAAGGAGTTAAAGGAACAAATGTATTCTTTACCTCTTCACCAAGCTCAACAATTCGAACACCCTTTGCCTGGTTCTCTTCAGATAGCGAATACTTTAGTAATGCCCCACTATACTGAATAGTTTCAACTTGTTTAATGGCATCCTTATAGTGCAAGTGACCCAAAGCAACATAGCCAAAGTCCACTAACATATCAATCGGAATACTATCTAGTCCACCTACTTCAAGAGGCGTTTCAGAATCACTTCTAGTTGAGCCTGCTGCAAAGAAATGACTCACTAAAACTTGTTTTTTAGTCGAATCAAATCTTGTTTTCATCTCCTCTATCACTAACGACATACATGATTGAATATCTCGTAATGAATCATCTTTAAAATACTGCCTAGCATGAAACGGCTCAAAATAAGGCAATAAAAAGAATTGTGTTTCATTTAACTCCACAGGGATAACCGCTTGTTCTAATTTAGTATGAAGATGAAAGTTTCTTGCTTTTAGCCATGGACTAGCAGTATCTAAACGTGTCGCACTATCGTGATTACCTGAAATAGCTAACACTGGAAAATCTTCCTTTAGATTCATCTCAATCATCATATTATTAAATAGGGAAACCGCTTCAACTGAAGGGACAGAACGATCATATAGATCTCCTGCAATCACAATAGCATCTACATCTTCTGCTTTAGCCACTTCCATCAGTTTTTCAAACATATCTTTTTGTTCTTCTAACAAAGAAAAACCATTTAATTTTCGGCCAATATGCCAATCGGCTGTATGTAAAAATTTCATCCTGTTCCTCCTAAAAAAGGTCTTCTTACTATTATATCAAATTTTCGAACAAATTAATGGATGGATACACCAAATAAAAAAACTTTCCACAAAGGAAAGTTTTTTTATCGTGAAAAGTTTCTATTTTCTCTAACATAACCATTTTCTAAAATACTAAATTGTTTCTTAGCTTCAAACATTAGTTGATCAAAGAATAATTGGTTGACTTCTGTTTCATTTTGAAGTGCTTTTTTAACCTCTTTTTCACTCTCATTAAAAACCATTAGGATCAAACGAGCCACATCTTCTTCAAATACGCCATTTTTTTGTGGTACTTTTTGAAGAATCTTAATGACCTCTTCATAATCAAAAGCTGCCACTTTCTCAACATAGGTTTCAATCTCTAGCTTAAGCTTCTCAGGTAGCTCCTCTAATTGAGTGGACGCATCCAGTAGTAGCTGTAATTCAAAAGGATATGTTTTCTCTAAAGCTAATTTTCTTTTTAAAGAATACTCTAATAGCTCAATCAAACTACTTGTAGGTGAATTTTCATTATAAATCACTTTTTCTAACTTAACTATCACTTCCTGAATCGTTTCATGATATAGATTTTTCTTTGTTTTAAAATAGTGAAACACTAACCCTTTTGACACTTTAGCTCTTTCAGCTATTGTATCTGTTTTTGCTTTATAGTAACCATTTTTGGCAAATTCTTCGATTGCTATTTTTAAAATATCTCCTTGTTTTTCCTCCATTTAAACATCCAAATCCTTTCGTTGATAAATAATAATTGAGCTCATAAAAAGTAAACAACTAAGTGCTATCGATAGCAAGATTAAACTATAGTTCCAGTCACTTTCTAAGATAGCGGCTGGATTAGCTTTGGCTATTGGTGATAAGTCTTTTAGTAGTGAAAAACGATCTTCTAAGTCTCCAACAATCCCAAACAAATAAAAAATAAAGACCAGGCCCATACTTATTCCTTGATTAACTTGTTTTAAAAAACTGGATAAAAGAAAGCCTAAACTTAAAAAGAAAACTAGCACAAAAAACTCTGTCAAAAATATTTTAGAGATAGCCTCTATAATATTACTTTTAGCTAAAATACTATCATTAAAAAATAACGTAGCTCCAATACTTACAACATAAATAGTGACCCAAAACAAAAAAATCATACTAGTTGTCGCTGCTATTTTTTCTAAAATAATTTTTTTGCGACTAACTGGTTGTGCGTATAAAAATTCAATCGTTCCCTCTGTTTCTTCTTTTACCAACATTTTATTGCCCAACATAATCGAATAGATACTTGCAGCTATAAAAATATATTGAAAGATATAAGCAAAAAATCCGGTTGGCTCAATCAGGCTAGGGCCATTATTTAAATGGAATGCTTTCAGCATATTTTTAGGCAGTGTGTCTAATCTAGTCGTCATCATTTCCTTCATTCCACTGTTCACCATAGAAGGGAACAGGCTCATGAAAACGATAATGATAACCGACAAGGCAATCGTCCAGACCAACAAATTCCGTCGATTATTTTGCCACTCAATTTTGAAAACTGTCATCTTTTTTCCTCCTCTTACTCATACATTGATAAAAATTTATCTTCTAAATCAAGAGGTTTTATTTCTAAATCAGTGACGTGATAATGACTTAAAAATTGAATCAATTCATTCATGTCTTTTTGGTATAGAAATTGCCATTTACTCTCTTCATGTTTGATCTGGGTCGCTCCTAGTTTTATCAGTCTGCTTTCATCCAATCTGCCAGACGTCAGATTAATTTTTTTCTCTAATTCATTTTCTCTATTGATACTTTCAACAGCGATAATTTCCCCATTTTTTATAAATGCTGCTCGGTCACAGTGAGATTTGATTTCATGTAAATCATGACTTGATAAGAAAACAGTCATTCCTTCTTGCCTTTTTTTCTCTAAAATATCGAATAGTCGATGCTGCATCATTGGATCTAACCCATTAGTTGGTTCATCTAAAATTAATAGTTTCGGATTTTGGAGTAGGGCAGAAACAATCGCCACCTTTTTTTTATTTCCCAAAGATAGCTCTGATATTTTTTTATTTGGTTCTATTTCAAAGTAAGTCACATAATTGGAAATGATTGATTGACTATTTTTTATACCATGAAACTCAGCTGTATACTTAAAGATATCAAGAGAGGTCATTTCATGGTAATACCGCACATCACTAGAAACATAGCCTACCAATTTTTTGATTTCAATACTTTGTTTGACACAATCTAATCCAAATATTTTAGCCTCTCCACTTGTCGGGAAAATAAAATTCAGCAAGATTTTAATAGTCGTTGATTTGCCTGCACCATTTGGTCCAATAAATCCAAAAATTTCGCCTTCTTCAATCTCCAAAGAAATATTATTTACGGCTTTGACTTTTTTATACACTTTGGTTAGTCCAGTGATTTCTATGATACTCTTCATATGGAACACCTACCCCTTTTTAGTTTAACTGAGCTTAGTTTAACCTTTACTGACTTTTTAGTCAACGAGTGACATGTTAGACTTCAAAAAAACCGAGACAATTCACAAAGCGATTGTCTCAGTTTTTTATACACTATTATACTTTTTTAACCCTTGCTTGATTCCAATAATAAATGTAACTGCTGTAAAAATAATCATAGGAATAATCTTAATGAATTCTCTTATAATCTCATCTCGACTTTTATCCCAAATATCTTTACCAGGAAAAATATAATAAGCGAGATTGTTCCCTAAACTTGAAAAATTAATGATAAATACTACAAATGAAATCAGCGCTAGTAATAACCAAAATACCACAATAAAATTAGTTTTCTTCATGCTAAACACTCTCCTCCAACTATATGTAATCAATTTTCCAGCATTTACAATATCCTTATGTTAATTATACCACAAAAGAAATTCCTTCCTTAAAATCATCTATCTAATTAATAAAATGCTTTCGATAATTATCTAGCATTAATTCTTCCGATAAGCCCGAAAATACAGAGTCATTAGTCAAAAAACTCGTTAAACTTCCGGCACAACCAATTCTTACCTCTTCCTCATATGTATAAGTTCCTTGAATTTTGCCCCAGATGATTGAACTCGTTAAGACCGCCGAACTACCATTTAAGTTAAAGGTTGGTGTTACACTTCTTTTTATTTCGCCCCTTTTTTCATTTTCAAAAAAGAACGTATCTCCGTTATCACAAATAACAACTACTTGTTTCACTCCTAAGTGAATTAAGTGCTTTGCCTCCTCACCCATTCCGTTTACAAGATGTCTGGTCTCTCTCACTAATGCAGCTAATTCTTTATCCGAAAGAACTAGTAGTTCTAACTTATGAAGTACTGGAATTAACTTTTTTACTTTTTCTATTGAAACTGATTTAGCAATAATGGGAACCTCCACATACTTAGCCAAGTGATCCATAGTAGCTAAAGGTAGGTTATCATCAATAACACAATACTTAGATTGATTGATTCTTTTTAAATAACGATTAATCAGCTCCGGGGTTATATTTTCTAAAATTCGCATATCATCTAACCCTAATCTAAGATCATTCTCTTTATCTTCTAAATAAATAAATGTCGATGTATTAAATCCACTAACTTTTTCACAACAAGCTATATTAAGACCTTGCCTTCTAGCCTCTGTAACGAATTGCTCACCATTTGCGTCATCCCCATATACTGAAATAAGACTGGTACTGATTCCTAACTTAGTTAACGCTAACGCCATATTACGTCCTGCTCCACCAAAGTAGTAGTTAATTTTCCCTGAATTGGAATTATTTTGATACATTTCCTTTGTAGGTATTCCTACAATATCCATATTGATACCACCAATAACACTTATAAAATCAGGATTATCAACGATATATCCTTTCCCTTTAATGTAGCCTTTTTTCATTAGGTTATGAATATGGGCTGCTACACCTGACCTTGATATACCTAATTCAAAGGCTAACTCATCCTGAGAAATAGTTGGATTATCTCGAATAATAGCTAATATTTCTTTTTCTCTTTCCGTCATCTTTATACCTCCACCACAAGTGTTTTATAAACATTTGTTTATTCACTATATAATAGTTTGACTATTTTTGAAAGCGCGTACTATACTTAATTTGTAAATAATTGAAGAGGTGATTACAGTGGAAGAGAAGTACATTGTAGTGGTTGGTGGTTTAAATTTAGATATTGCTGGTTTATCTGGTAAAAACTACCATGAAAAAGATTCAAATATTGGTCATATCAGCCTAAGTATTGGCGGTGTTGGTCAAAACATCGCACAAAATTTAACCCGTTTAGAAGCACCAACCTATTTAATCACTGTTTATGGCGATGATAGCTTTGGTGATATTTTAGAAAGTGATTGCCAAAAAAGTAAGATTAATCTCGATTATGCAAAGAAGATTGAAGGAGCCCATAGTTCGACTTACTTATATGTAGCTGATAGCGATGGTGACATGGTAACAGCCATTAATGATATGAGTATTGTTGAACTAATGACACCTGAATTTTTAGAAAAAAGGCTAGATTTTATTAATCAAGCTGACATTTTAGTTCTTGACGGGAATATTTCTCAGGAGTCGATCGAGTTTTTAGCTAAACATGTCACCATTCCGATTTTTGTTGACCCAGTTTCTATTGCAAAAGTTGGGCGTTTTAGAAATGTTTTAGACAGGATTGATACACTCAAACCTAACGATTTAGAAGCAGAGTTATTAACAGGTATCAAAGTAGTTGATTTTGAATCAGGAAAAAAAGCGGCTCGCCAGTTAAATATAAAAGGGGTTAAAAACGTCTTTATTTCATTAGGTAAACGAGGTATTCTTTGTTCTCGTCACGATGAAGAACCAACATTGATTCCTCCTATCGCAGATTCCATTGTTAGTACTAACGGTGCAGGTGATTGTACTATGGCAACAATTGCATGGGCTAGATTTTATTATGGAGATGTTTTACCTCTTAAAGAAGTAGGACAGCTTTCTCAAGCAGCTGCAAGTATCACTGTTGAATCGCCTTTGTCAGTTTCAAAAGATTTAAATATCAAAAATATTGTTCATCGCACAACCAAATACATTGAAGTTATATAAAGGAGAAGACATATTATGGTAAAAAAACAAATTTATTCAATCGTTAATTATAATGAAGCTGTTCAAACAATGGATGCTGGTGCAGATCATATTGGGCTTGTTCCCATGCAAACAGGTGGGATTCCAGCTCACCGTGTGCCTTTTGATGTTGTTGATAAGATTTATGCAGAGTGTCGACAAAGAGGCGTTAAATCTATCGCTATCATGCTTAATAAAGACATTGAAGAAATGTTCTTTATTATCAAACGCGTCAATCCAGATATTGTTCACATTGCTGGAATGGATTACACAGCAGATCAAGCTTTTGCAGATAGACTACATCAAGAATGCCCTGGTGTTGAGTTAATGCAAGCTGTTTTAATTGATGATGAGTCTGCTATTGAAAGAGCAAAAGAATATGCTGAGTTTTGTGACTACCTATTAACTGACTCTGGTTTAGCAAAAGACACTGGTATCGGTGCTAGTGGACAAACTCATGATTGGAACATTGACCGCACTATCGTAGAAACTGTTAAAATTCCCGTTATCATTGCAGGAGGCCTTGGCCCTGATAATGTAGCGGATTGTATTAAACAAATCAAACCATTTGGGGTAGACTCACTGACAAAAACGTCTTATAAATTTGAAGATGGTGTAACGGAAAAAGACATTCCTAAAGTAAAACAGTTTTGTGACCGTGCAGATCAGGCAGCAAAAGAAATTGGGTTATAAGGAGGCGTACATGTGTTAGATTATAAATTAGAGCAACAAGTTAAAGTTCTTGTAACGAATGAATTAGATATAACAACTTTGGATGTTTTAAATGACTTAGGATATAAAAAACCACTAATTGTCATTGATGCCTTCTTGCTGACTTCAAATTCTATTAAACAATTGTTGATAACATTAGAAAAAAATAAAAAAGAATATATTATCTTTGATAAAGTTATCCCCAACCCTCCGATCGAATTAGTTAATGATGGAGCTGCCTTTTTTAAAGAACATCAATGTGACTCTATCCTGGCTATCGGTGGCGGAAGTGTCATTGACGCTGCCAGAGGAATAAACATCGTTAGACTTCTGGGTGGTAGCATCGCTGATTACGCTTATGACAAAGAAATAACGCAATTTTGCCCTGGGTTGATTGCTATTCCAACAACTTCTGGGACAGGAAGCGAGTTATCAAATGCTTTAATTGTGACTGACACAGTTAAAAATGAAAAACTAGCTATCTTATCCAATGAAATTGTCAGCGAAGTCGCTATTTTAAATCCAGAGCTTTTAGTGTCACTCCCTAAACAATTAACAATTTCCACAGGATTAGATGCTTTTTCTCACGCAGCTGAAGCTTATACATCCAATTTATCCACACCTGTTGTTGATGCTATTTGCGAAAAAATCATGTACTTAATTTATAACTACTTACCTCTTGCTACTCATGATGGTCAAAATAAAGAAGCTCGAGAGAGAATGATGGTGGCCGCAGCTTTAGGAGGGTGGGTGTTAAATAATGGCGGAACTCATATTGGACACTCACAAGCCCATGTTATTGGTGCTAAACTAAACATTCCACATGGCCAAGCTTGTGCTTATGCCCTACCAGGAACTTTACAGGCAACTGCTCAAGTAAAGACAAAAAAAATTAAAGAGATTGGCTATATTCTAGGAGCTAGCTTTCCTGAGAAGGCAACTTCAACTGAGATTGGTGATATAACTTCTCAAGTTTATCGTGATTTTAGAGATAACATCTTAGGACTAAGCTCATTTAGCTCTTTAAACATAAAAGAAGATGAGGTATTCTCCTTAAAAGAGACTGTTAAAAATGAACGTTTTGCTGGAAATACACCATTCGAATTAACTGATAGCGTTATTGAAAAATTACTACAAGAGTTTGTAAAATAAAAAAAGCAACTGACGCTTCATGTTACACAGCGTCAGTTGTTTTTTTATCTTCTTTTTTTATTGGCTTTACATAAACAAAATCTGGGTTAATTTTATTATCTAGTTCTTTAAATGCTTCTTGCATCCGACATTCGACCTCTGCAATACCTTCTTTGTTTAGTTTTTTGATATCTGAAATGTCTATGGGTTCACCAAACGCAAGCGTCACACGCCTTTTTGTCCACAAACGACTAAATTTAACAGGACCTTGATAGACTGCTGGTACAATTTTTACTTTTGCCATCTTAGCAATCACAGCTGCCCCACCCTTTAAATCATCTGAATAGCGACTCCCACTTGGAAAGACCATCACGCTTAAGTCAGTATTTTTTAATGCTTTAACCGGTGTTTTAATGGCACTTGGTCCCGGATTTTCTCTATCCACTGGAAATACGTGACATTTTTTTAAAATATAGCCTAAAACCTTATTATCAAATAATTCTTTTTTTGCCATGAATGAAAATTTCTTAGGCCATGCTCCCATTGCAAAGTACAAAGGTTCATACCATGTTCTGTGTGGCCCTACTAAAACATAATTTTCTTCTTTTGGTAAATTTTCTCGTCCTATATAGCGAGCATTGGTATTGATAAAAAATGTTAAAAATCGCACTACTCCTAATAAAAATCGATACATATGTTTTCATCCTTTTCCTTTAAATTCCTTATCAGTATGCCTAATTATTTGAAAACATGCAAGCTTTTCTTATTCAAATATATTATTGCATGCTATAATAGCAACATTGATTTGAAAGGACGTTTTTTTATGGAAGACTTATTAAAATCAGGGGAGCGCATTGACCAACTGGTTTCACAAGGCGTTAAAATTATTCAGAGCCCTGACGTATTCTCCTTCTCATTAGATGCTGTTTTATTAGCTAATTTTGCTTCCATCCCCAAGCGAGGTGAGATTGTTGATTTTTGTTCTGGCAATGGAGCGATAGCTCTGTTTATGGCTCCTCGAACAACAGCTAACATTACAGGTATTGAGCTTCAAGAACGCTTAGCTGATATGGGGAAACGAAGTATCATACTTAATAGCTTTGAAGAGCAAGTGTACATGGAGCAACTAGATATCAAAGAAATACATACTAAAATAAAGAGTGATTCCATTGACTTTATAACTTGTAATCCTCCTTACTTTAAAGAACAACCTAATAGCAAAAAAAATCCGAATCCATACCATGCCATAGCTCGACATGAAATACATCTAAACTTAGATGATGTTTTCAAAGCTGCCTCAAAGCTTTTAAAGATGAACGGTAAAATAGCCATGGTTCACCGTCCAGACCGATTAATGGATATACTTGATAGTATGAGACAACACCGAATTGCGCCAAAAAGAATACAATTTATTTACCCTAAAGTAGGTAAAGAAGCTAATACTATTTTAATTGAAGGCATTAAAGATGGTAAAGTAGATGGTTTAAAAATCTTGCCTCCACTTTATGTTTACAGTGACAACAATGATTATTTACCAGAAATCAAGGAAATGCTCCATGGGACAAAGTAAATTTCATTACTTTTATGTTTTATTATGTCAGGACAATACTTTTTACGGTGGTTATACAACAGATTTAAATAGGCGACTAGCTGAGCACAACAGTGGCAAAGGTGCTAAGTATACTCGCTTAAAAAAGCGTCGGCCGATGCAAATGATTCATCATGAAATTTTTGAAACAAAAAGCGAAGCGATGAAAGCTGAATATGCTTTTAAACAATTGACTCGTTCTCAGAAAGAAAATTACTTAAAAAAAAAGAGTGAATTCACTACAATGTGAGCCACTCTTTTTTCTCTCTTTACCTTTTCGCAAAAAATGTAACTAACGATGCCCCATCATCTTTTTCATATCCAACAGAATAAGTGATTTCTGAAAAGCCAACTTCTTTTAATAAAAGTTCAAATTCTCTCACACCATACCAAAATAACGTAAAATGAGATAGCTCAGTTTCTGTTATAATTCCATGTTCTATCAATTCATAACGATGGATATACGATACTTTCTGTTCATGCCAGTTCATACTTTTCGCAGTACTTGTAAAAAGTATTCCACTTTCTGGTGTTAAACTATAGTCGGAAACCGTGACTTCGCCAACTTCAAACCAAGAGGGTAATTCAATATCTAATATCAATCGGCCCTCATCTTTTAGGTGATTAAAAAAAGAGTTTAGGACTTTTATAACTAATTCACGTGGCAACAAACAAAAACTCCCGGTTGGCATTATAATCGCTTCATATCTTTGTTTTAGATTTAGTTGTGTCAAATCCCCTTGATAAACCACACCTTCAACTTGATTTTTTTTCATATTATTACGACATTGCTTCAACATTTGTTCGGATAGGTCAACACCCTCTATATCTAAACCATTTTGAATAAAAGGAATTAGCATACGCCCAGTTCCCACACCGGCCTCTAAAATCTTACCTGTACAATTTTTCAATTTTTCGAAATAATATTCTAGATCTCCATCTATTGAGTGTCCTACAGGTTTGGTTATTTCATACATCATTGTACTTAACTTACCATATT
Source organism: uncultured Vagococcus sp. (assembly GCA_965119435.1). GTDB lineage: Bacteria > Bacillota > Bacilli > Lactobacillales > Vagococcaceae > Vagococcus. Next base: position 231,659 of record CBCPLQ010000003.1, on the reverse strand, counting down.
CTACAAACATAAACATATCTCCTTTTTAAGAAATTTCATATATTTATTAGCAAAAAAGAGTCATATAGCAATGTAATTACATTGCTACACACCTCTATTTTTAATCTAGTGGTTCATAAAAATTCCCCATAATCGTTATATTCTCTGATATACTCACAAATGCTTTTGGATCAGAATCTCGCATAGCATTTTGTAACACCGGAATTTGATCTCGTGTAATAATAGTTATCAATATTGTTTGAGCATTATGATTAAATGCACCTTCTGCATTATTTAAAATCGTAATACCTCTTCTAATTCTTTTTTGTACTTCACTAATAACAGCTTCTGGTTTAGTGGTGACAATCATTATTTGCATTTTCTTTTGTTTTGTAAAAACCATATCAACTACTTTTCCGTTAACAAAAATAGAGAATGCACTATAAAATGCATATGGCCAACCAAATAAAAATCCTGATGTCATAATAATCCCGGCATTAAAGATAATGTTTAATGACCCTACATTACGACCCGTCATTTTACGAATTGTCACACTCACTATATCTAAACCACCAGAAGATAAGCCTCCTCTTAAAGCTAAGCCCACTCCTAACCCACAAATTGCCCCACCAAAAATAGCGCATATAATTGGGTCTTTAGATAATTCTGTCACGGGTATAATCTGAATAAAAAATGACGTCATGAAAACTGATATCATCGTAAAAACAGTAAACTTCTTACTAATTTTAAACCAAGAAAGGATAAACAGTGGTACATTTAACGCATATAATACAACAGACATTGGCAATTGGATACTTCCAATATCTTCCGTTAATGTCACAATAATTTGTCCTAAACCTGTTACACCACTTGCATAAATATGGCCTGGTTGCCAAAATAAGTTTAAGGCAATAGCTTGCAACATCCCATTGATAACAGCCATTGATATTTTTTCCATGTATCCTTTTTCAATAAACTGTTCTTTTATCGTATTTATTTTTAACATGTCATCTTTAAACTCCTTCAAGTAAAAGAAAATCTGTAATTAACATACAAAACTAAGTTTATTTTTCGTCGGTAACAATGTTCAAATGTAACTCTTCCATTTGAGCAGCAGAAACAGTTCCAGGAGCATCTGTCATTAAATCAACAGCACGATTATTTTTAGGGAACGCAATCACTTCACGAATGTTGTCTTTTTTAGCTAACAGCATGATTAAGCGATCTAATCCTAAAGCAATTCCTCCATGAGGTGGGAAGCCATATTCTAACGCATCCATTAAGAAACCAAACTGTTCTTGCGCAGATTCTTTAGTAAAGCCTAACGCTTTAAACATATCTTCCTGAATCTCACGTTGGTAAATTCTTAAAGAACCTCCACCTAATTCATACCCATTTAAAACAACGTCATAAGCTTCAGCATAAACTTTTTCAGGTGCCGTTTTTAATAACTCAACGTCACTTGCTTTAGGCATTGTAAATGGGTGATGAGCTGCCGAATAACGCCCTGCTTCTTCATCGTATTCTAAAAGTGGCCAATCAACAACCCATAAGAAATTAAATGTATCTTCGTCAATTAACTCTAACTCTTTTCCTAATCTATTTCTTAAGGCTCCTAAAGCTTGAGCTACCACTTCTTTTTTATCAGCAACAAACATTAATAAGTCACCAACTTCAGCATTTGTAGCAGCAATAATAGTTTCTTGTTTTTCCAATAAGAATTTTGCAATCGGTCCTTTCAAGCCATCTTCTTCCACTTTAACCCAAGCAAGTCCTTTTGCTCCAAACTGAGCTAACCATTCACCTAATTTATCCATATCTTTTCTTGAATACTTGGCAGCAGCACCTTTAGCATTTAATGCTTTAACCGCTCCACCATTTTCAAGCGCTGATTGGAAGACTTTAAATTCAATATCAGAAACAGCTTCCTTCATATCGATTAATTCCATCTCAAAACGAGTATCTGGTTTATCTACACCAAATCGAGCCATTGCATCATCATAGGTCATACGAGTAAAGGGTAATGAAATCTCTTGTCCCATAACCTCTTTCATTACTTTTGCTAACATCTTTTCAGTATAGGCTTGAATTTCTTCAGCTGTTAAAAAGCTTGTTTCAATATCGACTTGAGTAAATTCAGGTTGACGGTCACCACGTAAATCTTCATCTCTAAAACAACGAACAATTTGGTAGTACTTATCAATTCCTGCACCCATTAATAATTGTTTTGTTGTTTGAGGTGATTGTGGCAAGGCATAAAAATGCCCTTCATGAACACGAGAAGGCACTAAATAATCACGAGCTCCCTCTGGCGTTGATTTATTTAAATAAGGCGTTTCTACTTCCATAAACTCATTGTCATTCAAGAAATTACGAATGACTTGACTTGTTTGATGACGTAACTTCAATGTTGTTAACATTTCAGGACGTCTGATATCCATGAATCGATACTTCATGCGAATATCTTCATTGATTGTTTGATCATCAGCAATGACAAATGGTGGTGTTTTTGCCTCATTATAAATAACGATGTCACTAGCAATAATTTCAAATTCACCTGTTCTCATCTTAGGATTAACTGCACTTTCCCGTTTAACAACAGTCCCCTTCACACCTATCACGTATTCACTTCGACATCTATCAGCAATTTCTAATGCTTCTTTAGATATTTCAGGGTTAAAAACGATTTGGACAATTCCTTCTCTATCACGTAAATCGATAAAAATTAAACCTCCTAAATCTCTACGCTTTTGAACCCAGCCTTTAACTGTTACGTTTTGATTCAAATGCTCATTTGATATTAAACCGCAATAGGTTGTTCTTTTCTCCATCTTTTCTACTCCTCTTAGTTTTTTTCAGATTACAAAAAAAGCCCTTGCTTAAATAAACAAGGACGAATGATTACTCACACGTGGTACCACCTAAATTTGAGAAACAAAAAGTTTCCCCTCTTCAAACGATTAACGCTCGTAACGGAATGATTTTACTCATTCATCTCCAGAGTGTCTTTCCTTTTAATAGACTAATTTCACCATTTTAGTCTTCTCTTTAAGTAAAAAGTACTTTCTCTTTCACTGATATTATACCTAAAAATTACTAGATATACCCTTAAAAGTCAAGGGCTTTTAGATTAAATTATCTACACTACATTTATTTTCTTTTTTTTGTTATAATTATTCGTACTACCATAAAATATAGTAACGGAGCATAAAATCGTGAGAAATTCAAATACAAATAAAAACACTATTAAGCTTTTAATATTTAACCTTATTATTGTTGTGATGGTCATTGCAGGTTTCTATTTTATGCATGGAACCACTCAAATTGTAGATGTTCAAACTATTTCGCTTAATGTCAGAGAAAGACCCGACGCTACCTCTCCTATTTTGACTCAAGTGCATAGAGAAGACCGTGTAACGATTAAGGAAAAGAAAAATGGTTGGTATAAGATACAAACATCTGAAAAAACAAATGGATGGGTACCAGAATGGTTAATTTTTGATGGTACTTCTGGACCTTACACTTACTTACCAGCTATCATCACACAGAGAAATACTGAACTTAAGAAATCAAACAATGACAATAGTAAAACTCTTGATACACTTAAAAAGAAACAAAAAGTTTTTATCACCTTAGAGTTAAATGGATGGTGTAGAATCTATACAGACGACGGTTATGGATGGGTGCCTTCTGATACTGTTGAAATCAGAAAGAATCATCAACCAAAATTTGAGCCCGGTGACTCGTTGCAAGTTACTCTAGACAACGCCCCTCTTAGCTCCAAACAATCGGAGTCAACCCCAGCCACAACGACTCTTGATTATGCTGAAAAAGTAACACTAGAAGAAAAAAATGATTACTGGTATAAAGTTCGCACAGAGTCTGGAAAAACTGGCTATATGAGAAGTTGGGAACTGACCAATAATAAAATTAGTAAAAAAGAGAAGAGACCTAGAGAGCCTCTTCCTGAGCACGTGATTATGTTGGATCCTGGTCACGGAGGAAATGATCCTGGTGCCCAAACAAATGACGGAAAAGTTTTAGAAAAGACTCTAACACTTCAAACTGCTAACACAGTTAAAAATAAACTAGAGGACCAAGGGTACAGTGTACTCATGACTCGTTCAAAAGATGAGTTCGTTTCCCTATCTAAAATTGCTGATATAAGTAACAAAAGTAATGCTGATATCTTTATTAGTATGCACTATGACTCAACTGGAAGTCCTAATGAAGGCTCTGGAACAACCACTTTTTATCGAAATAAGAATAGTCAAAATTTAGCTCAAACAATTAACGATCAAGTATCTGCTGTCTTACCTCTTGAAAATAGAGGATTTGGAACACAGGATTATCAAGTCCTTAGAGAAAATGATAAACCTGCTATTTTAATTGAATTAGGTTACATCAATAATGATACAGATGCTGCCTATGCTCAAAACAAGAAATACCACAATAAAGTCGCTGAGGCAATTTATGAAGGTAGCACAAATTACTTTATGGCCTTAAATCAAAAATAAAAAGATCAGACAAAACGTATGTCGTTTTGTCTGATCTTTTATATTTATTTTTATAATGGAATAAGTCCCCATACTAATGCTGCTAATAATCCACCGATCATCGGTCCAATGATTGGTACTAATGCATAACCCCAATCAGATCCACCTTTATTTTTAATTGGTAGAATTTGATGAGCAATACGAGGTCCTAAATCCCTTGCAGGGTTAATTGCATATCCTGTTGGTCCACCTAATGATAAACCAAGAGAAAGAATCAATACACCAACTACTAAAGGATTAAGTCCATCTGCAAATTGATGTTGAGAGAATGACAATAGAGCGAAAACTAAAACAAATGTTCCAATAATTTCTGTAATTGTATTTGAAACAAGATTTCTAATCGCTGGTCCTGTTGCAAAACTAGCTAAAATAGCACCCTCATCTTTTGTTTCTTCCCAGTGTGGCAGATATGCAAGCCATACGAGCATCGCTCCAACAATACCACCTGCAATTTGAGCAATAATAAATGGAATGACTAGATTCCATGAAAAGTTACCTGCCACTGCCATACCAAATGTTACTGCCGGATTTAAGTGTGCTGGTCCCATGAATCCCGAAACATAAACACCCATTGTAACCGCTGCTCCCCATCCTAAGGTAACAACAACCCATCCACCATTTTGAGCCTTACTTTTATTTAATGACACTGCTGCTACAACACCATTACCTAATAAAATTAATATTAATGTTCCTAAGAACTCACTAAAAATTTGTAAACTATCTCCACTCATTTTTCATTCTCCTTTAAAATAGTTTATAGTTTCTCGAATAACAACACTTATTTTTTACCAATACGTTTAAATAATTGTGTTGCTTTTACAGCTTCTTTCCAGCCCATATACAAGTCTTCACGCTCTTCAGCAGCCATATTTGGTTTAAATGTATCACCTTCACCTTGGAATTTTCTTAAATCATCTAAGTCTTCCCAAATACCAACGCCTAGTCCTGCAAGATAAGCAGCTCCTAATGCAGTTGTTTCTAAGTTCGGTGCACGAGTAACATCAGTATCTAAAATATCTGCTTGGAATTGCATTAATGCATCATTTTTAGCTGCTCCACCATCCACTTTAAGAACTGGAATATCGATACCTGAATCTTCCTTCATGGCATCTATCACATCTTTAGATTGATATGCTACAGCTTGTAAAGTCGCTTTAACGAAATCTTCTTTGGTTGTTCCACGTGTTAACCCAAAGACTGCTCCACGAGCATCTGAATCCCAATAAGGAGCTCCTAGTCCTGTAAAGGCTGGTACAACATAAACACTATTATCTCCTGTTGAAGCATTTGCCAACTCTTCAGATTCTGGTGCTGTTTCAATCATTCTAAGGCCATCACGTAACCACTGAATAGCAGAACCTGCTACGAACACACTACCTTCCAATGCATAATAAACTTTTCCATTAATTCCGTAGCCAATCGTTGTTAATAAATTATTTTTAGAAATTTGTGGTTTTTCACCCGTATTCATTACAATAAATGCACCCGTACCATATGTATTTTTAACCATACCAGGCTCAAATGCTAATTGACCAAATAATGCAGCTTGTTGATCTCCTGCCATTCCTGAAATTGGTACTTCACTACCATAGAAATGATAACTTTGAGTATAACCATAGATTTCTGAGTTACTTTTTACTTCTGGAAGTAATGATTTTGGAATATTTAATAACTCTAAGATTTCATCATCCCACTTCAAATCAATGATGTTATACATCATTGTTCTTGCAGCGTTTGAGTAATCTGTTACATGAGTATTGCCATCCGTTAATTTCCATAATAACCACGTATCGATCGTACCAAAGGCAAGCTCACCTTTTTCTGCTCTTTCTTGAGCTCCTTCTACATGATCTAGTATCCAACGAACTTTTGTTGCTGAAAAATAAGCATCTACAACTAAACCTGTTTTTCCATGAATCATCTCAGCGTGTCCATCTTCTTTTAACTTATCTGCAATAGGAGCTGACTGTCTTGATTGCCAAACCACAGCATTGTAAATTGGTTTCCCTGTTTTTCTATCCCAGATAACTGTTGTTTCACGTTGGTTAGTAATACCAATCGCCTTTACATTATCTGGACGAATACCAGATTCAATTAATGCTCCTGCAATAACAGATTGAACAGAATTCCAGATTTCATTAGCATTGTGTTCAACCCATCCAGATTCTGGAAATATTTGAGTAAACTCTTTTTGTGAACTACCAATATTTTTTCCTGACTTATCAAAAATAATTGCTCTTGAACTTGTAGTACCTTGGTCGATTGCCATAATGTATTGCTCTTCTGTCATGTTGCTTCCTCCTTAATAAGATAACGCTTTCTTTATATAACATATAATAACGCATTTCGAAAAGATAAAAAAGCCTAATGAACTAAACAATTTATAATAATTATGTAAAAATAAAAAAACTTTGATACAAATGGCTCTATATCAAAGTTTAGTTCTTTTATTTATTTTTAAAGTTTTATTTTCACAAATTTTTTTAAACGATTATTTATGATCTGTATCAAATAAAATTGTCACCGGTCCATCATTTTCCAAAGATACTAACATATGAGCACCAAATTCGCCCTCACTTACATCCAATTTAAACGCTCTTAACTTCTCATTAAAATACTGATATAGTTTCAACGCTTCGTCGGGAGTAGCGGAATTTGTGAAGCTAGGTCGATTTCCTTTTTTAGTATTGGCTAATAAAGTAAATTGAGATATGGAGAGTATTTTACCTCCAACTTGATGAATATCCAGATTCATTTTTTCATTTTCATCTTCAAAAATCCGCAAATTGCTAATTTTTTTAGCTAAATAATCCGCTTCTTTTTCTGTATCACCTTCAGCTACACCTACTAGGAGTACATAGCCTTTTTCTATAGCTCCGATTTCCTTGTCTTCAACAACAACTTTACCTTGCTTTACCCTTTGCAGTACAACTCTCATTTCTGTTACTCCCCCTAGCCATTTGTTCTTCTGACGCTGTATACATCAGGAATAGCTTTAATCTTATCCACCATCTGTTCCAAGTGACTCAAATTTTGAATGGAAACAGTTAGATGGATAACAGCCATTTTATTTTTAGCCGGCCTTGCTTCTACTCCAATCAGACGTTTTGTCTGTGCATTAACAACAAGCAACACATCATTTAATAACCCAGAACGATTATAACCATAGATTTCAAGATCCGCATTATACTCTTGTTTGCCATCTGAGGCTGTATCTTCCCACTCAACATCGATTTGTCTTTGCTGAACTTCTGGGGAACTATTCATGTTCGGACAATCTTTCCGGTGAATAGAAATACCTCTCCCTTTGGTAATATAACCTACAATGTCATCACCTGGTACGGGATTACAACAACGACTGATACGAACTAATAGATTATCCGCCCCTTGGATGACGATACCGCCCTCGTGGCGAATTTTCATTTTATTAACATCTTTCTTTTGAACAGGTTGGTTAATTAATTCATCTACTTCTTCTTGTTGTTTTTTTATACCACGTTCTTTTCGTTCCGTTTCTGTTAATCGATTATAAACAACCTGAGTCGTTACCTCACCAAAACCAATCCCAGCATATAAATCATCTTGGGTTAGATAAGCAAACTTCTCTAAAGCATCTGCTAGCTTCTCTTTTGATAAAAATTCTTTTGGAGAAAAATCATTTTCTAATAAGCAACGCTCTAAAGAAGTACGGCCTTTCTCAATATTTTCATCTCGGTCTTTATCTTTAAAGAATCGCTTAATTTTATTTTTTGCCCGACTTGTCGCAACAATATTTACCCAATCACGACTTGGTCCAAAAGAATTAGCAGACGTTAATATTTCAATGATGTCTCCATTTTTTAATTTATAGTCTAGAGGAACCATCTTACCATTTACTTTTACACCTGTTGTTTTATTGCCCACTTCAGTATGAATATTATAAGCAAAATCTAACGGCCCTGATCCTTTTGGTAATTCAGTCACGTCTCCTTTAGGTGTAAAAACATAAACTTTATCACTAAAAATTTCGCCTTTAACATTTGCCATGAATTCAGAAGCATTTTCATTTTCATCTTGAAGCTCAATAATTTCTCTTAGCAAACTAATTTGGTTAGCATTTTTATTTTCTTGCTTTTCTGTTTTTCCTTCTTTATAAGCCCAGTGAGCAGCCACACCAAACTCAGCAATTTGATGCATTTCGTGAGTTCTTATTTGAATTTCAATAGGATTTCCGCTTGGGCCTATCACTGTTGTATGAAGAGATTGGTACATATTAGTTTTTGGTACGGCTATATAATCCTTAAACCTACCAGGAAGTGGTTTCCACTTAGTATGAATAGCACCCAATACCGCATAACAGTCTTTAATTGAGTCAACTAATACTCGAATAGCTAATAAATCATAAATTTCAGCAAATTCTTTTTTCTTATCTTTCATTTTACGATAAATGGAATAAATATGTTTTGGTCTTCCGTAAATTTCTGCTTCAATATCTAATTCTTCTGTAGCTTGCTTGATTTCATCTACTGTTTGATCCACATACATTTCACGTTCGCCACGTTTGGAATTCATCAGATGAACGATTCGATAATACTGTCTTGGATTTAAATAACGTAATGATCGGTCTTCAAGTTCCCATTTGATTAAACTAATCCCTAATCGATGAGCAAGAGGAGCATAAATTTCTAAGGTTTCTTTGGCAATTCTGCGCTGTTTATCCTCTCTCAAATGATTCAAAGTTCTCATGTTATGAACTCTATCGGCTAACTTGACCATGATGACACGTAAATCTTGAGACATAGCAAGTAGCATTTTACGATGATTTTCAGCTAGTTGTTCCTCATGAGATTTATATTTAATTTTTCCAAGTTTAGTTACACCATCAACTAGCATTGCTACGTCAGCGCCAAACTCTTCTTCTAAGTCCTGTAGAGTTACCTCTGTATCTTCTACAACATCATGTAGAAAACCTGTCGCTACTGTATGTGGGTCCATGTGAAGTTCAGCTAAAATACCCGCTACTTGTATTGGATGAATGATGTACGGTTCTCCAGATTTCCTAAATTGCTCAACGTGCGCTTTTGTTGCATAATCACACGCTTTTTGAACAAACTCAACATGAGCAGGATTCATATAACTTGCAACCATCTCTATGACTTCTTTATCTGTTAATATTTTATCCTTTGACATATGACCCCTCCTTTTATAATTTTTCTTGTTTAGATTAAATTTATTATACTCACTTTAAATTATGATTTCAATCATTTAAAAGGACTTTCAAGATACTCATAATAAACATTCTTATGTAACTAGGAATGTATTCCCTTTTATGTTATTATACACTAAAATATAAATACGTTTTAGAAAGTGATGATCCCATAATGAAGCATAATATCGATCCTGCCTTAAAACTCTTAGAAGAAGTAAACCCTTCGAAAATGAGTGCTTTTTTTAAACTTATGTCGGAAGAAATCAGATTTAAGTTAACTTTTATTTTAGCTCATTACGGTGAAGCTTGTGTTAGTGAATTAGCTGATTACGTAAACGCTTCAGTCACCACGACCTCACACCACTTGCTGATACTAAAAAAAAATAACGTTATCAGTAGTCGTCGGGATGGAAAACAGATATTTTATTTTATCGAAAATAATCGTGTTAAACATTTTATTAATGTTGGACTTGATTTTGAACAGTTACCTTAAGCAAAAAAAGGAGATTTTACAATGAAAAAACAAGCATTAATTTTAAGAATTATTTTTTATGGTTTACTTTTAAGCAGTTTAATCGGCTTAATATCTTTTGGTTTTATCTTTTTAGAAAGTAATATTTCGCATTATTTGTGGGATAAACTCTTAAATGATATGCCAGTAAAAATTGTTAGCATTTTTTTATTTTGTTTACTCGGCGGCCTTTGTGTAGGAACATTACGAGCTAAATGGGGAGATTATCCTCAAACAGCTCACGACTCAATTGACCAATTAAAAAAAATCCAAACCGTTGATTATCAACCGGCATTTAAAAGTCTTTTAGTCGCTTTACTCGTTTTAATTTTTGGAGCAGGCGTTGGACCAGAGGCGGCTCTTCTAGGTGCCATCGTAATGCTTTCTATTTGGCAAGCAGATAAAATGCGCTACTTATTTTCTAATCAAAAGCTCTTCACACAACTTAGCCCTATCAATCGACTTATTCATATGCTTCACCCTACTAAATACCTCGTTACTTATAATGCTGATTCAGCTCCTAAAGCAGCCAATTTTCTTTCTACTAAAAAAGCTCTTAACATCTTTTTTAGCGTCAACGGATTAATTTCCTTTACGATTCTAATGAAACTAACTAAACAGCCTTCATTTATTAGTAAGATGGGCGATTCTTCTTGGCATCTAAAGGATTTGTGGGTATTTATCCCCTTACTTTTGATTGGGTTACTATCAGGGAAGATGTACAATGTTTTCAAGAAAAAAATGAGTGTTTGGTTCAATTTTTGGCAAGATCAACCTGTCAAAAAAGCACTTCTTGGCTCTCTCTCTATCTTTATTGTTGGTGTTTTTTTTCCAAATCTTTTATTTTCAGGTCAAGTAGCCCTTGGTGCTGTTCCCAAAGACTACGTTAAGTTTTCATTCCTGATTTTACTTTTAGTCGTAGTCATTAAATTAATATTTTTACAAATTTGTCTAAACACAGGGTGGATTGGTGGAGATATTTTTCCAATTGTTTTTGCTTCAATTATTCAAGGTTTTGCGATTTCACAAATCCTTCCAAATTTTGATATTATTTTCATTGTCGCTACAGTAGCGACTGCTATGGCAGTGACTATCTTAGATTCACCTATTGGCGTTGCTGTTTTTATTTCTTTATTTTTCCCAATGCAAATCGTTCCAATTATTTTTGTGACAGCCTTTACTCTAAAGTTTGCTAAACAATTTATCCAAAAGAAAACAGTAAGGGGATAAACTTATTATGCTTAGCTTACTTATTGGATTTAAACGATTAACTAGATGTCTTGTTCGGTGTTTCAAAAAAGAAGAAACGAAAGCTTTGCTTGTTGCAACAGGTATTATTCTTTTGATTGGAACTATCTTTTACCATAATATTGAAAAAATGACCTTTGTTGATTCTTTTTACTTTAGTTTTGTTACTTTAGCGACCATTGGTTATGGTGACCTACACCCTATAACAACTATTGGAAAACTATTTACTGTTCTATATGGAGTTCTAGGTCTAGGTATGGTTAGCTTATCCGTTGGTGTTATTGCTAGAGAATTTATTCAAATTAGGAATGAAAATCAAGAAAACAGTAAAAAGAAAGAGACCAATTCAAAAAATATAAATTAAAAAACGCTTAAAATCAGTTATTAAAAAGCTGATTTTGAGCGTCTTTTTTTAATTACTCTATATTCCTTCAATCCCATTTCTAATAGCCAACATCTCTTCTTCCATCCCTGAAATGAGCGTAGCGGATTCTTCAAGTCGTCTAGCTAATTCTGGATCACTTACACCTTGTTTATACCTTAATCCGTGTTCTAAGCTTGCCCAAAAATCCATTGCGATTGTTCTAAACTGAACTTCAACTCTGATATACTTGGTTTCTTTGAAAAAGAACACTGGTATTTCGAGTATCACATGTAGGCTTCGATAACCACTTGGCTTAGGGTTACTGATATAATCTTTAATTTCTAAAATGTTGATATCTGTCTGACTACTCAAAGAGTCTAGTATCAGATAAATATCATCTGCATACGCACAAATCACACGAATACCTGCCACATCAGACAATTCCTCAAAAACAATTTCTTTTGAGAAAGGTAACCCTTTTCGATCTAATTTAAAAACGATACTTCTAAACGTCTTTACCCGACTTTGAATCTGATGAATCATATTACTTCGACCGATGCTAGCAGGACTACTTAATTCTCGATCAATTATTTTCAATTTCGTCTCTACTTCATCTATTGCTGATTGATAGTAAATAATCAACGCTCTATACGCCTCCATCACATCCACATAGGAATGAGATTTAGGATCTTCATCATTAATCAATTTAATTAGTTCATTTGTTGGGAATTGCATCATTAATCACTCCATTAACTTTGTCTGTAACTAGAATATACCTTATATTTATGAATTTTTTTAGAAACCAATAAGACATTTAATTAAAAAACGTTTAAAGATACCTTGCTAAAGAAATCTATAACCCTATTATTTACATAATTCCCATTGATAACTCATTGCAGACAATGCATAAAGCGGAGCTGTTTCTGCTCTTAAAATTCTTGGCCCTAAACCACATAAAACAGCATGATGCTCCTCAAATAAACTGATTTCTTCTGGACTAATTCCACCCTCTGGACCAAAGATAATTAAAACACTTTCGCCTTCTCTAACAGCTTGCAATGTTTTTACCAAACTTTTTGTTTCTCCCTCTTTTGCAGATTCTTCAAAAGCGACTAAAACATGAGTATACTCATCAAGCTGATTTTCAAATGATTTAAAGGTAGATAATAATTGAACAGTAGGTATTTTTTGACGATGAGATTGCTCTGCTGCTTCTTTAACAATCTTTTCAAATCGTTGTTGTTTTTTCACTAATTTTTTTTCATCCCACTTAACAACAGAAGTTTTACTCGGAAAACCAATTAATTCTGCCATCCCAAGTTCAGTTGCTTTTTGAGCAACCCATTCTAGCTTATCACCCTTAGTAAAGCCACAGGCAATCGTCACATCATATGGCATTTCTTTTTCTTTGTCTTCTTTTTGAACTTCTTTTAGGAAAATAGTATCTTCTGTGATTTCGATAATTTTAGCAATTAAAGTCGTTCCATCTTGAAAGGTCAGAAAACAAGCATCATTAATTTTCATTCGCATCACATGAGCAGCATGATGAAAGTCATCGTCTATTAGAGAATAAGTCTCTTTTTTTTCATAGTTTTCCTTCTTAAAATAACGTTGCATGGGTGATTACTCCTCAATATTTTTCTTAACAATAAAGGCTAACCAATCTTTTTGTTGGAATCGTTGATCTATTTCAAATCCGTTAGCATATAATACTTCTAACACACTAGCCTCTTTATTCTCAATAATGCCAGAAATAATAAAGACTCCTTTATCGTTTAAACAACGATAGGCATCTGGAATTAACTCGATAATGATATCTGCTAAAATATTGGCTACAATGACATCAGCTTTTTTATCCACACCAACTAACAAATTATTCGCAGAAACGTCAACATCGTGAGCCACTGGATTTAAATTCATATTCTCTTTAGCAGAAGCCACTGCCACATCATCTAAATCATAAGCGTAGACCTTGCCTGCTCCTAAGCATTTACTAGCAATACTTAAGACACCTGACCCTGTCCCAACATCTAATACCGTTTCATTCCCTCTTAAAACAACCTCTAAGGCTTGAAGAGTTAAACGTGTTGTTGGATGGGTTCCTGTTCCAAAAGCCATCCCTGGATCAAGTTTCATCACATGCTCATCTTCTGAATGAGGTGTATAGTCTTGCCACTCAGGTACAATCGTTAGGTAACGACTGATATTCACAGGGTGATAGTATTTTTTCCAAGCTGTTGCCCAGTCTGTTTCGACCACTTCAGATGTTTCAATTTTATTGATTCCTATATCTAACCCAAAAGACATCAACTCAGTTATACGAGTCTCTACAGTTGGTAAAATTTCTGGTAAAAAAATTGTTTCAGGGTAATAGGCAATAACTTTTGCTCCCTCTTTAATATGATCAAACGTACTAGCATCTAGTATTTCACCAAAGGCATCACTCTCAAAGTTAACAACATCCATTGCATCCTCTATAGCAACACCATTTGCGCCTGACTCCATTAATATATTTGAAACTGCCTCAACTGCTTCACTAGATGTTAAAACTGATACTTGATTCCACTTCATAGTTAAACCTCTTTCTTAGTATTTAGGATATGGGACAAATGTATTTTTTTCTATTGCTTCAACCCGTTGATTAAAATCATCTTGATTCCATTTTAGTTCAAAAATTTCAATCGTTTCATCCGTTAGAAAATCAAGTAAGTCACTTTGACCTTCTGTAACAATCTCATTTAAGTAAGCTGCAAATGTGCGAATCCATTCTCTTGATAAGCCTTTTTTTCGGTCAAAATGGATAGTTGTTAAATACTCCTCTTTATCTACGACCGATGATTCATTTGTATAGAAAAAAATGGTATCTTCAAATTCAATGACTTCTTCCTCACTTAAAATTCCTTCCTCATCTTCAATAGCTTCTTGCTCTTTATTTTCTGCAAACAAAACAAGTATCACTTCAAATTGATGTTTCTTAGTGTCCCAATCAATAGCAAAATCTATCTCATTTAATTGTTTTTCTAATTCTTTTTCGATTACTTCTAAAATATTTTCTTTTTTCATTTTATTCACTCATTTTCTATAGTTTTCTTTCCCTATCATACCTAAAACCCTCCCGTTTGCCAATCATAAGATATGATATAATAGGTGGAAACAATGAAGGAGGTACATTATGCAAAAACCACTTGCTTATCGAATGAGACCCAATACAATTAATGATATTGTTGGTCAACAACATTTAGTCGGAGAAGGTAAAATTATTCGACGTATGGTTGAGGCTAAAATGTTGTCATCTATGATTTTATATGGACCTCCTGGAACTGGAAAAACAAGTATTGCTAGCGCTATTGCAGGTTCTACTAATTACGCTTTCCGGATTTTAAATGCTGCTACAGACACAAAAAAAGACTTACAAGTTGTCATTGAAGAAGCTAAAATGAGTGGCACAGTGATTCTTTTGTTGGATGAGGTTCATCGATTAGATAAACCTAAGCAAGATTTTCTATTGCCACATTTAGAGAACGGACGAATTATTATGATTGGCGCTACTACGGAAAACCCTTATATTGCTATTAATCCAGCAATCAGGAGCCGATCTCAAATCTTTGAAGTGAAACCATTAACTGAATCTGATATTGAATCCGCCGTATCACGTGCCTTAAAAGATGAAAAAAATGGATTAGGCGCTTTAGATATCGAATTAGAAAGCGGTGCTCTAACACACTTGAGCCGAGCTACTAATGGTGACCTAAGAAGTGCTTTAAATGGATTAGAACTTGCTAGTATGTCAACTCCTGAATCAGAAGAAGGTAAAATTCATTTAACTCTCGCGATTTTAGAAGAGTGCATTCAAAAAAAAGCTTTCTCCCATGACAAAGACGGTGACGCTCACTATGACGTCATTTCAGCCTTTCAAAAATCTATTAGAGGAAGCGACGTTGATGCAGCGCTTCATTACCTGGGACGACTTGTTGAAGCTGGTGAGCTATTAATCGCTTGTCGCAGACTACTTGTTATTGCATATGAAGATATTGGCTTAGCGAATCCTGGGGCTTGCTCTAGAACCGTTTCTGCTGTTCAAGCCGCCGAAAAATTAGGCTTACCAGAAGCCCGAATTCCTTTAGCTGAAACCGTTATCGACCTCTGTCTATCCCCTAAATCAAACTCAAGTGTTTTAGCCATTGATAATGCTTTAACTGATATCAGAAATGGCAATATTGGGGAAGTACCTGATCATTTAAAGGATGCTCACTATAGTGGTGCTAAAGAATTAAACAGAGGTGTGTCCTATGAATATCCTCATAATTTTCCAGGTGGCTGGGTAAATCAACAATATTTACCTAATAAGATTAAACATAAACAATATTACGAACCGAAAGAATCCGGTAAGTACGAAAAGGGTCTTGGGCAAAGATACCTTAAAATAAATGAATTAAAAAAATAATTTTTCTTCTCTTCAATAGTGTAATTAATTGAAGATTTTAAAATCTTATGTTAATATAAATTTATAGATATCTGTGATGTACGTCGTATTCTCACAAGTGTTGACCGAACAATTAATATTACCTTGGGAGTTGTAATATATTATAGAAAACATGCCTTATCACTTGGTAGTTTGAAATGATACTAACGATTCCCACCTGCATATAAAGCGGGTTCAACCATATAGAGTACCTAACGGCATCGACGGATATTTCTTTTTCGAAATTTAAGCAATTTGCATACTTTTGCAAATTGCTTTTTTTATAAACATTTTTTTCAGATTGGATTGTGATATAATTGATTAAGATAGTTATGTTACTTTTTTCCTTTATTTTACTAATTATTGGTTTAAGTGTAAGAAAAAATGTAACTAAATTAGAACTCGTTTTTACTAAAGAAAACAACAAAAATTTAATTGCTTTTGCCTCTATTTTTTTATTTCTAGGAATAGCTGGAATCCCATTTAGTCTATTCTTGGTTACAAAAGAACTTGCTTTATTTTTTGTAGCAATTGTGTTAGTTGTCTCAGCGACGTTTTCTATTCGCTTATCTAAAAAAATGAATTTTTAGTATGTAGAAAGGGTGTTTCATATGTTAACAGAATACAAAAATATCTTAGTGGCGGTGGATGGTTCCAAAGAATCAGAGCAGGCTTTTAAAAAGGCTGTTCAAGTAGCGAAAAGAAATGATTCTATCCTGTATATTGCTCACGTTATTGACATTAGAGCCTTTGAATCAGTTTCTAGTTTTGATGAGTCTTTGGCTGAAGATGCAGCTAAAATAGCGAAAGAAACCCTAGATTCTTACGTAGATTATGCGAAAGAACATGGTGTTGAGGACATTCATTGCCTAA
The DNA here is from genome assembly GCA_965119435.1 of uncultured Vagococcus sp. GTDB lineage: Bacteria > Bacillota > Bacilli > Lactobacillales > Vagococcaceae > Vagococcus. The sequence goes on along the minus strand of CBCPLQ010000003.1, from coordinate 214,478 downwards.
TAGAATACGGGGCACCTAAAACGGTGATTACTAAGCAACTTCAAAAAGAGTATCACATCGATTTAATTATGCTTGGAGCAACTGGTTTAAACGCTATGGAGCGAATTTTAATTGGTTCAGTTTCAAGTTATGTTGCACGTCAAGCTAACTGTGATGTGCTAATTGTAAGAACCGATATTAGCAATAAGCTATTAGAAAAAGAGAAAAAGAAAAAATAAATACAAAAGACTGATTCAATTTCCACACCATGTGGATTGAGTCAGTCTTTTTTTCTTACGCTTATCATTAATCTACTTCCTACGACTATTCTTCTGGTCTTCAATAGCTGCCCCCATTGTGTCAATACCTCTAGCTTTGCCACTTCCTCCAACTCCAAAATCATGCTGAACTAGAGATGTCCATCCTTTCAAAGGATCTTTTCCCTTTTTTCTTAAGGCATCAGTCTTTTCTCTTATCTTTTCAGATTTCAACTTTTCTTGACTCATTTGCCTCACCTCTTTCTCATAATTAAATTATATCAAACAAAAAAGAGACTGAATCAAATGTCAGTCCCTTTATTATTTATATGAATTATTTTTTTAACGCTTCAACGTCACGAGCAATCATTAATTCTTCATCTGTTGGAATTAATAATACTTTAACTTTTGAATCATCTGTAGAAATAACACGTTCGTCACCACGAACATCATTTTTAACTTCGTCGATTTCACAACCAAACCAAGTTAAACCATTAATAATTTCTTTACGCATATTAATATCATTTTCACCAATACCAGCAGTAAAGACAATAGCGTCAACACCATTCATAGCACTTACGTAACTACCAATGTATTTACGTACACGGTCAGCAAAAATTTCTAATGCTAATTTAGCAGAATCTTTATCTGAGTTTTCTAAGTCACGCATGTCACTAGACACGCCTGATAAACCTAAAAGTCCTGACTCTTTATTTAAAATATTAATCATATCTTTAATATCACTCAATCCTAGTTTACCCATTAAGTATTGTAATAATGAAGGATCAATATCTCCTGATCTAGTTCCCATTGTTAAACCAGCTAATGGAGTGAATCCCATAGATGTATCGATTGATTTACCACCATCAACAGCAGTAATAGACGCACCATTACCTAAATGACACGTGATAATTTTAGTTTCTTCAATTGGGCGACCTAACATATCAGCTGCTCTTTCAGAAACATAACGGTGGCTTGTTCCGTGAGCTCCATATTTACGAGCACCAAATTTTTCATAATATTCAGTGTTAATACTATATAGATAGTTAACAGCTGGCATAGTTGTGTGGAATGATGTATCAAATACGCCTACGTTTAAAGTATGTGGTAATAATTTTTGGAAAACACGAATAACTTGAGCTTCAGCTGGGTTATGAAGTGGTGCAAATTCAGCTAAGTCATCTACTAATTTCAACGCTTCATCATCGATGATTGCTGATTCTTTGAAATGTTCTCCACCAGCAACAATACGGTGTCCTGCTCCTGTAATTTCTTCGAATGAATCAATGATATTTAATGCTGTTAATTGTTCTAATAACATATTAATAGCAATTTCATGATTTTCAATATCTTGAACCACTTCGTATTTTTGGCCTTCACCATGTTTGATTGTAAAGATTGAGTCGTTGATTCCAATTCTTTCTACGATTCCTTGAGCGATAACTGTTTCTTCTGGCATAACATATAATTGCCATTTTAAGCTTGAGCTACCTGCATTGATTGCGATTGTTTTTGACATAATAATGATTCTCCTTTTTTATTAATTAATATTTGACTTGTACCATGTACGAAACTCATTAATAAACGATAATAATGATTGTTCGTCCTTAAGGGATGGTAATTCAGCAAGTAAGACTTCCTTAGCTTGCGTTGCGTGATCACCTTTGTTTTGAAGTATCAGAATAGATTTTCCTAATCCTTTCTGACTGAAAAGAGAGTTTGGTAATTGCAGTACTGCTTGTAAATAAACATCTTCTTTTATCCAATTGCCTAGAAGAGGCGCTTGATCTGTCTCTAACAGATTACTTGGCACTAAAAATAAGCCAAAGCCATCTTGTTTGACATGTGTCATTGCCTTTTCCATCAACAAATGATGAGCAAAACTATGCTCGTTTGAAGATGCTATTTTAAAATCTTGGACTTTCTCATCAAGTGGGTAATAGCCTATTGGTAAATCAGATAACGCAAAATCCACTGGGTCAATTAATAATGGCTCGATGCTATCTTGATGAAATAAGTGTGCATCCATTTTTAACCATTCTTGATTAACTGCTGCAATATTAAGTAGCGTGTCATCAATATCAACACCAAAACCAGTTGCTTTGACCTTAGCTAATTCAAGATTTGCCATAACAGTATAAAGTAAATTACCTGTTCCAACAGCGACATCTAGTATCGATACACTTTTAGACTCGTTTGCTAATTGTTCTAAAAGATAGACAAATAAAAAACCAATACCATCAGGCGTTAGTTGGTGATTTGCTTGAATCCCATCTTCCATTGAACCTTTTAACAAGACTAATTGGCTAACTTTTCGTTTATCTTCTTGTGATAAACCAAGAGCCGCTAGTTGCTGATACAAAGTTGTCATCTTATCAACTGCTTCTTTTTTAGGAACCCCATCGATTACGCGAACAGTTTGTGAATCAATAAAATTCTCATTGTTTTCAATGTACGCATCAAAAAAAGAAGTATCAAGTGCTTCTTGTAAAATCGTGACTGCTTCAAACAAAATTTGAAAGCCCTTTTCTACATCAGTATGAGCCAATACTTCCACCTCTTTCATTAACTATAACAATATCTCTCACCGTTTCATTTTAGCGAATAAATCCGAATAATTCAAGGTTTTGTCACAAGAAAAGGCAAGAAATCATCGATTTCTCACCTATTTTTGTTTAAGCTTCTTGTCGTTGTTCGTTTATATTGATTAGTCAACTGTGTTTGTAGCTCTATTTCACCATTTTCACCTAATTCAACGACTCTAACTTTTCCCTTATTATAATAAAAAGAGGTTTTTTTCACGGAATTATCTGAAATAATATCATTCCACGTCATTTCTTCCATCGCTTTTGCCAAATAAAAATCTTTTGTATTTCCTAATATCTCTCTTCGAATTTTATAGTCTTCCGCAACAAGCAGAGCCAGGAAGGTAAACATAAATAAGATAGCTAAAACAGGAACAAGAATGCCTCCTTCATTATTCTTTTTGAAGATAATATATATAGGTTTCTGCCTCAAGTGTCGTTACCTCCATCTTAATCACTTTATCCAGCTCTGTAAAATAGACTTTTTTCACTCCCATCACAATTGGTTGGTGTCCATTTTTATTACTTGTTTTTCGAATCATGTCTTTGTATTGTTCAAAAATTATTTTTTCTCCATCTTCTTTACTATAGTACAGTTTATTGGCTGCAATTTTATCAAATTTACTTTCTTTAATTTCATGTTCCATTTGTAATTTACCTATTTGTAACTCCAAATAGTTATCTTTTTTTAGTTGATTGTCGACAGAACTGATCATCTTTAGAAAGGGTTGCAGAAATAAAAGCAAACCCATTAAAACAACTAAAGCTACTAAGCATTCTAATAATGTAAATCCTTCCTCTGTATTTATTTTTTGACTAATTCTAATGATGAAGTCTCCCCCTCAACACTTAAACTGTTCTTTGTCCATTCCGTAATAACAACATGTTGAGCCTGTGCCTTCTCGACCAAGTCATGTTTATCTTGATTTACCTCATCAAAATAAGCCATTTCATACAGTAATGCAGCTATCTCTAACTCCTCTCGAGATTTCCTTTCACTCATTAATAACTGGGTAATCATCGATGTCAAAAATAAAATAGAGGTTGCTATCACAACCATTGCTACCATACATTCTAATAATAAGTAACCACTATACTTTTTGGTCACGGCGAATCACCTTTCCACTTCCTAATTGAAATGTATATCTAATAATTCGATTATTTAATGAATCTTCAATTTTGATTCCTTCAATACTCATTATATTTCCTGAACCAGCAGAAAATTTAATAGTAGATTCTGTTCTTAAATATAAATTTGGAGCTATATCAAGGTATTCTCGGTGCAATTCTCCATGATGCATATACTCAAATAAAAAGGATTGATCATCTTTACTTTGAGTTATTTGAGTATCTGCTAGTTCAATAAGTGCACTTTGATGAGTTTGTTGAATGCGCCTTTCTAATTGACTCAAAAATTGCTCCACTTCCATTTGCTCCTTCCACTGATGTACGAAAATAATGGGAAGTGTTATAAAAATCATCGTACTGAATAATACAAGTAAGCTCTCAAGTAATGTAAATCCTTGATTATTATTCTTTTTTTCTCTTAATTTAGTTATTCCCATGATTAGTTAAAATCTCCCATCCCGCTATATATTGGTAAAAGTAATGCACTGTAGACAGACACAATTAAAACTGCGATTAGTAAAAACATTAAGGGTTGTAAAAAACGCATTTTCTTTTCCGCTAAATTAATAAAAGCTTGCCACTCTTTTTTTCCATAAATTAGTAACTCTTTACCTAAATCCCCCTTAACTTCACCTTGTAAAATAATTAAATTTAATTCTGGCTTTAAAAATCCCCAACTTTTTACAGGTCCATTTATGGGTACTCCCTCTTCTATTTTAGCTTCAATTTCTTTGGCCATCTCTTGCATAAGAGGAGTATAGCCTTCCTTATTCATCACTAGTACCACATCTCTAAACTCCATGCCTTGTGTTAATAATTTTCCCCACTCTAGTGAAAAAAGAGATGTATAGTAATGAATAACAAAAGGTTTAACGACAGGTAACTTGCTTAACCAATTAGCTCGATAAATAGCTGTTTTTTTATTTAAGAACGTTTTTGTTATGTAGTACACAACTAGTGATATCATCAACAAACTAATGACAATAACAGGACTATTATTAACGATAACTAACCCAATGTTATACTGACTTGAACTATCATAGAGATCTGTTAACTGAGGCAATATATACCACTTCATTCCCAATACCATACTTGATAAAAAAAGTAACAACAATATAGGATAACTAATCACTTTCACTAAATGTTCCCGTTGCCTTTCTTTATCAGACATATGTTGGGATATTCTTTGTAATGTGCCACATATATCGCCATGAATCTCCGCAAAACTTAATTGAGCTTGCTGTGATTCGGTTAGCCTGAGAATTTTTAAAGACTGATGTAAACTTTCACCTTCTAACAATTGATGTTTCATCTGTTTTATTTCTTTTTTTCGTTTAACGTTAACTGTCATCATAAAATTTAAACTTTTCTCTAACGTAAATCCATTCTCTAATAGCTCTGCTAATAAAACTAAAAATTCTTGTTTTTCCTTCCTCTTAAAGTTCTGATAAGTAAAACCGATAGGTTTCTTTCGTAATGATCTTTTTTTGATACGCTTCTTGTATACTTTCTTGCCAATTAGTTTCCACCCCATTCATGGATATATCATAAAGCACCGAATAGTTGTTAGCGCTTGTCACAGGTAATAGTTCTTGATAAACAATACCTCTTAAACTTTGATTTAACTCTATTTCCGGAATACCTAATTCCCTTAATCTAACCCGAACGCTCTCTTTATCCGTTGCGTGGATTGTGGAAAAAACCATATGTCCTGTGAGAGCTGCTCGAATCACCATTTTAGCAGTCTCTTGATCCCTGATTTCACCAATAATTAAAATATCAGGTCGATGCCTCAAACAAACTTTAACTAACTCATGATAGGACAAATCAATTTTTTCATTCACCTGAAATTGTAGAAAATCACTATTTTCAATTTCCACAGGATCTTCAATTGTAATAACTTGTTTGTTTTTTTGATTATTTATTAAATTGGCTAACTTGTACATCGTTGTTGATTTCCCTGCTCCAGTCGGTCCTGAAAAAAGGTATAAGCCTGATTTAGTAACACCTTTTTCTAGTAATTCAAATTGGCTATCTAACACATAGTGGCAAGTCTCTTTGCCGCTATTATCTTGTAAGAAACGAATAACCAAGGTTTCACGATTAAGATAATCTCCTACACTAGACAGACGAATTCTAACTACTTTTTTACCTAATTTAATACTTGCGCTACCGACTTGCGTTTTTCTTTTTTCGGAAATATCCATTCCCGCTGAGTACTTTAAATATAAAATTAACTTTTCTCCTTCTTCTAGCGTTATTTCCTGATACTTTTTTATCTCATGATGGTAGCGAAAAGATAAGTCGTATCTATCTCTGCTTGGAAAAATATAAAGATCACTTGCCGATATCTTGAAACCTTTCTTTAATAGATGACGGACTGCTTGCTTGACATCCATCTTCTCCCCCTCTCTCATTAAAGTAATATTCGAAAAAGATACCCTCAATTTTTTAATTTTCCTTTCATTTCTATAAAAAAAATATGATATAATAAATTCACTAGTTATTTATTGGAGGAGTATATGTTTATTAATTTATTTAATCCTAGAACCAGACAAGCTAAGCAAGTAAAAGTCGGATTTTCTTGGACCGTTTTTTTCTTTGGTGCCTTTCCTGCATTATTTAGAGGTGATTGGAAATGGTTCTTTATTATATTCTTTGCAAATATTTTTACTGCTGGATTATCAAATCTAGTCTTTATCTTCATTTATAATAAAGTTCATATTACAGACTTGATTGCTGAAGGATTTATTGCGAGTGATGAAGCAAGTAAACAAATTCTACTATCAAAAGGATTCATTGTTCCCACTGGACGCGACAATTTTGATGATTTAGATTTTTAAACAAAAAAATGATGAAACGTGCTCCCTTTTTAAAGGAAAACGTTCCATCATTTTTTATATATTAGCAGATGTGTAAACTTCTGAGACATCATCATCGTCTTCTAAAATATCGACAATTGTTTCTAATTTTTCTAAATCCTTTTCTGATAATTCCGTAATCATCTGGGGAACCATTGTTAATTCAGACTGAGCAAATGTATAGCCCTCTTTTTCTAACGCATCTCTTACTTCTGGAAAGTCACTGGCTTCCGTGTAAATTTCAAACACCTCATCACTGGCTTCTAGCTCTTCCCCACCAGCCTCTAAAACGCTCATCAACATGGTATCCTCATCTATATCTAAACCTTCTCGTACAATCACAAGATATCCTTTTCGATCAAACATATAAGCAACAGAACCTGTTTCACCTAATGATCCACCATTTTTGTTAAAGGCGACTCTCACATTAGTTGAGGTTCTATTTTTATTATCCGTCAAAGTGTGTACCAAAATCGCAACTCCTGCTGGTCCATAACCTTCATAAACAACTTCATCATAATTTTCTCCCTCGCCAGAAGTCGTTGCTTTCTTAATAGCACGTTGAATATTATCATTAGGCATGTTAGCCGTTTTAGCTTTGTCAAGAACTAATCTTAGACTTGGGTTAACAGATGGATCGGAACCACCACTTTTAGCTGCCACGTAAATTTCTCGAGACAATTTTTGAAAAATTTTACCGCGTTTTGCATCTTGTGCACCTTTTCGACCTTTAATATTATTCCATTTTGAATGTCCTGCCATTTAGAATCCCTTCTTTCATAAAATTTCACTCTATAAGCATTCTATCATAGTTCATTCTTAAAAACGGTTTAATTCCGACGGTTCTTAGTCTTTGGTAGGTTCTTCCATAAAAATAATATCGAAATTAATAGACAAGCTGTAAGCGCTCCTAAACTATCAAGAATAACATCTTGGAACATCGGACTTCTACCTCCAGTTAACATTTGATGAAACTCATCTAATGCCGCATATCCCGTTGCACTTAACCATGAAAATAGAAAGGCAATTCCTAGATGCTTCAATCTAGGATTTATCCCTAAAAAGAAACTACCTCCCAAAATAAAATAAGTGATAAAATGAGCTGCTTTTCGAATGAAAAATTCTATAAATTTATGATAACCACTTGCTTTGATACTTACTTCCGCCCCACCATATTCAAATGAAATGCGAGATAAATTACTTTTTAAGGGTTCATTTTTTAGTAACTTTTGAAGTATTGGGATAGCATTTTGTTGCTCATAAGTTTGAGATGAACTGTAAAAAAGAATCGCCATCATGATCAATGCAATTAGTAAGTAAGCATTACCATTTTTAAATTGTTTTTGCATAACTTCACTCCTTAACCTTATTTATCGTACCTTGTATGAAACAATTTATCAAATTATTTTATGATTGATTTAAGTTTCGTGTATAATAGTAATATTAACTGAAGGGAGTTATTAAAAAATGAAATATTCAATCAAATGGGATTTAGATTCACTTTTTAATGGTGGAATAGAGTCACCAGAACTACAAACACGTTTAACATTACTCGATAATCAAATTTTGGACTATTCTAAGAAAGTTTCTGCTTGGAAACCAGAATCAGATGCACCGAAATTTGAAATGTTCACTAAAATTCTAGCAAGTCAAGAACTAGTTCAAAACGGATTTGGACAAACTATTAGTTTTGTTAATGCTATCCAGTCAGCTGATGTTAATGATAAAAAAGCAGGTACGACTCTAGCAGGTCTTTACAGTAAATCAACTGATTTTGAAAATGCTAATGTCTTATTAACTAAAAAATTAACAGCTATTTCAGATGCTTTATGGAAAAATTTAGAGGAAACAGATACACTCAAACAACCTGGGGTTTCCTTTATTCTAAATGAATCTCGCGAATTAGGAAAAAGGTTATTGAGTGAAAGCGAAGAAAATATCATCAATCAATTATCAACAGATGGTTTTAATGCTTGGAGTTCTCACTATGACACTTTAGTCGCACAAATTAAAATACCATTTACCGAAAATAATGGTAAAACTGTTGAACTTTCAGCAGGACAAGCATTCAATAAAATGATGGGAGATTCGGATAGTGAAGTTCGTGCTGACCTATTTGAAAAATGGGAGCAAGCTTGGTCAGATAAAGCACCGTTGTTTGCCGATACTTTAAACCATTTAGACGGATTTCGCCTAACTGATAATAAATTACACGGTATTACAAACCACTTACAAGTTCCCTTAGAGTACAATCGTATGAAAGAGGAAACGCTAAACGCTATGTGGGGAGCAATTACTCAAAATAAACAACTTTTTGTTAACTACCTAGCTCGAAAAGCGAAACTTTTAGGAAAAGAGAAAATGGAATGGCAAGATCAAGATGCACCTATACTTCTAGGTTCATTTGAAGAAAAACGTTACACGTTTGATGAGGCTGCTGATTTTATCATAGAGAATTTCCATAAATTCAGCCCTAAAATGGCTACATTCGCAAAAGATGCTTTTGAGAAAAGTTGGATTGAAGCTGAAGATCGTCCAGGTAAACGTCCTGGTGGCTACTGTACAAGCTTACCTGAGAAAAAAGAATCTCGTATCTTCATGACTTATGGAGAATCCATTAATGAAGTATCTACTTTAGCGCACGAATTAGGTCATGCTTTCCATTCTCATGTTATGTGGGATTTACCTGCTATGAGCCAAGATTATGCAATGAATGTAGCAGAGACCGCAAGTACCTTTGCTGAATTAATCGTAGCTGATGCGACATTAAAACAAGCGAAAACTGATGAAGAAAAAATTAACTTGATTGATGTTAAAATGCAGAACGCAATTGCTATGTTCATGAATATTCATACACGTTTTATTTTTGAAAACAATTTACATGAAGCTCGAAAAGAAAACGTCTTAACCGATGAAGAAATAACGGAGCTCATGCTCAATGCTCAAAAAGAGTCTTACTGTGATTCTCTTGGTTCGTACCATCCGCATTTTTGGGCTAGTAAATTACATTTTTATATTGATGATGTGCCATTCTATAATTTTCCATATACATTTGGTTACCTATTTAGTTTGGGTATTTATGCACATGCTCAGAAAAAAGGAGATTCATTTGAAGATGATTATATTTCCCTACTAAGAGATACCGCTTCAATGACAACGGAAGAACTTGCTCAAAAACATCTAGGTATTGACTTAACCAAGCCTGATTTTTGGCAAAATGGAATTGATATTATTAAAAAAGACATTGAGGAATTCTTAATAATTACAGAAAAATATATTTAACTATAAAGATAAGGAGCTATTGAGAAAGACATCTTTCTCAATAGCTCCTTACTAATTTAAGTTATAACTAAAAAAAGAGATTAACCATTTACAGGTCAATCTCTTGAATTACAAATTACATACGTACACCAAAGTCTGGTGACCACGCTGAAATACTTTGAACTGTTACACTTTCACCTGGTTGAGGAGCATGGATGTATTGTCCTCCACCAACGTAGATACCAACATGATGAGTTGATCCTCTTGATCCCCAGAATACTAAATCTCCAGGTTGTAATTCGCTAAGAGAGATTTGAGCTCCTGCGCTTTCTTGAGGTACTGTATATCCACCAATTTCTCTTCCTGCAGCTACACGATAAACATAAGAAGTAAATCCTGAACAGTCAAATGAATCTGGTCCTTTAGCTCCCCAAACATATGGTTTACCAATGTGTTTGTAAGCTTCAGCAACTACTCCACCACTACTTGGTGCTGGAGCTGGTGTATCATTTTTTTCTTCTTCAACTGGTGCAGGTGTGTTATTTGTTTCTTCTTTAACTGGTGTTGGAGCTGGTGTTTCTTCTTTAACTGGTGTTGATACTTGTGTTTCTTCTTTAACCGGTGTTGATACTTGTGTTTCTTCTTTAACTTTTTTAGTTGTATTTATTTTTTCTTCTTTAACGATTTGTTTTGTTGCTTGTTTTTCTGCTTTTGCAACTGCTTGTTTTTGTGCAGTTCTTTGAGCTTCAGCGTCAGCTTGTTCTTTTAAGAATTTATCTTTTTTACCTTTTTCTGTTTCTTTTTCAGCTGAAATACCACTTACAGTTGCTTGTTGTGCTAATTCCTGATCAACAAGTTCACCTTTTTTTTGTTCTAATTCTACAGCAGTTGTTTGTAACTCAGATGCTTTTTCTTCTGTTTCAACTTTTTTAGTTTCAACAGCATCTTTATCTTCTTTTTGTTGTTGCATCATATCATTATTAGCACCAACTAATGTAGATGCTGCCATTACTTTAGTTACCGCATCTGATACAGAATCAGCATTTAAAACTAAATCTACAACATTTGAGCTTCCTGCATCAACTTGTACTGAACGAGCTTGTTCTTTAATTGATGAATCACGTTTTTCAATACGTTTTTCTAAATCTTTAACTTCATTATTTAGGCTACCAATCTCTTTGTTTAATTCACCTTGTTTAGTTTGTAAAGCAGTTGCTTCTTCTTTAATTGAAGAGATACTACTTTGGATTGTAGCTAACTGAGTTGAAGCAGATGCTTCCTTATTTTGTAAATCACTGATCTTTTTGTCTTGAGATGCAATTTTTTGATCGACTGAATCAGCACTTGCTACTAAAGGAAGGGCTGTAGCTGATAACAACATGCTGCTCATTAATAATGTAGATAAAATCTTCTTTTTCAATTTTTTTGTCCCCCAGATATTTTTTAATGTATTTAAATTTTTATTTTTATTTTTAAATTTTTCTTAATATTTAATTTCAACGATAAATGAATTGTAGCATAGTGACATGTCATTAATATAATAAGAATGTTACAAACATGTTTCAAAGTTAATAACAACTATTTTTTAACGTTAAATACCCTCTTCAATGGAACTACTAATATTGAAACTAAAATAATATTTAGCACAAGTGTAGGAGCTAATGTTCTTGCAAAAAAATCAAGGATTGTCGTTTCTGTTAGTTTAAAAAGAACTAATAAAAAAACTCTTCCAACAGAAAGCAGCGTTACAAAAACAATAAAACTCAAAATAATGGTAAATGTGTTCGGATATACATGTTCAAACAAACCATACATTAGTAATACAGTAATCGGTAAAAGTATCAAATTGATACCTATTACATTATAAAAATAAGAGTCATATAATAAGCCTAACAAGCAAGACCAGATAACTAGATATGGTTTGCTCATCTGAAAAGTGGCAAACATTAAGAACATCAACAACAAGTTACTAGTAAAATCCATTGGTACAGAAAATAACCCTAGTATTGAACTACTTATATGTCCATCAACCAACATTATCAAAAAAAAGATCAAAGGCAACGTGTATGTAAAATACTTTCTTTTTTGCATCATTCGTCAGTACCTGCCAATCGCTTAATGACAGTAACATTATTTACATCATACATATCGGCAATTGGGGTGACCAACACTTCATCATGCAGGCCAGTTTTACTTTTTTTGACTTCTTTAACTTCTCCTATTAATAAGCCTTTCGGGGAGTTATTTCCTAAGCCAGATGTTGTTACAGGCGTTCCTTCTTTAATTTTTTCAGAAGAAGTTAGTTGGGATACGACTAGTGTGTGTGTTTTGTTATTGTACGCCTCCATTAACCCATATATATTTTTTTCATTTTTACCCTTAATCATAACAGGAAAATGATTCGTATTTTGATTAACCGTTGTCAATAACTCTACTTTTGAACTATTATTTTCAGCAATAATGACTCTTCCAATAAGTCCTTTGTCTCCCATTACCGCCATATTTACAGCAATACCATCTTTTTTACCTTTATCAATAATTAGAACGTCCTGCCAACTATCCGGAGAGCGATTTATCACACTCGCATTTACTACATCGTAGTTTGATAAAGTAGCATTTAAATCAAGTTGTTCTTTTAATTTCTCATTCTCAACCTTTAAATTTTCCACTTCAGTTTTAAGTGAAACATTATAATCAATCTTTTTCTTTAAGTTATCATTCTCAGTATAAGTATTGAATAAGTTGTTAACTGATTTAACTGCATTTTCAATCCCTCTGAACGGCGCTTTTACAACCTTATCAACTGATGCTACAAAGCCATTTAACTGCGATTGCCCGGGTAAACTTTCTTTTTTATTATCTCTTTGCATAGCACTAAAGCTTATTAATAGGACGACAGCTATTACAATTGTCAAAGCAATAATAATATTTCTACTTGAATTAAATTTTTTCACTTTTCCACCTCAACGAAAGTCTTAAATTTTTAGATACACATAAGCTTTATTCTAACATTCTTTGCACTAAACCGCTAGAAAGCTACTATTAATTTTAAGAATTTATTACAAATAAAAAAAGGCTAAGATAGGTACCTTAGCCTTTTTAACCATTTAATTAACCTTCATAAGAATCAATAATAATTTGTTTTAATTCACTGATTAATGGTTCTTTAGGGTTCGCTGTTGTACATTGATCCTCATAAGCAAGTTCAGCCATACGATCAACTGTACTATCTAGTGTTTGTTGTGATAGCCCTTGAGCTTTAAGAGTCATCTCAATGCCAACGCTTTTTCCTAAAGCATCCACCTCTGTTGCTAATGCTTCCACTAGCTCAGCTGTTGTATTACCTTTAAGTCCTAAGAAACGTGCGATATCAGCATAGTCTGTGTCTGCTCTAAAGTAATCATATTTAGGGAACAATGCATGTTTTGAAGGATCTTTAGCATTGTAACGAATAACATGTGGTAAAAGAATTGCGTTTGTACGACCATGTGGAATATTGTACTCTCCACCAATCTTATGAGCGATTGAGTGATTGATACCCAAGAAAGCATTGGCAAATGCCATACCAGCCATTGTTGAAGCGTTATGCATTTTTTCTCTATTTTCTAAATTAGGTTTTTTCACTGAGTCTTCTAAGTAGTCAAAGACTAATCTAATCGCTTGTAAACTTAAACCTCTTGTGTAATCTGATGCCATTACAGAAACATATGATTCAAGGGCATGTGTTAAAACATCCATACCTGTGTCAGCAGTAACGCTTGCTGGAACACTCATTACAAATTGTGGGTCGATAATTGCTACATCTGGTGTCAATGCATAATCTGCCAATGGGTATTTAACATGTGTGTCACTATCTGTAATAACTGCAAACGGAGTTACTTCCGCACCAGTACCAGATGTTGTTGGAATACAAACCATTTGAGATTTTTTAGCTGATTGAATTTTGTAAGTACGTTTTCTAATATCTAAGAATTTTTGTTTAGCTCCAAAGAACTCTGTATCTGGATGCTCATAGAATAACCACATTCCTTTAGCTGCATCAATGGCAGAACCTCCACCAATAGCAATGATTGTATCTGGTTGGAACTTATTAATCATTTCAGTTCCTGCGTAGACTGTATTTGTCGATGGGTTAGGTTCAACGTCTGAGAAAATCTCAACTGTTACTTGGTTGTTGCGTTTGTTTAACTCATCGATTACTTTTTGAGCATAACCAAATTTAACCATGCCAGGATCACATACTAAAAATACACGTTCAACATTTTCCATTTTTTGTAAATATTGGATTGAATTTAATTCAAAATAAATTTTTTCTGGAAGTTTAAACCATTGCATATTACTTCTCCGTTTCGTTACTGTTTTTGTATTTATTAAGTTAATTGCTGTAACGTTTTTAGATACTGAGTTTTTACCATAAGAGCCACAACCTAAAGTTAAAGATGGAATCATTTCGTTGTAAATATCACCAATACCACCTTGTGCTGCTGGCGAGTTGATTAAAATACGACAAGCATTCATTCGTAAACCAAATTCGATATGTAAATCTTCATCTTCAGAATGTAATACTGCAGTGTGTCCTTCTCCACCAAGTTTTAACATTTTCTCGCATAATTCTAGCCCATGTTCACGACTATTTGCTTTAAACATTGCTAATACTGGAGATAATTTTTCGCGTGATAATGGGTAATCTGCCCCAGCATCTTCTAATTCAGCTATTAGAATTTTTGTTCCTTCTGGTACATTAATCCCTGCATCTTTTGCGATTGAAACTGCTGAATGTCCCACAATTTTAGGATTAACTGCTGTTTTAGCTTCATTCATTACAGCATTTTCTAATTTAGATAACTCATTAGCTTTAACAATATAAACTTGGTGGGCTTCAAATTCAGCTTTGACTGCATCATAGATTTCTTGATCTACAATAACACCTTGTTCAGAGGCACAAATCATTCCATTGTCAAATGATTTAGAAATAATTAAATCATTTACTGCACGCTTGATTTTAGCTGTTTTTTCTACATAAGATGGCGTGTTACCTGGTCCTACTCCTAAAGCTGGTTTTCCAGTTGAGTAAGCTGCTTTTACCATACCTGCTCCACCAGTTGCTAAGACGATTGCTACACCTTCATGATTCATTAAAGCATTCGTTGCTTCAATAGATGGTTGTTCAATCCATTGTACACAATTTTCAGGCGCTCCTGCTGCAACCGCTGCATCTCTAACAATTCGAGCTGCTTCAGCTGAACATTTTTGAGCACTTGGGTGGAAAGCAAAAATAATTGGGTTACGTGTTTTAATCGAAATCATCGCTTTAAAAATAGTTGTAGATGTTGGATTAGTTGTTGGAGTAACTCCACAAACAACTCCAACTGGATCTGCTATTTCAATAATTTGTTTTTGTTTGTCTTCATTGATTACACCAACTGTTTTATCGTACTTGATGCTGTTCCAAATACTTTCTGATGCAAACATATTTTTAATTGCTTTATCTTCGTAAATACCACGGCCAGTTTCTTCTACAGCCATTTTCGCTAAAGGCATATGTTCGTTTAATGCCGCCATTGCCATTTGATGAACGATGTGGTCAACTTTTTCTTGATCAAAAGCTTTCATTTCCTTTAATGCCACATTTCCTTTAACAGCTAACTCGTCAATCATTTGTGCTACATTATTTTCTTTTGTCTCAACTTTTTTATCTTTTACTTTAACCATAATAGCCTCCCGAAAAATTTGTTATTTACTTCACAAATGTAATATACATCATTTTTTCATTTTTGTAAACCTATTTTGTGATTCTTTTCACTTTTATTATTAAAAGTAAAAACGACTATTCCATAACGTTATACAGAGTAATCGTTTCCATCTTTTTATTATTTGCTTTTATATTGATACTAAAATCACAATGGTTTTTTAATTCAATAAAAAAAAGAAAATCTTATTGATTTTCTTTTTCTTCTTCTTCAGTTTTTGCTGCTGGTTCTTCGATAATCTCTTCGATTACTTCAGTTTCTTGAATCGGATCGACTTCTGTTGTACCTGATTTTACAGTTTTGATTGCGCCACGTTCAAATTCTAGATAAACACCTTCACAATCAATTACTATAGTTCCTTTATCAGTATTCACTTCATGAACTACACCGTATAAACCACCAATTGTTACAACATCATCACCAATTTTGGTACTATCTAATAATTCTTGGCGTTGTTTTTGTTGTTTCTTTTGTGAGCGAGTCATAAAGAACATCATTCCACCGATAATAAGTAACGGAAATAGCATTGTTCCTAATCCATTCATTTAATACACCTCTTCTTCATTTGTACGTCACTATACACTGTAACAAATTTTGATAAATTACACTAGTTTATTTTATTAATTTTTAGAAATTCCTAGCATTTTTTTCATTGAATCCATATTCTTCAAATAATTCTTGCCTAAAATCTAGTAAATTATCGTCCATAATAGCTTGACGAATTTTTTTCATTACATCTAATAAGAAGTATAAATTATGATAAGACGTTAACCTCATACCAAACGTTTCATCACATTTAATTAAATGACGAATATAGGCACGAGAATAATTACGACATGTATAACATCCACATTTTTCATCTAATGGTCTAAAGTCTCTAGCATACTTAGCATTTTTAACCACTAATCGGCCTTTACTTGTCATACACGTTCCATTTCGAGCGATACGTGTTGGTAGAACACAATCAAACATATCTACTCCTCGAATCACGCCATCAATTAATGAATCGGCTGTTCCTACTCCCATTAAGTAACGGGGTTTATTCTCTGGAATAAGAGGTGTTGTATGCTCTAAGATACGGTTCATCTCTGACTTAGGTTCTCCTACTGATAATCCTCCAATTGAGTAACCAGGAAAATCTAGACTTACTAAATCTTTAGCACTTTGTTGGCGTAAATCTTCATAGCCAGCTCCTTGAATAATCCCGAATAACCCTTGTTTATCAGCATTTTGATGAGCATTAAGCCCGCGTTCTGCCCAACGAGATGTTCTCTCAATTGATTTCTTAACATAATCATGACTCTCTTCAAATGGTGGGCATTCATCAAAGCTCATCATAATATCTGGCCCTAATTTATTTTGGATTTGAATGGCTTTTTCTGGTGATAAGAACATTTTAGAGCCATTTAAATGGTTTCTAAAATGAACGCCTTCTTCTTCAATTTTTCGCATATCACTTAATGACCAGACTTGGAATCCTCCTGAATCCGTTAAAATCCCTTGATCCCAATTCATAAATTTATGCA
The DNA here is from genome assembly GCA_965119435.1 of uncultured Vagococcus sp. Taxonomy (GTDB): domain Bacteria; phylum Bacillota; class Bacilli; order Lactobacillales; family Vagococcaceae; genus Vagococcus. The sequence continues at coordinate 197,131 of CBCPLQ010000003.1, read as the reverse complement.
AGCCACCCGCTTCTTCGACGATATCTTCTCCAGGACGTAACCATAAATGATACGTGTTACTTAAAATAATTCCTGCACCCATTTCTTTTAATTCTTCTGGAGCCATTGTTTTAACGGTTGCTAACGTACCAACTGGCATAAACATCGGTGTTGGAAATGTACCATGTGGTGTAATGATTTCACCCAGTCTTGCTCCTGTGTGCTTTTCTTTTTTTATTAAACGATATTTAATCGCTGGTTCACTCATTTATCTTTCCTACTTTCTATTATTTTACAAACATAGCATCGCCAAAACTAAAGAAACGATATTCCTCTTTTACAGCATGTTCATAGGCGTTAAGGACATATTCTCTTGTTGAAAACGCACTAACTAACATAATTAAAGTAGACATTGGTAAATGAAAATTGGTCGAAAAAGCATCCACTACTTTAAATGTATAACCTGGTTTAATAAAAATTTCAGTCCAACCACTATCAGCTTGAATCTCTCCATCAAATTTTGCCCCAATTGTTTCAAGAGTTCTAATTGATGTTGTTCCTACAGCAACTACTCTGCCACCTGCTGCTTTTACTTGGCGAAGTTCTTCTGCTGCGTCTTCTGTTAAGCGATAAAATTCGCTATGCATATGATGATTGTCTAAATCTTCCACATTAACTGGTCTAAAAGTTCCTAGTCCCACATGTAATGTTAGATAAACTAATTTGACACCCTTAGCTTCAATTTGCTCAAGTAACTCTTGTGTAAAATGTAGTCCCGCAGTTGGTGCTGCTGCCGAACCATTCTCTTTTGCATAAACGGTTTGGTAACGCTCTTGATCTTCTAATGTTTCTTTTATATAAGGAGGTAATGGCATTTCGCCTAATGATTCTAAATTTTCTAGAAAGACTCCCTCATAAGTAAAATCAATAATTCGTCCACCATGTTCTAATTCTTCTTTAACAATAGCATTTAATCTACCATCACCAAATGTAATTTTAGTGGCCACTTTAGCTCGTTTAGCTGGTTTAATTAGGGTTTCCCATCTATCGCCCTCAATATTATTTAATAGAAGAACCTCTAGATGACCACCTGTTTCTGGTTTTTCTCCGTGAAGTCTCGCTGGTAATACTCTTGTATCATTCATAACAAGGGCATCTCCTGATTCTAATTCATCTAGTATACTATTGAAATGTTTATCCTGTACTTCTCCTGTTTCTTTATCTAAAATCAATAATTTCGAAGCAGCTCTATTCTTCAAAGGTGTTTGAGCTATCAATTCCTCTGGTAAATAAAAATCAAAATCTGACGTTTGTAAGGTCATAATCACTTGTTCCTTTCTAAATCATTCTGTTGTATTTTAACATCTTTTTCAAAAAAGACAAAGGTTAGAAAATACCTATCTAACAAACCGTCATGTCTATCGTATTATCTCCTTGCATTAATTATTTTAGTTGATGACTTATCTTAAACTTTTCTTATTAAATTATTCATAAAAAAGAGTTACTTTATGAATAGTTTTTTCACAGGATAAAAGTAATATATCAATATACCAACAAAACAACCCTAACAAACTTTTTCATTTTATTTACTCCTCCAAAGTAAATAAACAACTCCTTTTTACCCCACTAGTTGAAACTAGTGGGGTTTTTTTATCTTATTTTAAGATAAGCTAACAAAGTAAGCTTTCGATATGTCCTATTACTCATCAAACAGGATAAACTCTCTATATTTATAAGATAAGCTCGTTAAAATCATATTAAGCCCAACCATACATTGACCTGAGCCTATTGTGGAATTAGGCAAGTCACTAACCTCGTAGTATAGCTGATAATCCGAGTTATCACTTAAAAAATTTTTCCCAAAAGCAGTAACAGAGCAAATCGGGATCTTATTCAAATTCAGATATTTTATTGTACCGCTAATCCCAACTGTATTACCACTTAACGATGTGACAATGACAAGATCTTCAGTTGATAAAGTACGGCTGATCATATCAAAATTAGTTTCTCCTGAAATTAAAAAATTTGGACGTCCAGATAGAAATAAATCATTGGAGAATTCTTTCGAATAATTATTTTGAGTAAATCCAGTTGCATAGATATACACATTTTTACTCGTTTGAATCTTATGCAATAGCGGTTGGAAGTTAACTTGACTAGCATATTGAAATGTTTTATCAATGTTATTTTTTAGCTGTTCTACAAAGTTTTCTGGTGCGATGAATGTTTGGTTTACCTCTTGTTTCAACAGATACTTTAACTCAGAAAAACCATTAAAACCTAATTTTTTGGATAATCTAGAGACAGAACTTTTCGAAGATAATACTTTCTCACCAAACTCTACTGCTGAAAGGCTTATCACATCCATTTTATGATGTTGGATATATGAAATTATTTCTTTGTCACTCTCTGATAAATTTTCATAATTAATCTTTACTCGTTGATCAAAATCCATCCTCATTCTCCTTTTCTCGTAACCATCACTTATTTAGTACTATAGCACACAGGACAACTGGCTAATAAAAAAAACGTATCAACTTACATTTAGTAATTGAGACGTTTTCTATCATTAACTATTTTCTGAATAAAAAATTAATGCTTCATAGGGTTTTAAAGTAAGGTTATCTTTAAGCCTGTCATTCGATTCATTATAGCTTGATAATAGTAAATGATATGTAGTTGTCTGAAGTTCTTTAGGTAACTCAAAATTGGTTTTTTGATCTGAAAAAGAACAAATAACAATCAACCTTTTTGTGCCTAGTTGGCGAGTATACGAATAAATAGCCGAGTCTTTTTCATTCATTAACTTGTAATCCCCATCAATGATAACATCGTATTTTTTTCTTAAAGCAATTAATTTCTGATAGTGATAAAAGGTTGATTCTTTATCCTTTAAAGCTTGTTCGACGTTTATTTCAGGGTTATCAGGTGAGTAGTTAATCCAAGGTTTGCTGCTTGAGAAACCATACCCCTCTCTTTCTTTTTCATTCCACGGCATAGGTGTTCTGGCATTATCTCTAGATTTTAAGTAGATACATCTTTTTATATAATCATCACACTCACCGGCGTCTCTCATTTCAGAGTAGAAATATTTGGTTTCGATATCCTGATAGGCTGATATATTTTGAAATGGCACATTCTTCATACCAATTTCTTCTCCTTGATAGATATAGGGAGTTCCTTTCATCATGTGAAGCAAGGTACCTAACATTTTACTTGATTCAATCCGATATTTACCATCACTACCAAACCTCGTTACTGCCCTTGGTTGATCATGGTTACTCCAGTAAAGAGAATTCCATCCCTCTTCTAAAGATACTTGCCACTCGTCCAAAGTTTCCCTTAGATCACTCATTTTATACCGTATATCTGAAAACTTACCATATTTCCCATAATCTAAATGCATATGATCAAAATGGAATACCATATTTAATTCCTTCCTGTCAGAATTACAATATAATTTTGCTTGTTCACTATTGGTGTTTGGAGTTTCACCTACTGTTAAGACGTCATATTTACCTAATACTTTTTCATTCATTTCCCGTAAAAATTCATGAACACGAGGCCCATTTGAAGCCCCTACATAATAGGATTTTGTGTAAGGCAACGTGTTATCTTCAGGATAATCTGATCTTTTACTAATTAAGCTAATTACATCCATTCTAAAGCCATCAATTCCCATATCAAACCACCACGTCATCATTTCATAGATATGATTGCGAACAGCAGGGTTTTCCCAATTTAAATCAGGTTGTTCTTTAGCGAAACAATGCAAGTAGTACTGATTCCTACTTTCTACATACTCCCAAGCAGACCCTCCAAAAGTAGACCCCCAATTAGTCGGTGCAGAACCATCTGGATTAGGATTTTTCCAGATATAAAAATCAGAATAGTCATTATCTTTACTTTTTTTAGATTCTAAAAACCATTTATGTTGATCACTCGTATGATTTACAACTAAATCTAATATTATTTTTATGTTTAACAAGTGAGCTTCTTTGAGTAGTTCTTTAAACTCTTCAAGAGTTCCATAATCTTCAAGTGTCTTTTTATAGTCACTAATATCATAGCCATTATCTATTAATGGTGACTTAAAAATCGGATTTAACCAAATAACATCAATTCCTAACGTTGAAAGATAGGGTAGTTTTTCTATTATTCCATTAAAGTCACCAATACCATCATTATTAGAGTCATTAAAACTCTGAGGGTACACTTGATAGACGACACTTTTTTTCCACCAGTCTGTTTTATTAATCATTACTCATCATCCTCATCAATCGATTGTTCTTTTATATAATCGTTTACATAAATGATTTGTTTTTGAGAGTCAGTAATTGCATGTTGTATTTGCTCTTTGGATACTTTCTGGTCATTTAAACTTAACAATAACGTTAAAATAAGAGGTACATTCATTCCAGTTATCACGTGGATATTATCTTGCAATAAGTGAGGAACAAATGCCTGATTCACAGACCCTCCTAAAAGATCGGTAAATACAATAGCTTCATCACCCACACCAATATCATCCAACGCTTTCTTTACCTCTGTTTCAATTGGATCATTGTTTACATAGGCAGATATGGCAATCATATCAAATGTATTAGGAACGATATAATTAATTGTATCTTTTAACCCTTTTGCTAAGTTATGATGACTCGCAATTATAATCTTTCTCATGATACATATCCTCCCTTACACTTTAAGAACGCCAAAATAAGATAAAATAAGCGCTAATCCGATAATGGCAAAAATTATTTTAGTCACACTCATTTTTTTGCTTGCGATTAATTTATACACAATAAAGGTTAACGTCACAGGTAATAACGCAGGCATGATTTTATCTAAAATTTCTGACTGAATTGGCATTTTGACATCACCAGTTTGAAATACCCAGCCTACGTTTATTTTTACAACAGAAGGGATAAGTGCACCAACAACTGTTAACCCCATAACAGAAGCTGCTTCGGTAAAGACTGATAATTTATCCCCTAACGTTGTTATCATCTTTAAACCAGAGTTATAACCAATTGAAAATAATTTGATTCTAAAGAAGAAGAAAAAGAGGTTCATTAATAACCAGATAATCGCTCCTGTAGGATTCCCTTCTAATCCCATGTAAGCTGCAATAGAACCCATAATCGTTGGATAAAGAACCCAAACTAGTGTATCCCCGATTCCTGCTAGTGGTCCCATCATCCCTGTCTTAAATGCTTGAACCGCCTCAAGAGACTCTTTCCCATCCTTTTCTTCCATCGCCAAACTGGCACCTAATAGTAAATTAGCCATCCAAGTAGTAGTGTTAAAATATTTATAGTGATTTTGTAAAGAAGCTACATAGTCATCATCGTTGTCATATATTTTTCTTAAAGATTTCTCTAGTCCAAATACAACAGCTGGACCTTGTTGCGTTTGATAATTAAAAACATTACAAGCTGAAAACATATAGCGAATCGCTGCCTTATCGATATCCTTTTTAGTTAATCTTGTTTCACTTTGTTTACTCATCGAATTCATCCCCCTCATCCATTGTTGAACCATTCGTTTCGGCAACTGGTTTTTTCATATTTGTAGTAAAGTAATAATAAGCCATTGCAAAACCAACTAAAGATACTCCAAGAATTGGTAATTGTAGATACGCTGCCAGAACAAAGCCAATGATCAACATAGTTAAATACTTTTTAGTTGGCATTACTTGAAGTAATAAGGCAATACCTACAACTGGCAACATACTTCCAGCAATTGATAAGCCATCTGTAAACCATTGAGGAACTACTTTTAAAATAATTTTAACCATACTATCTCCAAAAATAACACACAATGCAGTTGGAATAGCCGTAGATAAACCAAAAATAAGTGGACCTACCATTAAAATCCGGTTCATTTTTTTAAAATTCCGAGCTTCTAGTGCTTTTTCTGCACCTTGAGCAACATAAGAATTCAATAGTTTTGCTAATACATCTAATTGAATTCCCAACATTCCCACTGGAACACCAACGGCTAGTGCTACCGCTTTTGCTTCTTCTATGTTCCCTGTTGTTCTAATGGCAACATAAGTACCTACTAGTGAAGCTAGCCCCCAATTTGGAACAGAAGAACCTCCTATATTAGCTACTCCTAACGCCATTAATTGGAAGGTACCTCCAATAACCATTGCAGTCTCCATATCCCCCATGATAATCCCCACAAATAGCCCTATCATGATTGGAAACCAAGTTGTAATAACAAAACCTTGTTGATCTATCACCATCCAAAACGATAGCAAGATGATTAAAATTGCTTGAATAATTTCCATTGTAACTCTTCCCCATTCCTGAAAATTTGATTATTTAATGTACGTTTTCATTGGTTCTTCGGTATCACTAGGAACAAAGTGGAATGTCACAGGAACACCTTTTGCCTCTATCTCTTTTAAGTCTTGAATTTCTTTTTCATCTACAGAAACCATTTTTTTGATAGTTTTTTTCCCCTCACCATCAAACATGATTCCTATGTTTACTTTGGGAATCGTAACGCCTCCTTCTATCAAACGTAAAAGAGTTACAGGTTCTCTGACAATTAAAAAGACATTATGGCTATCATATTTTCCCGCATTAAAATTTATAATTGCTGTGTCTGTATCAATAATTGACATACCCGTTCCAGCCGGTTTACTCATTCTCATAGCAGCTTTTTGCGTTTCATCTTTACTTACTTCATCATCAACTACCATCAATCTTTTCGCTTTTGTAGCACCTGCCCATTGCGTCACTACGATTCCATGTACTAATCTTTGATCTATTCTTGCTAATACTAATCCCATTATTATCTTCTCCTTCTTCGCTCTAATAATATCGCTTACATTTATTAGTTTACGATTGCCACTTGCTCTTTACAATGAGTTAGAAGGCTTTAGAGCGCTTAGACAAAAGAACGGTCGATTGGTTCAACCTAGCGGGAATCCGACCATTTGTTACAAATTTATTTTCAGCATAAAAAAACACCCTGTTTTTTCATTTTACATGAATTCAACGAGGGTGTTTTTATTGTATTTTAGTACCTGTTTTGCTAACACTAAGTTACTTTTGACTTTTAGATAGAGCAACCATCTTCATTACAAACTAACCCATTAGCTGATGATTGAGACTCTTTGGCTTGATTTGCCCAAGCATCTGTTAAAGCTTTAATAAATAATTCAACTGGTTGTGCTCCACTAATTGCATAAGTATCATTGATTACAAAGTAAGGAGCGCTAGTAATACCGAATTGTTGTGCTTGAAGCTCATCTTGTCTAACCTCATTCAAATACAATTGGTTATCAGACAATACCTTTAGGCTATCTTTTTCTGAAATCCCAACAGAATTAGCTATATCAACCAATGTACTTGAATCGCTTATTAGTTCTCCTTTTTCAAAATAAGCACTAAATAAAGCATTAGTCATATTACTCTCTAACCCAAGCGTTCCTGCTAATTTGGTTAATCTATGTGCATCTAATGTATTGGTTGGTTTCATCTTCTCAAAATCAAAAGCTAAATCCACTTCTTTTGCATGTTTTTGAATATTTTCATTGCTAAGTTTAGCTTGGTCTATCGAGATATTGTATTTTTCAGCAACACCTTCATGTATACTCTTTCCAGAATACAAAGGTGTGTTAGGATCTAGTTCAAAACTTTTAAAAAAAATATCTACATCGGTTAGAAATGGTAATAAATCGATAGCTTGTTTTAATTTTCTTTCACCAATATAACAGAACGGACAAATAAAATCTGACCATATTTCAATTTTCATAATAAATCCCTTCTTTCTAGATACTATTATATAGTAAGTGATTTTAGATAATCAATTTATTTGTTTGCTAATTATATTATAACGAATTTCAGTATCTAAAAAATTAAACAGCCCTCAAAAATATCTGAGAGCTGTTTAATTCTATGCAATTATATTTTTATTAACTCCTTGTATAAGGCGTTCTGTGTGTGTTAGTTTTTTCATCAATAGAGCGACCATCTTCTTTAAGAGTACTTTTTAAAACGACATGCGTTCCATCCGAAGAATCTCTTACTATGACAGTATTTTCTAATATTACTTCAACTTTACCAACAACTTTTTTATTGTGAATTGTGGGATATTCAATAACTGACCCTACAGCAATCAAAACCTTAGACATATTAAATCCACCCCTTCTTATCTAATTATACCATATTTCAGCGCAATAAGCGTGTCCTAGGGGTTATCGTACTTCTTTAGAGCTTTATAAGGGAAACTCATAACCTAAATGTTCATATGCAAATTCGGTCACAACACGACCTCTTTGCGTTCGCTTAATAAAACCCTTTTGAATTAAATAAGGTTCATACATATCCTCAACAGTCTCTGTTTCTTCACTAATATTAACAGCAATTGTTGTTAATCCCACAGGACCACCATTATATAGCTCGATCATTGTTTTTAATATCTTTTGGTCCACATAGTCAAGACCTTTATGGTCAACTTGAAGCATTCTCAAAGCCTCGTCTGCCACTTGACTATCTATCTCTCCGTTACCTTCGACCTGAGCATAGTCTCTAACTCGTTTAAGTAACCGGTTAGCAATTCTAGGTGTTCCTCTTGAACGTCTGGCTATCTCAAAAGCTCCTGAATCAATAATTTCAGTGGCAAAGATATCTGCCGAACGCAAAACTATTTCTTTTAGATCACTGTCTTCATAGTATTCCATGTGACAAATAATACCGAAGCGATCTCTGAGTGGCGCTGAAAGCATGCCTGCTCTAGTTGTTGCTCCTACTAACGTAAAGGGAGGTAAGGGGAAATGAACGGGATGGGCATTTGGCCCTTGACCGACTATAATATCCACATAAAAATCTTCCATCGCTGAATAAAGTAGTTCTTCAGCCACTCGGGGTAAACGATGAATTTCATCAATAAATAAAACATCTCCAGGCTCTAACTCATTTAATATAGCAACCAAGTCCCCAGGCTTCTCGATTGCCGGTCCACTAGTTGTTTTAATGCTAACTTCCATTTCATTGGCAATCACCATCGCCATAGTTGTTTTACCTAGTCCTGGAGGCCCGTAAAGTAAAACATGGTCAAGAGATTCTTCTCTTAACTTAGCTGCCTTGATATATATTTCAAGTTCTCGTTTCACTTTTTTTTGACCGATGTATTGAGTTAAATACTGAGGTCTAAGTGACTTTTCTAAAAACTCTTCGGAACTTTCAACTTCTGCTGATAAAAGTCGCTTTTCTTCCTCGTTCATTCTCTCTTCTCCTTATTTTTTCATTAATAATTTTAATCCCTGACGCAAGATTTCATCTGTTTTATGTCCAGTCATCACTTCAAGATCAACTTTAATTCGTTTAATTTCTCTATCCGAGTAACCGAGTGCTTTTAGGGCTTCAATTGCCTCGCGAAGAGAGCTATCGTCTATAGTAGCAAATAAACTATCTTGCTTTGTACTAACTGATTTTGGTTCCCCTGTTATTTCTAGTTCTCCTAATTTTCCTTGTAAATCTAGTACCATTTGTTGAGCTGTTTTTTTGCCTACACCAGGAAATTTGGTTAAATACTTTGCATCTTCTGTTTCAATTGCATTAACCAATCCTGCATGATCATCTAACGCCATAATAGCTAGACCACTCTTGGGTCCAATTCCTGAAACTCTAATTAATTTTAAAAATAATTGTTTTTCATCTAAATCAGAAAAACCATATAAGATATGTGCATCGTCTCTAATAACTTGATGTAAATAAACAGTTACTTCCTGCTCCACATACGCTGAATAACGAAATGGATTCGCTACTGCGATTTGATAACCTATCTGTCCTGTTTCAACAACAATATAGTAAGGGCTGATAAATGTTACAACCCCTTTGATATATTCAAACATTTTTTTCTCCTCTATTTCTAACTCATTTATTCCGTACATACGTTCTCTAAGATTGTATCATATCTTCTTTTTTTTACCAAAAATATGCTGAATGTGGCCAATGCTCAGTATAATACAAATCGTTTCATTTTATCTTCTTATCCCTTAGTACTATAATTAAATACATAAATATAGAAAGAGGGTATTTTTTATGACTATAAAAAATGTAACTGTTATTGGTAGTGGAGTTTTAGGAAGTCAAATTGCCTTTCAAAGTGCCTACTCTGGCTTTAAGGTAATTGTTTACGATATTAATGATGAATCGCTAGTCAAAGCTCAGCGTAGCATGGTCACCTTAACTAAAAATTATGAGCGGGACATGAAAGTAACTGATTTAGAGCTTAAAGAAGCTCTTTCTAATCTTATTTACACGACAAATCTTGAAACCGCTTCAAAAGAGGCGGATTTAATTATTGAAGCCATTCCCGAAGTAAAGGAATTAAAAGTTAACCTCTATAGACAGCTAGCATCATTAGCTCCTGAGTCGACTATTTTCGCTACTAATACTTCTACTTTTTTACCTAGTGATTTTGCTGATGAAACCGGACGCCCTGAAAAATTTTTAGCGCTTCACTTTGCTAATCAAATTTGGTTAAATAATACCGCAGAAATTATGGGAACAGATCAAACAGATCCAGATGTATTTAATACTGTTGTTGATTTTTCAAAAAATATCGGCATGATTCCTTTACCTCTTTCTAAAGAACAGCCTGGCTATATTCTTAATTCTCTGTTAGTTCCTTTATTAAAATCAGCAGAAGCTTTATTGGTTAACGAAGTAGCTAGTCCAGAAATCATAGACAAAACATGGATGATTGCTACTAAAGCTCCTCGTGGTCCATTTGCAATCTTAGACGTTGTCGGTCTCAACACTGCCTATAATATAGCTCTAAGCAAAAAAACGGATGATTCAATAAAAATTGCTCAATTCTTAAAAGAAAACTATATAGATAAAGGACACTTAGGCGTTCAATCTGGACAAGGCTTTTATACCTACCCAAATCCTTCTTACTTAGAAAAAGATTTTCTTACTAAATAAAAAAAGGTCTCTTACTAACCCTATTCAGTTAGTAGGAGATCTTCTGTTTTAAAATAGTTGTAAATAAGTACCATAACCTTCTTTTTTCAAGTCTGAAACTGGTATAAACCGTAATGCTGCCCCATTAATACAGTACCTTAACCCACCAGATGATGTTGGCCCATCAGGAAAGACATGGCCTAAATGTGAATCAGCTTCCATACTTCTGACTTCTGTTCGAACTCTGGATAACGTTGTATCAGATAATTCTTTTAAGCTTGCGATTGGTTTTGTAAAGGAAGGCCAACCACAGCCTGCATCATACTTATCCTTTGAAGAAAACAATGGTTCCCCACTAACAATGTCAACATAAATACCTTCATCAGAAAAATGATCAAATTCACTCGTAAAGGGATGCTCGGTAGCGTTCTCTTGCGTGACTTGGTATTGAAGTGGCGTTAACTTATGTCTTAATTCTTCTTCATTTTTTTTCATCGTTTATTTGCTCCTTCTTTTAAAGAACTTTTTTCAGCACTTGATTAACGTAACCGATAGGAAAACCGACAATTGAATAATAATCACCCGATATTTCTTTGACAAACAATGCTCCTTGCCCTTGAATCCCATAAGCCCCTGCTTTATCTTTATGTTCTGTTGTAGCAATATAATGACGAATATCTAGATCATCTAATGGATAAAAAACGACATCTACTGTCTCTGTTTTTTGAAAAACGTCTTTAGGCGTCTGAATATAGACACTTGTTAAGACTTGATGAGTTGTGCCACTTAACTTTTGTAACATACGATAAGCATCCTTATCATCCTTTGGTTTACCCATGATTTCATCACCTAAAACTACGGTTGTATCACAGCCTATTACAATAGCTTCCTGATACTCTTTAACCAAACACATTGCTTTTTCTTTAGCCATTCTTTCCACATAAGCTAATGGTGATTCTCCCATAGTAACTGTTTCATCAATATCTGCTGGAATGACGTTAAATTCACTCACTGCTTTACTTAATAACTCTTTTCTTCTAGGTGAGCTCGATGCTAAAATAACTGACATTTTATTTCCTCCTTAGTGGGGATCTTGAATACGTTTAAACATTCTTTCCATGTCTTTATTCGTAAAGCGAATTAAAACAGGTCGTCCATGTGGGCAATTAAATGGATTTTCACAATACTTCAAGTCTTCTAACAAGGCACGTGCTTGCTTTTCATCTAAATAGTGATTAGCTTTAATTGACCGTTTACAACTCATCATGATAGCTGTGTCTTCTCTAAATTTGGCGACACTCGCTTTGCCCGTTTCTAAAAAGATATCTACCATCTCACGAATAACACTCTCTTCTTGTCCTGTGATATACCAAGTAGGATGACTTCTTACAATCAAACTGTTATTTCCAAAATCTTCTAAGTAGATTCCTACTTCTTCTAACACTGATTTATTTTCTTTAATTCTTAGCACATCATCTGCTGAGTATTCTAAGACAATCGGAACTAGCAACTCTTGAAGATCATTTGTTACATCACCTATTTTTTTTCTAAAATACTCATATTTCACACGTTCTTGGGCGGCATGTTGATCAATGATAAAGAGACCCTCTTTATTTTGAGCAAATAAGTAGGTGCCATGCATTTGACCAAAGTAATCTAGAGATGGAAATGATTCTTCCTCACGAGGTTTGACGTCTTCTGTTCCTTCAAAAATGGGAACTTCTAAAGAAACCTCTTCAACATGGAAACTGTCAGACTCAATAGGTCGATTCTCTATTGAACTCTCCTGATTAGACTTTTGATTTTTAACATAAAAATCACCAGATTCTCTATCATAAACTAAATCACTCGGAATTCTTTCCGCAGATTTTTGAATCATTGGTGTTGGTTTCACAAAATCTAAATCAAGTTGTTCAACTTTCTCTTCTAGGGCCATTCTTTTGCGATAAGGAGCACTATCACCAGCATTTGGAATGAGCATTTGATTCTTTAAAACGTGTTGAATCGCGCCTCTAATTAAAGTGACTAAGTCTTTTTCTTTACTTAAACGAACCTCTTGCTTAGTTGGATGAACGTTCACATCCACCAATAATGGGTCCATCTCAATTTGTAAAACAACTAAAGGAAATCTTCCAACCATTAATTTGGAACCGTACCCCTCAATAATCGCCTTATTTAAAATATAATTTTTTATATAGCGACCATTTATAATTAAGGATAAATAGTTACGACTGGCTCGGGTAACTTCTGGAAGCGAGATATACCCCGATAATTTAAAATCTAAATCTTCACTCTCAACCTTCAGCATTTTTTTAGCTGTCGCAACCCCGTAAATACCTGCAATAGTCTGCTTCAAGTCACCGCTACCTGTTGTAACTAACATTCGATTATCATCATGAATTAAACGAAATGCTACATCTGGATGACTCATCGCTAGGCGGTTGACAATATCCCCAATATTAGCTAATTCAGTTTGTAGCGTTTTAACGTATTTCAACCTCGCTGGTGTATTGAAAAATAGATTTTCCACGGTGATACTCGTTCCTTTTCTTAGTGAATGAGGTTTATGCTCTTTTACCTCTCCACCTGATAGAAAAAGAAAACTCCCATCACCTGTTCCAGTAGATGTTTCCAGCGTTACTTCAGAGACTGACGCAATACTGGGTAACGCTTCTCCTCTAAACCCTAATGAGCGAATACGGAATAAATCATCTCTACTATGAATTTTACTTGTCGCATGGCGTTTAAAGGCGTTTAAAACATCCGCTGACTCAATTCCCTCACCATTATCTACCACTTGAATTTTTTTAAGACCAGATTCTTCTAAATATATATCGATTTGTGTGCTTTTAGCATCAATCGCATTTTCAACTAATTCTTTAACAACCGATGCTGGTCTTTCAACCACTTCACCTGCCGCAATCTGATTGGCAAGCGTTTGAGATAATTCTTCAATTTTCGTCATTCACTTTGCCTCCTATCATTTAAAGTTTCTTTTGTAGCGTGAATAAACTATTCAGGGCGTCCATCGGTGTCATCTCGAGTAAGCTTAATTCTTTTAGCTCCTTCAACACCGCAGACTCTTTTTCTGATAAGCCACCAAATAATGACAATTGCTCAGTTTCTTCAACCAGATTATCTATGGTAACTTCAGGCTTAACAACAGTTGCTTTTACCTCTGGATTTTTAGCTTCTAAGTAGGATAAAATATCAGATGCTCTCACCAGTAAATCATCAGGTAATCCAGCTAATTTAGCCACATGTACGCCGTAACTTTTATCAGCAGGACCTGTCATCATTTTATGTAAAAAGACAACTTCACCATTCTTTTCAACGGCACCAACATGAATATTCTTAAGTCCTGATAACTCTTTTTCAAGAACAGTAATCTCATGGTAGTGAGTTGAAAATAAAGTCTTAGCTCTAACATTTTTATGGATATACTCTATGATAGCTTGAGCTAATGCCATACCATCATAGGTCGCTGTACCTCGTCCGATTTCATCAAAGAGAATTAAGCTTCTTGGTGTGGCATAGGTTAACGCCTGATTAGCCTCCATCATCTCAACCATGAAAGTACTTTGCCCTGAAATCAAATCATCGGAAGCTCCAATACGAGTGAATATTTGGTCAAAAATCGGTAAAATCGCTTTTTCACAGGGAACAAAACAGCCTATTTGAGCCATAATCACCGTTAAGGCCAGTTGCCTCATATAAGTACTCTTACCAGACATATTAGGTCCTGTAATTAATAAAATAGAAGTATCCTCATCCATTAAGACAGAATTCGGAACATATTCTTGTTGACCTAAAACTTTTTCAACAACCGGGTGACGACCTTCGATTAATTCAAGCTGGTGCCTATGACTAACTAGTTCAGGTCGAACATAATGATACGACTCACTAATATCAGCAAAACTTTTTAACACATCGAGACTTGCAATTGATTTGGCTAATCTTTGCAAGAAATCAATCTCTTTTTTTACTTCTTCACGGATTGTTAAAAATAGTTGATACTCTAATTCTTGAGACTTTTCTTCAGATTCTAAAATCAAGGTTTCAATTTCTTTTAATTCCGGTGTGACATAACGCTCTGCATTCGCTAATGTTTGCTTTCTTTCATAACGTCCTTCTGGTAATAAGTCAATGTTACTTTTTGTAATTTCAATAAAGTACCCAAAAACACGATTAAACTTAATTTTTAGTGTTTTAATTCCTGTTGCTGTTCTCTCTTTTGCTTCTAATTCAGCTATCCATTGCTTTCCATTACGCATAGCATCACGGTAAACATCGAGTTGCTCATTATAGCCGTCCTTTATGACATTTCCCTCGGTAATCGCTAAAGGAGCTTCTTCATTTATAGCGGTCTCAATTAACCCAACTAACTCATCAGCTGGAACTAAATCAACTAACAGCTCGTCCCACTCACCTTGGTTAATACCTGAGAGAACCTCTCTAATTCCTGGCACTTGATTTAATGACGTCTTTAACTGAATGAGATCACGCCCATTAACCGTTCCAAAAGCAACTCGTCCAGCTAAGCGTTCTAAATCATAGACTTTTTTTAACCGATCCTTTAAATCCATTCGCTCAAAATAAGCATTCAGTAAACTTTCCACCATGTTTTGACGATTGACAATTTTTTCTTCTTCCACAAGCGGACGGTCTAACCATTGCTTTAAAAGTCTTGCTCCCATGGCAGTATTTGTTTCATCTAGTAACCATAAAAGAGTACCTTTTTTTTCTCCCGTTCGAATGGATTTTGCTAACTCTAAATTATATTTTGAGTAGTAATCCATTTTCAGAAAATAATCTGATTGATAACTAATGGCTTGTTGCAAATGATCTAGACTTCTTTTTTGTGTCACTTGAAGATAAGAGATTAGCGTTCTGGCACCCTTTTTTAAAGGTTCACTCTCTAAATGAGTCGTCAAATGACTCATTTCTGACGTCACAGTATCCGTAGCGATATGTTTAGAGATTAAAATATTATGTTGGTCCAACTTCTCTTCTAATTCACTAGAAATATCAGAACCTACCACCATCTCTTTGGTCTGTAAGCTCTCACATTCATTAATAATCCCATCAACGGATTGAAGCAAACTAACTTTTATTTCTCCCGTACTTAAATCAGCATAAGAAAAACTGTATTCCTTAGATTCTTCAAGCCACGTAACGGCTGTTAAATAATTATTTTCTCGTGAGGCCACTTCCCCTGTCGCAACTCTCGTACCTGGTGTCACGAGTTGAACCACCTCGCGCTTTACCATACCTTTAGTTGTTTTAGGATCCTCCACTTGCTCACAGACAGCTACTTTATAGCCTTTTTCAATCAAACTATCAATATAACCTGCTGCTGCATGGTGAGGGACACCACACATCGGGATTGGATCATCTGCATTTTTATTACGACTTGTCAAAGTTAACTCTAATAGTTGAGAAACTTGTTCTGCGTCTTCATAAAATAATTCGTAAAAATCACCTAGACGATAGAATAAAAAAGCATCTGGATAATCGACTTTCATACTAAAATATTGTTCCATCATTGGTGTGTGTTTCGTTTTTTGAGGCATTCAGTCACTCCCCTTCTATCGACTTGTTTATTCTAGCTTCTAAACCATCATTTACTGACTTTTCCAGTAAATGCGTCATGTGCTGTAGCAAATCATTTGCCTCTATTAGTTTTTCACGATAAGCAATCACTAAAGGATGCTCATCAAATTCTTGTTGTTTAGCATTTGCTAAACGAACCGCTTCTTTATGAGCTTCTGGTTTTTCATAATGATCAAATTGAACAGCATCTTTTTGCAGTTTTTTTATCTCTTCCACCATCTGCTTTAATCCTTCATGTTGATCCACTTTTACCGCAATTTCTTTATAAGACATGATGACCTCATTATCACCTATTTTTTCTAATAGTTTATTTAAGACTTCCTCAATAGTTTCTTCATATTGAAACTCTCGCTCATCCACAGTCATCATCCTTTCCTAATCTTTAAAAGGGCGATCTGGATTAATTAAATGTGCTTCTATTTTTTTGGTTTTTCCTGTTATGTCATCGATATCAATCACACAGTAAGATAATAGTTCGCGCCCTTCTGTTACAACCTCAAAACGATGAGGTAAAGCTGTTCTAAATTTTTCAATAACTGCGGTTCTATCCATCCCTAAAATACCGTCATAAGGTCCTGTCATACCAACATCTGTGATATATCCCGTTCCTTGAGGTAAAATTCTGGCATCATTCGTCTGAACATGAGTATGAGTTCCTACAATTGCAGAAACTCTTCCATCTATATACCAACTCATTGCTTGCTTTTCACTGGTTGTTTCTCCGTGGAAATCAACAAAAATATGGGGGGTACGGGCTCTTGCTTCTTCTATTAATTCATCAATCACAGTAAAGGGATCATCAATTGCTGTCATAAAAGCTCTAGCTTGAAGATTGATAACCGCAAGTTCTTGTTGATTAACTTTAACAAACACCATTCCAACTCCTGGTGTAGTTGCTTTTGGGAAGTTGGCTGGACGAACTAACTTTTTAGCTTCACCAATAAATTCAAAAATTTGATGATTATCCCATGTATGGTTTCCAAGTGTTACAACATCTGCTCCATCTTGAAGTAATTTTTTATATATTTTTTCAGTGATACCGCGACCAGCAGCTGCATTTTCACCATTTACAATCGTTACTTGAGGACGGTATTTTTTCTTTAACTTTGGTAAATATGTGGTGATTGTTTCTCTTCCTAATGAACCTACTACGTCTCCGCAAAATAAAACTCGCATGAATGATTCCTCTTTTCTAATTAGCTACTTGCTACATTCTATCAATTTTTGAGCTTAAATAAAAGCAATCTTGATTTTAGTTTTAGTTTGCATTACTCCATTCTTTCACCAGAATATGTTAAAATGATTATCATAAAATGACAACAAAGGAGCTAATAGAAATGAGAAGGACTCTTATTGTTTTTGGCGGTAGCGGTTTTATTGGTAAAGCACTCTGTGAAGAAGCACTTAAACGTAACTTTTCAGTCATTAGCATCTCAAAACACGGAAAACCCCACGTAGAGAAAAGTTGGATGGCTCATCCATCTATGACTTGGTATGCTATTGATATTTTTAAAGATAACTCTTGGAAAAAGCTTCTATCTACTGAAACTCTCTGTATTAATTTGATAGGTATTCTATTTGAAAATAAACAAAAAGGTTTAACTTATGACAAAATGATTATCACTGCGAATCATTTAATAAGTTCTGAAGCCGAAAAAAAGAATTGCCCTTATCTCTTTTTATCTGCTAAAGGTGGGCCTCGTGGCTATATAACTGCAAAAAAAAAGGCTGAAGATGATTTGTTTAGTAAAAGAAATCCGACTATCATTATTCGTAGCGGCATAGTAACAAGCAAAACAAGACCTTTGACTTATGCACAAGGACTGTTAATAAAAATTGGAAGTCATATACCTGTTATAAATTCAGTTGCTACAGCTATTTACCCAACACCTTTAATCGTTTTAATCCAAACAATACTCAATGAAATGTCAGATCCTAGTCATAAATTAATCACTGACATCAGATAATAAAAAAGGAGCTATCATAAATGAATATATTAATCACAGCCGGTGGTACTTCTGAAAAAATTGATGAAGTGCGTCGTCTAACCAATCAAGCTACTGGAACACTTGGAAAAGAAATTGCATACGCTTTAAAAAATGAACCTATGACGATTTATTACATCTACGGTCCACAAGCAGTCTTACCTGAAAATAAAGATATTCATTTTTTTCCTATTCATTCGGTTCAAGACCTCTATCAAACAATGGAAGATTTGTTGACAACTATCACTTTTGATTATGTTATCCACAGTATGGCTGTCAGTGATTACGAGTTGAATACCGCTACAAACGAAGAGTTAATATCAGAGGAGATTGCTCAACAGATTTCTGAAAAACTACCGAATTCAAAAGAAGTATTAACTCAAATAATTAAAGATGTTTTAGTTAATACGACAAACTCTAATCAACCGGTTCAAAAAAAAATAAGTTCTAAAAGCGAATCGTTAATTTTAATGATGAAAAAGGCCCCAAAAGTAATCAGTAAAATCAAAGACTGGCAACCTAATACTCATTTGATTGGATTTAAACTCTTGGTTGATGTCCCTGAAAAAGAATTAGTGAGCGTTGCTCAAGAAAGTATTGCAAAAAATAAAGCTGACTATATCTTAGCTAATGATTTAACAACCATTAAAGGTAATCAACATACCGGACTACTCGTATCGGAAAAAGGTATCCAGCAACGATATGAAACAAAATCGGAAATTGCTCAAGGATTAAAACAACTTATCTTACAAAAAAAATAGAGGAGGCCATTTTATGCCCACAGTACTATTAGGTGTTTCAGCAAGTATATCTGCTTACAAAGCGGCAGATATTATTAGCCAATTAAAGAAAAAAGACATCGCTGTTGAAGTAGTTATGACAACCAACAGCACAAAAATAATCCCTGAATTAACCTTACAAGTCCTCTCAAAAACAAAAGTACATACCGATGTTATGAGAGAAGATACACCAACTGATATAAATCATATTGATTTAGTGAAGCGGGCTGATTTATTTATCATTGCACCTGCATCTGCTAATATCATTGGAAAGATTGCTAATGGTATCGCAGATGACATGCTCTCTACAACTGCCTTAGCTGTTCACGATATACCAAAATTTATTGCTCCTGCGATGAATACCTATATGTATGAAAATCCGGCAATGCAAGATAATTTAAAAAAATTAGACCGTTACGGCTACTCTTTAATAGAACCTAAAACAAGTTTATTAGCTTGTGGTGATTATGGAAAAGGTGCCTTAGCAGATGTTGATGTGATTGTAGCAACTATCTGTGACCAATTAAACGGCCATTAAGGAGTGATACTATTGAAAACTAAACAATTGACATTAACTGCCATTTTCTTATCGATTATCATCCTATTCTCTTTTACACCACTTGGGTTTATTAACTTAGGATTCATCAAAGCAACATTGGTTCACATTCCTGTTATTATTGGCGCAATTGTCTTAGGACCTAAAATAGGTGCTTTGCTTGGGTTATCTTTTGGTGTATTAAGTATGATTATTAACACAATGACCCCTTCCATTTTATCTTTTGCCTTTTCACCTTTCATTCCCGTTCTAGGAACAAACGAAACAAGTCTTTGGGCAATCGTAATCGCTCTAGTGCCTAGAGTATTGACTGGCGTTATTCCTTATTATGTTTTCAAATGGCTAAGGAAAAAGAAAATGGGAGATAAAACAGCTTTATTTATCTCTGGTGTTACTGGTTCTATGATTAATACCGTACTCGTTATGAACCTAATTTTTTTTGTGTTTCAAGATGCTTACGCTGCATCAAAGCAAATGGCTGTAGGTGCCGGACTGTATAAAGCCGTTCTTTCAGTAGTTCTGATTAATGGGGTTCCTGAAGCGATTGTTGCAGGAATTGCAACTAGTGCTGTAGCTCTTGTCCTACTAAAGGTCTACCAAAAAAATCAGTCTTAGGTTTGACGCTATTTATCAAGCCTAGTGTTATGATATATTTATCAACGATACAGGAGATTCAAACAGTATTAATAAAATATCTTGGTCACAACTTAATTAAGTTGTGATAGAAACAGGACCTGATAATTCTATTATTACTTAAAAAATACTCCTACTGAATTAATTAATAATGTAGAAAACAGCCGATGATCCCCCTCATCGGCTGTTTATTTGCTTACTCAACTAAAAATAATTTCGGACTTTTCTTTAATAATAATACTATAATGATATAAGTTGCAACACCTGTTAATATAGCGCTAGTTCCATTAATAACTAAGGAATAAGAGACTGGACTTAACCCCCATAAAGCATACTTACCCCAGAATATCACTCCTGCAATAAAATGCCATACATAACGAGCTACAGTACCAATAAATACTCCCAAAAATAGGTAATACCAAACTTTTGAACTACCTTTTCTGATACTTTGTTTAACTTGATTTGAATACAAGCCCGCCAAACCAGCAAACGTAAAAGCTATCAAATATTCAATTAACGCTTGAGATACTGTTAAAATAATCGCTTTACCTAAAATAAAATGCAATAATCCCCAGATAAAGCCACTAGCAAGTCCTGATTTAGCTCCTCTTCTAAAGCTGTATACCATAATAGGTACCATACCTAATGAAATCGAAAAACCTGGACCAAATTCTAAAGGCACGAAGGATAATATCATAGCAAACGCTGCTGCTATTGCTCCTTCTACCCACGATCTTGACTTTGATGACACCATAATAAAAACTCCCCTTTACTTGTATTGTCCACCGACCACACAACCAAAGAGGAGTAAAAGTTTCTTGTTTTACTCCATCACAATTCCTACGCTTGTCCTAACAATATCAGGTTCTAGGGTTTAGAATAATCTCACTCAATCTCAGCTAAAGCTCCCCTTTGTGATGGTAACGGTATTTAATTATCTTCGTGAAATAGTATCTCATTGAAAGTGTTAATAGTCAATCTTATAACATTTACACAAAGTTGACTGTGCTAGATTCAAAAACTGATTTTCTGTTAATCTTTTTCTTTTTTTGGTAAAATAAAAAAAGTTTCACTTAGGAGGATACTCATGTCAGAAGAAAAATTAACCTTTAAGCAGTTTTGGGAATTATCAGAAATCTATACCGCTCCCTTAAACTTATTCATTATTTTATTAGGTGTCTCTGCTGCAAGATTCACGACCCAAACAGATCTAAATCTTAATTTAACCATTTTTATCGGTATCATCCTATGTTTTCACATCTCTGTTAACATCTTCAATCATTGGATGGATTACCAACATGCTAGTGACACCACCTATAAAAAAGAAACTAATATCATTGGACGAGATGATTTAAAAATAAAAACAGTTAAATTTTATTTTTACGTACCTCTCTGTCTCGCAGCAGTTTTAGGGGCTTATCTTGTTAGTCGGACGACTATATTAGTTGGTATTCTAGGTCTTATTGGTTTTTACATTGGTCTTTTTTACTCTTATGGAAAACATCCTATCAACAGCTTACCCATTGCCGAAACAATTACTTCTATCGCTAGTGGTTTTTTTATAAGTTTAATTGCTTTCTACTTGGTAAAGATGCCAAGTGAACAAATAACGTTTTTTAAGATTGCACAACTATTTGCTATTAGCTTGCCTCTTGTCATAAGTATGTTTAACAACTTACTGGCTAACAACACCTGTGACTTAGATGAAGATGTTAACAACGGACGAAAAATCCTTGTTTACTATCTAGGAAGAGAAAAAGCTGTTACATTATTACTCTTTTTAACCAGCTTTAGTTATGCTTGGCTAGTTGTTTTAGTTTACTTTAAATTAGCGCCTATTTTCGTTCTCGGTTTGATTCTATTACTTCCAGCTACTTTAAATGAATTAAAAAAGTACAAAAAAAGACAAGATAAAAAAGAAACTTTCCCTATTGTCTTAAAAACCATGTCTACTATGATGATTCTATACCCTATTTTTTATTACTTAGGGAGTTTCTTTTAAGACATAAATAAAAACAGTCTTTTCTTCTCATAAATTAAAGGAAAGGCTGTTTTTATAATTTACCTTTCAACTGATACCTAATCAACGCTAGACATAAGTCGTATCGCTCCTCGTTTGAGGTTACATCTTCTTTTAAACCATTCAATATCATGTCAATGAAACTATGCCCAATAATTTTATAAAATCGCATAAGCTCCTCTTCAGGCTTATCTCGTTTAAGAGTAGATTTCATTACTTTACAATACCTATCCTCTGCCATTTTTTCGATAATTCTCTCTTTTGTTCCCTCGTACACAGTCTTTTTATTTCGATCAAGCATAATAACAACTTCACGATAGTTACTCACTAGAATCTTTAATTGTTCTTCTATTAAATTAAATATAGGCTCGTTTGTTTTGTTAACATAATAATCATTGTAAGCTCCAACTGTCGTCATTATAACTTCCTCAAAATAATCAATCGTATTGGTTGAAACAACTGTATAAAATAGCTCTTTTTTATTTTTAAAATAAGTGTAAATATTCCCAACAGATATATTCATTTCATTTGCAATATCACTCATCTTAGTCTCACTGTAGCCATTCTGATAGAACAGAGCTAACGCTGTTTCTTGAATACTCATTTGAACATCTTTTTTCTTCAGTTGCATGCTTATCCCTCCCTAAAACTAATCCAGTATTTCGATAACTAAGTATAACATGAGACATTTTAATATTTCATTTCCTTAGCTTCTTAAAGAGTGTTAGTATTCTGTTTATGGCATACTCTAAGGAGTGTTTTTATGATTTCACTTACAAAATCAAAAATAGTTAGCTTAATTATTCTTCTTTTTTTAACCACACTCACTGTTTATCTATCATTTCAATTTGACCATAGTACAAAAACGATTGGAAAAATTATTGCAGAAGAGATCATATCTACTGAAAAACAAGTAGATGAACATGGCAGCACGGACAATCTCACGCAACAGAGACTAACTATTTCTGTTCTTAATCAAGACTATAAAGGAGAAAATATCACTTTAGAAAATACGTATAGCTATTCTCAAATTAAAGACCATCGCTATCATAAAAATGATTATGTTTTCATTAATACTTCAAAAAAAAATAATCATCTTTCAGCAACAATTATTGAATTAAAAAGAGATCATTTTTTGATTATTTTAACAAGCATACTTATAATGCTGCTAATTTTAATCTATGATTTTTCTGGAATTGTAACCTTCATTAGTTTTATTCTTAATGGCATTATCTTATCCGGCTTATTTTTATGGTACCAACATATGAACAGTAGATTACTTTTACTCCTTTTTATTGGAGCGATTCCCCTTTTAATCACACTTACCTTGACGATTGCTAATGGATGGAATAAAAAAACTAAAGTAGCTATTCTCATCACTTTACTCGGTAGCAGCCTTACTTTTTTTATTGGTTTTACGGTGATTAGTCTTTTGTCCCACAAAGGTCTTCACTATGAAGAGATGGAGTTAGTAACTCGACCCCCCCACGTCTTATTCTTAAGTAGCCTCCTTATAGGCTGTGTGGGGGCAGTTATGGATGTCTCAATGACAATCACTTCATCTTTATTCGAACTGACTGAAACTAAGCAAGACATCTCTAAAAAAGAGTTGAAAGCAACGGGCAAAAAGATAGGGGAAGATATCATGGGGCCAATGATAAACATTATGTTTTTCTCATATCTGAGTGGTACGATTCCCCTTATCTTGATTTTTTTAAGAAATAATATGTCTTTCAATTACACTTTTTCTATTGTTTTATCCTTAGAAATTGCTCGGGCTCTTGTTGGTAGCATTGGCATTATTTTAACGATTCCTTTATCTATTGAATTAGCAGCCTTATTTTTTAAAGGAGGTGACCTAATTGAGCGTTAATATTGTTCTTTTTCTAATTTTAGCGATTCTTATGAATTTTATCGGAAAAAATAAAGGTCGCTTAGCTCTATTTGCTCTTTTTTTTAACCTCATTTTTCTCTTTATTATGTTAATTTTAATTAATTGGGGATTCTCCGTTCTTATCCTAACCATGATCACCAGTATCAGTATTACGGCTATGAATTTATTCTTTATTAACGGCTATCACCCAAAAACAGTTGCTGCTTTTTTCAGTAGCTTGATCATCTTAATGGTTATGACACTTCTGATTTTCACATCTGTCAGGTTGATGCACTTACAAGGTATTCCTAATGAAGAGCTAATGGAGATGGATATGTATTCTTTAAACATTGGCATCTCTTTTGTTTCACTTAGTACGTCAGTAATCGTTATGAGCGTTATCGGAGCTATCAACGATATTGCTATCTCCATTACTTCTGCCGTCTATGAATTAAAAAGAAACACTCCTACCTTATCAAAAGCCGAACTTCTGTCCTCAGGGATGATCATCGGAAAGGATGTCCTAGGCTCTACGATGAATACACTTATCTTTGCTTTAGTTGGAGGACAGCTAGCCTTATTTGTTTGGGTAAGCGATTTAAATTATTCATTTCAGCAATTTTTTAATACTAAAATATTAGTGATAGAATGGAGTAATTTACTATTAAGTGGTATCGCTATTATTTTAACTATTCCTGTTTCAACCATGTGTATCATCCAATCTATGAAACATATGGATTAGTAATTAAACAAAAAAAGAGATCAAATCATTCGTTTGATCTCTTGACTATTTTTATTTAACTGTTACAGAAACACTTCTGCGTCCCCACTGTGCGCATTCATCAACCGTATTAAAATGTAAGTCAATGCGGTTCCCTTTAATCGCTCCGCCTGTGTCTCCTGCTATAGCATAGCCATATCCAGACACTTCAACAACAGATCCTAACGGAATAACACTTGGATCAACAGCAATGACACGTGAATTTTCACGTAAATCAATACCTGTTGCGGTGAAATTTGATAAACCTGCTTGAGTATAAGAATAACCAGTTGCTTCCATTTGTAATACTTTTGAACCGCTTGTCGGAGCTTCTTTTGACTCTTCTACAGCTTCAATTGTTTCTTCTTTAACTGGTTGAGATACTTTTGTTGTAGATGTAATCGGAGCTTCTTTTTTTGGTTCTGATACTTTAGCAGTTGCTTTTTCTTGAATTTTAGCATCTAATTCTTTTTTATTTGCTTCTTCTGAGGCTGCTTTTTTTGCTTGAGCTTCTTTAGCAATTTTGTCTTTTGATAATTTTTCAAGAACTGCTTGATTATCACTTAGCTCCGTTTTTAATGAGGCAACATTTTGTTCTAAAGTACTAGCTTCAGTCTCCATTGTGCTTTGTTTGTCAGCCAATGACACTTTATTGTCCTCTAATGAAACTTTCAAATCATCTAGTTTAGCTTTATCATCTGCTAATGAGTCAACTTTTGATTTTTCAGCACCCTGAAGAACAGTCACCGCATAAGCACGGTTAATAAAATCAGATATATTATCAGCAGTTAATAGTGCATCTACGAGGTTCATTGAAGAACCATTCTCTTGCATGCTTTTCATGCGATCTCCCATTAACTCTGTACGTTTAGTAATACTTTTTTCTGTTTCCTGAATTTTATCTTCTGTCTCTTTGATTGTTCCTTCTGTTTTTGATACTTCAGATTTTAATGATTCTACTTCTTGATACTTTGTATTAACTGAATCTAGTGCTTTATCTATTTTACCACTAATCTCAATGCTTTCTTTTTTAACAGACTCTTCTTTACTATCAGCAGCCAAAGAAATGACTGGAGAGACTGATAAAGCTACTATAGATAAAAGCATTAATGATATCCCTTTTCTTTTCAACAACGACAACACCTTTCAATTTCATACCGACCTTTTATTCTTTCCCAATTATACAAGAAGTTGCTCCCTTCAATGTAACAATCTCTTTACAAATTGTTACATTTTAGGATAAGCTACAAGTAATCATGTAACAGTTAGGAGTTTTATTATGCCAAAAAAAATATACTTTGCTAGTCCTTTATTTTCAGATATGGAACGATTCTATAACGAATATCTGGTCAAAAAAATTCGTGAAACATACTCTGATCTAGTGGTTTACCTTCCCCAAGAACAGGGCGAAATAAATGATAAAGAGAGTTATGCTGATGCAAAAATGATTGCAACTTTCGATACTGAAGCTCTTCTTACTAGTAATCTAGTAGTCGCAGTATTAGATGGTGCCTCCATTGATGTCGGTGTCGCCTCTGAAATCGGTGTCGCTTATCAAGCTGGAATTCCTGTGCTTGGTTTATACACAGATTCAAGACAACTAGGTGCCGAAAACAAACAAAAAATAAATGCTCTAAAAGATGTTGGTGAATCACAATTCCCTTATATGAATCTCTATACATCAGGCTTAATTAAATTAAATGGTGAAATTATTAATACAGAAGTTCAACTTCTAAATCGTATTAACAATTATCTAAATTAAATAAGAAGCAAAGGCTAAGAGTGTTAACATTTTTAGCCTTTGCTTCTTAACTTCACTTTTAAAAAATAGTCTCTTATCGTACAATATGGGGACTCAATTGAAATGAAAGTAGATGATTCAATGCTATCTCTTATGAAATATGCAAGTAAATATAAAAAACAATTGATTTTAGGCCCCTTTTTTAAATTACTAGAAGCTATTCTTGAATTATTCCTTCCTTTTTATATGGCAAAATTAATTGACCAAGGTATTAAGCATAACGATTTAAATTATACAATAAAAATGGGAATATTGATGTTCATCATGTCTCTTATCGGACTTATTTGCGTAATAATTTGTCAGTATTATTCCTCTGTCGCTTCTCAAGGATTTGGAACGGAACTAAGAAACGAAATGATGAAAAAGATTAATTCTTTTTCTCACCAAGAAATCGATACATTTGGTTCTGCAACACTTATTACGCGTGTTACAAGCGATATCAATCAATTACAACTTGCTCTAGCTATGCTCATCCGCTTAGTTATCAGGGCCCCTTTTCTAAGCATTGGGTCTATCATTATGGCCTTTTATATTGATAGGCAGATGGGCGTCATTTTCCTAATAACTATTCCTATTTTTTCGTTAATTCTTTTTATTATTATGAAAAAAACTGTTCCACTTTACAAAAAAGTACAACAAAAAATAGATCATTTAAATCTTGTCATCAAGGAAAATTTAAGCGGTATTCGTGTCATACGAGCTTTTTCAAAAAAACAAGAAGAAGTTAAAAAGTTTGGTGATGTCAGTGATGATTTAGCTAAGGCTTATATTAATGTTACTAACCTATCAGCGTTACTTTCTCCAATTACTATTTTTATTATGAATATTTCCATTATTTTTATTCTTTATTTTGGAGGTAATCGTGTCAATACAGGTCAACTACAAACAGGCCAAATACTCGCTTTAATCAATTACATGACTCAAATGCTACTTGCCTTAATCATTGTTGCAAATCTAGTAGTCATCTTCACACGCGCTTTTGCTTCTGCGGCTCGTGTAGAAGAAGTTTTTCAAACAAAACCTAGTATTAAAACAACATCCCTTGAAGAAAAGTTACCTTGGGATAAAGAGACTATTTTGAGTTTTGAACACGTTTCTTTTAAATACACAGAAAAAAGTGGATACGTCTTAAATGATATTACTTTTTCTTTAAAAAAATATCAGACTTTAGGTATTATAGGACCTACCGGTAGTGGTAAATCCACATTAACTCAATTGATTCCCAAATTTTACACAACTAGTAAAGGACGTATTTTAATAAATGAACAATCCATTTCGTCCTTTTCTACGGGACAACTAAGACAACACATTGGAATGATTCCCCAAAAAAACACTCTTTTCAGCGGCACTATTCGAAGTAATCTTTTACTCGGAAAACCTGACGCAACAGACAGTGAGTGTTTAGAGGCTTTAGAAATAGCTCAGTGCCTAGAATTTGTTTTATCTTTGCCTAAACAGTTAGACGCTGACGTCTTTGCAAATGGACAAAATTTCTCAGGCGGGCAACGGCAACGGCTAAGTATTGCTCGCGCTCTTATAAAACGTCCAGACTTACTAATAATGGATGATTCATTAAGTGCCTTAGATTATCAAACGGATTTACTTATCAGACAAGCACTTCAAGAAAAACTAGTAAATACCACTGTTATCATTATCTCTCAAAGAGTCTCATCTATAAAAGAAGCAGATCATATTCTTGTTCTTAATGAAGGGAAGCAAGTAGGATTAGGAACACATAACGAACTTGTTCATTCCTCACTTATCTATAACGATATTGTTAACTCTCAAGCAGAAAGAGAGGTCGTATATAATCATGACTCATAACATAAAAAGATTTTTACCCTATTTAACTGAATTAAAAAAAGAAATTATTTTAGCTTCTTTCTTAGGGTTAATTAATGGAATTTCAGCTGTTACCATGACTTACTTTATTGGTAAAA
This sequence comes from uncultured Vagococcus sp., assembly GCA_965119435.1. Lineage (GTDB taxonomy): Bacteria > Bacillota > Bacilli > Lactobacillales > Vagococcaceae > Vagococcus. The sequence goes on along the minus strand of CBCPLQ010000003.1, from coordinate 168,264 downwards.
CAATTGATAGTATGATCGGCATAGGACAAGTGAAAACAGACAAGCTAATCTCCCTTTTAATACTACTATTTGTTATTACCATTTCTACAGCTTTCACTCAATGGCTAATTCAACGATTTGCTAATCGTGTCGCCTATATTTCAGTTACGAAATTACGAAAAGATACATTTCTTCATTTAAATCAATTGCCATTAAAATACTATGACCAAACTGCTCATGGTGATATTATGAGTCGCTTCACCAATGATCTAGATTATGTTTCTGAAGCCTGTATTGCAATCTTTAATACTATATTTTCTGGTATGACAATTGTTCTAATTTCCCTTATTAGTATGATTTTTTTAAGCCCTATATTAACTTTAATTGTACTGATCACAACTAGTTTTATCTTTCTTGTCAACTGGCTGGTTACAACTGGAAGTCAAAAAAAATTTCAAGAGCAACAAAAAATTATCGGCAGTCTTTCTGGTTTTCTATCTGAAACGATTGAAGGACAAAAGATAATCAAAGCGTTTCAAGGAGAAAAGGTTTCTCAGGAACTATTTGAACAACAAAATTACACTCTACAACAAGTTGGACAAAAGGCTCAATTTATTTCATCACTCACAAATCCTTTATCCAGATTTGTAGATCATATTGGCTACCTGAGTATAGGAGTTGTTAGTGGTATTCTGATTTTTAATAACATAGGAAATATAACAACCGGTATCATTACTAGCTTTATTATCTATTCGGGGCAGTTTTCTAAACCTTTTATCGAGCTTTCAGGGATCACAACACAAATTCAAACAGCTTTTGCTGGACTGGAAAGAATTTTTTATCTCCTTGATGAAACAGAAGAGGATGACAATTACATTGAGAACTCTAATTTTACTGTAAAAACAGGTAAAATCGAATTTAAAAATGTTGCTTTTTCTTACACAGAAAATATTCCTTTAATTACAAACTTTAACCTACGGATAGACCCTGGAGAAACTATCGCTATTGTAGGAAAGACTGGTGCTGGAAAATCAACCTTGGTTAATCTACTAATGCGTTTTTACGAAGTAACAAAGGGAGAAATCTTAATAGATGATATCCCTATTAAGCATTTTTCTAGAGATGTGTTGCGCCACTCTTTCGGTATGGTACTTCAAGATACCTGGCTCTTTGAAGGAACCGTTTGGGACAATTTAACCTTTGGAAAACAAAATGCAACTAAGGAAGAAGTTATAATAGCATGCAAAGAGGCTTCAATCTATCATTTTATCACTACATTACCAGATGGTTTTGACACTCAGTTGGGGCAACAAGATTTAATCATCTCTGATGGTCAAAAACAACTTTTAACAATTGCGAGAACCATGATTAGCCAACCAAAAATGCTTATTTTAGATGAAGCTACTAGTTCTGTGGATACCTTAACAGAACAACTTATTCAGACTGCTTTTTTAACTATGATGACTAATAAGACGAGTTTTATTATTGCTCATCGTCTGTCCACTATTCAACATGCCGATAAAATTCTTGTTATGGATAATGGTCAAATAGTTGAAATTGGCTCTCATGAGGAATTACTAGAGATGAAAGACGGCTTTTACTATAACCTCTATCATGCTCAGTTTAAACATACTTAGACAAAATTAAAAGCCTCAAAACTGAGCGAACCAGTTTTGAGGCTTTTTAGCGAAAAGTTTATCTAAATAGCGTTACTTTTTAACACTTTGCTTGCTACATCGCATTTTAGAAAATCTAATATTGAAACTAATCCCACTACAGCTACTTCGTTTTCATCTTCAAAAATCGTTAACTCATACGAGTCACCTAAAGAGGTCCAACGTTTTCTCACTTTCGCAACTTTTCGGTAACCTAACATAATGTTAAAGGACATATCTAATAATTCACCATCAATGGTTAATTCTTCACCTGTAACAACATAATTTGCGGCTCCTTGAGCTACTATCTTCTCAATAATAAATACTTCGTCATTACCAACTTCAACAGAATATTTTAAGCTCTCATCAGATTGCTTGTTCATTACAACTGCCACCTGCTGATCTTCGGATTTATGTATTGTTATTAGCTGAGAGTTTTCAACCGAATTCACTGATACCCCGTATACATCTTTTTCATTACGGTTTGTCACAGTGAATGTTTCGCTTGGGTTAGATACCTTTCGCTTCATAAAAAGTTGTCTCACTAAACCACTCCCTTTTTTTATTATATATAATTTATATTATATATAATATTATACTCGTTATTTGATTAATAATCATTATAAATCATAATTATTCATTAACTCTCTCATTTTTTTTAAACTTATACACTCGTAGGTTGGTCTATCCTCTTCTGAGCGGTCTGAATAAAGGTTAAGCCAAACAGAATCAATCCCTACTCGGTTAGCTCCTCTAATGTCGGAACTCAAGCTATCCCCTACCATCAGTACCTTTGAAGTGTCCTGTATATTTTCATGCGTAAAAATTGTGTCGAAAAAGCGTACATCTGGTTTCTCAAACCCAACTTCTTCTGAGATATACAGATTTTTAAAGTAATGTGTCATTTCTGCATTTTTTAAACGTTTTCTTTGCGTTCTACCAACACCATTTGTTCCAGCAAATAATGTATAACCTTCACTGGAAAGGTATTCTAGTAATTCTAAGGCATCAACCATGATATCATTTCTTTTTTCTAAAAATTGACGGTATTCATTGTCTGCTTGTTGTCCATCAACTTGAAGCTCTTGTGTCGCAAAAAACTTAGAAAAACGAGTTTCTAATACCGTTTTTTTCTTCACTAATCCCTCTTCTAAATTTGTCCAGAGCTGATGATTGATCTCTTTATACATTGAGAAAGTTTCTTCAGTAAAAATCACTCCGTACTTAGCAAATAATTGTTTCAACGCATTGGTTTCTGACAGGCTAAAATCGAGCAAAGTATTATCCAAATCAAAAATAATATAATCGTATTTTTTCATATGTTACCTCCTTGAGTATCCAACTTTCAATTACTTAACGTATATTATAACTGTTACTGACCTCTTGTTTCAAGAAGAGTGACTTTCTATACTAAAAAAAGCTATCCATAGTATAGATAACTTTTTTCGTAAGCCTATTCTCACTAAACAGGGTCATTTCAGACTTCAAATTTAACAATCTGCTTTTGAAAGACACTGATATTAATCATTGTATATGTTATAAATATTTGAACGATACACATAATACTTGAGCTGATTACACGAGCTGGTAAATAGGCAAAGACAGTATTACCTTGCATCATATACAACCAAAGAGTATTAAGCGGTAAGCTCAGAATAAATGTAACAATGATGTTAACAAGTATAATTCGTTTTAAGGTTAACTCCTTTTTATAGTAGAAACTACTGTAAATAAGCCCTGATAAAAAGGCTGTTAACGTAAACCCTGGAAAATATAACCCTCCTGCTGGAAACAGCATCGCTCCAATAAAGTCACACATAGCATTTGCTGATCCTGTAATGATTGGACCAAATAAAATTGCCATAATAACAACTGGGATAAAGAAAAAGCTTAACTTCACAAAACCTGTTGTAATTGATAAAAATTGTGACAAAACTATTCGAAGCGCCATTAATATCCCCATTAAAGCAATGGTTTTTGCAGTAAAACGTTGTTGTTTCATTCTAGCATCTCCTTTTTTAAGTAGAGTTGCTACATCCATTATGCAGCGAATGCAAAAATAATGTCGCAAGTGCTCCATTAGCACTTTTCGTCCAACAGGCAACATCCCATCCCGTTGGCACTTGACGCTTTATTTTCTACTCTGATTTTGTTTTACATAAAAACTATATCATACTTTTTTTGAATTACATAACATCTAGTTAAATTAACTCTCCAGTAAATTTTCTAACTCTTTAAGTAGTAGTATGGCCGTGCTTTTATTTGTCGCAAGAGGTATTTCATAAACATCACTCAGTCTAATTAGTGCATTTACATCGGGTTCATGTGGCTGTGATGTCAATGGATCCCTTAGAAAAATAATCATATCCATTTCGCCTTCTGAAACTTTCGCACCTATTTGTTGATCTCCACCTAATGGTCCTGATTTGAATAGTTGAACATTTAAATTAGTTTCTTCCATAATCCGTGTGCCAGTCGTGCCTGTACCAAATAAATCATGACTCAAAAGAATTCCCTCATATTCTTTTGAAATACGAATCATTTCCTCTTTTTTCTTATCATGAGCAATTAACGCTATTTTCATAAAAATCCCCCTTTTTTAAGTTTCGTCACTTTGACATAAATAATTGGTCACATTTAACATTGTAAGCGTATTACATATTACATTATACTCTAAGTAATAAATGAAGTGAAAGAAGGAAATTTAAAAATGGTAGAAATTGCATTAAAACACATACATAAAAAATATGATGGTAACCCTAACTACTCGGTTACAGACTTCAACTTAGATATTAAAGATCAAGAGTTTATTGTATTCGTTGGGCCTTCAGGCTGTGGTAAATCAACAACGTTACGTATGGTTGCTGGTCTTGAAGATATTTCTGAAGGTGAATTATGGATTGGTGATCGTTTAGTTAATGATGTTGCTCCTAAAGATCGTGATATTGCTATGGTTTTCCAAAACTATGCTTTATACCCTCATATGACTGTTTTTGACAATATGGCCTTTGGTTTGAAGCTTCGTAAATACGATAAAGCTGAAATCAAAAAACGTGTGGATAACGCTGCTGATATTTTAGGTTTAACAGAATATTTAGAACGTAAACCTGCTGCTTTATCAGGTGGTCAAAGACAACGTGTTGCCTTAGGACGTGCCATTGTTCGTGATGCTAAAGTATTCTTAATGGATGAACCTTTATCAAACTTAGATGCTAAATTACGTGTAGCTATGCGTGCTGAAATTGCTAAATTACATCGTCGTTTAGAAACGACTACTATTTATGTAACCCATGACCAAACAGAAGCGATGACAATGGCAGATCGTATTGTCATTATGAAAGATGGTTTTATTCAACAAATTGGAACGCCTAAAGAAGTATATGATACACCTAACAACGTCTTTGTTGCTGGATTTATCGGCTCTCCTGCTATGAACCTTTTCGACGTAACTTTAGGAGAAGACGGCTACATCACTGATGGCCATGATTTACGACTTGAAATACCAGAAGGTAAGTTCAAAGTTTTAAGAGAACAAGGTTATGCTGGTAAAAAGGTTATTTTCGGTATTCGTCCTGAAGATATTCATAGTGAACCAATCGTAAAAGAATCTTCTCCAAATAGTGTTGTGGACTCTGAAGTGGTTGTTTCTGAGCTACTAGGTGCTGAAACTATGCTTTACACTCGTACTGGTCAAACTGAATTCATTTCTAAAGTGGATGCTCGCTCTGCTTATGTTCCTGGTGAACGTATTGAACTTGCCTTTAACTTAAATAAGAGTCATTTCTTTGATGCTGAAACAGAAATGGTCATTCGTTAATGTAACGTATTCCCTCTTTTCACTTTTTATTAACCATCAAAGTGAAAATTAAAAGCTTGATTCCTTTTTTAGGAATCAAGCTTTTTTACTCGTTTTGCTTCTAAGTAAACTGGAAATTTAAATTTTTCACCTAATCTTTGAGCAACAGAAAAGGCAATGGCATAATCAATTAAGCTATGAACAAAGCCTCCAACACCCACCAAAATAATAACCGTTATAAAAAAACCAGATGTATAGCTTTCTGCAGATAACTTCCCTGTCATGAAGAATAAAGTAACAACAGCTGTTTCACATGCTGCATGGATGAGTCCAATCACTACATTAAAGGCTAGCATTTTTCTTTGAGAGTCAATAATAGTAGGTCGTTTTGACAAGTAAAAAGCTCCCATAAAAGCAAAAATAACATGAGAAAGGGCTCTAACACCAATAATAAACGGTAATGATAAAAAGAAACCAAAAGCAGTTCCTAAAGCAACTAAAACTGCTACCCACGGAGATACGAACATTGCTAGAAATACTGGTACATGACTTGCTAAAGTATATGACGCTGGACCGATAACTATTTTAACTGGCATGACTAACGGAATCATAATTCCTAAAGCAATAAGTAGTGCCGCATAGGTTAGTGACTGTACCGACATTTTTTTCATTCAATTCATTCCTTATACCTTTTTTTCTATGATATCTAATTCACAGAATTAAGTCAACGAACATTATTACTTTTATTTTATTTTTTATTCGTCAGTAAACAATTAGAAAGTTCTCCAAACTCAGTGATACTTAATGTTTCACCACGACGTTTTGGATCGATTTCACACTCTTCAAGGGATTTCACTAACCATTCTTTAGTATCATCATCTTTACCAAAATAACTAATCAAGTTATTCCATAACGTTTTTCTTCTTTGTGTAAAGGCCGAACGTGTTAATTTAAAGAAGAAATCTTCATCCATTACCTCTACAATTGGTTTATCTCTTTTTTGCAGTTTAATAATAGCTGAGTCCACATTTGGTTGAGGGACAAACGCTGTTTTAGGTACTATAAAAGCTAGTTCCGCATTCATATAGTACTGAACCGCAATAGATAAAGAGCCATACGCTTTAGTACCTGGAACTGCCGTAATTCGGTCTGCCACTTCTTTTTGCATCATAACAACCATGGATTCAATAGTTAATCCCGACATTAATAGATGCATCATAATCGGGGTTGTAATATAGTAAGGTAGGTTAGCAACTACTTTAACGTCTCCTTCAGTACTAAAGACCTCTTTGGCTATCGTTTCAACATCTGCTTTTAGGATATCTTCATTAACAACCGTTACATTATTATAAATACTTAAGGTATCATCTAACACCTCAATTAAACGTTGATCGATTTCAAAAGCCAGAACTTCTCCATTTGATCTAGCTAAATGCTCCGTCAATGCACCAATACCTGGCCCAATTTCAATAATACGATCCGCTTCTGAAAGCTCAGCCACATTAGCAATATTTCGTAATATATTAGGATCTGTTAAAAAGTTTTGTCCTAAACTTTTTTTGAAAGAAAAACCGTATTTCTTTAAGATTTCTTTCGTTCGACTTGGCGTCGCAATATCTTTATAATCATTCATTTTTTTCATCCTCTAAAATTTCTTTCATTCCTTGAGTAAATACCGCTTTTTCAATGTGAAACATTTTCAATCTTTTCTTTAGTTGTTTGCCGTTAGTGTAACCTATGTTCAACTTTTCTCCTAGCAACTCACGCCTTTTTTTAGCATGATTTCCCGCAATTAAGCCAAAGTGTATTAAATCTTCCGTTTCAATCTCTGATTCAAAATTTTCACTAGTGGGGGTCGAAATATTTCTTAGTGCCTCTAAAATAGTTTCATTACTAGCATGCTCTACACCTAAACTATCTCCTTGGCGTTTAGGTTCCCCTTTTTTCCGGGAAATAAAAGCATGTTTGGCAGATGGGACTGCTTCTGTAATTTGTTTTCTAATCTTTTCTCCTGAAAAATCTGGATCCGTAAAGACAATGACTCCTCTTACTTTTTCAGCGTGTTCGATTTTAAGCACTGTTTCTTCACTCAAAGCAGAACCATTTGTTTCAATGGTATCTGCATCAACCACTTGTTGAATTCGCTTTGTATCAGATTTTCCTTCAACCACTATAATTTCTTCAATTCTTACTTTTTCTTTCATTATTCACCAATCCTAAATAAGCGATGTGCATTTTCTCGAGTTACCTTAGCTACCTCTTCAATTGATAACTCTCTTAATTCTGCCACTCTTTCTACTACATATCTTGTGTAACCAGGTTCATTTCTCTTACCACGGTAAGGCATTGGAGCTAAATACGGCGCATCTGTTTCTACTAACAATTTATCCAATGGAATAACTGTTGCTGCCTCATGGACATCAAAGGCTTTTTTAAAGGTTACAACACCACTAAATGATATATGCATGCCTAAGTCTAAAAAGCGTTCCGCCCATTCACCGTCTCCACTAAAACTATGCATAATGCCACCAATATCATGAATTTTTTCTTCTTTCAATATCTTATAAGTATCCTCCATTGCATCTCTAGTGTGAATACTTATTGGTAAATTCATCTCCTTAGCAATTGCAATTTGACGTCTGAAAACCTTATCTTGAATTTCTTTTGGATCTTCCATCCAGTGATAATCTAAACCAATCTCTCCTAACGCAACCACACGTTCATTCTCTAATTGACGTTGCAATGTCTCCTCAATTTCTTTTGTGTAAGAGCCTGCTTCTGTCGGGTGCCAACCAACTATACTATAAATATCTTTGTACGCCTGACTTAATTCTAATGATTTTAAGATGGTGGGCGTATCAAATCCAACCACCGCCATTTCAGTTACTCCAAGCTCTCTTGCTCGCTCAATCACTTCTGGTATTTCATCTTTGAATTGCTCTGCGTTTAAATGGGTATGAGTATCAAATATCATTTATTCCACTCCAATCTTCTTTAGTTTAACACAAAAGAAAACGACTAAAAGAATAAAAGATTTCTTTTAATCGTTTTTTATTAGGCAATAATAGAGCCATTATCAGCACATTTTGGTGCTTCCACTACATTTAACTGACCATCTTCATTCTCTGCAGATAAAATCATCCCTTGACTAACTTGTCCTCTAATTTTACGAGGTTTTAAGTTCGCCACAATCACAACTTTTTTTCCAACTAATTCAGTTGGTTCTGGATAGAATTCGGCGATGCCTGAAAGGATTTGACGGTCTTCTTTATCTCCAGCATCCAAACGGAATTGGAGTAACTTGTCCGCACCTTTAACTTTACGACAATCAATAACCTCTGCTACTTTTAATTCTACTTTTTCAAAATCTTCAAACTTCACTTGTTTTTCTTTAGCTGAAATTAACTCAACCTCTTCAGGATTCCAAGTATCTTCTGTCTCTGTTGAATTAGTTTGTTGAGCCATTTGTTCCTTGATATAGGCCACTTCAACTTCCATGTCTAAACGAGGGAAAATTGGTGTTCCTTTACTAATAACTTTCGCCCCTTTAGGAAAATCACCAAAACGAATATCTACCATTGATAATGTTTCTTCACCTAAACCTAGTTGATTTAGCATCTCTTTTGGTGTTTCAGTCAAAATTGGCTGCAGTAAAATTGCTGAAATACGTAAACTTTCTGCCAAGTGAACCATGACACTATTTAAGGAAGCTTTCTTCTCTGGATCTTTTGCTAATACCCAAGGCTGAGTTTCATCAATGTATTTATTAGCACGAGAAATTAATTTCCAAATTTCACCTAACGCAATGTTAAATTCCATTTTTTCCATTGCTTTATTATATTTACCAATTACATCTGCTGCAGTTGTTGATAGTTCACTATCAAATTCTGTCACTTGAGACGCATAGGCAGGTACATTTCCATCACAATATTTATTAATCATGGCAATGGTACGATTTAAAAGGTTTCCTAAATCGTTAGCTAGATCATAATTAACACGTGCCACAAAATCTTCAGGAGTAAATACACCGTCTGATCCAAATGGGATTGCGCGCATTAAGTAATAACGTAGTGCATCTAAGCCATAACGCTTAACTAGCATTTCAGGGTAAACCACATTCCCTTTAGATTTAGACATTTTTCCATCATTCATCACTAACCAACCATGAGCAAAAATTTGTTTTGGTAACGGTAAGTCTAGAGCCATTAACATTATTGGCCAATAAATAGTATGGAAACGAACGATTTCTTTACCAACCATATGAACATCTGCTGGCCAATATTTTTTAAAGTTGCTATCATCATCTGTACCGTAACCTAGTGCTGAAATATAATTTGATAAGGCATCAATCCACACATAAATAACATGTTTAGGATCTGCATCCACAGGGATTCCCCATGAAAATGACGTTCTACTAACCGCTAAATCACCTAAACCTGGCTTAATGAAATTATTGATCATTTCATTTTTACGGGATACAGGTTCAATAAAATCAGGGTGAGTTTCATAATATTCAAGTAAACGATCTGAATATTTGCTCATACGGAAGAAGTAACTTTGTTCTTTAACAAGTTCTACTTCGTGTCCACTTGGGGCTTTCCCGCCGATCACGTTACCATCAGCATCACGATAAACTTCAGCTAATTGATTTTCAGTGAAATATTCTTCATCAGATACAGAGTACCATCCTTCATATTCACCTAGGTAAATATCCCCTTGATCTAATAACTGTTGGAATATTTTTTTCACTGTTTGTTTATGTGATTCATCAGTCGTACGGATAAATTTTGTGTAATCAATATCCAGTAAATTCCAAAGTTTTTTTACATCTGTTGCCATCTCATCAACGTAGTCTTTTGGCTCTATTCCAAGTTGTTCTGCCTTTTGTTCAATCTTTTGGCCATGTTCATCTAATCCAGTTAGATAGAAAACATCAAACCCTTTTAATCGCTTGTAACGCGCCATGGCATCACAGGCAATTGTTGTATAGGAACTACCAATGTGTAGTTTCCCACTTGGATAATAAATGGGGGTCGTGATATAAAACGTTTTTTTCTCCTCCATTTGTAAACCTCCTCGATTATTACGGGCAAAATGACACCCAATTTTACATATAGTCCTGAATATTATATCACATATCCTAAATATTTTTCAGCAAATCAAAAAAGAATTCCTTGTCACTTTTTAAAAGCGACATCAAGAAATTCTTTTTCTAATTATTCGTCTATTTCTCTTTCCTTACTTCAACTTTTCACTACAAAACATCTGATAATTACCAGTTTATTTAATCGTCAGTTGTTTTATACCTAATAATCCACTATAATTTTATTTTGTGGTGTTTACACATCATATTTTAGGCTAAGGCTGTCTTCGGACGGCCTTTTTTTATTTTCATCGCCTATTTAGCTAATAAGTTATTATATTCTTTATGTTTTTCAAAGTAACTAACCGCATATGAACAAGTTGGAATAATTTTAAAGTCTTCTTTTTTAGCTTTTTCAATTACTTCTAAAATTAATTTTTCAGCTATCCCTTTACCTCTTTGACTTGAATCAACAAAGGTATGATCAACAACCATATGTCTAACACCCTTCATTTGCCAAGTTATTTCAGCAACTTCTTTGCCTTCCTCTTTTAACACAAATCTATTTTTCTCTTCTTGAAACATAATAAAAACTCCTTTATATGGTCTATTTTTCTCTATTATACTCATAATTAAATAGAGAATTCAAAGTAAAACACTTGCTTTTTTTCCCATTGAAAAATACACTTTAGGTAGACCTAAAAAGGATGTGTTTTTATTATGAACAAACACCAACATTTACTAAAAGATAAGCTTAACGGTTTAAGCTTACCAGAAATAAATAACTCAGTTTCCGTCCCTAAAAATGCTAGTTTTTTTAGAAAACTCCTTGCCTATTCAGGTCCTGGCGCCTTAGTGGCTGTTGGGTATATGGATCCCGGCAACTGGGTAACTTCTATTGCTGGTGGAGCTCAGTTTGGCTATTTACTACTGTCTGTTATTTTAATTTCTAGTCTCATTGCTATGATGCTACAATATATGTCAGCAAAACTTGGAATTGTCACAGGTATGGACTTGGCTCAAGCTACTCGTATTCACACAAAGAAAAAAATGGGTATCTTTCTTTGGGTAATGAATGAATTAGCTATTATGGCAACTGATATTGCTGAGGTTATCGGAAGTGCGGTTGCTCTAAATCTTCTATTTGGTTTTCCTCTTCTTGTAGGAGTTTTTATAACGGTACTTGATGTCTTTTTACTCCTCACATTAACAAAGCTAGGATTTAGAAAAATTGAAGCAATTGTTATGACTCTGATTGCAACCATTTTTATCATCTTTATGTATGAGGTGATTCTAGGTCAACCAAATTTACCTGAGTTATTCAAAGGGTTCATTCCTAGAAAAGAAGTTGTCACAGACAAGGGTGCTTTGTTACTAGCTCTTGGGATTGTCGGAGCAACCGTTATGCCTCATAACTTATACCTACATTCCTCCATTGTTCAATCCAGGCAATATGATCGGACTGATCGTGGTGAAATTAAAGAAGCCATTCGTTTTGCTAAATGGGATTCTAACATTCAATTGTTCTTTGCTTTTATTGTTAATTGTTTGCTACTTACTCTAGGGGCAACTTTATTTTTCGGACACGGTGAAACTTTATCTTCTCTAGGTTCTTTATACCACGCCTTATCAGATTCTTCCGTTGTTGGAGCAATTGCCTCTCCTATACTCAGTGTTCTTTTTGCTGTTGCTCTTCTTGCATCTGGTCAAAATTCAACTATTACAGGAACTTTATCTGGACAAATTATTATGGAAGGCTTCATCAAGTTACACATTCCTACGTGGGCAAGACGTCTAATCACTCGTCTATTAGCTGTTACTCCTGTTGTAATCGCCATTATTTTATTCGGTGATTCTGAGGAAGTTGTCGAAAAATTATTGATTTATTCTCAAGTCTTTCTAAGTGCGGCCTTACCTATTTCGATTATTCCTTTGACCATCTTCACTAGTCAAAAAGAGTTGATGGGAGAATTTACTAATAAAAAAATATTAACTATCTTAGCTTGGGTTATCTCCATTATTTTAACCATCTTAAACGTTTATCTAATTATCTCAACCTTTATGTAATTTTTTCTAATTTATATTGGTACTTTAGCCTTGATAGCTTATAATAAAGGTATCAAAATACTATTATTGGAGGACAAGGATATGTTTCAACAACAAAAAGCCTACAAAAGCTTAGAAAATCGCAATTTCACCCCTGAGAGCTTGTTAAAAGAGTTAGAAGAATTAAAAGAATTTAAATTTGATGATGTCTCTTACACAGGTATCAGTTTAAATATTGACATGTTGATTACCCAGTACATAAGAAACGATCAGTTTCAATTAATTGAAGTTAAAGATGGATTAGCTAAGAAAAATTATACTACTTGGTTTGCAGATTTATCCTTAGCTATTAATATTTTCAACCACTTCTCAGTCTATACTAAAGAACATTTCAACTATTATTTAGAAGAAGCTAAAAAATATCAAGCCAAAACAGGTCACAGTAATACATCTCCTGAATATAAAGCTTACTTTGAACAAGGTAATTCAATGTATTTTCATGATGTTTTACATAGTGTCTTTGATATTTCAAGGAAAATTGATTTAAGCATTGATGACTTTAACGAAGCTCTCGCTGCAGATAACATAGATACAAACGACTATATGTTACCTGAAAAGAACGTTTTTCAAAGTAAGTGATATCTTTAAAAGAGGTTGGCGCTTTAGCGTCAACCTCTTTTTCTAAAAATAAATTAATACGTAAAGATTACAACAACTTTTTTTTCATTTCTTTTTCACTAATCATCTCTAGAAATGCTCTACCTACTTGATCACTTGCTTTTTTTTCATTAAAATCATAGGTATCTTTAGCGCCATCATCTGCTAAATCTGAGATACCTCTAATCGCCATAAAAGGTAATTCATTGATATAACAAGCATGAGCAATAGCGCTAGACTCCATATCAACCGCAGCAGCTCCAAAGGTCGTTATAATTTGCTCCTTTTGTTCTGTGCTATCTACAAAACGTTCTCCTGACACAATACCTCCCTTAATTGCTTGTGGCATATTTTCCGAGACAAAGTCTAATAATAATTTATTAGTATCGAATTTGGATATAAATGGAAATAACTCTTCCATTTGATTAACTTTGACATCATGGTGACTATAAAACTCACCAATTACAATATCAGAAGGCTTTAAGCCAGATTGCAATCCTCCTGCAATTCCTAAATTAAAGAGACAATCCGGGTCAAAGTAATCAATTAACAGTTGTGTATATGCTACTGCATTTGTTTTACTCACACCACTCGTTACCATTATTAGGTCATTTCCCATATATTTTGCCACATAAAATGTATTACGTTTCATTTTTCTCTTTTCAATAATCGTTACTTTTTCTAGAATGTATTCTAACTCGATCGGCATAGCTGTTATAATTCCAATTTTCATTTTTTTCATCTCCTCTGATTTTGTATTGATATTATAGATAGAATTATACCAATTCAAACAAAGTAAGTAAAAAAACACCTCTATTCTGTTTTCGATTTCTTTTTTCACCATCTTTGTAATGTCTCTCATTATAGTATTCATGGTCAATATTCCTATAAATATTTTTAGTAGTTAGTAAAAAATTTGTTATTATCGGTTGACATATGAACATTTCTTCATGTATACTATTGTTAATTAAAACTTTAAAATATAGTTTTAAAAAACATTATTCGAAAGGGTGTTTCTAATGGGAAAAAGTAAACATGAACATAACCACGATCACGGAGCTAAATTATCTATTATTATGTTTTTTATCGGATTAGCTGCCTTTATTATTGGACTTTTTACAGCTAGTACGAGTGAGCTCTTCAGTTCGATTCTATTTATTGTAGCTGTTGCAACTGCAGGATATCACATTATTTTTGAAGGTATTGGTAATACAATCAGCAATACAAGAAAAGCAAAAAAATTTCAACCTAATGTCCATTTTTTAATGACCATTGCCACAGCAGGTGCAATTGTTATTGGAAATTACGAAGAAGCTGCTTTACTTATTCTTATTTTTGCAGGTGCTCACTTCTTAGAGGACTATGTTGATGGAAAAAGTAAAAGAGAAATTACTAATTTACTTAATCTTAACCCCACTGAAGCAAGACTTTTATTAGAAGACGGCTCATCAAAAATTGTGCCGGTTGATCAAGTTAAAATAGGTGATACTCTACAAGTATTGAACGGAGCACAAGTTCCTACTGACGGAACTATTATTAGCGGCTCAACTTCAATCGACGAATCTTCAATTAACGGAGAAAGTATTCCAAAAGAAAAAAATATTGGAGATGAAGTTTTCGGTAGTACCATAAATGGTTCTGGTACATTTACAATGGAAGTAACTAAAGATAGTTCAGAAACAGTTTTTGCTAAAATATTAGAATTGGTGGATCAATCACAACAAAGTTTAACTAAAACAGCAACTTTAATTCAACGTTTAGAACCCAAATATGTAACTATCGCTCTAGCTTTATATCCATTGGTTTTATTAGCTGGCCCTTACATTTTCGGCTGGTCATGGGATGTCAGTCTATATCGAAGCATGGTTTATCTAATCTCTGTATCCCCTTGTGCTCTTGCTGCAAGTGCTGTTCCAACAACCTTGTCAACTATTTCAAATTTATCTAAAAAAGGTGTCTTGGTAAAAGGTGGCGCTTATCTTTCAAAATTGAATGAACTAAAAGCTATTTCTTTTGATAAAACAGGTACTTTAACGAGTGGTAAACCCGTTGTAACAGATTTTTCATTTGATCCAAAAGAAGATGAAAAAGAATTAATTGATTTAATCGTTGCGATGGAAGCTCAATCTAATCACCCTTTAGCAACTGCTATTCTAAACAAATTTCCAAATAGGTCTCAATTAGAAATATCCGTCGAAAATGAAGTAGGACGAGGTTTGTCATCCTCTTACAAAGGTAATGATTACCGAATCGGTAAACCAAGTTCGTTTGACGACGTAACAGTGTCCTACAAAGAAAGTGAGCAAAAGCTTGCTTCTGAAGGAAAAACAGTAGTTTTAATCGGTAAAGATGAAAAAGTAATTGGTTTGATTGCCCTAATGGATGTCCCTAATGACAATGCAAAAGCTGCCATTGCTTACTTCAATGAACAAAATATTCACACAACTATGATCACAGGCGATGCAAAACTTACTGGTGAGGCAGTTGGCCGCCAAGTTGGTGTCGCAGAAGTTGTTGCCAATGTTATGCCTGAAAACAAAGCAAGTATTGTTGCTGAACAACAGAAAAAATATGGCCCCACCGGTATGCTAGGAGACGGAATTAATGATGCTCCAGCCTTAGTAACAGCAGATGTTGGGATTGCAATGGGAGATGGAACGGACGTTGCCATGGACGTTGCAGACTTAGTCTTAATGAAAAACGATTTATCTAAATTAGTTTATGCCCATAAGCTAACTGAAAAAATGAACAAAGTTACTTGGCAAAACATTATATTCTCAATGTTTGTTGTTGCTTTACTTGTTACTCTAAACTTTTTAGGTAAAATGAATATCGCTATCGGGGTTATCGTCCATGAAGGTAGTACTATTCTTGTTATTCTAAACGCTCTACGCTTATTACGAACTCCAAAAAAATATTTATAGAGAATTAAGCAACACATATAGGAGGTTTTATTATGGAAAATTTTTCTTTAGAAAACACTGCCTATTCAGATATTGAACTCAAGGATAGTTTACATCTATTTCACTTGTTAAGAAATGTGACGCGATTTAAGATTCTATGCCTCCTATCAAGCAAAGAGCATAATGTTCGCGAATTAGAACAAACTATCCAGGAATCACAATCAGCTATCTCACATCAGTTATCTTTATTAAAAAAAGCAAAACTGGTTAAATCACGACGAGTTGGCAGAAAACAATATTATTATCTCTATGATGAGCACGTCAAATGGATTATCTACTTGACGCTCTCTCATATAAAAGAGCATAGCGTATCAGCAGAATCATAAGTAAAAAAGGGAAGGTAAGTTGAGTTCTATCACTTACCTTCCCTTTTAGTTTATTCATCCCACTCTTCAATGAAATTTTCGACAAAAGAAATCATCAAATCATGTCTTTTTTTCGCCATATGCTTAGCTGTCTGAGTTTGCATCATATCTTTTAGTTTAAATAATTTTTCATAAAAATGATTGAGCACTGTCTGATTAACTCGATACTCCTCTTTTGATAAACTTTCTCTTGGCAAGAGAGTTGGATCATACATCGCATGTCCTTTTTTTCCACCATAATAAAATGTTCGACCTATTCCAATTGCACCAATCGCATCTAATCTATCCGCATCTTGGACAATTTTCTCTTCTATAGATAGTTCGACTTTACTATTTGAAGCAAGTTGATGACTAAAAGAAACATGGTCAATAATAGCTAATAATAGTTCTATTTCTTTAGACGGTAACTCAATTCTTTTTAAAAACTGAATTAACTGGTCCCTAGACTGCTCTGGATTTTTTACTAGTTTATCATCCAATACATCATGAAGATAAGCCCCTGCTACAATTAGAAAAGGATTTCCTCCTTCTTTTAGTTGTATTTTTTTGGCATTACTTACTACACGATTAATATGATCCATGCTATGGCCAGTTTTATCTTTTTCCAAAATAGTTGTAGCATATTTTTTTATTTGAATTAATTGCTTGGTTTCTACGTCCACCAATTTCATCGATTAACCACCTATCTATGAAAGTTTCTATTTATCGAAATCTTATTATTTTAACGTTAATTGACCAATAACTTCTTTCTCAATGACAGTTCCGTAATCATTAATTTCCAATTTTTTATAATTATCATTAGTAAAAATAACTAAAATATCACTTTGTTTTCCACTTTGTTTCAATTCTTCCAAATCAACAGATACTAGAAGAGTTTCATAGGTTATTTTGTCTCCCTCTTTTGCATGTATCTTAAACGGCTTTCCTTTTAACTCAACCGTATCTATCCCTATGTGAAGTAAAATTTCAATACCTGTATTCGTTTTTATTCCTATAGCATGTTTCGTAGGAAACACGGAGGTTACTACGCCATTTATTGGAGAAAAAATATCTCCATTTATTGGTCTAACAGCAAAGCCATCTCCTAACATTTTCTTAGAAAAAACCTCATCTTCAACTTCTGTAATTGGAATAAGTTCCCCTTTGGCAACGCTGTAAATTTTCACTTCACTAATCTCTTCTTTTTTCTTCTTTTTAAATAAATTAATGATAATCCCTCCTAATTTAGTTACTTATCCATGGGTTAAATGAATAGGTTATATTTCCAGTTATTTTAGCAGTAATCACTCCAATTAACAATAACTCCATCTAAAAAATTATTTGCTATAATGGATAAAAAGGAGGTATTAACATGTCAACTCACATCATGTGGTTTAGAAAAGATTTACGTTTAGAAGATAACACTGCCTTAATTCAAGCTCTTTCCTCTCTCAGTAAGGAGGATCAACTGCTTTGTATGTTTCACCTAGATAAAAAACAATTTAAACATAATAGTAAAAGTGCAGACTACTTTTTTTCTACGCTATTTCATTTTAAAAAAACAGCTGAAGAAAAAGGAATTACGATTCATCTTCTATGTGATGATTTGTTCACAGCCTTAGATAATCTTAAAGATAGATACCCTGATTGGACAACTATCTATTTTAATTTAGATAATCGTGGTTATGGTATGAAACGAGACCTAACAGTGATTCCTTTCCTTGAATCAAAAGGAATTAGGGTCGTAGCTACAGAAGACGCTCACCTTCATCCAGCAACTTCAATTGTTAAGCCTGACGGAACGCCCTATAAAAAATTTACTCCCTATTATAAAAAATGGATTACTTTACCCAAACCTATTTATCAAAAAATCAATTTCTCTAGCTACTTAAAACAACTTATTCACAACGCTCAAGCTTTTACTAAGGGAGAAAATCTATTGATCGATTTAGTTAATAACTGTCAGACTGATTATTCTGATTTAGTGGGTGAAGATCGAGCTAATCAAAGGCTTAACGATTTTACCATTGAACAGTTAGAGGATTACGATAAGACACGAGATTTCCCTAACATAGACGGAACCAGTCGCCTCTCAAATTACCTTTCAACCGGTTCAATTTCGATTAGAAAAGTTTGGCATAGCTGTCAAACAATGCCCTCCAGTAACGGTAAAGAGACTTACTTAAAAGAACTTGCTTGGCGAGATTTTTATCACATGATTTACCATTATAATCCAAATCAATACCAAGAAGAATTGATGGAAAAATACAAAGGTATGACTTGGCAAACAGATGATATTCTTTTTAATCAGTGGAAGAATGGGCACACTGGTTATCCCATTATTGATGCTGCCATGAGGCAACTTAATCAAACAGGTTGGATGCATAATCGTCTTAGGATGTTAGTTGCTTCTTTTTTAACTAAAGATTTATTAATTGATTGGCGTCTGGGAGAACGTTATTTTTCAGAACAATTAATTGATTATGATGCCGCCAGTAATATTGGTGGTTGGCAATGGGCTGCTTCAACCGGTACGGATTCCGTTCCTTATTTTAGAATCTTTAACCCTACCACTCAAGGGGAAAAATTTGATAAAGACGGGCTATTTATTAAACAATACGTTCCAGAGCTTGCTTTACTCCCTTCTACGCTTCTCCATGAACCTTGTAAAATAAGTATGGCAGAACAAGAGCAATTCAATTTCCATATAGGCGTTGATTATCCCGCCCCAATTGTCGATCATAAAATAGCTCGTTCTAGAACACTAGAATGGTTTAAATCTTTTTAACCTTGCCTAAACGCAAGGTTTTTTTATCGCTATAAAGAAATAATATTTCTATTTTAACTAAAAAGATAACGTTTTATTGAAATTATATTTCTATTGAGCTATAATACAAATTAAACAAGCAAGAGGAGGAGATTTTAATGTTTGGTTTTTCTATATTTTTAGGATCTGATTTAACAGAAGAAACAGAAAAATATATTATTCAAATGAGTGAAAACGGATTTATTGGCATGTTTACTTCCATGCACATTCCAGAAGATGATTCTTCTAAATATCTCGAACGAATAACACATTTAGGTGACATTGCTAAAAAATTAAATCTCAATTTAATGATGGATATTTCGACAAAAGGACTCACCACACTTGGATTGGATATTGAAAATGACGCTAAACAAGTTAGAAATTTAGGCGTTACTGGCTTAAGAATGGATTATGGTATTTCCATGGAGACAATTGCTAAAGCATCCAGAGATCTGACTATAGGATTAAATGCTAGCACCTTATCACCTGAGGATGTACTTGAGTTAACCAAATACAATGCGAATTTTTCTAATATGGAATTTTGGCACAATTATTACCCTAGAATAGAGACTGGTCTTTCTAAAAAATCCCTGATTCAAAAAAATAAATGGTTAAAAGAATTAGGTGGAAAAATTATTGCGTTTACACCTGGTGATGAACAGCTACGTGGACCTCTTTTTGATTCATTACCAACATTAGAAAAACATCGGCTCTCACATCCCTTGGCTGCAAGTATTGAGTTATTAACAGATTGCCTAGTCGATGAAGTGTATATTGGAGATGAAAAAATCCAAGAAGTCACTATTGAGCAGTTCAAAACGTATCAAAATGAGAATTTAATTCTTTTAAACTGCCAATTGATATCAAGTGAGTATCACTATTTATTAACCGATGTTCACACAAATAGAATGGATGATGCTGAAGATGTCGTTAGAAGTCAAGAAGCTAGGTTCAAAGAACTTCCAACGATTCAACAAATGAACTCAGTGAATAGATCTAAAGGATCCATCACTTTAGACAACCTCCTTTATGGAAGATACATGGGTGAGCTTCAGATTACTAAAAAAGAGCTTCCAGCTGATTCTAGAGTAAACGTTATGGGAAAAGTCACTGATAAAGACATTCCCTTAATTGAATGGATACTAGCTGGACAAAAATATCAATTGATTGGAAAGGATTAACTAATGGATTTAACAAAATTAACGACAGAGAAAAGAAATACTAGAACAATGCACCTTGATGAATTATCATCTTTTGACATTTTAACCATCATGAATGAAGAAGATGCTAAGGTCGCTACTGCGATTAAAAATGAACTACCTGACATTGATTTAGTTGTTCAAGAAATCATTAAATCATTTAATAAAAATGGTCGATTAATCTACATTGGCGCTGGAACAAGTGGCAGACTAGGTATTTTAGATGCCGCTGAATGCGTCCCTACCTTTGGGACTGATCCTGAGATGGTTCAAGGATTTATTGCCGGTGGACAAAAAGCGATGACTATTGCGGTTGAGGGAGCTGAGGACTCTAAAGAGCTAGCAATCAATGACTTAAAAAGTATTTCTTTAAATGAGAATGACATTGTTGTCGGTATCGCAGCTAGTGGAAGAACACCCTACGTAATTGGTGGATTAGAATACGCTACTAGTGTTAATGCAACAACTGCTACGATTGCTTGTAATAAGGAGGCTGAAATTAGCCGTTTTGCAAAATTCCCGATTGAAGTCGATGCAGGAGCTGAAGTTTTAACAGGTTCTACTCGTTTAAAAGCTGGAACAAGTCAAAAATTAATTCTTAACATGCTTTCCACCGTTTCTATGATTGGGATTGGGAAAGTCTATAGAAATTTAATGGTTGATGTTAAAGCAACAAATGAAAAATTAATTGAGCGCTCAAAACGAATTATCATGGAAGCAACAGATTGTGATTATGTAATCGCTGAAAAAACCTTTAATCTAGCTAATCAAAACGTAAAATTAGCTATCGTTATGATTTTAACTGGTGCAAGTATGGAAGATGCAACAATTCGTTTGAAAGAAGGAAATGGCTTCATAAAAAATAGTATTTAATAATTGGAGGAAATAAAAATGACAGATCGTATTCAAAGTATCGCTAATGGTATTTACAAAAATGTTGGAGGAATTGATAATGTAACTAAAGTCGTTCATTGTATGACGCGGGTTAGAATGGAGATTGCTGATTACAATAAAGTAGACATAGACAAACTTAAAGCCATTGAAGGCGTAATGGGTGTCGTTGAAGATGATACACTTCAAGTTGTTGTTGGTCCTGGAACAGTTAACAAGGTAGCTCAAGCTATGGTTGATATGGCTGGTGTCAAACTAGGCGATGATATGTCTCACCTACATAAAAAATCTGGAAAAGAAGCAGTTGAAGAAAAAGCTGCTCAAGTTAAAGCAGATGTTAAGAAAAAAAATCAAAAACCATGGTCAAAAGCATTAAAATCTATTGCTAATATCTTTGTCCCTTTAATTCCTGCTTTTGTTGGTGCTGGAATTATCGGTGGGATCGCTTCTGTTTTAGGCAACATGATGACTGCTGGACAAATCAATGGAGACAACTGGGCAAATATTATTACAGTCTTAAAAATTGTTCAAAGTGGCGTTTTTGCTTACCTTAATATTTACGTAGGGATTAACGCAGCCACTGAATTTGGTGCTTCTCCAAGTTTAGGGGGAGTTATCGGTGGGATTATCATGCTCACAGGTGTAACGCCTGAAAATCCGCTCCCTAATATTTTAACCGGTGGGGATTTAAGCCCTAACCAAGGTGGGATTATTGGTGTTATTTTAGCTGTTTTCTTAATGTCTATTATTGAGAAAAAATTACACAAGTTTGTGCCGGAATCACTTGATGTTATTATCACACCAACGGTTACTTTACTCATTATGGTTATGGTTACTATCTTTTTAATTATGCCAGTTGCTGGTGCTATTTCAGCAGGTCTTGTTGGTTTCATTAACTGGATTCTAGGTGTGGGTGGTGCATTTGCTGGTTTCATGTTAGGTACACTTTTCTTACCAATGGTTATGTTTGGTTTACATCAAATTTTAACACCGATACATTTAGAAATGATTGCAGCAGATGGCTATACTCAATTACTACCAATTCTTGCTATGGCTGGAGCTGGTCAAGTGGGTGCTGCTATTGCACTTTGGGTACGTTGTCGCAAAAATAAACAACTAACAGAAATGATTAAAGGCGCACTACCAGTTGGTGTACTTGGAATTGGTGAACCTTTAATTTATGGAGTTACTTTACCCTTAGGACGTCCCTTTATAACTGCTTGTATTGGTGGTGGTATTGGTGGTGCTGTTATCGGATTATTCGGTAACGTTGGGGCAACTTCTATTGGACCAAGTGGTGTTGCGTTGATTCCACTCATTAATAACGGACACATGATGCAATATGTTATCGGTTTACTTGCAGCCTATGCAGGTGGATTTGTTGCTACGTACTTCTTTGGAACAAACCCTGAAATGAGACTAGAAAAATAAAATGAAAAAAGCAGTCATCTTCGATATGGATGGAGTTATCATTCAATCAGAAATGCTCTACCAAGAAAGACGTGATCTATTTTTTAAAAAGCATCATCTCCTATTAGATGATACCTTTCATGAACAGATTATTGGCTCTAACCCTAAAGAGATGTTTCGCCAAATCTATCCTCACAACTTAGAGAAACAACAGTATCTACTGGAGGATTTCAATCAATTCAAAGAAGAGTTTACAATAAATTATTCAGATATTTTAACTGAAAATATTGTTTCTGTTCTCACTTGGTTAAAAAATAAAAATTACAGGATAGGACTTGCCTCTTCTGGAGAGTATTCTAGTTTGATTAATATTTTAGATATCACTCATTTAAAATCGTTCTTTGATGTCATTGTTAGCGGAAATGATATGCCTTTGTCAAAACCTGCTCCTGATGTTTATCTAGAAGCTCTTTTACAGTTAGAGCTAAAGGCTTCTGACTGTATCGCTGTAGAAGACTCAGTCCATGGCATTCAAGCTGCAACCTCGGCCAATATTGAGTGCTTAGCCTTAAAACCACTTCAATATCGCGTTGATCAGCGCCGAGCTACCAAAATTATTCATTCCTTGGAAGAAATCCCTTTGTGGTTATCTAGATAGATTTTAAGGCATACAACCTATATAATAAGTTGTATGTCTTTTATTATTATCCTGACGAAAGGACTATTAAAATGGAATATAATATTATATACGTCATGAAAGAAAAGTTAAATTCTTTATCCAAAGCAGAAAAAAAACTTGCCCAATGGATTATTGAGAACCCTCAAAAAATTATCAATATGAGTGTCACTCACTTGTCAAAAGAAGCCGATTCAAGTCCTGCTACAATCGTTAGACTTTGCTATTCTCTTGGCTTAAGCGGTTTTACTGATTTGAAGCTTCAACTTTCGAAGAATTTACCGCAAATCAAGGAAAATCTCCACACTGATATTGTCAAAAATGAAGAAATTGACCAAATTAAAAAGAAACTTAAATTTAATCTGAACAATAGCTTTGAAGAAACTTTCAATCTTCTTAATGATGAAGCTTTACTTAATTCGATTGATTTTATCGAAAATAATACCAACATTTTCACTTTCGGTATGGGAGCTTCAGGATTAGTATCCGAAGATTTATATCAAAAATTCACTCGAATTGGTCGGAATATCTTCTTTAGTAAAGACTATCACTTAATGGCCACTTCTCTTGTCAGTAATTCACTACCAGGAACTTTTATTGCTATTTCAAACTCTGGTGAAAAACAAGAAGTGATTCATCTAGCTAGAATTGCTAGAAATCAAAAGATGCCCGTAATTGTTATAACGAGTGCGCCAGACTCTAGCCTAGCTATTTTAGCAGACGCTTTACTAATAACATCCAGTGCTAGTGAAGCCCCTATAAGAAGTTCTGCAACCAATTCGATGATGGTTCAATTGTTTACAGCCGATATTATCTTTTCAACCTATGCTTCTAAAAACTATGAAGAGACTATCAACAAATTAAATGTTTCTAGACAAATTATTGACACACTAAAATAAAAAGATTGTAACGGACTCAAACTAAGTCTGTTACAATCTTTTTTCTATAATACCTTCAGTAGCTAATTTGTCTGACCCTTTATCTAATAAAAATAAGAGACTTATCATAAAACAAGCACTAATCGCACTCAGCAAAGCACTAGTTAAGTAGCCTGTATTAAGTGGAGAGTTCCATAAAAAGTGAAGTAAGAACGGTGCTACTACATAACTAATTTTGTTTATATTTGGTAGATTCTGTTTTAATTTAATAGACCCGATTCCTACTGATAAAATCCCCGTATACAACCAGTGGGATGTAAATGAACCGGATATTCTACTTAAGGCTTCCGGAAATATATCATTCATATTATCTGCCGAAACTTTCGCAATATAAGAGATATCTTCAGAGAATTGAAAAGCTAATCCTACACATATTCCTATTATAAAATAATCTCTAATATCACCAAGCTTTAACAAATAAATAATCAACACGGTACTCAATAATTTTATTACCTCCTCGACTAAAGGTGCAACTAGAGCATCTAACCAATTTAAAATTAGCGCATTCTCTTTAAAAATAGCGATCAGATTTTCTCCGAGCCATTCATTGACTTCCCCAGCTATCCATCCCGTCGAATAGAAACCAATAAATAAAATCAATGGTATCAGGTACTTCGGTTTATTCCATCTCTTAACAAGCAGAACAAGCAACAAAATAAAAGGAACAATATAAAGCAATAAAGAACTCATTGCTAGAAATAATTTAATATATTCATTTGATGCTAGCTCTAATGTATTAAGAGTATCAAATTCATAATCAACCCCTATAAAGAGAATAATCAGTAAAGAAAAAAGAGCTATCTTTCTCGTATTTTTTTTAACACCCACCTTATTACCAACTTCCTTATTAATTTTCATCTCTAATAAAGCTTAACCAAACTGAAATATAAATGCAATAACTTTATCAAACAAGTCACTGCCTAACCTGTGTTATACTTAAACTATTAAACTAAAGAAAGGAGTTCTGTAATGGCAAAAAAAGATGTTCAGGATTATTTGGATAAAGGCATGTATGGTTCTCCACAAATTAAACCTGATGAGAAGAAAAAATATCTTGGTACTTACCGAGAACGGATTGTTTTTGCTATGAAATTTGATGAAACTAAGTCGTTCATTTATGATGATTTTTGTCTAGAACAATTTATAAAATATCCAAAAGGTACTCTTTTAATGGATGCAAACAGCGACATGAAATCTCAAAATCATTTTATGAAAATAGCTCAAGAAAAAAACATCAGTTTTCGCCTAGTTGATTCTGAAACTGACCAGTTAAGCAATCAAGATATTGCAATGGTTTTTACACTTGATTTTCCGATTGATTTAGAAGATATCTCTGTTAAGGAAAAAATATCAAAAAAAATTACCTCTCAAGTTGAGAAGCAAACAGACAAAAAAACTAGTTTTCTAAAAAAATTATTCAACTAATCTTCAAAAAAGATTGCTATTATGAAGGCTATCATTAGTTTTTTCTAGAGGAGGCTTTTATGAATTTGACAAAAATAAAACATAAAAAATTTTTAGTACCTGTCACTTCGATTCTGTTAGTCATTCTTACTTTTTCTAGTTTTTACTTCAAAAATAATTTTATGCATGCACAAACAGCAGTATCTACACCTAATCCGGCTGAAGAAAAAATCGATCAACTCATTGAAGAATCTCATCTTTTAGGGACACTCGCTGTCGTTAAAAGTGGTGACATCATTTATACCAATAGTTATGGTTTTTCAAATAAAGAGAAAAAAATAAAAAATACCGAAAATACGCTTTACCCGATTGCTTCTCTTCAAAAAAATATGACTGCTGTCATTATTGCTCAATTAATTAGTGAAGGTAAATTATCTTATGAGACTACTTTAAGTACTTTTTATCCTGATTTAGAGCATGCTGATAAGATTACCATTCGACAACTAATTGAGCATACTAGTGGTTATACCATGCCTGAAGTAGCTACTGAAAATACGCTAGCTACTGAAAAAGAACAACTTGATAACGCGCTGAAATCAAGCGTGTATTTAAATAATCAAGATTACAATTACTCTAATGGAAATTATACACTCCTAGCTGGTATCATTTCCCAACTAGAAAAAATACCGTACGAAGAAAGTTTTAGACAAAGAATACTAGAACCTTTAAATATGAACGCTACTTATTTTTGGGATTCATTACCTAAAAATGCTAATATGGCTACAGAGTATTTTTATCATGATGGGCGTGATTACGTAACCGAAGGAAGTATCTATTCCGAAGAATTAATGAGTACCTTATTGGGGGCTGGAAATATTTATTCAACAGCTTTTGACGTTGCTAAGTTTGAAATTTCCTTAAATAATGGTGTTCTGTTAAAAGATGAAGACTACTTAGAACTTTTAAATGTTGAACATAATCAATTAGTTGAAAGATCTGGAAATATCTCATCTGATGGCACAAGAGGTGGATATAGTAGTTATTTGTATGGTGATTTAACGAATCAAAATGTCGTTGTTTTTCTTTCTAATCAATCTACTGATGATTACCCTAGTCAATTAATGGCGTCACTTTACGAGCAATTATTGTTACTTTAATATTTTCAATAAATATAATTAATAAAGGAGCGATTTTATTATGGAAAAAGGAAATCTTATCAAAGAAGAATTAGCTCAAGCTCTTCATGCTCATATTATATTACTAAAAGATATTGATATGGTCGATAGTAATTCAGAAGAAGCTCTCCGTTTTGTCTTTAGAAGTCTTGGTTTTATGCTAGAAAGAATACCAGAATCTCTAATTTCTGATAATGAGGAAGACTTATATTTTGCAGCGTTTCAATATTATAATTTACTCCAAGAATTAAAAAGTAACCTTACTTTATCTTATCCTCACTTCGCTATCAATCTCTCAGATTTTCCAAACTCTCACGTAACGCTTTTAAACGAGTGGTGGGAAGAAAAAACTGGCTTAAATGTTGACGAACCAACTAAACAAACGATGAGTATCGATAATTAAAGAAAAATAAAGCAAAAGTTATAAAGAGAATCAAAACTCTTTACAACTTCTGCTTTTTTAGTTTATGCGTTAATTTCTGGATAAAGTAACCTCAACACATCCATCGTTAACCTTCTACCTTCTCCGGCAAAAGGATAAATATGCATATGCATCGCTGGATTAAAGTTACCCTCGATAATACCGTAAGAATTATTGCCTTTTTCGCCCCTGATTTCTCTATCCGGGATAATCAAATCAATTCCACAAATTTTAGCTCCTAAGCTTTCTGTTGCTGCTTCGGCAATTTTTTTGTAGCTTTCATCCATTTCATCGGTCACATCAATTGAGTCACCACCTGTACTAACATTAGAGTTTTCTCGTAAATAAACGACTTGATTCAATTCAGGAACACTTGATACCGTTAATCCCTGTTCTTTTAACATTAGTTGTTCAATCTCACCTAATTGAATTAACTCCAATGGTGAACGGTGATGCGTACCTCTTAAACTATCTTTATTTTTTTCTATAACTAATTCTTTTACACTTTTCACACCATCTCCCACAACATTTGCAGGAACTCTCAGCATAATAGCCCTTGTTTTTCCATCTAACACAAAGAATCGGTATTCCGTTCCTGGTAAAAACTCTTCCACCAAAATATCAATGTCTTCTTTAAAGGCAATTTCTAGCGCCATTTGATAATCTTCGTAGGATGCTCCCTCTTTGAAAATTGAAATCCCTATGCCGTAGTTTGTTGATTTTGGCTTGACTACAAAGCCCTTATTAGAGAACAGCTCATAATTCTCCAAAGCTTGCTCTATTGTAGAATACTCTTTACCCAAAGGTACTCTAAAACCAGCCTTAGCAAGCACTTTCTTTGTAACTGTTTTATTTTCCATCATGAGGGGAACAATATAGGAATCTTTGCTTGTCATATTAGCATTTTTTACATATTCAACCCGACCATTAAAGGATAATTTAAGAAACTGATCGTTTTCATCTAAAACTTCCACTTTAACGCCATTTTGAATACTATCAAACATAAATATTTGTGTTGATAGTTCCATTTGACGATACCCAGCTAGTTGATATGGTTGTTCCAGAGCTCTATTATGATAACTTTCAGCAAGAACTGTTCCCAGTTCTTTTCCCCGTTTTGTCTCTTGCTCTTCAGCTAACACAACACGGGCAGACAGTGTTTCTTCTGGGTGATTTAACTGATGTTTCGCTTGTTGAATCAACTCTACTTCTTTATCAGATAAATGTAGTTCTTTAGCCATCTCCGCCATTTGATCTAATAGCCACAATCCTTCTTCATAAAGAGACGTTTTTGTTAATGGGTTTTCTAAAGAAACCGTTTCGTTAATTGTGACACCCTCTTCTAAATCGTTAGTAACACCTTGTTTTTCATCAATCCATAACATAAGCATCACAAATAGATGAAGAAAGTCTAGAGTTTCAAGTGTTATACCATACTCTGCAAATGGATCTAAATCAATATTTCTTAGTTCGATATACCGGATTCCTTCTTCTTGTAACTCATCTAAATTATCTGATCCTCTCAAACGAACAGAAGAGTAAAACTCTTTAGCTTCAATTAGATCCCCATTATCTACTAGATGTTCAATATCTTCTATGTATTGTCTTAACGAGGCATAAGATACTTTTATTTCAGGGCGGTTTGTGTAGCCAAAATGACTGTTTCGAATACTCCTAATAGGTTCATCAGGAACTTCTGATGTAAAATATCCTGGTTTTGCATAAGGACTTGCCCCTATCAGATATGTAATTAACCAACGGTATCTTAAATAGTGCCTAGAGACCTTTAGATAAATTTCCGTTCTAAATTCTTCATAACTGTGCTTGATATCTTGCGCCTCGTACATAGTCATTAACATCTCTTCTGAAAATTCAAAATTATAGTGAATACCACTAACCATTTGCTTTCTCTTGCCATAAACTTTAGCTAAGTAACGGCGATAATTAACATCACCTGGACTAGTCAATTTAGCAATAATTATTTCTCTTTCATCTTCTGGTAGGGTTGGTGGCATACTAAGTGGCCACAATCGTTCATTGTCATCTAAAGAGCGTAGGGTAACATCATGTAATGCGCTTAAAAAACGTAGTGTCTCTGCATTTGACTCAAATACTGGTGTAATTAACTCCATCTGAGTTTCACTAAAATCTGTTTGTATATAGGGATGAATATCTCGACTTGCTACTTTCTTAGGATGGTCAGTCTTAGCAAGACAACCTTTTGGTGTGATACGTTGGCTTTCTTTTTCTAATCCAAGGCGGAATGTTTTAAATAACGGTCTAATCGCATCACTTGCGAGTATATTTTTCATATTTTCAATCATAATTTGTCACCTTATACCTTTGTCTTTGTTTTTCTTCAATCATTATAGCACTCATCAAAAACATTCACTAAAGTTCTGTTTCAAAAAAAATAAGGCTAAAGTGGAGATACCACTCGCCTTATTACTTGTTTATTTTACTTCTTTTTTTAATATACCTAGTACTATCGCACTGATAAAAGATCCTATTAAGATAAATAGTAAGTATAGAACCGGTTTATTCACCAGCATGATAACAAAAATCCCACCATGTGGCGCCATTAATTTGATACCTGTAAACCCTACTAAACCACCAGCCACTGCTGATCCCACCACAAAACTTGGAATCATTTTAAGTGGATCCGAAGCCGCAAAAGGAATAGCACCTTCTGTAATGAAAGAGAATCCCATTACGAGGTTTGTTAAGCCGGCGTCCTTATCTTTTTGACTAAATTTATTTTTAAACAACATAGTTGAAATCGCAATAGCAAGAGGTGGCACCATTCCACCAGCCATTACCGCTGCCATCATAGGACTTCCACCTGTTGCAACTGTTGCTGCAAGAGTACCAGTACCAAAAACATAAGCAGCTTTATTAATCGGTCCACCTAAGTCAATTGCCATCATACCACCAAGTAAAGCACCTAGAAGAGCTGCATTTCCTCCAGATAAACCATTTAGAAAGTTATTTAATCCTGTGTTAATAGCTGCCATCGGTACATTCACAATCAACATGATTGCACCTGTAATTAATACCCCAAATAGTGGGTAAAAGAGAATCGTTTTTATTCCTTCTAGAGATTTTGGTAACCCTTTAAAAACTTTTCTTAATAATTCTATGACATAACCAGCTATAAACCCACCAAGTAAAGCTCCTAAAAATCCTGCGCCTCCAGCGTTAGCTAAAGCTCCCGCAGCAAACCCAGCTACTAAACCTGGTCGATCACTAATACTTGATGCTATGAAACCAGCTAGTACAGGTAGCATAAAACCAAAAGCTGCGCCACCAATTGTATTTAATTGAGCTGCTATACTATGGTAGTTTCCTAGATTATGTAGTTCACTTTGAGGAACTCCCATTGCTTGATCGACTAAAAAAGATAAAGCAATGATAATCCCACCACCAATTACAAAAGGTAACATGTGACTGATACCATTCATTAAGTGTTTGTAAATTTGAGAGCCTACACTACCTGAGCTTGACTCCTCTTGTGAACTGTCATTACCACCACTATGATGATAAATCGGCGCTTTTTCTGCCAACGCTAAATTTATTAACTCTTCTGTTTTTTTAATGCCATCACTTACTGGACGATTAACTAGATGTTTCCCTTCAAACCTAGCCATCTCAACATTTTTGTCAGCTGCTACAATAACTCCTATCGCATTTGAAATATCTTCTTTTGTTAAGTGATGTTTAACTCCTTCTGAACCATTTGTCTCTACCTTAATATCAACATTCATTTCTTTAGCTTTATTTTTTAACGCATCTTCAGCCATATAGGTATGAGCAATACCTGTAGGACAAGCGGTGACAGCAACTATAAATGGGCGTTCCTCAGAAGCCTCAACTTCTACTTCCTCCGCATGCTCTTCATCGTATTTTTTTTGAGCTTGATCAAATAAATTCATAATTTCTTCTGGTTCAGTAGCTTCTTTCAATTGAGCTATCAACTCAGGATTTAGCAACAGACGAGATAGCCCTGCCAAAGCCTGTAAGTGAGTATCATTTGCCCCTTCTGGAGCTGCTATCATAAAAAATAGATACGTAGGTTGTCCGTCTAAACTTTCATAATCTACCCCTTGATTACTTTTAGCAAAAAGAACAGTCGGTTTTACTACTGCACTATTTTTTGAGTGAGGCATCGCTATACCATCGCCCAAACCAGTGGATGTTTGATTTTCACGAGCTACAATGCCTGACTCAAACATTTCTTGGTCATTGATTCGTCCTGTTTGATATAACTGATGAACCATTTCTTTAATAGCTGCTGATTTTTCTGTTGCTTTTAAATCCATAATCATCGCATCAACAGACAATAAATCAATAATCTTCATATTTTTATCCCCCTATTAATTTTTTTCAACTTGATTTATATTAACTTTTTCGACTAATGCTAAAATATCTTTTCCAAGAGCTAAATCATCGTTAAAAGCTGTTGCACTTCCCGAAGCAACACCATAAGTAAAAGCCGTTAACACATCTTTTTGACTAGCATATTGACTGACAAAACCTGCTACCATAGAATCCCCTGCTCCCACAGAATTTTTAAGAACTCCCGTTAATCCAGGGGCTCTATATACGCCAGATTTGTTAAATAAAGCTGCCCCATCTTTCCCCATAGATAACAAGACGTTTTCTGCTCCCATCTCAACTAATTTTTTCCCATAAGGAATCATTTCTTCAAATGTAGTAAATTTTGTATGAAAGATATCTGCTAATTCATGATGGTTTGGTTTAATTAAAACAGGTTTATGAGGTAAGATATCCAATAATTTTTCACTACTAATATCTACCACAAAAGGAATATTGTCTGCATGAAGTAGTTTAACTAATTCCAGATAGACATCTTCTGATAACCCTTTTGGAATACTTCCAGAAAAAACAACTAAATCCTCGCTTGTTGCATCTGATAACTGCGCTTTTAACGCATCTAAATGTATTTTTTCAATCATTGGGCCCTGACCATTAATTTCGGTTTCCACATCACTCTTTAATTTAATGTTAATCCGAGTATCCCCAGGTACTTCAATAAAATTAGTGAGTAGTTGCTCCTCGCTTAGTTTTTCGCGAATAAATGAGCCCGTAAATCCACCTACAAAACCTAAATTAGTGGATTCAACATTTAAGTTTTTTAAAATTCTTGAAACATTTATTCCTTTTCCCCCAGGAAATTTATATTCTTCAGCTGTTTTATTTAATTGATCTTGTTTAAAATTCGGTACCTTAATCACATAGTCAATTGCCGGATTTAGTGTGACGGTGTAAATCATTTTAAAACCTCCTTAATGGTTGTTTTTATTCTCAATCGGTCACTAATATCATTCCCTAAACAATCTGTAAT
Source organism: uncultured Vagococcus sp. (assembly GCA_965119435.1). Classification (GTDB taxonomy): domain Bacteria; phylum Bacillota; class Bacilli; order Lactobacillales; family Vagococcaceae; genus Vagococcus. The sequence goes on along the minus strand of CBCPLQ010000003.1, from coordinate 135,456 downwards.
AATTAATGCTTCTTCAATATTTCCAATTTTTGAAAAGTTAACCTTATTAAACTTAGATGAATCAGCTAACACGAATACATGTTGAGCTTGTCCCATCGCTGTTTTCTTTGTCGCTGCTTCTTCAGCATCAGCAGTTGTATATCCGTAATCTAAATGAACCCCATTGATTCCCATAAACGCCTTATCAAAGTAGCAAGTTTTTATTTGTTCAATTGCTTGACTACTCACAGCAGCTTTTGTTGTCATTCGAATTTCCCCACCGATCATTGTTGTTCGAATGCCCAGATCAGCTCCTGCACTAGCATGGTAAACAGAATTAGTTACTACATGAATCTCTTTATTCTTTAAAAAAGGTAACATTTCGTAAGTAGTTGTACCTGCATCTAGGTAGATAAATTCCCCTGGCGAAATAAGTGATGCTGCATACTCTGCTATTTTCTGTTTTTCGCGAATGCTTTTGGATGATTTTTCTCTCATGGTTAGCTCTGATTCTAATTTGATAATACCTTTAGCACCACCATGAACTCGTTTTAATACGCCAGCTTCTTCCATTTCTTGCAAATCTCGCCGAATAGTTGATTCTGACACATCAAAAGCAGTCATTAGATTCCTTGTTTTGATAATATCTTGCTCTTTTAATAAGGATAAAATATTTTGTTGCCTTTCTTCTGTTAGCATTTCTTTCACCCCTTAAATGTATAATACTATCATAACCATTCTTTTTCAATCAAAAACCTTCATAAAATAGATAAAAAATAAGAGGATAAAAGAGATCGTTTAACACTTTCTCTTTTGTCCTCTTACTTCATTCTTAATTTTCGTACATAGCCATTAAATCTTTAAATAAACCATAAACAAATTGGTTAGGTTCAAAGTCTTCTATATCAGTTATCTTTTCCCCTAAGCCAACTAGTTTAACCGGTAAGTGAAGTTCATTACGAATAGCAAGAACCATACCACCTTTAGCTGTTCCGTCTAATTTAGATAAAACAATTCCTGTTACATCAGTTGTCTCTTTAAACTCTTTTGCCTGAACCATTGCATTTTGACCTGTTGTCGCATCAACTACTAGTAAAACCTCATGTGGAGCTGAAGGGTATTCTCTTTCAATGACACGCTTCATTTTTTCTAATTCTTTCATTAAATGAAGTTTATTTTGAAGTCTTCCTGCCGTATCTACCAATAAAATATCATAATTTTCTTTTTTTGTTTTTTCTACCGCATCAAAAACAACAGCTGCTGGATCACTTCCAGCACTATGTTTTACCACATCAACGCCAGCTCGTTCACCCCAGACAACTAATTGGTCAATGGCTCCTGCTCTAAACGTATCTGCTGCTGCAAGTAATACTTTTTTACCTTCTTGTTTATAGCGATAAGCCAATTTCCCAATACTTGTGGTTTTCCCTACACCGTTCACTCCAACAAATAGAATTATCGTAGGGCCACTTGCTTGAATATTTAGTTCGTTATTTTCTTCTATTCCTTCTGACTCGTAAATCTCAACCAGTTTTTCAATAATCGTATTTTGGACATCCGATTGTTTCTTCACATTTTTTAATTTTACTTCTTCTTGTAACTCATCTGAAATACGTAAAGCTGTTTCAAATCCTACATCAGCACCAATTAAAGCTTCTTCTAACTCCTCGAAAAATTCATCATCAACAACACGGAAGTTAGTAAATAACTCATTCATAAATTGGCCAAATGTTCGACGTGATTTTTCTAAACCTTTGTCATATTTTTTTATTGTTTCTTCTTTTGGCGTACTAGCAGGTTCTTCTTTTTTTTCTACAATTGGTTCTTCTACTTTTAACTCTTCAATGGTAGGTTCTTCTACCTGAACGAAAGTAATATCTTCTTTTATTTTTTCGACTACTGGTACTTCTTCTGATAAATTGGTATTATTCTCAGTTTCTTCCACAGAAGTTTCCTCTTCAACTGGATCTACCTTTTCACTATCACTTTTAACTTCCTCAACATCAGGCTCTTTTTCAACGTCCACCTCTTCTACTAAAGGCATCTCTTTTTTTTCTTCTTCTACTGGTTTTTCTCCCAGGACAGCTTTTTTTATTTTATCAAAAAAACCCATAAATACCCTCCTTACTTAGTTAACACAAATTTTTCAACAGCATATGCAACGCCATCTTCTTCATTTGATTTCGTAACAAATTGAGCTAGTTTTTTTACTCGTTCATTGCCATTAGCCATAACAACTCCCATACCAGCATATTCAATCATTGATACATCATTTTCTTCATCACCAATAGCCATTACTTCCGATTGCTCAATGCCTAACTTTTTAGCTAGCAAATCAATCCCATTGGCCTTACTAACATCTGAATGAATAATCTCAAGTAGACATGTTCTAGACTTCATAATATTAAATCTTTCATACCACTCTTTAGACAAACCTTTTAATTTTTCATCTAAATAGTCCGCATCTACGCCAACAACCATTTTATTAAAAATAATAGAGTCATCTAATTCCTCAGGTGACATCGTTTTAAATTTAAGTAGTGGGTTCAACGTCTTATATAATGATTTTTGACTTTTTGACGTTGTTAAATTGATACAGGTATCCACAGAAATAATGTCTAACGGCAAGTCTAATTCTGTCATTACTTCCGCCATATCTTGGACGTCTCTCAACGTGAGAGCATATGATAATAACTCTTCACCGGTGTCATTCTTTTGAATCGCTCCACCATTGAAAGTAATACTATAGTCACCAGGATCTCTTAACTCTAAACGATTTAAGTAAGACTCAATCGCAATTAAGGGGCGTCCTGTACAAATCACAACTTTAACTCCTTGTTTTTTTGCTTTAGATAATATTGCTTTGTTTTTATCAGAAATTGTTTTTTCATCTGTTAACAATGTTCCGTCTAAGTCTATTGCAATTAATTTAATCATTCGTATCCTCCTCTTTTTCAAGTAGCTTTAATTCTTCCTGATTTTCTAGTTCTTCAAGGTGAACAGAAACAATTTTAGAAACACCAGATTCTTGCATGGTTACACCATATAAAACATTAGCAGCTTCCATCGTCCCTTTACGGTGAGTGATTACAATAAATTGGGTATCCTCACCAAAGTGACGTAAGTAATTTCCATATCTTGTTACATTTGCATCGTCTAGTGCCGCTTCTACTTCATCCAATATACAAAATGGAACAGGCCTAGCCTGTATAATGGCAAATAATAATGCAATAGCTGTTAATGCGCGTTCTCCTCCTGAAAGTAAACTCAAACTTTGTAATTTCTTGCCAGGTGGTTGTGCCACAATATCAATTCCTGTATGGAGTAAATCCGTCGGGTCCGTTAAGACTAAGTCCGCGTGTCCACCACCAAACATATTAGGAAATACACTTCTAAACTCTTCTCTAATATCTGTAAAAACTTCATGGAACTTTTTAATAACCAATTCATCCATCTCACTCATTGTCTCAAACAATTCATTTTTTGCAAGAAGTAAATCTTCCAATTGAGAACTTAAGAATTGGTAACGCTCATTCACTTCTTCATACTGCTCAATAGAAGAAAGATTCACTACACCTAACAGCTGAATGCTCGCTTTTAATTCTTTAATTTTTTCTTTTCCTTGAGAAAAATCTTCCACGAACGCATATAATGATTTTCCTCCTTCATATGTTAATCCATACTCTTCTTGAAGATAAGCTAACGATGTATCCAGAGCAATTTCCGAGCTATTCTTAGCGACTTCTAAACTCGTTTTTGAATTCATTGCTTCTTGAATATGTTGATTTTTTTCAGTCACTTCTTTGTCTAATAGTGAAATATCTTTAAATAACGTTTCTCGGGTTTCTTTCAATTTGCTTAACTCAATTAAAATGGTCTCACGATTTTGTTTAAATTCCTCCATGACAAACTGAATCTCTTCACTCTTCTCACCTTGACTCACTTGCTCTGTAGACTGAGAATTCAATTGAGAAATAATCGCTTCTTTTTGACTAGTTACTTCTTCTTGCTCGACTTTTTTTTCAGTTTGGCGTTTTGCAATATGGGTTACTTTTTCTAGCAATACCGCTAAATCCGATTGCTTTTGATTAAGCTTTTGCTGAGAATCCTCTCTTTTTTGAGTATTCTCCTCTTCTAATTGACTAGTCTGATTCATTAATTTGTCTAATTCAGCTTTTTTTTGGATTAATTTTTCTTGTGCTTCAACTAACTGTTCTTTTTCCTCTTGATAATCCTCTAAAAAGCGTTGTAGTTCTTTCTTCTCATATTCAAAAGCTCGCTGTTCTTTTTCTTGTTGAGCAGCTCTATGTTCTAGTTGCTCCACTTGGTTAGTCAACGTTTGTTCTAATAGCCTAGCTTCCTCGCCTGCTTTTCTTACTTCTTCTAAGATAACTTCAGCTTGTTGAAATTTTATTTTCAGCTCTCTAACTTCTGCCTCTTTTGTTTCATACAGACGCTCCATTTGTGACACTTGTTTTTCTAACGCCTTTAATTCATGCCCTTGAGAAAACAATTGATTACTTTGTCCTGATTTATTTGCTCCACCAGTCATTGAACCACCAGGATTCATCACATCTCCATCTAATGAGACCACTCGATATTGGTAGTTTATAGCTTTAGCCAATTCATTGGCACTTTGTAAATCTTTAGCAATAATCGTTAACCCTAAAATATTTTGAATGACTTGACTTATTTTCTCTTCGTACTTAATCAATTCACTCGCAACACCTATAAATCCAGGGTGCTCTGCTACTTTGCTTCTTATTCCTGAATTTAATTGACGAGACTTAATCGTAGTCAAAGGAAGGAAGGTTGCCCGTCCAACTCGCTTTTGTTTTAAATGAGAAATAGCCTTTCTAGCACTCTCTTCATTTTCAGTAATGACATGTTGAGCGGATGCTCCCAAAGCAGTCTCCATCGCTAAAGTGATATTTTTAGGTACTTCCACCAACTCAGCGACAGCTCCAACAATTCCTCCTATTGTTTCCCGTTCTTTCAAAACAAAGCGAACACCTTGATAAAAACCTGAATAACTTGCCTGCAAGTCTTTTAAGCTTTTTTCCTTAGCTTGAGCTTGTTGGAGAATTTTTAGCGCTTCATACATTTGTCTTTCGTTAACTATAACTTGTTGCTTTAATGAAGTAACACTATCTTGCTTTTCTCTAAAATCAGTTAGTAGCGTCGCTACCTTATCAACTTGTTTTTCAAGTTGGTTTCTTTGCTTTTCTTTTTCTACCTTTACTTCTTTATCTTCTAGCAATAAACGGTCGTACGTTGTGACATCTTTTTCATTACGAACCATTTCTTGCTGATATTGTTTTTCTAGATGCTTTAAATCATTGTTAATATTAGTCTGTTGTTGCATCACATCAACATAATCACTTCGTAAATCTGCCAACTGCTCTTTAGTTGATTTGCTATATCTTTCAACAACCATCTTTAACTCATTTACATCTTGTTTAAGCTCTTTTTCTTTTTGTGACAACTCTGCTTTTTCAGCAATAAGCTTCTCTAGTTCTTCAAAAAATTGTGCTTCTTTTTCATCTAAAGTAACTAATGTTTCTTGGTAACTTGTTTTATTCTTAACAGAAAAACGTTGACGTTCCTCAACTACTTTTTTCTGGCCTTCTAGTTGTTCATAATTCGTTGTAACTTCTAGAAGTTTACGCTGTTTATTATCTATTTTTACCTCTACTGTTTCTCGTTTCTCTTTTAATTCAATTAATCTATTTTCAGCAACAAGTAAGTCAGCTTTCCTTGCATTGATAGTTTCAGTTAAGTGTAATACGTTTTTGGTTTTTTCATCCCACGTTTTTTTGTAGCCCTCAATCTCCTGGATTGTTATATTAACATCTACTTCTGTTAATTGTTCTTTATAGTGACGATATTTTTGAGCAGTATCACTTTGCGCTCTTAAAGGAGCTAATTGAGTTTCTAATTCATAGATAATATCTTGTACTCGGTTTAGATTGTCTTCTGTTTCAAATAGCTTTCGCTCAGCTTCTTTTTTTCTTGTCTTATATTTTAAAACACCTGCAGCTTCTTCAAAGATACCTCTTCTATCTTCTGGCTTACTATTAAAAATAGATTCTACTTTCCCTTGAGAAATGATGGAAAAAGATTCTTTTCCTAGTCCAGAATCCATAAATAAGTTGACGATATCTTTCAACCGACAGCTTTGTTTATTAATGAAAAAGTCACTATCACCACTTCTTGTCAGGCGTCTAGTAACACTAACTTCACTAAAATCAATAGGCAAAAAGCGTTCTTCATTATCTAAAACAAGAGTTACTTCAGCCCTATTTAATGCCGCACGTGAAGAAGAGCCAGCAAAAATAACGTCTGGCATAGTTCCCCCACGTAAATTTTTTGCTGACTGTTCTCCTAGCACCCATCTAACTGCTTCTGTTATATTGCTTTTCCCACTACCGTTTGGTCCTACTACTGCGGTCAACCCTTGATTAAACTCAATAATAGTTCTGTCTGCAAAAGACTTAAACCCAGCAATTTCAATTCGTTTTAAATACACTAAAGTTTAGTCTCCTTCCTATCGCTGATGCGTTTTAGTCAAATCTGCTAACGCAATTTCAGCTGCTTTTTGTTCTGCTATTTTTTTAGACTTACCAGAACCTATTCCTAACGTTTTTCCGCTAGCTCTAACTTCTACATGAAAAATACGGCTATGAGCAGGGCCTTCTTCATTCACTAATTGGTACTCAATTAGAATGTCGCCATTTTTTTGTAAGACTTCTTGTAAAGCTGTTTTATGATCCATCTCATGTGAAAAAGCACCAGCTTCGATTTTTGGGATAATCACTTGATAAATAAATGTTTCTGCTGCGACTTGTCCTTGATCAATAAAAAGGGCACCTAAAAAAGCTTCAAATAAATCACATAAAAGTGAAGCACGTGTCCTACCATTTGAATTTTCTTCCCCTTTTCCAAGACGAACATATTGATCAAATTGACAATCTTTTGCAAACATCGCTAAACTATCTTCGCGAACGATAGTCGCTCGTAATTTTGTTAATTTTCCTTCAGGTAATTCTTGGTAATGATGATATAAATAATCTGAAATAATTAACTCCAAAACGGCGTCTCCTAAAAATTCTAGGCGTTCATTATCGGTTAATTCCAAATGTCGATGCTCATTCACATAGGATGAATGGGTAAAAGCTTGCTCTAAAAGACTGATGTCCTTAAATGATATTTCATATTTCTCTTTTATTAAATTAATTAGTTTTTCCATCATATTCTTTAACTCTTCCTCTCATTCCTTTTGTTACTTTCCCTATTATACGTTGTTTTCCTACGATTTAAAACAAAAACTATCAACTCAAGAAATAATCTTGAATTGATAGTCATGTTAACTAGTTATTTTCTTTGATCTGCTGTTAATTCAACATCAGCCCATGTTGTATGTTCTTTTTGAACTGTCCATTCTAGTCCTTTAACACGTTCATTTACTGGCATAACCTCATTACGATATAATGTAGGGATTGCAAATGCTTCTTCACTTGCATATTTTTGCCAATCTTTAAAGACTTTTGCACGATAGTCAGCATCAAATGATTTTTCTGAATCCATTTCTGCTAACAATTTACTGTTTTCTTCACTTGCAAAACGAGTGTAGTTGAAAGCAGCATCTTCGCCGTATAATGATGTTTGAGAAGGATTTTGACTTACTGACCAAGCTCCTTGATACACATCTACTTCAGGATCATCATTTTTTAACTTATCGTAGAAAGCATTAAAGTCAATTAAACGACCTGTTGTTAATTTAACATCTAAACCAATTTCTTTCCATTGGTTCATGTAATATTCTGCTAATGGTTGAGCAGTTTCGCCACCAGCCATTGAAGCGAATTTAATTTCTAGTTTTTCACCTTTTGGATCACGACGGAATTCTTCACCATCTTTTTTCTTGTAACCCGCATCATCCAACAATTTGTTAGCTTTATCAATATCTTGCGTATAGCCTTTTAAATCTTTGTCATGCATTTCACCTAAAACGGGTGGAATTAATGTGTTAGCAGATGAACGTAGACCGTAATAGTATTTGTCTCCTACTGCTTGGTTATCTAAGGCATAAGCCATTGCTTGACGCAATGATTTATTTGCCATTTTTGAATCTTTATTGTAAGCAACTTTACCATCTTCCCATTTACCTAATTTAAAGCCAATGTAAGTATAGGCAAAGGCTTCACGTCCTAAGATTTCATACCCTTCAGTATCTTTATACGTTGGGTAGCTATCTGTTGGCATAGAGAAAACAAAGTCATACTTCTTCGCTTTCATCGCTTCAACAATTGAATTTGTTGGTGTTTGACGAAGAATTATTTTTTCAACTTTTGGTTTTTCACCGTAGTAATATTCATTAGGTGCATACTCAACAAATTCACCACGTTTTACGTTTGTCATTTTGTATGGGCCAAAAGTAACAGGTGATTTACGAATGGCATCACTTGATTCCATTCCTTTAACTGGCATATCTTTAAACACATGAGCTGGCATAGCATTTTGCCATGGTCCACCGTCTCCATCAGCTGTTAATAAGCCTGGTTCAACTGCTTCATAGTTAATTTCAACTGTTTTATCATCTATTTTTTTAATTCCTGAGATAGAGTCAGCTTTGCCATCATGGTAATCTACCATTCCAACAATACGTTTCATATTCGCACCATAACGAACACCACCAGTACCTTCATAATCTGGATGTCCAATGATTAAGTATGGTTGGATAATATCTTCTGCTACTAAAGGTTTACCATCAGACCATTTCACGTCTTTAGTAATTTTTATAGTCGCTTTTTTAGCTTTTTGATCTAATTCGTACGTTGCTACACCAGTATCATCCATTTTGAACGCTTCATCAAAACCGAATAGTGTTTCGTGAGATGGTTGCATGAAGTATGTATCAAAATTGTCCGAGTTAAACGCTGGATCAAATAGTCCTTGGAACTGTGTATCCATAACTACAGCACCTTCAAGTGTGCCACCTTTTACCGCTTTTGCATCGTTACTTGTTTTAATTGGAAATTTAGCGATATCTTCTGTAGCTTCGCCTTTTCCTTTTTTACCGTCTTTGCTTCCGCCGCCACAAGCTGCTAGTCCGACTGTTGCAACTGCGCCTAGTGCTACCGCACCCATTAGTTTTTTGTACTTCATTCCTTCATTCCCCCTTGTTTTTTTATCCTAGTCTTTGTCTAGCATCTGCTGAGCGTTTAAATGCTTGACCAACATAGTTTATACTTAACATCAATACTAAAATTAGAATTGATGCTGGAACCCAAATCCATGTTTTTTCAGATAAGACATCACCATTTGATGCATATCCAATTAATGTTCCCAAACTTGGCGTTGTCGTTGGTAAACCGAAACCTAGATAAGATAATGTGGTTTCAATCCCAATATTTGCCGCAAAGTTGATGGTTAAATTCGTAATGATTAACGAACTCAAGTTAGGCATTAATTCGCCAAACATTATTTTAAAGTCACTCGTTCCTAATGTCTTTGAAGCACTGATATAGTCACGTCTGACCTCAGATAAAGCTTTACCTCTAAATAAACGAGCTTTTGCTACCCAATAAAAGGCACTCATTATTAAAATAAAATTATAAACTGTATAGCTTGGTACAATGGTAACAAATACAATAATAACCATCATAACAGGTAATACCATTACAAAATCAACAATACGCATGATAATAGTATCTACCATACCACCATAGTAACCAGCCATAATTCCCAATCCTACCCCGATGATAGAAGTAAAAATGGTAATAGAAAAGCCGATAACAATAGAGTTTCTTGCTCCTATGATTAATTGTCCTAAAACATCACGACCACCCTCATCAGCTCCTAATAAAAAGCCATCTCCTGGTGGGGCATACTTATCTAAAATACTTACTTTCATGACTGCTGCTTGATCTGTTAATAAAGCACCAATAAAAATCGCTAATAACAGAGCAACCAAAAGACCTAATGAAAATAAGGCTAACTTGTCTTTTTTAAATTCTCTAGCAATCATTTTCATTCCAGTTGGTGGAATACTGACTGCTGCTTGTTCTTTTTCTTTACTCATTGTTATTCTCCTTTCTTCATCCAAGTTTTTTACTGAATACGAATTCGTGGATCGACAATACTCATCACAATATCAGAAATCAAGTTTCCGACAATGGTTACAATCCCTAAAATTAATACTAGAGAGGTAATAACGGTATAGTCTAATCCTTTAATTGCATCAATAAATAATTTACCAATACCTGGATAAGCAAAGGTTTGCTCAATAACAACTGAACCACTAATTAAAGCTGTAATTTCATAACTTAGTTGAGCGGCAATTGGTAGAGAAGCATTTCTAAATATATGTCTTGTAAAGACTTTATTTGTTGGAACTCCCTTAGCACGAGCTGTACGAACAAAATCCATTTGCTGTGCATCAATAACCTCATTACGTAAATACTGAATCGTTACAGCGGTTGCTAGTAACGCTTGAGAAATTGCTGGAAGTAGCATGTGATACAAACGACTCAATTGATACTGCATCGTTCCTTCCGCAATACCCGCTCCAACAGAACCTGTTGTTGGGAACCATTCTAAACGGTAACCAAAAATAAAGAGCATAATTAAAGCGAAAATAAAGATTGGAACTGCAAAGCTGACAAAGTTGTAAACCACTACAGTTTTATCAAATAATGAGTTTTGGTATCTTCCTGAGAACAATCCTAAAGGTAAAGCAATTGCATAAGTAAAAATAATTGTTAACAGTGATAACCAAATTGTATTCACAACACGTGAACCAATGATTTCAGTTACAGGTAATTTGTATAAGAAACTTTGACCAAAATCACCTTTTAAAGCATTCGTTACCCAATCCCAATATTGAACATACCAAGGATTATTTAATCCTGCTAATTCTTTCATTCGCTCGATAGTTGCCGGATCGGTATTTGGGTTAACTCGTCCCGTAAACGGATCTCCGGGCATTGCTTTTGCTAAAATAAAGATAAATAAACTTAAAATAATGATTTGAGGAATCATTGCTAAAATACGTCTCAATACTGTTTTCCACATACTACTTGTCCCCTCCTTCGCTTAACTTAACGGCGGCTCTATGAGTTGGGCTAATAGTTTGTAGGTCATACACACGACCATTTTTATCATAGTATTGATCATAAAGTTCATCGTATTCTCTTTCAACTATACGACGTTTTTCTTTATGCTCCGCACGGTTACTTACATCAATTTTTGGAATTGCTGATAGTAATCGCTTAGTATAGATGTGTTGTGGATTGTTGTAAATATCCTCACGTGAGCCAATTTCAACAAAACGGCCTTTATTCATGATAGCGATATTGTCACACATGTGCTTAACCACACCTAAATCATGAGAGATAAACAAGTAGCTTAAATTATACTCTTCTTGAATTCGTTTCATGAAGTTTAATACTTGTGCTTGAACCGATAAATCAAGAGCTGAAACAGGCTCATCTGCAATGATTAATTTAGGGTTCGTTGCAACTGCACGAGCAACTCCTAAACGTTGTCTTTGACCACCTGAGAATTCATGAGGGTATTTGTAAAGTGCATCTGTTGGCATCCCTACAATATCCAGTAAACCTTGAACTTTTTTCTTCTCTTCTTGATCAGATAACTTTTCAAAGTTACGAATCGGTTCTGCAATGATGTCAAGAACGCGTTTTTTTGGATTCAAACTAGACATTGAATCTTGGAAAATCATCTGAACATCTTTGTTGTAACCAATTTGCCTACGAACGCTTCTTTTCGTTACATCATTATTCTCAAAAATAATTTCTCCTGATGTTGCTTTTTCAAGACCAACAATCGTTTTACCAATGGTTGATTTTCCAGAACCAGACTCCCCTACTAAACCGTAAGTTGTTCCAGATTCAATTTCAAAATTCACACCATCTACTGCGTAGACATAATCAACAACCTTATTGAAGAATCCACCGCGAATAGGATAGTGTACTTTTAAGTCTTTAATCTCTATTAATCCCATTATGCTTCTCCTTCTTCGTTAAAGTGAAAATGCTTGTAACACGTACAGCGAACAAAGTGACCAGGCTCTACTTCATGTAAGCTTGGTTTTTGCTCATGATCTTCTTCTTTTATCCAAGGAATACGTTCCGCAAAGCGACAACCATCACGCTTCATATTTTTAAGAGATGGCACGACACCTTCAATAACATGTAAGTCGCTATCGTGTGCATCTTCTTGTGGAATTGAATTTAGTAATGATCTTGTATATGGATGCAGAGGATTTGTAAATAGCACTTCTGCTGTTGCTTCTTCTACAATTTGACCACCATACATAACAGCCACACGGTCTGCAGTTTCTGCAACCACACCTAAATCATGGGTGATTAAGATAATCCCTGCTTCAGTTTCCTTCTGTAATTCATTTAGTAAATCTAGTATTTGAGCTTGAATGGTTACATCTAAAGCCGTTGTTGGCTCATCTGCAATAATAATAGGTGGTTTACATGAGATAGCAATCGCAATAATTACACGTTGTCTCATACCTCCTGATAATTCATGAGGGTATTGTTTAGCTACTCGTTTAGGATTTACAATCCCAACTTGATCTAGTAAATCTACCGCTCTTTCGTTTCGCTCATCTTCTTTTAAATCAGTGTGATAAAACAGTGCTTCAGCAATTTGATCACCAATTCTCATCAATGGATTTAACGCTGATAAAGGATCCTGAAAAATCATCCCGATGTCATTTCCTCTTACCTTATTATATAGCGTTTCTGATAACCCAACGAGATTCAAATCATTATAAATGATGTCTCCAGTAATTTTAGTTTTATTGGGATCTTGTAACCCCATAATTGTCATAGCCAAAGTACTTTTACCACAACCTGACTCCCCAACAATTGCTAAAATTTCATTTTTATCTAATGTGATTGACACATCATCCACGGCATCGTAATAATCGTCTTTAATTCGAAAGCCGGTGTGCAAATTTCTAACTTCTAATAACTTGTTGTCAACAAACAATAGAATTCTCCTTTCCTGTTCTATCCCCGTACTGATTTTCATATTTAATTTTAACTCTTCATTTATTTTCCATAGATTCTTCATATAAAAAACCCTATGATATCTTATAATTATATTAGAATAATACGGATTTAGCAATAGCTTCAAGCATTACTTTATTAGATAAAAATTAAAAACATTGGTGTTAACGCTCATAAACAAGGTTTTTATTTTTTATTTTTTTTATTTACTACTGATTCCAAAGCTCTTTTATGTCTAAAAAGAGTTAAATCTATATTAATAATAACATAAAACCTAATGAAAACCTTTTCATTATTTAGTCACTCATATTTTTAATCTTCTGATAAAAACAAAAAGATAAATGAGTTTTTTTTAATGTTAACGGAATCGATATCTCATTATATAATATTAATAGTATAAAAAAAGATAACTCGGACTTTCATCTCGTAGTTATCTTTCAACGGTTATTGATTTGCCATAATATAATCTACAGCATCTCCAATAGTCCCAATATTTTCTGCAGCTTCATCAGATATTTCTGCTTCAAAAACATCTTCTAATTCTAAGACAAATTCCATAATACTAATTGAATCTGCTTCTAAATCATCTTTAATACTAATTGACTCTGTCACTTTATCCTCATCAATTTCAAAATGCTCAATTACAATATTTTTTATTTTCCCAAAGACTTCTTCACGACTCAAATTAATAGCACCTCCGTCCATTATTAATAAGTACACTATCATCTTGCTTTCAATTTTACTTGTAAAGGAAAGATTTGTCTATCCTTTTAGAAGTTACTCTTTTATTTTAGGTGTTTCAAAAAAGGTTTGTAACTCATTTACTAAATCAGTTTCCAACATTGTCTTAATTTGTCTAATTGTATTTCTAACTGCCTCTGGTCCGGTTGAACCATGTGTCTTGACAACTGGCGCTTTAACTCCAAACAATACAGCTCCGCCATGACTAGAATAGTCAAGCGTGCTTTTCATACCCTTCAAACTATCTTTTAGCATCAGTGCTCCCATTTTACTTTTCAATCCGCCATCATTAATGGAAGATTTTAGAATCGTCATTAAGGAAAGAGCCGTTCCTTCCACAGACTTCAATACCGCGTTACCAGTAAAGCCGTCCGTAACAACTACATCCGCTACACCAGAAAAGATATCACGCGCTTCCACATTACCAATAAAATTAATACTGTCTTCTTTAGCTAAAAGTTCGTAAGCTGCTTTTGTTAATTCACTTCCCTTTGTCTCTTCAGTTCCGTTATTCAACAATCCAACTCTTGGTCTATCAATGTGACGAATTTCTTTAGCGTAAAAACTGCCCAAAATCCCATATGTTAATAGATGCTCTGGCTTATTATCTGCGTTGGCACCCATATCAATAAAATCAAATCCAGCATCTTCCTCTCCAGTAAAAACTGGCATAGTTGTCATTAAACCTGGACGTTCAACATTTTTAATACGCCCCACAATAAAAAGCCCTGCTGCAAGAAGTGCTCCTGTATTGCCGGCTGAGAAAATAGCGTCCGCATCCCCATTTCTAACTGCTTGAGCTGCTAAAACCATAGAAGCTTGTTTTTTCTTTCGTATCGATTTGACAGGTTCATCATCACTCTCTATCTTCTCATCCGTATGAATAATTGTAATATTCGTTTCATCTGATAGATATTTCTTTATCTCTGTTTCTTTTCCATATAACTGAAATTCAATATCTGGAAAATCTTTTTTAGCTAAATTAACACCTTCAACAATTGCTTGAGGGGCATTATCGCCACCCATAGCATCTACTGCTATTTTCACTTGATTACCTCTTTTCTTAAACTAAGCTATTTTCTATTCTACCACAGACAAATTAATCTAAAAACTCTGAATCATTCTCTCTTTTTTTCAGACTCTGAACCAACACTTGATTTTCAGAATTATCTTGCCATTCTTTTTGATTGCACAAAGTCACAGCCTCTAAACGAGCTGTCTCTAGTATCGCCACGTCCGCTATCATATCGCCAACCTTAAACTCTGGAATTCCTGATTGCTTTGCCCCAAAAAAATCTCCAGCACCTCGCATTTCTAAATCCTTTTCACTTAAAATAAAACCATCTGTCGTTTCAGTCATAATTTTCATTCGTTCTTTTCCTTGATCGCTTTTAGGACTAGCAACTAAAATACAGTAAGAAGCGATACTTCCTCGTCCAACACGTCCACGTAGTTGATGTAATTGAGCTAGCCCAAAACGATCTGCATCCATTATCATCATAGTAGTGGCATTGGGAACATTTACTCCTACTTCTATTACAGTAGTTGACACAAGAACCTGCGTTTCATTTTTCTTAAAGTCATCCATAATCTGCTCTTTTTCCTGAGCCTTCATTTTACCGTGGAGTAACCCAACATTGAAATTAGGTTCAAAAAACTGACTTAGGTGATCATAAATTTCTGTTGCATTTTTTACATCTAACAGTTCAGATTCTTCTATTAAAGGGCAAATGACATAAGCTTGATGCCCTGCTTTCAATTGAGCTGTCATCCACGTTAGAACAGGGTCAATTTGCTTGGGTAAGATCCATCTCGTTTCTATAGGTATTCTTCCAGCAGGTAATTCATCAATCACAGAAACATCCATTTCTCCATACGCTGTAATGGCTAACGTTCTAGGGATAGGCGTTGCTGTCATAAATAAAACATCTGGATTATCCCCTTTTTCACGCAAAAGTTTCCGTTGATTAACACCAAAACGATGTTGTTCATCTGTAATGACTAACCCTAAATTATTAAACACTACTTCCTCTTGAATGAGCGAGTGTGTTCCTACTAAAATATCTAATTCACCAGATGCTAGTTCTGCTAACAATTCTTTTCGCTTAGCCTTTTTAGTTGAGCTAGTTAATAAATCGATCTTAACCTCTTTAGGATCAAACAACCCCTGTAAACTTTCCATATGTTGTTCTGCTAAAATTTCTGTTGGAACCATCAATGCTCCTTGATAACCCACACTAACCACTGCATAAAGAGCAATCGCTGCAACAATCGTTTTACCGCTCCCAACATCTCCTTGAAGTAATCTATGCATATGCCCTTCACTTCTTAAGTCCACACAAATTTCATTGACGACTCTTTTTTGAGCAGTCGTTAGTTCAAAAGGAAGAGTTTTAATAAATTTTTTTAATTTTTTTACATCATAAAGAATAGAATGCCCTACTTCTTTTCTTGTTTCTTGGTTTTTCAATTGAATCATTTTCATTTGAAACAAGAAAAACTCCTCAAAGGCAAGACGCCTTCTTGCTAAACGATTTTCCTGTACACTTTCTGGAAAATGCATTGCATAAGCTGCTTGTTTTTTAGGCATCAACCGATATTTTTCTAGTAACCAATTTGGTAGATTCTCTTCCATCTCTGATCCGTAAACATCCCAGGAACCTCGAATTAAATCTACTAATGTTTTCTGCCTAATTTGTTTATTGACATGATAGATAGGAGAAAAATCCTCTTCCTCTTTTGAGGCCAATACTTTCATACCTGTTAAAGATTTCCGCTTACCATCCCATTTCCCATAAATAGCAATCTCCTCAGAGTCATGTATTTTAGCTTTTAAAAAAGGCTGATTAAAGAAAGTTACATTGATAACCGCTTGCTCCGTCATCATCCTAAAAATCAACCGACTTTTTTTAAAGCCATAATAATTAACTACTGGCTCAGCTAGCACAGTCCCTTTTAGTACGACTTTTTCTTGATCTTGAATCTCATCCAACGTTTTTTCCTGAATATCATCATACCTAAAAGGGTAATAGGTTAACAAATCAGCAATCGTTATAATTCCTAAAGAATTTAGAGTTTCTGCTCTTTTTGGTCCAACTCCCTTTATTTGGTTGATTGGATTTTCTAGTGGATTCATAGACATCCTCCCTTATGAAAAAAGAGGCTGACCCGGTTACTGGTAGCCTCTTTTAAAAAAATATCATTAGTTTTTAACGCTTATTTTCTATGACCTATATCTAATTATTATTCTGCTGCAAAAAGATATGGATAGACTGGTTGATCTCCTTGATGAATTTCAACTTCTAAGTCCTCATTTAACTCCATTAAAGCTTCTTCTAAAGCTTCAGCCTCTTCTTTTTGACCTTCTTCACCAATAATAATTGTAATTATTTCAGAATCTTCTTGTAACATACCTTTTAGCGTTTCAAAAGAGGTTTCAAATCGATCAGAATTAGAGACCACTATTTTACCTTCAATCATTCCGATATAATCATCTTTAGTAATTTCAACACCATCAATTGATGTGTCACGAACGGCAGTTGTCACTTGACCACTCACAACGTCTTCTAGCATACTTCTCATAGCCGCTTCATTGTCTTCAAGAGAGACTTGTTCATTGAACCCTAATAAAGCTGTCATTCCTTGAGAAATAGTTTTCGATGGAATAACAATCGCTGGAATCTCACTTACTTCTGCTGCTTGATCCGCTGCCATAAAAATATTTTTATTATTTGGTAGAATAATAACTTTCTCTGCATGAACAGCTTCAATAGCTTTTAAGATATCTTCCGTACTTGGGTTCATAGTTTGACCGCCACTAATAATATAATTAGCTCCCATACTGCGTAAAAGATCTTGAACACCTTTTCCTGCTGCCACTGAAATAATCCCATAAGGTACTCGCTCTTTTGGTTTTTCAGGAGCACCTTCATGCTCTAAAATAGTTTCATGTTGCACACGCATATTGTCTACTTTAATTTTAATTAAAGAGCCAAATTTTTGTCCGTAGTTCATCACTTCACCAGGATGTTCTGTATGAACATGCACTTTAATGATTTCATCATCAGAAACTACTAATAATGAATCACCTAATTCGTTTAAATAATTTCTAAACGTATCATAATCAAACTCACTATCTACTGTTGGACCTTCACCTATACGAACCATTATTTCAGTACAGTACCCAAATTTAATATCCGCAGTAGCAACAGCCCCTGATACACTTCTATGATGCTCAGCATTTACCATTGCATCCATTTGTCCCGGTGTTGGTTGTTGTAAATCACTCTCAACAATTTTTCCAGACAACGATTCAACAAAACCTTCATAGACAAATACTAACCCTTGGCCTCCACTATCCACAACGCCAACTTCTTTTAAAACAGGTAGCATATCAGGTGTTTTAGCTAATGTTTTTTTAGCACCTATTAAAGCTGCTTCCATTACTTCGATACAGTTATCGGAGTTTTTAGCTTTTTTCTCAGCAGCGATTGCTGCTCCACGAGAAACAGTTAGAATTGTTCCTTCAACAGGTTTCATCACCGCTTTATAGGCTGTTTCCACTCCGTTTTTAAGTGCATCCGCTAACCCTTGGGCTGTTAACTCTTCTTCTTCAATAATTTGTTTTGAAAAACCTCGAAATAATTGAGATAAGATAACACCAGAGTTCCCTCTAGCTCCCATTAGTAAACCTTTTGACAAAATAGCTGCTAACTCTCCAACATGTTCACTTGTTGAATCTCTTACCGCTTTTGCGCCACTTGCCATTGATAAATCCATATTTGTTCCTGTATCACCATCTGGTACAGGGAAAACATTTAAAGAATTGACAAATTCTGCATGTTGATTCAAACGATTTGCACCAGCTTGAACCATCCCTTGAAATTGTCCTCCGTTGATTGCCTTCACTTCCACTAAAATGTTCCTCCTCATTTCATTCAAACACATATATCTTCATATGTTGTGCAATCACTTTTTATTCAGGTTGTACTCTGACACCTTGGATAAAAATATTAACAGAATTTGCGACAACCCCAAGCATTGTTTCAAGATTGTATTTCACTTTTTCTTGCACGTTACGACTAACTTCAGAAATCTTGGTTCCATAACTTACCATGATGTAAACATCAACTGCCACACCATTCTCTTCCTGACGTACTACAACGCCACGAGAGTAACTTTCTTTACCTAAAATATCATTTACATTATCTTTTATTTGATTTTTACTTGCCATTCCAACAATACCATAGATATCTGTTGCCGCACCGCCCACAACAGTAGCGATGACATCATTAGAAATTTCAATGGTACCAGCCTGTGTTTTAATTTTTACAGCCATGTTTGCTACCTCCCTATAGTCAGTATTTCCCATTATCACCCTTTAGTTTATCATAAACTATCATATTATTAAAGAAAAAATCATTTACCTTATTTTTTTTTGCCTGATTTGAAAATCTAGTGAATTTCTTATTGCATAAACTGTCAAATTATGATAAATTGTTCTAGTGTGATTATTGTACAAATGATAAATTCAAAGCAAAGGAGGGAATATCATGGCAAAAGAATGTTATATAACTGGGCGTAAAGCTAGATCTGGTAACACTCGCTCTCACGCAATGAACGCTTCTAAACGTACTTGGGGTGCAAACCTACAAAAAGTCCGTATCTTAGTTGACGGTAAGCCTAAAAAAGTTTGGGTTTCTGCTCGTGCTTTGAAATCTGGAAAAGTTGAACGCGTTTAAACTGTTTTAAAACTTGAGATGTAGATATAAATAAATACTACGAATAAAAATCAATTTATTGATTTTCATTCGTAGTGTTTTTTAGTTTCTCTATTTTTTCAATTGTTTCCTTTACTATCTTTCTACTTGGAAAATAAGCCCCATTATCTGTATATTTAGTTGCTTCCAAATCAATCGTTCCAATTCCTGACAATTCGCTCAATTGTTGCTTAGACAACTCTAATTCTTCAGCCATTTCCCACATTTTATGTATCTCCAGTTTCCTTTTTTTCATTAAATAATTACTCGTTGGAAACATAATAACAGCATATAAGAAAAACCAAAAATAATCTCGTGAAGTAAAAGCTGTTACCACAAAAAATAAAACAACCCATACTCCATATAGACCATAAATATAATAGCGTTTTTTCAATACTTCCACCTTCCTTTTCTATCATACTAACATTCCATATAAAAAAACTCCATGTTCCAGTCATAATAGTATAACCCGTTCACAAAGTTTTTCTATAGATTTAGAGCTTTTAGTTCAAAAATTCTTTTGTTTTAATAGAAATTTCTTTTGATTTTGTATGATGTAAGTAATGTCCGCCGTCTAATACTTCGATATCTGACTTCACGCTATTCAACACCCTAGCTTGATGCATCTTTAACCAATTAGAATCTGATTCAGTACTCTCTGTTGCCAAAAAATATAAAACTGGTAATTCTTTAGGATACTGAATGGCTAATGCTTTCTCAAAGTTAGCCGTCATTTCTTCACCTTCATTGATTGTCGCTTTTGAAGCCATATTTTTAAGTGAAAGGTATTCATATTGTCGTTTTAAACTTTCTTTTACTGGTGGTAAATTTAACATATCCGGGCTTGCTTTAGTAAGTACTCTAAACAAGCCTGATTGACTTAAAAACTTAATAGTCCCTAACTTGTTATCATCCGCCCCACCTTGCTCAGGTAAGCTACTATCAATACCGATAAACGCATTTACTTCATCAGGATATTTTTTAATATAATCCAATGAATATACGCCAAAAATCGAATGTCCCATCAATGTATAATCAGTTATATTAAGATCGGATAAAACATCATGAATCTCACTTATTATATTTTCAACAGAACGTTTCTTTTTAGTATCATCACTTAAACCATATCCAAAAGGTTCAATGACAACAACTCGATAATCTTTACTCAACTCATCAGTTAATGGTTTAAAATCGATTACAGGTGCAGCTGTCATGTAACCGGGTAATAAAACAATTGTCTTATCTCCCTCACCTAAAATAGCAACATTCATTTTTTGCCCGTTGATCTCTACCTTTTTACCGTAATCTTTTATTTTTTTAGCTTCTTGGTTTAATTTAACTTTATTATTAATAAAAACGCCTGTAAAACAGATAGCAAAAAAACTTAATATAACCAAAATAAGAGCTCCAACTATTTTTAGTCCTTTATTCATTAATAACAGCTCCCTTTTTGTTTATTTCCTGCATCATTCTTTCTAAAACAGTATCGCTTATAACGTCAATCCCACTTTTTCTAAGAACGTATTGCGCCCCAGTTATTTTTTGAAACAAAAAAGTCACCGTTTCTGGAAAAAGAGCTTGTATGAACCAAGTAGTGGTTGTTAAAATAATAAATTCTGCCATTTCTCTTGGCTGAATGACATCAATCGAACCATCCTCAATCCCTTCACTAATTAGTTTTTCAAATAGAGGAACTAATTCGTGACACATCTGAGCGTTATAAACAGCACTAAACGTGGCATCTGTTAATAATTCGACGGAAGAGGCTGTTGATTCATGAATCGATTCATTAAACATCCCTTCCATTAGTATTTCTTGAATTTTTTCTAATCCAGTAAGCGTTTGATTCTCACTAATAGTCGCTAGAATACCTTCATCAGGAATAAACCGTTTGGCAATTCCTACAATAATTTGAAATTTCGAATCAAAATGATGATACACAGCTCCTTTACTTAAGCCATCTAAGTTTGAAACTATTTGACTAATGGATGTTTGCTCATAACCCTTTTCAATAAAAAGTTTAGCTGACGTATCAAGAATTAATTTTTTAGTTTCTTGTGCCGTATATTTTTTCACCCTATTATTTTCCCTCCCTCAAAAAACATTCAATCGGTATGTTTATATAATATATAAACATGATCTATCTGTCAATTCATATACTCTGTTTTGTACGCTTATTATTTATACGTTATAATAAATATAAGAATATCTACATAGGAGGGATTTTTATGTTAGAAATAACGAATTTATCCATTACTTCACGAAAAGAAATTTTGAAAGATTTTACCTACACGTTTACAAAGGGAAATTTATACGGATTAGTTGCTGTTAATGGTGCTGGAAAAACAACCTTTTTTAGAAGTATTACAGATTTAATTCCCCGTGATAGTGGACAAATAAATCTAAATAAAAAACCCATATCACAAAATAAATCTGATATCTTTTATTTTGAAGTATCTGAATGGTTAGATAAAAATGTATCAGGAAAAGACTATCTAAGATTTGTAAAAAAGGCATGGAAATCATCTAAAGATATTGAAGATGTGATCAGTTATTGGGACATGAAAGAATATGTTAATATTCCCGTAAAAAAATATTCATTAGGAATGAAACAACGATTGCTTATAGCGATGTATACCGTGAGTGATGCTCCTTGCTTGATTATGGATGAGATAACTAACGGCCTAGATGAACAAAGTAGAAAAAAATTATTTTTACAACTAAATACACTAGTAAAAAGAGAAAATAAAATAATCATTATATCTTCGCACTATGCAGAAGATATTTCTGCTGAATGTGATTACATCCTAAGTTTTAATAATTGTAAATTGGAGGTGCAAAAAAATGAACTATCTTAAATTTCATTTAAAAGCTGCTCTAAAAAGTAAATATACTTACTTACCTTTTGCGTTAGGATTAATTCTTATTTCAGTTTGTTTGTATTTTAATGCATCGAATTATAATACTACTGGACTAATAGCAAATCTAAATATGAGTAACACCTCTACAGAAAAAACTACTGGAATATTAAAGGAAGAATTAGCATCTCTAGAAGATAAAAAATCAGTAGAATATATAAATATGAAAAAATCGATTGAATATAACGAATATAGAATTAAAAAAAATAATGAAATTCTATCTTATGCAAAGAATAATGATTGGTCGTCTGCATATAAAATTTTAATAGAAATAACTGAAGAAGATAAAAAGAATACAATTGCTGATAAAAATGTATCACCAGAATTAAACAAAGCGATACAACGTGATTTATTATTTTATCAAGAATTACAAAGAAAAAATATTGATTATCAAGATCCTGAATTTCCAACTAAAGGTATTACTTTTACTTTATGGATTTTAGCTCGTATCATCCCTGTAATGGTTTCAATCTTTATCATATTTATATTAACTCAACTATTTTCTAATATGTTCTATGAAAATATTAATAAATATTCTCTGCTTCCATATAGCAAAGTAAAAAATATGTTGAATAGTTTAACGTTGGGTGGAATTGTTAGTTTATTTATATTAGCAATTAACCTTGTTTTACCTTTTGGAATAGCTTCACTAATATTTGGAATGGGAGATTCTAATTTTTCAATACAATCTAGTAAAATTGGAGATAACGACATCTATTTTCAAGATGCTAAAAATGTTATAGGCTTATCTATAGTATTATCTCTTCTAGCAGTGATATTCTGCATGTTAATGACATACCTAATCAATTATTTAATCAGGAATCAACTAACTTCATTATTTGTATCGTTACTGGTAATAATGGCGCCGTTATTATTATTGAATACCGTTCAACCACTTCAAAAAATAAGTCATTTATTACCGACAACTTATATAAGTAGTGTATCAGTAGTAACTGGCATCACTGCGGAACAAATAAGTAATGTCAATGTCACTTTTCCGATGGGAATAAAAGTGACATCTATAGGGATTATTGTTTTATTAGGAATAATATCATGTACACAATTAAAATTAAAAAAATATTAATGAACGTTATTTAACACTCATCATAAGCTTCATTAAATAACTAATCATCACGAGGGCTCTCAGAATATTTCTGAGAGCCTTTTTTAAAAAATACGGCTGTTCATTAAGTTGTTATAGACCAACTTAATGAATATGTTCGTTATTTAATTTATGCATTACATTAAAAATAATTATAACCTCTTATATATTTCGCTAATTGTTTTAAACGTTTTATAAAAACCTTTTTTAACAATTTAACTATACAATAAACAATATTAAGACTATAAACATTGAATAAAACAATAGTTATAAAATGATTAGATTTTATTAAATTTATCTAAAAGATAAAAAAGTTCATTTTGTGAACTATTTCAAATCTTGTTGATCGTTTTAACAAAGTAAGATAAATACTTAGACACTTTTATAACAGTGTTATTAAAAAATTAAAATATGGTTCTATTAAAACAAATTTTTATGTAGTATGATGTTTGTAAGTCATTTGCGAAGACTCTCCGTATTTCTTTAGATAGAATTATCATGTGAGTGTCTCACAAATGTTTTTTTATTTGTCTAACTTAATTTTACATCGGCGTTGTTAAAAAAAGGGGAGAAAAAAGTGAAGAAGAAAAAGTTAGTTTTAATGTTTGTTTTTTCGGTATTTTTTATGTTTAGTTTCTCAGTAAAAAGTGATGCTGCAATAGATTGGAAAATCAGTACTGTCGTAGGTAAAGTTTATCAAGATAGCAACAAGAATGGAGAGTTCGATCTTAAAAACTTCGAAATTGGTGTTAAGGGACAGCCTGTATCTCTCTTCCCAAATATCGAAAGTGCTCAGCAAAATACAAATGCAATTAAAACAACCTCAACCAATGCTTTTGGAGATTTCTCTTTCAGCAAATTAAAGAAAGGAATTTATTATTTAAGATATGGTTCAACCTTAGATAAATATAAACTTCCTCTAGAAAATGATATGGAGAATAACATTGTTGAAGTTAAAGTTGATAGCTTGCTTGCCAATAAAAATCTTCCATTAAATGTCTCAACAAGTTTTAATGTTGTCCCATTTGTCGATGTCAATTGGAATGGTACTAAAGAAGATGATGAAGCTCTAGCTGAAAGTAAAAGCTTCCTTGTTTTTAATGTTAATTCCTTAAAGAAAGCAATCGAAGATGGTTCACTTGCTAATATTAATGTTGGTGGTCTAATCGGTGGTGTTTTAAGTACTGGTAACGTTGATTTAGCTGATGGTGTTTATGTTAGAACAGCAAAATCTCAAAATGATATTCGAATTAATGATGCTAGTTCTGGTTTATACGTAGTTCTACGTTCTCCAGTTAACTTTACTCTTTCAGATATTATAAAAGAACGGAAAAAATTAGAGTTACTTGTTTCTATCTTAACTGATGGCGACTACTTAAAACTCTTAGATAATCCGGAGATTTTAGCAGGTTCAGATATTGATACTACTGACCCTAACAGAGCTATCTCTTTATTAGCTGATACTATAAAAGGTATTGTTTCAGTCGCTTCTTATGTAGATACTAATCTAGCACTAGAAAATAAAAAAACAGAGAATGTTATCAAAGTAGCTTCACAAGTAGAAACATTTTTAAGAAATCTACCTTCATTTAGAATTGGTATGGTGGATTACTTTGGTAATATGTATGATCTAACCGGTTTAAGAGTACGCAAGGCTAATACTTTCTATTTCGGAATTAGAGAATTTGCTAACGTAGAATTGAATGTTTTTTATGATAAGAACTCAAACGGTAAAAAAGACTTTTTAGAGTTCTCAAACTACGAAACAAATGTTAACTTATTGAACGAAAATGGAGAAGTGGTTGATAGTGCGTCTACTACTTCAAAATCTGGACAAGTGAAATTTGAAAATGTTCCTTATAACACAGATCTTTATGTAGAAGTGGTTGCTGACCGCGCCACTACAACATCAATAATGCCTCATGAATTACCTGCACAGTTACAGGGACGTGCAATCACGAATAAAGTTCATTTTGATTCAGATTATTTAACAAGTGATGTTAGTTATAAAATAGGTGTCATCGGAGACAACTACATACAAAATAATATAGGTTTAGAGTTTATGGAAGATTCAACGATTAAGTTTACAAACTCTAACAAAAAAACAAATTATACTGTTGTTTATTATCTAAATGGCAGTGAGCCTATGGAATTCAATGTTCCTAAAAAAGATAGTGTTCTTCTTAACGTTGAACAAGAAATTGAAACTCTATCGGTCTATCTAAAAGTTAATAATTATTTAGTTCCTATTCCATATTAAAAACATAATACAATATAGCTTAATTTAACGCCGATTGTAAAATTAAGCTAGACAAATAAAAAAAGAAATAAAAAGCCCGTGATAGCTGCATCTTTAGATGTTAAACTACCACGAGCTTTTTATTTCTTTTTCACTTAATCATTATTTATGCTGATTTTATAATTATAATTGATGACATTTTTATCGTAATTGTTAGCTTTCACTTGAATAATATATGTTGCTGGATCTAACTGGATTGTTTCTGAGACTTTTAATTGCTCTCCTGCCATTTGATAGACTTCTTTATTAGTATCTTTATCTATGATATGGACAGAAAGCTCGCCAGAATCTATTCTTCCGTTTACATTAACATTTACACTACCTGCACTTGGTAAAGAAAAATTACCTGTTTCAACAATCATCTCTTTTTTATCATTTTCTGGAATTTGTATCGTATCTTTCTGGTCAGTATTAAATGAGAAGCTGTTCATTTTACTGCTACACCCACTGGTTATCATAGTTGCTGTAACTGCAAATAACGCTAAAACACCTAATTTAGTTGCTCTTTTTTTCTCACTTTTGTACATTTCAAAAAACTCCTTTCCTAGATAAGAAATCTAATGTTACTTCTAAAATAATCACTGTTTCAATTCATCCTTTGACTGAATGACGCTCATAATCCCTGTATCAAATGAAAAAGAACTCGTTTTCCCTATAAACTCATTACTGGATAAAGATCTTGGGTATAAAAAATCAACTTTATCTAATTGATATTTTGCATCATACAAGCTAAGTTTTTCAACAGGGGTTAAACAAATATAAGCTAGATAGGTTTTGTCTCGGTCTTTTTTTATTGTATGATTCCCTGGTTTGAAATAAGAAACACTGTTTAATCTATCTAACAGAGTGATTTGCTCTAAAATAGGCATAAATCTTTCTTGAAGGGGTAACCATAAATTAGATAAGTAATGATCTAATCTGCCACCTGTAGCACCAATTAAGATAATATTAGCATTAGGATAAGTCTGCAATGCAGACAAGACTCCTAATTCCATATCTGTATCATCTTTTTCCGACTGACAACGTTCAATATCAGAAACATTATCGCTAACAAAGAGCCATTCTTCTTCATTTAAAGAGTCAAAATCACCAACAGCTTTATCAATTGGAAAACCTGCTTTTAATCCATATAATGTTCCTCGGTCAACACCAATAAAAACGGTACTCTTTTTTTTATAAAAATCAAGAGAAGGCCAATCTTTAGGGTGACCTCCACCAATAATTACAACATCATCAATCATTATTTTGTAACGTCTCTTAATGTATTTATTCTCTCTCCAACATCTTCGGAGTTATAAACATAAGAACCAGCTACTAGAACATCTGCTCCTGCATCTACACAAGATTTAGCTGTGAGGTTATCCACTCCACCATCAATTTCAATTTCATACGTGTAACCTTTTTCTTTTCGTAAATCTGCTAATTTCTCTACTTTTGTTAAACATTCTTCAATAAAAGCTTGTCCTCCAAATCCCGGATTTACTGTCATAACTAACACTAAATCAGCTAAAGACAACACATGTTCAATTGCAGAAACTGGTGTTCCTGGATTAATCACAACGCCGGCTTTAACACCTTCTGTTTTTATTAATTGCATCGCTCGGTGAATATGAACGGTACTTTCTGCATGAACAGTAATAATATCCGAACCAGCTTTAGCAAAATCTGCAATAAAACGTTCTGGTTCAACAATCATCAAGTGAACATCTAAAGGTAGTTCAGTTACTGGACGAATGGCTGAGACGATATTAGCTCCCAATGTAATATTTGGAACAAATTGGCCATCCATGACATCTACATGAATATAATCCGCGCCTTTTTCTTCGACTAATTTAATATCTCTTTCTAAATTTGCAAAATCTGCACTTAAAATAGATGGTGCTATCTTTACCATAGTAATCTTCCTCGCTTTTATTTTTTATTGTATTTTGGTTTACGATTTTTTATTTCCTCTGAAAATTGTAAATAATTATCATACCTGGACTGAAGAATCTCTCCTGTTTCAAGACGATTTTTTACTTCGCATTTTGGCTCTTTGTGATGTTTACACTCTCTAAATTTACAAAAGTTAGACGCTTCCAAAAACTCTGGAAACTCTTTTGGTAAGTCTTCCAGCTCAATCTCTAAAAATTCAATGGAGCTAAACCCTGGAGTATCGGCAACAAGACCACCATTTAGTTCTAATAATTCTACATGTCTGGTCGTATGCTTCCCACGACCTAGTGCTACTGAGATAGCCGCTACTTCTAACTCTAGACTTGGTGCAATTTTATTTAATAACGTTGATTTGCCAGCACCTGATTGCCCCATAAATACAGTTAAATTATCCCTGAAAAACGATGTTAATCCCTCTGTTTTATTTCCTTCAGAAAATAAAACAGAATAACCTATCGACTCATAATATTGTCTCATTTGTTTCATTTCTTGCTTCACTTCATCTGATGCAATATCTAATTTTGTTATATAAATAATTGGCTTAATTCGTTTTGATTCTAATGTTACTAAAAATCTATCTAGTAAGTTATATGAAAAATTTGGCTCTACACAACTTGTAACAACAACTCCTAAATCGACATTTGAAACTGGTGGCCTGATTAATTCATTCTCTCTTTCTAATACTTCTAAGACATAACCATCTGTCATATTAGTGCTCTCAAACATTACCCAGTCCCCAACCAAAGGAGTGATGTTTCGATTTCTAAAATTCCCACGTGCTCTCGTCTGATAAGTTTTACCCTCGTGATAAACATAATAAAAACCACTTAAAGCCTTCCTTATTTGTCCTTTTGGCAACAGTATCCCTCCTTTTAAAGACTTACCTTATACGCTATTTATTGTAACACAAGTCAAAACAAAAAAAGAAAGAAAGAGAAATCAAAAGATTCTCTTTCTAACTTTCATTCTTTTCTTTCCCCACTTCATCCCCACTACCTACTGTTTCTTTAGGTGGATCGACTTCACTAGAAGATGTAGATTCTTCTGATTCTTCAGTACTTGATGATTCGGAGCTAGATGATGTCGAAGATGGCGTAGATTGTGTCGGTTTTGGTCCAGCTGAAAATACGACATAGATAGTATCGCCTTTCTTCACTTCACTAGATGAATTTCCATTTTTAGGATAAACATAGGCAACGTTACCTGCAGTTACATCGGAATAATCCGTTCCAGCATCTTCAAAATATAAATCCATGCTATCTAAATAGGTCATTGCTCTATTTCTGGAGAATCCTGTCATATTAGATAATTTAAATGTTTTTGAGCCATCACTGACAATAAGAGTCACTTTTGTCTCTTCTGGATTCACATTTTTACTTACTTTTGGTGTTTGTTTTATTACTGTATCTGCTTTATAAGAGTCAGAATATTCTTTTTTAATTGATATATTCTCATCCTTAAATCCTAGGCTTAGTAAATCATCCTTCGCATCAGTTACATCTTCTTCTGTGTAATCCTTCATTCTAATTCCTTTTTTACCAGAACTAATATAAAGAGTCACTTCACCTTTTTCTTTTTTAACAGAAGTGCCTATTGGTGGCTCGGTTTTTACCACTAAATCTTTTTCAACTTTATTATCACTAATGGTTTTTGTTTTACCTACTTTTATTTTTTTATCTTGTAGAAGCATGATGGCTTCTGTTTCAGTTTTACCCGTCAAATCTGGAATAACAACATCTCCACCCTTACGTCCTAAAACGAACAATCCTCCGATTAAGAAAATAATTAATCCTATAACAATAAAAAAAGTTTTCTTTTTTCGATTAGATTTTTTCTTTGACTCATCTAAATCATCCTCATCATCATCTAAATCTTGATTTGCTGATAATTTTGACGTTTCTTGAGGTGTTGAGTTTGGGATATAACTCTCGTCAATTGGATCAAGCATAATTGTTTCTTCCATCATTGCAGTTGGTTCAAAAAGAGCTTCATTTGCTCTTTCTGGGTTCAGAGCTGTTTTTAAGTCTGCGAACATACTATCTACAGTTTTATATCGATCTGCTGTTTCTTTCGCGGTTGCACGCAATACGACGTTCTCTACAGCTTGTGGAATAGCTGGGTTTATTTCTCTAACAGATGGCATATCTTTTTGGAAATGTTTTAATGCAATTGAAACAGCAGATTCACCTTCAAAAGGTACCTTGCCTGTTAGCAACTCATATAAAATAATTCCCAGTGCATAGATATCAGATTGGCGTGTTGCCATACCACCTCTTGCTTGTTCTGGTGACAAGTAGTGCACAGAACCTAACAAGGTGTTTGTTTGAGTAATTGATGTTTCTGAAAGAGCTATAGCGATCCCAAAATCAGTAATCTTTGCTGTTCCATCTTCATCAACTAATATGTTTTGTGGCTTTAAATCACGGTGAATAATTTGATGCTGATGAGCCAAAGAAATAGCTGATAAAACTTGACCCATAATGCCTACTACAGTATTTAATGGAATAGGTGTTTGATTTTTAATATATTGCTTTAAATCAGTTCCTTTTACATATTCCATTACAATGTATTGCATACCATTTTCTTCACCAACATCGTATACACTTACAATATTAGGGTGAACCATCTCTGTTGCTGCTAAAGCTTCTCTTTGAAAGCGACGAATCGCATCTTGATCATTTTGAAAGTCAAAACGTAATACTTTAACTGCAACTTCTCTATTTAAGATTAAATCTTTCGCTAGATAAACATTGGCCATTCCACCACTACCAATGTTTCCGATAATTTCATAGCGTTCGCCTATTTTGGTACCTATTTTTATCATACCTCATAGTCCTCCTTGTTTGGAGACGTAAACTCTATTAATAAAGCTGTAATATTATCTGTTCCTCCAGCTTCATTTGCTTCTATTATCAACTGATCAACTCTATCTTTTAACGAGATTGGTTGCTGAATAATTCGTTTAATCTCACTATCTGATAACATATTACTTAATCCATCAGAGCAGAGTAGTAAATGATCATTTTCTAATATAGATAGAGCGGATACGTCAACTTCAACATTTCCAGGTACACCTACCGACCTTACTAAAATATTCTTTTTAGGGTGTTTTGCTGCCATATCTGAGGTTATTTCCCCAGTTTTCACCAATTCGTTCACTAAAGAATGGTCATCTGTGAGTTGTTTTATAGAGGCATCTCGAACAATATAAGCGCGACTATCGCCAACGTGCGCTAGTAGTATTTGTTCTCCTAATAACGCTGCTAAGACTACTGTTGTTCCCATTCCAAATTTTTCTGGATTATTGCTACCTTCATTATAAATAACTTGATTCTCACGCTGAATAGCTGATACTAAGAAATTTGCTACTTCTTCTTGATTACTTAGTTTAGTTTCTTCCCAAGACTTACCAAGTCCAGTCACGGCTAAAAAACTTGCTGTGTCTCCTGCTTGGTGGCCTCCCATTCCATCAGCTACAATACCTATAACAATCCCTGCTTGATTTTTATATACACCTACTGTATCTTGATTACTTTTTCTTTTGCGTCCTACATTCGTCTGGAATTCAATTTTCATGAGTTCACTCCTTTGTTCGGCTAACTAAGCTTTTCTTCTTAAGCAACAAATGAAAAAGCCATCCGTCTGATACTGATGTGGATAAATTTGTAACATCTTGTCTTGATAACTTTCAGAAACAGTATCTATACCCACCAAATCAACTTTTTCAAAGTTAGGATGTTTTTCCAAAAATTGTTCTACAACTTCTTTATTTTCCTCAGAAGTAATAGTACATGTACTATAGGTTATTATACCCCATACCTTAACTTTTGTAACAACACTTTCTAATATTTCTAGCTGAATCTGTTGTAACTCTAAGATATCGTCTGTTTTTTTACTGTATTTTATATCTGGTTTTCGCCTTAACAAACCTAACCCTGAACAAGGAGCATCTACTAAAATTCTATCAAATAAGTCATCTTCAAAAACTTCAGTCACATCGTTTGCATTAAGTAACTTAGTCTCAATAACATTCTCGACATTCATCCGACTAGCATTTTCATTGATTAGTTTGATTTTATGCTCGTAAATATCTAAGGCCGTGATTTTCCCACCTTCAGTTTCATCTAAGTAGGTGGCCATGTGTACTGTTTTTCCACCTGGCGCTGCACAAGCATCTAATAGTTGATGATTCTTTTCAATTTGCATGCTTGGAGCTACCAACATAGAACTTTCATCCTGAACAGTTATTAAACCTTCTTTAAAAAGTGAGCTACCAGCTAAAAATCCCTTTTTGGCTACAATACCAAAAGGTGAAATATCACTTTTTTCAGCAAAGATTCCCTCTTCTTCTAAGCGCTCAATCGCTTCTTCTCGTGATACTTGATTTGTATTAACTCGTGCACTAGCCTTACTTGGTAATAAAAGAGATTCTCCTAGTTCTTTTGTTTCTTCATAGCCTAGTTCGTCTATTAATTTTTTCGTTAACCATTTTGGCAAACTTATCTCCGTTGATAATCGTTTAGCTTTATTTTTAATCTCCTCTGTAGAACGAGGCCCTTCTCTTTGAACACTTCTTAATACGCCGTTCACGTAACGACCAATTCCTGGATTACCTTTTGCTTTGGCTATCTCAACAGCTTCGCTAATAGCACTATACATAGGTACCTTATCTAAGTATTCCATTTGATACATTGATAAAAGTAATAACTGCTTCACCCAATCTTCAATTTTTGAAGTATCTTCAACAAAGCTAGTTAAACCATATTCTAGAGTCATTTTCCGACTAATCGTTCCATAGACGATCTCCGTCATTAAACGAGCATCTTTTTCAGCTAATCTATGTTTAGTGATATATTCTTTAACGAGTAAGTTGGAGTACGCATCTTGTTCTGACACTTGAACCAATAACTCAAGAGCAGCTAAACGAGGTGATTCATACACTTTTCTTGGTAATTTACGATTTTTATTCAAATTTATTTCCTACTTCCATTTCTCGGCCCACACCATTTAAGTATTCAACCGCTTTTAAGCGCCCTTTACCTGCTGGTTGTAAGTCATTGATTTGTAATACTGTTCCTTCACCACATGCTACCCAAAAACTTTTCTTATTTAACTGAATAATAGTTCCTGGTTTTTCTGCTGTATCCTCTTCTTCTAATACCGTTGTATCCCACATTTTCATGCGACTATCCTGATATATAGTATACGCTACTGGCCACGGGCGCATGCCTCTAACTTGGCAATCGACCATACGACTTGTCTTATTCCAATCAATTTGTTCTTGTTCACGCGTAATATTAGGAGAATAAGTCACACCGTTTTCTTCTTGAGGTATCTCTCTTATCTTTCCATCTAAAAAGGTTGGTAGCATCTCTAACAACATTTCTTTTCCAAGTAAACTTAATTTATCAAACATACTTCCTACATCATCTGTTTTTTCAATTGGTAAAGACTGTTGTGTTAAAATATCTCCGGCATCCATTTTTTTAATCATACGCATAATCGTGACACCTGTCTTATCATCTCCATTGATAATGGAATAATGAACAGGCGCTCCTCCTCGGTATTTTGGAAGAAGTGATGCGTGTACATTAATGGCACCTAAATGGGGAGCTTCCAGTAATTTTTCTGGTAAGAACTGACCAAAAGCAGCCGTCACAATTAAATCTGGTGCTAAGTTTATAATTTCTTCCATTTCTTCAGAGCCACTAATTTTTTCAGGTTGCAAGACTTTAATATTATGTTTTAGCGCCGCTTCCTTCACTGGAGGTGGCGTTAATACTTTTTTCCTTCCAACTGGACGATCCGGTTGCGTCACGACACGCAACACTTCGTATCCAGCTTCTACTAAACCATCTAAAATTGGAACTGAGAATCCAGGTGTTCCCATAAATATAATTTTAGTCATAACCGTGTTCCTCCATATAATCTGCTAAATTTTCTGGTTTAATTGTTTCAATAAATTTATCTGTAAAAATCTCACCCTTCAGATGCTCCATCTCATGTTGGAAAGCTCTTGCTAGGTAACCTGTGGCATCAACTTCCATTTCATAGCCCTCACGGTCCACATAACGAACAGTTACCTCTTCGTACCTCTCAATCGTTCCATACACTTCTGGGAAGCTTAAACAGCCTTCTACATCAATTGATTTACCTGACTGAGCAATAATTTCTGGGTTAATCATTTCAAAAAGACCAGATTCTTTATCTAGTTCGATAACAATCACACTTTTTGAAATCCCTAATTGATTAGCAGCCAAACCAATTGCATCTTTTGCTTTAATAACTTGATACATATCATCTAATAGATCAATTAAATCATCATCTATATGCGCTACTTTTTTAGTTGGTGTTGTTAATACTTTATTTGGGTACATTACTATTTTTTTCAAGTGATTATCCTTTCTAAATGAAATGTTGCGGTTCCATATCTATGGTAATTCGCAAGCCATTTCTAATCTCTTTTTGAGATTCCTCTAAAATTTGTTTTAATCCTATCGATAAAGTCGTTTCATTTTTATATTTAATAACTGTTTGATAATAATACCTTTTATTAATTCTCGCAACTGATTTTGGTGTTGGACCTAAAAGAATTGCTTTGTCTGATAAAAATTGCTTCAAAAAAGCAACAATTTCATACATTTTTTTAGCTGCTTGATGCTCTTCTTCATGACTTACCACTAATTGAGCAGTGAAGTAAAAAGGAGGATAGTTCCCTTGATGACGAAGTTGCATCTCTTTTTTATAAAAGGCCTCATAGTCTTGCTGTTTAGCTAGTTGAATCGCGTAATGATCCGGGTTAAACGTTTGAATAATAACTTCTCCTTTTTTGTCCCCTCGGCCCGCTCGACCACTCACCTGAGTAAGGAGTTGAAAGGTTTTTTCACTGGATCTAAAATCTGGTAAATTTAAAGCCGTATCTGCATTTAACACCCCAACAAGAGTTACATTTGGAAAATCTAATCCTTTAGCAATCATTTGTGTTCCAAGTAAAATATCTGCTTCTTGATTGCCAAATTGCTTTAATAATTTTTCATGACTTCCTTTTTTTCGAGTAGTATCCACATCCATTCGAATCACTCTTGCTTCTGGCAGTAATTCCTTTAGTTCCTCTTCTACTTTTTGGGTACCTGTACCATAATAACGAATTTTATCGCCATCACATACTGGACAACGATACGGTATCCGCTCTTCATGACCACAGTAATGACACTTCATTTGTTTCGTATCCATATGAAGCGTTAAGGAAATATCACAATTGGGACATGGTAAAACATACCCACAGTCTCTACACATAACAAACGCCGAATACCCTCTTCTATTTAGCATGAGGACTGACTGTTCTTTCCTCTCAATTCTTGCTTTGACGTTTTCGAGTAGAACCTTTGAAAAAGTCGTGGTTAAAGATTGCTTCATTTCTTCTTTCATATCGATAATATCGATTTTAGGTAACGTTGCTTTAGAGACAGCTCGTTCTTCTAACGTTAATAGCTGATAAACATTCTTTTGTGCTCTAGCTCTTGCTTCTAGTGAGGGTGTCGCACTTCCCAAGAGAACAGAACAATGATGATACTTTCCTCGCCAAATCGCTAAGTCTTTCGCATGGTAGCGAGGCGTTTCATCTTGCTTATAACTACCCTCATGTTCTTCATCAATTACAATTAAACCTATATTTTCAAGAGGGGCAAAAATAGCTGACCTCGCTCCAACTACAACTCTAGCTTCTTTGCGTTCAATTTTTCGCCATTCATCATATTTTTCCCCTTGAGAAAGTCCACTATGTAAAACGGCCACTTCATCTCCAAACCTTTTTTTAAACCGAGTCACAGTTTGAGGGGTTAAAGAAATTTCCGGAACTAACATAATAGCCGTCTGATTCTTTTTGAGGACACGAGCAATTGCTTGGAGGTAGACTTCTGTTTTTCCACTTCCTGTAACTCCTTCTAATAAGAAGACATCTGATTGCTCATTATCTATAGATTCACTTAACGCGTCTAAGGCTACCTGTTGTTCTTTGTTTAACACTAATGGAGAATCTTGTTTAAATTGATGGAGAGCATAGGGGTCTCGGTATACTTCTCGTTCCTCAATAACTAACCACCCTGCGCGCTCTCCATCATTAATCGTAGACCTCGTAATCTGATGGTCTTCTATTAATTCTTTGATACTAAATTCTGAATCTGTAATCTCCATTAAAAAAGCGATTAAACGCAATTTTTGCGTTGCATTTTTTCTAGTATTCTCTTTTTCAGTCAGCAACTCCGAGTTTTCCATAGCTTTTTTTATAACTCGCTTTGTCTTTACTTTATTCTTCGTGGTGACTTCATAGCGAATATCAACTTTGCCTAACTGCCTTAGTTTTAATAATTCTGAAAAGTGAGGTGATTCTTTTGCTTCTTCCCATTCAATCTCTGCTAAACCTAAAAAAAGATCTTCCGTGATATTTTTTGGAAGGTCATGATCAAGTAGCGTGACATACTTTTTGTAGCTAGAGCGCATGACACTTGGTAGCATCGTTTGTAGGCATGTAATTTTAAAGGAATACGTTTTCTCTTTCATTTCATCTGCTAATTTCAACAGTTCTTCATTTAATACAGGATGTAAATCCAAAACATTTAAAATCGGTTTCAAGCTTTTTTCTAGCTCATTCACTTCGTTTAAACCAACAATAAAACCTTGAATATGACGATTCCCATTACCAAAAGGTACTTCTACACGCATACCTATTTCTATTAATTCAGTCAACATATCTGGAACAGCATAACTAAAAGGTTGATCTGTCTGCATCGCAGGGACATCAACAATAATATCTGCTATAAACGGCATCACATCTCATCCTTTCTCATCTGTCTTATTGTACTAAAAATTAGCGTCTTTGTCTGTTTCAATCTAGTAAT
Organism: uncultured Vagococcus sp.; assembly: GCA_965119435.1. Taxonomy (GTDB): domain Bacteria; phylum Bacillota; class Bacilli; order Lactobacillales; family Vagococcaceae; genus Vagococcus. The sequence continues at coordinate 98,777 of CBCPLQ010000003.1, read as the reverse complement.
TTACAAGTAACAAATTATCACAATCGAAAAGTCAGTATAAATCGAGTATAAAAAAAAGGAGAGTTGCAACAAAAGATTTTACACTTCAGTCACAACCCATTTCCTTATAATTATATTTTACGATCCATTTGAACGCGTGCTTCTAGTTCTTGATGTTCACGACGTTTATTGGCTTTTTTTTCTTCTTCTTGGCGTTTTAATAACTCTCTTTTTAACTCTGGATTTGGATCAACTACAACATCACCACTTGCGATTTCTTCTAATCCGCGGCCAACATTTTTAACTGAAACAAATTTATCTTCTTCAATCATCGGTTGAGCTCCTAAGTCTAATTCGTGAGCACGTTTACTCGATAAGATAACCAATGAATATTTTGAGTCTACTTGTTCTAATAATTTATCAATTGATGGGGTTAACATAATTTAAAACTCCTTTAACATTTTTTCGTAGCGATCAATTACCCGATCTACTCGGTAATGTTCGCTCTCAATTATTTTTTTAATACGATTTACTGCCATACTAACTTTATCATTAACGACAGCATAATCATAGTGGCGCATCATTTCAACTTCTTCTCGAGCCACTTTCATTCTCTCATCAATCACGGCCATATCGTCTGTACCGCGATTAACAATCCTTGATTTCAACTCATCAAAATCCGGTGGTGTTAAGAAAATAAAGACACCATCTGGCACCTTTTCTTTCACCTTCATTGCACCTTGGACTTCTATCTCTAAAAAGACATCTTTACCTGAATCAAGCGTTTGATTCACGTAATCTAAGGGGGTTCCGTAATAGTTGCCAACATACTCTGCATGCTCTAACATTTTTCCAGTGTGAATCAACTCTTCGAATTCTTCTCTTGAACGAAAGAAGTAATCGGTACCTTCTTTCTCTCCTTTTCTCATTTGACGAGTCGTCATTGAGATAGAATATACAAATTCATGGCCTTCACTATCAAATATTGCTTTTCTGACCGTTCCTTTACCGACACCAGATGGCCCGGATAGGACGATTAATAACCCTCTTTCTGACATGTTGTCTTCCTTTCACATACTTTTTAGTTTTATTTACTATAATGCACTCTGAAAGAAAATATTGCAAGGTTGATTTCATAAAAAATTTAAATATATAGCAAACTACTCAATATTTTGAACCTGTTCTCTAATTTTTTCAACAACTGTTTTAAGAAAAACGACTTGCTCTTTAATTTCAATTGTATTTGATTTAGAGCCAATTGTGTTTACTTCTCTATTCATTTCTTGGATCAAAAAGTCCATTTCTTTTCCAACTGAACCTTCCTTTTCAAGTAATTGTGTTAATTTTCCAACATGTATAACTAAACGATCTAATTCTTCATTGATATCACCACGTTCAATCAAAAGAGCTACTTCTGTTAACAAGCGATTCTCTTCAATCTTTTCCCCGATCAACTCAGTTATTTTTTTTTCTAATTTATCTTGGTGATCCTTTTCAATCGCTTTTGATTGCTCTTTTATTTTTTGAATCGCCTCATTTATTTCTAATTGATACATTTCAAAGTATTTTTTTATCTCAGTTCCTTCCGTTAGTCGACTATCATCTAATTCTTTTATAGCCGCTTCAAAGGTTTCTAATACATCTTTTTCTAAAAAATCATCTGTTTCATTTTTTTCAGTTACCTCAAATAAATCCGGATGCATAATTACTCCTGTCATTATTTTAGAGGGGGAGAATTTTTTATCTTTATATCGCTTCTCTTTAGCATCATTCAGTTCCTCTACTAATTGATCCATTAAATTCCAATTAATAGTCATACTTTGATACGCATTAGCTTCTTTTTGGATCGTAACAAAGCACTCTACTCGACCACGATTCAACTGTTTTTTAGCCTGATTTTTCATCGGAATTTCCAACGAATTGAACTCTCTTGGCATTCTAATTTGAGTGTCTAAAAAACGATGATTCACTGATTTAATTTCAACCACAATTTGATAGTTTTCTTTTAAACAACTGCTTTTTCCATATCCTGTCATACTTTTCATTTTTTATCACCTACATTTTATTTAGTGTTTCTTTTAATGCATTAAATTCTTCGTTTGACAATGTTACACCTTTTCCCATTTTTTCGTGTCCCGGTGCCCAATCTCTTAAATCAAATTTTGGCGGACGTCCATTCCAACTAACCAAATTCAATTCTTTTCTCCACCCCTTAGGATTTTCTGAAAGAACAACAATTTCTTCTATAATTTCATATGAAAACTCTTGTGCCATCTACTCGTACCTCTCTTCTAAAAATATTAAAAACAATGATTCTAAACCACTTTTCCATGAAACTCCCATTAATAAATCATATACTTCTCGATTATCTTCATCTTCAATTTTAAAATAATGATAAAAAGAAGCTACTAATTGAATATCTGAGATAGGTGATTTTTGCTTAACATACTTTGTCAACCATTCACGTAGAGAATACATCATTGTTTCATTTAACTCGCTCTTATCCTCTACTTCTTTTTCATGAAAAGTAGTCACAACTAGCTGCGATAGCTCTCTCACAGTATATAGATATGCTGGATCAATAGCCATTTTTTTTGCTATTGATTCTAGCAATAGAATACCAAAAAATTCAGGGTCTATCTCGTTTGTTATTAACCATTCCCATTCTTTCAACGCTGTTTTTTTCCTAAACCATGCATTAAATCTTGGTATGCTTCTTAAGAATGAAAAAAACTGTCGGCTTAAATTGACGCTTTCTTGCTTATACTCTTTACTATAAAAAGTATATGTTTCACCAAAATAGTCTCCCATTATTTTTTTAGCCTCTAAATACCCTAGTCGCATATTCCAAGCAGAACGACCCCCATCAAATAATAAGACATTACCTAGCCCCCATGAGCTATTGAAGACTATCTCCACAACACCTTCGTCTAATTGATAGGATTTTTTTATTCCCAGACCATGAACATCTATCACTAGTAGCTCTGTCGCCCCTCTGCTCAATAGAACATCCCTAGGAATGTTATTCCGATAACCGCCATCTACATAGTAAACGTCATCAATATGGGTAGGTGCCATAGCTGGGAAAAATGATGAAGAAGCTACTAACCACTTAGGAAATGATTCTTCTGTCATTTCTTTTAGCGAAACAACCTTCTCTTTCATTTTCGGTAATTCCGTTGTTACTGCAAAAAATTCGATATCTTGATTAAAAATGACATCTGGAATCATTATTTCCTTAATAAGATTTAGCAATGGTTCTGTACTGACACCTTTAGATTGAATCGCTGTTTTAGCCAATTTTTGAATATTTAAAACCAAGTTTTGCATTGAGTACTCTTTTTCATCTTCTGGTGAAAAAGAAATAATATCATCTGTTGTCATCGTCTGCCACATTTTCTCAGCTGTTTCTAAATCACCTTGTAATATTAAAGCACCGTTAAGCGCCCCTACAGATGTACCACTAATCATTTTAAAAGGAATCTTTTTTTCTTCCAAGCAATGCCATACGCCAATCTGATACGCTCCCTTAGCGCCTCCTCCACCTAGAACTAAGCCAGTATTATACTCAAATTCTTTCACATATCCTTTTTTTTCTTGATAATAAAGGCCGACTTTGTGAAATTCATCTTCCAAAAAGGATGGCATTTTTTTTATTTTTAATATAAGTCTTTTTAAAAATCTTCTTTTTCCTATTTCTATTAAACCTTGATAAAGATCACTTATTTTAGCTTCCTGATTCACTTTTAAAAGATGATGAACATAAACTTCCTCTTTTGAATAAGAAACTCCCACAACAAATAATAATTGTTTTTTTTCATACCAACCAAAGTAACTTTCATTTTCCTTCAATTGAATAATACTAGAGCAAAATGCTGTAATTGCTTGACTATTCAAACCATGAAACGGAAGCCATTCCATACTATTATCAAAATCTATTAACTTTAAACTAGATGGATATATTTCTTTCAGCAAAAAAACAACTCCTTTCATTGAATCAGATAAATTTACAAAAATTTTATTATTATTTATTTGACTAAGCTTAGTCCCATTCGTATAATGAGTAATAGGAAACATAGGGAGGCGAAACAATGGTTAGTAGTAATAGGGATGTCAATTCTGAATTTGAAAGTAGTGTAAAAAAATTCACACGTTTTATTTCTCGCTCTTCTCAACGTTTTTTTGCTTCTTTTATTGATGAAGAATCAGAAAAAGAAAAACAATCTATTCGAATTCTACAACAAATAAATCAAGCAATCACTCAAAAAAGTATTGTCGTGATTCAGTATAGAGATGACTTACAAGAAAAGGCTGCTAATAGATTTGAAACCTTAGTAGGGCGTATCTATCAGCATTCCACTAACCCAGACTCTTTGGTCATCAAACTCCAAAAGGATAATCAAGTCCGAATGATTTCGGCCAAAAACATCAAAAAAATTTCAATTATTAGGAGTAATCCTAACTTAAAATAATCTTTTTAAGAGATTATGACAAAAACACTTACTTTTTTTAATTAAGAAGAAACTTATAAAGTTTAAGCTACATTTTTATAAGTTTTAGCTTGATTTCGAAAATGTGATTTCTGTCATGATTTCTTTTTTAATTTTCTAATATAATTTGTCCAATTGCCATAGTATCTGTATGAGAAATCGAGACATGAACGTTTCCTTTAAAGGGAGATTGAGTAACAATAGGCCGTCCATTATCCTCTTTTAAAATCTCGATGTCAGTTAATTGTACTTTACCTATTCCTGTTCCATACGCCTTAGAGAACGCTTCTTTGCAAGCAAATCTACCACTTAAAAATTCAGCTTTCCTTTTGCTTCCTAACAGCTCAAATAGTTTTTTTTCTTCATGTGTTAAGACACGATCAATAAACTTATTATTCTTTTCAATAACTTCCTTCATTCGTTTTATCTCTACGATATCTACTCCAATTCCAATAATCATAAGTCTCTCCTTTAATACATCATCTTACGTATATTATAAAGATTTACAACAAAAAAAGCCAATACGAAAAGTATTGGCTTTAAAAAATCTATTTTGCATTGTTACGAATAACAAAACCACGAGATTTATCTTTATTTGCATTGTTGTTACTACTATTGTTGCTACGTTTACGATTTTCACCTGGTTTACTATTATCAGGACGATCATTACGTTTTTTCTTATTGTATTGCTCTTTTTTACGATTTCCGCCGTCACGACTTCCACCATCACGATTTCCGCCATCACGACTTCCACCACGATTGTTATTACCACGGTAGTTTCCACCACGGCCTCCACGGTTATTTCCACCACGGCCTCCACCGCCTCGACCTTTACGAGATGGTAATGGACGTTCTGGAGTAATGTTAACCGGAACTTGAGACGCATCATCTTTAGCGATTTGCTTGATTAATAATGCAGCTAAATCTTCTGCTGAGTAATTTTCTAATAACTCACCAGCAGCCTCTTTGTAAGATTCAATTCCATTTTCAGCCATTAAATCTTTGATAGCAGCTGTTGCTGAACCAATTTGACCTTCGATTGCTTCTTTTTTAGAAGGCGGACGAAGTGTTGTCATTTTTTTCTTAGTTAAGTTTTCAATAACGTGTAAGTAGCTCATTTCGTTTGGTGTTACAAACGTTACTGACATACCTTCTTTACCAGCGCGTCCTGTACGACCAATGCGGTGAACATAGCTTTCTGGGTCTTGAGGGATATCATAATTATAGACATGTGACACACCTGAAATATCTAATCCACGTGCAGCAACGTCTGTTGCTACTAAAATATCAATTTCATCATTTTTAAATGCTTTTAAGATGCTCATACGTTTATGTTGAGGTAAATCGCCATGAATTCCCTCAGCTTTATAGCCGCGCATTTCTAATCCACGAGCTAATTCGTCAACACGACGTTTTGTACGACCAAATACAATTGTTAACTCTGGGTTTTGAACATCGAATAAACGAGTCATAACGTCGAATTTTTCAAATTCTTTACATTGTACAAAATACTGATCAATCAAGTTAGCTGTCATTTCTTTAGCTTTGATTTTAACGTGTTCAGGTTCTTTCATAAATTTAACACCAATGCGCTTGATACTATCAGGCATTGTTGCTGAGAATAAAAGTGTTTGTCTTGTTTCAGGAACTTTAGAGATAATTGCTTCAATATCTTCTAAGAATCCCATGTTTAACATTTCATCAGCTTCATCTAATACTAATGTTTCCACTTTATCTAGTTTCAACGTACGACGGTTGATATGATCTAACATTCTACCTGGTGTTCCTACAACGATATGTGGATTGTTTTTTAATGATTTAATTTGACGTCCAATATCGGCTCCACCATAAACTGCTTGAACTTTAATGCGTTTTTCTTTACCTAATCGGTAAATTTCTTCTTGTGTTTGGATTGCTAACTCTCTTGTTGGAGCAATAACTAACCCTTGGATTGCTGATTTTTCTGTATCTATCTTATCAAGCATTGGTAAACCAAATGCTGCTGTTTTACCAGTACCAGTTTGTGCTTGACCAATTACATCTTTACCCTCTAATGCCAATGGAATTGTTTCACTTTGAATAGGGGTTGCTTCCTCAAATCCGATGTTCTCAACTGCTTTTAATAACCTTTTGTCTAATTTTAATTCACTAAATTTCAAATGATATCCTCCTAATAACTCTGCCTCAGTCGTCAATCATCTCTCATCATTTATGAAAAAAAATTGAAAACGAGCATTCGTGTAATACTATCACATTTTTCTAAATTTCTCAATAGAACAACTTCTATTAATGATTATTTAATAAATAATCAACTATTTCTTTTAAGCCCATCCCGTTACTAGCCTTAAAAAAAAGAGTATCTGAAGGGTTTAATTTTTTTGCAATCTCCTGTTTCATCTTGTCTTTATCAGCTGTATCAAAGATAAATATATTTTCCCTAGCAAACGTTGCTTTTAAATCGTCGTATAAATACTTCATCTGAGAACCATACAAGTAGACTAAATCAATATCCATAGGATCAAGATGAGAACCTATACTCCTATGCATTTCTTCTGAATCTGGGCCAAGTTCTAACATATCTCCTAATACAACTATTTTTTTACCTTGTGTTTCAACCTTTTTAAAGGAATCTAGTACAAGTTTCATTGCAGTTGGGTTTGCATTATAAACATCACTTAATATATGAACTCCATCTTTAGTTTCTAACCATTCTGTACGATTTTTTGTCATATCAAAAGTTGCTAAACCTGCTTTAATATTTTCAACAGATACACCTAGTAATTCCCCAATAGCGATTGCTATTAAAGCATTCCCAACGTTATATTGACCTAGAACAGGAATGCTAAAAATCTCTTTTTCAAACCGATTAACGGTAAAAGTCGTACTCTCCTTTTTCTCATCCAAAATTATTCCTGATAAGTCTCCACTTCCGTTTAATCCAAACGTCTCAATCTGTTGTGTTACCTTCTTCAATAAAGGTTTTAATAAAGGTTCTGATTCAGGTACCACCAGAACTCCATTATTTTTTAGACCTGAAACAATTTCCATTTTTGCAGCTGCTATTCCGCTTCTTGAGCCTAAATGTTCCATGTGAGATTCACCAATCATTGTTATAGCCGCTACATCAGGTGTACCAATAGATGTTAGTAATTCAATATCCCCCTTTCTATCCATTCCCATTTCTAATACTAAAACCTCAATGCTATCGTCAATACACATAATAGTGTAAGGTAACCCAATCTCGTTGTTATAATTCCCTTGCGTTTTATAGGTTTTATACGTCGTAGACAAAACTGATGCAGTCATGTCTTTAGTCGTTGTTTTTCCATTGCTACCTGTAATTCCACAAACCTTAGGATTTATCTTTTTTAAATAATAACGGGCTAGATCTTGGAAGGCCTTTAACGTATCCTCTACCAAAATATAAGGCACTTCTATATCGAGTAAACGATCTGACAATGTTAACACTGCCCCATTAGAAAATGCCTGTTCAATAAAATCATGCCCGTCTCGACTACCTATTAAAGGAATGAATAATGTATTTGAAGCTACTTTTCTTGTATCAAACTCTACTTGAGTAATCAGTAAATCTGTTAGTACCCCTACTTCATTCTTCCCATTAACTGCTTGAAAAATTTCATTAACTGTTAAGTTCATTTGTCTTCTCTCCTTTAAAATCAACAAAAAAGCTGAACATGGTTGTTCAGCTTAGCTAATTTGACCTAATTCAATCGCTTGTTTTTTTTCATGACGTAAGATAGCTAATTGAATTAACTCTTCCAATAAGTCACTATAACTAATACCAGTCTGCTCCCAAAGTAAGGGATACATACTAAATTGAGTAAATCCAGGCAATGTATTAACCTCGTTTAAGAAGATCTCATTATTCCCTGTTAAAAAGAAGTCACATCGACTAAGTCCGCTTCCATCTATAGCAATATACGCTTTTTTGGCAAATTCTTGCATCTTTAAATGTACTTCTTCAGATACATCTGCTGGCACTTGCAAGTTTACTTTATTATCAATATATTTTGACTCATAATCATAAAAAGAGACATCCTTAACAATTTCACCTGCAGCAGTAGTTCTCACTTCATCATTACCTAGAACCGCAACTTCTAGCTCTCTTGCCTTAATTCCTTGCTCAACAACTACACGTCGGTCATAATTAAAGGCAATTTCAATAGCTTTTATTAGTTCTTCTTTTGTTTCTGCTTTGCTAATACCAACACTTGAACCTAAATTAGCAGGTTTAACAAACATTGGATAAATCAACGTTCCTTCACATTCCGAAATAACTGATTCAGCTTCATTCATATAATGACGCTTTATGACTGATACATATGGTAATTGTGGTATTCCAACTTGTTGAAACAATTGTTTAGCCACAATTTTATCCATAGCACAAGCGCTCGCTAAAACACCTGCTCCAACATATGGCATACCCAATACTTCAAATAAGCCTTGTACGGTGCCATCTTCTCCATTTGGTCCATGTAAAACTGGGAAAATAACGCTATTAGCTTCTTTTATATCACTTGGTAAAATAGGTTGCGCATTTTTTAGTGTTAAATGTAATACTTCTTCTGTTTTAGGCGCTTCATTAAAGAGTGGCCCTTTTAACCATTGACCATCTTTTGATATATATACAATTTGTACTTCATAATAATTGTAATAAATAGCGTTTAAAATCGAAAAGGCTGAAAGAATTGATACATCATGTTCAGCACTCTTTCCCCCGTAAATCAGAGTAATTTTCATGCTAGTCCTCCTAAGCTTTGTCCGAGCTCTATTATACTTTATTTCATTTAAAAAAACCAATTGACCCTTTTATTATAAAAATAATAAGACCACTAAGCTATTTTGTCAACACAATGCTAGTAGTCTTAATTTATTGTTTTAATAAAATTGATTCAAATTCTTCTTTAACTATTTCCCATTCATTTAATTTCTGAGAATAAATTAATGTACCTATTTTAACTTCTTGTTTAAAATGATAATTATCAACTTTTCTTAGGTTATCTTCTACCACATGGATAGGAATCACATACTTATCATCTATAAAACCAACTTGTGAAAAATTAAAGACAATACCTTCTTGCATAGCGCCTTTTAAACGACTTACCATATCCTTTGGTAACTCACTAACAGAAACAGTTTTCCGATTAAAAAAAGTTTTTGGTCCACTTGCTTGGCGAGAAGCTATACTAGCTATTTTTTGTGATAAAGTCTGATAAAAGTCTTCTATATTCCGATAATAAATCTTAATTGTTTCTTCGTTTAATTCAAAAAAAGCAAAATTATTTTGTAGCTGATAAAAGAATGGAGATCGTAATTGCGTTTTCATATGACCAAAGTAGAGTAGTTCAGAAATTTCATTCGGTGTTAAACGTTTAAGAACATCATACTCATGAAAATCAATCCATTTAATGTTCCTATGACTTCGACTTTCCACTAGGGAAAAATATTGATTGACTTCCTCTACTCCCCTAATCACACGAAAACCAGTATGCGTTTCATATTCACCTTCACGTTCATTATGATTAAGCAAAAGAAGGTTTTCAGGTCGATTAATTGTATAACGATTAAAATCTTCATGACTCATACCTTTTGATAAGATGGAATTACTAATCGCATCTAAATGGATATACAAATAATCTTGCAATACCTTTCACCTCGTTCCTACTGTTACTCTTCATTATTATAACTATACCATTTATTTTAAACTTTTGAATCCCAAATCCTCTTTCCTTAAATTAAATTTATATTACATAGATAAGGATAAATCCGATTTCGGCGAAATACTTATGTAATATTTGCACTCCAGTTTTGTTTTTTCCATTTTTTACCGGTTTTATGTTAAGATATACCTAAACTGTACTAAAGGGAGGAATTCTGATTAATACTAGGTCTAGTAAACATAAGAAAAAAAAGAAAAAATCCATTGGCACAATTATAAAAAATATAATCCTTAATATACTCATGCTGCTGCTGCTTTTAATAGGTTTATCTCTTGTCTTTAACAATCAAATTAAAAATTATCTCGTTAAAGATACGACTCAAAAACATACAGTTAGCAATGTCACTCGAGACGATGTCAAAAAGAATGAAAAAAAAGAAGCTACTTTTGATTTTGATCAAGTTAATTCATTAGACTTTAATCTAGTCGCTCAAGCTACTAAGGGTCGAGATACCGGTTTAGATACAATTGGTGGAATTGCAATTCCTAGCGTAAAAATGAATTTACCTATTTTTAAAGGTGTTTCTAACTATGTTTTAGCTGTTGGTGCTGGAACTATGAAGGAAGAACAAGTGATGGGAAAAGGCAATTATGCTCTTGCCAGTCACTATATGTATGAACCAAGCTTACTCTTTGCTCCACTAGTTAACGTTGAGTTAGGTGATACAATTCTTCTGACAGATTTAGAATACATTTATGAATACAAAACAGTTTCTAAAGAATATGTTGAGCCCACACGTGTTGAGGTAATCGATGATGTCAAGGATAAAGAAATGGTGACTTTAGTAACTTGTGATGTTTCAGGAGCTAATCGTTTGATCGTTCAAGGCGAACTAGTTCGTAAAGTAACAGGCAAGGTAGCACCAAAAGATATGCAAGAAGCGTTTGAAATGGATCAAACTAACTATTACTAATAAATTAAAAAAGAGGTTAGACAAAATATATTTTGTCTAACCTCTTTTTATAATTATAATCACTAAATATTAGGTAAATAGAAGTTACGATTATCTAAGCCAAATATGCGATCCGTATATTCACCTGGTTCTACTTGTTTTAGTGCACCTAACATCATTTGCATAGATGCATCTAAATTATCTAGTTGATGTAAGATCTCAGCTTCCATGATTTTAGGACGTACGGGAGAACCGTACTCTAACAAACCGTGATGGGCTAAAACTACATGCTTTAACACGAGAACTTCTTCATCTGTCTCTGAGATATTCAGTTCCACGCAAGCTTTAGTAATTTCTTCATCCACCATGACTATGTGTCCCAATAAATTACCTTCTAATGTGTATGTTGTTCCAATCGGTCCTGATAGCTCTCTAACTTTACCTAAATCATGTAGAATTACGCCTGCATAAAGAAGTGATGGGTTTAATTCCAGATACTGATTACAAACTCCTTTAGCGAGTTCTAACATCGTTATAGTATGATAGGCTAATCCACCTACAAAAGCGTGATGGTTTCTTTTAGCAGCGGGAAAATCAAAAAATTCTTTTTGGTATTTTCCTAAGACATGTCTAACAATACGATGCCACTTAGCGTTGGTGATTTCAAACAAATAAGTATTAAACGTTTCTTTTAACTCTTCAATTTGAACGGGTGGCTTCTCCATATAAAGTGCTGGGTCTTCTGGTTCATCTGGTTGAGCTAAGCGCAGACTAAGTATTTTAATTTGAGGCATATTTTGATAAACTTCTCGTTTACCTCCCAAAAGAATAACTTTTCCGGCGACAAACTTTTCGATTTCATCCTCTGAAGCTCCCCAATATTTACCATCAATCGTTCCTGATGTATCTTGAAAGGTGAATGCGATAAATTTTTTGCCATTCCTTGCTACTCTTATATCTGCCATTTTTATTAAGGCAAATAATTCAAAGGATTCATCTACAGCTAACTCTCTTAATTTTTTCACACCGTTCCATCCCTTCCAATAATTGTAATTTCTAAACCGTTAGTTTCAAAGTAATTTTTAACAGCTTGATCAGATGATAAACAAATCACCTGAGTTTGTTGACTAAATCCACTTAACAACTTGAATAAGGTCAATTTTCTTTTAGCATCAAAGTGTAGCCAACCATCATCAATAATAATTGGCGCTCCATAATCTTCCGTATGCAAATGAACAAAAGCTAATCTGAAAGCTGTATACAACTGATCTTTTGCTCCTGTTGATAACTGAATAACCGTCCATACTTTTTGTTCCTTATCTCTTACGTAAAGTTGCCCATTTTTAACGAATACTTTAAAATAATTACCCTCTGTCAATATTTTAAAGTAAGACGTTACAGTTGCCAACAGAGCAGGTAATTGTTGATCAGATAAGTATTGAAAGACATCTTGAGTTAATTCTTCAGATATTTTATAAGAAATCCATTGATCAGAAAGCTCTCTAATAACAGTTAGTTTATTTTCTCTCTCTTGATATAAATTATCTAGAGAACCATTTTTCTCCATCTGAGATAACTCGTATTTTAATGCTTGAAATTCATTTTGATGACTATCAACCTTTGCTAAGCACTCATCTTCTCTATTTTTTATATTTATCAACTGATGGTTTATCTCTACTAATTTATAACTCTTGGTTAAATCGAAATAATTTTCTAAAGATAATTCTAATTCTTGGATTTTCATTTCACTTTGTTTAGATAATTCTTGTTTTTTAATCCAGATAGAAATCTCTTCAACTGTTGTAACAGTAGGATCGTTTGTTGTAACAGTAGGATCGTTAACTAATAAGATCAGTTTATCTAGATTCTTTGTAACTTGGTTTCTAACACTATGAAGTTGCCCTTGAAAATTTTGTTGATTACTATTGGATAGAACCTTCTCTTTCAAGTACGTTTGCTGCTCGTCTACAAATTTTTTCATTTCTTGGTAAATTTCTTTCGTTGACTTGTTTTCAATAGGAATCCATTGTTTAGAAAAAGAAAGTAGCTCAGCGTATGCTGTTAAAACTTTATCGGCTTCTTCCAAATTACGTTTCATATCAACTTCTTTTTCTTGAATTGTTTGAAGTTGTAAATAAATCGGAATTCTAGATAACCATAAAGTCATTGTTTCTTTCATTGAAAAACCATAACGATCTGCCCATTCTTGCTTCTTAATTTGAAGTTTAATTATTTTAGAATCAATTGCTTCCAATTGATTCTCCAACTCATGAAGAGAGTACTCTAATTCATCAGAAGCAGTTAATTGCATGAGATAATCTTCTTTAGATACAACTACATCTTCTTCTTTTGTTGAATTTGATTTTTTGATAGAGACAAACCCATAGACCCCTAATACAAATAAAATAATAACTGGAATATAGATCCATGTTTGATCTAATACAATTGCTAATGAAGAAATTAAAATCGCCACAGCAATCGATAGTCCTGAAAATAGTTTTTTAGATAGATTATCGTCTTTTGATTTTTCAACAGGCTTAGCAACCTCATCTACAGTAGCAAGCATTTGATTTTCAGCGGTTGTTAATGTTGTATCCATGTCTTTTTTACGAATAACCAAACGACTTTTTTCATTAGATAGCACTACTTTTTCTCGGATTAATTCTTCTTCTTCTTTTGCTGAATGTTGAATTTCATCTTCCACATCAGCTGCTAATTCAACGTTAATTCTATCTTCTGATAAACGATATTTTTCATAGAGATTCGTTTTGCTTTGTTGATACTCCTTAAGCTGTTCTTCTAAAAGTTGTCGTCTTTCCGTCATTGACTCTACAGCTAATTGATCTTCTAGCAAATCATTAAAAATACTCTGGTTCTCTAAATAAAACTGATAAGCTGGAGACGCTACTTCTAATTTATCATTTTGACTCTCTAATAATTCTTTTTCTTTATCTAGTAGAAAACGATGGTTGTTTAACGCTTGCTTAACCTCTTCTATTTTTCTATTAGGTACTTCTACATCACTAGTCATTTCTTTTTTCAGAGATTCCCATTCAATATACATTGGAAAACGTTTCTGTTGCTCTAAAATAGTTTTTTCTAACTCAAATTGATGACTTCTTTCTTTATCCACTTTTTTAATTGATGTCGTTAGCTCTCTCATTCGCTTTTGTTTTACTTGATAGGTTGCCTCTTGAGATTCTACCAACTCAATTTGTTGCTCTAATTTTTTTAATTGACGTAGTCGTTGATTGATTTCAGGAATTCGACCACTAGCTTTAAACAATTTTTGACGTTTTTTTAAGAAATTATCATTCATGTTAGTCAACCGTTCGCTTCCGGTTAGTCCTACTGTTAAAAGTAGATGTTGTAATTTCACCTCATTTAGCTGATTTAAATCAGCTAATTGTTCCTGTTGAAAGCTAAATACTTGATCAAAGGTTTCTTTTGTTAAAGGGGAGAGTAATTTTTCAAGTAACAACTCACTACCTGTTTGGCCATTTTCCAGTAAAACAGTAGCCTGCCCCTTATTCCTTTCTTTGTAGCGTTCAACAGTCACTTTGCCATGGATTTCATCTTCAAAAATTATTTTACCGCCATAAACAGCTCCGTTAACTGGTGTAAAATCACGAATGATTTCTCTCTTTTTAGGAAATCCAAAAAGAATAGTACGTATGAATTGATAAATAGTAGATTTACCCGCTTCATTTTCACCAAAAATCAATTGGTTCTGCCCTTGAATATCAAAAACCTGATTATTAAATTTTCCGAATCCATCAATTTTTAATTGTAGTAGTTTCATTGATCTGCCTCATTTTTAAAAATCATTTTATCCTTAATTAATTGACTACTTTCATTAACACGTTCAACTATATCTTCATCTTCCCAAGATAAATATTTAGCAATAGCAGGTTGTTGTAATAAATCACCCACTGTTTTTTCAAACGTTTCTTTATTTTTATACTTTCTACCTAAATCATCGATTAAAGTTGTCTCAAATCCCATAATTAATTTATCTGAGATACTTTTTCGAAGTGTGATATCTTTCAACCACACTTTATGGTTAGATTTCTTGAATACTGTTTCTTGAAGATAAAGTAAGATTTCTTCTTTTTCATTCAATAGATCTCTTGCATTCTCAGCTGTTGTTGTAATAATCATGTCTACTACATTTAATTGGTACGTGTATGACGAGTTATTTAACTGATCCTCTAAAGTTGATAATAATTCTTTTTTAGTCATTGCCTCAGTAATATCGATTTCCACTTTATACCATTTAACATTAGCTACGTCTAACCAACTATAATCACAATTTCCTTTTTTGATATCAACGAGTAACACACCTTTGGATTGATCTTCTTTTTTTGTATGACCTTGAGGTGTTCCAGAGTAAGCCATTAGGGGCTTTTCTGATATGATTTCAGCTTTATGGATATGACCTAATGCCCAATAATCATAACTCGATGAAAGCTCTTTTGATACAAATGGAGCGTAATGATTCGTCTGATCTCCATGATAAAAACCAATATGGTAGTTTGTTTCCTTGCTTCTACTTGGAAAGTCACTTGCCATTGACTTATCTATCCAACGATTTTCATAAGAGAAACCACTTATAGAGACAGTCTCTCCATTTTTCAGTTGAATTATCTTTGTTTGAACTGTTTCTTTTTTGAATAAAATAACATTATCTGGCCAATCAAACCAGTAACGATGTTCTTGATAATAATCGTGATTGCCAAAGGATAACACTACTTTAATATCCTCTTTCTCCAATCGTTCAAATTGCTCCATCATTAATTTTTGTGTTTGAATAGAGGATTGAACTTGATGAAATGTATCTCCTACTATTAATAAAAAATCAACTTTCTTCTCAATACATCTATCTATGATGTTAGCCAATACTTGCGGATTAGATTGATTTAATAAGTCCTGAATATATGCTTGCTCCGAGTCAATGCCTGAGAAAGGTTGGTCAATATGTAAATCAGCTGTATGAATAAATCTCATCTTAATCACTCCTTCCTTATATCATACCTATTTAACATTTACTTTTCTATAAAAAAATAATAGGGAAGTTAAGTTTTTACTCAACCTCCCCCAATTATTATTATTATTCACCCATTTGATATAATTCTTGAACAGGTTGCATAATGATTCTATTTAAATCGTTAACAATCATACTGAAAGCTTGTTCTTTTTGCATTAAATCTTGAATAACAGCAGTTTCTTGTACTTTAACTGCCATTTCTTGAGCTTTAGTAGCATCTTCTTCAGAGAACTCAAGGCCTTGCATTTGTTTTTGTTGTAACTCCATTTGAAGCTCTTGGAAATCTCTAAATAAATTAAATGATTCTTCCTCTGCTTTCATTGCATCAAATGCGGCTTGTAATGATTTAAACTCGTCCATTTGACGAATTTCTCGTTCAATTTGGTTGGCACTATCATAAATATTAGCTGTCATAAACATAGCTCCTTTACTTTTTATATCCTTCATCATTGTAACATCTTTAAAGATAAAAGCCTATTAATTACTAAGGAACTTTATTCAAAATACCATTCCAAATATCTCCAGCCGTTTCAACACCTCTTTTGATTCCATCTCCAAGAGTGTTAGCCCCTTCTTTAACCTTATCACCAAAATCAGTAATTGAGTCTGTGATACCTGATATACCTGATATACCTGTATTTGATTCTGGTTCTTCTGGGTTTTCTTGAGTCACATCTCCTACTGAAAAAGGAGTATTTGGGGATGCCGCAAGAATTCTTTGTGTTTCGTCTCTAAATATAGAGGATAAGTTACTTCCACTACTTCCGGTTAAATAGTGATCTTTCCCACTTTTATCAAAGCCAATCCAAGTTGAGACAACCACGTCTGGTGTGTAACCAATCATCCATTGATCCTTAGACATACCGTCTGCATTAATATTTTCTGTCGTTCCTGTCTTGCCCGCAATTGTATAGCCGGCAGGTTTCGCCTCTACCCCAGTCCCTGAACTGAATACACCTTGCAACATACTGGTCATTTCATCAGCTACTTCTGGTGTTGTTACTCGTTTTGATTTTGGTTTTTCATTCTCATAAATGATCACCCCGTTTGCATCTTCAATTTTTGTAATAAAGTGAGGATCCACTTTATTACCTTGATTAGCGAATACGCTATACGCACTGGCCATATTAAGTGGAGTTGTTCCCTTAGTTAACCCTCCCAATGCTAATCCATGATAACGATCTTTTTCATCTAACTTGATGCCAAACTGTTCCGTCTTTTTAAACCCTTGATCGACGCCTATTTCATTTAATAACCAAACTGCTGGGGCATTCAAACTTTGAATAATCGACTGAGTCATGGTTGCTTCACCAGCGTAAGTTCTTGAATAGTTTTGAACATCATAATAACTAAGCGCTTCATCTTTCAGTATATCATCTGGTTTATAGCCTGCTTCAAGAGCTGGCGTATAAACAGAAATCGGTTTTAAGGTTGATCCTGGTGATAGCATAGAGTCTGTTGCTCGGTTCCATCCACGATAAGTATATTCTCCTCGACCTCCGATAATTCCCATAACACCACCTGATTTAGGATTAAGTGCTACAGATGCACCTTCAACAATCGCACCATCTGAAGCAGCCTCTGGGAACAAACTATCATTAGCAAAAGCTTCGTCCATACCAATTTGGTACTGCTGATCTAAGGTCGTAAATATTTTATAACCTCCATTAGAAATATCTTCGTCTTTAAGATTTGTTTTCTTAATCGCTTCTGCAATAACAGAATCAAAATAGTACGGATACTTATACGTATCATGTTGCGGAGCGTAAGAATCTGAGATATGTAATGGTTGTTTCATTAAGTTATCAGCAGTTGCCTTATCTAATTTTTCATTATCCACCATAACAGAAAGAACGGTATCTCTTCTAGCAATAGCATTTTCCATACTATCTATCGGGTTGTAAATACTTGGCCCTTTAAGCGTTCCTGCCAAAACAGCGGCTTCATCAAGTGTGACATCCTTTGCATTTTTCCCAAAGTATTTACGTGAAGCATCTTGTACACCCCAAACCCCATTACCAAAATAAGATTTATTTAAATACATTTCCAAAATCTCATCTTTTGTGTATTCTTTCTCTATTTCTATCGCTAAAAATAGCTCTTTTGCTTTTCTAGTCATTGTTTGTTCTTGGCTTAAGAAGGCATTTTTTGCTAACTGTTGAGTGATCGTACTACCTCCACCTCCACTGTTATTTCGCCGAACTACCTTCCTAACAGCGGCTCGTGCAATTCCTTTAATACTATATCCTTTGTGTTCATAAAAGCTTCTATCCTCTGTTGAAATAACCGCATCTTTAATAAAGGGTGATATATCATTAATTTTGACAAAGCTTCCTTTAGACCCATACTGAGCTAAGGTTCCAGCCTCATCACCATCTTTATCATAGATAGTCGTTACTTGTTGTAGTCCTGATTGTAAACTTGAAACATTTGTATTTTTCGCCAAATAAAAGAGATAAATACTTGTTACTAGCACAACGCTTAATACAATAAGAGTGATAATTTTATTGATATGGTATTTTTTCCATACTCGCCTTCTCCAAACTCTAAATTTTGACCAATATGGACCGAACCACGCCCAAAATTTTGACGCATACGTCTTAATTGTCTCCCAGAATTTTTTTATATGTTCCATGTATAACTCCTCTTAACCTTGTCTTTTTATTGTCTTTATTTTAACATAGTCACTTTTGAAAGTGATGAGACTAAGGGCTTATCTTATTTAAGTTCTACTAGCTTAACATGAAGTTGTTAATAAAGTATGTTACAATTTAAAAAAATTATGACTTTTTACTAATAAGTCACACAGGAGTGTATCATGGAATTTAAATTTGTGCTACCAGAAGAACTAAATGCGGATAATCTTAACGATTTATTAGAATATGAGTGGTTAATCCCTCGAAAAGTTAGACATTTTTTAAGGATTAAGAAAAATATCAACATTAATGGTAAAGAAATACTATTTCATCAACCTGTTAAAACTGGCGATATTGTTACTTTAACTTTTGAAAATGACGACTATCCCTCTCCAATAATAAAATTAGGAAATGCTGATAATATTATTCCTATATGGGAGGATGAGCACCTAATTATCGTTAATAAAACTTATGGAAAAAAGACACATCCTAATGAACCAGATGAGGCTAATACCTTACTAAATGATCTAGCCGCTTACTTAGAACCTAAAAATCAACTACCTTATGTTGTTCATCGTTTAGATAAAGACACCAGCGGAGCTATTCTTTTTGCAAAAAATCCGATTGTTTTACCCATTCTAAGTCAACTGTTAGAAAAAAAAGAAATTCACCGTATCTATGAAGCTTTAATTGAAGGTTCTCTCCCTAAAAAAAAGCTAACGATTAATAAAAAAATCGGTCGTGACCGTCATAACAGACAAAAAAGAATTATTGATGAAAGAAATGGAAAAAAAGCAATTACTCATGTTTCTACTTTAAAAAATACATCCAATAATACTTGGGTGACATGCTCTTTAGAGACTGGACGAACACATCAAATTAGAGTTCATTTAGCTTCTATTGATCACCCTATTATCGGAGACCCACTATATAATTCAAAAGCTCATTCAAATCAACGTTTACACCTTCACGCAAGAGAGCTCAATTTAACTCATCCCTTTACAAAAGAGAAAATTAACGTCCGAGCAACACCTTATCTATCTGAACAAGGAATCAACTAAACACAAAAAAAGAGGCTGATATTTTAATCAACCTCTTTTATTTTTGAACAATTTTATTAACTTAATTCATTGTTAGCTTTTCTTATTTTCCCAAAAGTAACAACTGAAACTACCAATAAAAGTAACCACCCATACCCCACATAACGATCGCTCAACTCGCCAGTTTTAGGTAAACTTTGACCAGTTTTATTTCCATTAGAGGTTGTATTAGTAGGTTTATTTGGTTCTTTAGGAACTATTGGTTTCACAGATTTCAGCTGATTCGTAACTGTTACTTTTTCGATATATTTTTTAGAACTTACGCCTATTTCAAATGAATAGCTCTCTTTTGATAATTTGTAGCCTGTTGGTGCTTTCGTCTCTTTAAAGTAGTACTTACCAAATTGAAGCTTATCTGTCCTTATTTCTCCAAATTTATCAGTCACTAACTTTTCTTTTATCAACTCACCCGAAGATGTGTATAAAGAGAACTCTGCTCCCGACAGTACTTTTGCCTTATCTGCTTGGTCCACTTTTTTTAGTAACACTGAACCTAGCTCTGCTTCCGCTTTTTCATTCGTTGCCTCAACTTTTACAACTTCACTCGTTTCATTTGCTTTTACTTCAAAATCATAGCGTTGATCAGATAGTTGATAACCTGTTGGTGCTTTCGTTTCTTTAAAGTAATAACTACCTTCTGCTAAGTCGGATACCGTTATTTGCCCTGTTTCATCCGTCTTTAATCCGCTATGAAGTAACTCATTTGAAGACGTGTATAAGGAGAACTCTGCTCCCGACAACACTTTTGTCTTATCTGCTTGGTCCACTTTTTTTAGTAACACTGAACCTAGCTCTGCTTCCGCTTTTTCATTCGTTGCCTCAACTTTTACAACTTCACTCGTTTCATTTGCTTTTACTTCAAAATCATAGCGTTGATCAGATAGTTGATAACCTGTTGGTGCTTTCGTTTCTTTAAAGTAATAACTACCTTCTGCTAAGTCGGATACCGTTATTTGCCCTGTTTCATCCGTCTTTAATCCGCTATGAAGTAACTCATTTGAAGACGTGTATAAGGAGAACTCTGCTCCCGACAACACTTTTGTCTTATCTGCTTGGTCCACTTTTTTTAGTAACACTGAACCTAGCTCTGCTTCCGCTTTTTCATTCGTTGCCTCAACTT
Source organism: uncultured Vagococcus sp. (assembly GCA_965119435.1). Taxonomy (GTDB): domain Bacteria; phylum Bacillota; class Bacilli; order Lactobacillales; family Vagococcaceae; genus Vagococcus. The sequence goes on along the minus strand of CBCPLQ010000003.1, from coordinate 77,772 downwards.
TTACAACTTCACTCGTTTCATTTGCTTTTACTTCAAAATCATAGCGTTGATCAGATAGTTGATAACCTGTTGGTGCTTTCGTTTCTTTAAAGTAATAACTACCTTCTACTAAGTTTTCAACACTTAATTGCCCATTTTCGTTAGTAATTAAATCACCGTAAACTAGTTCTCCTAAGGAATTATATAATGAAAATTCAGCTCCTGATAATTTAATGCTAGAATCTGCTTTGTCTGATTTTTCTAAAATAACTGAACCTAAATGTTCTGTTTTAGTATTCATAATTTGTACTAAAACAACCTGACTGACTTCATCTATTTTTATTTCAAATTCATGCTTTTCAGAAGCACTTGAATACCCTACTGGAGCTTTCGTTTCGATAAAGTAATAAGGACCTTCTTTTAAGTTATCCACCCTTAACCGGCCATCTTCATCTGTCATTAAATTCGCTTTAACTATTGTTCCATCTGATTTATAAAGAGAAAATTCAGCTCCAGGTAAAACTTTACCCGAATCATAAGTATCTAGCTTTTGTAATACGACAGACCCTAATTTCTCTTCTTCTTTTTTCTCATTCGTTACTTCTACATAAGTTATTTTATTTACGCGATCAACCTTTATTTCAAAAGGATGTATTTTTTCAGATAACTCATAACCTTCTGGCGCTTTCGTTTCTTTAAAATAATAACTACCTTCTGCTAGATTATCTACAGTTAATTTTCCTGAGTCATCCGTTGTTAGACTGCTCTGAAGTAATTTTCCATCCGCTTGGTATAACTCAAACTCTGCTCCTATTAGGAGTTGATTTTTATCCGAAGCGTCTACTTTTTTTAGCTCTACCGAACCCAATTTAGGCTCTTCTTTTTCATTTGTCACTACCATGCGTTTAATCTTGCTTATCTCATTTGGTTTGATTTCAAAAGGATATGTTTTTTTAGATAACTCATAACCTTCTGGTGCTTTTGTTTCTTTAAAATAATAGCTACCTGGAACCAACTTACTAATCGTTATTTCTCCTAAGTTACTCGTTTCTATTTTTTCTTTGATAAATTCCCCTGTTTTTTCATTATAAAGAGAGAATTGAGCTCCTTTTAAAGCTATTTCCTGATTTTTACTATCCACTTTTTTTAATGTTACTGTACCATATTCAAGCTCTTTTTCTTCTAATTTATTAGTTACAGTTATTTTCTCAATTGTGGTTAGCTGATTTTTTTCTACAGTAAAAGGATACGTTCCTTTTGATAATTCATAACCTGATGGTGCTTTTGTTTCTAAAAAGTAATACTTACCCAGTGGTAAATTTTCTACCTTCAATCTCCCTGATTCATCTGTTGTTAGTTTTTCCTTCACTAACTTTCCAGTTGACGTGTATAAAGAGAACTCAGCTCCTGATAATTTTTTATCTTTATCAGATTCATCTACTTTTATAAGTTCCACTCCACCTAGTATAGGGAGTACTTTATTACTCACCTCTACCCTTATTACTTTACTTATGGTATTTGCTGTTACTTCAAATTCATGGAACTCGTTTGATAATTCATAACCTGATGGTGCTTTTGTTTCCACAAAGTAATACTTGCCCAGTGGTAAATTTTCTACCTTCAATCTCCCTGATTCATCTGTTGTTAGTTTTTCCTTCACTAACTTTCCAGTTGACGTGTATAAAGAAAATTCAGCTCCTGATAATTTTTTATCTTTATCAGATTCATCTGACTTCTCTAAAATAACGCCTCCTTTATTCTGTTGCCAGTGCCAACTATGCGTTTCTCCTGCTCCCCTAAACTCATCAACAATAATATTACCGTCAATATTTTTTCCACCACCTAAGGTTGCTTTAGGTGCTAAAATACTCCCTACCCACGTATCGCCTAAATTAATATTTCCTGCAAAGGGTTGATTATCTCCCTCAAACGTCCACAGAACAGTACTGTCACTAAAATCTATTGTCTCTTTATTACCTCTTCTGGAGCCATCTGTATATTCAAAAATAATTTGGCTATTAGCTGAATAAGAATTAGTTCCGCCTGTTTCTACTGTAATATAGACATTTTTAAAATATCCTGAACCGCTGTTTTTTTCTAAACCAGCAATGATTAATGGTGTATTTGTATTTAATACTTCAGGTGCTAACCTAATGTAAACATTATTTGATGGATAATTCCGAACATCTACAACACGCTCGTTTATATTTTTGAAATCTTTATTGTAATAAGTCTTCTCACTGTCATGTTGAATGATGCTATTGCTCGCATTATTTAAATGCTTAAACTCCGCATTAAAATCAATATAAACATTTTGATCCTTATCCTGATAGATATCATCACCTGAAATTCTGTCCATCTGTTTTCCATTCACTTTTGGACGATGATACTCCGACAAATCAACACTAACTCCTGTTCCAAAAACCATTTTTGTATGATCTCTAATACCCGAAGCTCCGTTAATACTATTGACTCTTTGAGCATAATTATACTCAGCACCTGAAATATTTTGCGTTCCAAAATTAGAATCCCCCGACAACTCTCTTGTAGCAACATTACCATTTGTATGGTTTCTTAAATTGGCTTTATTAGCAAAAATATGGAAATAATTAGCAGCTCCTAAAAAACTATCCTTAGCTTCTGGTACATCTTGATAAAAGGTTCCAGCATCTTTAGTTGCAGTTGACTCTTCGCAAAAAGAATAGCCCGTTGTTGTCACAACTAATATCAAAATAATACTTACCAAACCAATGAATCTCTTTCTAAAATGCTTCATTTAGTACTCCTTCTTCCTCCTATAATATTTATAAACACGTTTTCAAATTACCTATGTATAATGAACTGACGTTAACGTGGTTTATTGACCTGACCTCCTTCTTCACCCTTCTGTCTTACACCTCTAGTCTACACCTAGTCATTCTGTAACGCCAGTTATTTTACTAAATACCTTCTATAAGTACAATTAATAATACTAATACATAATTAATCCAGTTTAATATACGTTATAGTATGTGAAAACGAAATCATGCTTATCCTATTAGTTCAGTAAAAGCACAAAAAAGAAGATTTCCCTTTAAGAAAACCTTCTTTTAAAAGCAGCTATGCTTTTGCTCTCTTTTTATAACGAAACTCTTTTATCAAGTGCTCCATAGACATGATAGGGTGATAAATCATCATTCTAGGCCCTGAATATCGCATGATTTGTTGTAATTTTTCTTTATAACTTTTTTTATAACAGTGAACCGGGCAGACTTTACACGTTGGTTTTTCTTCACCAAACTGACAATAGCTTAGTCGTTTCATGGCGTAGCTTTCAACATCTAATTTCTCAAGGTTATGCTCATCATCTTTAAATTGCTTATAATATATGTCAATCATCGCTTGAACCGTTTTTCTCTCAAATGAAATTTTGGGTCCGTTATTTATTTCTCTAGCCATTTTTCAACCTACTTTACTAAAACTTCTGCTAATTTCTCCGTATTTAATCTATCTTTTTGAGTAAAGAATTCACTTAACTTAGAAAAAACTAATTTATTTTTCTCTTTAACGTCATTTTCAACTTGTAAAACAAGTAACGGTTCGTGCAAACTCATTCGTAGTAAAAACCAACCTGAGCCAAACTGCCCTCTGACGTTTACTCGGATACCCTCTTCGTTTTCAAGATCCACCGTTAAGCCTTCTTCACTATTAACAAACTCTGCTAATTCTAAGATAATGTTATTCCCATACGCACGATAAGAATCACCTGAAATTTTGAAACGAACTTCTTGAGCTTCTGCTGGCTGATGTAACTGTTCTATCAAATCCCCTAAGCTCTTATTTTCTTTTTTTAATTTTGGTAACAACATCAATATCTTCGCTATCACATAGGCTCCGTCATCAAGGAAGTAATTTTCTTTAAATGCTGCATGACCACTGGTTTCAATCGCTAATGGCGTTTCAATGCCTGCTTCATTTAATTCGATTGCTTTATTAATAACATTACGATAACCACACAGGTAACGAACTTGTTTACCACCCAACTCTTCAATAAAATCTTTCAAATGGCTTGATGTTGGTGAATTCGTTACAATTGTCTGTCCTTGATTGTTTTCCAGAACAATTTGAGCTAAAACAGCAATTAAGTTATTTCGATTAATGACTTGGCCGCTTTTATCGACAACTGCAGCACGGTCTACATCAGTATCAAAAATAACTCCTAAATCTGCTTGATTAGACAACACTGCTTTCTGAATACTTTCCATAGCTTCTTTATTGTCAGGATTTGGCATATGATTTGGAAAATGTCCATCTGGTTCTAAGAACTGGCTACCTGTAGTATTAGCCCCTAATGGTTGTAAGACCTTCTCAGCAAAGAATCCTCCAGCGCCATTTCCAGCATCTAAAACAATATGAAAATCACGCAGCGGGTTTCTTTCTGCAGTTTCTTTTTGAATTTTCTTCACCATATCAGCAGCGTATAAGGAAATAATTTCTTTTTTCTCGACACTACCCTTATCAGGTTTTGCTTCATCAAAATCAGTTAAATTTTCCAATATATAGTCAATATCTTCATGCTCTGCTCCACCTGATCGAGAAAAAATTTTAATTCCATTATAGTAGAAAGGTAGATGGCTTGCGGTAATCATAATGCCACAATCAGCGTCAAATTCTTCAAATTGAGTTGCCATGAACATAGCTGGTGTTGTGGCTAATTCAGTATCAAATATCGACGTGTCTTCTTTTAAAAATGATTCAATTAATCCATCTTTTAGATCATTAGCTGATAAGCGACTGTCATGACCAATGGCAATTTTCAACGTTTTATGCTCAACTTTTTTCACTTCTCTTAACCACTTAACAATTCCAGTTGCAATTATTTGAGCTTCTTTTTTGGTTAAATTCGCAGTAAACTCCTCATGAGAAATAGCAACCCCACGAATATCTGATCCATTTTGTAGCGTTTGCAATACTGACATATAATCTCCTCCATTTAGATAAATTTAATTAAGATAGGCTAATAACTGTTCATTTAAATTTTTAGCTTCTTCTTCAGATGTTGAAATTAAGACAAGCGTATCAGTTCCAGCAATAGTACCTACAATCTCTACCATATTCAATTCATCGATTTCAGCCGCAACAATATCTGCTGTCCCAAGCAGAGTTTTTACCACGTTCATAAACTGAACACGAGTGACATCACTAACAGAATCTTTGAATACTTCTTTTAGATGATCTTCTGGTGGTTCTTCCATTTTAGGCAAGATACCATACTTAACATGGCCCGTTTCATCATGAAGCTTCACAATATTAAGCTCTCTAATATCTCTTGAGATAGTTGCTTGAGTTGCTTCAATACCTTCTTTTTCTAATTTTTGTAATAATTGGTATTGACTTTCAATTTTATTTTGAGAAATAATTTGCTTAATTAAAAGCTGTCTTTTCTTCTTACCCACTCCACACGCTCCCTTGACTATTTAGCTGAGTCGCTTTATATCAAAAACATAATCCTTATATCACTGGTTAATATTTCCTTTATAGTATAGCAAATTTTACATAAGTCTTCTTGAAAAATAGTAATCTTCTTGAAAATTGCCCTGCTTTTCAGCTATCCACGTTTACCTAATTAAATTAGACCTCTAAAAAAAACATTTGCTCAACTCCGTTGTCTATTATTTTCTTCTCTTCAGTATAAAAAAATAAAAGTATTCAATCAACTGATAAGACAGTCTTTTGAATGCTTTTAACAATATAATTATTTCATTTTCATATTCAAGACAATAGAGTATAGATAGATGACCGTTTAATAACAGACCTTCTCTTTTCAATTAAATTTATTTCACATATTTAAAAATAGAAGAACCTCATTAATTCAAGGTTCTTCTACTTAATTTTATCTAGACCACTTAACATTCACAATCTTAACGCTAAAAATCCCGGCACTACTAGTCCTTGGTTTAAGGTTAATTATGTTAACTAAGGCGTTAAATAACTAATCTTTAATAATTTATTTTTGTTCTTTTTCTATAGCAATATTTTTTTGCTGATCTTTTATAAATTCCTTATTATCAAATTCATTAATTATATTAACATTAGATTTATTAATACCACCCAGTCCAGTATTTACAATCTTCCCCCAACCTTTAAGTGGATCTTTTCCTTTAGAACGTAGCTTATCATTTTTTTCTCTGATTTTTTCTGATTTTAGTTTTTTTTTCATAATTATTCCTCCTGAATATTTCTCATTTCGGGGGAAATTCCTCCTGAATAAACCGTTCCAACATAATAACATACATATCCTTTTATTTTAGGATGGTCGCTATAATCTTCCCAACTAGATAACGTTAACCAGCCCTTAAATCTTCCATCATTATAAAAATAATAATCTGGAATATAAGCGCCTTTGTTTATTGTAATTTTTTTCGTTACTTTCTTACTAGAAGATGATAACGAGATTATTGTATTATTCGATGATTCCATAGTATTAAATCCTTTAGCTTCTCTAGTTGACGGATAAGGTAAATCTCTCCTGTACAAGGTTCCCTTATATGTTGTGAAGTGTTGTCCAGTCCCCCATATAATTGGATAAGTATAATCTCTTCCTAGATAGCCTCTATACAAAGCCCCATAACGGGTAGTTTGATAATACATAGTAGCTGGAGCAGAATTACCACTAAACGGAACTAACACTTGAGGTATGTAGATACTAGTTGGTTTTTTTCATATGACGAAGGTTCAATATTTTCAATATCTATTTCTGATATTTCAGAAGCTTCTACTTGAGTTACAGACAAGTGAATAAATATACCTAAAAAACAAGCAATACTAAAAAGAAATAAGATTTTTTTCATAATATTTTCCTCCTTATACATTTATTAATCTAATTTTATCAAAAAACAAATAATGTGTATAGTATTAACTTTTAATTAACTAAAGATTAAGTAAAAATTAAAAATATATATTTTTACTTCTTACTAATGGTTAAAGTTAATGGTTAAGGTTGATAAAAATGTAAAAAATCTAATACTAACAAGATGATTTCAGGCGTATGTGGTTGCTAGGTGATTTTTTGGTTGTCTCCAAATCTTTTTAGATTTCTTTTCTTTTTACCTGGTGGACTATCTATACAGTATAGTTTTAGCTATTTTATCTTTGAATATTAAAAATCAGCTCACTATAATGGGTTTTATGTTAACCAACAATAAATAAAAAAGATTAGGCTCTTACCTAATCTTTTTTAATTGTTCATAAAATTTTTCATGTGTTCCACATAATAATACAAGTATTACGGTATTATCTTGAATTTCATAGACAACTCTATAAGCCATTCCTGCATACTTAATCCCCATTCCCAAAACACTTGATAAATTACCCGTTTTTTATTTCCCTGAATGAGGTTCTACAAACTCATATAATATGCCGTTCTCTACAAGTTTTACCTCAACTTCAACACCATTAGGGACATCAAATTCCTTTGGAACTGTTAACATAATAGAATATCCTTGTTTTAGTAATCATAGATATCTCTCAATTCTTTTTAGTAATTACTCAGTAAGTATAATTTACAAAAAATAACTTTAAAATTACTTCTAAAAATGACTAGGTATAACACTCATATGTAAATCTAGAATAATTTTAATGAATTAAACAATTACCTTAAAGACTATTAACTGAGTAAATTTTCTTACTTTAGAGTAAAAGTAATTCTTCTTTTTAAATCTTTACAAAATTTTCTTTAATTCATTGAATGTCAAGATTTCTTCTGATAAGGTGAAAAAGTTAAGAAGGAGTTTAAAAAAATGAAAAAGAAATTAGTTGTCGGTACTTTTTGGCTATCATTCGCTAACTTATTTTCAAAAATATTAGGTATTATTTATATTATTCCTTGGTTGGCTATGATGGGAGGTCAGCAAAATGGATTAGAAGCCCAAGCCTTATATAATGTTGCTTATGTACCCTATGCTTTATTTTTAACTTTAGGAACAGCTGGTTTTCCAAGCGCTATTGCAAAACAAGTGGCAGAATATAATGGAAAAAATAATTTTAGAACTAGTCTTAGTGTCTTAAAAGTTAGTGGCTTACTAATGACCGTCACTGGAATTATCTCTGCTATCACGATGTATATGTTAGCCCCCTCTTTAGCAAAAAACAGTCCCATTAGTAATATTGAAGATGCTATTTTATGTATACGTTCACTTTGCCCTTCTTTAGTTATTATACCGATTTTAAGTGTTTTTAGAGGTTTTTTTCAAGGAAATAATGATTTAAAGCCTTTTAGTTTATCTCAGATTTTAGAACAATTAGGTCGTATTATCTTTATTTTAGGATTTACCTTTTTTATTCTACAAATCAACCATGGTAATATTGCTCAAGCTGTTAAGCTAAGTACTTTCGCTTCTTTTATTGGTGGTATGTTAGCCCTTCTATACCTTATTATTTATGTTTATAAAAGACGATTAATTTATCAAGAAAAATTAAGAAGTAGTTTACCTGAATTGCCAATTTCAACTCAGCTGCTAATTGTCTCAATCATTAAAGAATCCATTCCTTTTGTCATCATAGGTTCTGCCATCACATTAACTCAATTAATCGATCAGTTAATGTTAAAAGAGATTTTAATTCGAAAGGGAGGATTCACTCTAAAAGGAATCGAGTTCTTATTTAGTCTATCCTTAGCTAACCCTAATAAATTAACTGCATTAATTATTGCTTTAGCAGCTTCTGTTGGAGGAGCTTCATTACCTTTAATTGCTGAAATTGGGCATCAAAATCAAGATGAACTCGAAAGAGCTGTTGCTGATAGTTTAAGAATGACTTTAATGATGCTTTTACCTATGTCTATTGGTTTAATGATTTTATCTCAGCCAGCTTATCGTTTGATATTTGGTCCTGATAATCAAGGCGGAAATTATTTAGTCGTTGCAGTTCTAGCAGCTATTGCCTTCTCACTATTTGCAGCAGTATTCACCATTATCCAATCATTAGGAGAGCATCGGATGGCTTTAACATTTTTTGGGTTTGGACTTATTACTAAAATAATTTTACAAATACCTTGTATTTATTTTTTAGAAGGTTATGGAGCGAATATCGCTTCAGTTATCTCTTTTGGTTTAGTGACAGTATTAGCCTACAAAAGATTTACAGTTAAATATAAAATCATGCCATTATACTATGTTCGTTCCAATATTAATAGAGTGCTTGTAGGAAGCTTAGGAATGGGAATTATATGTTTTATTGCTGCCCGTGGTTTAAATCAATTTTTTAATATAGATTCATGGTTATCTAGTCTTTTTTATTCCATTATTATTGCATGTATCGGTATGTTTGTTTACGGGTTTATTGTTTTTAGAAAAACAGCTATGAAATATTACTTAATTTTAAAAAAAAATAATTCATAAATTAAGTTATCTTTTTTAAAGTACTTATTCTATAGTTACTCAATATAACTGCGAATGTGTTCACCTAGTAATAGTAAAGAGCTCTCAGAATAATTCTGAGAGCTCTTTACTTATTGACTACATTTTTGGTTTTATAAATGTTTTATGAATTAAATTACCAATAATGGCTCCAATAAATGCTATTCCAAACTGAAACAACAGACTAGATGTAAGACTCATACAAAAGCTAATTATCAAAACAAGTACTAAATAAAACCCTGAGTTTAACCAATCTTTTTTATCCATATGTACTCCTCCTTATTCGCAAATTATAACATTAAAATAGTACTAATATATCAACGTTAAAGAGTATAAATTAACTAAGAATAATAGCTTTTACGTTCCCCGAGAACACTTTTTGAATTAACCAAGTATTTATCTTAATAACTATAAATGTTAAATACAAAAAAAGCAGTTGGCTTATTTTCCAACTGCTTTAAACTTTTTTAATTAAATGTTTTGAAGCGTCCTTCATCAGAAATACGATCTTTTTCTCCTGCAGGAGTTTCGATTGACCCAAAGACCATTTGACCTCTTAGACTCCATGACGTTGGAATTGACCATTCTTTTGCCACTGCTTCATCAATTACTGGGTTGTAATGTTGTAAGTTTGCCCCAATAGATTCTTCTGATAAAGCTACCCAAATATTGGATTGAGTCATACCACTTGCCTGTTCTGACCAGACTGGAAAATTATCAGCATATAAAGGGAATTGCTCTTGTAATGACTTAACCACCGCAGTATCTTCAAAGAAAAGAATCGTTCCTTTACCGGCAGAAAATCCTTTTAATTTTTCTTGTGTTCCAGGAAAAGCTTCTACTGGTGTTAACGGTTTTAATGCTTCTTCTGTGATGTTCCATAATTTTTTATGTGATTCTCCAAAAAGAATAACCACACGTTGTGTTTGAGAATTAAACGCTGTCGGTGTTTCTCTAACAACCTCTTTAATTAAAGATTCTAATTCTTCATTTGATAAAGAAATATCTTTTCCTAAATGATAGATTGAATGGCGATTTTTTAATGATTCTACAAATTTTGACATCTACTTCACGTTCCCTTACAGTTAATTTTTTTGATTACTTTAGTATTTTACCAACTAACTTTTTATTAGTAAAATAATATGCTCACTTTTTGTAAGTTCATCTCATAACTAATCTAACCTCATTTATTTTGAATCGTTGACATATAATACATAATTTGATTAGAGTAGCTTGGAGACTTTTCAAATTTTTCGATTTCTTCTTTTAGTAAACTAACTTCATCTGTAATAATCCCGTCTACCTCCATAAACATCACCTTATCCATCGTTTTTTTATCATTAACGGTCCATGCATAAACACGACGCTTAATTGCATGGGATTTAACAACAAAGTTTGCGGTTAACGTTGTCGCTTCCATAGTATACGCATCAGCTTTCGTATTAGGAAAAACAAAATTATAAGGCAAAATATAGGACACTGGAATTTCTGGTGCTTTTTTCTTTAACTGGGTCACCACATCATAATCTAGAGATTGTACCTCATGCCCATTCTCTAAAATAGTTGTTTTATATTTTTGGATAAAATGATCCATCAACTCAGGCGAATCTAATGCTGATGTTTTTATCTCAATTAATAATTTTTGATTTCCTTCATTAGCGACTCCTAAATACTCGTCAAAACTTGGAACTTTTGCTTCCATTCCATTCTCTCTAGCAGTCAGTTCAGTCAATTCTGCGAGGGTTAGCCTTTGTGGCTCAGCATCTCTTCCCGTTAAAAATTTTAAATTAGGATCATGCATCATAACAAATTCTTGATCCTTCGTCTCTTGAATATCCATCTCCACGTAATCTGGTTTTATCGCCATTGTTTTTTTCAGCGCTGGAATAGTATTCTGAACACCATTAGGATGCTCTAAGCTATCTACTCCTCGGTGAGATACTGTTTTAGGCGTATGTTGCATTAAACCATTTAAGAAAAATATATTAAATACTAAAACAGCCCCACACGTGGTAACAATCATTAACACATTTAATCGATTTAACCAACGTGCTTTCGTCAACTTAGACTGACTATTCTTTTGAGTAAAAGACAGCATATCAGGTTCCATCATTAGCAGATATATCAATAAAACAGAAGTCCATACACCGCCAATTGCATTTATAACTTGAACAAGAGATAAATTAATAATACCCCCAACCAGCGAATAATGGTTTGCTAAAGTATCTAGTTGTGCCTGTAATACATAAATAATCAAGAAAATAAAATACTTTAATCCCACACTTAGTAGACTCAATATAAATATACGCCACGAAAAGTGCCAAAATCTTTTTTGCGTTAATTCAAGACTTTTTTTAATGGCTAAACGTGGTGACATATTTCCTAAAATAATAAACGGCAAGATAAAAAGCCAACGAATCGCAATATAACCTATCAAAAGACCTACGAAACTTAACATTAATATATACCAGATATTATTAGCTAAAAAATCCATAATAAAGACGGGAATCACCACTTTATTAAGTAACTGCGTATTAAAAACTTGCTGAGCAATCGGTAAAATCAAGATAAAATAAAAGAAGAAGAAACCAAAAGAGGCGATTTTTTGATGCCTTACTGAGGATATGCTTTCTTTAAGCAACTGAACTAGGTTAAATCGCCGTTGGTATATTTGACGCATTCCTAATAATAGATATGAAAACTGAAAAAATATCGTCACAATTAATAGTAAAAATAAAAAAAGAAGTAGGATTGTTGCTATTGGTTTTTCTATCAGGACCTCTAAATTTGTGTACGAGATATAAGGAATCCTTTGCGTCTCTAAAATAAAAGAAGATGTAAAATCAAATAAGGTTACTACTATAAATAACATCATATTCATACTAAAGAATAGGATTAAATAGCTAAAACAATTAGAAAAAAATTCTTTCGTCACTTTTTTAAATACGTTTAATATTGACATGATATATACCTCCCAATCAGTTAGACTAATTAATCTATTGCCAACTCGTTTAACAACTATCACTAACCCCTCTTTTTTCTTATCTTTTAGGAGTACACATGATTTTTTATAACCTTCCTATAATCATTATATTATAACGGAAAGAAACACGATATAATTGTAAAAAATAAATTTTATCGACTGACACAAGCTAAATAAAAGAAGAATATAAAAGGTTATGTTAATCTTACCTTATCACTAATACGGAGGAGATTATATGGAAAAAAACATTACACTGCATAACGGTCTAAAAATGCCTTTCATTGGCTTAGGTACTTGGCAAGTAAAAGATAAGGCTGAAGGGATTAACGTTGTCAAAACAGCTATAGAATCAGGATACAAAGCAATTGACACTGCTGTTGTTTACCAAAATGAAGAGGCAGTCGGCGAAGGGATTAAAGCCTCTGGTGCTAAGCGAGAAGATTTATTTATTACCACGAAAGTTTATAACGATGAACAAGGCTATGCTGAAACGCATCAATCTTTTAAAGACAGCCTAGAACGTTTACAACTAGATTACGTTGACCTTTATTTGATTCACTGGCCAATTACAGATAAATACCATGAAACATGGCGCGCTATGGAGGAAATATACGCTTCAGGAAAAGCTCGTGCCATTGGCGTTTCTAACTTCCACCCGCAACACATTGAAGATTTATTAACCACTGCAACGATTAAACCAATGATTAATCAAATTGAACTGCACCCACATCTAAATCAAAAAGAGCTCATTGCTTACTGCCAAAAACAAGATATCGCTATTACCGCTTATTCACCTCTAGGCCATGGGGATGTTTTAGATAATGAGTTATTAAAATCAATTGGAGAACACCACAATAAGTCCGTGGCTCAAGTTGTTTTACGATGGGATATTCAAAATAATGTTACTGCTATCCCTAAATCAGTTAATAAGGAACGAATTATCGCTAACCTTGACGTTTTCGACTTTGAATTAACTGACGAAGAGATGACCCAAATTGATAGCATTCATACAGGTGTTCGTGTGAATAAAAACCCTGATATTTTCGTCATTGAAAAATAAACTAACTTTTCAAATAAAGGAGAGGGTGACCAATAATCTGGCCACCCTCTCTTTTATTAACGCTTCTATTAAGTAAAATCTCGCCATCTCAGTAGTCGACTTTCTAAAACATCAATCACTAAAAATAGTAAAAAGGCAACGGCACTTAAAACCAGTATACCGCTATACATATCAAGATAGTCTAACCTTCCCCAAGCATCCATTACCAGATAGCCTAAGCCATATTCCGTACCGTACACTTCAGTAAAGAATAAAATAGCAATCGCTGTTCCTAATGCAATCCTTAAGGCACTTAAAACTGAAGCTAATCCAGCTGGTAAAGTGATCATGTAAAATTGCTGAAAGCGACTTGCTCCTAAAACTCTTAGACTCTTATAGTAACTTGAAGGAATATTTTTAATCCCATCTCTTACTGACAGAATCACTTGAAACACAACAATTAACGTAATTAGAATAATTTTGGACAGATTACCCAGTCCAAATAACAACATGATAATTGGTAATAACGCTATTTTAGGAATCGGATAAGTTAAATAAACGATTGGATCTAGTAACTTGTTCCATTTTTCCAAGCTTCCCATAAGTAATCCAATCAAGAAGCCTATGACAGTTGCTATTAACATTCCCCAGAATAGGCGAATCAAGCTGTTATAAACATGTAATCCCAATTGCCCCATATCCATTTGAAATAGATGTTGATACACCAGAACTGGACTTGGCAACATATCTTGATTGAGTAACTTACTAGCTACATACCACAAAGCATTTAAAACGATAAATGCCATCACCGTTTGAAATAGTCGACTTTTTCTAACCATTTTTATCAAGAACCTCTCTAATTTGTTTAGACACCTGATAAAAGGAATCCGATAAACGTTTTTCTTCTTTTGGCACTTGATAGCTTGGATTATCAAAAATTTGGTGAATTTCTCCTGGTTTTCCAGATAATAAGATAATACGATGACCTAAAAAGACAGCCTCTTCCACATCATGAGTAATTAAAATGGTCGGTGCTGGTTTCTTCTCCCACTCCACTAAAAATAACTTTTGCATCTTTTCACGTGTGATGGCATCCAGTGCTGAAAAAGGCTCATCCAATAAATATAAATCAGAATCCATCACAATAGCTCTGGCAATTGACACACGTTGTTGCTGTCCACCACTTAATTGACTGGGAAATTTATTCAGTAAGTCTCCTATGGCAAGTTCAGCAATGATGACATCAATTTCAGCTTGTTTTTCTTTGGTTAGAGGAATCTTTTTTATCTTCAAACCGACTAAAACATTCTCCTTCACACTCTTCCACGGTAGTAATCCATAATTCTGTGGAATCCAACCAACAGTATGTTGCTTGGGAGATACCTCTTCACCTTGTAAAGTAATACTGCCAGAATCAATCTTGTGAAGGGCTGTTATGCTATTTAGTAATGTCGATTTCCCTGTGCCACTAGGGCCGATTAAAGCAATTATTTCCGTTTGAGCAACCGTCAAATTAATATCTTTTAAAACAGGTTGATCCTGATATGAGGCTGTCACATGTTCTAATTTAAGCATACAGTACTTCCTTCTTTATTTTTCTGATAACAATGGGTTCAAGATATCTTGCTCTTTCCATTCTTTCTTTAAAATACCTTGTTCTTTTGACCATTCAAAAGCGTTTGTTAATTGTTCTGATTTCACTTGTTCTGCATGGGTATACTTAGGTAGTTTCACACTATCCTTAATTTCATCTGTAAAACCAATTTTCGCTTTCATCACATCATAGTAGTCATCCATTGGATTATCATTGATGTAATCTACCCCTTTGTTATAACCACGATAGAAAGCTTTTACAGCTTCTTGATTTTCTTTTAACGTCTCACCAGTAAAACCAAAAACTGTTGCGTCTATCTTCAACTCATTGCTATTATCAAGTTCTCTTAATCCATTGGAAAGACCAATAGTTCTAAACGGCTCCGGAACAACCGTTGCATCAATTTTTTGATTTTTAGTTAACTCAATTCTCACTGGTATTTGCGGAACCTCTTCATAAACAATATCGGAAACTGTCAATTTTTCTGTTTTTAACGCTTCATCTAAAAAATAATAAGGGGCTTGATTTTTAGCAATCCCTACCTTCTTATCTTTTAAATCAGCTAACGTTTTTACTTCATCATTATTAGTTAAAACTGAAAACGTCCCAATCGATTGACTTACAACTTGAACATCAAGTCCACCTTGTTGATAAGTGCTTAACGCAATTAAATCCGTATTAGCTCCGTCCAAATTGCCACTTGTTAAGGCCGCATCGCGGTCTTTAGGGGATTTGAAACTTTGAAGATCTAAGTTTAACCCCTCTTCTTTGAAAAAGCCTTCTTTTTCAGCTATATAAACAGGTAAACTATCTACTGCCGGCATAGTACCAAAGCTTAGTGATAACTCCTTTTTAGACGTTTCCTTTGATTCTTTCTTTTCTGTTTTCTCTGTTCCACATCCTACCAATAAACCCATTGATAAAATTGCCATAAGACCTACTGTTAATATTTTCTTCTTCATTTTGTGTATAACTCCTTCATCTAATTTGAATTAATAATTACTTCGTTGGGTCACTTTTTTAAAAGTAACATAATTCCCTCTTTTTTTCTATTTTTTCAACATATATTTTCATGAAAATTTCACTCTAAGCCATACTCTAAATAATAGTCTTCTAGTTCATAGTCATCTAAAATGTGGTCCCAATCATCAATATTCTCTTCTGTTACCTGAAATTCTTCCAAACTTTCTTGTTCCTTCTTCGGTAGAACAGGCTTCTGTGGTTCACGTTGCTGTTGGAAATTTGAAGACGATTTTGTTTTATCTTCTTTAGAATCTTCCACTACCATTTTTGCCACTATAATGCCTGATTCTCTAGAAAGAATATCATCCTGAGATGATTTAAGAGATAATTTAAACTGCTCTTGTTCTGATACCGCATAATTTGTTACATACAAGGTTGCCTCCCCACTAACCTTACCGGTTTCATGATTAATTTGAGTGATCTTGGTATTTTTAGCCTGAAGGTAAATAGAATCTGTTTCTATGAATAAGGCTTCTTTATTCACTTTTCTGTAATCAACCTGAATTTCCTCTGGTCCTTGTAAATAGAAATCAAAATAAATGAGTTGATTCTTTGAATCACTAATATTATATGTAGCAGAAATAAGTTCCTCTTTTTTTTCTCCATCTAAAAAGAGGAACTCTTTCTTACGATGATCTTTTATGGACCCTGGTATAGACACATAAGTTATCTTATCTTCTACCTCTTCTTCCTGTGAAAAAAGTTGAATCACCCCAATGAGTATAGGTACTACAACTAATGTGATCAAAAAACTTTTTATAAACTTTAATTCCATCATCCGTTACGTCCTTTACATTATTTATAACCCATTTATTTTAAACTAAATAAGGAACAATTGATAATCATTTTATATTTGCATGGTTAACAAATATAAAAACTCAAAGGTCCACTTATTTCCGTGAATTCTTTGAGTTTTTATATTAATAATCTTAGCTTTATTGGACAGCATTCAACTTTAACTTCTTTTTCTAACCATAAATCTTTCATAAAATTCTCCTAACTGTCACCCGCGATAGAGTTTATTCCTAGAACTTAACCATATCCA
This sequence comes from uncultured Vagococcus sp., assembly GCA_965119435.1. GTDB lineage: Bacteria > Bacillota > Bacilli > Lactobacillales > Vagococcaceae > Vagococcus. The sequence continues at coordinate 60,714 of CBCPLQ010000003.1, read as the reverse complement.
ACTTAAAAATGATGCAAATAAAATAAGTGTCAACCAAAAATACTGAGGTATTGATAGCAAATACACGAAGAGACCTGACACAAACAATGAACGAAAAACTCCTGATTTCATTTTTAGTCACTCCTTTTAATCCTATTAAGTTAATTGGTATATCTAATTTTAACACACTTTCTTATTCATTTATATAAATAACCTCCCTTATGAATCATACTTTACATTTATTTTATAAAAGATTACAATTAAGTCATTAACGCAATACGATTTTTAAAACGGAGGAACCTATATGTATAAAACAAGTTATGACATAAAAAAAGAAGCTAAAGAGGCTTTAAGCGGTCGCTGGAGCGAAGCTATTATCTTAAATATCATTCCGATTATTCTAGCCATTGCCGTTAACATGGCTAGTGCCTTTCTTCTTTGGTTGACAACTTTTAACCACTATGAGGCAGAATGGTATGTTCGCTATTCAACTAATCTTACGAGTTCAGTTGTTACTTTTATTTTTTCCTTATTTACTATTGGTATAGCCTTTTCACTACTTGATGTGGTTAGATACAGAGAAGATGCCCCTATGGAACCTAAACAAGCTTTTAGACTTTTTAACGCAAATGATTTTATTCCAGTACTTTTAATTAATCTCTTAACCCTTGTTTTCACAACACTTTGGACTTTTCTTTTGATTATTCCAGGAATAGTAAAAGAATACTCTTATTCACAAGCCAACTTCATCTATAAAGATTTATCAACCCATGTAGATGTCAAAGGAATGAACGCTACCTCTTTCATCACTGAAAGTAGACAGTTGATGGACGGTCACAAAGGTAGACTATTTTGGTTAGACTTTAGTTTTATCGGATGGCATATTTTAGGGATTCTTACATTAGGTCTCGCTTATATTTTCATCACGCCATATATTGCGACCTCTAAAGCAGTTTTTTACGATGATTTATCGAAAGGAAAATACTTAGTGGCAGAATCTGAAGAATCAGTTGATGAAGTTGATGCTTGGGACTCATTCTAATAAGCTAACTTATTTCAAATAGGCATCTTTTCTCAGCTATGATACAATGAAAAAGAGTTTTATTTATATAATTGAGGTGTTTAAATGGAAACTATGAAGAATTATGCAATCGAATTTTTTTGTGTTATCGCCGGGCTTATTTTACTTATCATCGGCTTTATAAAGGGAACAGATGTTGTATTGTTCAATTTAGATGGCTTTTATTTCTTTGTAGCTGGACTTTTAATGGCTATTTATGGCATAGGTTCAGCAATTACTAAAGTAAAAGATTTTAAAAAAAATAAAAAGGTTGACCCAACGTAAGTTAGTGGTCAACCTCTTTTTTTCAACTAAATACTTCGTTCTTATTGATTAACTTCATTCCAGTACACTTGTCTCTTGTTTTCCCAAAATAACTTATCTTCATCTGTAATACAACGGATTACCTTACAAGGATTCCCAGCGGCAATCACCTGTTCTGGTATATTCTTGGTTAGGACAGATCCTGATCCAATAATAGTATTATCACCTATTGTTACACCTGGATTAACAGTGACATTACCACCAAACCAAACGTTGTTACCGATTTTAATCTCTTTCCCAAATTCTAGTCCTGAGTTTCTCACCCCTACATCAATTGGGTGTCCAGGTGTCAGTAAGTTAACTTTAGGGCCGAACATAACGTTATCACCAATCGTAATACGTGCAACATCTAAAAAAACACAATCAAAATTAGCATAGAAATTAGTACCTATCGAAATGTTAGAACCATAGTCACATCTAAAAGGAGGCTCTATATAAATAGTTTCTCCCGTCTCCTTAAATAATTCTTTTAATAACATGGACCGATAATCTAACTGCTCTTCAGTTGTTTGATTGAAAATTCTTGTCAGTTTACGACTACGTTTAACATCACTTCTCAGCTCAGTATCACCCGCCATATATAGATCTTCTTGTAACATTTTTTCTTTTTCCGTACGCATTTTCCCATCCCGTTTCATGTCAAATTTCAAATTAAGCTATCCATTAAATGATAGAATTAAGATAAAAATAGTTTGTTTCTATTTTAGTTAATTCATATAATAATCACTCGAAGAAGCCACACTAGCACCGAATGGCATTAATGCCAATTGAGCTAATTTAAAACTTTGTTTACCAAAAGGAATTCCGATTATTGTAATACATAAAAGCAGTCCGCTTATAATATGTCCTAACGCCAGTACCCAGCCACTTAAAAGAATCCAAATAACATTAACTATCACCGATACACTACTGTGTTCATAAATAACTCGTTTTCCAAAAGGCCATAAACTTAATCCTGCTATCTTAAAACACTGCATTCCAACAGGTATGCCTATTATTGTGATACTCCACAAACATCCTGTTATAAACCAAGAGATAGCTCCTGATAATCCACCGAAAATCAACCAAATAAGGTTGCCTAAAAATTTCATTCTCATCACATCTCTCGTCATTTTTTTCCAGTATAACAAATCTAAAACAAAAGAACAGTGACTAAAGACTGATTTCGTTCTCAGCACTAATCTTGTTTAGTCAAATATATAACTATCCATCTCTTCTATAATCTCATTTTTCAATAGGTTTGAGGCGAAAGAATAGGTCACTGCATTTTTATTCAACTGGCGGAATTCTTCTTTTGTTAAATTAAAAGTGTCCCTTAGTAACCCGTACTCTCCGGATAACGTTATATTAGAAACGGTTTTATTATCCGTATTAATACAAAACGTGACATCATTAGCCAACCATTCTCTCAAGGGATATGATTTAATTGTATCAATTGCTCTTGTCTGAACGTTACTCGTTGGACAACCTTCAATACAAACATCATAGCTACTGAATTTTTCTTGACTTGATATATCCCCCTGTAACGCAATCCCATGTCCAATTCGTTTAGCCCCAGACTCAATTGCACTAAATATATTGTGAACACAGCCGCACTCTCCAGCATGAAGAGTTAAATCAACACTTCCTTGCTCAGTAACTACATTTAAAACCTCAGTATACTCTGATAGAAAATAATCTTCTTCCGCTCCTGCTAAATCAAATCCTACTACTTTTTTATTCGCTTCTTTTAATGTCTTGGTAAAAATAGATTCAATTAAATTGATATCTCCTGATTTCATTCCAATAACCAGAATATTTCCATGAATATTATATAATTTTTCCGCTTTAGCAATTCCTTTAGCTACTGATTGAATCGTCTCTTCGACACTCAAGTCTTTTTTCATTGATAAGCTAGGAGCAAAACGAATTTCAATGTATAAGATTCCATCTTGAGCTGCTTGCTCCATCACATCAAATGCAGCCATTTCAAGGGCCTCTTTCGTTTGAAGGTAAGGCAATACATAATCAAAACAGGTTAAATAATCAACTAAACTCTCGCATGTTGATGGCGCTTGCATAAACGCAGTTACTTCTTCTAGATTTTCACTGATCGGTAATTCTTGCATTTTGGCTATTCTTTGTAACGTATTTGGGCGAATAGACCCATCTAAATGACAATGTAATTCAGCTTTTGGGAATGATTTTATATCTGACTTTTTTAACATTTAACAACCTCCATACAAATTATTTATATTGTTCACTATTATATAGTCTTTTAAAGGTATTGTATACTTTTATAAATCAAAAAAAACATAGTTAGCGAAGTAGGGTGCTTATCTTCAACTAACTATGCTTCTATTCTTGATTTTCAATGACAAAATTCAAACTTTCTAGCTCAAAATATTGCGTTAGCAAATTATTTACCACTTTAAATAGTTCCATTGTATCCTTGTATTGATTAGCAACTTTATGTTGACTAAATCCTTTTTTAAATACCAGTTTATCGTACTCTGGAATGACTGAAATATTATTCACCCCATTTTTATAAACATCATAATCTTCTGCCATATCATACTCTTGATGTTGTTTGTAGCCATTTGCTATAGCTACAGTCATAATCAATGAGGAGACATCTAAATTTTCAAGTGGACGGTTGAGATGATTTAACTCTAAAATAAATACCTCGCTTTTGACTGTTGGACACGCGTTACATCCCCCATTGATTAAGTCTACTGTTCGAATAATTTTTGCTTCTTTCATTACTAGTCACCTTCTATTATCATCTATTTGCTTATTCTATCACAATTTATCCTAGTTTTTAATTATTAATCTTGACCCTTCTAAAAAAGATTGATATAACCAATATAATCAAAGAAAGAGGTGTTTAATATGATTGAAGCATTCTGGAAAAAATTCTGCCTAGAAGAAAATAACGACATTCCTATTCCTGATGCTTGGATGTTTGGAGACGGAACCAAAACAATGGGTAACGAGCTGGCTAATTTAGTCTTACTTGGGAAAAAAACGGCAACGTGTTCTGCTTTTGATTTGTATAACTTAAGAAGTGAACCTATCCCAAAACTCGGCCAATACGATATTATACTAAATGGCCATAGCGAACCTGTCGCAATTATTAAAAACAAATCCATTGAAATATTCAAAATGGATGACGTCCCTAAATATTTTGCTACCAAGGAAGGTGAAGGCGACTTGAGCTATGACTATTGGTACTCCGCTCATAAAGATTTTTTTAAAAAAGAATTCAAGACGTTTAATTTAGATTTTTCAACAGATATGACTCTTATTTGTGAAACTTTCGTCGTAGTTTACCCAAAATAAAAAGAAACACCTAGAAACTTTATTTCTAGGTGTTTTATATCCGACTAATTTATTTTTTGTAATTCAAATAGACAGACATCGTTTGCCTCTAAATAACAATTTAATTTTAAGCCATCTGTGAACACTTCATCAAATAATTCCATTTTAGGATGAGTAATCCGCGAAAGATATCGTCTTGCTTCCTCATCTAAAATTTCCTGACTTGTAAAATGATCATAAGCATAGGCAATAGCGCCATGATCCTTAGTTAACATTAATTTTCTTATTTGGTAGGGTCCATTTGGCACATTAGAGCTATTTATCGTCAACTCAAGTGCTTTATTTTTCAAATGAACTTCTTGCTTACTTAAGTTTGGAGAAAAGTACTGAGCATTCCATGTTAATAACTGAAAATACCCATTAGTCGCTGTTAAAATAAAATGGCGACCCGTAGCAATAACGTTACCTTTTAAGCGTTTATATAAACTCAAAGCAAAAAAGACTGGTCTTGGACAACTATAATAATGAAATACTTCTAACCCGTCATATTTAACCGCCTCAATGCTAGGATGACTTTCTTCAAATAAATAAACATTTAACCAAAAACCATAACTATCTACAAGTAAGTCTAGTTTCAATATTTCTTGAACAATTAAAGCAGGACGAAAATAATAACTATTCGTATAGCGCGAGCTTCCTGTTAACGTGTTCCACTCGGAGAGTACTAACGGTAACTCTACTCCCCAACTTTTTAGAGTTCCCTTTATTTTCTGAATATCCTTTGAAACGAAAAGATCAAACTGACTCAAATCTGGTCCATCCACTAAATAATTAGGTTCTGAATTATAGGAAAGAAATTCCGCCTTAGTAAGTACTTTCCTTTTAAATAACTCTTCATCCTCTTTTGTTTCAAAACGATAATCGGGGTATCCAATTGGTATGGATGCTCCTACTTGTATTTTTTCATTAATAGCTTTTAAACGAGTTCTAATCTCATGAAAAGATTTTATACTTCTGACTAAATCTCTTTTTTCAAGTTGAACGGATACTCGCCAATTAGGTAAAAATTCATTACGAGTCATATAATCAATATGCTTTAAAAATCCTTGCGATTCCTTTGTGTAAAAAGACGTTACTTGAGTAAATTCTTTTAAAGAAATCTGATAATAAATACCTAACTCATTCGCTTTTAAAAATTCGATTACTGGATCAAATCGACTAAATGGTGAATAGACCGATAATTTAGTTTGTTCAAATACTTTATAAGAACTTGGTGTTCCTTTAAACAATTGCTGGATACCGATATACTGACAATTAATCTCCTTTTTCACCTTAATAATTTGATTTTTTACTTCCTCTAAGAACAAATCTTCCAAGCTGTTCACATGAATAATGATATCTGAATGAATTTGAGGTCTGATATGAACAGAATCAATTTGAAGTACTGCTTTTTGAGGTTTTGGTTCATCTAAATAAGATGTCTCAGGCTTATATTCCATAAATTTATGCAATAAATCTAAATCTTCATCCGAAACTATCTCCATTAATTCTTTCTTTTCATTTATTTGGATATCTAATCCTTCTTTTTTATAAAAATTCTTCTTATATTCTGTTGGAGAACAGCTAAAAAAGCGGCTAAATTGAGTTCGATATGTTTTGCTATTTGAAAAACCATAATTTATAGCGATTCGATCAATAGAATCTTGAGTATAAAGCAGATCATTTAAACTCATCTGAATCCGCAGTTGGTTTATATATGTATTAAATTTAACACCTGTTTGTTCTTGAAACATACGAGAAAGCGTGGAGGGTGACATAAAATTTTTCTGTGCGACATCACCTAAAGTGATTGGCTGTTTATAATTAGTATATACATACTCAAATACTTCATTTAGTTTTTCATTGTATTTAAATGTTTGATCATTGAATACACTTACTTTAAATTGTTCAACTAAGACTAACAATATTTTTTGTAAGTAAATAGATGATTTCAAATATTTTGTTTGTTCACCACTAAAGTAATTAAGAATCAGTTTAAATAAATTGTGTTTAATTTGCTCGATAAATATTGAGTCATTAGAATCTGTCAGTAGCGAATGACAATTAAACTTACTCGCTAAAAAATCTTCATAATGCTTAAGTAAATAAATATTAGAAATAGATAGCTTAAAAACCTTCGCGCCTTCTTCAACAGCAGTTTCTTCTATTCGTTCATTCATATTTATAAAGAAGAAATCTCCTTCTCTCAATAAAATGTGTTGTTCATTTGTCTTGATTCTCACTTGATTTTTCATCACAAGTAAACAAGTTAAGTTAGTGTATGATACTTCTTTTGTTTTTGATATTATTTCATAGGAAATTTGGTAACCTTGATTCACTTTACCCCTCCTTTTCATATTTTTATTATACTACACAAAAAGAACTAATAACGGAAGTTTTTTTCAGTTTTAACCTTAAAGGAAAATATTGTTCTTAATCAAAAATAAAAGTTCTTATTTTTTATTTATTTATGAATAGAATATAGATATCAACTCTTGTTTCTAATATTTTAAAAAAAATATAATATTGTATAGTAGCGATCCCCTTTGCCTACTATAAAAAATAAAATCATTTTTATTTATTTAGAGTAAACGATTAAATCCCCATTTTCTCGTCCCCAATCTGAATTTAGTATTAATGGTTTTTTTTTGTAAAAAAAAGAACAAGGTTTTTTCACCTTATCCTTACTTCATTAAGTTATTCTCCTTATAGAATCTGACCATTAAAACAGTTTCGTACATAGATAAAGTTAAGAATAAGAAAGAAATCATTAAAATCGCTTTCCCCCCTAGCCATTGATAAAAAATAACAGAAACAATCGCCCCACTAATAAAAGAAAATACGACCCAAAAGAAATGAAAAAAATTTTTTCTATCTTTTTCTTCTTTTGTTTTTAAATATTCGTATAAATTAATCCCCATACCCTTTAAATTACCTGTCGTAAATAGGCTTGTATATTGACGCCCCTCGATTTTATCAAACACTACCCACTGAACAGAGGCTGTAAAAGCAATGAGTATTGTTACAATTGTTTGATGTTGATTAATAATATTGAGACTAATCAACCCAAAGAGAGCTGCCTCATAATACAAAATAAATAAACGCCAATAATGAATTCTCTTTCGGTAAAAATAATCGATTAAAAATTTAGCTAAAACAACGCCTAGTAAAAAAAAGAGCGTTGATAAAAATTTTTTACCGACACTCTCCCACTGCCCATCAAACATTTGTACAATACCTTGAATAACATTTCCTGTCTGTGCAGATGCAAAAACATCATAGTGAATATAAGTGTATGCATCTAAGGCACCACCAATAAAAGTTAATACTAATCCTACTAGTTTATCTTCATGCAATTTATTTTGCATACTATCACCAACACTTCAACTTTTAACTCTATTCTATCATATTTCAGGTATTGGTTTATTTATTTTCTGAAATTTTTCCGTGCTTTCTCATTAGTAAAATGGTTCTTCCAACTATCTTCATTTACTCCAAAAAAATGAGACTCTTCCATAAACAGGATAGTCTCATTTTATATTTATCTGATAGTTTTAAACGCTTTTGACCAACTAATTAACTCATCCAACATATCATTTACACCCATTGCCATGTGTTCACCTGGTTTAAAAGCTGTAAAATTTTCAAAATCCGTAAACAAATTAAAAGCTGGATTAGTTCGGACAGTGGCCACTTTTTGCTCTGCTAATACCACACGTAAGTGTTCAGCTGCACGAATACCTCCACCAGAACCATAGCTTATAATTCCTGCTGCCTTATTAAACCACTCTTCACGAGCGCTATCCACAGCATTTTTTAATGACGCTGAAAAGCCATGATTATATTCTTGTGCGATAAAGATATAACCATCTAACTCTTCTATTTTTTCATTCCATTTCAAGTTAGGTGATGCTGTTCCCATAAAAGGTAAGTCAAATGACTTTACATCTACAATTTCAAATTCGTGCTCACTTCTCTTAGACGCAATTTCTTTAATGTACTCCCCAACTTGTGGACTGACACGTCCCTCACGAGTGCTTCCTAAGATAATACCAAATTTCATTAATATATCCTCCCCAAAAAAGTTTATTCTTATTTCTGAGGTAAGTATACATAACTTATTTTTAGTTAGCTACAAAAAGAGCTTATATTTTTACTCATTCGTTGTTTGTTTCATTCCTATTGAGTCCATTAATCCTTTTGTGGCAAATTCAAACATTGGCAAATCAGGTGATAGTGCTAATTCGATAGATAATTTTTGGCATAAATCCACTAGAGCAAAATAAACATCCTCTAGACGAACCACTATTTTCTCTGGACGCCCAATTTTTTGAATCATCGCTGTCACATATCGAATTATTTTTTCCTCTAATAATTTAGGGTTCTCTATCATATCATGGAATACAATGCTACCATTTCTAGTTTCAACACAAACAACCATCGGAACGACGCTGCCATTTTTTAATAAATGATTGGTATAAGCATACGATAGTTCTAACGTTACTGGCTGTATAGGTAATTGGTTTAGTCGTTTTAGCAATACCTTATCTTTAAACAACGTTGGAGACAATTTATTTTCGTCATACAAGTCAAAAGGTGAAAAAATATAGTCTCTTCCTTCATACAAATGACAATAATCCTCTGTTGAAGTTGCCATTTCTTTTAAAGCCTTCTCATTATCAAGCACCAATTCTAAACAATCCGCTAACAACTTTATTTCTGAGATATTTAAACTACTTGGCACAACTCCTGAGTGATAAGATGTAAAACTTAACCACTGTTTCTTTCCTCTAAAAGAATAACCTAGCTCTTTTGTTAGTTGATATTCTTCTTCGGATAAATCCTCTCGATCGTTAAAATCAAGTCCAATACCTTCTTGTAAAGTTGGTAAGAATGATAGTGGATCAATGACATCTATCGTACCACGCAACATGTTAGATAAATTTTTTTGTGCTTTTCTTGTTTGATAAATAAAAACAGCAACATTATCGGTTTCATTACCCATAAAATGTAAAATAATAGGTCTATTTCTTTTCTTCAAATGTAAAACAAATAATTTATTTTCCGGTATGGATAACCAAGGTTTTATTTTTTTTAATTTTACACCTAATTCAAATACTCGACACCATTCTTCTCTCAATGTCATATCCATAAAAAAACCTCCTCAAGTTTTTTCCAAGTCTACTTTACAGAATAACACATAATATTAAATAAATTAGAATTATTTTCCTAGCGAAAAGAACAATTCATTAAAATATGATCTAAACACATAAATACTAAGATCTTCTTCTTATAATCGTCTTTTTTTGTATACAAAAAAAGACGATTATATCGTTTAAGTACGCTTAACTAAGTTAGCTAATATCTTTAAAATGTCTATTTATTTTATTAACTATCCGAATAATAAACATTTTTATTAAATACATTTAAAGTTTTGATTTTATTTGTTATACTCTGTATTGCATTTAAAACATTAGGGTTGGTTTCAACGTGTTTTAAAGTAAAAATTAAGGAGTGATGAAAATGGGTGGATCTGTTTTACAGTATGGCGTATCAATGATTGTTTACATTGCTATTCTAATGTTGATTGTTGAATTCATGCGAAAAAAATATCGTTTTGCAAGTTGGTTTTGGGTAGCAACATTATTAACGTTTCCATTGTGGATTATTACAGGAGGAATTTCAGGTTGGTTCCGTTGGGTCAAAATACTAAGTGTCATTTTACCAACAATTGTTCTTGGTTTTGGTAGAGTCGCAAATGCCGATCACAAAACTGGAAAAATATGGGACTTTTTAAGAAAAAATTGGATGTTATGGTTTCTATACGGCATCTTGTTCTTAAATATTACTGAAGCAACTATTAAAGATTTACAAATGGGTAACTATTACAATGCCTTAGCTGGAATTATTTTATGTATTACTATTCCTTATGCACCAAAATATTGGAGTATCGAAAACAAAAATAATGGTGATTTATTAGTTTATACAACTATCATGTGGAACTTTTTATACACAACATGGAATATGGCCTTTGTTTACGCTGAAGGCGCTACATTCTTCGCAAGTTCAATCTGTATTTTACTTGCAGCAGAAGTGTATCCTATCATCAAAAAACGTCCAGAGTTATATGTTATAGCACGTGTCTACACACTAGCAACTCATTTATTAGTGAGAGCTATTGTTCCAGAATTATTCCCAACTATTATGAACTCAAGCACTTGGTTTAACCCAGATGTTATGAAGTATTGGGGAATCGCAAATGCTTTAATTGCACTTCCTTTTGTATTCTGGCACACATGGCAACTACATAGTGGCAACGCAGAAAATAAATTTAGACGAATCAAAACAGTTAGTAACTAATTATTAAGCGCAGATTTCAAGGTGAGGTATCTCATTTTGAAATCTGCGCTTTTTTTATCCCTTATTATAAATGCCTGACTACAATCAAGAGAACTAATAAAACTATATTTTAATAAGATTATATTGTAAAATGAATATAAAATTTAGCTTAAATAATATAGGGAGGTTATCATGGGGCTATTTAAACAGTTACAGCAAAACCAACATTTGTTAAACCCACAAGAAACTAAATTACTATCTTATTTAATGTCTCATAGCCAACAGTTAAAAAATAAAACGCTTAAAGAGGTGGCTAACGAGCTATATGTCTCTCCAAATACAATCGTTCGTATGGCAAAAAAACTGGAATTTAAAGGCTATACTGAACTAAAAATGCTCATTGAATTAGAAAATACTCAAAAAGATAAATTAAATAAAGAAAAAAATATCTCTTTATTAAATCAAATTCAACAGACTGAAAAATTATTAACGCCTGAATTAATTCAAACTGTCTGTGAGACTATTTTAAGTGCTAATCATGTCTACTTTTTCAGTTGTGGTCCCTCTAAATTTCCCTGCGAAGAAATGAAGGAACGCCTTAGAATCCTAGGCATCAACACGTCCCTATACTTTGAGCCACATGTCATGAATCAAAGAGCTAAACAATTAGACGAAAATGATGTTGTTATCGTTGTCAGCTTAAGTGGTGAAACTAAAACACCTCTAGATGCTACAAAAATTACTAAGTTATCATCAGCGCATGTCATTTCAATTACGGGATTTTCACAAAACGCTATTGCCCAATTAGCTGACACACCTCTTTATACTTTTTATGATTCTGCCACCTATGCTGAGATGGACATCTCTTCCCGTATTGGGATTCATTATATTCTAAATCATATCTTTGAAACCCTCACATCAATGTGTTCTTAAACACATTGATGTGTTTTTTTTCAAACTAGGTGTTTCTCGTATAGCCTTTTCAAAACACCGTACTTTTCACGAAATCTGTTTTAGAATGAGGACATCAAATAAAACAGGAGTGATAGCAATGAAAAAAAATAATATCGTTATTGTCGGTGGAGGTTCTACATGGTCTCCAGGAATCCTAAAAGCTTTAACAAAACATCAAGATATTTTTCCATTTAACAAAATAACTCTTTATGATACAGATGAGGAAAGACAAGAAGTCATCGGAAAATTTGGTGAAATTCTATTTAAAGAAGAGACTCCCGACATTGAATTTTCATACACAACAGACAAAAAAGAAGCCTTTACTGATGTTGATTTTGTCTTTTGTCAAATGCGTACAGGTGGTTACCCAATGCGTGAAAAAGATGAAAAAGTTCCTTTATCTATGGGCGTCATTGGCCAAGAAACATGTGGTCCTGGTGGCTTTGCTTACGGAATGCGTTCAATTAGAGATATGATTGAACTTGTTGAAGATGTTAGAGCACTAAGTCCAGAGGCTTGGATTTTAAACTATACAAACCCAGCAGCTATCGTAGCTCACGCTCTTAACATGGTTTTCCCTGATGACAAACGTATTTTAAATATCTGTGATCAACCCGTTAACTTACTTCGTTCATTTGGTCGTTTAATTAAACGTGATTACAATGAATTCGAACCAACTTACTTTGGTTTAAATCACTTTGGTTGGTTTACTCATGTTTACGATAAAGAAGGAAAAGATTTATTGCCTGAAATCAAAGATTACACTTTGAAAAACGGCTTCTTACCAGTGGATGCTGAGCAACGTGACCAATCATGGTTAGATACTTATGCAATGGTTGAAAACATGTTAAACGATTTTCCAGATTATCTACCAAATACTTATTTACAATATTACTTATATCCAGAATATAAATTATCACAACTTGATCCTGAATATACTCGTGCTAACGAAGTAATGGATGGCCGTGAAAAACGTGTCTTTGAAGAATGTCGTCTTATTGCCAAAAAGGGAACAGCAAAAGATTCTCACATTGTTCATAACGATGCTCATGGGGATATGATTGTTGAAGTTGCTGCTTCTATTTTTGGTAACTTAAGAAAAACATTTATCGTTATTGTGCCGAATAACGGAATTGTATCTAATTTATCGGATGACTTAATGATTGAGGTCGCTGCTTCTCTTGGAGCTAATGGTCCTCAACCTTACGCAGTTGGCGAAATTGGAACATTCTATAAAGGATTAATTGAAGGACAGTATGCTTATGAAAAATTAACGTGTGAAGCCTATCTTGAAAAATCTTATACAAAAGCCTTGCAAGCTTTAACATTAAATCGTACAATTGGGGACGCTAAAAAAGCACGTCAAATTCTTGATGCGCTAATCTTAGAAAATAAAGACTACTGGCCTGAATTAAACTAAAACTGGAAGTAAGAGAGCCTAGGTTCTCTTACTCCTTTAATATTTGATGAAACCGTTTTTTTGGAGGATGATTATGAAAAAAGAAAAGATGTTAGAAACGTTTCAAAAACTAGGGAAAGTATTAATGGCTCCGGTCTTAATTCTTCCTATTTCTGGAATACTAGTTGGTGTGGGGAGTGCATTCTCAAATCCAAATTTAATCGATGCAGCACCGCTATTAGGTAGTAAATTTTTTGTTTATTTATTTACACTGATGAAAGACGCTGGAAATGTAGTTAACAATCATATTCCTATTATTTTTGCCATCTCGATTGCTTATGGGTTTGCCAAATCTGAAAAAGGAACTGCTGCGCTATCTGGTTTTCTAGGATACATGACTATGAATGCTATCATGGGTTCTTTCTTAACCCTGCTTGGCACAATTGATCCAGAGAATCTACTCACCGGTCAGCGAAGTATATTAGGTATTTTAACATTAGACACTGGTGTTTTTGGGGGAATTATCATCGGCCTTATTGTTAGTTACTTGCATAATAAATACTATAAAATTGAGCTTCCTTCTGTTATTTCGTTATTCAATGGCACTAGATTTATTCCTGCTATTACTATTTTAGTTGCCTCACTCGTAGGATTAATCATGGCTTTTATTTTTCCTCCGATCCAAAACGTTTTAAACATGTCGTCTGAGTTTATTGTTGAGACAGGCTCTTTTGGGTCTTTTGTTTATGGAACTCTTGAACGTCTATTGTTACCTTTTGGTCTACATCACTTTATTTACCTACCGTTCTTCTTTACCAGTTTAGGTGGGGTCGAAGAAATTGGTGGTCAAGTAGTGGAAGGCGCTGTTAATATTTACAATGCTATTTTAAATACACCAGGTGCTAATTTTGATATCAGCGTTAGTCGTTTCTTAATGAATGGTAAAGTAATCTTTGCGATGTTTGGTTTACCTGGAGCTGCCTTAGCAATGTATAAAATGGCCTTACCAGAAAACAAAAAGAAAGTCGGCTCGTTGATGATTGCAGCAGTTATTCCTTGTGCCCTAATGGGAATTAGTGAACCTTTAGAATATAGCTTCTTATTTGTAGCACCCGCCTTATTCGGTATTCATGCTGTCTTATCTGGATTAGCCTACTTTTTAACTTATATCGTTTCCTTTAACGTAGTGGGATCAGCCTCATTTGGTGGACCTTTTATGTCATTGATTTTCAATGGTATTTTAGGAGCTGATAAAGGTTCTAATTGGCTATGGGTATTTCCTCTAGGCGCTTTGTATTTCTTTGGTTATTACTTTATATTCAAATTTGCGATTACAAAATGGAACTTAAAGACACCAGGAAGAGAACTGGAAGTCGCTTCTACAACAGAAAATACAGAGGTTGGTCATTCAGATGAATTTCTTAAAAACCTGGTAGCAGCTGTTGGTGGAGAAAATAACATAACAAAAGTTGATGCTTGCTTTACTCGATTACGCTTAACTTTAGACGATCCAAAAAAAGTTGAGAACAGTGACTTTTTCAAAAACCAGTTAAAAGCAAATGGTGTTGTCAATGTACCATCAGGCATTCAAATTATTTACGGAAATAAAGCAGCTGTTTATAAAACAGAATTACGAGAATATTTAAACATGGAATAAACACGAGGAGTGATCACCATTAATTTATTAAAAAAATTAAAAAAAGAACCTAAGAAAATCGCCTTACATAGCGTTGCTAAAGGAAATTTAATTGCCATAACTGATGTTAAGGATGACGTTTTCTCTCAAAAAATGCTTGGGGATGGCTTTGCAGTCGTTCCAAGTGAAGAATCGATTTACTCACCCGTTGATGGAATTGTGACGTCAGTTTTTCCAACAAAGCATGCTATTGGGTTGAAAACAAAAGAAAATATTGAGATTCTACTACATATCGGTATCGACACAGTCGAGCTTAAAGGCGAACCATTTGATATTTTTGTCAAAGAAGGTGAGGTTGTTTCTCCAAAGACACTTCTTGCAAGAGTAGATCTACAAATGTTAGAGAATCACAATAAAATGAGTGATATTTTAACTGTTATTACAAGTAACAATCATTCTGGTTTAACCCTTAATATACTAGGTTCAGTTAATAAGAGTCATAACGTGGGCTACATTGAACTAACATAACAAAAAAGGCTGATTAATTCAGCCTCTTTTTAATTTATATACTTGGTAATTGAACCTGTTGATACTCACTAACGATCGTGGTAATGATCGACGCTACACTTTTAACCTCATCAATGTTTCCAATAATCTGTCCTGCCATCAGAGAACCTCGAGACATGTCACCTTCAACAACAGCTTTTCTTAAAGATCCCATTGTTAATTCTTCTAATTCTTTTCGGTTGATGTTTGTTTTTTCTAACTCTAAATATTCTATAGTTAACTCATTTTTGATGCCTCGTACAGGCGCTCCTTGGCTTCTGCCAGTCACTATGGTATCCGTTTCTTGAGACGTCACTATCTTTTCTTTGTATAAATCAGAAACTATACACTCTTCTGAAGCTAAAAAGACAGTTCCCATTTGAACACCTAAAGCGCCTAAAACAAGTGACGCTGCTAGCCCTCTAGCATCTGAAATGCCCCCTGCTGCAATCACGGGTATGGAAACTGCTTTGGTTACCGCTGCTACCAATGGCATTGTTGCAACCTCTCCAATGTGACCTCCCGCCTCTGTTCCTTCAACGACAACTGCATCTACACCCAATTCTTCCATTTTTTTAGCCAACTTAACACTTGGAACAACAGGAATCACAATAATCCCCGCAGCTTTTAGTTTAGGCATATACGATTTCGGTGTACCTGCTCCTGTTGTCACAATTTTAACCCCTAACTCAATAATGACATCCACTATCTCATCGCAATTAGGCAACATTAACATTAAATTAACGGCAAATGGTTTATCTGTTAATTCTTTAGTCTTAATAATTTCTTCTCTCAACTTCTCAACTGTAAAACCACCTGTTGCAATAATGCCTAGTCCTCCTGCATTAGAGACCGCACTTACTAGTGGAGACATCGAAATTTGTGCCATTGCCCCTTGAAATATTGGGTACTTTATTCCCAGTAATTTGGTTAATTGATTCATTTTGACGCCTTCTTTCATCTTTTTTAGTTACACCTAACTATTAAGAATATCATATCATCAAACAACCATTTAACCTATCAAGCATATAACTTACTTTTAAGAAGCTACTATACTATAATAAGCCCACAGAATATTTTGAAAGAAGGTATAAGCATGACACACCAAGAATTTAAAGAAATTCCCAATACATTACCTAAAATTGATAAAAACAAGGGATTAGAGATTGGTATTTACAGTTTAGGAGAGCATATGAGCAATCCTCACACTGGTCAAATTTTGACGGCTCAAGAAAGAATTAATGAGATTAAAGAGATGGCTATCATGTCAGAACAAGCTGGTGTAGATATTTTTATGTTAGGTGAAAGTCATCAAGATGGCTTTGTTTCCCAAGCCCACGCTGTGATTTTAGCCGCAATTGTAGAAGCTACAAATACAATGCGTATTTCAAGTGGGGCAACTATCCTTAGTACTTCTGATCCTGTACGAGTTTTTGAAAATTTTGCCACACTTGACTTACTATCTAATGGGCGTGTAGAAGTTGTTGGGGGGCGTGCCTCTCGTATTGGACTTTTTAAACTACTAGGCTATGATCTTAATAATTATGAAGAACTTTTTGAAGAAAAAATGGATTTACTCCTACAAATTAACCGAGAAGAATATGTGACTTGGAAGGGAGATTTCAGAGCTCCTCTTGATAATGCCCATATTATTCCGCGTCCATTAAACAATCACTTACCTATTTGGCGAGCTGTTGGAGGAGGTCAAAATAGTGCTATTAGAGCTGGATATGCTGGAGTTCCAATGAATCTAGCCATGTTAGGTGGACCTGCTACTGTCTTTAAGAATACAGTCGATGTTTACAGACAAGCAGCTAGTCAAGCTGGCTACAACGCATCCCTTTTACCTATTGCCACAAGTGGTTTATTCTACGCTGCCAAAGATATGGATACAGCTATGAAAGAATTTTACCCACATGTTAACAATGGTCTATTAAAAGCGAATGGACAAGGTTACTCTAAACAATCATTTGCCCACGCAAGAGATCCTAAAAGTGTCTTAAACATCGGTGAAGTTAATCAAATCATTGAAAGAATTCTTTATCAACACGAAGTATTCGGTAGTCAGCGTTATATGGCAGAGGTAGATTTTGGTGGCTTACCGTTTGATAAAGTTAAAGAAAATATCGATGTGATTGGGGATAAAATAATCCCTGCCATCAAAAAATATACCACCCCAAAAGGAGAATAACACATGAAAACAGTTTTTTTACAAGGTTCTAGAGTTGGTAGTAAAACATTAATTAGTATGAAAAAAATAGCTGAAAAATATCAATCAAAATACCCAGAACATGAGACCACCTTTATTGATTTAAAAGAATTAGACGTTGAGTTTAGTGATGGTCGTAATTATTTAGACTATGATGGAGATACGGGTTATGTGACTCAAACAATTATGGACGCCGATATTATTTTTATTGGCTCACCAACCTTTCAAGCCTCCATCCCAGCGACTCTAAAAAATATTTTTGATTTACTTCCACAAAAAGCCCTAGAGAAGAAAACAGTTGGTATTGTCATGACGGCAGGTTCTTCCAACCATTTCTTAATTGCTGAAATCCAATTAAAACCGATTCTTGGTTATATGAAAGCAAATATTGTTCCTAATTATGTTTTTGTCAAAGATACTGATATTATCCAACAAGAAATCATCAACGACGATGTATTACTAAGGATGGATAATTTAGTTGAGAACACCGTTGTTTTAGCTACTACCTATCAAAGTATTTGGGCTGAAACAGAGGAAGATTACGGCTTTTAAATCAAAAAAACGACGTCCCAAAAAAGGACTGTCGTTTTTTATTTTTTAAATTCACCTCGGTAAAAAGCTGCTAAAATCTCTCTAACTTCATTTGTTGACTTAGTAGTCATTAATTTCACACGTAACTCACTCGCTCCAGGAAATCCCTTCACATAAATTTTAAAGAAACGATGCAGTCCCACAATAGAACGCGGTACTAGTTCAACATATTTATCTTGTAAATCTAATTGCAGTTGTAATAAACCAAGTAATTCTTCTGTGCTATGCTCTCTAGGTTCTTTCTCGAAGGCGTAAGGACTCTTAAAAATACCTCGTCCGATCATAATCCCATCAACGCCATACTTTTCAGCTAGCTCTAAGCCCATTTTACGATCTAAAATATCTCCATTGATTGTGATTAATGTATCCGGAGCTACCTTGTCACGAATCGCCATAATTTGAGGAATCATGTCCCAATGAGCTTCTACTTTACTCATTTCATCTCTCGTTCTCAAATGAATCGACAAATTGGCAATATCTTGTTCTAACAAATGAGTAATCCAACTCTCCATCTCAGCTAACTCTTTAAACCCTAAACGAGTCTTAACACTTACAGGTATCCCACCAGCTTTGGCTGCTTCAATTAATTCCGCCGCTCTATCAGGTCTTAAAATCAAGCCGCTTCCTTTACCTCTATCAGCGACATTTGGGACCGGACATCCCATATTTAAATCAATTCCTTTAAACCCCATTTCAGCCATCTCGATACTCATTTTACGAAAGAACTCTGGATTATCCCCCCAAATGTGTGCCACAATTGGTTGTTCATCATCTGTATAAGCTAAACGACCTCGCACACTATCTCTTCCATCTGGGTGACAAAAGCTATCTGAATTTGTAAATTCTGTAAAGAATACATCGGGTGCTCCAGCTTCCTTTACGACGTGGCGAAACACTACATCCGTCACATCTTCCATTGGTGCTAAAATAAAAAAGGGCTTTGGTAATTCTGCCCAAAAGTTTGTTGTCATTACTTATAATCTCCGTTCCCCTTAGACTTATTACTTTTCTAACGCATTGCTATTATACTAAGAAAAAGTCAGAGAATCAAAATCTTTCTCTTTTATTTCTTTAAGAGACTAATTAAAAGAATACCGATTGTTATTAAAACTGCTCCCACTAAAACTGCCTTTTTTTCTTTTTGAGATTTATTGATTTTAAAAAGGATTGTACTCGTTATTAGTGTCACTAAAACAGAGAGTTGAGAAATGGTAAAACTCTTTCCCACACCTAAATAAGGTATTGTTAAAAATAAACTAATATTAGCAATACTCCAAGCTAGACCAGTGCTCATGTTTTTGAAAATACGTTGATAATTCATTGTTTTCAAATACGGTAGATTCATTAAAAAAGCGGCTGTAAACATGCCTATAGCTTGAGGTAAAATAATTGAGGCTCCTGAAATATTGAAAAATTTCGGTAGAATAACATAAACAGTTAATGACAAAGATGATACTAATAGAATAAAGACTGGTTTTAGTGAGAAAGTCCCTATCTGAGTACTATTTTTTTCATGATAATTTGTTAGATAAATGCCACCGATAATAAAAAATAAACTTATAATTCCCATGAAAATATCTAGTCTACCAGTCCATTCATTAAAGAAAATAGCTGCAACTAACGTCGTTCCAATCAACTGTGTTCCATTTGATATAGGCATTGCCTCAGAAACTGGTAAATATAAAAACGAGTAAAATTGTAAGTATTGACCTATAGACCAACAAACACCTGACAAAAAACTAATCACAACAATTAAAAACGACCATTCTGAGTTGATACTCATCGCAATAACACCACCAAACAATAGTGCTGTAATGGTCGTTCCTAGTAATTGTTCATTTGGTTTTCCTTTATTGCATTGAGCAATAATTGGCATCAATCCCCACCCAAATGCAGGTAATAAAGCTAATATAAATATCATTTTTCCTCTTCCTTCCAAAGAAAAAGAGACTGTGACATTTTTTTAAGTCACAGTCCCTTTATTATCTGATAAACAGTGCTGAAATACTCTTTTCTAACTTGTTATAACGTAAAAGCAACATCTTTTGTTGTAACCATTCGCTTATCTTTCACTAGTTCCCCAGTCATTTTTTCTGGTGTGATGACTACTATCACAGTATCTATATTTTTTTTTTCTAAAAAACTAATATCCATACTAGCAAGTTTTTCACCCTTTTTAACAGGTTGATTTTCTTCCACAGAAACACTAAATCCTGCCCCTTTTAAATCAACTGTATCAATTCCCATGTGGATTAATACTACATCGCCATTATTGTTCTTTAACGTGATAGCATGTTTTGTTGGAAAAATATTTAGAATATTTCCATCAAAAGGGGCAAATATCTCTCCCTCATGACTAGCAATAGCAAATCCGTTTCCCATCATTTTTGAAGAAAAAACATCATCATTCACTTTTTCTAAAGATAATAATATACCTGATGCCACTGCATTTAGTTTTCTCTTTCGATTAAATAAACCCACTTCATTCACGTCCTTTTAAGATAATTCTGGCCAATACTCTTTATTAGCTTCAATCATTTCATCT
Organism: uncultured Vagococcus sp.; assembly: GCA_965119435.1. Classification (GTDB taxonomy): domain Bacteria; phylum Bacillota; class Bacilli; order Lactobacillales; family Vagococcaceae; genus Vagococcus. Next base: position 39,793 of record CBCPLQ010000003.1, on the reverse strand, counting down.
AATACTATTTTAGCCACCCGTGCACTAGGAACTGATTGGTTTAAAGTGAAAGCTTGTAGGGCTTTTTGATAAGACCCTTCAAAATAAGCATCTACTAATAATTTTTCAGCAGCAACTTGTGCTTCCATTAAACCTTTATGGAAATCTGGAATTGGTTGTCTTAAAGAAATCGGCTCAACACCTGTTGCTCCAACATATGCAGGAACTTCAACTACTGCATCTTCTCTAAGATTTGGAATCGCTCCTCTATTAGGAACAATCAACATGAAACGACGGTGCTCATCATTTAAAACAGATGTTGCCATATCGACAATATATTGCCCATGTTCACCAAAATTAAAGTTTAAAACATCTTCTTTAACACCTGAACGGATTTTTTCAGCCATTTCTTTTGTATTTTTTTCACGGCCGTCCATTACCATATTCGCTCGTGTATAATTTTTATCAGCGTCTTCTACAACCATATCTGGATATAAATAATATTCTAAATAGTTATTTGGAATATTAGTTGGGAAATCTTTTGTCATGACTGACATCATGTTAAAAGCATCTTGCCAAGATTTATCCCCTTCATTGAAATCTGCAACTTTCATTGTTTGAGACGTTAGTTTTTCAATAATTTCTGGCATAACATCACGACCAAGTGATTTATCATATATTTCTGTATACCAGCCAAAGTGGTTCAATCCATAATAAGTAGACACCCACTCTTTACGGTCATAACCATAATTATCAGCAATTGTTTCTTCTATTGAAATAGTCATGTCACAAGCGTTAATCATTTTAATGCCTGGGAACTGACGACGAACGGCTTCTGAAACAATTGATTCAGGATTGGTATAATTTAAAATCCATGCTTCAGGAGCGTATTCTTGAACGTAACCCACAATCTCTAATAAGCCACCCATAGATCGCATGCCGTAAGCAAAACCACCTAAACCACAAGTTTCCTGACCTACAAGACCATGTTTTAAAGCATTTTTTTCATCTTTCTCACGCATTTTCATTCCACCTACGCGAATTTGAGAAAAGACAAAATCACATCCTGTAAATGCTTCTTCTGGGTTTTCTGTTGATGAAAGTAAGACATCTGAATGCCCTTCTTTTTTTAGCATGAAATCAATGATTAAAGCCATATCTTTATTTCGTTTTGCATCAATATCGTATAAACGTATTTCTGAAATAGGTAATCGCTCAGAATTATTTAAAACCGCTTGAATAATTCCTGGTGTATAAGTACTCCCGCCACCTGCAATAGTAATAATTTGTTTTTTATTCATTTGTATCATCCTTTCTTACTGCTCCATAAATTTATTAAATTCTGCCATAACATAAGTTACTTCTAACCCAATAACCACTTGATAATTTTTTTCTGTTGGTTTGATAATACCACTAACACCCAACTGTTTAATTCGTTGTTCCTCAACTATACTAGGATCTTTTACTTCAACTCTTAGTCTAGTATTACAGCTATATGCCTCTTCGATATTTTCAGTACCACCAAAAGCTTCTAACATTTTTTTAGCCATGTATTCATAGTTTTTACTTGATAAAGCCAAATCTTGTTCTACCTCTTCAACTGCGTCTTCTCCAAAATCAGAAGTTGCTTCACGACCAAGTGTTGGAATATTTTTCTTCTTAATTAAGAAATAAAAAGTAAAATAATATAAACAGAAGAAAGCAATCCCGATTGGAATAATTAAGATAGCATTGGTAGCTATTCTAAAATTAATTAAGTAATCAACGATACAGGCTCCAAAAGTAAATCCGATTCGAACATCAAAGAAGTAACATACCATCCCTGCTAAACCGGCATAAAAAGCATGAATAACATATAGTAATGGTGAAATAAACATAAAACTAAATTCAACAGGTTCTGTAATGTTAGCAATAAAAGAAGTGCTGGCACCTCCACCCATTATGCCTTTAACCATTTGTTTATTTTCTTTATAAGCAGCATTGTAAATAGCCAAACAAATAGCTGGAATACCAAACATCATGACAACAAAGAATCCTGATAGAAAAAGACCTGCTTGAGGGTCTCCATTAATAAAACGGGTGATTTCTCCTCTAAATACTTCCCCTGACGGAGAGGTATATTCGCCTAAATCAAAGTATACATAAGTATTTAAAACATGATGTAAACCAAATGGAATCAATAACCGATTTAAAAACATAAAGATTCCAACACCTATTGCTCCCATATCAACTAATAATTTAGCAAAATTATCAATACCTGTTTGAATTAACGGCCAAATATAACCAAATATAACAGCTACACCTGTTTGAATAATCATAACCATAGTGAGTGGGAATTTTTCTCCGGCAAAATAAGAAAAAATCATTGGTAATTTTTGTTCTTTGAAACGATTATATGTCCAAGCAGCAATTAACCCAGATATGATTCCTCCAAAAATCCCCATGCTAATATCTGGATTCATCGCTGTTAAACCAGCTTTTAATGTTGCTATAGCTAAGAATCCTGTTAAAGCAGGAACTCCCTTATCTTTTGTTTTAGCAAATCCTAAAGTAACACCAATAGCAAACAAAATATCTAAATTACTAAAGACTGCATTACCGGCAGAACCTAATACCGGAATATTTAACATATCATCTGCTGATAAACGTAAAATCAATCCTGCTAATGGCATAGCAGCTACAGGTAATAACATAGCTCTTCCTAACTTTTGTAAATTTCCTTTTAGCTTCGACACATTTTTTCCCTCCTTTTATAAATCTTTATAGGTTACTAATTCAATGTTTTTATCTGTTTTAAGAGCTTTAGCAAACTCCGAATGAATTAAAAATTCTACTTGATTAATGCGCGGAAAAACAAATCCAGATCCTTTTAATAATTCTTCATCGATGTAAGCGGTGTGACACATTATTTCTGTTGAATCATAAGTTCTTAATTTGGTTAAAAGCTCCTCCAGGTAAGTTTCTAAAGAAATTGAAATTTGTCTTTCAGAAGGTTTTTCAACGCCAACATCATCAAAATATTTTTCAAAATAAGTAACATGCTTCACATCTTGTTTTTGTTCAAAATTTCCTCTGACAGGTAAATCATATTTTTTAGCAAGAGCAACAACAACGTCCTGATTCCCTCCAAATGAATGCGTATGATGATGACTATCTAAATGGGAAGGAATAATACCTGCTGCATAGACTTTTTGAATTTGAGCATTCCATTCTTGATACACCTCTTCTTGGTCAATCAAAAAATCTTCTTGGTAGAAACTTAACTTTCTAAAATGGTCTCCCTCAACAATTGTTTCTAAATTTTTTAATAATGGTTTACCACATGTCAACGTTAGATGAACTCCAACTCCTAAATTAGGTAATTCTTTTTTCAACTCTACTGCATGATCAAATCCTGGCATATTTGCCATTAAAGTAGTTGATGTTAAAATTCCTTTTTGATAGGCATCAATAATGCCATAATTCACACCACGACTATAACCAAAATCATCTGAATTTATAATTACTTTCCCCATAATTTTCTTCCTTTCTATTAAAATAAAAATAACCCCATTAAAAACAATTACGTTTTTTAATGAGGTTATGCCTACTTAAAGTAACACCCTATATTATTTTATTCGATTAAGATGGATAGCTAGATACATCTTTTCATTATCGTGCATGTCCATTTGATATGTTTTTTTAACTTCATTGGCAATCTTTTCTGCTATTTTAAAATGATTGCTCATTTTAAATGCTGGATCAAAAAATTCAAAAGAATCATCTTCTGCTAATGTTTCTTGATAGATTAATCTTTTAGCTAAAAATTTTAAATGAACTAATAATCGATTATAAGACAAAGAATTTTTATTTAGCTTAATCTGATTTTCTTTTTCTATCAACTGTAAAATAAAACTAGTGATTTCCATAATCTTCAGACCATTCAAACTATTTCTTTCACCCAACTCTGCGTTAATAATATGCATCGTGATAAAACCAATTTCATTACTACCAAGTTTTGTTTGATAGCGTTGATTGATTTGATCCACAACATCAGCTGCAACTTGAAATTCTTTTGGGTACAGTAGCTTCATCTCAGGTAACATAATTGCTGTTACTTGTGAGTCATCTTTTTGCCGTTGAATCGCAAAATAAATATGATCTGTTAAGGCAACATAAATATTGCTATTTAGCGGTGTATCAATTTCTTTCTTGATGTATGAGATTATCTCTTCTGCAAACTCAATGTACTCAAGTGGAATTTGCGAAGCTAACTCACTAAACATTTTTATGTTCTCTTTTGAATCAAGTGTAAAAAATTTATCTACAGTTGCTTCATCAAAAACTGTACCTGGTTTAACAGAAAACCCAATTCCTTTACCCATAGCAATTTTTTCGATTCCATTTTCTTCTATCAACACTGCATTATGATTTATTTTCTTAACAACATATTTCATTTTTTTACTCCTTTCCAGGGGGAACAAAAAAACGACCTAAGGAGAGCTACTCTCCTTAGGTCGTGCCTAATCGAATTAGTAACACCCTATCTACGCCTATAATTTACCACCTATTGGAAACGTTGTCAATCACTTTATTTTTTTATTCTTATAAAAACCTTGATAAAAAAACTGCTCTTCTCCCACACTAATATTCTCTTTAACCTCTTTTAGTCCCTCTTCTGATATTTCTCCCATTTCAGCCATAAATAAAACTTTTTTACTCCAGATGGGTATTTCGTACAAGTAGCCACCGACTCTACTACCCCTTTAGGCAAAATGTAGTCACCAAAACACTCAGAAATAAGCCAAATTTCCCGAACAATGTATAAAAGCCTCTTAAAAAGAGATAATCCAAAATGAATTCTGCACTATTCACATCACGATTAATCGTTTTTACGAAGTAAGTACATGGATAACTCTCTTTTGGCAAACCCGATTTCTAATAGAGATATCGGTATTTTATTCAAATAAAGAAACATCATTAACTAATACTAAAACTTTTTTCGATTCACATTAAAAATGATCATCTATCCCACCTTTTTATTCAGCATAACAAATACTTTTTTATTTCAATCAAAAATGTAGTACCATTGATATTAAGTGTCTCACAAAGGAGTTTATCATGAAAAATAGTTATGAATTGAAACGTTTGGATGGAACAAAAATTAGTTTTATTGGAAAAGGGGTCTTGATTGGCTTATCTGTTGGATTTGTCGTTAGTCTTTTTCGCTTATGTATTAGTCTTTTCAGTCAAAAAATTGACCTCATTTATCTTTTTTTAAATCAACACAAAATTTATCTAATTCCATGGGTACTAGTCAGTCTCTTAATAGCCATCTTTATAGGTAAATTAATTCAAAGTGACCCTAATATTAAAGGAAGCGGGATTCCTCAAGTAGAAGGTCAGCTTAGAGGGCAGATTGTTATTAATTGGTTCTCTGTCTTATGGAAAAAATTTGTTGGTGGTATCTTAGCTATTGGTATGGGCTTATTTCTTGGTCGGGAAGGACCATCTATTCAACTAGGGGCTGTTGTAGCACAAGGCGTTACCTCAAAAATGAACCCAACTAAGGCTGAGAAAAAAATCTTCATTTCGAGTGGAGCAAGTGCTGGTCTTTCTGCCGCTTTTAATGCCCCAATTGCTGGCTTATTATTTGTTCTGGAAGAAGTCCACCATTCCTTTTCACCCTTAGTTTTATTGACTGCTTTTTCAGCAACTCTCACGAGTAATTTTGTCTCTCTTCATTTCTTTGGATTAAAACCTGCCTTATATATTGGAAAAGTGGAAACATTGCCTTTAAAATATTATTGGACTTTAATTATTCTTGGTATTTTTGTTGGTTTACTTGGATTAATGTATCAAAAAGTTTTATTAAAAACCTCAGAATGGTATAGCAGACTAACCTTTTTACCTTCCCACTTTTATGGAATTATTCCTCTTTTATTAGTTATTCCAATTGGGCTTTTTTTACCCCAATTACTAGGTGGTGGACATGACGTCATTATTGATCTGACTAAAACAAACTTTAGTCTCAATGCCTTATTAATGCTATTTTTATTTCGATTTATTTTTTCAATGGTCTCTTACGGCTCCGGATTACCAGGTGGGATATTTTTGCCTATTTTAAGTCTAGGTGCTGTTATTGGTGTCTTTTTTGGTGTTTTTTTAGTTCAAACAGTTGGGCTAGATGATATTTACGTTAAAAATTTTCTTATCTTGGCTATGGCTGGTTACTTTGCAGCTATTAGTAAAGCCCCATTAACTGCTATGGTTCTTATTACTGAAATGGTCGGCAGCTTCTCCCATCTCATGTCAATTGGAATCGTTGTTTTAATCAGTTACATTGTGCTTGATTTTTTCAATGGAAAACCTATTTATGAAGCCTTATTAGAAAAATTAATCGGTAATACAGACGTTAATATTCGGGGAAAGAAAACAATTATCGAGTTTCCTATTATCTTGGAAAGTTCCTTTGATGACCAATTGGTACGAGATATCAGCTGGCCAAAAGATATGCTACTTACATCCATTAGACGAGGTGAAGTAGAGATTTTACCTCATGGAGACACCATTATTCATGCAGGAGATACATTAATCATTTTAACGGATGAAGGTATTTCCCAACACATTAAAGACTTTTTAACTCTGGAAAGTGAGTATATTGGCTAATAGAAAAGGATTGAGACAAAATAATAATTGTCTCAATCCTTATTTTATTCCTCAACAATTTTGGTTAAAAATTCATACATGTTAGATTCAACTGGCGTATCCAATACAAAATCCATCTCAACAATATTTTTAAGTTTGCCTTCATTTGTTGGTTTTTGCTTTTGTTCAATGGTCGACTGAATCGGTTTCATCTCGCCAAGATAATAAAAATCAGTTTCATTATCTTGCTTATTATATTTTCGTTTGATAAATAAATGAATCTTCCAATCATCTGAATTTTGTAAGACTTTCACTTCTGGTGAATTGATGGTTCTTGGTGATTTTGTAAACCATCTAAAGGTTTTTTCATCCAAAAACTCATCCTCATAAGCAATCAAAGAAGCATTAAAATCTTTTCCTTTATCTAACGTAACAAAAATAGCAAAATGCTTATTACTGAAGGTATAGCCTCCTATTCCTTGTTCGTTTTGCTTAAAATCCATATTTAGCTGACGTAAAACATCTTTTCGACGGTATTTTTTATATAACCCTAGTTGTTCCTCTGGCTGATATTGTTTTGATTTCACTAACCCTGTTTGGATTAAGTCCACCATCAGTTTATTGAAATAAGGATTTTCCCAAAATAATTTGAATTGACTTGATACTTTCAAAGCAGTTTCTTCCACTTCAAATAAATGAGCAGGATAATACCCTCTTCTAGTACTAGATTCATAAAAAGATAAATCTAACACTTTAAATACCGAATCTAATATATCTTCTGTATAATAAAGGTCTAAATCTGCAAAGAGTTGCTTCATCTCGTCCATTGTCATTTGCTCTTTTTTAGTCTTTAAAAAATAGTCTATGATAATTAATTCATGAGGACGTAACCCAGATAATAGTTCAACAGATACAAATTTTAGTGCTAACATTTCAGCCTCATTTATTATTCCTTCTGCTTCCTCTAATTTAGCTAAAAATTGATAGTAAGTTTTTTCTTTACTAATAATAACCAGTGGATCAACACTACCAAATTTTTGAAAGTCTAATAAATAAGGAACTCGGTTTAGGCGATTCTTTAATGCCTGATAACTTTGTCTCATTTCTGCCATTGAGTCCAGTTTCACCTGATCTATCGAGGTGAAAATTCGATCTTTCGCTATTTGTTCAAAATTAATAGCGGATAGCCCAGATATATAGGTTGCATTAATTGTATCCCGACGTAAATTGCTCTTATTTCGTGAATTATCACCCGATAAAGCCATTGGAATCATGTAATTATTTTTATAATTTCCAATAAAATCAATTACTGTCACAAATTCTTTTGACTCATCTTTTCGTAAGCCACGACCCAGTTGCTGAATAAAAATAATACTAGACTCTGTGTTTCGGAGCATAATAATTTGATTTACTTTTGGGATATCAATTCCCTCATTGAAAATATCAACTGTAAAAATATAGTTAATGTCACCCTTTTCTAATCGATGAACTTCTGATTCTCTAACTTCTGCCTCATCTTCACCTGATAAATAAGAACAAGAAATTCCTTGTTCTTCAAATAGACAAGCTAATTCTTGTGCCTCAGCCTTACGACTACAAAAAACAAGTCCCTTAGCCTCATTACCAGAACATCCATAATAATTAATTTTATTAATTAAAAAATTTACTCTTTCCTGTGTAGCTAAATATTTCAAGTCTGTCGTTTCACTAATCAATAAATCATCTTTTTCATAATCAGTTACTCCAAAATAGTGGAAGGGACAAAGTAAGTCTTCTTCTAACGCTTCTTGTAGTCGAATTTCATAAGCCACATTGTAATCAAATAACTCAAAAATATTAAACCCATCGGTTCGCTCGGGAGTTGCTGTCATTCCTAGTAAAAAATCAGGCTCAAAAAAATCAATAATCCTACGATACGTATTTGAGCCAGCTTTGTGCACCTCATCAATTAAAATATAATCAAATGCATCTCTACCCAATAATTCTTGATACTCACCTTTAGCCATCATAATGTTGGTAGCAAATAAATACTTAGCATCTAACTCCTTAGCGTTGCCCGATAAAACACCATAATCCGTATCTGGACCACCGATTATTTTCTTAAATGATTCCAATGCCTTGTTTAAAATTTGCTCTCTATGGACAATAAATAGCATTCTCTTTGGTTTAACAGCTAGAACATCTAATGCGGCTAAATAGGTTTTCCCTGTTCCTGTAGCAGACACAATTAACCCTCTTTTAGCCTTTGTTTGCCGTAGTGCCATCAAACTATCTAAAGCAATCCTCTGCATCTTATTAGGTGTAATATATGGCGTATCACTTTCATAAATCATATTTGGTACTTGCTGAATCATTTGAGTTGTAACAATTGGTTCATAACTTTCTTTAAAGTTGCTTATCCAATCAGTCGTTAAAGGAATTGCATTTTCCCACTCCTCTGCTAAATGTTCCTGAATACTTGAAATCATTTCACCATTATCATATGACGTTAACTTCACATTCCACTCGTAATTTTGCTTTAAAGCAGCCATGGTCAAATTAGAACTACCCACAATAAAGCTTTGATACTCTCCCATATCAAATAAATAGCCCTTTGAATGAAAACCTAACTTCTCAGAAATCCTGACTTCCACATTTGGAATTTGTAGTAAAGAAGAAAAGACTTCTGGATTATTAAAGCCAAGATAAGTTGAGGTCAAAATTTTACCAGTAATACCTTCTTTATCTAAATCTGCTAGTTGTGTTTTTATCGCATTTAAACCACTCTGCGTAATAAACGCAACAGAGATAAAAAAAGTGTGACATTGTTTAAAATTATTTTGTAACGTTGTCAATAAAAACTCATTTTTCTCAGGATTATTGACAATAAATTTTGGCGTTAACACCCCACTTGGCATATCTTTATTAATAAAAGCACGATTTAAGGCTTTTTCTAACACTTCCATTTTACATCTCTCCTATTTCGCTAGCCATTAATTTCTCAATCGTTGGGATATCAGCTGGAGCCCATTCTAAAATATCTAACTCTTGAGGCAACAACCATTTAATTTGTAAGTGTTCTGTTAATTGAGGAATACCTGAATCCAAGTAACAAATAAAGGTCGACAAATTAACATAGCCAAAATCATATTCAAAACACGTAAATTCAAACTCTTCCTCAACTATTGAGACATCTATCTTTAACTCTTCATTTAATTCTCTTTTAAGAGCTTGGACTTTAGTCTCATTTGCTTCAATTTTTCCACCTGGAAATTCCCATAAATTAGCTAAGGCTCTCCCTGGACCTCTTTGACAACAAAGTATTTGTTTATCCTTAATAATAATAGCTCCAACTACATTAATTTCTTTTTTCATCTATTATTTACCTCATAGTTTCTTTCTACTCACCCAGCATCCCATAAAATAACTACATGATCAAGATTAAGGGAAAAATTTTTTTATTCAGAATAACTTTTGAACAAATAACCTGATATACTGATCAATACACATCAAAAATAATTAATACTGGCATTTAAAACAATCTATAAGCCTTAAAAACAATATATATACTTTAAAAAGATATATAACTAGAAATTAAACAATACTACGGGTACAATAAACATATACTAGTTCGCGAAAGGAATGATTTTAAATGACATTTAGTAAAGTAACAGTTGCTGGTAGTGGGACTTTAGGGAGTCAAATTGCTTTTCAATCTGCTTATTCTGGCAAAGAAGTGGTTGTTTATGATATTAACGATGACATCCTGGAACAAGCTCGAGTTAGGATGAATAGCTTAGCTCCTGAGTACGTCAAAGATTTAAACTCAACTGATCAACAGCTTAAAGACACTTTTAATCGATTATCGTATAATAGTAATTTAGAAGATGCTGTGAAACACGCTGACATCATTATAGAAGCTATTCCAGAAAGAATAGACATTAAGGAAGATTTTTATTCCAAATTAGCTAAAGTAGCTCCAAAAGAGACTGTCTTTACGACTAATACTTCCACTTTATTACCTAGCCAATTTGCTAAATTTACAGGACGACCTGAGAAGTTCCTAGCACTTCATTTTGCCAATAAAATATGGTTAAATAACGTTGCTGAGATTATGAAACACGAGGGAACTGATTCAACCATTTTCCAAGATGTGATTGCTTTTGCTAAAGAAATAGGAATGATTACAATTCCTATTGAAAAAGAACAACCTGGCTATGTCATGAACTCACTTCTTGTGCCTCTTATTGAAGCAGGTGAAGAATTATGGGTTAACGGAATCACTGATCCTCACACCATTGATAAAACTTGGATGATTGCTACTGGTGCTCCTCGTGGGCCTTTTGCTATACTCGACTATGTCGGTCTTAACACTAATTACAATATAAATTTAGCTAAGGATACCGAACTCTCTCGAAAAATTGCTCAGAACCTAAAAGAAAATTACATAGATAAAGGGAAGTTAGGAATTCAAACAGGAGAAGGTTTTTACAAGTATCCTAATCCAGAATATTTAAAAGAAAACTTTTTAAAAAATTAATCATTACAGTTTATTTGAACTATTTTAACAAAAATTTTGAAGGGAACGATATGTATGACATTTAATAAAATAACCGTTGCTGGTAGTGGAACTCTAGGTAGTCAAATCGCTTTTCAAACAGCTTATTCTGGTAAAGAAGTAGTTGTTTACGATATTAATGATGATATATTAGGACAAGCTCGTACTAGAATGGACTCTCTTGTCCCTGAATATATTAAAGATTTAGGTGCCACAGAGGAACAAATCGAAAACGCTCTCAGTCGATTATCTTATAATAGTGACTTAGGCGAAGCTGTTAAAGAGGCTGACTTGATTATCGAGGCTATTCCAGAAAAAATTGAAATCAAGGAAGACTTTTATTCAAAATTAGCCAAAGTGGCTCCAAAAGAAACCGTCTTTACTACCAATACATCCACTTTATTACCCAGCCAATTTGCTGAGATCACTGGACGACCTGAAATGTTTTTAGCTCTTCATTTTGCTAATAAAATTTGGATCAATAATATGGCTGAGATTATGAAACACGAGGGGACAAGCTCGAAGGTTTTCCAAGATGTCATTGATTTTTCAAGAGAAATTGGAATGATTGCAATTCCCCTTGAAAAGGAGCAACCTGGTTATATTTTAAATTCTCTCTTTATGCCTCTTCTAGATGCTGGTGCCGCACTTTGGGTTAATGGTATCTCAGACTTTGAAACTATCGATAAAACATGGATGATTGCTACTAAATCATCTCGAGGACCTTTTGGTACCTTAGATATGGTGGGGCTTAACACCGCCTATATTATTAATGAGGCTAATGGCACAGAAATTTCTAAAAAAATTAGTAAAGCTCTAAAAGAAGAATATATTGATAAAGGAAAATTAGGTATTCCTTCTGGTGAAGGTTTCTACAAATACCCTAATCCTAAATATTTAGAAGATGATTTTTTAACAAAGTAGATCCATAGTAAAAAGGCTCTATCAAATTTAAAAACTTGATAGAGCCTTTTTATATACTCATAATTAACGTTTTGAGAATTAGTTAAATATCTTCGGTCCTTTTCTCATGTTCTTTGCATCATTTTTAGGTTCTGCCATTTGCTTAGAACGTCCACCTGATTGTTTACTTTTAATCAAGTCCATCATTTTTTCTTTTGAGCTTTTTTCAGCCATTTTGTTTTCCCATCCCTTTTAACTATTTAATAGTTTCCAATAAAAAAGACGCTTCGCAACAAAGAGCGAAACGTCCAAAAATTTTGATATAAAGTTTCTTAACGCTTAGAGAATTGAGAAGCTTTACGAGCTTTTTTGAGCCCTGGTTTTTTACGTTCAACCATACGAGCGTCACGAGTTAACAATCCTGCACTTTTAAGAGCTGGACGGAAATCTGGATCTACTTGTAAAAGAGCGCGAGAAATACCGTGGCGAGTTGCCCCAGCTTGTCCTGCGTATCCTCCACCGTCAACGTTAACTAATACGTCATATGCGCCTTTAGTTTCTGTTAATACTAGTGGTTGCATGATTACTTCACGTAAATCAGCATGTGGAATATATTCTTCGATATCTTTGTTGTTCATGATTACTTTACCTGTACCTGGTACCAAGCGTACGCGAGCTACAGATGTTTTACGACGGCCTGTGCCTAAATATTGTACTTTAGCCAATGAAATTCCCTCCTTAAATTAAGTTAGTGATGTCTAATACTTCTGGTTGTTGTGCTTCATGTTTGTGTTCAGCTTCACCGTATACGAATAATTTAGAACCTTGTTTACGTCCTAAAGTATTTTTTGGTAACATTCCTTTGATAGAAGTCTCGATTAAACGACGAGAGTTTTTATCGCGTAATTCACCAGCAGTGATTGATTTTAAACCACCTGGGTATTGGCTGTGACGGTAGTAAATTTTGTCACTTTCTTTTTTACCAGTTAATTTGATTTTGTCAGCGTTGATTACGATTACGTAATCACCAGTATCCACATGAGGTGTGAATGTTGGTTTATTTTTACCACGTAAAATAGATGCTACTACTGTAGATAAACGACCTAAAGGAATATCTGTCGCGTCTACCACATACCATTTACGATCAATTTCGCCATTTTTGGCCATATATGTTGTACGCATGGGTTGTTTCCTCCAATTTTTTCTCTAATGTTTGGCATTACATAATAAGTTTCCGGGGCTCACCATGTTGTGGTCAAACAATACCATTTATCATATTAGCGTGATTTTGCTAATATGTCAATAAATTTCCCTATCTTTTTTTAATTTTTTTTATCAATCATAAGAAACATTCATCAGGAAAAGCCCTTCAGGATGTGCTGTTGGTCCGGTCATTTTCTTGTTGTTATCCTCTAATGCTATTTTTATGGCATCTACTGGTAACTGTCCATTACCGATTTTTAAGAGAGTTCCTACGAGCATGCGAACCATCTTATAAAGAAAGCCATTTCCTCTAAAGGTAAAACGTAACTCATTTTCACTAATTTCTTCAATAACTACTTCATACACATTTCTTGTTTTATCTTCCACAGAACTTCCTGTCGCACAAAACACGTCAAAATCGTGTTCTCCTTCAATATACCTAGCAGCTTGCCTCATTATCTCTATATCTAATTCATATCGGTAGTGAGCCGCATAAAGGCGTTTAAACGGATCTCTCATATGTCCAGTATCTAAATGATAATGATATGTCTTTTCTTTCGCTAAATATCTGGCATGAAAGCTATCTTCTACCTCCTCAATTGAAATAAAACAGATATCATCTGGGGTTTGTGTGTCCAACGCAAAACGAAATTTTTCAGCTTCTCTTTTATGTGGATAATCAAAATGAATTACCTGTCCTTTTGCATGCACACCAGAGTCTGTTCTCCCTGAAGCATGAATGGTAATAGATTTCCCTCCATTTAGTCGTTTCAATGTATTTTCAATGGCCTCTTGAATCGTGTAAGCGTTAGGCTGAGTTTGAAACCCAGCATAATGTGTTCCATCATAACTAATAACGGCTTTATAACGTGGCATACTTATTCTCCTCATTTCTCAAAAAAGAAGTCAGAACACTTATCTTTAAGTTAAGTGTGCTAACCTCTTATATAATTTTATGATCTTACATATATCAATAGAACCGTTAATAACGCAAAACCAATAACAACCATCGTATCTTTAACTTGCCAGTGAAGGATACGATACTTAGTTCTTCCGTCCCCACCTTGATACCCTCTTGCTTCCATTGCAATTGCTAAGTCTTCTGCACGATTAAAGCTGCTTACAAATAATGGAATTAATAACGGTACAATAGCCTTCATCTTCTGCATTAAATTTCCCTCGCCAAAGTCAACTCCTCGAGCACGTTGAGCATTCATTATTTTTTCCGTTTCATCCATCAAAGTAGGTACAAAACGCAAAGCAATCGACAACATCAATGAAATTTCATGGGCAGGAAACTTTATCACTTTTAACGGGCGAAGCAAATACTCTATAGCATCCGCTAACGATAGAGGCGGAGTTGTTAAGGTTAGAAGTGTTGACATAAAAATTATCAATACAAAACGAATAAAGATATAAGCACCGTTTTGGACACCAAACTCACTAATTGTAAAAATCCACCACTTAAAATAAACCTCTCCACCTTGAGAAAAGAGTATTTGTAAAATAACCGTAAAAAGAATTAACCAAATTAAAGGTTTAACACCTTTTATAAAGAACTTTAAGCTAATTTTTGATAGCATTATCGCAAATAAAGTAAAAGCAAACATCACGCCAAATGAGACGAAATTATTACACAAAAAAATAATGCCGATAAAATAAAAACTAGCAACTAATTTAGATCTAGGATCTAAATTATGCACAAATGAATCTCCTGGAATATAACGTCCTAAAATAAGCTTATTCATCATGAGTATCACCTGCTTTCAAATCACGAGCTAACTCATCTGCTAATTCACTAGCAGTTAATGGCAACTGAGAAAATTGATACCCTTTTTCCATTAATTCAAAGGCAAAATTTGTTGCAGTTGGTACACCAAGTTGCTTCTCCTTCAACCAATTCACATCAGAAAAAATTTCTCTAGGGTGTCCTTTTTTATGAACTTTTCCATTTTCAAGAACCACCACATAATCAGCGTACTCAGCAACATCATCCATTAAATGAGTCACAAGAATGACTTGTATACCTTTTTCTTTATAAAGTCGGTAAAACATATCCATCATATCTTTTCGTCCACGAGGATCTAGCCCAGCAGTTGGCTCATCTAAAATAACAACCTCAGGCTCCATTGCTAAAACTCCTGCAATCGCTACACGACGCATTTGACCGCCTGAAAGATCAAACGGAGAGCGTTCCATATAAGATTCATCTAGGCCGACCAAGTCAAGCATTTCTTTAGCCAATTTTAAACTTTCTTCTTCAGAAACACCAAAATTTTTAGGTCCAAATGCAATATCTAATGCCACTGTCTCCTCAAATAGCTGAGATTCTGGGAACTGGAAAACAATCCCAACTTTTTTTCTTATTGGTTTTAAGTTTTTATTATTAGTTTCAGGTGTAATAACTCTATCACCTATCGTTACAGTTCCTTTAGTGGGCTTTAATAAAGCATTTAAATGTTGTAGTAATGTAGATTTTCCACTGCCAGTATGTCCTACAATAGCTGTGTAACTATTCGAAGGGATTTCTAAATTTATGTCAAAAAGTACACGCTGTTCAAAAGGGCTATTCGGTTGGTATGTAAAGTCTACTTGTTCAAACCGGATGTCCATAACCAATCAACCATTCCTTCCTCTGTTAAATAAGCATCTGGTACATCAATACCTCGCTGACTTAAAGATACTTTTAATTTTTCAGGAAACGGAACATCTAATCCTAATTCAATCAATTTTTCACCTTGAGAAAAAATCGTTGCTGGTGTACCTTCTTGAATGATTTCACCTTCACGCATGACAATAACTCGATTAGCATGAGCTGCTTCATCAATATCATGAGTTATGGAGATAACCGTAAGATTCGAATCCTCTTTGAGCTGACGAATAGTCTCTATGACTTCCTGTCGACCTTGCGGATCTAGCATAGATGTTGCTTCATCTAAAATAATCACATCTGGCCTTAATGCAATAACGCCTGCAATAGCTACACGCTGTTTTTGACCACCAGAAAGCCTAGCAGGTTCTTTGGTAGCAAATTCATTCATTCTAACCTTTTCTAACGCGTCATCAACCCTAATGAGCATATCTTCTCTTGACACACCATGATTTTCTAGACCAAAAGCTACATCATCCTCAACTGTAGATCCTACAAACTGATTATCAGGATTTTGAAATACCATACCTATCATTTTTCTAACATCCCAAAGTGTATCTTCAGTCACTTGCTTTCCCTTGACTAGAATGTCACCTTCATTAGGCACAATTAGACCATTAATAGTTTTGGCTAATGTTGATTTACCAGAACCATTATGGCCAATAAGTGCTACCCATTCCCCTGGATAGATATTTAAAGAAATATTATTTAATGCGTTTTTTTCTTCTTCGTTATTATATTTGAATGTTATTTTGTTTAGTTCAATTAAAGGAGTATCCATAAAGCTTCTTCCCTACTTTTGTTTATGATTATTTTTAAAAAAATATTTCCTTCTATTCTTAAATGACTTTAAAAATACAAGGAAACATTTTTATGACAAGACAAATCCTTATTTATCTTAATCTATATTCAACTAAATAACAAATAAAGCGTATTAATTAAGGTATAAAAAAAGCACTTTATATGATGAGCGCATGTCCTCTGAAATAAATCAGAGGACAGCACCGAGCTAGACTCGGAAAAAATAAATTTTCCAACATCATAACACTCTAAAAGAATCATCTATAAAGTGATGCAACATATATTAAACTAATTCAATAATAACCATTGGTGCTGCGTCTCCGCGTCGTTGTCCTTTTTTAAGGATACGAGTATATCCACCTTGGCGATCTTGGTAACGAGGTCCCAAGTCACTGAATAATTTTTGTAAAGCTGTTTCTTGGATGATTGTTTCTTCGTTTTCGTCTAAACGAGCTTCTAAGTATTCGTTACGAACAAAAGCTGCAGCTTGACGACGAGCATGAAGATCTCCGCGTTTACCTAAAGTAATCATTTTTTCAGTAGTAGAACGGATTTCTTTGGCACGAGCTTCAGTTGTTTCAATGCGTTCGTTCATGATTAGATCTGTTGTCAAATCACGTAACATTGCTTTTCTTTGGCTGCTTGTGCGACCTAATTTACGATAACTCACGTCGTGTTCCTCCTTTAGTCAATTAAATGATTAGTCATCTTGACGTAAGCCTAGTTCTAAATCAGCTAATTTAGCTTTTACTTCTTCAAGTGATTTACGTCCTAAGTTACGAACTTTAATCATTTCTGCCTCAGATTTATTTGTTAATTCTTGTAATGTATTAATGCCTGCGCGTTTCAAACAGTTATAAGAACGAACGGATAAATCTAATTCTTCAATTGTTGTTTCCAACATTTTTTCTTTTTGTGTTTCTTCTTTTTCGATCATGATTTCAGCATTTTTAGCTTCATCTGTTAAATTAACAAAGATATCTAAATGCTCAGTCAAGATTTTAGCAGATAAACTGATAGCCTCTTGAGGTGCAATAGAACCATCTGTCCATACATCCAAAGTTAATTTGTCAAAATCCTCACGATGTCCCACACGTGTATTTTCTACTTGGTAGTTAACACGGTTAACGGGCGTGTAGATTGAATCAACTGGTAAAACACCAATTGGCATATCTTCACTTTTATTCTCATCAGCTTGAACATAACCGCGACCTGGTTTAACAGTTAAACTAGCACGGAACGTTGCACCTTCAGATACGCTACAGATGAATAAATCTTTGTTCATGATTTCAACATCGCTGTCTGTAATAATGTCCCCAGCGGTTACATTAGCAGGTCCAGTAATATCGATTTCTAAAGTTTTTTCTTCTTCAGCATATAATTTAAGTGCTAAGCCTTTGATATTTAAGATTATTTGAGTGACATCTTCACGTACTCCTTTGACAGTAGAAAACTCATGTAATACACCATCAATTTGAAGATTCGTGATTGCAGCACCTGGAAGAGATGACAGTAAAATACGGCGTAAAGAATTACCTAAAGTAGTTCCATAGCCTCTTTCAAGTGGTTCTATGACGAACTTGCCATAATCTCTATCTTCATCAATCTTTGTGATTCTTGGTTTCTCAAATTCAATCATTCTTGTCTATACCCCTTTCAAAACGAAAAGTGTCCTGCTCAATGTCGCTAAAAGTTCTACTCATTTGAATGAACTCACTCACTAAACACGACGGCGTTTTGGAGGGCGGCATCCATTATGAGGAACTGGAGTAACGTCACGAATCGCTGTCACTTCTAATCCTGTTGCTTGTAATGAACGAATTGCTGCCTCACGACCAGAACCTGGTCCTTTAACAGTTACGTCAACAGTTTTTAAACCATGTTCCATTGCTGCTTTAGCTGCAACTTCTGCTGCCATTTGAGCTGCGAATGGTGTTGATTTTTTACTACCTTTAAAACCTAATGATCCTGCTGATGACCATGCAATAGCGTTACCATGCACATCTGTCAACATTACAATTGTATTATTGAAAGTAGAATGAATGTGTGCAATACCGGCTTCGATATTCTTTTTCACACGACGTTTTCTAGATACTTTTTTTGCTACCATGAAGCTTTATACCTCCTTCACTTTAATTCTTATTTTTTCTTGCCAGCGATTGAACGAGCTGGGCCTTTTCTTGTACGAGCATTGTTTTTCGTGTTTTGACCACGAGTTGGCAATCCACGACGATGACGCATACCTCTATATGAACCGATTTCCATCAATCGTTTGATGTTTAAGTTCACTTCACGACGTAAGTCACCTTCGATTTTTAATTTATCAATTGCTGCACGAATTGAATCTGTTTGTTCGTTAGTTAAATCGCGTACACGGATTTCTTCTGAAACTCCTGCTTCAGCTAAGACTTTTTGAGAAGTTTTCTTTCCAATTCCGTAAATATAAGTAAGCGAAATAACAACGCGTTTATCACGAGGAATATCTACACCTGCAATACGAGCCATACTTCGTTACACCTCCTTTTATCCTTGACGTTGTTTATGTTTTGGGTTTTCACAGATAACCATAACTCGACCTTTACGGCGAATTATTTTACATTTTTCACAAATGGGTTTTACTGATGGTCTTACTTTCATGATTATACCTCCTTGAATTTTACGGAGTACAACTATTTAAAGCGGTAAGTAATACGACCACGTGTTAAATCATACGGAGATAATTCAACTGTTACTTTATCACCCGGTAGTATACGAATGTAATGCATTCTTATCTTACCAGAAACATGTGCTAATATAACATGACCATTTTCTAACTCTACTTTAAACATTGCATTCGGCAAAGTTTCGACGACTGTACCTTCAATTTCAATCATATCTTCTTTCGCCACAACTAGTACCTCCTTATACATTGTTTGCATCTGACACTTGCGACAAATTGACAAAAATAGAACTCAATCAATTTCTTTCCAACTTTTGTATTATAGCATAACTACATTACAAAATAAAGTTAACTATGGTATTCTACCACGAATTAACACATTCGACAAGAAAATACTTGAGACTCATAGAATAAATAGATATCTAGCTTAATGACTAGTCTTTGTTACCAATTATTTTTTTGATATCTGAAAAGACATCTTGAATATCACGATTACCATCAGTAGTCTTCATAACACCTTGGTTTTCATAATACTCCAAAATTGGCTCAGAGTTTTTAATATTAACTGATAAGCGGTTTTTAACCGTTTCAGGTTTATCGTCTTCTCTTTGATAAAAATTATGTCCGCCACAACGGTCACAAGTACCTTCCACTTTAGGTGGATTAAATAGTTTGTGATAAGTAGCTCCACAATCTTTACAAATAAAACGACCTGCTAATCGATCAACAAGAATTTCTGATTCGACATGAATATTAAGTACATGATCGATTTTTTTACCTAGATCCTCTAAAATTTTATCTAATTCTTCTGCTTGAGCTAGAGTACGTGGGAATCCATCTAGCAAGAAACCTTTTTCCGTATCATCTTGAGATAGACGATCTTTCACAATACCGTTTGTTACTTCATCTGGAACTAATTCACCTTTATCAATAAATGATTTGGCAAGTAAGCCCAATTCAGTTTCATTCTTCATTGCTTCACGGAACATATCTCCTGTAGAAATGTGTGGAATACCATAAGCATCAACAATTTGTTCTGCTTGAGTTCCCTTACCTGCTCCAGGCAATCCCATTAGGATGAGATTCATGTGTTTTCCTCCTTAAGTTCGAGAAAAGTGCTGAGGATAATCCTCAACACAACACTCTTACTCTCTGATAAAACCAGTATATTGACGTTTCAATAGTAACCCTTCAAGCTGTTTATTCGTTTCAAGAGCAACACTAATGACGATCAATAAACTTGTCCCACCTAAACCAATTGATTGAGGTAGGTTCCAAACATTAGCAGCAATGATTGGAAGTATTGCCACTAAACCTAAAAAGATAGAACCAACAGTACTTAATCTCATTAAAAGACTAGAAATAAATTGCTCTGTTGCTTTACCAGGTCGCACACTTGGAATGTAGCTTCCTTGCTTCTGCAAATTCTCAGCAACTTTTTCAGGATTAACCTGAACAAATGCATAAAAGAATGTAAAAGCAATAATCAGAATAGTGTATACTACTCCACCAGGAATAGTTGAATAGTCAAATATTTGTTCGAGTACTTTAAACCAAGTTTCTCCACCTTGGGTTACTTTAAAGGCACTTAAAATAGCTTGCGGTGTTGCAATAAATGAACTTGCAAAGATAACAGGAATAACTCCTGCAGCATTTACTTTTAATGGTAAATAGCTACTTTGCGGTGCTCCTGCAACTCGTTTTGTATATTGAATCGGGATTTTTTTCTCAGCTTGTTGTACATAAGTTACCATAGTAACTATCAGTAAAACAGCGATAATTAAAATCACCACAAAAATGATTGATTTAAACAAATCACTTTGATCAATATTAACAAAGTAAGCTTGGTATATTTCTTTGATGCTTCCAGGGAATCTTGCAATGATACCTGCAAAGATAATCATAGATACTCCATTACCAATTCCTTTTTCAGAAATTTGTTCTCCCATCCATGTAACAAGCATTGTACCAGCAGTTAAAATAACGCCAATACTTATGTATGTCATCACATCTGGAGATTTAACTAGTCCTGCATTTGTATAATAGTTAAAACTTGCAGTAATCGCTATCGATTGTACAAAACCTAACACTAATGTCAAGTAACGAGTTGCTTGGTTCAACTTACGTCTACCAACTTCCCCCTGTTTTGACCACTCTACAAATTTTGGGACAATATCCATTTGGAGTAACTGAATAATAATGGAAGCAGTAATATATGGGGACACTCCCATTGCAAACAATGAGAATCTTTCCATAGCATTACCACTCACCTGATTAAACATTGCAACAAGCGCTAAGTCATTAAGACCTAGTAACGCTTTTGCGTCAACTCCTGGAACAGTAACATGGGCACCAAATCTAAACGCGAAGAGAATGAATAGGGTGAAAAATATTTTACTACGAATATTTTTCACTTTAAACGAATCCTTCAACAGTTTAAACATTAGATCACCTCTACTGATCCACCAGCTGCTTCAATAGCAGTTTGTGCAGATTTTGAGAATTTAGCAGCTTTCACTGTTAATTTTTTAGTTAACTCACCGTTACCTAAAATTTTAATTCCCGTTTTTGCATCTTTAACAATACCTGCTTCAATTAAAGTAGTTGGTGTTACTTCGGCACCATCTTCAAATCGGTTTAAAACGTCTAAGTTGACGATTGCGTATTCTTTTCGGTTGATGTTAGTGAATCCACGTTTTGGTAAACGCATGAATAATGGTGTTTGTCCACCTTCAAAACCTAAACGTACGCCACCACCTGAACGTGATTTTTGACCCTTTTGTCCACGACCAGATGTTTTACCGTTACCTGATGATGATCCACGTCCTACACGATTGCGTACATGTCTTGATCCTTCTGCCGGATGTAATTCATGAAGTTTCATTAGCTCGGCACCTCCTTAACTAGTTTCGAAAATCTATTTCTCTAAATTTCTTCTACGTCCACTAAATGTGAAACAGTATTAACCATGCCTTTAATAGCAACGTTGTTAGGTTTAACAACAGTAGCGTGCATTTTGTTTAAGCCTAAAGCTTTAACTGTATCACGTTGATTTTGAGGACGTCCAATGATACTGCGTTTTAATGTAATTTTTAATTCGCTCATTTTATGTCCCCCTATCCGATTAATTTATCTACAGAAATGCCTCTTAATTCAGCAACTTCTTCTGCTCTTTTTAATCTATTTAATCCTTCAACAGTTGCGCGAACAACGTTTACTGGAGTATTAGATCCTAAAGATTTACTTGTAATATCTGAAATACCTGCTAATTCAAGTACGGCACGAACTGGCCCACCAGCAGCAACTCCAGCACCGGCTACAGCAGGTTTCATTAAAATGCGACCGCCACAGAATGATCCGATAACTTCATGAGGAATTGTTGAACCTACCATTGGTACTTCGATTAAGTTCTTTTTAGCATCTTCAACTGCTTTACGGATTGCTTCTGGTACTTCTTGAGCTTTACCAGTCCCAAATCCAACGTGTCCGTTTCTGTCGCCAACTACTACTAAAGCAGCAAAACGTAAACGACGTCCACCTTTAACAACTTTAGAAACGCGGTTTATTGAAACAACGCGGTCTTCTAAATCGAATTGTCTAGCATCAATATTAGCCATGAATGGTGTTCCTCCTTTTCCTAAAATTCTAGTCCATTTTCACGTGCTGCTTCAGCTAATGCAGCTACACGGCCATGGTAAAGGTATCCACCACGGTCAAAGACTACTTCTTTAATACCTTTTTCTGTTGCTTTTTTAGCAATTGATGAGCCTACAGCAGTTGCTAATTCTGTTTTATTTTCTCCTGAGATATCTTTATCTACAGTAGAGGCACTTGCAAGTGTCACACCCGCTACGTCATCAATTAATTGAGCGTAGATGTTTTTGTTAGAACGAAAAACGTTCAAGCGTGGGCACTCTGCAGTACCAGAGATTTTACTACGCACACGAGCATGTCGCTTTTGGCGAGTTTTATTTTTATCTGGTTTTGTAATCACACTTGTCACCTCGAATTTTTTTTATTTATTATTTACCTGTTTTACCTTCTTTACGTCTCACATGTTCGCCAACATAGCGAATCCCTTTACCTTTGTAAGGTTCTGGTGGACGTGTTCCACGAATATTAGCTGCTAATTCTCCAACAACTTCTTTGTTAGAACCCTTAACAATAATAGATGTGTTTGAAGGAACTTCAATTTCAATACCTTCTGGCGTTTCGAATTCAACTGGATGTGAATATCCAACGCTAAGTACAAGTTTTTTACCTTGTAATTGCGCACGGTATCCAACCCCAATTAATTCTAAAGCTTTTGAAAAGCCTTCACTAACACCAACAACCATGTTGTTAAGGTTAGCACGCATAGTACCATGTAACGTTTTGTTTTGTTTGTCATCGTTAGGACGTGTTAATGTAACAACGCCTTCTTCAATGTTTAAAGTAATATTTGGTGAAAACTCACGAGTTAATTCACCTTTAGGTCCTTTAACAGTAACAGTAGTTCCGCTTTGTGTAACAGTTATACCTGCAGGAACAACGACTGGTTTATTTCCAATACGACTCATTCTTGGACACCTCCTCGTCTAAATATTTTTTACCAAACGTATGCTAATACTTCTCCGCCGACGTTACGTTCTCTAGCTTCTTTATCAGTTAAGATACCTTCTGAAGTTGAGATAATTGCGATACCTAAACCATTTAATACTTTAGGTACTTCATTTGCTTTTACATAAGCACGTAAACCAGGTTTTGAGATACGTTTTAAGTTAGTAATAACGCGTTCTTCGTTTTTACCATATTTTAAGAAAACACGGATGATGCCTTGTTTGTCATCTTCGATGAATTCTACGTCACGTACAAAACCTTCACGTTGTAAGATTTTTGCGACTTCAAGCTTAATAGTTGAAGCAGGTAATTCTAATGATTCGTGTTTTACGATATTCGCATTACGAATACGAGTTAGAAAATCTGCAATTGGATCTGTCATCACCATTGATTTATTTACCTCCTTTAGCGGTTTACTTTTTTACCAGCTTGCTTTCTTCACGCCGGGAATTTGTCCTTTATAGGCAAGTTCACGGAAGCAAATACGGCAAAGTTTGAATTTACGATAAACTGAATGTGGGCGTCCACAACGTTCACATCGAGTATATTCTTGAGATGAGAATTTTGCAGGACGTTTATTTTTAGCAATCATTGATTTTTTAGCCACGTAGTTCGCCTCCTTAAATTATTTTTGGAATGGCATTCCAAGTTGAGTTAATAACTCACGACCTTCTTCGTCAGTGTTAGCAGTTGTAACAATAACAATGTCCATTCCTCGAACTTTATCTACTAAATCGTAGTCAACTTCAGGGAAAATTAATTGTTCTTTAACACCTAAAGTATAGTTTCCACGACCGTCGAATGATTTATTACTGATACCATGGAAGTCACGTACACGAGGTAAAGAGACAGATACTAATTTATCTAAAAATTCGTACATTCTTTCTCCACGTAAAGTTACTTTACATCCGATTGGCATACCTTCACGTAAACGGAAACCTGCGATAGATTTCTTAGCTTTTGTGATAATAGGTTTTTGACCTGTGATTAAAGCTAATTCTTCAACAGCTTTATCTAGGTTTTTACTATTTGAAACAGCATCACCCACACCCATGTTAACAACTATTTTGTCAACTTTTGGTGTTTGCATTACTGATGAATAGTCAAATTTTTCCATTAATGAAGGTGTTACTTCACTAATAAATTTTTCTTTTAAGCGGTTCATCTAGATTTGTCCTCCTTCCTCACGACTTATTTGTCTAAAACTTCGCCAGTTTTCTTAGAAATACGTACTTTCTTACCATCTACCTCATTGTATCCTACACGCGTTGGTTCACCGTTTGACGGATCAATCACCATTACATTAGAAACGTGAATAGATGCTTCCATTTCGATAATTCCTCCTTGAGGAGCAGTCGCGCTAGGTTTTTGGTGTTTTTTCATTACGTTAACACCTTCAACGATTACACGATCTTTTTTCGGAAATGCTTGGAGTACGACTCCATCTTTACCTTTATCTTTACCTGTGATAATTTTTACTTTATCGCCTTTTTTAACGAACATCTTGTTTCGCACCTCCTTTAAACATAAGTATGTATTATAACACTTCTGGTGCTAGTGAGACTATCTTCATGAAGTTGTTGTCGCGTAATTCACGAGCAACTGGTCCAAAGATACGAGTACCACGTGGGCTCTTATCATCACGAATAATCACACATGCATTTTCATCAAATTTAATATATGAACCGTCAGGACGACGAGCTCCAGATTTAGTACGAACGATTACAGCTTTAACAACTTCACCTTTTTTGACAACCCCACCTGGTGTTGCTTGTTTAACAGTACAAGTTACAACATCACCGATGTTAGCTGTTTTACGTCCAGAACCACCAAGTACTTTAATAGTTAATACTTCACGAGCACCTGAGTTATCAGCTACTTTCATACGACTTTCTTGTTGGATCACTTGAGTATCCTCCTTTCAAACTTTCAATTTCTTATAGGAAAATTCGAATTAAATAATTACCGCTTCTTCAACAACTTCTAATAAACGGAAGCGTTTCTTCGCAGATAATGGACGAGTTTCCATAATTTTAACGATGTCTCCCGCTTTAGCAACGTTATTTTCGTCATGTGCATAATATTTTTTCGAATACTTAACACGTTTACCATAAATTTTGTGAACTTTTTTCGTTTCTACGACAACAACGATAGTTTTATCCATTTTGTCTGAAACCACACGTCCAGTATAAACTTTACGTTCATTTCTCTCTTGAGTCATCTATCAATGGCCTCCTTCCACTATTACTTAGCAGCTTCTTCACGCAAAACTGTTTTAATGCGTGCAATCGATTTACGAACTTCAGAAATTCGCGCTGTATTTTCTAATTGACCTGTTGCTAATTGGAATCGTAAGTTGAATAATTCTTCTTTAAATTCTTTTTCTTTAGCGATCATTTCGGTAGTGGTTAATTCTCTGATATCTTTAACCTTCATTCGATTCACCACCCATTTCTTCACGTTTTACAATTTTTGTTTTCACAGGTAATTTATGTGAAGCAAGTCTTAATGCTTCTCTTGCTACTTCTTCCGGAACGCCTGCAACTTCAAACATGATTTTTCCACGTTTTACTGGAGCAACCCATCCTTCAGGAGCACCTTTACCAGAACCCATACGAACACCAATTGCTTTAGATGTGTATGATTTGTGAGGGAAAATTTTAATCCATACTTTCCCACCACGTTTCATGTAACGAGTCATTGCGATACGAGAAGCTTCAATCTGACGGTTAGTAATCCAGTGAGATTCTACAGCTTGTAAGCCATATTCACCAAAAGATACTTCTTTACCACCTTTAGCTTCACCACGCATTTTACCTCTAAATTCACGACGGTGTTTCACACGTTTAGGTACTAACATGATTATTTCCCTCCTTTCTCAGTGTTTTTCTTTTCTGGAAGAATTTCTCCACGATAAATCCACACTTTAACTCCTAGTTTTCCGTATGTTGTATCTGCTTCTTCCCAAGCATAATCAATGTCTGCTCTTAAAGTATGTAAAGGAACAGTTCCTTCAGAGTAACCTTCAGAACGAGCCATATCTGCACCATTTAAACGACCAGAAACTTGAGTTTTGATCCCTTGAGCGCCAGCTCTCATTGTACGTTGAATAGCTTGTTTTTGTGCACGACGGAATGCAACACGATTTTCTAATTGACGTGCAATTCCTTCGCCTACTAATTTAGCATCTAAATCTGGTTTTTTAATTTCAACAATGTTGATGTGAACTCTTTTACCAGATAATTTGTTTAATTCTTTTCTTAATGCTTCAACTTCAGATCCACCTTTACCAATAACCATACCTGGTTTAGCAGTATGAATTGATACGTTTACGCGATTTGCAGCACGTTCGATTTCAATGGTAGAAACAGAAGCGTCAGCCAATCTAGTCGCAATAAATTTACGAATTTTTAAATCTTCATGTAGGTATTCTGCAAAATCTTTCTCTGCATACCATTTAGCGTTCCAGTCACGGATGACTCCGACACGCATTCCAATTGGATGTACTTTTTGACCCACTAGATGTCCCTCCTTATCTTTCTGATACTACTACAGTAATGTGACTTGTACGTTTGTTGATTGGTGAAGCAGATCCTTTTGCACGAGGACGGAAACGTTTCATTGTCGGTCCTTCGTTAACAAAAGCTTCTGAAACAACTAAATCTTCAACATCTAAGTCAAAATTATTTTCTGCATTTGCAATTGCTGATAGTAAAACTTTTTCAATAATACCAGCTGCCTTATTTGGTGAGAATTTCAAAATTGAAACAGCTTCACCAACGCTTTTACCTCTAATTAAGTCAATCACTAATCTTGATTTACGAGGTGAAACGCGAATTGTTTTAGCAGTTGCTTTTGCTGAAGTAATTCTTTCTGTCATGTTCGTTGCCTCCCTCAATTAGCGTTTTGTTTTCTTATCGTCATTAGTATGACCACGATAAGTTCTTGTTGGTGCAAATTCACCCAATTTGTGCCCTACCATATCTTCTTGAATATAAACAGGAACATGTTTCCTTCCATCGTATACTGCGATGGTATATCCTATGAAGTTAGGGAAAATTGTAGAACGTCGAGACCATGTTTTAATAACTTTTTTCTTTGAAAGATCTTTTTGAGCTTCCACTTTATTCATCAAGTGTTCATCTACAAAAGGTCCTTTTTTTAAGCTGCGACCCATGGTGAACCTCCTCTCAAGATTTAAAACTCTTTACAGAGTTTATATTTATTTAGTTTTACGACGACGAACAATAAGTTTGTCAGATTTCGCTTTTTTACTACGTGTTTTATATCCAAGTGTTGGTTTGCCCCATGGACTCATCGGTGATGGACGTCCAATTGGTGCTTTACCTTCACCACCACCGTGTGGGTGATCGTTAGGGTTCATTACACTACCACGAACTGTCGGACGTTTACCCATCCAACGGCTACGGCCAGCTTTACCAATGTTAATTAATTCATGTTGTTCATTACCAACAGTACCAATAGTTGCACGACAAGTTCCTAAAATCATACGAACTTCTCCTGAATTTAAACGTACTAATGTGTATTTACCTTCATTACCAAGTACTTGAGCACTTGTTCCGGCAGAACGGTTAAGTTGTCCACCTTTTCCAGGTTTTAACTCAATATTATGGATAACAGTACCCACTGGAATATTGTTTAATGGTAATGCATTACCAATTTTAATATCTGCATTTTCACCAGATTCGATCAAGTCGCCTACTTTAATACCTTTAGGTGCTAAGATGTAAGTTTTAACTCCATCAGTGTAATGGATCAATGCAATATTAGCAGATCTATTTGGATCATATTCAACTGTTTTAACAGTACCAGCCACATTATCTTTATTACGCTTGAAGTCGATCAAACGATATTGGCGTTTGTGTCCACCCGCTTGATGACGAACAGTAATCTTACCTTGGTTGTTACGTCCAGCGTTCTTTTTCAATGGTTGTAACAAAGTTTTTTCTGGTGTTGCTGTAGTAATCTCAGCAAAATCAGAACCAGTCATGTTACGACGACCATTTGTGGTAGGTTTGTACTTTTTAATCGCCACGTGATTCCCTCCTACTTAGTTGATGTCTGAATTATTCAGCATCAAAAATTTGAATTTCTTTTGATTCTTCTGTTAATTGTACGATAGCTTTACGACGTTTTTTAGTGTATCCAGCGTATTTACCCATTCTTTTGAATTTCGGTTTAACGTTCATGATATTCACTTTTTTAACTTTTACGTCGAAAACAGCTTCTACAGCTTGCTTAACTAATGTTTTGTTGGCTCTTGTGTCCACTTCAAACGTGTATTTTTTTGCGTCCATTGCTTCTACAGACATTTCTGTGATAACTGGGCGTTTGATTACATCGATTAATTCCATTATGCAAGCACCTCCTCTACTTGAGTCAGAGCTGTTTTAGTGATCAACATTTTGTCAGCGGATACTACATCAAGAACACTTACGTTATCTGATTCAACGATTGAAACATTTGGTAAGTTACGTCCTGATAAAGCTGCAAAATCATTTCCACTTTCTAAAACAACTAATACCTTAGTATCTACGTTTAAGTTAGTTAAAACGTCTTTAAATTCTTTTGTTTTTGGTGCATCAAATGATAATCCTTCAACAACAACCAGTTTGCTTTCAGCAACTTTTTCAGACAATACTGATTTAATTGCTAAACGACGAACTTTTTTAGGTAATTTGTAGCTATATGAACGTGGTGTTGGTCCAAAGACAATACCACCTCCGCGCCATTGTGGTGAGCGGATAGATCCTTGACGTGCACGACCAGTTCCTTTTTGACGCCATGGTTTACGTCCACCACCGCGTACTGCACTACGATTTTTAACAGCGTGAGTTCCTTGTCTTAATGAAGCACGTTGCATGATGATAGCATCAAAGACAACATTTTCGTTTGGTTCAATACCAAAGATTGCTTCGTTTAAAGTAACTTCGCCATTTTGAGTTCCATCTTGTTTAAATAATGCTACAGATGTCATTCTTTAGTTCCTCCTCTCCCGCAATTATTTAGCAGCCTTAACTGCTGTTTTTATTTCGATTAATGATTTTTTAACGCCAGGTACATTACCTTTGATTAAAATAACATTTTTATCAGTATCAACTCTTACGATTTCTAAGTTTTGAATCGTCACACGATCTCCACCCATACGTCCTGCAAGTTTTTTACCTTTGAAAACACGTGATGGATCTGATGCAGCACCCATTGACCCAGGTCCACGATGGTAACGAGAACCATGTGTCATTGGTCCGCGTGATTGGTTATGGCGTTTAATCGGCCCTTGGAAACCATGTCCTTTAGTCGTTCCTGTAACGTCAACGATATCTCCTACTTGGAATTCATCAACTTTAATTTCTTGTCCTACTTTGTATTCTCCAAGCTCAACATCATTGAATTCTTTAATGAAGCGCTTAGGAGCAGTATTTGCTTTTGCAACATGACCTTTAGCAGGTTTGTTAGATAAAACTTCACGTTTATCTTGGAAGCCAACTTGAACAGCTTCGTAACCGTCAGTTTCAACTGTTTTAACTTGTAAAACAACGTTTGGCGTTGCTTCAATAACAGTAACTGGGATTAACTCACCATTTTCAGTAAAGACTTGTGTCATTCCTACTTTTTTTCCTAAGATTCCTTTAGTCATGAGTACACCTCCATGATTTTTTATAATTTAATTTCAATATTTACACCGCTTGGTAAGTCTAGCTTCATTAAAGCATCAACTGTCTTCGGTGTTGGGCTCACGATGTCGATTAAACGTTTGTGAGTACGCATTTCGAATTGTTCGCGTGAATCTTTGTATTTATGTGTTGCACGGATAACTGTATATACAGAACGGTCTGTTGGTAATGGAATTGGTCCAGAAACTTCAGCCCCAGTTCTTTTTGCTGTTTCTACAATTTTCTCTGCAGATTGATCTAATACACGATGTTCATACGCTTTTAAACGGATACGAATTTTTTGATTTGCCATTTTGTTCCCTCCTTCGCCTATTGTTGTTAGTAGACATAGCTCCACGAAAATCTCCAACACGCCACCATGGCAATGCTCCCTGGCGTGTCGCAACCTCTCGTTTCAACGCCGTAGCAATCTCTCAGAGATACCTACATACTTTTATTTCAACACTTTTAAAAGTATACTAAAAAAAAAGCCATATGACAAGCTTTTTTTGTAATTATTTTATTTTTTTTAATACACAACTCCCATATTAGTTAAAGCTGTTTGGATCTGTGCAATTTTCTCTGTTAATTCTACTTTACTAGGACTAGCTGGCAATTCATCTACAGCTTGCTTAACTTCATAATATTGTTCCAAGGTAAAGTCAGTTTGAACTACTCCGTCTACTATAATTTGATTGATCATTTCTTGTATTCTACTAGTTTCATTTTGTTCATTTGTTTTTTGAGAAGCTTGATCCTTGTTTGCTGTCGTTTCTGATAAATAAACATAGACACTGTTGTAGAAAGGGTTCTTATTTATTAATTTTGTTTCATCCATTAAATCAGTAACATCTTTTTCTGAATAATTTTGTTTCATTGGAATCTGTTCTTTAAATTTATTTCCTACTAAAACCGGCTCTTCAAATAATACATTTAGCCTATTCTGAACGTCTATCTTTTGCTTCAGATCTTTTATTCTTTTTTTATCATCATCACTTTTTAAGTTTTTATCCACTGACTCAATTTTTTGTTTTGTTGTTTCTTTTGCCAGAAACACTTCAGTCTTATCAAAATATAAAGATGGTAAGGTCAAATTATCACTTTTACTTTCAATAGTAATTTCATTTTGTAGCTTTGCTTTTTGCTTATTACTATATATGCTACCTATAACGATTGTTCCTCCTGCAAATATAGCAGAAAGGAGTAGCCAAACTAGTTTATTTAATTTATTCATTTACTGTTACTCCCCCAATATTTTAAATGGCTCTCACTTATTAGTTTACATCCTTCAGAATAAACTTACAATTTTAAACTAAATAAAATTAACAAAATCTAAATATAAAGCAGCGAGTCACCTATTTTGGCTCTTAGTATCAACAAACTTTTTCATTCGCCACAAAAAAAGGTTGAAAACTTTCGTTTTCAACCTTACGTCCGAACATATAATTCATATTTATAATATTAAAATTAAGCGATAATTGAAGTTACAACGCCTGAACCAACAGTACGTCCACCTTCACGAATTGAGAAACGAGTTCCGTCTTCGATAGCGATTGGATGAATTAAATCAACTTCCATTGCTACGTTATCTCCAGGCATAACCATTTCAGTACCTTCAGGTAATTGACAAACGCCAGTTACGTCAGTTGTACGGAAATAGAATTGTGGGCGATAGTTAGTGAAGAATGGAGTATGACGTCCACCTTCTTCTTTAGATAAAACATATACTTCTGCATTAAATTTAGTATGAGGAGTAATTGATCCTGGAGCTGCTAATACTTGTCCACGTTCGATATCTTCACGAGCTACCCCACGTAATAAAGCACCAATGTTATCTCCAGCTTCAGCGTAATCTAATAATTTACGGAACATTTCAACACCAGTAACAGTTGTTTTAGTTGTTGCTTCTGCGATACCAACTAATTCAACTTCGTCACCAACACGTACTTGTCCACGTTCAACACGTCCTGTTGCAACAGTTCCACGTCCAGTAATTGAGAATACATCCTCAACTGGCATCATGAATGGTTTGTCAGTTTGACGTTCTGGAGTTGGAATATATTCATCAACTGCAGCCATTAATTCTAAGATTTTTTCTTCATAAGAAGCATCACCTTCTAAAGCTTTAAGAGCTGAACCAGCAATAACAGGAGTGTCATCACCAGGGAAATCGTAATCAGATAATAAATCACGAACTTCCATTTCAACTAATTCTAATAATTCTTCATCATCAACCATATCCATTTTGTTTAAGAAAACAACAATGTAAGGTACGCCAACGTTACGAGATAAAAGGATATGCTCGCGAGTTTGTGGCATTGGACCATCAGCAGCAGATACCACTAAGATAGCTCCGTCCATTTGAGCAGCACCAGTGATCATGTTTTTAACATAATCCGCATGTCCTGGACAATCCACATGAGCATAGTGACGAGTTTCTGTTTCATATTCGATATGAGAAGTGTTAATTGTAATTCCACGTTCTTTTTCTTCTGGAGCGTTATCGATATCAGCGTAGTTTTGAGCTTCACCGAAACCATTTTTAGCTAATACTGTAGCGATTGCTGCAGATAATGTTGTTTTACCGTGGTCAACGTGTCCGATTGTTCCGATATTTACATGGGATTTCGAACGGTCAAATTTTTCTTTTGCCATTTTGTATAATTCCTCCTAAAAATAAAAGTCATTTATTATATTATATTGAAGAAGGAATAAAATCAAGTTTCATTCCTTCAACTTATCATTTTACATGAAATCTAGGTAAATGCCTAGTCATTCTAATCAGCAGATCCACCATTTTTTTTGATGATCTCTTCTTGAATAGATTTTGGCACGTCTTCATAATGGTCAAATACCATCATAAATGTACCACGTCCTTGTGTTGCAGAACGTAATGTTGTTGCGTATCCAAACATTTCAGCCAATGGCACAAGTGCGTTAACAATTTGTGAATTTCCATGAGCTTCCATTCCTTCAACGCGTCCACGACGACTTGTTACATGTCCCATAATGTCCCCTAAGTATTCTTCAGGAACTGTTACAGTAACTTTCATCATTGGTTCTAAGATAGCTGGTTGAGCTTTCTTAGCTGCGGCACGTAATGCCATTGACGCTGCCACACGGAATGCCGTTTCATTTGAATCGACATCATGGTATGAACCATCATAAAGTTTTGCTTTGATATCTACTAATGGATAACCAGCAAGAACACCATTATTCATAGAGTCTGCTAATCCTTTTTCAACAGCTGGGATGTATTCACGTGGAACAACACCACCAACGATTGCATTTTCGAACTCGAAGCCTTTTCCTTCTTCGTTTGGTGTAAATTCAACCCAAACGTGTCCGTATTGACCTTTACCACCTGATTGACGTACAAATTTACCTTCTGCTTTTGTAAGAGGTGCTCTAAATGTTTCACGGTATGAAACTTGAGGTGCCCCAACGTTAGCTTCAACTCTAAATTCACGTCTCATTCTGTCTACTAAAACGTCTAAGTGAAGTTCACCCATACCAGAGATAACTGTTTCTCCAGTTTCAACGTTTGTTTCAACTCGGAATGAAGGATCTTCTTCAGCAAGTTTTTGTAAAGCAATACCCATTTTATCTTGGTCTGCTTTAGATTTAGGTTCAACTGCTACCTGAATAACTGGATCAGGGAATTCAATTGATTCCAAGATAACAGGTGCATCAAGAGCACATAATGTATCCCCAGTTGTAGTATCTTTCAATCCAACAGCTGCCGCGATATCCCCAGAATATACTTGGTTAATTTCAGCACGACTATTAGCATGCATTTGTAAGATACGTCCGATACGTTCTTTTTTATCTTTAGAAGCATTCAATACGTATGAACCACTTTCTAAAGTACCAGAATAAACACGGAAGAATGTTAAACGACCTACGAATGGGTCAGTCATAACTTTAAATGCTAATGATGAAAATGGTGCACTATCATCAGAAGGACGTGTTGTTTCTTCTTCAGTTTTAACATCTGTACCTTTAATTGCTTCAACATCAGTTGGAGCAGGTAAATAATCTAAAACTGCATCTAGCATTAACTGAACACCTTTGTTTTTAAAGGCAGAACCAGCCATTACTGGAAAGAATTCAACATTTATAGTAGCGCGACGAATTCCTGCTTTTAATTCTTCAATAGAGATTTCTTCTCCATCTAAGTATTTCATCATTAGGTCTTCATCAGTTTCAGCTACAGCTTCAACTAATTTTTCACGCCATTCAATAGCTTGTTCCATATACTCTTCAGGGATTTCTTCCTCACGGATATCTGTTCCTAAATCATTAGTATAGATTTCAGCTTTCATTGTAATTAAATCAATAATTCCAGTGAAATTATCTTCTGCTCCAATTGGTAATTGAATTGGGTGAGCATTTGCTTGTAAACGATCATGTAACGTTTTTACTGAATACAAGAAGTCAGCACCAATTTTATCCATTTTATTACAGAAAACAACACGTGGAACTTTGTAGTCAGTTGCTTGACGCCAAACTGTTTCAGTTTGAGGTTCAACACCTGATTGAGAATCAAGAACTGTAACAGCACCATCTAATACACGTAATGAACGTTGAACTTCAATTGTGAAATCCACGTGACCTGGTGTATCGATAATATTTACTCGGTATCCTTTCCACTGTGCAGTTGTTGCTGCAGAAGTGATTGTGATACCACGTTCTTGCTCTTGTTCCATCCAGTCCATTTGTGAAGCTCCTTCATGAGTTTCACCAAGTTTATGGATTTTACCAGTGTAATACAAGATACGCTCTGTTGTAGTTGTTTTACCAGCATCAACGTGAGCCATGATACCTATATTACGAGTGTTTTCTAACGAAAATTCTCTTGCCATCTTAAAAATTTCTCCTCTCTTAATTGTAGTTCGTAATTACATTCATTCGTTAGTTAATCACGTTAACTAACTAAGAGGATTTTACCAACGATAGTGAGCGAATGCTCTGTTGGCTTCAGCCATTTTATGTACATCTTCACGTTTCTTAACAGAAGCGCCTGAGTTATTAGCTGCATCCATGATTTCTTTAGCTAAACGTTGTTCCATAGTATGTTCTCCACGTAAACGTGAGTAATTTACTAACCAACGTAAAGCTAATGTTGAGCGACGCTCTGGGCGTACTTCAACGGGTACTTGATAGTTAGAACCACCAACACGGCGAGCTTTAACTTCAAGAACAGGCATTACGTTCTCCATTGCTTGTTCGAAAACTTCTAATGGATCATTCCCTGTAGATTCTTTAATAAAATCAAATGCATCATAAATAATGCTTGAAGCAACACCGCGCTTACCATCAATCATCACACGGTTGATTAAACGAGTAACCATTTTTGAATTATAAATCGGATCTGGTAAAACTTCACGTTTCGTAACAGGACCTTTTCGAGGCATGTGTAACTCCTCCTTCCAAGAATTTTTAGTTTTTTAATTAAATCAAATTATTTTTTAGGTTTTTTAGTTCCATATTTAGAACGGCTTTGTTTACGGTCTGTAACACCAGCAGTATCTAAAGCACCACGTACAACGTGATAACGAACTCCAGGTAAATCTTTCACTCGTCCACCACGGATTAAAACAACACTATGCTCTTGCAAGTTATGTCCAATACCAGGAATGTAAGCTGTCACTTCAATTAAGTTTGACAAACGAACACGTGCATATTTACGTAACGCCGAGTTAGGTTTTTTAGGTGTCATAGTCCCAACACGTGTACAAACCCCACGTTTCTGTGGAGAATTCACATCTGTTTGAGATTTTTTGAAACTATTATAACTCTTTCCTAAAGCAGGAGAGCCAGATTTAGTTACTTGTGATTTACGAGACTTACGTACCAATTGATTAATAGTAGGCATGTTAGTTCCTCCTTCCTTAAAACTTTTTTGTAGACCCACACATCCTGGTGGTTCTTTTTTTGGTTTAAAAAATTAATGCAAGATAATCCTGCATTTAATTTGCGCTTTTCAACAGTCAGCACATCTCTATGAGAGCTGTCTGAAGCACCTTTGTAACTATAGCATAGAAAAACAAAAATAGTCAATAGGTTTTTTTATTTTTTTTATCTCTTTCTTTTTCTATTAGATATGATTACAATTAATTTGATAACAAATATGATTTTGGAGGATTGACATGAATTTAAAAAAATTAGTTGGTATTGAATCTGCAAAATATGTTACAGAAGGCATGACAGTTGGACTTGGAACTGGATCCACAGCATACTATATGGTGGAAGAAATTGGAAGACGTATAAAAGATGAAGGGCTCAATATCACTGGAGTTACAACTTCAAAAGCTACAGAAAATCAGGCCCGCGCACTTGGAATCCCTTTGAAAAGTATTGATGAAGTAGATCATGTTGATATTACCATTGATGGTGCTGATGAAATATCTGCAGATTATCAAGGAATAAAAGGTGGTGGTGCCGCTTTACTCTTTGAAAAAATTGTAGCGACTTATTCTAACGAAACTATTTGGATTGTTGATGAATCAAAAATGGTTAAAAATCTAGGTGCGTTCCCTTTACCGGTTGAAGTAATTCCTTATGGAAGCAACCAGTTATATAAACTGTTTAAAGAAAATAATTTAAATCCTAAAATCAGACTTACTGCTGATGGGAATCCTTTGCTAACTGACAGTAAAAACTATATTATAGACTTATGTTTAGAAGAAATTTTTAATCCTAAGGAGCTAGCTAGTTGGATCGATCACCAAGTTGGTGTTGTTGAACATGGCTTATTCTTGGATATCTCATCACGTATCATTATCGGCACTTCTAAGGAAGGCGTAAAAACCATCGAAGTGTCTAGATAACCTAGAAAGGATGGTTTATTATGAAAAAATTAGTCTTTGTACGACATGGCCTAAGTGAATGGAATGCTCTTAATTTATTCACTGGATGGGAAGATGTCGATTTAAGTGAAAAAGGAATTGACGAAGCAAAAGATGCTGGTAAAAAGATTAAAGAAGCAGGAATACATTTTGATATTGCCTATACATCTTATTTGAAACGAGCTATCAAGACAAGTCACTATGTTTTAGAAGAATCCAACCAACTTTGGATACCTGAAGTCAAATCCTGGCGATTGAACGAGCGACATTACGGAGCTTTACAAGGATTGAATAAACAAGAAACAGCAGATAAATATGGTGCCGACCAAGTCCAACAGTGGCGACGTTCTTACGACACTTTACCTCCACTAATAAGTGAAGATGATTCTAAATCGTCAACAAAAGATCCTAAGTACGCTCAACTCGACAAACATAGCATACCTGGTGGTGAGAATCTAAAGGTAACTTTACAACGTTCATTACCTTTTTGGGAAGATAAGATAGCTCCTTCTCTTTTAAGAGGGGATACTGTTTTGGTTGCGGCACATGGAAACTCTCTTCGCGCTTTAGCCAAACATATAGAAGAAATTTCGGATGATGATATTATGTCACTAGAAATACCCACTGGGCAACCTCTAGTATACGAATTAAATGACGACTTATCTTTAAATAAAAAATATTACTTATAAAAAAATAGGTTATCCGCTAAACGGATAACCTATTTTTTTTATCTACTATTAATCCTAACACCAGCCCTAATAAACTGAATGAAATCCACCCCATTCCAATCTCAAAAAAAGGAATAAATTCTTGAGCAAAATTTAGCAGAATCCTTACAAAGTTGGTCTGTTTTAAATTATCAGGTACACTATTCAAAGCATCAAAAAAAGAAGCAATCATTGTTAAATAAGTGACATATTTAAATACACTCTTTTTTTCTCCAATCCATCTATTGAATAACCCCATTATAATTAATGTCATCGCCAAAGGATAAATGAACATTAATATTGGTTTGGATATTTGGATAATTTCGTTTAGACCCACGTTAGCAATTATTGCTGCTAAAGAGATGCAACTGATCATAAAAAAAGTATACGATTTAGAAGGGTATAACTCGTTAAAAGTTCTTCCAAATGCTGTGCTTAGACCTATTGCTGTTTTTAAGCATGCAACAATAACGATAGCTGCTAATAAAATACTACCTGCAGTTCCCAAATAATATTCCGCTACCTGTGCCAATGTAATACCACCATTTTTATTTAGAGGAAATTCTCCCAAACTCATTGTTCCAACCAAAGAAAGTAATGTGTAAATAATACCCATTAAAAAAATGCCCACTAAACCAGATTTAGTAGTTTCTTTTGCAACTTGTACAGGATCTTTAATTCCTAACATATGTACATTTTCTATGATAACCATCCCGAAAGCTAAAGCTGCTAATGCATCTAATGTATTGTAACCTCCTGTAAAACCTGTAAAAAAAGCACCATCAATATACGATGGTTGAACGGTTGCATCTTTTATTGAACCCATCGGAGAAATAAATGCCAGTCCTAATAGAACAAATAATAATAATAAAAATAAGGGTGTTAAGAATTTTCCGATATAAATTAGAATTTTACTTGGTTTACGCGAAAAAAACCAAACAATAAAAAAGAATATAATGCTAAACAAAAAAAGTGATAATTTCTGTGTATCATTAGATAAAAATGGCGCTAAAGCTATCTCAAATGACGTACTTGCTAAGCGTGGCATTGCAAAGAAGGGGCCAATAACAAGGTACAGGACTGTCGTAAATAGAATGCCATACTTCCCCCCCACTTTGCTCGATAGATCACATAGATTTTTACTAGACGACAGTCCAAAGGCAATGATTCCCAAAAAAGGTAAGCCTATTCCTGTAACTAAAAAACCTAGATTAGCACTTAAAATGTTAGCTCCTGCTTCCTGTCCCATTTGAATTGGAAAAATTAAGTTGCCCGCACCAAAGAATAAACCAAAAATTAACGAACCTATGAATAAGCTTTCTTTGAACAATAATCTTTTTTTCACTCATTACACTCCTTTTTTAATCAAATAAAAAAAAGCCAAAAATTGAATTAATCAATTTTTGGCTTTTATGACCCGTACGGGAATCGAACCCGTGATACCGCCGTGAAAGGGCGGTGTCTTAACCGCTTGACCAACGGGCCTAAAATAAAAAAATACTACTATGGAGAAGGAGGGATTTGAACCCTCGCGCCAGTTACCCGACCTACACCCTTAGCAGGGGCGCCTCTTCAGCCACTTGAGTACTTCTCCGTTTTAAAG
>CBCPLQ010000002.1:0-350104 GCA_965119435.1 uncultured Vagococcus sp. | reverse complement strand
ACTCTTACTTTTCTATTTTTCATATCTAGTTTTCCTGAGCTAAAATAGCGTTAATAAACAATAGAAAAGCATCTTCATTTACTGATGTTTTTAAGGCAAATCGACTATTATCAAAATCACTTACTAAATCTGTAAAAGCTGAATCAAATAAAACGTTAGGATTAAGGTGGCTTCTTTTAATATATATTCCCTTAGTATCATTTAAGATAGCTTGAATTTTTTGATAGTCCTCGAAAAAATACTCTTGAAGTAACGGAATAATTTTGTTTTCAAAAACGGACTGTAAATCTGATAATGTTTCCACATTTAAAAAGAACGCATGTCCTAATGAGTGTTCTCGGTCATAAAAATACTCAATTCGTTGGTTCATTACTTCTAAAATAGCGGCAATATCAATACCTTCTATGACACCCACTTCTTCTCTAACAATAGCTACATCTGGCATTTTTTCAATAAATTCAAATCGCCTTCTAAGTGCTGTATCCATCATAGATATCGAGCGATCAGCCGTATTCATTGTCCCTAAAATAAAGACATTTTTTGGAACACCAAAATTAGTCCCTGAGTAAGGGAGTTTTACTTTCAATTCTTCTAGATTACCTAACCTTTTTGACTCTTCGATTAACGTAATTAATTCACCAAAAATTTTACTGATATTCCCCCTATTTATCTCATCAATCACAAATAAAAAATTGTCATTTGGATGATCCTTAGCCCTATCGCAGAACTTTTTAAAAATCCCATCTTTGACTTCATAATTAATTTGACCTTCTATTGTTTCTGCGTAGATCCCTTCAATAAAGTCTTCATAGCTATAAGATTGATGAAAGGTAACAAGAGAATAATAGAAATCCGCATCAGGAACTTCTTCATTGGAAAGAACCATTTCAAGCTCATCTGCTTCGTTAATACCTTCTTCTGTTAATTCCCATTTAATAGAATTTTCATCATCACAACGTTTAAAATAGTCTGTTCCTCTTCTATAAGTAGAGTTTGTTGACTCTACTGTGGCATGTTCAATAATAGTTGTACTAATTGTCCCATAAGGTGTTTTGCTTTTTTTAGTTTTTGAATATTCTTTCATAATATCCGCCAACTCTATTTCTTTAATTCGCATTGGTTGATACTTGTTATGTTTAAAAGCTAAAAAAATTGCCTCTCTCCATGAAAAATTTTCTAAACTAAGCGATGCTTTAGACGATGTCGTTTGTCCTTCTATGAGTGAATTCTTTATTTCACTAATACTATAAGTCTTTCCTGTTCCTGGTGGTCCATATAAAATTCGGTTCCATCCATTTACATTTGACATATTTTGTTCACCTTCTTCTTTTTTGAGGAATTTTTCATAACTCCCTACCCACTTAGTTCGCTTAAAGTTGGAATACTCCCACCCTCGCCAACCAGTATCGGTCTCTTTGTCAAATTGGTTGCAAGAAGCAATTAATAGATTCACTTCTTTAGGGTATTTTTTTATCATGCTATTTATTTTTTCTTTAGCTACTTGAAATTTTTCTAGAGTCTCTAAAGTAAAAATATTTTCTGGTAAACCATTTATCTGCTCTTTTTCTAACTCTGACAATCCATTAATTTGAAGTAATAACTTTTTGATCGGCATAATTTGTATGGGTTTATTGCGCTCTGGAAAATCCCAATAACCTGAAAGCCAGTTAGCCTTAGGGATATCCGGACTCCACTTACCTTGATTTTCTTTTTTTACCCAATCTAAATAGTCTTTTTTCTTCTTAATTAAGTTATCCTCTAATTCTGATAAAATAATGATTGTAAATCCTAATTCCCTGATAATAGAATTAGCCTCTTCTCCGCCATTTAACCAACCAGTATCAACCTCTATATCAGGATTTAGCTGAATACCTTCAGAAATCATTTTACTTAAACCAATGACATACTTTACAGGATATTGCCTATTATTATAGTCAATAACATATTCTTTTGATTTGTTTTTAATAGGAAAGCCATGCTCATCAATAAATATTAAAGCCTGATGAATCACTTCTTTGGTAATTGTCATTTCTAATCTCCTTTCAGTAGTTTAAAACCCTCTAATGTTGATTTATCTCAGCATTAGAAGGTTTTTTTATCAAGATTTAAACAAACATTTTTTGCAGAAAACCTTTTTTCATTTCTTTTAGCTTTTTAAGCTTTTCCTCTTGAAGAGTAATAGTGTTGTCGAGTTGTTTGAAGAAGTTACCAATTTTAGTTTGTTCTTCAAATTTAGGGTATAATGCCTCAAAATTTTCAACTTCTGGTTTAGATAAATTTGTTTGAGATACTCCACTATCAAATTTTAAAAAATAGGGGTTTCGATTCATTCTATAGCTCAAAAAGGTTGAATCTATATTTTCTTTAGGAGTAATACCTGCAATCCGCTGATTTAAAGTATATTTCTCATCTTTATCCACAAGAAATACTTTGGCTAAGGCTTTCCCATTCGGTAAATCACTTAAAACCATAGCTATTTCTCCCTTAAATAAAGGCTCAACTTGTTCGTTAGTATGTCGCTGAACCTTACCATCAACTGATATAAATTTTGAATTGATTATCGTAAATTTTCCATTTATATCTTCAACTTTTTCATGAGCTTTTCCATTCCGATAATTAGCAATATTTTTCAACTTACGCTGTTCCCAAGCGTCATTAAATCCTTCAAATCTTAGCTCTGGAACTTTTTCATTATTTTTCGGAAACATTTTCTGTAAAAAACCTTTTTTCTGTTCTTTTAACAAATTTAACTCTCGCTCTTGAAGAGTAATAGTGTTGTCGAGTTGTTTGAAGAAGTTACCAATTTTGGTTTGTTCGTCAGATTCAGGGATAACTAGTTTTATATTTACGAAACTCTCATAATTAATATTAAGTAGACCATCCATTCTAGCTCCAGAAGAAACTAGCTTCCCTAACTCTCTATCAGGTAGTTTTGAAGCAAAGTATTGTTCTACAAATAAAGAATCACCTTTTGTAACTCTAAAACTATGATAAACACGAGGTACTAGAGCCTCATCATAATTTTTTAATACAAAGACAACGCCGTACTTGGCTAATTTAGAGTTGCCATGGTTGTAAGACAATTCTCCTTTTCTTAATAAAGTATAATTTTTTTGTTCTTTACCCGCAATATTTGCGGAAAACCTTTCCTCTTGACTCATCCAACCAACTGAAGCAGACATTGTTAAAGTCGGTAAATCCATTCTTTCATCATTACCACGTACTCTTTCAGTAAATTTAGATAACTTACGCTGTTCCCAATCGTCACTAAATCCTTCAAATCTAACTTGAGGTGTTTGCTCTTTATTCATCTTTAAACACCTCTAAAGCCCCTTGAATCCAGTCAGCATCTTTTTCGTTATACGTAAGTGATTGAATAATTTGGTAGATGGCTTGGTTGATGGCTTTTTTCTCTGCCCTAATCTCTTTTATTTCTTTACCGATTACAGCCATATCAACAGGTTCTTCTTCTTCAAAGGTATCTACATATCTTGGGATATTTAAGTTATAGTCATTTTCTTTGATAGCATCAAAACTAGCCACAAAGGAATATTTTTCAATTGTTTCTCGATTTTTATAAGTTTCAACTACTTTGTCTATGTTTTCAGTCGATAGTTTATTTTGATTTTTTCCTTTAACAAATTCTTGGCTGGCATCAATAAATAAAACATCTCTAGTCGTTTTATTTTTC
Source organism: uncultured Vagococcus sp. (assembly GCA_965119435.1). Lineage (GTDB taxonomy): Bacteria > Bacillota > Bacilli > Lactobacillales > Vagococcaceae > Vagococcus. Next base: position 346,413 of record CBCPLQ010000002.1, on the reverse strand, counting down.
TTTAAAATAATAACCGTCGTTGGGATAGAAGTACCGTAAAATAAATTGGCTGGCATACCGATAACCGCATCAATACTGCCGTCTTCTAATAATTTTTTCCGAATAGTTCCTTCTGCGGCTCCTCTAAATAGAACACCGTGAGGCAAAACAATCGCCATTGTTCCCGTTTCTTTTAAATGATAGAAACCGTGAAGTAAAAAGGCAAAGTCGGCTTTTGATTTTGGAGCTAGTTTACCATAGCGACTAAATCTTGGTTCATCTAAAAAGTTATCATTAGCTGACCATTTTGCTGAGTACGGCGGATTCATAACTACAGAGTCAAAGGTGTAAGGTTCATTACTTGGCCAGTCCTTATTCAGCGTATCCCCATTTTTTAATTGCATATCTTCTTTTTCCACACCGTGTAAAATCAAGTTCATTTTTGCTAAATTAAATGTAGTAGTATTTAGTTCTTGTCCATGATATTTTACATTGTCTGGCTGATTAATATAATCACGGATGTTTAACATTAAAGAACCTGAACCCATCGTTGGGTCATAAACGCTGAATAAGGTTTTATCTTCTTGCCCAATTGCTGCTATTCTTGCCATCATGATTGAAACTTCTGCAGGCGTATAAAACTCTCCAGCTTTTTTACCCGCTTCTGATGCAAATTGTCCAATTAAAAATTCGTAAGCATCTCCAATCACATCTCCCTCGTGACCTAAAACATCTACTTCGTCTAATTTTTTTAGCACTTCACTAATGGTGATATTTTGTTGTTGCTCGTCACTTCCTAATTTTCTTGATGATAAGTCTACATCATCAAATAACCCAATAAATTGATCGTAATTATTAGATAGGTTGGCAAAGGCTTTTCTTAAATTAGTTAATTGAAATGTATTTTCTTTAGCTTGTTGTGCTAAAACATTGAATAGAAATTCTGGATAAATCACATAGTTCAATGTACTATTTAATGTTTCAAGTAAATCCTCTTTTGTTTCTTCGTCTTCTAAAAGTTCTTTATACAGTTTTGTCTGCTCAGTTTGTGTTGGATAATCTTCTACTGATTCTCCAGCCTGTTCAATGACTTCAACTAGTAATTTATCTGAAAGATACTTGTAAAAAATCAAGCCTAATAAATAATTCTTATATTCTGATGCATCCATTTTACTTCTTAAATTATCTGCTGCGCTAAATAATTTTTGATTTAATTCTGCTCCCATAATAAAATCCCCACTTCTATTTTCAGTCTTACTATTTTACTGTATTTATACTGCTTTTCAGTGACAGTCCTCTTTAATGTACCCCAGTCATTTTGAGGATTCAAGAGTTATTTGAAATTACTTAATATAACCTTGTTAATTGAACTATACTTCTCTTTATTTCCTCAATAAATTGATAAAATATGATAAAATAATAGTACTGAAACTGTGGAGGTTATGGCGTTGGAAAAAAGTGAAATCGTAGAAACTAATAATGAATTAACCGAAAAAAGAAGTCCTCTTTTTAAGAAAAGAAACGTAAGTAAAGCAGATCAAAGTTTAAAATTTTTAACGGATTTTATCTTGATGGTACCTGGTTTAGCAGAAAGTGTTTCCTTTGAGACAAAATATGTGGTGGATATGTCAGCTGATATTAGTCGCCAACTAGCTGATGGAACCCTCCAACTACTTACTAAAGCTAGTGGAGGCTTTAATTAATGGCAAAAAAACGTTTATCGATAAACCAAAAGTTGATTTAGCTAATCAAGCTCTTCAAAATCTTTATCTTTTTAATGAGGCCTTTAAAATTCAAATCCAATGCTACGCAGAACTGGATGAGCATTATCCTTTAAGCCATGCTCTAGATATGTATGAACACGAAATGAAAAATGTTTTAACTAAAGAAGTTCAACTAGCAGTAGATGGCTATTTCAAAGAATCTACCAACCCGTTTAGTCATTCGATTACCGAAGTTATTTCAAGTGTTTATCAGGCAAATGACTTTTTACTTGATAACGAATCCGTTATTATGGGACAACTAAATCAAGGGGTACAATTCTTTTCTATTCCAAAAGAACAGGAGATTTTAAACACCTATGACTAACTGTAAAGAATGCGGTCGCCAGATTAATGAAGGTAAGAAACGTTGTACTTACTGCCAATCTAAGATGGTTCCGATTACTGCTAAGAAGATCTTTAATAAAACGAAAGATACCTCTGTCTGGGTAGCGAAAAAAACAACGAAAACTTCTTCTAATTTGACGCAAAAAGCATCGGAAGAAATTGCAAAGATAAAAACGTTACAGCAACAAAATTCACTTGAAAATAAGAAGAAAAAAGTAGCTAAATTACAACAGCAAATTGAAAAAGAAGAATCATCAACAGAATAACTTGTTTAAGGGGATAAGCATTTGAAAAAAATAAAAAGACTGTCATTATGTTTACCATTATTACTTATGATAACTGCTTGTGGCACTAACAAAGAAAATAAAACAACAAATTCTACTACAAAACAAACAGTCACTTCGACTACTAATAATCATTCTAAAACAGCAATATCTAATTCAACTAAGAAAAAAGAAAGCTCCACTCAATCTACAGTAAATGAAAAAAAAGAAAAAATTAAAGACGTTTCCAACGATGATGATGCGCAAAAATTTGAGTCCGCCTACGAAGAATTTTCTTTGAAAGGTAATCCTATGCCTCCTACTCAACGTGGTGACTCACCTAGGCCAAATGGCTTCTATGAATCAATTGGCCTAACCCAAGAAGAATACACACCAATCTTTTGGGGAATATTCGACTACTATGGATATGCGGAGCAAGAAGGTCTCATTACTGAGGATCAACGAAATGAATTAGTAAAAAAATCCCAGGAACGATTAAAAAATGGCGATTATGCTAAGCGAGAAGTTGTAGCTCTAAAAGTTATTACTGAAGAAAATGCTACCTCCTACGCCCAACAATATGTTGATAAAGCTCTTGGATGGGATATCGACTTTCGAGAAACAAGAGTTGATGAGGACGGTAACTTTAAAGTTTATTTCGATGGAAAACTAGCAAATCAAAGAGGTTATATTCTGATTACAAAAGACGGTGTCGGCAGTAGATATGCCAACGCAGGCGGAGAACCTCTAGGTGAAACTCTGATACTAGAATAAATAAAAAAGGGTAACCTCTTATTTTGAAGTTACCCTTTTTATTTAGAATTAAAGAATTCCATGCGCTCCTGTTTCAATATCATAATACGCATTTTGAGTAGGTGTTTTAGCTACCACTCCATCAGCTGAAGCCCCACCAAATGAGTACCCTTCATAAATAATTCGACTACCTTCTTGTCTAGCGTAGTAACCAAAACCACCACCAAACCGAATCATGGAAGAACCATCCTCATCCGCACCAAATCTTGCGCCACTCTTATTATATTCAGCGTCTTGACCTAAATCAGCCATCACATAGTCTTTAAAATAACCTAACATTTCATCTTGACTAGCTACTTTTGTTTCTGATTTTTGCTCTACTTTTTCTTCATTTTTTTGTGTAACTGTCTCTTCAGACTTATCTCTTTCAAAAAATTCTTTCAAGCTTAAATCTTCTTTCACATGAGTGGCACTCTTTTTGATATCATCTTCATTTTCTTGATAAGTATCGTACAATTGATCTTTTGAAACATGACTTTGATCGACTTCTACGGGCTCAAGACCAGACATACCTTGATTAACCAAGCCTTTTTGAGGCGTTACACCTTTATCATCTAATTTTAAGATAAAATTCGGATGTCCTGATCCTGATCCACTGGATAAGTTCACATAAACCAGCTCATTTTCAATCATATAATGTAGTTCTAAAAGGTCTAATCCTGGATGTTCTTTCACTCTCTCATCAACAAGATCGGTATAAAGGACTACTTTTTCTTCTGTCGTCAATGCATCAAATAAGTCAGCTTTTGAAGGTTCTTTTTTCTTGCTTGATTCTTTTGTTTCACTTTTTTTAGTTACTTTAGTTGCAGTTATTTCCGTTTCTTCCGTCTTGTCCTTTTTCCCCGTTGAACAACCTACAAGACTTAATGCTAATACACTTAAAAACAGACTTGCTACTATTTTTTTCATTTAAATCTCCCCAATCATTTTTTGTTATTTAATCATCCATAGCGAGTATAACATATTAGTTTTTAAAAAAATATTTATCCTATCAACCTCCATGTCATTTTTTTCACAGTATGATAAAATAAAGAAATATAAAGAAAGGTGATTGAGATGAAAACATTTATTCAAGAGACTCATAAAAAACAAGCACTATCTTCCTTAAAAAGATTGATTAAGACTCCTTCGTATTTACAAGAGGAAGTTCCAGGAGCACCTTTTGGTCAAGATATCTTAGATGCTCTAACAGATTGTCTTGCTTTATTTAAAGAAGAAGGTTTTTCGACTTTTATTGATCCTAATGGCTACTATGGTTATGCTGAAATCGGTGAAGGACAGGAAATATTTGGTGTTCTTTGCCATTTAGACGTGGTTCCTGCAGGAGATGTTTCACTTTGGGACACACCTCCTTTTGAAGCAACTGTCAAAGATGGTGTCATTTACGGACGTGGTGTTCAAGATGATAAAGGGCCTACAATTGCGGCACTTTACGCAGTTAAATCTTTACTAGACGCTGGTGTAACCTTAACTAAAAAAATTCGTTTTATTTTTGGAACAGACGAAGAAAATTTATGGCGTTGTATGGATGAGTATCATAAACATGAAGACGGCGTTGATATGGGAATAGCACCAGATGCTAACTTCCCTGTTATCTATGCAGAAAAAGGACTTCTTCAATCTTATTTAACAGGTGAAGGTAGTTCTGAATTTACCTTTGAAGGAGGATCTGCTTTAAATGTCGTAGCAGATACAGCAACCTATACAGGGAATAAGGCTGATTTAATTGCTGAAAACTTAAAAAAATTAGGTTATGATTTTTCTAAAGACGGAAATACAATTCATGTCAAAGGAAAAGCCATTCACTCTAAAGATGCTCCAGAAGGTATTAACGCTAACACTCGTTTAGCAGAAGCGATGCTTCCTCACTACAATCATCCTGCGATTGACTTATTAGGTGGTGTGATTAAAGATGATGCAAATGGTGTTAGTCTACTAGGTGAAGTCAAAGATGACGCTTCTGGTGCTTTGACTTTCAATGCTGCAACAGTCAATATTACACCTAATGAAACTAAAATTGGTCTTGATATTCGTATTCCTGTTACGATAGAAAAAGACGGTTTAGCAAATCAATTAACTGAAAAAGCGAATGAATTTAATTTAACGTATCAAGAATTTGATTTTCTAGATTCTTTATATGTGCCAACTGATTCTAAATTAGTTACATCTCTTTTAAGTGCTTATCAAGATATGACAGGTGACATGAGTGACCCTATGATTTCTGGTGGTGCTACGTTTGCTCGCACGATGAAAAACTGTGTAGCTTTTGGTGCCATGTTTGAAAACACAAAAGATACCATGCATCAAGCAAATGAAGCTTGGCACTTAGATGAAATGGAAAAAACCATGGAAATCTACGCCGAAGCTATCTATCGGTTATGTGGCGACTCTAAATAATATCAAAAAAGCATTTGACTCCAACAATAGGAATCAAATGCTTTTTTCTTTTAAAGTGAAATTAGATAGTCCTTTAATTCACTCACGCTGTCAACCATTTTAAACGGCTGAACACATTCCATTTCTTCTTTTGTTCCGTAACCATAAAGAACACCAATACAAGGGATATCTTCTTCTCTTGCACCTAATACGTCATGTTCCTTATCTCCGACCATCCATACCTGATCTACTTCTTTTGACACATTTAATTCAGAGAGAGTTGCTTTAATAACAGAAGCCTTTGTGTTGCGGATTTTACCTTCACCACTGCCCATAATAACTGAGAAATATTGAGATAGATTGTAATGGGTTAAAACTTCTTTGACTAAATAGTCTGGTTTTGAAGAAGAGATACCCAAGACAAATCCTTGTTGCTTCAGTTCTACTAACATTTCTTCAATTCCCTGATAAGGCTCACTTTCAAAAAGACCAATCGGGTGATACCTGTCATGATAAAGCTTAACGGCTCTTTCTCCTTCTGCCTCTGTTAAGTCAAAATAAGACATGAGTTGCTCTAGCAAAGGTGGCCCGATAAAAACGTTCAATTCTTCTGCCGTTTTTTGTAGTAGCTTCATCTCTTTTATCGCGTATTGTAAGGATTTTATGATTCCCTCACCTGATTCAATTAGTGTTCCATCTAAATCAAATAAAATAATTTTTCTCACAGTTAACACTCCTGTATCTCTTCATTTTTTCTAATCGTATGTTTCTTTATTATAACATGTCTAAAAAATGATATGATAGATCAAAAGGAGAGTTTATGATGTACTTAAAAGAATACACTTCAAGTTGTGAGCCACACATTACTGATTATTACCTTTCTGATGAGATGAAACAGTATACGAGTTTACCAAAAGAATGAATTTTGCAATCAAAAAAAGATCATTTGTTTCATCCTATTTTATCTTTTTCAAATGACACACTTGTAACCTTTTTGGTATTGGATGAAGGCAAAGAAAAAATGACTTATACCACAAATCGCCACGCTCTTCTTTTACGCAGTTTCTCAACAGATTCCCGTTATTTAAAGAAAGGCTATGCAATGAATACTCTCCTTCTACTGAATAATTTTGTTAAAAATCAGTATCCTCATATTGATGAAATCATTTTAGCAGTCAACCAAAAAAATATTCCGGCACAGGCTCTTTATTTAAAAGCTGGTTTCATTGATACAGGGAAAAGAATAAAAGGTATTAAGGGAGAATTAATGATTTTAACAAAAGAAATTAATTAAAAAAAGTGTTAACTCTTGTTTTTCATTCAGAGTTAACACTTTTTATCTACTTTAATTGAACATTTACTTTTTATTCATATACATACTCAAATCTGTTTTGTCAGCATCATGAGCTAAACTTTCTGTAATTCGATCTTGGATTGCTAATAATTTTGATTTTTCAAAAAATGGAACGGGAACATAATAATCTGATCCAGCACGTTGTATGATTAGCACGTTTTGTAAGCCACTACCTAAAATTCCAACACCAATGATTAATAAGATTAACGCCCCCATAAAACTACTTCCCATCATTGAAAGAGAGATAAAAATACAGACAATACCTATTAAGATTGGTTTAATCTTATATTGAGAAGAAATCATCGTTGAACTGATATTTTTCAATGGTATATTCTGATTGTCCTTACCTGCAGGAATAAAACCAAATACTGTATTACCTTTTGACACCCTAACAAACCTAGTATCCACTTCAATAAATCCTTTTACCCAAAAAAATAACATAGATAATGAAAAAGTTACTCTGTTTCCCAAAATAAAAAACCCCCTATTTATTTAATTACATATTTCATTCTATCAAACGTACCTTTAATAATCAATATTATCTTCTAATAAAAAAGACTTAAGGCATAATTTTTTGCCTTAAGTCTTTCTTTAACTATTTAAATGCCCTAATTGTTTCTTCGATCATCTCATATGCCTCTTCTACAATTGGCATATCTGCTGAAACAATTCTTGGTAATGGCTCTCTCACTGAACCTATTTCAACACCACGTTTTACTAGAATAGCTTTCATCACGTCATATAAATTACCCTTAGCTTCTAACATTTTAAAAATAATGTTGTCAATCGCTACTTGTAAAGCTTGTGCTTTTTTCAAGTCACTGTTCTCAATAGCTTCATTAGCAAGTAAGAATAATTCTGGCATGACACCATATGTTCCACCAATTCCTGCATCTGCACCCATCATGCGACCTGCTACAAATTGCTCATCTGGTCCATTAAAAATAACGACTTCTTTGTCAGCATTATTCTTAAATAAATAAATATCTTGAACTGGCATAGATGAATTTTTCACTCCAATCACTTGATCATAAGCAAGCATCTCTTTATACATATTAAGAGATAGAGCGTAACCAGTTGTTTGAGGAATGTTATAAATAATAAAATCTAATGACGTTGCTGTCATCATTGAAGTCCAGTAATCTTTAATCGCAAACTCAGGTAAACCAAAATAAATAGGTGGAATAGCTGCTAGTGCGTCTACTCCTAAACTTTCTGCATGCTTAGCAAGTTCAATACTATCACGAGTTGAAGGTGCTGCAATATGAGCAATGATGGTTAACTTACCCCCGACTGCCTCCATAACATTCTCTAGGACTTCTTTTCTTTCGGCAACATTTTGATAGATACACTCACCAGAGCTTCCACCTACATAAAGACCTTTAACTCCCTTATCTAAGTAAAATGTTGCTAATTTCTGAACTCTTTCTCCGCTAATATTTCCTTCTTCATCGTAACAGGCGTAAAAAGCCGGTATAATTCCTTTATATTTATCTAGTTTTGTCATTATTGACTGTCCTCTCATTTTGATTAGCTTGTGTAATCACTTTAATTGTTTGACTCATTCGTTCATTTAATTGCTCGTCTTCTAATAACATGGTTGAAATCACATCAATTTGATACATAATAGCAAATTGAGAATTAACAAATCGTTTATTGCCAATAAAAACACTGTTATAAGCAAGTAGCGAATTTTCAGAAATTTTAGCTAATGTACTTTCTGGAAAACTTGTAATACTAATAACGTTAGCTCCATTTTTTTTTGCATAAAATGCCGCATCATTTACCTCAACAGTCTCTCCAGAAGCAGAGATACCAATCACTAAATCATCTTTATCTGCCATTGAACTTGTTATCAACATCATATGAGAATCCGTTGTTGAGATAACATTTAAGCCCATTCTGAGGAGTCTCTGTGTTAACTCTAAGGCCGTTAATCCTGAACTGCCTACCCCAAATATATAAATACGAGGAGCCTTTTTTATTTTTTTGACAATGATCGCTAAATCATCTTTATTAACCAATTGTTCCGTATTCTCGATTACTTTTGTATAAAAATCATAAACGTCACCATGTAAATCTTCATCTTTAACTTTTGATTGCTTTAAAGCACTCAGCTGAATTTTTAAATCCACAAAACCATCTTGATTTAATTTTTTAGCAAATCTAGTAATGGTTGCTGGTGATGTATCGGTTTCTTTTGCTAATTTTGAGATATTTATATTCGTCATTGTATCGCTATTTTTTAATAAATAAGTCGCTAGTCGTTTTTCTTTTTCTGAAAATGATGGAAATTTATTTTGTATGTCTTCTAAAATAGTCATAAAGCATCCTCACTTATTGTCTTTTCTTAAAATTATACAGTGCTCCAATCATTCCTGCATCATTTTTTAATATAGCGAACATTATTTTTGTTTGGTTAAACCGATCAGCTTGTATTTTTTCAGCAATTTTCTTTTGAATTAATGGCTCCAAATACGCTCTTTGAGCCATGATTCCACCACCTAAAACAATCACTTCTGGGTTTAATAAATACATCATATTAACTAATCCAATAGATAGATTATCAACCATCTCATCTATTGCCTCAATGCATACAATATCACCTTTAGTCGCTCTATCGAAAATCACTTTTCCATCAAGTGACTCACTGGTCATATCATTTACTTTTTTAACTAAAGCTGAGGTTGATGCTAGATCTTGATAGTTTTGACCATTAATATTAAGATAGCCTACTTCACCTGCTGTATACCCAACACCATGTTGAATCTCGCCTTTTTGTAAAATTGCTCCACCTATTCCTGTACCAACGGTTAGGCAAATAGCTTCGTTAATTCCTTTTAAGCTACCTTTCCACAGCTCACCTAAGCAAGCAGCATTAACATCATTTTCCACTTCGCAAGGTAACTTGTAAGTCTCTTCAACTATTTTTTTCAACTCAGTATTAGTATAATCAGGAATTGTATAACCAGCGTAAATAACTTCACCCTTTATAGGATCAACGACTCCAGCGGTTGATATAGCAACGCCCTTTAGACTATAGGTTGACTTGCTTGTTTCAATTAATTGTTTTAAGCAACTAACAATATTAATCTCTTTTGACGCATTATTAGTTTTAAGTAAAGGATAGGCTTCCACTATATCACCATTAGTATCGAAAACACCCGATTTAATCGTTGTCCCACCAATGTCTACACATAAATAATGATTCATATCTATGACTTCCTAATCTTAAAAACGATTTTTTGAACAGATGTTACGTCGTCTGTTTCTTCTAAGATTCCTGTTCGGTGTGCTTCTTCCAAAATCAGCAACATAAAATCGCCTTTTTCTAATTTAATTGTTTCTGTTTGAGTGCCATGAAGAAGATAGAAATCTTCTTCCTCATGATACTCATCTTTTTCCATCGTAGAACTTGTTGATAAATCAATCAACTCATTACCTGAGATGATATAATGTAAGTCATATTCTTTTTTATGAGCTTCCCATAATCGATCTTCTCTAGGTGCTTTGGTGTAGTCAATAAAATTAGCTCGAATTTTTTCATTAATAATAACTTGCTGAGGTTTAAATTCTGTCACGGTCTCTAAAAAGGCTGATATAATAGGCCATTCTTCATGAATAACTGAATTTTTTTCAAAGGTTACTTTGGTTCCTTTTTCCATTTATTCCTCACTACCTTATTTTAAAATAACTGATTTTTTCTTGTTAGTTTCAATGATTCTATTTCCTTGATCTGTAAAACTTTCTAATGCTTCTTTAGATGTTTTAGCATCTGTAAAGACTGCTTGTAACTCTGGGAAGAAGGCATTTCTTAGTTCAGCATATCCTGGTGTATTATTTGAGAAATTAATAACATTGTCTGAATTTTTATTGTAAGCTTCTAAATAAGGTAGCTCACTTGAAACTTCTTTAGAGACACTTTCTCTAACTGGTAAGGTATTTTTAGATGCCTTAACCAATTCTTCGTCTGTTGAGTAGAATTTAACAAAATCTTTAGCTGCTGCCATCTTATCTTTATCACCTGTATCAAAGACAACTGAACTCGTCACATACGTAAATGAAATAGGTGCTTTTTCTCCTGGAATATTAGCTAATCGCATATCAAATTTATCGACTTTACCGTCTTCCATTTCTTTTTGAATCCCTGAGAATAAAACACTATTTGTAAAGTTAACAGCTGTTTGTTTATTTTGGAACATTGCATTAACATCATTACTTGTTAATGATTCTGGCCCTTTTGTTGTATAACCATCTTTTCTAAGGTCGTTTATGTAATTTAGAGCTTTCTCTCCGTCTTTATCATTTAAGGCAATATTGCCCTCTTTATCAAAGAATGGGTTACCAAACATTCTCATGTAAGACATATTCCACGTATCACCTTGATTATTTTTTGCATATAAGCCAAAAGGTGCTACATCAGCATTTTTTTCTTTCAAAGCTTTTAAAATTGTTTTAAATTCTTCTGGGCTCCAATTAGCAATATCATGCTCACCACTAATGTATTTTTCTAAACCTGCTTCTTTGAACATATCAGCATTGTAAGCTAATGTTCCTGGATTATGACCAAATGGGTAGAAATAAACATTATCTTTAATAGTGACATTATCCCAGATAGCTTCTGGAATATCTTTTTTAGTTTTGTCGTCAATTATATCGTCTAAAGGAGCTAATACGCCCATATGAGCATATTCACTTAAAGCAAAACTTGAATCAAAAAATACATCTGGTAACGTTTTTGTTTGCATCGCTACGCTTAATTTATCTGAGCGTTGTTCCCCAGGAATCACTTGAACATTGATTTTCACATCAGGATTTTTTTCATTGTAACGTTTAGCTGCTTCTTTAAAGAAACTATCATAATCAGCATTTTTTTCAGTTGGATCTTGAACCCCTTGCCATTGAGGTGTTAACCATACTTCTATCTCTCCAGCTTTATTCTTTGATCCACCATCTGCAGCTTTTTCTTTCCCCTTGCCACATCCAGCTAATACTAATCCAGCAACACCTAATACCATCAACGAACGAAATACTTTTTTCTTCATCTTTTTCTCTCCCTTATTCTTTTACAGCGCCAGCTGCAATTCCTTTTGTGAAATATTTTTGGAACACAATAAATATAATAATCATTGGTAAAGCAGCAATCGCCGCTCCAGCAACTCTTAAACCAATATTAGGATTAATCTCTTGCATTAATCCAGCCACACCAACTGTTAAAGTGCTCATGCCCTTACTTCTAGCCATTAGTAATTGCCATAAGTAATCATTCCAGAAAGTCACAAAGTTTAAAATAAACAGTGCTGCAATTCCTGGTTTTGCAATCGGTAACATTAATTTCCTGAAAATATACCACTCACTAGCTCCATCTAATTTAGCAGATTCTCTGATAGAATCAGGTATTGATTCAAAGAATGACTTCAACATAAAGACGCCAAAACACATGGCTAAGTTTGGAATAATCAATGCTTGGTAAGTATCTACCCAATCAAATGCCACAACAATTTTAAATAAGGGTACAATAAACGTTTCTTTTGGTACCATCAATGAGGCAATGAATAAAGCAAAAAGAATATTTTTTCCTTTAAATTTTAGTTTTGCAAAAGCATAGGCTGCTGCTGAAGATAAAATAACACTCAATGTCGTTGTTACAATCGATACAAAGAAACTATTGAAAGTCCATTTCAATGCTGGTTGATTTCTGAACAACTCTTTAAAATTTCCTAGATATAATGACTTAGGTAAAATATCTGGTGGCATTTTATAAATATCTGTTGACGTCTTAAATGAGTTTGTCAGTAGCCAATAAATTGGAAACAAACTTAGTAAAGCTAAAATCAAGACGATAATATTAGTAATTAAATCATAACGCTCCATTTTTTTGATTTTTTTGAACCATCTCATTTTTATCTCTCCTTATTTTTTCTTTCCAAATGCTTTAAATTGAGGAACTGATAACAGTAAAGCGACAATAAACATCAAGACCCCAACAGCTGCTGCAACTCCTGTATTGTTATAAACAAATGCATTTTGATAGAGGTAATACATCATTGTCACTGAAGAGTTGTTTGGTCCACCACCTGTTAGTAACTGGATAACAACGAATATTTTCAGAACGGCAATAATATTGATGACCACTAAATAGAGAGTTGTTGGTCGAACTAGGGGCACGAGTATTTTAGTCATGCGTTGCCATCTTGTGGCACCATCAATTTGAGCTGCTTCAAAGTAATCTTCTGGAATTCCAATCATAGCTGCTATGTATAAAATAATTGATTGTCCCACATTACCCACAAAAGTTACAAAAATAATCGTTGGCATTACCCAAGTAGCACTACCTAGTAAATTGACATCTTCTACCCCTGCATTACTCAGTAAATAACTAATTAAACCGTTTGCAGGATTTAATAAAAAGTTCCATACCATACTCATAACAACCATGGATACCATAACAGGTAAATAAAAACTACCACGAATAAACGAAATATATTTGGATGATTTATCATAAACGGTTGTTGCTACGAATAAACCAAATACAATCGTTAGAAAAACAATCGCAATGACAAAAATGACGGTATTAAAAACTGATTTTAAAAAGACTGGATCAGCAAATAGTTCCCGGTAATTATCAAGACCTACAAAGATATCTTCTGTATAGGTTTGACGGTATAAACTCATTTTAAATCCTTCTAAAACAGGATAAATAATAAACATTAAAAATAATATTAATTGAGGACCTACAAATAAATAACCTGTTAACGACTCTTTAAATTCATTACCAAACTTTTTTTTCTTACGATTTATCTCCATTGATTTACACTCCCCTTTACACCCCAAGTTTTATTTCATCTATAAATCGCTTCGTTATTTCCTGCGGTCTTGTTATAGCTCCACCACTCACAACGCTAAAACCGCCTAGCTCCAGTGATTTTCTAGCTTTTTCTGGCGTATCTATCTTACCTTCTACAATAACCGGTAGCTTCGTTTGAGCTAAAACGGCTTTCAATTGTTTAAAATCATCATCTGCAATATTGGCATCTTTGGTTTCTTCTGTATAACCATAAAGAGTGGTTCCGATAAAATCAAAGCCTAAGGACTCTGCATAGGCCACATCTTTTAAACTAGCTGCATCAGCCATTAAAAGTACCTCAGGAAACTCATTTCGAACGATACGAATAATATCTTCCAACCTTTCACCATTTGGTCTTTCTCTCGTCGTACCATCCATAGCAACAATCGCAACACCTGTATTACAAACAGCTCTCACTTCTTTTAAAGTTGGCGTAATAAAAACATCACTATTTTGATAAACTTTTTTGATGATCCCGATAATCGGTAGTGATACAGTGTCTTGAATCGCTTGAATATCAACAACTGAATTAGCACGAATTCCAATTGCTCCAGCTTCTTTTGCGGCTCTTGCCATTCTCGACATAATGAAAGAGCTGTGTAGTGGTTCATTTTCCAATGCCTGACATGATACGATTAATCCTTTATTTATTTCTTCTTTAACACCCATCTTAATTCTCTCCAATTCTTTCTCCAGTTATCCAATTCATTATTTGATCATTCATAAAAACAGTCATGGCCTCATGACCATATTCCGGTAAAATTAGATGTTCCTTCTTCGCTTTAAGCTGATTATAGATAGCATATTGAGTAGATGGCACGCAGATATCATCTCTTAATCCCGTCACCATTTTCACCTCTCCCGTTACCAAATGACTAAAATTTTTCACGTCAATATAATCAAGTGCTGATAATACCGTTTCCTTAGTATGGTAAAAAGGATCTACATATTTAAAATACCTAAACAACTCATCATACGGTTCGCAAGTTAACTTTAAATCTAAAACTCTTTCAAAATCTGATAAAAAAGGATAAATACTAATCGTTTTTGTTACTTTTTCATGTAACGCATTTCCGATCAGAGCTAAGGCTCCTCCTTGAGAAGCTCCATAGGTAATCAGCTGAGTCTCATCCACTTCCTCAAATTTTGAAACAATTTCAATTAATTGGTAAACGTCCAAGTAGATATCTTTAAAGAATAGAGCATCCGTTCCTTCTAACATCCCTCTAATGACCTGACCCTTTACTGTCACACCAGAATAATTTCCGTTATCTGTTGATAAGCCTGACTGACCTCTAACATCCATTGCCACAACAGCATATCCTGCTAAAATAAATTTAAAATATTCTGACCAGTCTGAGCTTCTACCTTGATACCCATGAAAATGAAAAATAACAGGAACCTTATGAGACGTTTTCGGTCTTAAATATTTTGCGTAAATATTAGAGCCATTTGCACTTTTAAAAGATAGATCAAAACAGTCCACATAAGAGGTAGAAAAATCTCTTTTACTTACTCGTATAGGATTAAGCTTATTTACCGTCTCTATTTGTTGGCTCCAAAAAGAGTCAAACCCGTCTGGCTTTTTCCTTTTTCCTTGATAGACAGTCATTTCTTTCTCCGACATTGTTTCTATCATTTCAGTACCTCCACTTTTTGTTATCGCTTTCAAATAAAAATATACCACAAGAAAATGATTTTATCAATACTTTTAAAAAGAAAATAATTTTCAATAAATGTTAAAAAAAACTAGACAAAAAATGTCTAGCTTCAATCATTTGTACAGGATTCTAACGATATAGTTATCTTTTTTATTTATATAGAAACATATTCTCTTATTTTTTGACTTTCAATGAGAGAGTATTCAATTATTTTATTGACGAGTACTGAACTCTAACTTAATAAAGCCAAGAGATTTAACAACTATAAAAAATAAAATTTTTACATTGGTCCATTTAGTTATGACTATTTATTTTGATTTTTTCTTTTTATTAGAGCTAGATAATTTTTTTGTCGATTTACTTTTTCTATTTTTTTTATTTTTTTTCTTAATAAATATTACTAGAATTATTAAAATAATAATAATGGCGATTAACAACCCGATAATAATATATAATAACTTATTATCTTTATCCAACTCGATTGCCTTGTCATTTAACTTCTTAGCTTCTTGACGTGTAATCGCAAAGTCCTTATTCCAATCCCATTTTTGACCGGTCTCTTTAGACTCAACCTTCATTTTTAACGTATAACTACCTGCTTCAAAAGGTTTGTTTTCCCAATCAATATCAAAATTAAAATTTGAATTAGGTGCAAATCGATACTGCTCTGCTGACGTTTTATGTAATACCTCAGTTTTTCCTTTTTGAGTTATACTTGCTTCATATTTTATTTCTTCCAAAATAGTGGGTGCTGTATTCTGAACTTTTGCTTTAATAACATTTCTACCTGCTGTTTGACCTGGAAAAACTTTGAGTAATTTTAAATCAGCATTCATTTTTTTATCAGATTCCGTTAAACTAATTCCAACAGTATAGGCAACTTTATTTTTTATTTGCATACCGCCCTTTTGAGTATCCTCTTTTTTAAGATCCTCATCCGGTGAAGTCACACGAATTCCGCCCAATATTTCCCCTTTAAATTCTTCCTTTGGCATAGTTAGTTTAATTTTGATTACTTTGGTACTTTTAGCTTTAACAGTCACTTCTTTTGGAACTTCAGCAACATCTGTCAATGCAACTTTTAACGACTCATCTCGCTTAACTTTACCACCACGGTCCGAATAATCAATTCCTCCGACATCGTTAGTTGTAGCATTATTAATTTGTAATAAAACTTTCTGATCTTTATTAGAGCTATTGTGTAGCTCAAAATCTAGCTCTTGTTTTTGATTTGGTTTCATTCTCAGATCATAATAAGTAACATCTTTATTTTTTTGATTTTCTGGCAAAACAGCATTCACAGATACTGCTAAATTATCATCTGCAACCACATGAGTAGTACCTATGATCATCATTAGAAAACTCGTTAATAATAACGCTAAATTTATTTTTTTCTTCATCACTTAACCCTACCTTTAATTTTAAATGTAAATAGTTAGACAAAAATCACTCTTACACTAAAATGCGTAAGAGTAATTTTTTAGTTTTTACTATTATAACAAAAATATCTGATTTAAAGCTCACTCTTAAATCTCATTTTATTTTGTCATGGATAATTCCCAAGTTAATACTGCTGTATATGTTTCATTACTTAATTTTACATCATAACTTGGTGTTTCTAATGTTACTGCTCCATTATTATTTAATTTTTCTAATTCTGCTATTTGATTAGGATCTTTAACATTAAATTCATTTGATTTAGCAAAGACAATACTTGTTCTTGTTCTTGAGGCTTTTCCATTATTAACACTACCAAAGTTTATTCCATCTGTAGTAATTTTTTGGAGAAAATTACTACCCCCTTTTATTACTTTATCGGTAATCTGCGAGTTTACTTGCTGCCATTCATTTAACTTAATGACTGTATCCTCCAACGTACTTTTCTTATTCTCAGTGGAAAATTTTTGGGTCATTTTAACCCCAACTGACCAAGAGCTATTTTTATTTCCTGTTTCATCAGCAATCTGTACAAACTGAGGATAATTTTTAACAGTGGTTACTTTCCCAGTAACATCTTTAATCGTAGAATTTTTCATCCAGTCGATGGCATATTTTTCACTATTAGGACTTATTTCTTGCTTACCAAAATTAAATATCGGGATATACTCAAACCGAACTGGACCTTCACTTTTCCCACCTTCAGGAGGTGTTATGGTTGTTTCACCACCATCTCCATCACCTGGTAACACAGGATTACCACCATCTACATCTCCTTGCTTAAAAGAAACAGTTCTGGAAGTTTTAGCACTGGTGTTTGCATTTGCAACATTGGAAAATGCAAAAGAAGTGAATACTGTTGTTGTTAACAAGAATATCTTTTTTTTCATTTTACTTCCTCCAATTTTTCTATTTAACCGTTAACAGTTCCCAGTTTAGTGTACCTATATATTTATCTTTGTAGTTGGTTCCTATAATTTGTTTCGGCACATCTATGCGTACAGCGGGGTTTCTTATTTCCCCCTCAGATGACGGGGTACCGTTTATACCTGTTCCAGCTATCTTTTTAGTTGTGGTGCCATATGCGATTGACCACTTGCCATATCCAGTTCCTTCTTTAGCTTTAGCTAAGGTAATAGGTTCTCCTCCTGAAACAGAAATATACTCATTAGTATTTGCTATCAAAGTTTTCGGTTTATATGTTTCTAAGCCATTTTCAGGTAAGAATGTTTCCGTTTTTATTGTTGCATTTCTCAGTGACAGGCTACCTTTTAACTTTTCAGTCTCGGTGCCTCTCGCATTTGGATTGCTATTAACAAACTCTCCATTGTGTTGTACTTGTACTTCCCATCCCTTATTACCACCACGAACATCCTCAACTGTGAAGAATGTTGGGTATTCAAATTTAGTGTCTTTATCATCTTTAGTATGTATCTTCGCTGTCCTATATTCAAATAAAGAAAAGTAGACACCATTTTTAGATGGCAATGTAACTTGACCAAAATTAATTGTCGGTAAGCTAGTAAATCTTAAAGATCCTTGTCTACCTGGTTGTGCTTCACTTCCAATATCTGGATCTGGATTTGGTTTACTTAAATCAATTGGGTCTGGATTAGGGTTTGACGTATTGTCATTTCCTCCCTCTTTAAATTCTACTGTATTTTTAGTTTCTTTAAGTTCTTTGGCCTGTACAGACTGACTATTACATCCTAATAGTATCCCTATACATAAAGAAAGAGTTAGTAATATTTTTTTCATCCAATCATCTTCCTTTCATTTCTGATTATACTGTTTTTATTTTTCATCTTATGGAGCATTACTTAATGACCATTCAACTATCGCTTCATAGGTTTTAGAAACATCTGTAAAATCTCCATAAGGGATTTCTAAATAAACAGAAGAGTTATTAGAATTTTCAGCATAACTTCTTTTTACTGTATAGTTACTATCAAACACCATTGATGATGCAGATACATCTGTCTTTTTACCATCTTTAGAGCTTAAAATTTCTTTATCTGTCTCATTAATCACAAATTTCTTTTGATCTTCCGAGCTTTCTTTATATAAATTAAAGACACCATCCAGCCAATCCGAATTTTCATTAACCGCTCGTGTATTGAATACTGAACTTTGTTTAAGTACAATTCTTGAATTTTGAAGATCTTCTCCATTATCTTCAATACCTTCTTCATTAAAACCTAAAAAACCATTTGTTCTAACATACACTTTAAAGGGTTGATGATTTCCCTGTTCATTAATGACTTGTAAAAAATGAGGAATCAAAAATTCTTTTTTGTCTTTATCTTTTGCTGTAAGCATTTTGGCTTCATACTTAGTTGTCTTAGAAGAAATAGCCACTTCCCCAAAATCAAAAGAAGGAATGAAGCTAAAACGAAGTGCTCCTGGTGTAGCTGTGCCTTGTCCTCCATCTATAGAAATAATTTCATCTGCTGTTCCTGGTTTAATAAGGTCAATTGGTTCATTTTTTCCAGGAGTTTTTCCTCCACCATCATTTGGCCCAAACTTAACAGTTCCCTGAGTCTTTTCACTGACTGATTCAACTGCTGAAGCTTGATTTACAGATAAGATTGACGGTGCAACTATGCAAAATACAACTAATAAAAAATTTCGTCTGTTCATTTGTTTCACTCCTTTAAACTGCACATAGTAATTGTTCTATATCTACTTAAAATAACAATAATTATCTATCAAGCCTATTATACATTAAATAAACTATAATTTCTTCTATATAGAGACAATATTTTATATGAGTTCTGCTTAAAAGTAATCATAAAATACTTTACTAGACGCCACTCCATTGCTCACCTGACTTTAATTTACACCTTACTTGTCTTCATATAGACTGCCTTCAATACTTTTTCTATTATAAAGACCAAAAAAGTAGGCGAATAAATTCACCTACTTTTTTTATTTTAAAGTCTTATTATAACAAAAATGATTAATATTAGTCGTTCAGTACATACTCACTAATTAATAAGTGTCATTAAGTGTCCAGTTAAGCACTCCTGTATATTGAGTATTAGCTTTTTGACCATTAGTTACATTTAATTTAACTCCATCAATAGAAGTCAAAACACCATCTCTTGCTCCATCAACTTTTGCTGACATAACAGGTACTTCACTTCCTGTAGCTATTGGTACCTCTACAGCTTTGTTAGACAGTCCATCGACTCCGAATGTATCTTCAAATGCAAAATCGAATTTATCTGCAGTTGAATCTTCAGTCGCAGTGCTTGGATCTTTGATTAACCAATCTGTTTTCTTGTCATTCATTACATCTAGTACATATTTTTTAGGCTTTGTAAATCTCATTTCTAAATTACCATTCAATACAGTCGTAGCATCACCAACCGCTGATAATGTTTCAATTCCTGTAGTTAATTTCCAACCTTTTTTCACTTGATCGTCTGCACGGTCATCAAAAACTGATAAATATTGTGTTTTTGCATCTTTAGCTTTTAATTGTTCAAAGATATTAGCCCCGTTAGTTGCAGTATTTGCTTTACCAAAATCAAATGTTCCGGGATTATGAATAAGCGTTAAATTACCTTTATAAGGTCCTTCATTAATGTTTGTATCCCCTTTAAATCCAATACCAACATCAGTCTTAGGTGCTTCTTTTTTATTTGCTGTTTCCTCAGCATTTACGTTAACTGAGGCTGTTAATACTGTTGCAGCTAATAATGTTATACCGATTATTGTTTTTTTCATAGTTTATACTCTCCCTTTTTCATATTTTTATTTTTTCACAAACTTGAGAACAAAAAACTGTTCTTATAACTAATAATATCATAATTTTTTTTATGTCAATAATTCACAGATAATAAACGTTGTTTTTGTTACTATATGTTATTTTATAGAGTTTCATCCCTAATACAATCAATAGAAGTGCGATTCCTACCAATAGTGTCATCAAGGTTTGCAGCAACTCATTTGTCTGAGGCAACATTGTGCTAACTGTTGCCTTTGTTGGTGGTTGGTATACATCTACTTTTGGTTTTAATTTACTTGTAGAACTATCAAGTATTTCTACCTCATCAAAACCTACTCCAACTTTTGTATCGTTATTACTACTAAATGTTGTCGCTTCTTGTGCATAAACAAAAGAATTAGATAACAAGGTAAACATACAAAGGAATAAAGCAATAATTATTTTTTTCAAATAAAACGCCTCCCTTTCCTCTTTTAAGAAAAAATACCTATTTGTTCCTTTAGAATCATAAACAGATAAACAATTAATAATATATCGGCTATGGATAATATTAAGAAAGTAAAATTCAATACATAACTACTCTTACTTTTCTTAAGTTTCTTAATGAAGAAATGGTCCTTACTAAAACTAACAAAAAATATGACAAGTGAAATAACTGCAAGTACTGCTAATATATAAACCCATAAATAATTACTCATCTATTTCCCCCCTTCCCGTTTATTTTTCTTTTTCTTTTTCTTTTTCATTTCTTTTAATTCAGTTTTATATGCTTTCCTTCTAGACACTAAAACAGAACCTAAAATAACTACCATAATTGCTTGAATCCCAGCAGTAACCTTAACCCAAAGAGGAGTTACAATTTTAAAATCAGTTTGTGAATTTAAGTCATCTGCCATTTTTCCAGATACTTCGAAATCTTTTTCTAATTTAAAATCATAAAAATCATTTTTACCTACCATACTAAAATGATATTTACCTGGTTTTATTCGAGACAAACCCCATTCTACCGGAAAATTAAACGTTGAATTGGGAGCAACTGCTCCACCTGTTACTTCTTTTTCTTTTACTTTATCTCCAGACTTCTTATCTGTAATCGTTGTTTTCATTTTTAAATTTTCAATAACGTAAGGTTCCGGATTTTGAATATTTGCTATAACAGCAACTTGTCCATTAACAAGTCCTGGTTTTACAGTATTCAATTTTAGTGATTTTCCATTATTAAATTGCTCTCCATTACTTGCAAGTAACATCCCTATCCGGTATGATGCTTCTGCTTTCATCGCTTTATCACTATCTTTTTTTGGTGATTCACCTGTAAAGAGAAGTGCTCCAAACTTAACTCCTTCGAATGATGACTCTGGACTCTTCACTTTAAATTCGACAACTTTTTCTTCAAAATTTTTAACAGTTACCTTTTTAGTTTTTGTAGATACTAGATCAAATACAGGATCTTTTAAAGTTGAATCTTTTTCAATTTTATTAGGGTTTGCATAGCTTATTCCCATTGAGTCACTGGTAAAACCATCCTGAACTTCAACTCTAACAGTTACTGCTTCTTTTTGAGTACTGTTCACTTTAACATTTACAGTTTGCTCTTCTCCTGGTTTTGCTAATAGGTAAAAATAACTAGTATTCGGGTCAATCTGATTATTATTATGTTGAGCTACAACAGCAAATCCTGTATTTTGCTCTTCTCCATCTGCTTCTACTTGCGTAGATATCCCTAATGCTAGGAAGATGGTTGCTAATAGTACTCCAATTTTGTATTGTTTCATTTCGTATGACTCCTTGGTTTTTTATTTAGTTAATTTCTTCAATTGTAAGTTCTACTTTATAAGTAGTATCTTCATTTTGAATAATATCACCTATCAATTCAAATTTTTTATTATTAAAAATATTTTGTTTTTCTATTAATTTTTTTGCTAAAATTTTTTTTGCTTCTTCTTCCGTTTGAATATTATCTTTTTCGTATAACACTTCACCATCATAATAGTCGTATTTTGTACGGCTAACTATATAAATGATATGATTTATTGTAATTCCAAAAATAGCTAAAACGATATTAATTATTCCTAAGACATTAAACAGACTAATCAATATTCCTATCGTTAAGATAGCTATATTAATTAAATTAAATTTATTATCTTTTAATTTTATATTAGAGCGAACCCTAATATATTGAATAAATAAAACATGTGAACAAACAAGCGCAAAATAAGTGACTAAGAAGATAATCGTTTTTTGTCCACGGTAATAAAATAATTCTAATAATTGAATTTCAATTTTCGCATTTTTAGTTATTAAATCTACAAAATCATTGTGAAAATTATTAAAAAAAACAAAATAGCCAATCCACAAACAGGTCAGCACTAGTAAAATAAATATGTTTTTTTTATCATATCCTGACGCTTTTTCCTTTCGCATCTCCAAGTAAACACACCTTTTTCATTTATTTTGTTAATTACACTTCATTATAAATGTTTTAGTTGGATTTATCAATGCGCTTATTCTCACAACTTAAGAGAATAAGCATGAAAAAAACTGTTTTGTTTCATCTAAATCAATTTTCAATATTATCAAGTATTTAATAAATATTTTATGTCTCAAACAAGCTGCTTATTCTTTTTTTTTATTAATGTTATAATAACAATGTATCATACATAAATTAAATAGGAGGTTTCAAAATGAAAGTAATCGTATTAGGTTCTTCTCATGGTGGCTATGAAGCTGTTGAAGAATTACTATTAACTCATCCTGAAGCTGATATTCAATGGTATGAAAAAGATGATTTTATCTCTTTCATGGGTTGAGGGACTCAGCTATATCTCGAAGGGGCAGTCAAAGATGTGAATTCAGTTCGCTATATGACTGTTGAAGAGATGGAAAAACGTGGGGTTCACGTTTTTAATAATCACGAAATCACGAAACTAGATCCAAGTAACCATCAAGTAGAGGTCATTAATCATCTCACTGGAAAAACATGGTTAGAAAACTATGATAAAATCATTCTAAGTCCTGGTGCAACTCCTTTTATGTTACCAGTACCTGGTGTTGACTTAAACAATATTGAAACAATGCGCGGACGTGGAGATACAATTCAATTAAAAATGAAATCTGTTGATCCTGATATCGAAAATGTAGTCGTTATTGGTAGTGGCTACATCGGTATTGAAGCCGCTGAAGTTTTTGCTTTAGCTGGTAAGAAAGTAACCTTAGTAGATGTTATCGATCGACCACTTGGTACTTATTTAGATAAAGAATTTACAGATATCTTAGAACGAGAAATGGCTGAAAAAGGCGTAACGCTTGCTATGGGTTCTATGGTGAAAGAATTTAAAGGAACAGATGCTGTCACATCTGTTGTAACAGATAATGGTGAATTCAAAGCTGATCTCGTTGTGATGTCAGCAGGCGTTCGTCCTAACACTGGTTGGTTAAAAGACGCAGTGGAATTATTACCAAACGGAATGATTAAAACTGATAAATTTATGCGTACAAGTGAAAAAGATGTTTTTGCTGTAGGTGACGCGACTCTTGTTCAATATAACCCAGCTGCAACTGAAATGAATATCTCATTAGCATCTAACGCTCGTAAACAAGGCCGCTTTGCTGCTAAAAATTTAATTGAAGCAAACAAACCGTTTCCTGGAGTTCAAGGCTCTTCTGCTTTACGCGTGTTTGATTATAAATTTGCGTCAACTGGTTTAAATCAGTTAACTGCTGATAAATTAGAAGTTGAAACACATTCTGTTTTAGTTGATACTAAAACATTAATGGATTTCATTCCTGAAGAGATGAAATCTGATGTCATGTTTAAACTTTACTATTCTCCAAACTCTCATGAGATTTTAGGTGCTCAAATCATGTCAAAAGAAGATCTTACAGCTTATATTCATGCTATTTCAATTGCGATTCAAACGAAATTCACTGTGGATCAATTAGCTTATGCTGATTTCTTCTTCCAACCTGAATTTGATACACCATGGAATTTATTGAACTTAGTTGGTTTAAAAGCATTAGAACAAGAGAAATAAACTAATCCTATCAACACGATTTGACGTAGAACCAAAAAACAAGACTGGATGATCACTCATCTGGTCTTGTTTTTTGATTAAATTTATGTGTATCAGTTAGCGTGCATTTACTAGTGTCCACGTCATCGTTCCTTCATATTCACCAGCCATAGTGTCATATCCACCTACATCTAATTTCAACTTATCTTTTAGTTTAATATCTTTTTGCCCTACTGTTGGTGTTTGAACACTATCTATCGTTACGGCACGCCCTTCAATAAAACTAGAATCTCCATATTTCAGATTTCCTAATTGCTCTTTTTCAGTTCCTTTTTTAAATCCAGTAAAATCACCTGTTAATTTCCACGGTGTTATTTTTCCTTCTGCATTTTCATGTGTATTAATAACACTAACATGACTATTATTCTCTAGCTCTATTAATTTATTAAAAATAGATATCTTATGACTTCCAAACTCTAATTTAGGTGGGTTAATTTCGAACATCGGGTTAAATAAAACTGTAATAACTGTTTTTTCTTCTCCAACTTGCCCATTTGTAATAGCCTTACCACCACTCGTTACTTTTACCGAATCAAACTCATACCCCTCAACACTTTTATCTATCTCAGTAATCAGCGTGTCGATATCTGTACCAACTTCTTGTACCCCTAATGGTTTTATATTTTTCCGTTTTTCTGAATCTAAATTTTCAAAAACAGCTCGTCCAGATTCTTTATTTTCATATCTAACTTCAACTGGAACTGGATCAAGTTTATTTAAGTTGTAATAAATTTTTATTTCATTTAAATCAGCTTTTACTTGTTTAGTAACAATTGAGCCATTCGTGTCACCTGTTTTACCTGGATCAAATTTATACTTTTTGTTTTCTAGAAATGGATTTACTTCAATAGAAGCAAAATCATTAACACGTTTTTCAACTGATCGCTCTAGTCCCTTCAAAGCTGTTTCTGGTAAAAGTTCTTCTTTGTTATCTTTTTTTGCCAAATAATAATTAATTGGAACTTTCTTTTGACGATGAACCGTCAGTTGAATAGGTGTTGGCTTAAAATCAGAGTATGCATGAGACATACTAACTGTTAGTTGATTTTCTCCAATATCTAGCTGATCCTTTGATATCGTAATTGACCATGGAGCAGCCCCTACACCTTGAGAGTATTTATACGTTCCAATAACTTTAGTTCCTTTTTTAATGTCTATTTGCCCATTCGATTTTGTAGCATCTACCAAATTTCCTTTTATAATAATTGTGTTTTGTTTTTCAGTTATATCTAGTGTTGGTGTTTGAACTGTAAAAGTAGG
Source organism: uncultured Vagococcus sp. (assembly GCA_965119435.1). GTDB lineage: Bacteria > Bacillota > Bacilli > Lactobacillales > Vagococcaceae > Vagococcus. The sequence continues at coordinate 320,509 of CBCPLQ010000002.1, read as the reverse complement.
TGCTGGAAAGTAATTAATATTTTTTTTTCCAGTTATTGCCTCATTTTTAGTCCAGTCATCAGTTAATTTAGCAGTTTTTTTATCATAGCCTGAGATTGAAGTATCTAAAATATATTTTTTATCTGCTGTTACTGCAGGTAAGTCAATTGAATAGTCCTCATCTTCTCTACCCAAAATACCAGTTTTAAATCGATTAAATATTTTACTAGTTGTTTTATCTACTTGCTGAATCTCAATATTTTTTAAAACATTCAAAATAACATTTGCATTTCCTTTGTTGCCATTTGCATCTGTAATTTCAAGGTTAACGATATTTTTTCCTGGGTTCATGCCCGTTGTTGGAATATTTAGTTCAAAAGACCCTTGAATATCAGCTTTGTTTTTTTTGGTATAGGGTTGAGTTGCTCTTCCTCCATTTGCCCAAGTTGCTACAATTGTACCAGTCTGATTATCACCAGATTCAACATCATACCATAAACCTGATATTTTAGCTGTTTTCCCTTCTTCTACTTCATACTCATCAAGCTCAGGAATAACTTCGGGATTTGCTTTCGCTTCTTTTAATCCAGTTGTAAAGGAAAGAGAAACATCTTTACCAGGTTTGACTGACATGGGAGCTCTTTTAGCAACCATCTCCGAATCTTGTCGCAAAGCACCAGAAGGCGTATCCTTTCCCCCATAAACTTCTTGACCAATTATATCATTAGGAAATTGTTGTCGATTTTCACGTCCCACACCTACTACACTTTCTGGAATAAAACCATAGTAAGGACGTGAGCTAAGCGATAAATTAGGATCTTCTATAAAATGCCTACCAGTAAAATTAGTTGGATTTTTTTTATATTTTTGATACGTATAAGTTAATTTTACTTTTTTCTTTTTATTTTCAATATAGATACCTCGATTCAAACCACTTGATTGAATTGGAACGCCATCATCTTTAGCAAGTTCAGTATCATGCCTGTAAAGAATCCCTATATCTTGCTCCACCTCTGTTTTATTCCAAATTCTTATATCTGTTTTTATTCCTGTTGTTAAATCATCTGGGGCCATAGACATTTCAAAAATATACTTTCCACTATTTATATTTTGTAATAAAACAAGTGATTGTTGTGTTTTATTCACTAACAGTGTTGCATCTTCTTGAATTAATATTCTGCCATTATCAAGTGAATTGCTTTTAGGTAATAGATAGACCCCACCAGTCGGTGTCTCTCCATTATAAAAAATCGTGTGGATAGGTCTCAATGTAACATCGTAGCTCACATTTGCGTATGTTCTGAAACCTACAGAATGTGCTTTTTTACCAACTTTTCCCGCTTGACCAATTGAAATAAAAAAACTTTCTTTTCCTGAAGGTGTGCTTACTGATGGATTAAGTTGACCGTATCCCAGACCTACATCTTCATATTTTTCATTTCCAACTCTATTTACATATTCATTTTTCCTCTCTTGTAATAAATCAGCATAAACACCATCTCCACATGTCGTAAATAAAATAAGTCCCAACATTGTTACAAAAAAGCTTATTACAAATTTTTTCATAAAACATCTGATCCTCTCATTTTTAAGTAAAAACCTAATAAAGCAAGACATCTATATAATGTTCAAAATAAATGAATAATTCACCTAAAAAAAACACTTGTATTTTATATGTAAGTTATAATTATTGATAAAAATTTAGATAATTATAGCCTGATAAATTGTAATTTGCAATGCTTAGTTGATACACATAAAAAGTAAATAGTTATTTAAGAGCATCTTTTACTCATCTTAATACTTAAACAAAAATCTTTTAATAGGTTATAATAAGATATCACTGTAATAGAAGGAGAATTTAAAAATGACTATCAAAATGGATTCTTTTTTAACTGATTTACAAAATTTACAAGAGGTCTATTGGAAAAATCCGAATTACGAAAAAGATACAACAGAATACTTTAACTTAGAAGATATTATTGATGCATCCAATCGTTTAGATCGTTTTGCACCCTTTATTGAAACAGTCTTTCCTGAAACTAAACTAACCAAGGGAATTATCGAATCAGAGTTGGCGAAAATACCAAACCTATTAACGATTCTTAAAGAAAAAGAAGAGTTTAAAACAAATGCCAAGCTTTACTTAAAATGCGATAATAACCTACCTATTTCAGGATCAATTAAAGCTCGTGGTGGTATTTATGAAGTTCTTAAATTAGCTGAGACTATTGCTTTAGAATCTGGAACGTTAACACTAGAAGATAATTACGCTAAACTAACCGAAAAAGAATTTACAAACATGTTTCAAAAATACGCTATCGCTGTTGGGTCAACTGGTAATTTAGGCTTAAGCATTGGGATTATGGGAGCTAAAATTGGGTTTAAAACAACCGTTCACATGTCTAATGATGCCAAACAGTGGAAAAAGGATCTCTTACGAGAAAGAGGTGTTCAGGTAATAGAGCACGAAGGAGATTTTAGTAAAGCTGTTAATTTAGGACGAGAAGCCGCAGAAAAAGATCCAACCTGTCATTTTGTAGATGACGAAGGGTCTCGAGATTTATTCTTAGGTTACTCTGTTGCTGCTCTGCGTTTGAAAGAACAATTAAAAGAACAACATATTACAGTGTCAAAAGAGAATCCTTTATTTGTTTACTTACCATGCGGAGTTGGTGGAAGTCCTGGTGGTGTTGCCTTTGGACTGAATACTATCTTTGGTGCCAACGTTAAAATTATCTTTGTTGAACCCACACATGCTCCGTCAATGTTGCTTGGTTTATATACCGGATTAAATGATGGTATTTCAGTAAACGATATTGGTATTGACGGTAAAACAGCGGCTGATGGTCTAGCTGTAGGCCGTCCATCTCGTTTGGTTGGTAATGTGATTGATTCCATCTTATATGCAGCTACAACCGTCAAAGATGAGCGTCTTTTTAAATACCTAACACTTTTAGCAGATAGTGAAGCTATTTTTGTAGAACCCTCTTCTGCTGCAGGTATCGCTTCATTTGTAGATATTAACAAGAGAATGGGTGAACAAGAACCCTTCATAAGAACAGGAACTCATATCATTTGGGGAACTGGAGGTAATATGGTTCCTGAGAGTGAAATGGCTAGCTATTATCACTTGGGGAAATCTATCATATAATGCGAGGCTACAATCCTACTTTAAGTTAATAGTAATAATATCATTAGTATTAACCTTTCTGATAGTCATATTCTAAGGCTTTACTTCAGAATTGGTGTACAATGAATTTAGGAATGCTTTTAAGTATTCTTTTTATTGAACATAAAACAGAAAGGTAGGATTATTGGATGAATGAAGAAAAATTGACCAAAATGATTAGTGGTAAAGGATTTATTGCAGCGCTAGACCAAAGTGGTGGTAGCACACCAAAAGCTCTAAAAGCATACGGCATTGAAGAAAATAGCTACGATACAGACGAGGCAATGTTTGGCTTAGTTCACGAAATGCGCTCACGTATTATAAAGAGCCCTGCGTTTAGCTCGGATCATATTTTAGGAGCGATTCTATTTGAAGGTACTATGGAAAGAGAAATTGACGGAGTAGCGACTGCTGATTTTTTATGGAATAAAAAGAACATTTTGTCTTTCTTAAAAATTGACAAAGGACTTGCTGATGAAGAAGATGGCGTTCAACTAATGAAGCCAATCCCGAATCTAGCAGAAATACTTGAAAAAGCAAATCACTATCATATCTTCGGAACAAAAGAACGTTCCCTAATAAAATTAGCTAATCCTAAAGGAATCAAAGAAATTGTTGAACAACAATTTGAATTAGCTAAACAAGTAGCTAACGCTGGCTTAGTTCCTATCATTGAACCTGAGGTAGATATTTTTAGCCCAGAAAAGGAAAAGGCCGAAAAAATATTAAAAGAAGAAATAATTAAACAACTAGACGCATTAGAGCCACATGTTAAAGTCATGTTAAAGCTTTCCATTCCAACTGTTGATAATTTTTATGAAGAGCTGGCTAGTCATTCTCATGTCGTTCGAGTAGTTGCTTTATCTGGTGGCTATTCAAGAGAAGAAGCAAATGATAAGTTAAGTCGCAATCACCAATTAATTGCTAGTTTTTCACGTGCTTTGGCTGAAGGTCTTTCTCATCAACAAACACCTGAGGCATTTGATCAAACATTAGAAAAATCGGTCACTGATATCTATACTGCTTCTATTTCCTAACCAGAAAAAAGAGACTCCATAAAATGGAAGTCTCTTTTTTTTATTGAAATTTCCTGTTATTTAACCACTAACACATTACATGGCGCATGAGTTACTACGTAAGAAGTCGTTGAACCAATAAAAGCTCTCTTAACAGCTCCTCTACCAGTTGCTCCCATAATGACTAAAGTAACTTCCTCTTCTTCAGCAAGTTCAACAATACGATGTCTAGGTTCAGCAATGTCAGAAAATATTTTAACCTCTTTTACTCCCTGATCTTCTGCATATTTCTTTTTCTTAAGTAATTCTGAATCTGCTCTTTCTCTTTCTTCCTCTAAAAAAGAAGGCATTGCACGAGTGTAAGCAATAGTGAAGGTTTCCATGTCTACTAAATTAATAACAAAAACGATTTCTAAAACGCTTTCATTTCTAACTGCCGTATCAACTGCCTCTTCAAACGCCTTATCCGCATTTTCCGATCCATCCACTGCAACTAAAATTTTCTTATATTTACTTGTCAACATTTTTAATCTCCTCCTTGTATTAAGGATACCATAATATTCCGTTTTTACTATTATTGTTTCATTAAAAACAAGTTATTTTTAATTAATATGAATACATAACCACTTCTTTAGCAATACTATCAGACTAAAATGAAATATGCGTATTATCAATATAAAAAAGCCAATCCATCAGTTTAATACCTAATGGATTGGCTTTTAACATTTACATTATTGATCAAATTTATTTTTTTAATTAATCGCATTACTTGCATTAATTCCCGCAAGTATTCCTGAGGTATAGGCAAATCCTAAAGTCGCCCCTTCAAAATTGACGTAGACCTTCCCGTACATTCCACCAGCATCGGCTCCAGCAACATATAAGTTAGGAATTTTTTCTCCACTGTCACTAACTGCTTGAATATTTTCATCAATTCTTACACCGCCAAGAGTTCCTAAGTTTCTAGCAACAAACTTAATGGCATAAAATGGCCCTTCTTCCACTTTAATAAGTCTCTTAGTATCAGAAAAATATTGATTATCCTTACCTGTTTTGATTGCTTCATTGTATTGGTCAACTGATTGATTTAGTGATTTTTCATCTACCTTCATTGATTTAGCTAACTCATCAATTGTATTTCCTCTTGAAACAATTGGTGTTTCCGCCATTGAATCAAGTAGCTTAGTAAAATCATACGGTGTTTCCTCTTCTTTTAAGAACTCATCCGTATCATTTGGTTCATTAAACTCCATGAAATATTGACGATCACCTTTCCATTTACCAAATTGTGATTCAATTGATTGAGTTCCCGATTTTTTTATTTTACTCAACATAGCTGAATCAACAATGACATATTCAGATTGTTGCGGTTGAGACGCTATTTCGGCCCCATGAACGGAATATAACGTTGATTTCGTTTCATCACTAAATCGTTTACCATCCACATTAACTCTTAAATTTGGATACTTAGAAAACGTGGTTAAAGCATTCCATTCTTCTCCTACTTCTTTAGGGATTTCCCCAATAGCATTTGGATCAAATTTTTCCCAGAAATATTGCGTCACGTCTGCGCCACTTTCTCCAGCTCCAGCATCCCATGCCATTTGGATACCTTCCCCCTTATTCTGTTCAATCTCACCCTTTGTATTTGGCGTTCCAATATACTCTTTTAGCATTTCTTCATTACCACCAAAACCACCAGTAGCGATAATAACTGATTTAGCATCTACTCTTAAGATACTTCCATCTTCTTGTTTAGATTTAACGCCTTTAGCTTTTCCACTTTTATCAAGAATTAATTGATTAACAGGAGAATTAAAATAGACTTTACCTCCAGCTTTTTTAAAATTGTTAACTAGATTTGTGATTGCCTTACTTCCACCTTCTTGATAACCGTGAAGTGTGGCAGGATGGCCAATATGCTCATAACCTCCACCTGTCCCCGCATCAGCTAAATTCATCTTCACGCCATTTTCATTTAACCAATCTACTGTTGGACCTGATTCATCAATTATTTTTCTAACTAAAAGTGAATTCATATTTCCTTGAGAAGCTTCCATATACTGATCATAAAGCCATTTTTTATCTACTGTTTGATTGCTTTCTTTTTGTTGCTTACTATCTGCAGCAAACATCCCGCCAGCTAAAGTGCCTGCTCCCATAGGCTGAGCTGTTTTCTCAAGTAATACTACATCAGATCCATTTTGTAAGGCGGACATGGCTGCTGCTGAACCTGCTGCTCCTGCTCCGACAACGACAACATCTGTTTCTATTTCTTTATCCTTAGCTTTTTTAACATTTTTTTTCGAATTTTTAGCCAACTTTTCTACATCAACATCTGCTGATTTCAAAGCTTCCGTTGCACCACCAATAATAGCATCAGATATTAATGTCGCACCCGATACAACATCTACGTCAACACTTTGTTTATTAACTATTTCTTTAGGTATTTTTTCAACTGCTGGTGCTACTATATCTGCAGTCTCGGAATGCTCCTTCACCTTAACACTCTCAATTTTATCCTTGGATAATTTTACCTCTACCTTAACATCTCCATTTTTACCTGCACCAGTCCCTGTGTAAGTTCCTTCTTTAAAGGCGTTACTTTCTTTATTTGACTGACAACCACTTAATACCATACATAATGTAAGCAATCCCATAACTATTTTTTTCTTTTTCATTGTATCCTCCCTAGTATAAAAACATTCTATTGATAAGTTTTTCACAATAAACTATATCAGGCACTTGTTTAGTAGGTAAGATTAAATCCAATGTTTAAACTGCTCATTTCAAAGATTCTCTAAATTTACTAGGTGTCATCTTACAGGATTCTTTGAATTTTTTATAAAAAAAAGAGCTTGAACTATAGCCACATTCTTGGGCTATCTGTTCTACCGAAAGGGTTGAGTTCTCCAATAAATCCTTGGCTACTTTTAACCTCTGTTTTTGAATTAACTCTAAATAACTTTTACCAGTTTCCTGCTTTAGTCTAGCAGATAAATAATTAGGATGATAATTGAAATACACCGCCATTTGTTCCAATGTATTATCTCGATAATTCCTTTTAATATATGCCATAAAACTATCCACAGAGGTTAGCTCTTTTTTCTTTATAATTTGCCTTCTATAAAACCTGTCTAATTCAACTGCTAGAGATACTAATAACGATTCTACTAACACATTAGATAAACTCCAACTATCATAGTATTCGCATAAAATACGGTCAATTATGTAAGAGGGATCTTCCATCAACATGGTATTAAAGTGAATATAATTTTTCGTTTTATCATTTCTAAAGTGAAACAATAATTCACTTTTATTCTCTATTTTATGAATAATTTTATCTATTAAATAACTCTCCGAAATTAGAAGTAAACTAATCAGTCCGTTAAATTCATTTAGTATTTCAAAAGAAGTGTCCACGTTAATTAGAAAAATACCTCCTTCTTTTAAAAGGTGTGTCTGATTGTCCATCATTATTTTCCCACTCCCAGAAAAAATATGAACTACTGTGAAGTAATTTGGAAACTGATAGAAAAATTTCTGCTTTCCTTTATTTTTCTGAACTTGTAAAACATTGATCCTCGAAAAGTTATTTTCTGCTACTTCAGGATTATTTTCTATGTGTTGTTTAATTTCTTCTATATTCATTTTACCCCTCCAATAAATCTACCTATAAGTTGATTGTAAAATATTTTAGTTGATAGTCCAATATAAATCTACCGATCCAAGATGGAAAAAGAACTAAACATAAGTGTTCACTAACGTTTAGTTCTTTTTTTATTATTAAATTTTAATAAAAGATATTTTTTCACATAGTTACATATTTTATCAAAAATAATTTAACTCTACATGGTCCGTCCCTGAATCAGCTTAACAGGCAGCTTATAATTTTCTTCTAAATGACTATCTACTTTGTCTATTCGTTGGATTAATATATCAACTAATAAATCAGCAAGTTCACTCATTGGTTGGGCAATAGTTGATAAATGTTGAAAATAATTTTGAACAAACCTAGTGCCATCATAACCAATTAATTTTATGTCTGAGGGAATAGATATTCCTAACTCTTGGCTTATATTGTAGACCAAAATAGCTGTTAAATCGTCTGTGCAAAAAATACTGTCGATCTCTTCATTAAGTAATATCCGCTTTATCTCAATCGTCTTTAATACAGTAGAGTGAGTCGTGGTATTAAATTGAAAGACAGTCGGAACTAGGTCGTACTCTTCAATAAAATTTAAATAACCGTTAAGACGATCATTTGTTGGTGAATTTGATTCTTGCGAACCAGTTAAGATTGCTATTTTACGCCCACCATGTAAATAAAGATTCTTAGTTGCTAAATAGCCCCCTTGAAAATTATCACTTCCGATAATAGGAATGCTATCTGCTAAAAATCGATCAAAAGAGACAATCGGTAAACCTATATTTTCATACTCAGTGATACCTAGATTATGTGCCCCTGCAATAATACCATCAACTTTATTGGCTGAGAGCATATTGATGTATTGTCGTTCCTTCTCCTTATTATTCGCACTATCACATAGAATCGTCTTATATCCTAGATTGAATAGTCTTGATTCTATTTTCTCAACGAGTTCGCCATAAAAAGGATTAGCTACTGTTGGAAAAATAAGACCAATTAGCTCTGTTTTTTTACCTTGAAGTGAGCGAGCTAATGAGTTTGGTTGATAGTTTAATTCTTTCATAGCTGCATTAACTTTAGTAATGGTTTTCTGACTCAGTGAACCATAATTATTAATGACTCGTGAAACCGTTGTAGGCGAAACGCCTGCTTTTTTTGCGACATCTGTTAATTTTATTGTCATAACAACCTCTTATTTCATAGAACGTAATGTCCATAAATTTCCAGAAAAATCCCCAGAATTACCTGTTAATAAAACAGCGCCTTGACTTTCAGTTGGAAAGACGCGAGTTGTAGCTACCTGTTTTCCATTGTTGACGAATATTTCAACAATTGAAGTATCAACAAATATTTGCAAGTACAACTCATCTTTATCAATACTAAACGTTCTTTCAACACCATAATCTTGAGCAAAATTCTGACCGATATTTTCTCGGTTTAATTTCATTGTACCATTTTCAGTATCAAAATGAAGCTCTAACCCTTCTCCTAATTCATTTGCGAGTAACGTTAGACAACCTTGAGACTTTTTGGGCAATCGTAAATTTAATTCATATCGGTTGCTTAACTGGTTAGTTATTTTTTTATTTTCGTTATTTAATTGTCCAGAAAAAATTTGTTCATCTAGACGTAACTCTTTCATTTCAGTAACAGGTCTTTGTATCATTCGATCCTTTTCAACCGTAATTTCTTTTACAATACTTAAGGTGTGTGCCCATCCTTCTTTATCGCTAGGGTAGGCAATTTCAGGTAGCCCTACCCAACTAATCTCAAGAACTCGACCATCTGGAGCATTGAAGGCTTGAGTAGCATAAACATCAAACCCTTCGTCTAAGTTTTTCAACGCCGTAGGATTAACCAACTGATTATTTTCCGGATCAAACTCATCCGCAACAACATATGTATTTGGATAAATATTTTGATAATCAAGTACTTCTTTATCTAACCCTTGAGGACAAAATAATAATACTGCCTTATCATTTGTAAAAATAAGATTTGGGCATTCCACCATAAATCCCATTTTTGCATCAGTAAATGCTAATTCGCCTAAAAAATCCCAGTTCATCAAATCTTCTGAGCGATACGTTAAGACTTTTCCTTCTAATTGTAGATTCTGCGCCCCGAGTAGTAAATAATAAACATCCTCGTATAAAAAGACTTGAGGGTCCCTAAAATGTTCTGTGTATTTTTCAGATTGTTCTATTAAAGGTATTTCTATTTTTTCTATTTCATTTGCTTCATTCATTAATGCTCCTAGTTGAAAAGAGCTACGTGTCCAATTCTCATCACGAACATTCCCTGTGTAAGCTAGTAAGAGTTTATCATCAATTGGAATAGCCGAACCAGAGTAAACACCGTGGCTATCAAACTTATTATCCGGAACTAAAGCTAAGCCTTTATCTTCCCAATCAACTAAATTTTTTGAAGTGATATGATACCAAGACTTCAAGCCATGTACAGGTCCCATTGGGTATAACTGATAAAATAGATGCCACTCACCGTTATAATAAGAGAAGCCATTTGGATCATTTAATAAACCTGTCGGAGCTTGGATATGAAAACCGGTTCTCCACTTTGATTGATTGACAGAACTATTTAATTTAGAAAGGTAGCTATCGTTCCATTCTTTATAAGGTAAGTAACGTAATTCTTTTGTCCATTCATTTATTAAATTCAATTTACACTCTCCTTAAAATAAATTTCTTCTTACTGCTATAATAAGCAAACCAAATAAAATGTCAAGCGTATAACATTAATTGTTATAACTAAAAAAAATATGTTAAAAACAGGTTTTTACAATTGTTAAACGTTTGACAATTTATCTATAGGATGTTAATTTATACTTATTAAAAAAAACGATTTCACGATTTGAGAGGGGATAACAATCTATGAAACATAAACAAGTAGCTAAGGACATTGTCAAAGCTCTGGGCAAAGACAATATCCAAGCAGCAGCGCACTGTGCAACACGTCTACGATTAATCATTAAAGATATTGACAAAGTAGATCAAAAAGCATTGGATGACCATGATGACATTAAGGGCACTTTTGTTACAAATGGACAATTTCAAATTATCATTGGTCCTGGGGATGTTAATTACGTTTATCAAGAACTTGTCAAAGAAACAGGTGTTAGTGAAGCCACAAAAGATGATTTAAAAGATATCGCTTCTAAAGGAAAGAAACAAAATCCATTAATGGCACTTATAAAGGTGCTATCTGACATCTTTGTTCCCATTGTTCCAGCGTTAGTTGCTGGTGGTTTATTGATGGCTATTAATAACGTCTTAACTGCACCTGGCTTATTTGGGGCTCAATCAGTGGTTGAAATGTATCCAGCAGTAACGGATTTTGCCAGTATTATTAATTTACTTGCTTCAGCTCCATTTGCTTTTTTACCTATCCTATTAGGTTTTTCTGCAACTCGCCGATTTGGTGGCAATCCTTATCTAGGAGCTGCAATGGGAATGGCTATGGTTATGCCTGATTTAGTTAATGGGTACGCTACAGCGAATGCCATTGCTGATGGAACGATGACTTATTGGCACATTTTTGGTATGGATGTTGCTCAAGCTGGTTACCAAGGATCTGTTCTACCTGTATTAGCAGTTGCTTGGATTCTAGCTACATTAGAGAAATTTTTCCACAAAAAAATTCCTCAAGCCTTTGATTTTACCTTTACACCTATGTTAGCTCTTATTATTACAGGATTTTTAACCTTTACCATTGTGGGTCCTTTCATGAGAGATGTATCAGATGGTTTAACTAATAGCTTAGTCTGGTTATACAATTCAACAGGTGCTTTCGGGCTAGGGATATTCGGGTTATTCTACTCGCCAATTGTTATCACTGGTTTACATCAAAGTTTTCCAGCTATCGAAACAACCTTACTAGCCGATATCGCTAAAACAGGAGGATCATTCATTTTCCCTGTAGCTTCTATGGCAAACGTTGCTCAAGGTAGTGCTGCTTTAGCTGTCTTTTTCTTAACAAAAAACCAAAAGCAAAAATCTTTAGCCTCATCAGCTAGTATCTCTGCCTTTCTAGGAATTACAGAACCAGCAATCTTTGGTGTCAATCTTAAACTTAAATTTCCATTCGTTTGTGGAATGATTGCAGCTGGTATAGCTAGTGCTTTTATTGGCTTTTTCCATGTATTAGCAGTCGCTATGGGGCCTGCTAGTGTGATTGGTTTCATTTCAATTCCGCCAAAATCAATTCCATACTTTATGATGGGTATTGTTATTAGTATTGTTTTAAGCTTTATTTTCACTTTTTCTTACGGGAAAAAGAGAATGGATTTACTGACATCAGATGAATCTGGTGACAAAGAAGCTGTCGAGGTTAACGCTGATCCTTCTATTGGAATCACTCGTCCAAAAGATAGTATCATTTCTGCAGTTGTCTCTGGCCAAGTAGTCCCATTAAAAGATGTTAATGACCCTGTTTTTTCAACAGAAATGATGGGCAAAGGAATCGCTATTAAACCTAGTGAAGGCGTAGTTTATGCTCCTGGTGATGGTGAGGTAACTGTTTCTTATGACTCAAAACATGCTTACGGTATCACAACAACAGAGGGTACTGAAATTTTAATTCATATTGGTATTGATACGGTTAACTTAAACGGTCAATATTTTACAACCAACGTTAAACAAGGTGATATTGTTAAAAGTGGTGATATTTTAGCAACTTTTGATAGAGAAAAAATTAATGAAGCAGGATATGATGATATTGTGATGATGATTATTACCAACTCAATGTCTTATAGTGACGTAGCTCCACTTGATAAACAACAAGTTAGCTTCGGTGAAGATATTCTAGCTATGACTGAGATAGAGTCAAAATAAGAAATCTAAAAAGTCTCCTCTGAACTACTAAAGGTTCCAAAATGAACTCACTCATTTTGGAACCTTTATTTTTATGGCTTACTTCACACCATTAAATAAGTATTCTAACACAGCATTTCCCATTACTTGAGCTGTAATCAATATAGAATCTTCATGAACCATAAATTTTGGATGATGATGTGGGTAAAACTCATCCCCTTCTTTAGTACACCCAACAAAGAAAAAGCAGCCTGGTCTTTCATTAGCAAAATAAGCAAAATCTTCAGATGCTGGAAGTGGATCTGACTCAATCACTTGATTCACTCTCTCAAAGTTAGCATCTTTACTTGCTCTGACAACCATTTTTGTTAAATCTGAGTCATTTACTAAAACGGGATAGTCGTGTAAATAATCAAGCTCATAAGTAATCCCAAAAGTCTCACAAATACCTGCTAATATTTTTTTAAACTCTCTTTCGACAATATCACGGGATTTCTCTGTCATAATACGGATATCTCCAACCAACTCTACTGTGTCTTTTACCACATTAGCAGAACCCTTACCATCAAAAGAACCTATGGTAACAACTGCCATATCAAAAGGATTAATTCTTCTACTCACTATTGTTTGGATAGCTGTTACAAATTGTGCAGCTGCTACTATAGCATCATTAGCATCTTGTGGCATTGATCCGTGACCACTTTTACCATGCATGACAATTTTAAAGTTAGTTCTTCCTGCCATTATTTTATCTTCACGGCAAGCAACTTCTCCTAACATATTATTAGACATAATATGGGCACCTAACACATGGTCGTAACCTTCTAGACAACCAGCTTTTATCATTCCTAAAGCTCCACCAGGTGGTGTTTCCTCAGCAGGTTGATGGATGACTCGTATCTTTCCTGGTAGTTGATCTTTCATTTCAATCAATGTATCTGCCAAAATTAACATATAGGCGGTATGAGCATCATGACCACATGCATGCATGACGCCATCTACTTCTGAAGCAAATGGAAGTCCTGTGTCTTCATGAATTGGCAAAGCATCAAAGTCCGCTCGAATCGCTATATTTCGCCCTGGTTTACCACCTTCAATATCAACCAAAATACCATAGCCATCACCAAAATTAGTTTGAACGATACAATCTTTTCCTTCATAGAAATCACTAATATACTTTGCTGTTTTCTCTTCTTGAAATGATAATTCTGGGTGTTGATGTAAATATCTACGGTGTTTTATCATCTCTTCTTCCCTAGCTTCTAAACGTTTGCTTAGTTCCTTTTGCCATTCATTCATTGTTAGTTCTCCCTTCAAATTTTTAAGTTAAATTCTTAACAATACTTTCTTGACTGTTTATAAGCGCCAATCCAACTACATAAAGTTAAGACAGTTAAAACGATTAGGACGATCCAAGCGGTTTGGTACGAACCAGTTGAATCAAAGATAGAAGCAACCATTAAAGAACCAATCGACATACCAATTTGCATGGCACTTGTTGTATAGCCAAAGACCTCTCCGTATTGCTCACTACTAAAAATAGACGACGTTACTAGAGGTGGTGATACTGATCCAATTCCAATACCTAAACCAAATGTTATAGCCAACGCATAAACCGCAACTAATTGATCTCCAAATAGTATACAGACAAAGGCTAAACCAAAGGTCATACACCCAAAAATAGAGCTGATTATTATGCCATAACGATCATTTACCCATCCCAAAGCTAACTTACCAAAAATACCTATTAATGAGTATAAAGCAATAATTGTTGCAGCAACCGCAGGCGTTTGAAGACCTTCTAGAGCTGGTGGAAACTGCCCTAATGCCCCACTATTAATAATTCCATTTAAAATCATTCCGATCATTAATAAAGCAAAGAATGGTTTTTTAAATGCCTCTTTAGTTGATAATTTAACAGAAGCTACTTTATTCTCGGATGTTTCCTCCTGTTGAATCACTTCTGCTCCATAAGGTGTTAACCCTATTTGAGAAGGGTCTTTTTTAAAAACAAACAAAGAAATAGGTAAAGCAATGACTAATAAAATAACCCCCATAATCATATAGGTTGTTCTCCAGCCATAACTAGCTAGCCACAAAGTGATTAACGGACTGAAAATAAAACCACCTAAACCAATTCCTGCCATCGCAATACTCATTGCTAGACCTCTCTTTTGAACAAACCAGTTCGTTATCATAATACTAATCGGAATCATGGTAGCGCATAAATAACAGATACCTATAATAAATGAAAGCATATATAAATGAAGTGGTCTCTGGGCAAAGCCATAACAAGCATAGGATACTGAAAAAACGACAACCGCAATGCTTTGAGTCTTTTTTAAATTTCCTTTACTGATCTTTCTTGCTATAAAGGGGGATAAAAAAATACCAGTTGCTTGCAAAATCGTATTACTTAACGTAAATGCACTTCTACTAATATTCATTTCTTCGGTTACTGGTATTAAAAATTTATTCGCCATAGCTATAACACTTGGGACAAGTGTACTCGTTATTAATACCGATCCCATCACAATAAACCAACCATAATGAATTTTTTTCTTCTCCACAATCAATTACCTCCAATTCTCGATATATTTATTTAACTGCTTGTTTAAATAGTATAAAATAACAACTAAAAATTCTCTACATAACAATTGTAACCGTTTTCAACAAATATTAAAAGAGTTTTTAACATTTTATGTTTAATTAAATTAAATATAACGCGATAAGCTACACATTAAGCAAATAAGGAACAACTTCATTTTAAAGAAGCTATTCCTTATTGCTATTTTTCTTTCCAGTTAATGATAAGGTATTTTCCTTTTTCATCTTTTGGAACAACCTCTGAAATGAAACGATTAGACAATGATTTTTTAAACTTATTTTCTGCCTCTTGCAGTATAGAACGTGATAACTCTCCATACTCCACAATTAGTTCTTTTGAATCAAACATATGATACATGACATCGTAATTACCTTTTTCGATAAAACTATCATTTGTTTCAATAGCTACAAATAAATCTAAAAAACTAATTTCGTCTGGTTTTTTATTCAAAGAATACCCACCATTTTTTGATGCTTCCGATTTTATAATGTCTGCATCTTTTAATTTTTTTGCTATCTTCTGTAGGTAACTATGGGATACACCCATTTTCGTACTTATTTCTAATGATTTTAATTGTATTCCTTCTGGTAATTCTGACAACATCACAACAATTGCAACAGATTGAATAAACGCATTACTAAATTTCAAAATATACCGCCCCTTTCTATTGACAAAAAACATCCATGGATTTAAAATATCTTTAGATTATCCAAAGACTTTGTTTATCTACGGATAATTATAAGCAAAAATATTTCAAATTTCAAGGAGAGTTTATTATGTTTAAAAATAAAAAAATACTGTTAATTATTTGTCTACTAAGCTTTATTCCAGTGGTTTATTCTACTCTTTTTTTAGGGGCTTTAAAAGATCCATATGGGAACATCGATCAACTGCCTGTTGCAATAGTCAAGAGCGAATCTAATCCTGTACAGGATAATTTATTAAAATCAGAGTTATTTCAGTTTAAAGTCGAAACATTAGAAAAAGCTGAAAAGGATTTACAAGAAGGGAACGTTTATGGTGTCATTCATTTTGAAAAAAATTTTCACCAGAAGCTAACTACTTTTTGCGAAATAGGTGAATCACCTATTATTTACTTGTCAACCTCAGAAGGCTTAAGTTATTCAACTTCAAAACTTGTTTCAAGTGCCCTAAATCAGTTTGTTAGTTCTACTAACGCTCAGCTAAGCTCGAAAATAATCTCGAAAAATCATGGCCAAAAAGTCCCAACATCAACTGGTACTGTTATCAAAATTAAACAAACTGATATAGCTCCTATTAAAAATAATGCCGAAGCAATGGCACCTTATATCTTTTCACTGACCTTGTTTGTCGGCGGTATTTTTATTAATCAATTTATTTTAAGGATTTTTACCAAAAAAAATCATAGTTTTTTTAGTTTTTGGAAAAAACAATATCTATTACCTGTAATTATTTCTTTTGTTCAGGTAATTTTACTTCTAATTATTAACTCTCTTATCATCAAAGTGAATATTAATCACACTATTTTGCTTAGTCTATTTCTTTTTTTAGTATCTGCTACTTTTAGCAGTATTATCTCCGCATTTAATAAATTAATTCCCGGCATCGGAAGTTTTATCATCCTGCTATTAACAATGTTACAAACCTCCTCTTCAGGTGGTGCTTATACGATTTTTCTTTCTAGTCCTTTCTTCCAAAAAATCCATTTATTTTTACCGATGACCTACAGTATTAATGGTATCAGAAAGCTAATTAGTTTGCATAATCAACCGTTATTACAAGATATTTTTCTTTTATGCTGCTTTTTACTATTAGGACAATTTCTATTGGTATTGGCTTATCGTAAACATGAAAAAAGCAGTTTATGATTAACTCATTAAAAAAAGGGCTCTATAATTTATGATGTGAATCAGCAATCCAGTTAAAATAAAAGAGAGCAAATCCTATTTTAGAAAGGAAGATTCATATGGCTATCAAAATTTTAAGAATTATAACTATCGGATTCTAATTAGCTTTTAAGACAAAAAATAAGCAGCGAAAATCAAATGATTTTTGCTGCTTAACTTTCTTATTTAGTTCTATTTTCATTCACTTTTTTATATAATTCTCCAGTTGTTTTTACATCTTTCAAAGTGTTTGGATCTATTTTAGCTTTTTTAGCTAAGCTATTTATTTCATCTTTATCAACAGGTTTATCGACATTGATAGAAGCGATATTAGTCACTTTACCTTTTTCAATACTTGGCAATTTTAACATATCACTATTCACAAGTTCAATAACATCTTTCCTGTATGGAGACTTTGTATCTAATCCTACTATTTTCCAATTATTTAATAGGTGACCTTCATAAACACCATTTTTCTCTTCTTTAATATATCTAGCTGATAACTCTCTAATCCTTCCTTCAACTTCCCCTAACGATTTATCAGAAAAAGTTGAATAAACTTCATTAAATTTTCTACCTGCTAAAGGCCCATCATCCGAAGTTAAAAAGTTCATGCGGTATTGATTCATACCTATTTTTAACTTATCTGTATCTTTAATGGGTGTTTCATCAAGACTTCTTAAATTAACAATTCTTTCTCCACTTTTCTTAGTTAGATCAATATCATATTTAATATTATAAAATCTGTCATTCGTATTATATTTGTTTGTTCTTCTTTCTTCATTGTAACTAAT
The DNA here is from genome assembly GCA_965119435.1 of uncultured Vagococcus sp. Lineage (GTDB taxonomy): Bacteria > Bacillota > Bacilli > Lactobacillales > Vagococcaceae > Vagococcus. Next base: position 302,600 of record CBCPLQ010000002.1, on the reverse strand, counting down.
TGTTACATCTCCATCAGCCAATTGATTATAGTAGCCTGCTCCCCACTCCATATAGTCTTTTAAATCTTTACCAGTGATATCATATACTGTTACTTCACCATCAGTAAATTGATAATTTCTAGCAATATCTTTTTTCTTAATCTCACCTATATCAAGTGAGGGCGTGTCTGTATCAATTTGATAAGCTACAACGTCTGCATTTTTACTATAATGTAACATAACTTCTCCAAAGAAATTCACCAATGGCGTTTCTTCAATTTGTGCTGATGAGATGCCTTTTATTTCATCTTTAGGAACTAAATCCATCTTAGTTAACTCACCTAGAACGGTATTTGCTTCTTTTCTAGCCTTTTTATGATACGGTTCTAGTAATTTATTAATTTCTGGATCTTCCTCATAACCTGCTACTTCAATAGCTGATCCTGATTTTTCTTTCACACTATAACCAGATTTTTCTTTCTTTAGTGTTAAATCTACCTGTGATACATAGCGACCATACTTATCTGGTTCAACAATCAACACATCATTAATAAATTCTTCTTCGACTAAAGTATGCATATGTCCTGCAAAAACAACGTCTAGTTCTGGGATTGCTTCTGCCATATCAGCTACTCCTGTATTTTGAACATCATTTTCATTAGATATTCCCATGTGAGTAACTGCTACTAAAACATCGACATCTTTTTTTAACTCTTTAACCACTTTTTTTGTTTCTTTAACCGGATCTGTTAACTTTTTACCATCAAAGATATCAGTATCCTTTTTAAACTCAGCTACTAGCGGTGTTGTCATTCCAATAAAGCCGATTTTAACACCATCTTGTTCAATTCTTTTATATGAATCGAAATAAGGTGTACCATCTTCTAGCTGAACATTCCCTGCCAAAACAGCGCCATCAAATTGTTTTGTAATATTATCCAACACATCAAATCCATAATCAAATTCATGGTTTCCCATAGTCCAAACATCATATTTTAACGCTTTCAATACTTCAGGTGCTGGATGTTTTTCATCATTTTTAAACAGTTCTGCTGAATTGTCTTGGATTAAATCTCCTGCATCTACTAATAATGTATTTTTATTTTTATCTCTGACTTCTTTAACGATTGTACTAATTTGAGAAAAACTACCTGCTTTATTCTCAACATCTGCTGCATAGTCCCACGGCATATAACGTCCATGAATATCTGATGTTCCTAGAATAGTTATTTCTTTACTGTCTTTATCTTCCGTTTTCCCACTCTTCTTTTGCTCTTCATTTGAGCAACTTGCAAATAAGCCCAAAACAGCGACCATCATTGCACCCTTAAACACTTTATTTTTCATCTTTCATTTGCCTTATCTAAGATAAAGCATCCCCCTTTTTTGTAAGCCTTCTCAAAAAATATTAACATATAGAATAACAAAAGGCAAAAAGACTAATAATTTTGTTTAAGTTTGTTATTCATCATTTATTTACTTCTTTAATAAAGAGTGTTTAAAACGCATTACAATCAACTATTTTTAGAATCCACTCTTCAACCTAAAAATAAAAACGATGTAAATAACCTTCCCTTAATGAAGGTGGTTATTTACATCGTTTTAATATATACAATTTAAAAATAATTAATCAATAAAAGTTGCCATTTTTTCAGCAGACTCATCTGATACTTTAGAAATATCCTTTATCGTTGCTTCTGAGATAACATTCTCAGCCATTTCTTTTCCTAAAACTGGATCATCCCAATCTTTATCTTGATAATGACTTGGGACAGGGTAAATAACAACTGTCCCATCTCCATTATTATGATAAGTGAACATTCCAGATGCGAGTGGACTTCCTGTAATCACAGTGACCTTTTCAGGTAAATAAACCCCTGTATTCCAAATTTCCATAGAGTCTTCTTGTTGTAAGCTGTATGAAACATCAGCTGAATTAGTAAAAAATGCATCTATATTTGTATTAGAATCTTCAAAAATTTTAACCATAACTTTTGCAGCAAGTAGTTTGCCATCTTTGTATTCTTTATTATTAGCGGGTTGAGGTTTAGCGACACTACCTCCATTAATAATTTGACTAAACCCGTTTTTTATATCTGCGTTTTGAGTTTCTGAAAAGTGTAAATAATTTTGCTCATTACCTTGATTTTGTTGTGTTACATAAACTTTAGAAACACCATTTTCTACAACAAAGAAATAAACATGTTTCTTCAAATAGGGTTGTGTATCTGCATCCGAATAAACAGCAACTAATTGATATGGTTTGCTTCCTTCTCCCGTATCAGACCATTCCACTTGAACTGGTTGATCATTGACTGCCATAGTCCAATCGCCACCTAGTACCGCCTTTGGTAACCCAACACCGTATAAATCAACATTTTTAGACGGTGTATACTCATTGTATTGTTGATCCATCGCTTGGCTAAAGCCAACCATAAATTCTCTTAAGCTATCTGCTTTTTGAGGATTCCATAGACTATTTTTTGTTTCTTTCTTCTTTTTTGATTTTTTATTTTTACTAGTTTCTTTTTTGACATCCTCTTTTTTAGTTTCTAATTCTTTTTTTTCAAGTTTAGCGTATTCGACCAACTTAGTTGAGCCATTTTTCACATCAATAACATCATTCAGCTTAACGATAGCATTTTTGGTTTCTTTTTTCTCTTTAAAACCTTGAGCGGCGTTATAAGATTGGAGTTGCTTTTGGTAGTTTTTTGCCTCTTCTTCTTTAGGTTTACTTTCTAGCGCCATCTCAACAAAAGCTTCTGCTTGTTCAAATTTGTCTTCTGTAATAGCCTCTTTTGTTTTTTGCATGGATTGTTCATAACTATTATTTTTACCACATGATACTAAGAATAAAGATAATAGCCCAATTGATACTATTTTAAGTAATGTTTTCTTCATGTTTATCCCCCTTAACGTCATGATTACCAATTTATTGTACCCTAAAAATTCGTGTACTTGTTACTATTACCAGTTTTTATATTAAATTTAATGATTGATGGCTTGTTGAAATTTAAAAACATCATCTTCATAGTCGAATTCTAAAATACAGCCATTTGAAAAGTTAACTTTAGCAACTTCATCAGCTGATAACCATTTTTTTAGAAACATATACATCGCACCACCATGACTAACCATTAAGACATGTTGACTGTCTTCAGTGTTCATCAGTTCAATAATCGTCTCATTCATTCTATCTTGAACCGTCTCAGAAGATTCTCCTCCATAAGGAACAAAAGCATCTTTGAAAGACGTTTCACCAGTTCGTATCTTAGGATTTAATCTCTCACTCTCTCCTTCAAACATACCAAAATTCCATTCTTTTAATCCTTTAACTCGGTTATATTTTTTCCCACCAATGATTACTTCCAGTGTATCTGAGGCTCTTTCTTGTGTTGATGAATAATAAGCTGTCGGAACTTCTGGGCACGTCGCAAAATAAGCTTTCACTTTTTCTGCTTGATGTATCCCTTTTTCTGTTAGTGGTGAATCACAAGCCCCTTGAATTTTTCCTAGTTGATTAAATAAGGTTTCGCCATGTCTTACTAGATATAATTTTTTCATTTCTTTCTCCTTTGTGTCTAGTTATTCATACCACTTATTTCTTTTAAGTTCTTAAACTAAAATAACCTTATATGTTTAACCTGTTTTAAGAAAAAAGGGTTATCTTTACCCATCAAACAAAGGTTAATTTATCATTTTTTTCATTATATGATACTATTAATGAAAAATATATAGTTGGAGGGTACATTATGAATAAAAGTAGATTACTTAATGTTGGCGTTATTCAACAAGAATTAAGCCCCGATTCTAAACTAAATCTGGAAAGACTTCCGCATTTAGTTGACCTAGTAATGTTGAAACCTAATATACCAGATTTAGTTGTTGGTGTTGAATATTTGACTGACGATAATTTCCCACTAGATACAACAGGTTCTGATATGAACGTATTCCGTGAGATTGCTAAAAAGCATAAGATATACTTTTTGCCAGGTGCATTTATAGAAAAGAGTATAGAATCTGGTAAAGAAATCTTTTATAACACGGCACCAGTCTTTAATCCTAAAGGCGAAATGATTGGTAAATATAGAAAGATGGCCCCTTGGAGACCCTCAGAACCATCAACACCTGGAGAGTCATATTTAGTTTTTGACATACCTGAAAAAGACACTAAAGTAGGGGTTCAAATATGTTATGACATAAATTTTCCAGAGATATCTAGAAACTTAACTTTAATGGGTTCTGAAGTTCTGATTAAAGTAACCATGGATCCTGAAGAATTAAAAATTATTAATTCGACTTACCCAATAACAAGAGCCTTGGAAAAATCAAGCATACGTTGTTTCAACGAATGGCGTTGGAACGTTAAACGGTAATACTATACATGGTAACTCTAAAATTATTAGTCCTGAAGGAAATATTATTTGGGAGTCCGGTTCTGTAGAGTCAGTAGCTTCTACAACATTAAATTTAGAGTTAGTAACTTCTTGCCGAGAAAATGGTACCTTGTTTAATGATCATTATTTAGCTCATTTGGCTCAGTTTAATTTTCCAATGCCTTATGCAAATGATGTAGCGAACGCTCCACTCTACAAAAAACTTGATTACCAAGACCCAGCATCTAAAGAGATTAATGCACAACACAAACGTTGGAGAAGTTAATATTGACTCTATATAGTCTCTCAAATGCTAAACTATTTTAACGTTAGCTTTTTATTTTCAAGAGTCGTCTCATTTCTTGAAAACGATCATTTAACAAAAAGAAAAACGGATCAAATCAACATTCTTATGAATGGATTTGATCCGTTTTTCTTTATTTTTGGAGACTTTTGAATTAGTCTCTTCTGAATTTCTATTGACACTTATTAAGCTTGATAAGCTTGTCTGAATAACTCAACAATATCTGCTTTATTTCCTTTACGAGGATTTGAGAAAGCATTACCATCTCTTAATGCATTTTCTGCCATTAATTCAAAGTCTTCTTCTTTAGCACCGATTGATTTAATGTTCGTTGGAATACCTACATCCTCTGAAATACGTTCTAGTGCTTTAATACCAGACTCAGCTGCTTCCATTTTTGATAAGCCATCAACATTTTCACCTAATAAAACAGCAATATCTTTAAAGCGTTCTGGATTTGAAATCATGTTCCATCTTTCAACTGTTGGCATTAACACAGCACAACACACGCCGTGAGGAGCATCGTATTGTCCGCCCAATTGATGAGCCATAGCGTGTACATAACCTAAATCAGCATTATTAAATGCCATACCAGCTAAAAGAGAGGCATACGCCATATTAGTTCTAGCTTCTATATCATGACCATTCGCAACGGCACGACGCAAGTTTTCTCCAATTAATTTAATTCCTTGAATCGCTTGAGCGTCTGTAATTGGGTTACTGTTTTCTGACACATAAGATTCAACACAGTGACACAAAGCATCCATTCCAGTTGCTGCAGTTAGCTTAGTTGGTACTTCAAGCATTAACAATGGGTCATTGAACGATACAAGTGGCACATTACGCCAAGAAACCACAACAAATTTTAAATGGGTTTCTTCATTTGTTAATACAGCATGACGTGTTATTTCTGAAGCAGTACCCGCTGTTGTGTTAACGGCCATTAATGGTGGTAACGGATTGCTCAATGTTTCAATCCCAGCTAATTTCGTTACATCTTCTCCATTTGTTAGGGCAATTCCAATTCCTTTAGCACAGTCATGAGATGATCCCCCACCAACTGAAATAATACTATCACAGTGATTTTCATTATAAAAAGCTACACCAGATTTTACATTACGTAATTTAGGATTTGGTTCAACTTCGTCAAAAATAACATAAGCTACGCCGGATGCTTTCAAACTAGCTTCTGTTTGTTTAACGGGACCATCTTCCATATTTTTTAAAAAACTATCTGTAACAATTAGTACCTTTTTCATATTAAGCATTTCAGCACGGTCACCAATTTTATTAATTACACCAGGACCAAAAAAGTTAACACTAGGCATCATAAAATCATAATTTTCTTTCATTATCTATCATCCTTTGCTTTTTATTGATCAATTAGTTCTATTTATAGTTTAAAACTTTTCTTATCTATTTACATTGGATTTTAAACGTGATATATTTCACATTAAGGTAGTACTCATTTGTAAAGTAGGCTTTATATGCTTATATGAGAAAAGGGGGAAATGCTTTGTCTTTAAGAATAGAAGATATCATTAACATGAATGAATGGGAGAAATTACAAGATTCCATTGCGGAAGTAACTAAGCTAGCCATTATATTAGTTGACTATAAAGGCCAACCAGTTGGTAAACACAGTAACATTCAACCTTTTTGCGCTAATCTGCGTTCTAATCCCAAGCTTTCCAAATACTGCGAAAAATGTGACGCTCGAGGCGCTTTAGAAGCAGTTCGTCAAGGTGAACCTTTTATGTACCGCTGTCATTTTGATCTAGTAGATATGGCCATTCCTATCATTATAAATGAGCAGTACTTAGGGGCTATCATGGTTGGACAAGTAAAAATGGATACTGACAATGAACAACTAGAACAATTATTAACCCTAGATAACACTCAAGAATATATTAAAAGCTACTTAAATGACTACAATGCCATACCTAGCTTAACTGCTAAAGAATTAGAAAACTCGGCTAACATGCTAACTCTATTATGTCAGTTTGTCTTAACTGAAGTTACTGATCATAACTATCTGATTGAAGCAAATCAAAACGAAATAACTCTGGATGATTTTTCTAAAAATATGACAAACAACTTATATCAGGCCAAGGATCATTCACTACAACCAACCATTGACTTACTCTTTAATAATAAGCATTATATGTATACCTTAAATGAATTATCCGAAATCAATCATATCAGTCTTAGCTATTTAAGTCGCTTACTGAAAAGGGAGTTTGATGAACCTTTCAATAAATTTTATCCAAGGTTGAAAATAGAATGGGCGAAACAACTACTTCATCATTCTGATAAAAATATAACAGAAATAAGTGAAGACTTAGGTTTTTTAGACGTTAGTTACTTTATTAGAAGCTTTAAAAAATTTGAGGGAACATCCCCACTTAAATATCAGAAGCGAATACAACAAAAAAACTAGGAGATTTTACTATTCTCCTAGTTTTTTGTATGAAAAATCTGATAATATTATTGTTTTTATATAAAGTATCGACAATAAAGTTTATAGCTATCTACAACCAGAGTAACCTCGTAGTCACTTGTCCCTTTATGAGTTTTTATATGCCGATATGTTAGCTTTTCATCCTATTAAATTTAGACGCCTTACAAACCAAATTCTTCAGCGTATGTCATTTCACCTTTTAAGAGTGGCGCATTTTCTGATAATTTAATTGCCATAAAATTATCAGAAGGTATTCCTTCAGGAACAGTGATACCAAATTTTTTTGCTGAAACATAGCCAAATTTTGGATAGTACACATCACTGCCTAGAACTATTGAATAATGGTAACCTAATTTTTTGGCAATATTATGACCTTCATTTATTAAGTTGGTTCCAATACCTTGTTTTTGATACTCCGGCTTCACTGATAGAGGTGCTAAAGCTAAAACTATTTCATTTTTAACATTAGCTTTGGTAAACATGATATGTCCCACTATCTTATTATCTACTTCTGCTACTAAACTGAGCTCCGGAATATATGATGTACTTTTTCTTAATGCGATAACTAAATCTTGCTCGTTCCCATCAGAGTGCTCTGCTGTTTCAAAAGCTTCTTTTATAAGCGTATAAATTTCTGATTGATCAGAATTTTTTTCTGCTCTTATTTTCATATCTATTCTCCTTTTTTTCTGATTTTCCTATATTAAAAAGATAGTATCTCATACGTTAAGTAAATTTTATTATTAAAATAACCATATACCCACAGTTATCGTGAGGTTTTTATAGATAATTTAAGTTTCGCTAAATAGAATGAGACCTATCATGTATTCGATTAAGTTATTTTTTTATTTCTTTTTCAGAGACTTTCAAAATAGGCATTCTTAAAACAAAAAAATAGTGTTTTCAAGTACTTCTACATCAATTTGATAACCTAACTCATTCGTTATTTTCTTTATAATGTAAAGTCCCAAACCAGTACCCGATAGCTCTTTACTTCGAGATCTCTCAGCCACATAGTATGGATTCCAAATTTTTTCTAACTCTAAGTCTTCATTATCAAAGTCATTCGAAATTTTAAAAATAATTTCACTTTCCCTTTTTTCTAAATAAATATCGATTTTATTTCCTGAACTATACTTTACCGCATTAGAAATCAAATTTTGAAAAATTGATTTTAGCCATTCTTCATTACTGCTTATTGTCATTTTTTCCTCAATAAAAATAACAAATTCAATATTATTTTTTTTAGATAAAATTTGATAATCCTCAACTATTTTCTCCAACAAAGTTGATAATTCAACTGTTTCTAAAAATAGTGTTTCATTTTTTATCTTTGAAACAAAAAGTAATCTTTCAACCATATTTGTCATTTCACTGTTTTGAGTGGTTATCGTATCAAGAAAAGTCCCATCATCTACACCATCTCTAATTCCTTCAGAATATAATTTAACTAATGATAACGGCGTTTTTAAGTCATGGGCGACATTATTTAATAACTCTTCCATCTGTTTATTTTTTTCTTCTAACTCTTCTTGGTAAACCATCATTTTTTGTCCCATTTGATTCAATGTGTCAGAAACATCCTCTAGCTCATCTTTTGTTGTTATCTCAAGTGGAATAAATTTACCTTTACTCATCTCTTGAGCAAACTCGCTAAATTTATTTAATGGATTTACGATTCGTTTGACTAAAAAAATAATAAAAATGATAGCTAAAATAATCGTTAAACTACTAATGAGGGCAAAAAAAGTAGTTATGATACTAAAATATTCTGAAATATTTGGTACTATCATTGCTACTGCATAGATTATGCCATTTTTTGAAATATACCTAATTAATACACTGTAATTTAATTTTTCTTGCTCATATAGCACCACCCTATCCTGGCCTTTTACAACTGTTTTATAATCTTCTTCCCATAACCATAGCTTCTTAAATCCCAATCCCTTACTCAAGAAAGCATCTCTTAGCTCTAAATTAACAGAGTCATTATTTATGTTCTTTTGTGCACTAACAATGGTGACTTTCTCTTCATCCTCTATCTTCGCACTTATTTCTTTAATATTATTGGCATTCACTTCATCAACAAAACGATTAGCCACTTGATTTAACTCGTCTTTTTTCTCTGCTAAATAATAGGTTTCCGCATATTTTTGAGTAATAAAAATCGTTGACAGTGTGGATAGAAAGAGAATAAGTATAATTCCTGAAATAAATTTGGTTGAGAGTTTAGTCACTCTTTCCACTGCATAATGTATCCCATACCTACTTTAGTTGTTATATATGTACTACCAATTTTTTTCCTTAACCTTAAAACATGCGTATCGACTGTTCTAATATCTCCTTCATAATCCATTCCCCAGACATTGTCTAGTAGTTGTTCTCGGGTTAATACGATATTTTGATTGCTCATAAAATAATAAAGCAAATCATATTCTTTTCGGGTTAATTCAAGTTTTTTATTATGTTTAGTGACTTCAAAATTACCATAATTAAGTCTGATGTCCTCAAATTTTAACAATTGCTCTCCTCGGACCATTTTTTTAATTCTGATTAAAAGAACAGACATATCAAAAGGTTTGCCTATGTACTCATCTGCTCCAGAAACTAAACTTTTCAGCTCATCAGCCGATGTATTTTTAGCTGTTAACATTAATATTTTGACAGGTATTTCCATTCTTCTAATATCCTGACACAGCTCCATACCATCTTTTTTAGGCATCATCCAATCTAATATGACTAAATCGAATTCCTCGCTGACTACATAATCAAGAGCTTCTTCTCCATCAGAAGCAATGATTAACTCATACCCTTCTCTTTCTAAATATATTTTTAAAATCTTCTGCATTTCTCTATCATCTTCTGCAAGTAGTATGTTCATTTGATCTCCTTTCTATAAAACAATGCGAAATAAGGTGATTTCTGGAAGAACGCCAAATCTTGCTGACACATGGGTTGTACCAATTCCTCCATTAACATAAATCTTCTTATCACCTTTTTTCTTTAAATCGTAAAAGCCTTGGCTATATTTTTCTGCATGAGAATAGTAGGTTAAACCAGATTTATTAATGGATGGTATAAAAGGTATATGAATCTGACCTCCATGGCTGTGTCCTGTCAGAATAACATCATAATTACTTACATATTCCCTATTGATATAATCTGGCTCATGCATTAAAAAAATAGAGTAGTCTATGTCCGTTAAATCGGTTTGAAAATCTAAGTTCGGAGAGCCTAATAAAGAATCATCTAAGCCTGTAAATAGTATTTTTTTATTCTCTTTTGTTGTGAATACCTCACTTTGATTTGATAATAACACAAATCCTGCTTCTTCGACGATATCAGCGTAATGATGACCTGCACCACCACCATAGTCCCGGTTACCCCAAATAGCAACTTTTCCATATTTAGCCTCAATCCGTCCCAACACTTCAATGATTTTTTGATCATCATTATAAAGTGAATAATTATCATATAAATCTCCTGTAAAAACAACAAAATCTGGATTTTGCTCATTTATTTTATTAACAACTTTTTCCAAATTTTGGGACGTATAATCTTCTTTGATATGCACATCAGAAAATTGAACAACTTTTATTTCCACAGTGGAAGAAGCCTCCTTTTTAGAAACAAATTCATTTACATGAATTCTGTAAGGTTCTATTTCAAACATATAGTATAAAGCACTGCCTGAAACAATGGATAAAGTAATAAGGATAGCTAACGACCATTTAAAAAAATTCATATTATTAAAAACCCTCTCTCAAATAATTTCTATAGTATGATATTAAAAAAATGCTGTGACATTTATGTGACAAAAAAAGGTTAGCTTCTTCAAGCTACCCCCTTTAAAGAAGCTTTATTTATAATAAACTGAACATGCTCCTTAATTCGTTCAACTAACTCTCTTTCATCTATTTTAAGAAAATCATTAACAGGTTGCTTTTCAAGTTCCAACATTCCCGTTAAAAATGTTTCTTGTTCTAGCTCTTTGTTATCAATGATGATAGCATTTCCATATTTCTGAGTAAATTCGGCATTGAGTGTCTGCTCCCCTCGACTTTGAGTTGAAGATAGCGGAACACAAATGATTTTTTTCCCTAATAGGAGACACTCAGCAATTGCATTAGATCCTGAACGTGTAATGACAATATCTGCTTGATCATAATACGCTCCCCATCTGATTAGTATATTCAATTTGCTGATAGTCAAGAGAATCCTCATAGTGTGAATTCATCTTTCCCTTACCTGTAATATGAATGACCACATATTTTTGGGTCAACTCTTCTAAATTTCTCCAAATGGCTAAATTAAGTTTTTCCGCCCCTGTACTCCCTCCTACAACTAAGCATATCGGTTTTTTTTGACTTACTTCTGAGTAATCCTCTTTAACGCTTGTTAGTAATAACTCCGGTCTTATTATCATTCCTGTATTGTGAAAATTAATATCGAAACTCATGACATCTGTTTCAAAAAACGTTAAAAATATATCCTTAGAACAAGGCATACATAGCCGATTAGCCAAACCTATAGAGTAATCCGTTTCCCTTAAAATAACTGGTATTCCTTGAAGATAAGCTGCCCAAACTACTGGCACAGCTACATATCCCCCAGAAGAATAGACCAAATCTACATTTTGACTATTTAAAATACGATAAGCTTGAAAAAAACCAATCACTATTCTAAAAACGTCCGTTACATTCTTCAAACTAAAATACCTTCGTAATTTTCCAGACTGTATTGAAAAATAAGGAACATTCTTCATTGAATGAATCATCTTTTTTTCAATGCCTTTTTTAGATCCTACATAAATAGTCTCAATCCCCTCTTCTTGAGTAAAAGGAATTAAAGCTGTATTGACCACCGCGTGATCTGCAGTTCCACCACCAGTAAATGCTACTTTCATCCTAAACACCGGCCTGTTCTAAAAATGAAGATGCTTGATTATAGCAAATAATTGATTGTTCTGAACTTTTATAAACATCTAGACTTCTTGTGATAATATGATTAGCCTCCCAACCATGTCGATCATTTCTCAAAATGACATATAGTTCGTCAGAGTAGTCAAACAGATAATTCTGTTCATTTTCTGACACTATTTCCTCACCTAATTTTTCACCTGGACGAAGACCAATAATAGAAATATTCTCTTCTGGTGTATGATTTTTCTTAAGTAAGTATTTAGCGATGTCTTCTATTTTTATTGATGGCATTTTAGGAATAAACACTCCTCCCCCGGCTGATTTATTAACAATATCAATCATCATCTGCGCAGCTTTTCTAATACTTACGAAGAAACGACTCATTTGATTATCTGTTAGAGTCACACTCTTAGTTTCATCAATCTGTTTTTCAAATAATGGAATAACACTCCCTGCACTATTAAGTAAATTACCACCTCTGAACACAGTAAATTTAGTTGTCATTTGCTTATCATTTGCCGATAAAATTAGTTTTTCTCCCATTAGTTTAGATGTTCCATACGTACAATCTGGATTGACCGCTTTATCTGTTGAAACAAAGATGACGTTGCTTACTTTATTTTTTAACGCGGCGTTTATTACATGTTGAGTTCCCAATACATTTGTTGCGATCGCTTCATTTGGTAATTTTTCGCAAATTGGTACATGTTTTAAAGCAGCCAAATGAAATATAATGTCTACACCCTTACTCGCTTCCTCAATCGCCTCTTTTTCTCTGATATCTCCAATAATAATATCAATCTTTGGTGATAAAAATGATTGTTGCATAGAGAACATCTTATGCTCATTTCTAGCAAAAACCTTAATAGTTGAAACGTCTAATTTTAATAACTCCTCTATTAATCCTAACCCTAATGAGCCAGTCCCACCAATCACTAAAATATTTTTATTCTTCATGTTAATTCCTCCTATTTTTTATCGATGAGTACAATTTACGTTATGGCAGTGACAAAGAAGTGACAGGAATCTGCTAAATCATTTACACCTTAAAAATATATTAATTAGAGTAGTCAACCTTATTTTTTAATGCCCATAGTACCTTCTATTGTGTTTAACATAAAAAAAATCCAATAAATAGCATCATTGGATTTTAGCTTATTAAATTTTTCAAACAAATTCTACTATGATACTATAGGGATTTTAATCGAAAATTTTGTCCCTTGATTCATTTTACTTTCCACTGATATTCGGCCATTGTGCATTTCTATTATTTTTTTAGTTAGTGTTAAACCAAGTCCAGACCCTCCCAAATTTCTTGTTCTAGATTCTTCTACTCGGTAAAAAGGTTCAAATAAATAAGGCATATTCTCTGCCTTAATCCCAATACCTGTATCTAAAATTTCTATCATAGCTATATCAGATTTGAGGTAATAATTGATTGTTATTTTTCCGTTTTCTGGTGTGTATTTAATGGCATTTATTAGCACATTTTTTATAGCCAAAGTTATTAACACCCTATTCCCCATCAATTTCATGTTATCACCATTACAAATGAGTTTTATCTTTTTTTCAGCAGCACTTTTCTCGCTATCCTTCATTAAATCCAACATGACCATATCTAGGGAAAACTCTTCAATATTTTGTGATTTCGTGTTAGTTGAAACTAATAATAGCTGATCGACAATATCGATTAAGCGATCCACATTCTCTTTTGTTAATTCCTGATGCTCCTGAAGTGCTTCTAAGGTTTTCTCCTCATCTAATTCCAAAACTTGAAAACTCAATTTCATGATAGATAAAGGTGTTTTTAATTCATGAGCAGCATTTTCCGCGAATGTTTTTTGATAGGCAAAGGATTCTTCTAATCTATCTAACATCAAGTTATACTCCTGACTTAACTGACCAACTTCATCAAGATGATTCGGTACAACTAACCGACTACTCAAACGATGTTCGTTCACTTGTTGAATATCCGTTTTCAATTCATTAAGTGATTTTAAATTCTTTTGAATCAAATAATAACTAACTAAAATACCTACCACCGCAATACCGATCATCCAATAGACATAGCTTACTCTGAATTCATTATTAATACGTTTAATTTCAGTTGCTGGACTAATCACTACTGGTGCCACATCAGACATATCTTTTGATTGAACACTATCACTGACTGGTCGGTTATCCTCAAAATTTTGAATAGGTTCAAGAATCTGATTATCTACATTTTTAAACGTAATAACGGTTAAAATAGTTATTGTCCCTATTAAAACTAAGCTTATCACAATGGTTAATTTAATTTTCAATGAATTGATGTTAAACATCTTTAATCTTCCTTATCTTGTAAAGTAATCAGTCTGTAGCCTGCACCACGAACTGTTTCAATTTTCACGTCATTTATTCCTACCGCTAGCATCTTTTTTCTAAGAGAAAATAAATGAAATTTCAAAGCGTTTGAAAATAAATCTACCTCACTATCCCAGATATGTTCAATTAAAGTCTCTGCACTAATAATTCGATCTTGATTAACAACTAAGTATCTCAAAATACTATATTCTTTAAGGGTTACATTAAGCTGGGTATCTTTATAAAAAACTTCATTTTGACTCACATTTAGTTTTATTTTATCAAAAATAAGTATTTCAGGTTTTTGAATAAAGGTTCTCCTGAGTAAAGATTGAATTCTTGCTAATAGCACAAGAAAATCAAATGGTTTGGTCACATAATCATTAGCTCCATCAACCAAACCTTTCACAACATCATCTGTTTCAGATTTTGCACTAAGAATTAAAATTTTAATTTCCTGATTGTGTTCTCTTATTTTATCTAGCACTTTAAACCCATTCATCTTAGGTAAATTGATATCTAAAATAATTAGATCATATTCATTTTGTTCATATAACGAAAAACCTAGTTCCCCATCATAAGCAAGATCAACGGCATATCCTTTTTTTTCAAGTCCTTTTTTAAGTAAATTGGCTAATGCTGTTTCATCTTCTATCACAAGTAGTTTCACTTTAGCACTCCTAACTAAAAATAAGAACTCGGAAATTTCCAAGTTCTTATTCTATCTATTATTACTTTTTATTTTACGCTTGGGGTACTAAAATTACTATCAATTTCTTCGCTACCTATTCCTGGTGACAGTACTTTTGGTTCATCTACCACTTTTTCAGGTGAACCGGAATAATCAATGTCTTTCTCTGAACGTGCAGCTTCTTTAACTTCTACAGCTTGAGTTTCTGCCTGATTATCTGTTACAATTTTAGGTTCGACTCCTGTTGCATTCACTAGTGTCCCTACTCCTACTATTGAAAGTACTCCTAAAGAAAAGCCTATTTTTTTTAATGTCATCATATATTCCTCCTTAATATTTTGTAACAAATAAAGTATACAAAATCGAAGGTTAGATTAAAGATAGTTTTTTTAATTAGATTCTACTTTTACAAATATCATACTTCCCACATCTCCGAAAACATCTCCAGAAATTGTCATTTTGTGACCATCATCAGAAAAAGTAAATAGGTAATTTTGATCATCTCCATCTTCACCATTCATCATATTTTCCATACTAGTTGTTACAGAAATTGAATTCTCTGATGTTCCTAACTCTTTATTTTTTGGCCTAAATAAGTAACCATCTTGGCCTGCTGGCGGCTTCACAATAGCAATATTCTTATCTGAGATTTCCGCAAGATAGCTAGGATATCCTGTCCCTTGCTGTTCTTCAGATTCCCATCGTCCTTTAAGATGACTCCATGCACCCTCAACTCCAGAAGGCTTGATATCTTCCGATGTTTCTTCTGTTTCTTCTGTTGTTTCTATTGTTTCTTTCTCTGTTGTTTCTGTCGTTGTCTTTGTAGTTTCTGTCGTTGTACTTTCCACTACTTTATCTATAGTCTGAGATTCACTGCTTTCATTCGTTTGATCAATTTCTTTTCCACAACCTACCATCAAAAATAGTATCGCTAATATTCCCAAACTATATGTCTTTTTTTTCATCTGTCTTCCCCCTAATAAAGTTTTAGTTTTATCTTAATACCTAACATCTTTTCTATCCTATTTAATAACTTTAACAGTCAATTGAATATTAATCTCTTCACTAATATTCTCTCCATTTCGTTACCAATCAGGATTTATTACTTGTTGAAATTTAAACATACTATTTTCATAATTAAATTCCAAAATACATCCGTTTGAAAATTTAACTTTAGACACTTCATCATTTGATAACCATTTTTTTAGAAACATGTACATGGCACCACCATGACTAACCATTAAAACATTTTGATTTTCCTCGATGTTCATAATACCTGTAATCGTATCATTCATTCTATCTTGAACCGACTCAGAAGATTCTCCACCATACGGAACAAATGAATCTTTAAAGGATGATTCTCCGGCAGGTATCTTAGGATTTATTCTTTCACTCTCACCTTCAAAAATCCCAAAATGCCATTCCTTTAATCCCTTAACTCGGTTGTATTTTTTTTCGCCAATGATTACTTCTAGAGTATCTGATGCTCTTTCTTGTGTTGATGAATAAAAAGTTGTTGGAACTTCCAAACACGTATCAATATATGCTTTTACTTTTTCTGCTTGATAAATTCCTTTTTCAGTCAGAGGGGAATCACAGGCTCCTTGAATCTTACCTAATTGGTTAAATAACGTTTCGCCATGTCTTACTAAATATAATTTTTTCATTTTTATCTCCTTTAAATGTAATTAGTTGCTGTCATTATCTCACAACTTGATAAAAAATAAAAAAGACTATATCAAATGATATAATCTTTTTTAGCATTAAGCATCATAATCTTATCAAAATAAATTAACCCTTAATAATATTACTTGTGATTTTTCCCAGTGATGGATACTTCGCCAAAGCTCATACACTCCAACCTATTATTAATTTACTTTTTGACAACAAACAGTATATGTATACCTTAAATAAATGCTCTGAAATTCATCAAGGCATCTCAAATTGAGAAGCTCCAATATTTTTTATTTATCTTCTTAAATCCCTGCTATCGCTTCTTTAATTGGTGTATCCCCATAGTGCATTCTGATTTTCTTTTTATACGTATTTTCTTTGTCTAGCACTTCAACTAAAGTCTCAGCTACATCAGCTACAGCAATCGGGCCTCGTTCATTCACATTAACAGCTATCAAGCCAGTTCCCTCATCTTTCGTATAGTAACTTGGTTGAAGAATAGTATAATTCAAATCCGTGTTGTTAATTAACCAATTGTCAGAAAAGAACTTAACTGTAAAGTAATCCTCCATGCCTTCAGGCCAACGATCAGGCTCAGTTGAAAAAATAGCACTAAGATGAATAAATCTTTTTATTTTTTTCTGATTGGCTGCCATCATCAATTTTGTATTACCAAATAAATCTGTTTGTATTAAATCTGTCCCTCTTGAACCTGAAACGCAATAGACGACATCCATACCATCAAGTTTTTCTGATAAAATAGCAACATCATCGTGCAAATTAAATTCGACTGGGTAAATATTTTCTTTCTTTTCAATTCGATCCGGATTTCTTGCACCTGCGTAAACCGTGTGTCCCATTTTTGCCAAAGATTCGATCAATTTTGAACCCACTTGTCCAGTAGAACCAACGACTAAAATATTCATAAAAAGACCACCCTTCTGTTTAATAATGAACTACTTAATCCAAATAGCGTTCATCCTAATTGAATTATATAATTTAAAAGGATAAAAGACCAACCATATAGACGTTTATCCCTAAAAATGAAAAGAAGTAATATCCAAATTGATATTACTTCTTAGTAAATCTTATTCAACTATCTTTGTATCACATTTATTATTAATTAGTTTTGATAGGTTCGATTGAGTCTTTCTTGGGTTTTACTGTACTCTTCTTCTAATGAATCATAAGTGTCTGCTTCTTTTTTATCTATTTCTTTATTTTCAATCGTTACATCATTCATATCCAGATCTGACATCTTGTTCAATTTGGGTATAAGCCGATCCGTTTGATTATCACTAATCAATTGTTCATTGCCAAACTTAAACTTCTTAGCCTCACGGTCTTTCATCATTACTTTAAAAGAGCTATTCATTAGGTAAACTCTCCCTTGGTTAGCAGTGTCATGTGGAAAACTTGTTGGGGCATAAGTTGCATCTACATAAGAAGGACTACCTAGCCATGTAGCAATGGATAGCTCTGGTGAAGACATCGCAAGAAGGGCATCTGGCGATTTATTGCTACTATCTGGAACAGAGCTTTCGAAATTACTTAACCCTGACTTCATAACATAAGTATCCTGATTAAATCCTGTGTATTTAGGTCCAGCATATGGTTCAGAACCACTTCCTCCTGTCACTTCTTTCAGCATACTAACTATTGTTTTCGCTGTCGAGGAACTCATGGTTCGCTTATTTTCAGCTTCTGATAATTTTATTTGTGTTTCGTCTGTCTGAATACTTTTAATTGTTGTGGGCTCTACTCTCACCCCATCATTTCCAAACGCACTAAATGCAGATGATAATGCTAATACGTTTGTTGGATAGTTAATAGCTTGCTCGGGAGTATAGCTAGCCCCGTTTGGATTATAAGAACTTAACCCAAATGGTTCCATCATACTGCTCTTTTGCTGATCATTTGTCATTTGAAATGCTTCTACCGCAGCTGTGTTGATGGATAACCCTAAGGCAAATGAAGCACTCACATTACCATAATTTTGGTTACCATAATTCTTAACATTCCAGTCGCCTATGGTAAATGATGTCCCATTTTGAACCGATCCAGGGGTCAGTCCCGCATATTCTACAGCAGGTGCATAATCTAATAGCGGTTTAATAGTTGAACCTGATGATCTTGTTGCTGTATAAGGGATTAAAGGATTATCCGAGTTAGTCGCTAATCCAACAATATGTCCCGTTTGAGTATCAACCACAGAAATGGCCGTTAAACTTTCCTCGTGCTCAATATAACCATTCGGTAATCTATCATCTTGTGGATAAGTTCCTGTAGCTATATTATGTAACTCTTTTAATTGCTCGCTATCCGCATATGTTTTTACTTTAATCGTCACGTTTTTTGGTAAATTCAATTGACTTAACTCGTCTTTTACTTTAGACACATAGGCTTGATATTCTCTTGGTGTTCCTTTTTGTTTATGACTTTTTAATGTAAATTCTTCCTTATCACTATCAACAACTGCAACAGCTTGCTTATACATTTTACCACTAATCAGATTGTTCTCTTTCATAGTGGATAGGATTGTTTTTGTACGAGCTTTTCCACTTTTATTAAAGTCCTGAACATAGACAGATGGGGATTGACCAAGCCCAGCCATGAACGCTACTTGAGCGACTTGCTTTGGATCATTTACGTCAATATTTGACATATCGTTACCAAATAATTCAATTGAAGCGGCTTTAACACCTACAGTACTAGGGGTTAAACGTAATTCATTTAAATAAGCTTTCAAGATATCATCTCGGTCATACTTCAACGCAAGTTTTCTAGCATCAATTAATTGAACAATTTTATCGGACATGGAGTTTTTATTATTTGTTCCAAAGACCATTATTTTAACTAACTGTTGCTCAATCGTTGAACCACCTCTTGAAACCACATTTTTTCCTAGTTTCTTTTTCACTTGAGAAACGACTGCTCCCATCGTCCCTTTTATCGAGTACCCATTTGTTTTTCGCGTATAAAAAGAATTATCCTCAACAGCTAACAACGTATTTAAGTATAGTTTATTAACATTCCAATTTGGCTCATGTTGAATGGGATCAAATTTAACCACTACTGTATTTTTATCTAAAGGTTTATCATTTTTATCTAAGATGATAAAAGATTGCGTAATTTTTTGATCAATATTTTGTATTTCAAGAAGAGAGCTATAAGGACTATATCGTTTACTAATGATATACCCACCGATTGATGCTGATAAAACAAGCAACATCCCTATCACACCCAATATATTCAATATGAGTCGACGACGTTTGTTAGGCTTCACACGTTTCTTTGTTTTTTTCTTACTAAACATCAGTAAACTCCTTTTCTTCTCTATTTTTAGTTTAATTTATCCGAACTACTTGTAACAGTGCTAGATGTTTCCTCTGCACTATCAGAACTACTTGTTGATGAATCTGAGGTTGACGTACTACTTGACTCTGATGTCTCTGATGACTCTACCTCTTTCTCAATTGGTTTATTTTCTACTGTAACCTGAATCGTAGAGCCCTTGACAATAAATTCATACTCTAAATAAGAGGGGTCTTGACGGATAATTTTATCCTCTTCAGCACCATCCCAGGTTTCTATCCCTCTTTGACTTTCAGGAACTCGCTCTCCGTCCTTATACGACCGATTGGTGTAGCCCTGAACAGTTAGATTTAGCTTGAGCTTACTCATTTCTTTTTCAGCTTGTTCAACAGTTAGCCCCACCAAATCAGGAAATTCAACAGATTTCTTAATTAATAGTTTATTAGCAGAGAGATTAGACTGAAGGTCATCATATTTTCTTTCGAATTCGCTAACCATTATACTTGCTTGTAAATAATCATTAGCTTTCGTCACATAACTGTCTAGTTCCTTTCCCAGCCTCGTTTCTGGTTCAGGGATTGTCTCTTCAAGTGTCTCAAAATCAACAACCGCTAATTTTATCTGATCTACTTCAATAAAATTACGATTTATTTCATCTAATAAGCTGACAGATTGCTTAAATTTATCTTCATTAGTCACAGATAACATTCCCTTTTGGCCAGATACTTTATTCAATAAATCTAATAAGCCAAATATAGCTTGATACTCGTCTTTTGGCTCTTCAACTGTCATTTTTTGAAAAGCAGTATCAGCCTTTTTATACTGTCTGGGTATTGCTTTTTTATAGTATAAGACATACAGTTCTTCCATATCAGCATCACTAATACTCGTCACATCTTTTTTTAGACCTGCTACAACACGGTCGATATCTTTTACTTTAACTTTTCCTTCAATAACACTGGCTATAGTGTCTTGCGTTTTTTTTAACTGTTTCACTTTATCATCGTTTGCTTCATAAAGCCATGAATCAAAAGCATCATTCTTTAAAGCTCGTACAAGTTTAATATCTGATTCTCCAATTCTTGTTACGTCATATATCTCTTCTTGAGTGATATTATTCGCCTCTGGTATATTACTAATATACTGATACGATTTAACTATGAAATAAAAACTCAGAGAAGCGATTACTAGATAAATGGCGTACATAACTATTTGTCTACGGCTTAATTTTTTTTGATTCTTTTTAGTTTTTTTGATTTTCATTTTTATAACCTCTAATAAATTTTTCGCTCATTTTTTATCATTTCCAATTAATCCTGTACTTAAGTATACACGATAACTGGTTGAAGATAACTTAAAGTTTCTTGTGTCTATAAAAATGTAGAAAAAAAGAAAGCTTAACCTATAAAATTAAAGTGATAACACAATAATTGTTATAGATTGGACTTTCTTATCATTGGTTTTATTACCTTTATGGTCTCAACATTTCTTCCTTTTCCCATGCATCAATTAATCGATCTAACCTTCTTAGCTGAGTTTCTTCTCTTTTAGCACTCATAACCCACCAAATGGAATCTCTTTTATAAGATGCTGGAAGTTGGTTAAAGAATTGCCAAGCATTTACATTCTGTTTAATTTCATCCTCGTAAGCTTCAATAAGCTCAACATTCCTACTAACTGATGAATAGCCTGTTTTATCTTTTCTTTGATTAAAAAGAACTAGTCCCTCTGGCCTCATTTGATTAAGTTCAATTAGTTTTTCTACCTTTTCTACATTAACTTTACTCCAAACACTATTAGGGTGACGTGGTGTAAAACGAACTTTATAACTCTCTTCATCAATCGTTTTTCGGATACCATCAATCCAGCCAAAAGATAACGCACAATCCACTGATTCAGACCAAGTAAAGCCCGATTTATTAGCTTTTTTCTTATAAAATCCCACCCAGATCTCACTTGTGGTTTGATGATTAATTTCTAACCAATCAGTAAACTCTTTTTGATTGCTAAAATAGAGAACTTTACTCATTTTTTAACCATTCTAAAATCAGTTGGTTAAGCTCTTCCGGTCTTTCTTCTTGAATCCAATGACCAGCATCTAAACTTGCTACATCAATGTTTGGAACAAAGTCTTTTATATTTGGAAGTGGCGGAATAACATCCTTCTCACCGTAAACCATCAGTGTTTTCTGCTCGAGAAGCGGAGATACTTCACCTAGTAAATGCCAGTTACGATTTAAATTTCTATACCAATTAATACTTGGAGTGAAACCATTTTTTTCAAATCCTGAGATATAAATAGAAAGATCCTTATCACTCATCACAGGTTCACCTAAAGCTGTTGTAGCTTTGGCAAGATTAATCATTTCCATTCCTTCACTCGGCCCTTGTATTGGGACATTTTTTCGATACAAGTTATTCATAAATTGTGAGGTATTATCATTCAATATAGCATCTGCAACGCCAGGTTGTTTGTTAAAATGAACAAAGTAATAGTCTTCCCCTAAAAACTCTTCCATGAAATCAATCCATGGTTTTTCTCCACGAACTTGGTAAGGTAAACATAAATTGACCATTTTTTTAACACGTTCTGGATGTAGTAAAGCCATACTCCAAACAACACTTGCACCCCAATCGTGCCCCATAAAAATAGCTTTTTCGTATTGATAATAATCTAAAAGGGCTACAAGGTCACCTGTTAAATGTTCTATGTCATATTTAGTTACTTCTTTTGGACAAGAAGAATTACCATAACCACGTTGATTTGGAACAATAACATGATAGCCAGCTTCTACTAATGGCGCTACTTGATATCTCCAAGAATAAGCGTGTTCGGGCCATCCGTGACATAGAATAATAGGGTTGCCTTTATTTTCTTGCCCTGCTTCAAAAATTTCAAGTTCTACACCGTTAACTGAGATAAGGGTTGGTGTTGGAAAGTTAGTATTATTTTTCATTTAGTATTCCTCCTAATTAATATAAACGTATCGTAACATAGGGCTTTGACAACAGTCTGTCAGCTTTGAAAAATCTAGTTATACTTATTAGCCATTAATTTTAATTTAGTAGCAATGCTATCCCGCATCTCTTTGGGAGCGATCACTTCAATGTCTTCGCCAAAACTAAATATGAGGGAAAATAACCACTCTTTTTCTGGAAGTGTTGCTGTAATAAGTAACTCTCCTGTTTCTAAAACGTCAATGTCTTCTTCATTAAAAACATCCTCGACACGCGATTTCATTGATGAGGACACTTTTAAAATAAGATTTATCATCTTAGTTTCTTCATTTTCCAACGCTTTAATCTCATGATAAGATTTTTTTCGACGCTCAAAGGATTGCTCTTCCATACAAAAATCATTTATACGAGACACTCTAAATAATCGAAACCCTTCTTTTAAACGACAATAAGCAAATAAATACCATGTGTAGTTTTTAAAAACGAGCGACATCGGTTCTATTTGCCTTTTACTGACGATATTATCATAATTTCTGTAGCCAATTGTTAATAAACGAGTTTGATTGATGCTCTGTCTGATTGTTTTCACCAATTTTTTTTGATCCGGAGAATCACCATAGGGATGCAAATCTATAATAATTTGTTCTGAATGTTGTTTCAAATCGTCTATTTTACTTTCAGGGACAATACTTTGTAGTTTTTCTATGGATGATTCTAATTCAACGTCTTCAACGGTTGAATTGATATCTCTAAGAACAGAAAGCAAGGAAGATAAATTATTAAGTGTCAGTACTTGATGATTTAATTTATAATTCTCATAAATACTAAACCCGCCATTATTACCAGAATGAGAAATAACGGGAATACCAGCTAAATTTATGGTTTCAATATCTCGATAAATCGTTCTAACGGAGACTTCAAATTTTTCAGCTAATTCATTTGCTGTCACTCTATTTCTATTAAGTAACATCACAATAATCGTTAGCATACGTTCTACTTTCATCTTATTCTCCTTAAAATTTAGATTTGTTAGTTAACATATTATAAATTAATCATAACATATTCTCTCTATTTCATTAGATATGACCTATTACATACAAAAAAGCCATATCTTCTTATGATATGGCTCTTTGCTTACTATAATCTAATTGCTTTTTTGGCTATTTCCCCTAAACTATTCACTCGTTACGATGATAAATCAATAATCTATTACCTATACGATTAAATCATAAGCGGTTTATCGTAACGTTTGAATAAACTCTTTATTTTTTTGAACAGCTGAGGTCCCTTTGGCATCTTCAATCATACTAACAATTAAAAATTTACCATCCGTAGTATCATACGCTAAGATAAAACTATTTTCTTGGCCTTTAGTGTCTTGCTTCTCTTTAATTTCAGCAGTTCCTGTTTTTCCTGCTAGATTACCATCGCCAGTTGATAAGGGATGTGCTGTTCCATTACTATCTTCTACCGTTTTTATAAGTGAATTTGTTACCAGTTTTGCAGCTGAACTAGATATAACTCCTTCTTTTTTCTTTACTTTCTTTCCATCAAGAATTTGAGGATAGACGATGTCCCCCTGATTAGCAAATGCGGAATACATAACCGCTTGCTGAATCGGGTTAATTAGCAACTGTCCTTGACCATATGATGTATCCGAAAGTAAAATTTCTGATTTAATTTCCTCATTACTAATTTGAGCAGGCGTCATGGGAATGTGAACATTCATTTTCTCATCAAAAGGGAATTTCTTTAATCCTTCTATATACTTACTTGCGCCTAGCTCTAACGCTTCTTGTGCAAAGTAGATGTTATCAGAATATATTAATGCTGCATCCATATTTACTGTTGTTGGACCATCTGAAACACGTGTTACAAAATAGTCTCCCCACGAATTATCTTTTTGCCATTTCAAACCTGTTATTTCATGAGTTTTATCTACTGTTGTTACCTTTTCATCTATTCCTATAGCAGCTGTAATAGCCTTAAAGGTTGAACCTGGTGCATAGCCCGATGCAAAACGAGCTAAAAATGGATTGAGAGGATCTTTTGCAACCCCATCGTATTCTTTTTGTGACATCCCTAAAACAAAATGATTCGGATCATAAGACGGTGAACTGACAACCGCTCGCATCTCACCTGTTTTAGGGACTGTTACAACAGTTGAACCTGGTAAATTATCTAATGCTTCAAATGCTTTTTTTTGAATTTGACGATCAATCGTTAACTGAATGTCTTGCCCATCTTCTCTTTTTTGTTCAATAAGTGTCTCTTTAAACTTACCGTCTTCACTTATAATATCAATTTTACCACCTGTTTTCCCTCTTAGTTGTTTATCAAATTGAGCTTCCAAACCTGTTTTCCCTGTTTCCTCAAAACCTGCTAAAGACGGGTCTTTTTTAATTTCTTCAGCAGTTGTATTTCCCGTATAACCAACTAATTGGGCACTTGCTTCTCCTAAAGGATAATAGCGCTTATTTACGGTTTGCACCGTCACGCCTTTAGTTTTATATTTATCTAAATCCTCATTAAAATCAACTAGTTTAATTGGTACAAATGAATCTTCCTTAACCCAAGATTGCGCTAAAAGACTGTTTAGTTGCTCTTGTGTGACATCTAACTTTTTACTAATATCAGATAGTGCTTGCTTCTTTTCTTGTTTCTCACCTAAATTATTTAGAATAATGCCCAACTGAGGATAAGCATGTTCTGTAGCCAATGGTAGTTCATTTGTATCTTGTATCTCCCCTCGTTTAGCAGGTTCGTTACTAAAAGAAACTTTGTCTTTTTTAGCCATTTCAGGAAAAATTAGTGAATAGTTCCAATCGACTAAATACTTATTATTTTTCTTAATTAACTTTCCAGACATTTTTTCATTCGCTAGCTTTCCAAAAGGGGTCTCCATCTGAAATAGTACCTCAAAATTTTCTTTTGAAACTTGTTTAATATCTCCTTTAATATCAAAGATGCCTAAACCATTAAAAATCGAATCATATTTTTCTATTAATTTTTTTTGATCTAGCTCTTGTTTTTTCACTGATTCTTCAGAAACGCTTTTTACAAGTTGTTTAAAATCCTTCTTCTCAAATGAGCTAACAAATTTTTCTACTGTTTTTCTTTGTTGTACTTCATTATGATGTTCATAAGCTATATAGCCACCCACTGATGTGACTACTATCAATAGGGTACTTGCACCAATAATCATCTTTTTTTTACTCATTTTTACTCCTCTTCAAAAATAGCTCTAACACATATAAAATAGAATTTTTAAGTGATTGAATCCATGTTTCTTTTAAGTTCAACAGGCACAGACTTAACTAGAGGGAATTAGATACCTAACTCCCAAAAGCATATTTTATTTTTTTTAACATATCCTTTTAGACTATTAAAATTAGGTTTCTTATTAATTTTTTTATCTACCTGTTAATTATTGATAGCATATTGCTTTCCATCTAATTCAATAACACCAGTATTTTTAGCAAGTTCAATATTATCTGCTTTAAACACTTCGTCAGAATAGTTAACTATTACTGTAATATTTTCTCCATAACTAGTTTTTTGAACTAACTTATTGTCTGACAAGTATTCAAAGTTTGTCATTTCATTGAGTAGAGCTGCTTTTTGAAACTTATTCCAAACCTCAACATTTTTTACGATATCATTTTTTCTTTCATTCCAAGAGTTACTATCTAAATGAAGTAAAGGAGGAACATTGTACAAGTATTCTGTTAGTCTTCTCTTCTCAACTTCATCTTTTATTTTGTAGCTATCCCACTCCCAATGGTGAGTTGTTATAACGGATTGATTATAAACCAATTTATATAAGGGAATATTATATGATGGATCAAGATACAATTTTTTATACTCAACCTTTATAGGTACTTGCTTTGAATACCGCTCTGGAATTGTATCATTCATAGAAGCATATCCACCGATATAGTATTCACTCTCTTTATTTTTTCGCATATCTTCATCGCTCCATGCAATAACTGGGGTTTCAATCCCATGAGCAAATACCATTCCCTTGTTAAAATAGTCATTACCCGTTTCTGTTCCAACTACTAACCCCTTATCATTCCATAACTTTGTTCGTTCTATTCTTGAATCAACATCTTGTTGAATACTTGTTTGATGGTTTGGGCTATAATCATTATAGATTTCACCAGCAGCATCAGTGTCTACAAACCACGTATTGAAAGGGACTTCTTTCGTTAAAACATTACTCAAACGATACTTCGCTTCATCTTCAATAAGTGTTTGATTCACTTTTCTTCCTTTACCAAGAAAGCCAGAAATAAATTCTCCATCAGGCTTCATGATAGTTTTAGTATTAAAGACTTCTTCGTTATTTCTAAATCCGGCTGTGTTCCAATCTATTGACGGATTAGAATGTATTGACTGATATGAATCATACGGTCCTATCAAATAATTAGAATCTACAGCCTCTTTAACAAACAATGGATTTATCAATCCTTGATTCCAATTTGCTAAACCTATCCAAGCATTTTCAATTCCTGATTTTTTCATATCTTTAACAACATCCGTCGTAGTTGCTTGTCCCCAACTATTAATGGATCCAACTGAATCTCCTAAAAAATCTTTTAATATAGTTTTATTCATTGTCATTCTTTTTTCAGTAGGTAACTCATTTTTATTTTTCTTTAAATAGGTTTGAGTTTCTTTATCGGTTTTTTCAAATAGAGGATTATCATAAAAATCTGGATAAGTAAGAACAGTATTGATTCCCGTTAAGATAGTATTTTTTTCATATTTATAAGCTTCATTATTCTTTAAAGCTACTATTGCGTTATCAAATTCATTACGTCCGTCTTCATAATACTTCTCTAATAAATCTCCAACATGTGTGTAAAAATTATCATTTACTTTCGCTATTTTTTTCCAGTTTATATCTTTTTCTGTCAAAATTCTATTTTGCCAAAAATAAATATGTGGTGCTCCATATAATTTTTCAACATTTTTATTATCTTTCGCTTTTTGGGATAAAGTCATAAATTTATCTTGCTTAATTCTGTCTGTTTGATATATTTTTGCTGTTGAAACTGGGTTATTATCTGTTAAATAGATACGAAATTTAAGTGGTTTTTCTTCGTTAAGTTTATTAAACGTAGACTCTACTTCAAATGCTAAATTCTGTTCTTTAGTATTTTTAGTCATTAATTGTTTATCAAAATTATTTTCCATAACAATTACAGCAGAACTATTTTTTTGAACAACTGAAACAAACGACATGGAAAAAGATTCATTTAAATCTAATTCATTATTTTCTTCAAAATACTTTTTCCAGATATCATCATCAGAAGAAACGCTTTTTCCTTCTCCAATTGGAAGATAGTAACGATCGCCCTTAATACTAGGCCAATTCATTTTTACAGGGCCACCTTGGGTATTATTGAAAGACACATCTACATATTCCTTCTGATTTTCAATAGTAACATCGATACCTTTTTCAGGATAAGTCCAACTTTTAGAGTTTCCATCACTTTGAAAGCTTTCAATTCTTTCGCGAAACACACCTGGCAAATTAATTTTTTTCTGTTCATCTTTCAACTCTAAACTCAATGTTTCAGGGTCAACTTTCATTTCAATATTCTTAGAGCTATATTTTTCATTTTCTTTTAGTATTTTTTTTACTAGCATTTCATTATTTTCATTATTATTTTTGGACGCATTCTTATTACCAAATAATAGCTTAGGTAAAAAAATACTTCCTATAACGATACTCATAAAGAGTACACAAATCGCTATGACCAACATGAATTCTTTTTTTATACTTTCTCTTTTTTTTCTTCTCATTTCATTTTCTCCAATCAGCCAAACAAAAAAGGCTCTTCTTTTATTACTAAGAAGAGTCTAATCGTATAATGTGTCAACTAAGTGTCAAAAGTAAATCGAATCATAAAAATATTATTTTCTATCAGAATTTCACTTCCTATATTGAATTTATCTGCTATTTCTTTGACAATTGAAAGCCCTAATCCTGTTCCAGCACTATCAAATGCATCTCCTGTAATAAAAGGTTCCCACAAACTCTCTATATCACTTGGTAGATAGTCTGTTTCATTTCTTATTTCTAATACCCAAAAAGAGTCGATATAATAATCATTGATTATAATCTCTAATCCTGTTCCATGCTTAATAGCATTATTAAGCACATTACTAAATAATAAAGTAATTAATATTTCGTTAGCCTCAATTAGTTTCGCCCTATGTTCAGTTTGGTTCCAAAGGATTGTTCGATTTGTATTTTCTAATAGTGATTTTTTATTATTTACTTGATTAGTGAATATGTCACCTAAGTCTACAGGTGTAATAGTCATCGAACTGTCTTGTAGTGAGATTAATCGTACCATATCACTCACAATCGAATTTAATTGAGCTGTTTGTTGAAATATCTCATCTAAAAAGCTATCATCACCCATTCCATCCTTAATCGCCTGAGTATAGGCTTCAATAATGGAAATTGGGGTTTTTAGCTCATGGGCTAAATTGGCTGATAGTTTTTTTATTTGATCATTAGTTTCTATTAATTTTTCTTCATTGGTTTTCAATTTACTGCTCATTATATCTATACTCTTTGCTAAATCTCCTATTTCATTATTGGGATAAACTCCGATATTAACGTACTCTCTATTTGAAATCTGCTCCGCTTTTTTCTTTATTATCAAGATTGGATTCACTATTTTGTTACTTTGATAGCGAATCACTAAACTTATAATAATTAAAACGACCACCAGTATCCCTATTAAATAGTATAAAAAAAAGGAGCTCATTTCAGAGAAGAACACGACTGATATACCAATCACATAAATAGAATCATCCTTTTTACTCCAAGAAGTAAAGAAAGACGATTTCTGTTTGCCTTGAGAATAAGATATTTTAACAGATTTGTCATTCTTAACTTTTTGTAATTGTTCTGGTATAATCCAGAATTTATTTAAGGAGACTCTTTTATTTTCAAACTCTCTTTTCACTTCTTCATTAAAGTCATCTATTGTCTTTCCCTTATAAGATGCCTCAATAATGGTTACACTGTATTTATTTTCTATGTTTCTGATATTTTTCCCCGCCAGCAGTTCAACTTGTGCTTGATCTAACTTATTTTGCATAAAATGAAGATACATTTTAGGTAAGATTTTTGAAGATAGTACTATAGAAATCATAAAAATCATAATAAGAATAGAGTTGATTGACAATGAAAAAGATTTTCTTAATGTTCTTTTATTTTTCAATCACATAACCTACTCCCCTTACAGTTGTGATTAACTCATAGCTTAGCTTCTCTCTTAATCTTTTAATATTGGTATCAACTACTCTTGAATCCCCTTCATAGTCTTCTCCCCATACTTTATAGAGTAAATCTATTCTGCTAAAAGTCATTCCTCTGTTTCGCACTAAAAAGAGCAATAAATCTAACTCTTTTGACGATAATTTTATGTATTCTTGGTTCTTATATACCATTAATGACTCCAAATTGATTGTAATTCCGTCAATCACAATATCTTCAGTCACATTTAACATTTTCTTCACTCGAATCATTAAGATTTTAGGATTAAATGGTTTTCTTAAGAAATCATCCGCTCCTGTTGTAAGGGACAACAACTCGTCTTCCTCTAGACTTTTAGCAGTGAGCATTAATACTTTAGTTCCTCTATCTCTTTTTATCTCTTTTAAGACTTCAATACCATCTATTTTTGGTAACATCCAATCTAAAATAACCAATGAAAAATGATTCTCATAGTACAGTTCTAACGCCTGTTCACCATCATAAGCAGTAACGACATTAAAATTCTCTTTTTCTAAATATAATTTGAGAATATTAGAAAGTTTTACATTATCTTCTACTAATAATATGTTCAATTTTCAGCACTCCTTTTTGTACATTCAAATAGCTATGATAAAGAAGATCCTTTAAGGTTGATATAATATGAATTTTTTTTAATTTTACTACAAAAATAATATAATTACTATTAACTCCCTATTATCAACTTACGGTAACCTCTAATCCTATCTCCATTGGCAAGCCCTTTTTATTCTCGTACATTCAAAGCAGCTGTCTATTCTTCAATTTATTTTTAGGCTAATGTTTTACTTAAATGATAGGTAGCTCTTTCTAAAATATCTTCTCCGATATTCATTTTCTTCGCTAGCCAAAAACCATTGCTTGCCCCTACTTCATTCATTAATAATTGGTACAATGGACTCAAGGTTTCTTTATCAAATGCCATTGCAGCTGTTATAAAGTTATCATTGTTTACTGCAAAATCTTTTATTTCCCCGTAGTGAGTTGAGGCTAAGACGACTGCTTGCCGATTGACTAGACTTTCTAACATTGCGGTCGCTAGCGCTGCTCCTTCTTTTGGTTCCGTTCCACTTCCGATTTCATCTACTAATACAAGTGAATATTGGTTAGCAACCGTCAGTATGTCTCGCATATTATCAAGGTGTCCTGAAAAGGTACTTAAGGCATTATCAAGATTTTGATAGTCTCCAATATCTACTAAAATATGCTCAAAAATACTGATATTACTTGTTGAGTCTGCTGGAATATAAAGACCAATCATAGTCATAAATGTTAGTAAACCTACTGTCTTCAAGACCACTGTTTTTCCTCCAGAGTTTGACCCCGTAATAACTAATCCTCGGTTGACTTCTCCTAATTCGACCGAGAGCGGAACTGCTGACTTGCCCAGTAGTGGATGCTTTGCATTGATTAAGTTAATATACCCGGTTTTATTTATCTTAACTTTTTTACCCTTTATTTCTTCACTGTACTTAGCTTTTGCAACAATTAATTCTAGTGAAAAGATAGTATTCATTGTTTCTTTCATTGCTACTAACTCCTTAGCGATTTCTTCCGTTAAGTTGGCTAGGATTTGATAAACAATTGTCATCTCTTCTGCTTGAGCGGTTTGCAACTTTTTATTTAACTCTCTGGTATTATCTAGCTCAATATAAACAGTGGAACCTTTTCCTGATTCTGATACAATCCTTCCTTTGATACTATGCTTGAACGAGCTTTTAACAGGTACTGTTAACGTACCATCTCTGTCAACTGGCATAAATTCTTGAATTTTAGATTTATTACTCGCATTATTTATAAATTTATGGATTTTTTCATTAATATCTGATTTAAATTTTTGAATACTTTGTCTTGTTTTTTTCAAATCTCTTGAGCTTTCAGAACTAACTTGATTATGTTTAATTGAGAGATTGATCGTTTCTTCAATTGATCTGAATGACTGAAGTTTAGTGGCATATCCTGATAATGTAGGAGCCAACTCATTATTTTGGTTAAAAAATTCTTTTAACTTACGAATGGTCCTTAAAAACTCTGAAACGTCCAGCAATTCCTTAGGTTCTAAAATATAACCTTTTTCAATTTTCTCAAATAAACGATCTATTTGTTCACTCGCCATAAATGGGATACTTTGTTTCGTTTCTAAAATGGCTAATGCTTCTCCCGTTTCTTTTTGTAATTCTAATACTTTTTCTAGTTGATTAACTGGTTCTAGATTAATTATCGTATTCTTAACCGTATCACTAACCGCATAATTGCTGACTAGTTCTTTTATTTCATTAAATTGAGTTTGCTCTATTGCTTGTTTTTTCATTTTTATATTCTCTCTTTCTTTGATAAAGAGATATCCATTTTTCTAACAAACTAACTAAAAATAAAAAAGTTCTGAGAAATATAACTTCCCAGAACTTGTTGTTTTATACTTTTAAATTGACCTTAAAATAAGCTATCCTAAATAAAGGCTAAAAAATTAACCTAAACAAGAAGCATCGTTTATTCTTAAGTGCCATTTCAACAGATGTCTCAAACTAACATAATGGGTACAACAAATAAGCAGACTGAATTACAGTATGACGCTAGATTTGTTGTTCAATTGTTTTGTCTTAGATAGCTTTCGCACTCAAAAAGTTCACTCGTTTCTTTAAATAGTTAATTTGTTGGGGTTAGCATAGCATATTGATTTTTTGATGTCAAAATATTTTTTCTATCAAAATCAATAATAATACCTATTCGTTTATTTTAGCGTGTAACTGTTTAGCGTCTTCTTGAATCCTAGTAAAATCATTTTCTAGTTTAATTTGTTCTAAGGTTTTCTTACGTGTATTTTCAGTTAGATAGTTTTTAATCAGATCATAAAATGAAATAGATTTCTCTTTTGTTTGTTCGTTAAGTTGATTTTTCCATTGTTTTTCATTTAATTTATCCAAAGAATTAGCTAAAACATTTCCTGTATTATATAAAGAAAAGTCAACAATAAAGTCAGTACCAAAGTCACCTTTTCCCATAGTTTGAAACACTTCATAAAATGTAGGTTTTCCACCATTTTCAAATTCTAATATCTCATATTTTTTATTAATTCTTTTACCAGATTGACGTCCAACATAAGAAGCTGTGCTCTCAATCACTTCTTTTTTTGCTTCTTCTGTCAGATACTTAAGATTCTCTTTTTTTCTTTCCTCATACACAGTCGTATAGTCTTGTAATAATGACAACATTTCCTCGTCATTTAAGTTAGATTGGTTTAGTTTATCTAATAATTTATACGATAGCCCTAGGAGTGCTAAATCATCGATTGACAAGTCAATCTGATTAGGATGTCCATCTTGCCAACTATTTTGCGCATAAAAATGAAAGGCTTCGTGCATTGTAAAGATAATAAATTGATTACCAGGTGGCATCTCAACAAAGTTATCTTGATTATATTTAATAAAAAAAACAGGTTTATTTTGATTAATTTTTTTCTGACTACCTGTTGTAGAAAAATTCCCGATGGCTAAATTTAATGGTATGACTTGAGGGTAGGTATTTGCATATCTACTAACTTGCATAGAATCACTTTGACTATTTTGATGCAATACTTTTGATCCTATTGGGCTAGTTTTCTTAAAATTAAAGGCGTAGAATTGATTAATCCATTTAGATTGATTAATCGCTAGTATCGGGTAGTCTAAAACTTTGAATCCAGGCCAGACTTCACCCTTATCTACTACTGTTTGATTAAATGTCGTCATATCAATAATCATTTGTTGGTCTATTTTATCTAAATCAGATACAGATGTTTTAATGAATTTATTTCCAATTATTGGACCAATAAAAACAAGGAACAATACTAAAAATCCTATCTTAGTTACCTTTTTCAATATCTACACCCTTTCAATACTCATCTGCTGATTACTTATTTTTTTTGATACCGTCTCTGGCATATCAGTTATATTATCTTCATCTGATCTAATGATCCCTTTGTTTTGGCTGGCTCTCAATTTAAGGAAAGTATCTTTTTTAATGGACATCTTCTGTTAAATATTTTTTTCGAGGCTGGTTCAGAATTGATTTTAGCATAATAAATTTTCCAAAAAAATGACTTTGTCCAAATTATTCTATCAATTACTATAAACCTCATCATTTATGATATGGCTCTCCCTTAATTATCCTAAACACTCGATACACTTGCTCAGTTAATATAAGTCGCATCAACTGATGTGGATAAGTCAGTCGTCCAAATGATATTTGAGCATTACTTCTTTTCATGACTTCATCAGATAAACCTAGTGAACCGCCTATTACAAAGACAAAAGAACTTGTCCCTCTCGTACTTAGATAATCAATTTGTTCGGCGAATCCCTCTGATGTGATTTCTTTTCCTTGGATGGCTAAGGCAAAGACATAGTCAGTATCACCTATTTTAGAAAGGATTTTTTGACCTTCCTTTTCTTTCACTTGCAGCATCTCTGTCTCACTCAAATTTTCTGGTGCTTTTTCATCTGGTACTTCAATAATTTCAAATTTACAGTATTTACTTAATCTTTTTTCATATTCTGCAATACCTTGTTTTAAGTATTTTTCTTTTAGTTTTCCAACCGCTATAATTTTTATTTTCACTAGTTATCCCCTATTCTCATTTTTTTATTAAGTTATACACACTAATCCACAGAGTTACGCACAGCAAAATCCTTTTATTATTAGTTTTCCACCGATTTATCCACAAACTTGTGGATAATACTTGTGGGTAACACTCTGTTTTTTCTTCTTAATTTTCTCATTTTTCCATGATAATTTCATCTTTTTTCTTAAAAAAAAGGAATTTGATCCTAAGTTCTTCACTTTTTGTTCAAGTTTGTGAGTTAGACTTACTTCATCAAACACATTATAATAAATATATAAAGTACTTTAAAGGAGGAAAGGTGTTTATCACCGAATATTATGAGAAAAGACGTAACCCCTAATAATCCAAATTCTTCAAAATCTAAAGAGGACAAAATTATTCAAAACAAAAAATCGAATCAGTCTTATATGAAACGTTTTGGTGTTTCTCTACTAGCAGGCGCTTTAGGTGGTATGTTAGTTGTTGGTGGCTATAGTGTTATTAACAAGGATAAAACAAGTCAAGAAGCAAATACTTCTTTAACCACTTCGAAAAAAGAAGTGAATGATACAGGTAAAACAAAGGTTCAAAATGTCCAAAGCAATGTTTCGACAGATGTGACTAAAGCTGTTCAAAAAACAGAAGATGCAGTTGTTTCTGTCACAACCTTACAAAAGCAACAAAGTCAGTTATCTGATTTGGAGCGTATTTTTGGACCATCTGAGAACGCTAAAGATTCTGGTGAGTTAACTGAGGCTAGTGAAGGTAGTGG
This sequence comes from uncultured Vagococcus sp., assembly GCA_965119435.1. Lineage (GTDB taxonomy): Bacteria > Bacillota > Bacilli > Lactobacillales > Vagococcaceae > Vagococcus. The sequence goes on along the minus strand of CBCPLQ010000002.1, from coordinate 266,905 downwards.
TGTTATCTACCGTAAAGATGGCAATAAGGCTTATATTGTGACAAATAATCATGTTGTGGCTAATGCAGATGCAGTTAGTATCCTATTTAATAACGGCGAAAAAGCAGAAGCTAAAATCGTTGGGACAGATGTCTTTAGTGACTTAGCTGTTTTAGAGATTCCTTCTAAAAATGTTACAACAGTAGCTGAATTTGCTGATTCAAACAGTATTAAAGTTGGTGAACCTGCTTTAGCAATGGGATCTCCCCTTGGTTCAACTTTCTCTAACTCAGTGTCTCAAGGAATTGTTTCAGCTAAAGACCGTATGATCAATAACAAAACTGAAGATGGTCAATTAATCAGTAGTAATGCGATTCAAACTGATGCAGCAATCAACCCAGGTAACTCAGGTGGCGCACTCATTAACTCAAGCGGACAAGTTATCGGTATTAACTCAAGTAAGATCGCACAAGCCGCATCTGGTGTTTCTGCTGAAGGTATGGGATTTGCGATTCCAAGTAACGATGTTGTTTCTATTATTAACCAACTTGAAAAAGGAAAACCTGTGACTCGTCCAATGCTTGGTGTTTCGATGATCAACTTAGATAGAATTAGTGTCGAAGAACAAGAAAGTGTTCTTAAACTTAAAAAAGGTGAAGTAACAGGTGGTGTGGTCGTTGGTTCTGTAGAAAAAGGCTCTCCTGCTGAAAATGCTGGTATTAAAAAATACGATGTTATCACACAAATAGATGGCAAAGATATTACTAATAGTACTGAAGTTCAATCAACTCTTTATCGCAAGAAAATTGGGGATGAAATGGATGTTACTTTCTACCATGAAGGACGCAAACAAAATAAAAAAGTTAAATTGGATCAAGATTCAAGTAAACTATTAGAGAAACAACAAAAAGAAAAAGAAAGTTTGGAACAAAGTAACTTCCAACAATAATCAAAAAGCCAACAGTCAAATCCTTCATAATCAGGATTTGACTGTTGGCTTTTGTTTTTAAATTGCAAATATAGAACATGCTTTTTCTGGATCAGTATCCATTATTTTAACTTTGTTAATTGTATCAACATCATGTTGCATCAATGTTTCAGTCATCGTCATATTAGCGATTTCTTTTAAATTGTTTTCTCTACTTAAATGACCTAAATAGATTCGTTTTGTTTTATCCCCAACTACGTCTGTCGCTACAATTGCTCCATCTTCATTTGATAAATGGCCTTTATCACTTAATATCCGTTGTTTGGTACTCCATGGGTATTTCCCCATTCTAAGCATTGCTAAATCATGATTGCTTTCCATTAAATAGCCATCAGCATTTTTTATAATTCCACGTACTCGGTCACTACAATAGCCAGTGTCAGTTAATACCACAAAGGATTTATTATCTTTATGAAATTGATAAAATTGAGGATCTGCTGCATCATGGGACACCCCAAAACTTTCAATATCAATATCACCTAGTGTTAAAATTTGCCCCATATTGAAGATATTTTTTTGCTCAAAGCTAACTTCACCTATTAATGGATCCATAGCAAGCCACGTCTTTTCGTTAGCAAAAACATCTAACTTATATTTTCTGGCTAGTACACCCACACCGTGAATATGATCTCGGTGTTCATGAGTTACTAAAATGGCATCTAAATCTTCAGGTTTTCGGTCAATTTGCGCCAGTAAACCTGTTATTTTTTTACCGCTTAATCCAGCATCAACTAATATTTTTTTTTGACCAGATTCAACATAAAGGGAGTTTCCAGAGCTTCCACTCGCAAGGACACTTATCTTAAATCCATTATTTCCCAAAAAAAATCTTCCTTCCTAAACCTATATACTGCTAAACAGTATATATCAAATCCATTAATTTTTCACTTCTGACACATTAGATGAAATAACTGCACTTGAGAAGGCATTCACTCGCTCTACTTGCACCGAATTTTTTCCAGATTCAACCACAACGAACCAAGCAGGAATATAAACATTTTTTTCTCTAACAGTAAAGATTCTTGTATAACCTAAATTAGTCCACTTTATACGGTTACCTGGTTGCAAACGGTTATTGGTATACAGGCTAACGATTGCTTCTCTTTCAGAAATCAACGGTTGTTTTTCTCGTAGCGCTTCAATACTATTCAAATAAGTTTGTTCATACCCTTCAATAATTGGGCGATTCAAATCATTTTTAGAAATGTTGATCGATAATCGAGACGTTTCATCATAAAAAGGAATACCTTCAAAACTTTGAGAGAAAACATATTGTTTACTAGGTTTGCTCTCGTATTGATTCAGCACATAATCAGATCCGTTAAGCACATTTTCTTTTTTAGATACATACGCTTCAATCTTTTTTGTTTCATCTGAATCAGCTATTTCCATATCATTTTTTTTAATCAATTGAGCTGTTAATTGATTATCAATAATTTGCCACTCTAAATTTTTTAAATTCTTTTTTGCTTCTGGAACTAACTCGCTCTCTTCCGCTGATAAATAATAACCTTGTTGATGTTTTTCAGATAAAGAATGTGGAATTTTAATTTCATCAGAAGCTAATCTTCCCTCTATATTATCTGATATTGTACCTGTTGAAGAGGTATCCTGATCAGATTTACCTTCTTGAAATACATAAAACAAAAACATATTCAAAAATAAGAAGACTACTAGAAAAATACCTTCGACTCGTTTAAAATCCATCGTCTAGAGTCCCCCTTTTTGTATTTTATTTACTAAATCAGCCTGAGAGTACCAAATTCCTTGATAATTAACATACCATGTTGGAACGAGATCAACGGCCTGCTTAGTTTCTGAGTTTGTCTGCCATTCATAGCCAATTTGGGCGTCTTCGACATTCTTTAAGTCTACACCAGATTCAACTAGCTCTTCCATTAACTTCTCAGTAGACACCAAAGTGATAGTTTCGTCTGAAGGTATTGGCATCTGAATCATTTCTTGATTTGTTCTCACAAAGACATTTTTATTTTGGACAACTACTTCTAAACGACCCTTCATATTTTTACCAAAAACCGGAAATCCTTCAATGTAATTTCGATAAGTGACATCTCCAACTTTTGCGTCAAAATAACGCAGCGTTCCCATTGAGTTACCTATATTTTCAACATACTGAAACGTATCAAAGTAAAGAGTATTTTTCGTGTGTTTTTCTGTCGCATTAAGTTTTCCAAAATAATTTACTTCCCCAGTATCTGACTGAATCGTTAAGGATTCACCTTCTCCATTAGATAAATTAACGTTATTGCTTTCATTAGAGTACAAGTCCGTTGACTGGGTAAAAAAGGCTTTTGAAAATGTCGTAAATGATTGAGTTGCTACAATATAACTGTACGTCTTTAACTCCACATCATCCTTCATATAATAAATACTAGAAATATTTTCAGGATCTAGGCTCACTGGGTAATAATTGTTTTCTTTCTCGTTTGATACTAATTCATTTAGTTTATTGCTATCTCCTTTTGCAGTAAACACTATTCCTTTTTTATCCAGGCTATTAATAAAAGAGACTTTTCCACTTTCAAAAGAGTAACTAATTCGATTAAATTTAAAATTTTCTAATTCTTTTGAGACATTTAAGTCCATTTTATAGATACTTTCATATACCGAAAGTGGTAATTCCTTTGGGTAATGCAGATTGAATGAATTAGTTGAATACATCACTCCTTGGGTTGCTTTTTCATCTAACTCTTTACTATCTTTAAACTCAAATGATCTAAGTTTGTTGTGAAGATTAATAATCGTTGTTTCTTTATTGGAATAAAGGATATTATCTTTTTCTTTATGATAAAAAAGCTTTGTTGGAACATAGACATCCTTCATTTTTTTTGTTTGCACTAACTCTGATGTGTTATTCTTACCTTTTTCCGCTAACGAACGATTTGCAGGCTTGGTCCAGATTTTAAACGAAAGAAAAAGACTAAGTAAAATCATAGCGATTAGGCTGATTTTTATTATTTTATCGCTTACTTGATTCATTCCCAAAGATCCTCCTCATAAGGTTCGTATGGAAGAGAAATAAAGAAAGTAGACCCTCTATTCTCTTCACTCTCCACCCAGATACTTCCACCATGGGCCTTGACTGACTCTTTTGAAATCGCAAGCCCTAAACCAGATCCGCCCATAGCTCGAGAGCGCGCTTTGTCCACTCGGTAAAAACGATCAAAAACTTTCCCTAAGTTCTGTTTAGGAATGCCTAGCCCTTCATCAGAAATACTAATAATCACATTTTTATGCGTTTCAAGTAGACGACAAGTAATCGTTCCTCCTGCTGGAGAATACTTTATCGCATTGTTTAAAATATTATCAAAGACTTGGATCATTCTATCTGTGTCTATCTCCACCCAAATCGAACGTTTCGTAAATTCTCGTTTAATTTCATAATTCTTTTCACTATCTTTAATAACCATGTCAAAACGATCAATCACATAGTTAAACAGTTCATTCAAGTTAACCAATTCCTGTTTAAGCTCAATTTTATTGGAATCCATACGTGATAAATGAAGTAAATCATTGATCATTCTGATCATTCGATTCGTTTCCTCTTGAGTGACTTTTAAAAAGGCTGGGGCAACTTCTGGGTCCTGCCAAGCGCCATCCACTAGAGCTTCAATGTAACTTCTCATACTTGTCAACGGTGTTCTAAGCTCATGAGACACGTTGGAAACAAACTGCCGGCGTTCTTCTTCATCTTTTTCTTTTTCTGTCACATCATGAAGAACACAAACAAGTCCACTAATAAAACCAGACTCTCGGCGTATCATTGAAAATTCTGCCCTGAGGAGCATAGCTTCTCCAAGTTGATCCGAAAAGTCAATAAGTGTCTCCTCTTGCTCTTCTAAAAGTGTCCTGAATGTATACTCTTCTTCAATATTTAAAAGAGTTAAAATAGATTCGCCAAGCACTTCTTCCATCTTCACTTGAAGCAAGCTTAAAGCAGTATCATTAATTAAGATAATATTTCCTCTACGATCAGTTCCGATTACACCATCTGTCATATGGGAGAGAACACTATCTAGTCTTCGTCTTTCGGCATCCATTGTTTCTTGTGCCTCTTCAATTCTGGCAGACACTTCGTTAAAAGTTTCTCCAAGTTGACCTAACTCATCTTTACCATATACTTCTACTTGTCTAGAATAGTCTCCATTAGCAATTCTTACAGCTTGTTGTTTCATTTCACCGATTGGTTTAGTGATCGTTCTTGCCACAAGTAGAGCGATTATTAGAGAGAATACTAACGCTATCATTGAGGCATAAAAGAAGATCAAGGCAATATCACTTACTTGTCGATATTTACTTTCAATATCACTTTTGACGTAAAGAAAGCCGATAACGGCATTACCTGTTGGAGAATATACTTGTTGGATATTCACGTAAACACGGTCACCGGTTACCGGATCTTTTCGTTCTTCTCTTTTTTGAGTAAAGGTGTTAAAAGATTCATAATCATTTTTCTTACCAATATCTCCTTGTAGATTAGGATCACTTGTTGCTATCACAATTCCTGTATCATCTACAAGTCTAGCCTCTAAAATATCACTCTTAGAAAACTCTACTAGGGTTCGTTTGAGATTATTTTCTTTTGGATTTTCTTTATATTTTGTTAATTCACTACTCAAATTTGTAGCTAGTGTATCTACTTGAGCGGTCATATTATCTTCAAATGTTTTGATTGTTGAACTTTCCAATTCACGGATAAAAATAGCTCCGATAATTTCAATTGATATCATTAACAAGAGAACAAATACCAGTGCTATTTTAAAATGAACAGAGGAGAAAAAACGCAATTTTTTTTGATTCATAATGATAAAACCTCTAATCCTGTTCCGGATTTCTTAGGTAATATCCCACACCACGACGAGTTACTAACCAAGTTGGGTGGCTAGGGTTATCTTCTATTTTTTCACGTAACCGTCGAACTGTTACGTCAACAGTACGAACATCCCCAAAATAATCGTATCCCCAAACAGTTTGAAGTAAGTGCTCACGTGTCATAACTTGTCCAATATGTTTAGCTAAATAATGCAATAATTCAAATTCACGATGGGTTAATTCGATCGTTTCACCACGCTTAGATACTATGTAAGCATCTGGGTGAATCGTTAACGCACCAATATTTAATTCATTATTATTATCTTCCTCAGCTTTAGCAGCAGTATTACCATGACGTCTTAAATTAGCCTTCACTCGAGCGACTAACTCTCTATTTGAGAAAGGTTTAGTGACATAATCGTCTGCTCCAAGTTCCAACCCAAGTACTTTATCAATTTCTGAGTCTTTAGCCGTTACCATAATAATTGGCATGTCATAATTTTTTCTAACTTCACGACATACTTCTAACCCATCTTTTTTTGGTAGCATCAAATCCAGTAAAATTAAGTCCGGTTCAACTTCACTCACCTTCTCAACAGCTTCTTCTCCATCAAAAGCAGTAAAAACTTCATAGCCTTCTTTACTTAAATTAAATTTCACAATATCTGAAATCGGTTTTTCATCGTCAACAACTAATATTTTTTTCACTATTGAACCTCCTAGAAATAACATTTTATGTTACTGTATCCATTCTATTATACAACATTTCAACTTTTTTCTAAAATTTTTCTTTTTCACTTCATTTTAGTTTATTAAAAACTGATTAAGCCTGTATTTTAATCTCTCTTTTCGCCATTAAATGCGTATATATAAGCAAAATATGAAAAGTTTCAAACGCTGATTTATAGGCTTTTATAAGGGTATTATTTTATCATAAATAAATAATACGTTTTTTATATTGTCAGTTCGTCAGTTATGTTTTAAGCTTAATATATAAATTAATTTATTTAATTTATTCGGCTAATAATTGACGCGCAGGTCTTGTTTTCCCCTTCCCTTACAAAACCTTACTTGCGCTGAAGCAAAAAAGCAGTGGACATCGTTCCCTGCTTTTTTTGTTTATTCTGCTTTAATAAAACAAAAAAGGTTATTTATACACTCATATATGAACTATATGAACAAAAAAATACTTAAACAACGACATATTTTATATACGTCAACGTTTAAGTATTCCTTATCATCGAGATTATGGGCTGTGCGAGGTTCGAACTCGCGACCCACGGATTAAGAGTCCGTTGCTCTACCAGCTGAGCTAACAGCCCCGACTTGATTATTATAACACTTGCTTTTTTTTATTTCAATGGAAACTTTATTTTTTCTTCTGCTTTACTATGTCTGAAAAGTTAATAATTTTTGTTTTTTTACTTTTTTTTTCAGGATTTTCAAATAATTCAACAAATGTATATAAACGCTCTAAGTCACTCAAGTCTGACATATCTAAGCCCATCTCTTCTCCTAAGTCAAATAACTTCTTTTCCTTGCTATTCTTTTGTAAAACTTCAACCTCATTAATCATCAAGAAATCTACCTCTTTTACAGCTCCAGAAAGTTTTAAACCATTTTTTTGTAAATTAGCATAGTATAAAAATTCTAAGAATGAACATAAAATAGGTGTTATTTTTCTAAAAAAAGAAACATTTGCAGATATTTTATGAGGGAAAATAACGACCAAAATATCCTTAATACTCGTTTCACTCCAAGCAGTCATTTCTTCTAAATGATAATCAAATAACCACTCACCAAAAGTCAATATAATTTCTCTTGCGTCTTTTTGTTCAGAATAACGCAATTGTCTATAACTTAGTGTTTTTTCAAACTCACCTATAGCTTTTGTTACATCAGACATAACACTCTCAAACATTACCTCAACTTCTAGTTCATTGTATTTTTCTATCATCTTACACCATCCTTTTTCTGTTAAGAAAAGTATATGATAAAAGAAAGGTTATTTTTTCCTAATTTCGGTCTTTTTAAGCGACAAAAAAGGAAGAATTTACCTCTTCCTTTTCTTTATTATTAAATTTAATATCTTTTTATTTTTTCTTCACAGGACAATCTACCGATGAACAATCGCATGTTGATTCTTTTTTAATCCCATATTTGTATATAACACGTGCAACCCCTACAAAGATGAGGCCACCTAATATCACTGTTCCCATAATAACCTCCTACAATATTTCAATACCTTCTATCACTAAGTTTCGTTTTTCTTTTGGCTTTCTGACTAACAAAATAAAAATTCCCATAACACATAGACTAGCAACTAATTGTCCAAAGCCAAATGTTGCCCCATCTATTAGAACACTTCCTAATTGATAGATAACAAAGCTCACCATGTAAGCCAAACCACACTGATAAGAAATTGCTAGCGTTGTCCATTTCCAATCGTTCATTTCTCTTCGAATTGCACCAATTGCTGCAAAACAAGGAGCACACAACAGATTAAAGATTAAGAACGAATAACCAGCCAATGGGGTTAAACTAGCGCTAAGAAGTGGCCAATACTCCTGACCGACTTCACTAACTAACTCCTGGTGTCCATATAAAATCCCAAACGTTCCAACCACATTTTCTTTAGCAATTAATCCTGTTACAGTTGCAATTGTTGTTTGCCAATTTCCCCAACCCAAAGGAGCGAAGATAAAGGAAATTGATTTACCAATAGAAGCTAACATACTTTTATCAGCCTCTACCATTTGTAATTTAAAGTTAAAAGCCATTAAAAACCAAATGATGACTGAACTAGCAAAAATAATAGTCCCTGCTTTTTTTATGAAGGCTGACGAACGATCTAACGTTTGTCTGAGACTATTTCTAAATCTAGGCATATGATAAGATGGCATTTCCATAATAAAAGGAGCTGCTTTTCCACCAAATAATGTTGTTTTCTTTAAAATTATTCCCGATAAAACAATAGCTCCAATTCCAATAAAATATGCTGATGGAGCAACCCAACTACTCTTAGGGAAGAACGCTCCTGCTATTAAGCCAATAATAGGCAATTTAGCTGAACAGGGCATAAAAGTAGTTGTCATAATAGTCATACGGCGATCTTTTTCATTTTCAATCGTACGACTTGCCATTACACCTGGAACGCCACATCCTGTAGCAATCAACATAGGAATAAACGATTTACCAGATAAACCAAATTTTCTGAAAAAACGATCCATCACAAAAGCTATACGAGCCATGTATCCACAATCTTCTAGAATAGACAAACAAAGGAATAAAACCATTAACTGAGGCAAGAATCCTAACACTGCACCAACTCCCGCTATAATACCATCTAAGATGAGGGATTGTAGCCAAGGTGCTATTTGCCAAATTTCTAGATAACGAGTAACATGATTTGGGATAATGTCACCAAACAAAACATCGTTAACCCAATCTGTTCCCATTGTTCCGACAGTTTGAATAGATAGATAATATACCGCCCACATGATTCCTGCAAAAATCGGTAAAGATAGCCACTTATTAGTAACAATTCGGTCAATCTTATCACTAGCTGTTAAATGCAAATCTTTTGATTTAATTGTACTAAGAGCAACTAATTGAGCAATATAATCATAACGCTCGTTTATAATAATACTCTCACTATCATCTCCCATAATTTTCTCTGTTATTTGAATGATTTCTTCTATCTCATTTTGGACAGTTTTAGGAAGTGTTGTAACCTCTAATACTTTCACATCTCTTTCAAAAAATTTAATAGAGAAAAAACGCAATTGGTGAGCAGGTACATATTTAATAATTAATTGACTAATTTCAGATAAAGCTACTTCTAAACGATCGTCATATAATGGATAGTTATCATTATTAATAGGAATTATCTGCTCTTTAGTTAACTCTTCTTTTATTTTTTTTAAACCTAGTTTTTTTACGACACTAATTGGATGAACGGGAACACCTAACCCATAAGAGAGTTTTTCACAATTTATGATTGTCCCTTCCTTTTTAACAACATCCATCATATTGATACTAAGTATCATGGGAATTCCTGTTTCAAGTAACTGCGTAGTTAAATAGAGGTTTCTCTCTAGATTAGTTCCATCTACAATATTCAGTAGTTGATTCGGGTTTTCTTCCAATAAGTAATCCCTTGCTACTACTTCCTCTGGTGTATAAGGAGATAAAGAATAGATGCCTGGTAAATCCTGCAAGACGACACAGTTTTCTTCTTTTAAGCGACCACTTTTTCTTTCAACCGTTACACCTGGCCAATTACCCACAGATTGATTAGCCCCAGTTAATTCATTAAAAAGACTTGTCTTTCCACTGTTTGGATTTCCAACTAAGGCAATGTGTTTTTCTTTCTCCATTAGTCAAGCTCTCTTTCTACTAAAATTAATTCCGCTTCTTTTTTTCTTAACGTTAAATTATAATTTCGAACACTAATTTCAATAGGATCACCTAGTGGTGCATATTTTTTTACTTCAATCCGAGTTCCTTTTGTTAATCCCATATCCATCAACCTTCTCTTAAGAGCTCCCGTTCCTATGATTTTAACCACCTGAGCAAAATCTCCTACTCCTAGTTGATCCATAGACTCTAATAGATTTTCGTGAATAGTATCTTTTTCTACCACTTGTATACCTCGAGCAACTTCTTCATCAAGACCTATACGAGTTCCTTTAAAAACTAAAATAATCGGTTGTCCAACTTGCTTAGACACAATATACAAATCAACACCACTAACTAATCCTAAATTTCTTAAGTGACGTTCATGATCTTTTGAACCTTTAAATTCTTGAAACTGATAAATGTGGTTCATTTTACAATTGGTGACATTTTCCATCACAAGGGCTCCTTTTATCATCACTTAGAATGATATTGATAACCATTCTCATTAATTACTATTTTAAATGCCTTACGCACGTGAGTCAACTATTATTGTGAAAATTGGCACTTTTCATTTATTCTGAGTTTTCAAAGTATTTTTCTAAAAAATAATAATAATAAATTTTTCTTATCTGAAAAGACAAATGAAAGCTTGTTATTATTGTTTTGTGAAATAGATAACCACAAAAGATTGTGCTTACATTAAGAAGCGACACTATATATGGTGTTTTTACATTGACTTTTTTTTAGAAAAAGCTATACTAATAGTTATAGAAACTAATACAAAACGGAGTGAATATTATGAAAACAATTACTTTATATACAAAAGATAACTGCCCACAATGCAAAATGACAAAGAAATTTTTGGCAGACAAAAATTTAAATTTTGAAGAAATTAATATCGACAACGAACCACAATATATAGATACTCTTAAAGAACAAGGATTCAGAAGTGTTCCCGTTATTACAACTGCTGATGAGAGAGTAACAATTGTTGGTTTCCGCCCAGATCAATTAAGAGCGTTGGCTGTATAATATGAAATTAGTCTTTTTTTCTTTAACCGGGCAAACTAGACGATTTATCAAAAAATTAGACCTTCCTGCTTATGAAATAGACCCTACTAATCCGTTTCATGAATTGAACGAACCTTACATCCTAATCGTTCCTACCTATGACCTTGAAGTCACAGAAGTAGTGAACGATTTTATTGAGTACAAAACTAATCAAGATAATATGCTTGGTGTCGCAGGTGGAGGAAATCGTAATTTTGCTGACCTATTTATCTTTACCGCTAAAGATATTGCAAGAGATTATCATGTCCCTTTGCTCTTTAGCTTCGAATTCAATGGCACACCTGATGATGTGACTAATTTTAAGAAAGTAGTGAATGACCTTGAGTCTAAAAGACCTTAAAGATGTAACTTATTTTGAGTTAAATAATGAAATTAATAGACCTATCAATGATCAAATTCCTTTATATAAAGATAAAGAAGCCTTAACTGCTTTCTTTAACGAAAACGTAGAGCCAAATACGAAAGTGTTCTCTTCTGTTGAAGATAAATTAGATTTTTTAATTAAAGAAGATTATATTGAGGCAGAGTTTATTGCTAAATACTCGATTTCTTTTATCGAATCTCTTTACACCTATCTTGAGGCTCAACACTTTACCTTTAAATCCTTTATGGCAGCTTACAAGTTTTATTCTCAATACGCGTTAAAAACGAACGATGGGAATGCTTATCTAGAGCGCTATGAGGACCGTGTAGCCTTCAATGCTCTATACTTTGCTGATGGTAATGAAGAACTTGCTATGAGTTTAGCCGAGGAAATGATTTACCAACGCTACCAACCTGCAACACCATCCTTCTTAAATGCAGGTCGCAAACGTCGTGGGGAACTGGTTTCTTGTTTCCTAGTCCAAGTAACTGATGACATGAACAGTATTGGTAGAACCGTTAATAGTGCCTTACAATTATCACGTATTGGTGGTGGTGTTGGGATTACCTTGTCTAACTTACGTGAAGCGGGTTCTCCTATTAAAGGATATGAAGGGGCTGCTAGTGGTGTTGTTCCCGTAATGAAGTTATTTGAAGATAGCTTTAGTTATAGTAATCAATTAGGTCAACGCCAAGGTGCTGGTGTGGTATACCTAAATGTTTTCCACCCAGATATCGAAATGTTTTTATCAACTAAAAAAGAAAATGCGGATGAAAAAATTCGCGTTAAGACTTTATCCCTTGGTTTAGTTGTACCAGATAAATTTTACGAATTAGCTCGTAAAAATGAGGATATGTATTTATTTAGTCCATATAGTGTAGAGCGTGAATACGGTATTCCCTTCTCTTATATTGATATTACAAAAGAATACGATAGTTTAGTTAATAATCCTAAGATTCGTAAACAAAAAATTAGTGCCCGTTACTTAGAAAATGAAATTAGTAAACTACAGCAAGAATCTGGTTATCCTTATATTATTAATATTGATACGGCTAACCGCTCTAATCCAGTTTATGGAAAAATTATCATGAGCAACTTATGTTCTGAAATATTGCAAGTACAAGAACCATCTATGATTAATGACCGTCAAGAATATGACGAGTTAGGAACGGATATTTCATGTAACTTAGGGTCTACTAATATTGTTAACTTAATGGATAGCCCAAACTTTGGAAAATCAGTTCGTACCATGACACGTGCCTTAACATATATTACTGATGCATCCGATATCGAAGTTGTACCTTCCATTCAAAATGGCAACAGATTAAATCACACAATTGGTTTAGGGGCTATGGGTCTCCATACTTATTTTGCCAAAAATCAGATGGAATATGGCTCTGAGGAGTCTATAGAATTCACTGATATTTACTTTATGTTACTTAACTACTGGACTTTAGTAGAGAGTAATAATATCGCAAAAGAAAGAAAAGAATCTTTCCATAACTTTGAAAAATCAGATTACGCAAATGGTTCTTACTTTGAGAGTTACATTAACGAACCAATCATGCCAAAATTTGAAAAGATTAAAGAGTTATTTAATACGATTGATATACCTACTGCTGAAGACTGGGCCATTCTTCGTGATTCAATCAAAGAGTATGGCTTATATCATCAAAATAGATTAGCTGTCGCACCAAACGGCTCTATCTCTTATATTAACGATACAAGTGCTAGTATTCATCCAATCACACGCCTTGTTGAGGAACGTCAAGAGAAAAAAATTGGAAAAATCTACTACCCTGCTCCTCATCTATCAAATGAAAGTATGCCTTATTACACGTCTGCTTATGATATGGATATGAGAAAAGTCATTGATGTTTATGCAACTGCTCAAAAACACATTGACCAAGGAATGAGCTTAACCTTATTCATGCGTTCTGAGATGCCTGAGGGACTTTACGAATGGAAAAAAGGAACTACCAAACAAACAACGCGCGATTTAAATATTTTACGCCATTATGCTTTCCATAAAGGGGTTAAATCAATCTATTACGTAAGAACCTTTACAGATGATGCGGAAGAAATTGGTAGTAACCACTGTGAGAGTTGTGTTATTTAAGGAGGAAATTAACTGTGACAAATAGTTATTATAAGGCGATTAACTGGAACGCCATTGAAGATATTATTGATAAATCAACGTGGGAAAAACTAACTGAGCAATTCTGGTTAGATACTCGTATCCCCTTATCTAATGACTTAGATGACTGGAGAACTTTATCTGAGGATGAAAAAGAAACCATTGGCTTAGTCTTTGGTGGTTTAACCCTTCTTGATACGATTCAATCTGAAAGTGCTATTGATGCCATCAGACCAGATGTTAGAACACCTCATGAAGAAGCTGTTTTAAATAATATTCAGTTTATGGAATCTGTTCATGCTAAAAGTTACTCTTCTATCTTTAGTACACTAAATACCAAGGCTGAAATCGAAGAAATTTTTGAATGGACTAACACAAATGAGTACCTACAAACAAAAGCTGAAATCATTAATGAGATTTACCTAACTGGAACTGCATTACAGAAAAAAGTTGCCAGCGTTTATGCGGAAACCTTCCTTTTCTATTCTGGATTCTACGCACCTCTTTATTATCTAGGTAATAATAAACTAGCCAATGTGGCTGAGATTATTAAACTGATCATTCGTGATGAATCAGTTCACGGGACTTATATTGGCTATAAATTCCAAGTTGGCTTTAATGAGTTATCTGAAAAAGAGCAAGAAGAAATGAAAGACTGGATGTACGATCTTCTTTTCAAGCTATACGAAAACGAAGAGAAATACACTGAACTTTTATACGATAAATTAGGTTGGACTGAAGAGGTAAAAACATTCCTGCGTTACAATGCTAATAAAGCATTGATGAACTTAGGTCTAGATCCTCTTTTCCCTGATACTGCTAGTGATGTTAACCCGATTGTTATGAACGGCTTATCGACAGGAACAAGCAATCACGATTTCTTCTCACAAGTTGGTAATGGTTACTTACTTGGAACTGTTGAAGCGATGGAAAATGATGATTATTTAATCGGCATGTAAAAAAAGAGCTAAGAAGCAATTGCTTCTTGGCTCTTTTGGATTTTAAAGACAATTTTTTTTGAGAAAAAGTAATTAATAATCGTTGCTAACACTTGAGAAATTACGGTAAAGATAAATTCATTTAGTAGTTTTTCATTCCCAATAAAACGGTAAAACATGGGATTAGAAAAGAAAGCATTCTGATAATTAATAAAACGTAATCCTAACGCATTTATCCAAAACTTTCCATATTTATCCACAAAAAAGAAAGCTATTCCTAAATCAAGAAAAAATACCAATAATCGACCTATGCAAAACTCTAAAAATTGGTGACAAGCCTTTTTAATGCCCGTTCCTTTATTTTTAAAAACAAAAAACTTATTAGCAAAAAAGGAAAAGACAATGGCACAAATTTGACCAACAATCACCGGAATTAATACATTGTCAGTTAGTCCTTTAGAAGTAAATCTAGCAAAGAAATAGATAAACGTTCCAATAGTTCCTGCAATTGTATACAATAAAAACTCTTTCCTGTTAATCAAATTCTCACCCTCTTTCTTGAAAAAAGAAAAGGGATGTTTAAAGAAACATCCCCCAACTTGTTCTTTTACTTTTTTATTTGTTATTTAAAGTAATATCTAGTTAACTCTAATGCATTTCGGTCCATAACAACTTCACCATATTCTTCAAGAATATCTGCGGTTACATTTGTTTTACTAGCATATTCATAAAATTGTGCCATGTCATTTTTAACTTGCATTTCATTATTTTCTTCAGTAAAAAATGAAATTCTCAAAAAGTAATCTTCTTTAAACTTATAAAGATAACTTAAAACATTTTCTATCTTAATATGTTTAGCTACAGTAATCATTGTTTCAAACGCATCTAATCTAAAAATAGTTTCGTAAACATTGTTTAAGCCATCTCCCAAAAGATCCATATCCTCATCTAGAATATTCTCATCCAGCTTACCATTGCCTGCAATATGTTCCTTTAAAAAATCTGTAAAACCATCACCTAAAACATTATCTGGCATAACATCTAAATTATCATCATCATTCATCGGTAAATTTTTACTGATAAATAATTCTAGACCATCATGATTGGGTAGCACTTGGAAAGTTACAGAGTCTGTCTCTTGAAATTGTTCTTCAACATCAACTTCCTCTAAAATACTGTAGAAGAAACTTTCTATTTGTTTTTGATTGCCTAACAAGTCTAAGAAAGTAACACCTCTTTCAGCCAAGTCGTCATTTCCAATGGAAACTCGAATGGTATTCTCGTTAATCCTCTCCATCTCCATCACGCTACACCTCGTTTCTCTTAATTTTATCTTTAGCCCTATTGTATCGAAAATAATAGAAAAGTAAAGCAATCACTACTCTATATTTCTATTATACCTGAAAACAAAAAAAACAGCATGTCAGATATCTCTTTATCAACATGCTGAAGTTTTATATAAATAATCTTCTTAAATTCCTGCCATCATTTGAGCATGTTTCAACTCAATTGCTCTAACTTCTCTCGGTAAGAAACGACGAATTTCATCCTCATTGAATCCAACTTGAAGGCGTTTGTCATCAACCATAATCGGGCGGCGTAGTAATCCTGGATTTTCTTGAACTAACTTCAATAGCTCAGGAAGTGATAGTTCATCCAAATCAACGTCCAACTTTTGAAATACTTTAGAACGAGTAGAAATTATCTCTTCTGTACCATCCTCAGTCATGCGTAAAATTTCAATTAGTTCATCTTGCGTTAGCGGTTCTGAAAAGAT
Organism: uncultured Vagococcus sp.; assembly: GCA_965119435.1. Classification (GTDB taxonomy): domain Bacteria; phylum Bacillota; class Bacilli; order Lactobacillales; family Vagococcaceae; genus Vagococcus. The sequence continues at coordinate 250,417 of CBCPLQ010000002.1, read as the reverse complement.
ATTTCTCTCAACAAATGGAATTTGGTGCTCTTGTAACCAAGCTCTTGCTTTTCGACATGATGTGCAACTAGGTGAAGTATATAATTTCAACATACGATTCACTTCCTTTCAAAATTAACAGACTAACAGTTGGCGTTTTCTGTTTACAACTTTAAGTTAATTATACTATAACACTTTACAAAATACTAGATTTTTTTCACTTTTTTTAACAAAAAACGTCTATTTTATAATCTCCGAAAACCTTATTATATCAGGTTTCTCCATTATTTAAATAATTCTTAATGTTTTTTTTACAAACAATTCACATTATAAAAATAACTAAAACAGCTTAAAGATGTGTACTATCAGATATCACAAAGCTTTTTTTACCCTATATTTTTTGAAATTATTAGCTGTCTTCTACTACAATTAATTAGAGACATGAAGCAAAAAAGAAACCATTATCCTATTTAAAATCTGATAAAAGCTTCTTTAGAGTTTCAAACTATTTTAATGATATTGTTTATTTATGCATTTAATATTTCATATAGAACAAAAAGTTCCCAATCAGATATTTGAATACGATAAAACTGTTCTAGAGTAGATACAATATCCTTCATATTTTGATAAAAGAATTTTTGATTAATTTTTAATTCTAATAAATTTTCAGGAACCGGATAATCTGTATCTCCTAACATCATTCGTTCTACCATTAGTGCCAAATGCATCGTTAAATTAAATTTCATTTTTGCACTAAGAGGCAAGTTAAATCTTTTCTCACATTTTTCTGTAATACTCTCTACCTGTCTTATGATAACGTCTGGATTTAAAAACTCTAATTTTTCTGATAATCCCTCTTTTGAGAAAAAGTGAATAAACTCATTTAAAATATTTGGTACATTACTTGGATGAATTAAATTCTTAAAAGTGATACCTAGTTGATTTTCAGCATCCTCATCCAATGCATCTAGCAAGTTAATGCTTGGTACATCAGTCTTATTATCCAAATAAGAGGTTGTTAAAATCAGTGATGTTTCTTTCAAATAATTTTGGTCTGTACTTGCCCTGTCTAAAATATTACGTAACTCATTGAATTTTAAAGCAATCAATTTTATATCTGGATTAAAATTTTTCTCACAAATTTTTCTCAATTTTTTTGAAATATCATAACCCGAAATACTAGATATAATGATATTTTTCTCGACAGAAAATCCTTCAAAATATTGAATGTTAGTTAAAAAATTTTTTTCTGCATTTTTGGCAATCTCATAAAACATTTGACCGTTTACTAACTGTTGTCCAATTTCTAAAGCGTAAGAGGTCGTTACATTATTAATGACTAGTAGTTCTCCTAAAATTTGAGGTTTTAAACTCTTATACAAATGTGTTAGGGATCCCATGTCAACTAACATAATGACTCCTTCTGACGTATCCCTCTCAGAAAGCCATAATTTAACTTTAGCCACAACATCCCGTATTGAAGAAGTCAACGGCATATTGATTGCATCAAATATATATTCCCCGCACAGTTTATTAGCTACCGAGCGAATGCTTGACGCTGTTGTATCGCCGTGCGCTACCAGTAAAGCATGATATTTAATTTCCTCAGATATACTGTCAATTAGTAAAATACTTAATATAACCTCAACAAACAATTTTATTTCAGGCGAAACGTCTTCAGTCACGTAATGAGAAAATAAGGCTGTTCGAGGATACTCTTTAGACATTTCTCTTTTTAATTCTTCTAAAATTTTAATAGAAAGTGAATTTTTGTTTACTTGAAGCAATCGAATAACACATTTTATTGCTTCAGATGTGACTTGGTTATTATCAATAATTCTCTGATTATTTGCTTCAATTTGTTGTATTAATTGATTTTCTAGAAAATTATTTGTTATGTAAAATTCCTCTTCTAAAAAGTGAGAATCAAACTGAAACAACTCTTCCTTTAGTTCTAATATAGACTTCTTTGAAGTAATTAATGACATAAAAACCTTATTTAACTGACCTAGATAATCCGTTTTATGATCAGACTCCTCTTCTGGATAAGATATAATTGTAAAATGGGTCGCACCCTCTTCACTAATTTCTAGGTATTTTTGTGACACATTCTTTCTTAATGAATCGGCACAACACATTTGTATTTCATTAATCAAGCTACCAACATTACCAGGAATTTGTTGATCCAATAGTCGTTTAAAAATTTGATTATCTATTTTTAACTTTCGATTTATTCGAACTGACTCGCGGATAAACAAGTGATTAATCAATGATATTCTTTCAAGAATTGGTCTATCATGTAAAGCGGGTAAATTAACAATTACTGAAAGCCTCCGATAAAAGGTTGGTAATAGCACCTCTTTTGGGTCTTCTGTTGTTGCAAAAAGTAAACGAACTTGAGAAGAGACCATTTTACTCTCTTCTCCCATTGGCCTAAATTTCCCACTATCCATATATTGAAATAATTTTTCCTGATTTTCTTTTGATAAGCGATGGATTTCATCTAAAAATAAAATTCCCCCGTCAGCTTGGCTAAGAAGACCTTTTTTATCTGTGTCAGCTCCTGTAAAGGCTCCTTTAGTATGCCCGAACAACATAGAGGATAATAACTCTGGATTATTGGCATAATCGGCACAGTTAAATACTATAAAGGTTTTAGCTTCCTCTTCTCGCTTTTCCTTTAAGTAATCAAAAATTAGTTTAGCTAAGAAACTTTTTCCAACACCACTAGGTCCACATAATAAAAGAGGTAACCCAACAGGAGGATAAAGTATAGCCGCTTTGCATTTTTCAATAGCTTCCCGAGCACTTCCATCGTAACCTATGTATTGTTGAAAGACATTTGCTTGATTTTCTACTTGACTACTTGTTAGTGACTGCCAATAAACTGGCCGACTTCCTTTTTGACGGACTTCTCTTTTTTCTAGTAATTTATTTAAATACAAACTTGTTGCTGAACGACTCAATCCTAAGGCATCAGCAATTTCCAAAGTAGTTAATCCTTCCTTTTCGTTTTCCAAAATAGTTATGATTAAATCATGGGTTTCCCTTTTCACAATAATCCTCCTTATATTACTTATTAATTTTACTTTAAGTAAATAACACCAAAATTATTTTTTCAAAAAAGCAACACAAACTCACTTTAAAAGAAGTTTGCGCTGCTTCAATAGATTACTTAGTTTTAATTAATTATAACTGATTAAAAAACAAATTTATTAAAATGAATTATTTATTCTAAAAATCGTACCATTTCTAACAAATGCCTAATAAACCTAAAATAATTCCTAAGAACATAATACCAAACATCACAACATTAACGTTTACCTTTTTACGAAGTAACCAAAAAGCAACTAATGTGACGATTAACGGAACCAGACCTACAAATAATTGATCCAAATATTCTTGAATTTGGATTGCCTCTTTACTGCCTTTAACACTAACTTCTAAAATTGTTTTAAATTTTACGTTTGACGCTGTCATACTTCCCATCATCATTAAACCAAGCATTCCAGAAGCTTTTGTTAATATCTTCATTCCACCAGATTCATACATCCTTTGAATAAAACTTGCTCCTACTGAATACCCACTGTAAAGAGCATAGTAATGAATTAAAAAGGCGGGTACATTATAAAGTAATAAGAACACAACTGCTCCTAAAGGAGAGCCAGTTGATGCAAGTGAAATCCCAATACTTGCTGCTATTACTCGCAAAATCCCCCAAAAGAATGAATCCCCAATTCCTGAAATTGGACCCATTAAAGATGCTTTTACCGCAGTGATAGAACTTGCATCAAAGGTGTCGTCTTCACTATTTTGTTTTTCCATTGAAGCAACAAGCCCCATAATAAAGTTATTGATGTGCATTGTCGCATTAAACCAAGTTGTATGTCTTACAATAGCTTCTGCCTGTTCTTCATCTGTTTTGTAAAAACGATTAATGACTGGTAGTAATGTATAGATAACTCCAACCGCATGGTACTGTGTTGCTCCTGTACGACTAGCATTCATTGTCCATGAACGCCAAAAGACAGAACGCATCATTTTCTTTTCTTCTTTATTTAAATTTTCTTGGAATTTCATGCGAAAAAGTCCTCCTCTTCATCCTCTTTTGTCGAAGCGCCATTGCTTGCTACTTTGGTACCAGTTGTCTGAATCTTTTGAATTTGAATATCTCGTTGTGCAACAACCACACAAATAACAACACCTAGAACAGCCACTGCCACTGCAGGTAAGTTTAAATAAGCAGTTAAGACAAATCCTAAAATATAAAAGACAGATAATTTTTTATCCCATAATAATTTCATCAACATGGCAAAACCAACTGCTGGAAGTAATCCACCGGCAGCACTAAGTCCATTCATTAAACGCTCTGGGATATTTTCCACAAATGTGTTTACAGGTCCACTACCTGCTAAGATGCCGATAAATGTAATTGATGCAATAATTAGGTAATAAATGAGCCATGTTCCATAATGTAGTGCGACGATCATTTTTTGATTATTTTCCCTTGCTGCTTTGTCTAACATTGGTGCAAAAATATTCATAAAAACATTTTTCAAAAACATAACTACAACAGCTGCTAACATACCAATTGGTACCGCTAGAGTCATTGCTGCATTTTGTTCTAAATTTGAAATAATAGCAAAAGTTGTTGCTAAAGCAGTTGCCGTTACTGGCTCAGCTGCAATAACCCCTCCAATATTGACGTTACCTAAGAAGACTGCTTCTAACGCGGCTCCCATTAACACTCCTGTTTTCATATCACCTAACAAGAGGCCTGTTACTAAGCCAACAACTAAAGGTCTTTCCATCATACTTTGACCTGTTAAGTAGTTACCTGCAAAACATATAAACACGGCTAATGCCGCCATTGTTGCTTCCATTACCATTTGTTATTTCCCCCTTTTAAAATTTACTTATGGTATCTTTTAAACTAATTTGTGGATTGGTTGGCAAGACTTGATTGTAACTTTTTACTCGTTCCAGTGAGGCTAATTCTTTAGCTGCTTCAATTTCTTCTGGATTAAGTTGAACACTTGGAAACACCATTTTTTTACTAGCAGGATCAGATTTATCAAAACGGCCAGCGTTAGCTACATTAACAGCATCTATATCCATTACATTTTGTGCGATTTTATTAGCATCAGAAACACTATTTACAATAACAAAAATACGTTTATTTTTTCCTCTTGGATCATTGAAGAGCTCAATCGCATCTTCTACTGAACGGATAAGTAATTTCATCCCATTTGGAACAGCCATTTTCAAAGTCATTTGCATCACATTATTATTTGCAGCTTCATCGTTTGCTACAACTAGTAAAGGGGCATTTAATTCTTTTGTCCAAACAACCGCAACTTGTCCGTGAATTAATCGATCATCTACTCTAACTTGTGTAATCATTTCTTTTTCCTCCTAAAAGATATCTTCTTCTTCTTCATTTTGAGTGACCTGTACTAAACTTACTTGACTCTCATCAATAGCATTTTGAACCATTTCTTGTGTTAAGGGTGATTCTTCTGATAAAAATAAAAGAGATAAAATAATAGCTAAGTTAACATTTGATAAAATAAATATATCTTCTCTTTTAGCAGTCAGAACTTCAGTCACGACTTTTTGATTCACACTACCTCCAAATAAATCTGTAAAAATAACACCTTGTTCATCTGGTCCTACACTCTTAATGAAATTCGTTACGACTGGCGTATAATCTTCATCTGTCATGTAAGCATTAATAACAGTTACATCATTCCCTTTTCCTGCTAGTATATCTAGTGAACTTTGAAAACCTTTAGCTAATTCACCGTGTGTTGCAATTAAATAGTTTCTTTTCATTTTATTCTCACCTCATTAGTATATAAGCAATTAACGTGCCAACTTTGAAAACCTTTTAATTACTATTGAAATAAGCTTTAAGAGTAAAAAATAAGTGTTTAAACAGTAATGAAAACTGTTAAACACTTAGTTTTTTATGATTTCCTGTCATTCTTTTACTTTTTTAGTATAATGTATTTATGACAAAATTTAAAAAGGTGGAATAATTCATGGAAGTAATTTTTTCTGGTATCCAACCAAGTGGTATTCCCACTATCGGAAATTACATAGGAGCACTGAAACAGTTTGTTGACTTACAAAAAGAATATAAATGCTATTTTTGTATTGTTGATGAACATGCGATTACTGTACCACAAGATCGCTTAAAACTAAGAGAGCAAATTTTACAATTAGCGGCGTTATATTTAGCTGTAGGAATTGATCCTGATCAAGCCGATATCTTTATCCAATCTGAAGTTTCCGCTCATGCTGAAGCTGCCTGGATTGTTCAATGTAATACATCTCTTGGTGAATTAGAAAGAATGACACAATTTAAAGATAAATCTCAAAAACAACATTCTGTAAGTGCCGGTCTTTTGACTTATCCACCATTAATGGTTGCTGATATTATTCTTTACAATACAAATCTTGTACCAGTTGGTGAAGATCAAAAACAACATTTAGAATTAACTCGTGACTTTGTTGAGCGCTTTAATTCTCGTTACGCAGCTAAAAATCAAGAAATTCTAACAGTTCCTGAAGTTAAAATTCCTGAAAAAAATAGTGGTGGTCGGATTATGAGTCTCCAAGACCCTACCAAAAAAATGAGTAAATCAGATGATAATGCTAAAGGTTATATTTCAATGCTAGATGAGCCCAAAGCAATCGCTAAAAAAATCCGTTCTGCTGTAACAGATTCTAGTGGCATTATTGAATATGATCCTGAGGAAAAGCCTGGTATCTCAAATCTACTAGTTATTTATTCTTCAGTAACTGACTACTCAATAGAAGAGTTAGCTGAAAAATATAAAGATAGTGGTTACGCAGCCTTTAAATCTGACTTAGCTGAAGCTGTTGTGACTTGGATTGAACCCATTCATGAACGATACAATCATTTCTTAGCATCAGAAGAGTTACATGAAATTCTTGACAAGGGAGCATTAGAAGCTCAGCAAGTGGCCAATAAAACCTTACAACGTATGAAAAATGCAGTTGGCTTAGGTCGCAAACCTAAGCGTTAAAAAGGGTATATTTTTTGTAATATGTTAAAATAGATTAAATACATATTGGGAGGTTTTTTCTACCATGGAAGAAACAAAAAAACAAGATACAAATTCACTATTAACTCAAAAAATGATTGATAACCGTACAATTTTAATTTACGGAGAAATCAACCAAGATTTAGCAAAAGAAGTGAGTAGTCAATTGCTACTATTATCTTCTTTAAATGATGAACCTATTACTATTTTCATTAATAGTCAAGGTGGCCATGTTGAAGCAGGAGATACAATCCATGACATGATTAAATTTGTAAAACCTGATGTTAAAGTAGTTGGAACTGGTTGGGTAGCAAGTGCGGGGATTACGATTTACTTAGCAGCAAACAAAAAAGACCGCTATTCATTACCAAATACTCGTTTTATGATTCATCAACCTGCCGGCGGGGTTCAAGGTCAAAGTACTGAAATCCAAATTGAAGCTCAAGAAATTGTTAAAATGCGTGAACGTATTAATCGTTTGATTGCAAAAGCAACAGGGCAAACATATGAAAAAGTTTCTGAAGATACTGATCGTAACTTTTGGATGAGTGCTGAAGAAGCCGTTAAATATGGTATCGTGACAAAAATTATTGAAAAATCAAAACAAGTTAAATAAGTACTAAAGAAGAGGAAGCCCTGTATCTTAAGGCTTCCTTTTCTTTCTAATTTTTAATAAAGTAATTCAATTAAATCTTCTGCTTCTATGTTACCAAAATATTTTTTAACATCTATTTTAGCAACGGCTTCTTTAATCGCTTCTTTTTCATACTTCACACCTACAAGCATTTTTTCCACGTCCGAAATTTCTCCTAGACCGAAGAAATCACCAAAAATACGAATTTCTTTGATTTCACCTTCAGATACATTCATTTTAGCTTCAATTGAACCAATAGCAAATCGTTTTCTTCTTACTAAATCAAATTCTGGTGAACGACCGTAATTCCAATCCCAATTTCTATATAACTTATCTGAAATGGCATTAATTTTTTCCCAATCCTTATCCGTTAATTCGTAAACATTAATATTATCAACATTATCCGTTTCAAATATTTTTAATAAAATTTCTTCTCTAAAATCAGTTGTCGACATATTTTGATGTGTGTCTGTTAAGTATGGCTTGATATTGGTTACACGGGATCTGATTGATTTAATTCCCTTAGATTCTATTTTATCTTTTCTAACCTTCAAAGCATTTACGACTTCATTAACATCACTATCAAACATTAATGTTCCGTGAGCAAACATACGCCCATTGGTTGAGTACATCGCATTACCTGAGAATTTTTTGTCATCAATTACTAAGTCATTTCGACCCTTAAGCTCAGCTCCCTCAACCCCCATATCATGTAGGGCATCAATAATCGGTTGCGTCACTTTACCAAAATTTCTAAATGACTCGCCATCATCAGGCATGATAAAACTAAAATTTAAGTTTCCAGCATCATGATACACTGCTCCTCCACCGCTTAAACGACGAACAACATGAATTCCTTGCTTTTCAACATAGTCGGTATTTATTTCTTCAATCGTATTTTGGTTTCGTCCAATAATAATAGATGGCTCGTTGATATAAAATAAAAGAATAGGTTCATCTATTGGCATTTCTTGAACCAAGTACGTTTCAATTGCTAAATTTAGTCGTGGGTCTGTAATTCCTTCATTAGATACAAAAATCATGTCATATTTCTCCTCTATAATATTAATTTTAACTGTGTTGAAGCAAGTACTGTTTCTATTGTTTCTTGATGGTACATTTCAGTTTGTTTTTTTAATAAGTCTAAATCAATGTCTTGTCTTAAATGACTTAAGACCAATTTTTTGACCTGTGCTTTTTTAGCTAACTCACCTGTTTCTTTAGATGTTAAGTGAGCGTGGTGCCCTTCATTTCCTTCTAAAAAATAAGTATCTGTTATTAAAAGATCTGCCCCTTCACAAAAATCGGAAAGCTCCTCAAAATAGCCTGTATCTGCCGTAAAGACAAATATTTTACCTGTTCTTTTTTCAATAATTCGCATAGCGTAACAAGGAACAGGGTGAACGGTTTTAATAAAGGTGATTTCAAATGGTCCAATTTTTAAAATATCATCTGGCTTGTACGGTATTCCTTTAGAAATCAGTGGCATAGTTAACTGATTAAAATGCCCATCATCTTCTGTATGCCCATAAATAGGTAGTTCACTTACAGCTTCTTTTGGTTTTAATTGTCTTAAATACTGAAGAACGCCTAAATCGGCAATATGATCATGATGGTAGTGAGTTAATATAACCGCATCCAAATCAAGGGGATCCATTACTTTTTCAAGTTCAATTAATGTACTACTTCCTACATCTAAAAGTAGCGAAAAACCATTAGATTCAACTAAATAAGAAGTTGTTCCTTCATTATTAAAAGGAAACCCTCCCCAATAGCCAAGGATTGTTACTTCCATTTTTTGTGTCACTCCTTTTATAAACTATCTAGTTATACTTTACTTCTATTACGTTTATTTCACAATAAAAAGAACTTTATATCACTTTTTTTAGACAGAATCTTGATGAAAACAGTAGCCATCAGAACAATTTCGTTTTAAATTTCCCCAGTTATTTTATTTATTAGTAAAATAAAAGACTTTTTTAGTGACAAAATGTCACTTTTGGTTTATAGTCTAGAAAGTGACAATTCGTCACTAGAAAATAATATCAATCAAAGGAGAATTATTATGTTTTTAGCCTTAAAAGAAATGAATTATTCAAAACTAAGATATACCCTAGTTGTTGGTATTATCGTTTTAATTTCTTACGCTGTTTTTATGCTATCAGGACTTGCTACAGGTTTAGCGGATGAGTTCAAACAAGTTATCGTGGATTGGAAAAGTGAATCTATTGTTCTTTCAGAAGATAGTAATAAAAATTTAGCCGCTTCTCAACTAACCTTAAAGAATTTAAAGGAAGTTTCGTCAAATAAAAAAGCTCCGATTTCAGTTTACAGTGGTGCCGTTGATGGAAAAGATGAAAAAATCAATGTCACCCTTTTTGGAACAACAGATCAAGCCTTCCTACTTCCTGAACTTACTCAAGGTAAATTATTTAGCCAAAAAAATGATGTCATCATTTCAAAAAACTTAGCTGATAAAGGATTTGCTATTGGAGATGCTATTGAGATGGGAAGCGACAATCAAAAAATGAAAATTGTTGGTATTTTCCCTGAAACATTCTATACAGTGACGCCGGTCATTTACGCCTCTGTTGAGGATACAGCTAAAGTTAAATACGGTAAAGATTTTTCAGCTACGCCTGAGAACATGCCGATAAATGCCGTTGTGACTAACTCTAAAAAAACGTCAGTCAACAAAGACAGTCAGCCTAAACTTAACACTCTAACAACTGATCATTTTATTGAAAGTTTACCTGGCTATTCAGCTCAAAATTTAACCCTAAATGCAATGATTTACTTTTTATTCTTCATTGTTACAGCGATTATCGGAATCTTTATGTATGTGATGACCCTTCAAAAGACAAGTATATTTGGTGTCATGAAAGCTCAAGGAATTTCAAATAAATTTATCATTAAATCCATTATCAAACAATCTTTTATCATTGGATTACTTGGGATAACGATTGGCTTTGCTTTAGCCTATGGAACTAGTTTGATTTTACCTGGTGCTATGCCATTTAGTGTTGCTCTTAATTTATGGTTAATTTACAGTTTAATTTTATTAGTTGTTACTATTTTAGGTAGTTTATTCTCAATTGGAACTGTTACAAAAGTTGATCCTATGAAAGCTATTGGAGGTTAATGTTATGAAAGACATGTTAATGATGGAAAATATTACAAAAACATTTAAACAAGGCAATTCAGAGATTCATGCTCTTAAACAAGTTAATTTTAAGGTTAAACAAGGGGAATTTATCAGTATCATTGGTCCTTCTGGCTCTGGAAAAAGTACTTTCTTAACGATATCTGGAGGTTTACAACAGCCATCTAGTGGCGATATTAGAATCAATGATATTTCTTTTACTCACTTATCTGAAAAAGAACGGGCTAAGTTAAGGTTTCAAGAAATTGGTTTTATCTTACAAGCATCTAATTTGATTCCTTTTTTAACTATTAAAGAACAATTTTATTTAGTTGATAAGGTCAATAAAAGTAAAAATACTGACTCACGTATTGAGGAACTTTTAACATCTCTTGATATTAATCATTTGAAAGACAAATATCCTAAAGATTTATCAGGTGGAGAAAGACAACGTGTTGCTATTAGTCGAGCACTTTATAACGAACCAAGCTTAATTTTAGCAGATGAACCCACTGCAAGTCTGGATACAGAACACGCCTATGAAGTCGTTAAACTTCTCGTGAACGAGGCTCATGAAAAGAAAAAAGCAACGGTTATGGTGACTCATGACCATCGTATGATTAAATGGAGTGATAGAGTCTTTGAAATGAATGATGGTGAGTTAGTTGAAGTAAAAGACTTTTAAAGAAACTATCTCAGTTTAAACTATGTTAAAATAAGAATGTAAGAAATCACAAGTATAAAGAAAGGGGTTTAAAATTTATGCCACACGAAACATTTTTAAACCTACCTGATAACAAAAAGAATACAATTGAAGACATTCTTTTAAACATTTTTTTTAAACAACCTATTAGTCAAGTTAAAGTCTCTGAAATTGTTAGCGAGATGAAAATGTCTCGCGGTGCTTTTTATAAGTATTTTGATGATTTAGACGATGCTTATACTTACATTATTAATAAATATGCTCTACTTATTCACCAAGATATTATTAAGTATATCCAAGAAGATAAAAATCAATTCTTTTTAGGCATTGAAAAATATTTGATTTGGTGCAGTGAGTTAGATCATAATAGTCCTTATTGGAAGAGCTTGCGCCTTTTAACAGAGTCAAATGATTTATCTGCTTACAAGCGATTTCCTTTAGCAAAAGACTCACCTCTTTTAACTCAGTGGACAGATATTTTAGTAGCTAACCACATTTTAATGGCAGATCACGACGAAGCTGTGAGTTTCCTCTTTTTTGTGATGGAACTTGTTATGAACGCTTTAACCGGATATATTGCTAATGAGTGGTCTACAGAAGAGTTGGTTAAAGATTACAGATACCGAGTGAAATGGATTACATTAGGGATCAAATAAAAAAAGTCAAAAACAGGACAGATTTCATTTAAATTGAGATCTGTCCTGTTTATTTCTATTGCTAGCTTAAAAAATTAGTACGAACGTAATTCTTTTACTTTATCTGCGTCTAGTCGTTTAACAACTTCCGTTACTAGTTTCACTGTGTTCAAGTAATCATCTTCATGAATAATTGATGTGTGTGAATGTAAATATCGTGTTGAGACAGTTATTGCTAGAGACGGGATACCATCTCTTGTAATATGTTGGGTTCCTGCATCTGTCCCACCACCTGTAATGACCGTGTATTGGAATGGAATCTCTAACTCTTCAGCTACACTAATCACGAAATCACGTAATTTTTTATGTGGAATCATTGATGCATCAAAAATAATAATTTGAGGCCCTTTTCCTAAAACAGAATCTGCCTCTTTAGGCGTCATTCCAGGAGTGTCTCCAGCCGTTCCAGTATCTAACGCAAAGGCGATATCTGGATTAACTAAGTGGGTGCTTGTTCTTGCTCCGCGTAAGCCAACTTCCTCTTGTACATTGCTTCCTGCAAAAAGAATATTTGGATGGCCTTCTTTAGCTAAGTTTTCTAATACTTTTAGAGAAACAGCTGTTCCAATACGATTATCCCAAGCTTTAGCTAAAAGGTATTTTGAACCATTTAAACGTTGATACTCAATATACGGAGTAATCATATCTCCTGGTTTAATGCCCCACTCATTTGCTTCCTCAGCACTTGTAGCACCAATATCAACAAACATATCTGCAATATCATACGGTTTTTTTCGCGCATCTGCACTTAAAACATGTGGTGGTTTTGAACCAATCACTCCATGAATTTCTTGACCTTTACCAGTCGTAATCGTTACTTGTTGGGCAAGCATTACTTGTCCCCACCATCCTCCTAGCGTTTGAAACTCAAGGAATCCTTTTTCAGTTACTTTAGTCACCATAAAACCAACTTCATCCATATGGCCTGAAATCAAGACTTTAGGTCCTTCTTTATCCCCTATATGACGAGCATTTATCCCACCTAGTCCATCATAAAGAATTTTATCCGCATGTGGCTCTGCATATTTTTTAAAGACATTACGCACTTGGTCTTCATTTCCTGGAACAGCCTTAGCATCTGTTAGTTCTTTTAAAAACATCTCTTCTTCTTTTTTTAACACGTAAGTCACCTCTTTATATTTTATAGATTTAAGTATATCACTCTTATTGATTAATATCTTTAGATTGATTTCTTCTTGTGTAGATAACGATCACTAGAGTCACTACTAAGGTTATTAAACTTATCACTATTCCTATAGCAAATGATTTAGAACGATAATTTAACTGAACTATATGAGTTCCTTTTTCCAACTCAATACCTATAAAATCACCCACAATCTTTTTAGGTTGAACTTTTTTATCATCAACTGTGACTGTCCAGTTTTCATCATATGGTATCGAGAGATATAATAACTTATTTCCATCTGTAACCTCAACTTTATCTTCCAATATGCCTCGTTTATTTATTTCAAATGAACTGGCATAATCTGATAAGTAGTTAATAAATTCATCAAATTTATCTTGGTCTAAGCTGACCCAACTCATATCTGTTGTTTCAATTTTATCTTTTAGTTTTAGCTGAATCTTAATTTCTTCACCTTTTTTAAAGTTTCCTAAATTAAATAATTGATTGGTTATAATTAGAACATCTGTTTTGATTTCTTTACCATTCACTTCAAAATAGTCAACATTATCCCAAACAGCATTAGGTAAGTATAAATAATTGTTACCATCAGCTGTCACTCTACCTTTTATTTCATATTTATCAATTTCTTTTGTGGTATGAATATTTTTTAATTTTTTGAAATAAACATCTTCATCTAAAGGCTTAATGCTTTGTAAAATACTCTCTTGATTTTTTATAACCTGCCCTTTTTCAAATTTTACTTTAGCTAAACTGTTTGGCGCTAGGAATCCTGTCCCTACAGCTTCTTTATTTTTATAAATATTTGCTAAATACTCTTCTTCAAGCAATTCTTTATGCTTCATTTCTTTTGGATTAATCGTATACTTTACATTAAGTAACAAATTCGCTACCTGTGATTCATCTACATAGGAAAAACGGCGCTCATTTTTTGAGTATAATCCTAAATCAGTTAACGTATTTTGAACGTTAGAATCCAGAGTTGATGTGTAACTTGAAACGCCTGCATAACCAAATAACATAGGATTATTATATCCATTATTTGTTTCTTGATACCCCATCATGTTAGTATCTACTTTTTGATTAATCCTGAATAAATCATTTCGACCACTACCAAGGTATTTGATTAGTATTTCTTGTTCTGTATACATTTCAGCATAAGTATCTTGGTTACCAAAAGGGATATCTTTCATGGAAATCCATAAATTCCCACCTAATTCAAGAGAGATACAAATGATCAATACCCATCTCCAAATCTGGCTTGCTTTAGTTATTTTAAGACGTAAAACGTAAACCAACGTCCAAACAATAATTAGATTTAGTAAAAAGTATTTATTTGACAAAAGATACTCTGATTTTGATTGTACTACTAAGAATAGTTGGCCGATGCTTAACAAGACAGAGAAAGAAATACCTGCTAAAAGAAGTTTCTTTTTCACTACTTCTTTGTCTTCTGTCAGCCGAGCATAGAGATAAGTTTCGTATGCTAATTTAACTAAGATAAAACTAAAGATAAAGGCATTTCGATAAGGAAAGCCTGCTGGACTTTGAAACATGTGCCAAACCGTGTTAAATATCTCAAAGAAAAAACTAAAATAGATAGCAATAAGGAGTGTCCCCATTGCCCTTTTTTTACGTTTAGGAACGATTGGTAATGTAAAGTATAAAAAGGCAAGAAGCCAGACAAAAACACCAGAATAAATCATTGGTAAGTGATCTAAACGAATATCATAGTTAATCGTGCCAAGCCCCATTTGAGAAAAAACTTCAAGACCAAATCGTGGTTTTAGTAAGAAATCTTGCATATGAAAACTTGACTTCCCTGTTTGAAGCATCCCTAAAATAGCGGGAACAAGCATGAATGCTGTACCAAGACCTGCTAATAACGACGTTGTAAAAAATAACCGCCAACGTAAGTAAAACTCTTTTATGCTCTTAGCTTTTTTACGCTCAAATTTCAAATAATAAATAAAAATACTATACATCACTGCAAAGATACAAACCATATAACCTAAATAGTAGTTCGTTAAAATTGAAAAGAACAAGGTAATTCCATATAAGCCATATTTTTTTTCATGCCATAAACGTTCTAACCCTAAAACTAGTATGGGAAAAAGAATCAAGACATCTAACCACATAAAATTTAATAAGTATACAACTACAAATCCACATAAACTATAGGCTAAAGCAAATACTTGTGTTAGTGAATTAGACTGTTTGTAGTGTAAATCTAAATAAGTGTACATCGATAGGCTCATACAGGCTATTTTTAATGTAATAATTAGTAATACAGCCATTGGCATTAAGTTATAAGGAAATAAGAGTGCTAAAAAGTTAAATGGACTCATTAAATAATAGGCAATTGTCGCCTCCATTGGCCCACCTATTCCATTAGCAAATGAATAAAAGCTTTCTCCTCCTTCAGTAAGGAAACGTTTAAATCCATTTAGGAAAGGGAGGTATTGAGAACCTAAATCACTAACCATTAAATTTTTGTCCCCAAAAGGAGCTAATCCTAAAATAACCCACACAACCGTTAGGACTGTTAACGGTAGGAGGAAACTAAGAGAGTAAGCTACTAATTTATTTTTATTTTTCATTATTATCACCTTTTACTTTTCATTAAAAACCACTCTTAACCATACCTATATTCTATCAAAAAAGCAATTTATATTACATTATTTTAAGAATTAACAATTTTATTATAGGAAGAGGAAGTGGCAAAATAAAAAATGATGTAAATTAACATTAAAAAAATAACAGAAATATACGTTAATAATAAACCTGGTTTACCAATCAATACAAATAGAACCTGTAGGGCAAAATAAGCATGGAGTAAACTAACTAATAAAGGTGAGAAAAAAACAATAAAATTTTGTTTGTAAATACTTTTTTTGATCATTCCTTTTGGTGTCCCTATCTTTCTAAGCATATCGTAACGACTCGTTTCATCTTCTGCTTCTGATAACTGCTTCAACGTTATAATACTCCCTGTTGCAATCATAAACACCATTCCCAAAAAGACTGCTACATAAATTAATAGCCCTGTACTTTTCACCATACTATTATAATAGGGGAAACGAATACTAAAATCAGCTCGACTTACCTCCCCTTTTAGTAAGCTATCTGTGGAAGTTTTATTTACCTCTTTTATAGTATCAATCAACATACCATCTTTGGCCTGAGTGTTCACCGTCATGAAGTTAGTTTTGTCTGATAAGTCATCAAATTTTTTTAAAGATGCCTTGGCTAATGTTTCATTCTCATCCGCGCCCTCAACATTTATCAGATGATAGCCATAAGAATACTTGGCATCTATTTTTTTATATAAACGGTCCGTTACGACAATAGCATTATAAGATAGCCTCATATCTCTAACATTGCCTAAGAGGTCAGCATGAGTGTCTATTATATTAACTTTTCCAACCGATCCAAGCAACCCTGTTTTATCAAATTTAACTAATTGATCTAAATATATTTGATTCGCCCCGCTCAACACGACAACATCTCTTTCTTGTTTTAACCGAATAGGTTTGATTGATGGAATAACCTTTCTTGCCTGCTGATAGTTACTTAGTGAGATAACATTATAAAAAAGTGGACTATCTTCATAATCCTCTTGGCTAGTGTAGCCAATTTTCGCCCCGATGTACTTAAAATTGAGTTTAACTTCATCTGTCACAATAGCATTTTCTTCATGTAAAAACTGCTTTAACTCTTTATAATAAGGTTCTGTTATGCTATAGGATGCTGGATTTGTTGAGTTGCTTAATTCTAAAGTAAATGACTGCACACTAGCGGCCCCTGCGATAGCTGCTAAAGCAGTTCCTGATAATACCGCAATAGTTGCAAAAGTTACCGCATTTTTTTTAAGGTGAAAACTTAAATTTCCTGTAGCTACCATATTAATATCCTTGTAATAATGGCCCTTCGCTTTTTTTAAGGTATATAGAACGATTGCTAGGAAGTGTCCAAAAATTAGATATGTCCCTACGACACACAACAGTAAAATAAACAATGGACCAACTATTATGGATAGTCCTTGAGTTTTATAAGTGGCATCCATCCAGAGCATAAACTCTAGAAAGTGATTAGCTAATGTGTATCCTATTATTAACAATCCGATACCAATTAATCCAAATATCCAGTTATACCAATTGATTTGGCGATTACCTTCTCCTTGTTGATCCGCTTTAAACAAGGTGATTAGCTTATAGCGATAAACAGTTGTTGCTGTTCTTATAGAGACAATTGCTAATATCATTAAGAAAACAATTCCCGTATGGATAATAGCATCTAATGAAAAAATAAAGCCACTGGAGATGGGTACTTTTATTGCTTTTAATAGTATCATGGCAAATAATTTTGAAAAGAGAATACCAAAAATGATGCCTGTTACTAGAGCAATTGTCCCCAGGATCATATTTTCAACAAAAAATAAAATACCTATTTGGCTTCTTTTCATCCCAAGTAAACTATACAACCCAATCTCTCTTTTTCGGCGTTTTACAAAAAAGCTATTAGCTGAAAACATAAAGAGGATTATAAAGAGAATTATCATGACACTACCTGCTCTAAGTCCAGCATCGATTCTCATATCAGTTGAAGCCCTATTGACTAGAATTTCGTCAAAACTCATAGAAATAAAACTATAATAAACCATGACAGAAAAAGCCATACTTACAAAATACATCAAATAATAACGAAATTGAGTCTTTACATTTTTTATTGCTAATTTAGACAACATCATGACTAACACCGCCCCCAATAGCAGCTTGCATATCAATTATTTTTTGAAAGAAATCTTTTCTACTTCCTTGTCTAACGATTTCAGAAAAAATGACGCCATCCTTAATAAATAAAATTCGATGACAATAGCTAGCCGTAAATGCATCATGTGTAACCATAACAATTGTTGCTTTTTCCTCTTCATTTAACCTTGATAGATAATGGAGAAGTTCTGTTGCTGACTTGGAATCTAAAGACCCCGTTGGTTCATCTGCCAGTATTAATTTAGGATGAGTAATTATTGCTCTAGCTGCAGCTACACGTTGCTTTTGACCGATAGAGATTTCCACTGGGTACGAATTAAGGATTTGTTTAATTCCTAAAATCATCGCTACATGAACAAGTCTCTCCTCCATCTCTTTTACAGGAACTCTGTCTAGTGCCAGTGGTAACATGATGTTATCTTTTACTGTTAACGAGTTCATTAAATTAAAATCTTGGAAAATAAAACCTAACTCCTTTCTTCTGAATTCACTTAACTGACGCTCTTTCATTCTCGTAATATCTTGATTTCCTATTTTAATTGTTCCTACAGTTGGTTGATCTATTGTTGATAACATGTTTAAAAGGGTCGTTTTTCCCGCACCACTTGGTCCCATAATTCCAACAAATTCTCCCTTATCAACGGTGAAAGAAATATTTTCAAGTACTTTTGTTGGGTTATTTTTCCTACCATAAATTTTGGATAAATGATCCACTTCTACAGTTCGTTGCACTATTTCATTCCTCCTATTTAGTAATAATCCTATCTTAACAATTTTTCTGATATTCTGACATCTAAAACTATAATAAAAGACTTACAAAATTGTCATACAAAAAAAGAACTAGGCAATCTGCCACAGTTCCTGATAGATAAAAAATCTTATTCCTTTATTTTATTACTTTTTATGTTCTTCCATCGAAAATCAACTCTTTCATTCTTTCTACTCTGTAGCCATCTTCTACTTGATTCATCGTTATTTTGGTTTGATCCCCTACTTTATAATCTATCTCAAAAGCAACATCACTCTGACTTCCAATTATTCTTATATAATTTTTTCCCATTGGTATTTTTTTATATTTAGTTCCCTCTTCAGTATTCTCAAATAAAACTTCAACCTCTTGATTTGGCTTTACCAAGACTACCTTAAAATCCCCTGACTTATTTTCAGATGTATATGTTATCACCAAATTATCAGGTTTTTCACAATCTAATTCCCACAAAGTGTCAATACCCGATAACTTAATATCAGCATTCAATTCATTAAGTGTAAACACTTTATTTTCTTTAAATCCATACTTAAAAGAATCTTGTAGATTTAATGCTCTTGCCTCATTATAATAATCGTTAAATACTTCTTGTTTACCACAGCTATTTCCAATTAAAATAAAAGTACTTAACAATATGAAAAATATTAAGTTTTTCATTTAGAAAACACTCCCTGCTTTTTATGACTTATAAACGGATCAAGGTTCAATTTAATTATACACTACTACCGATATTTTATAAATATCAGTTGCTTTTTTTCTGTCTAAACCTGTTTTCTTTTTTATCAGACATAAGTCTCATGTCATCTTGTCTAGTTTTATGTATAATTAAGTTGAAACTACCAAAGGAGCGATACAAAAATGAAAATAATGATTGTTGAAGATGATGAGACAGTTCGTGAATTGGTAATTGAATCATTAGAGAAATGGGGATTTGAAACAGTTAAAGTAACTGATTTTAAACGAGTACTGGATGTATTTAATGAAGAAGAACCGCATTTAGTACTGTTAGACATCAACTTACCTGTTTTTGATGGTTACTATTGGTGTCAAAAAATCAGAGAAGTTTCTAAAAGTCCAATTATCTTTATCTCAAGTAGAGATACCAATGCTGATTCAATTATGTCAATGAATATGGGCGGGGACGATTACGTAAATAAACCTTTTTCTATGGATATTCTAATTGCTAAAATAAATGCTTTATTAAGAAGAACTTACGACTACTCAAAATCAGAAGGTGTTACTATCGAGCATAACAACTTAAAACTCAATATGGAGAACAGTACTATGGTCATCCAAAACGAACCAGTTGAATTAAGTAAAAATGAATTTCAACTTCTTTTAATTTTAATGAAAAATACAGGGAAAATTGTTAGCCGTGAAAAACTTTTGCGTGCTTTGTGGGATGATGAGCGATTTGTCGATGACAATACATTAACCGTTAATATTAACCGTTTAAGAAAAAAAATAGAAGGAGCTGGAATTAGTAACTATATCGAAACCAAAGTTGGTCAAGGTTATATAATTCCTTAAATAAACAATGACATTTTTTAATTATTTAAAAGATCAATTTCGCCTTATACTCTTGTGGATATGCCTAGTCAGTCTGATTGGGTTCATCCTCTGGTTAACTCCTGATGTAAATCTCAATTTACCTTCTCTGATATATATTGCTATTCTTGGCTTTTTTTTACTCTTCTTTTTCCTTAGTCTTGATTACGTACAAAAAAAGAAGTTTTGGCAACAAATTGAATTAGACTCAACAGAATACGTGGAGACACCAAACCTTTCTAATGCTAAAAGCCATGAAGAGCTTTTATATCAAGACTATTTTAATGAAATGCACAGAGAACATTTTTTAATATTAAATGATATTAAACAGCAAACTCAGGAGCAAAAAGACTACATTGACAGTTGGGTTCATGAAATAAAAATTCCTTTAGCTTCCCTAAGTCTAATTTCTGAAACCATCGAAGCAGATATTTCTGAAAAAAGATTTAATCAACTAAGAACCAATATAAAACGAATGGATGATTACGTCGAACAAGTCCTTTACTACTCAAGATTGGACAGTTTTTCAAAAGATTATCTTATTAAATCTCATTCTTTAAAGCGAATTGTTCAACAAGCAATTAGAGAATCTTCTGATTATTTTATCCAAAATAATATTAAATTCGCTTTAGTTGGAGAAGACTACTCTGTTTTGACTGATGAAAAGTGGTTACATTTTATTTTAAACCAACTAATCAGCAATGGTATCAAATACACTCCACCTGGCGGTAGTTTGACCATTACCTTTAATAAAAATAAACGTGGTACTTGGTTAACGGTTACTGATACTGGAATAGGTATTCCAACAGAAGATTTACAAAGAATTTTTGATAAGGGATTCACTGGTCAAAATGGACGAAATGACGAAACTAACTCAACAGGTTTGGGGTTATATCTTGCTAAAGAGCTCTCAGAAAAATTAGGACATCATCTGTACGTTGAATCTTTTCCAGATAAAGGAACCTCTTTTCAACTATTGTTCCCTCATTTAAACTATTATTCTGAAACAGATGAGCTTTTTATGCTGGACAAATAAGATTAAAAAATATCCTAAATTTTTGCGTTTTAAGATTTAATCAGTTAATATGTCTGATATAGTCGACAATTTTTGACGACAAAATCAAAAAGTTAGGTGAGATAGATGTTTCGAAAGTTATGTCAATTAAAAAAGGTTTCAGTTGTAGCTGGCTTCTAAGTGAAAAGCAATTTATCAAAAACTTAGGAGCGATAAAAATGGAAAAAAATAAATTTCAAAAATGGACAGACACAAACTATTTAATAGACTTAGTTACAAATCCTAATATAGAAGTAGGAAATTTTTCATACTACTCAGGATATTATCAAAATCATAACTTTGAAGATGGATGCGTTCGTTATTTATGGGGAGACAAAAAGACACGAAATATACATGATCCTAAAGAAAAATTTGGGTGGGAAATGGACCGTTTAATTATCGGCAATTATGTCTGTATTGCAAGTGGAGCCATTATCTTAATGGGTGGTAATCATAACCATCGTTCAGATTGGATTACCGTTTATCCATTTACAGATCATATTAAAGAATCATACTTACCTAAGGGGAACACTTATATTAAAAGTGATGCCTGGATTGGCATGAATGCAACGCTAATGCCTGGAGTAACAATTGGCGAAGGCGCAATTGTCGCATCAGGTGCAATCGTTACAAAAGACGTCTCTCCCTATACCATAGTTGCAGGAAACCCGGCACGCGTAGTAAAGCAACGCTTTTCTGATGAAGAGATTTCAATGCTTTTAGAACTTCGTTGGTTTGACTGGTCCAAAGAACAAGTAAACGCAGCAGAGTCCCTATTAATGAGCTCCTCAATTGATGAGTTATATACCTATTATCAATCTAATATAAAAAAATAATAGATAATTTGAACAAGACTTTTTATTTTAAAGAGTCTTGTTTTTATATTTTCAGCGTTATTAATTACCTAATAAAGAACAAAAAAACTACCACATAGTTGTGGTAGTTAAAAAGGAGTTGTTTTATTTACTTTGGAGGAGTAAATAAAATGAAAAAGTTTGTTAGGTTTGTTTTGTTGGTATATTTATATAATACCCTGTAATTGTGAATAAAATATGTTTTATCTTTTCCTAATTAGTGAATAATAACTTTTAATGACCTGTTCCAAATATATTAACTATAATGGTTCCCATAATTATAAAACATAGTCCTATAATCGTCATTACATTTAACGGCTCTTTCCACACAAGAACGGAAAATAATGTTATTAAAATGATACCTATTGCTCCCCAAATTGCGTAAGCAACACTAATCGGAATAGTTTTAAAAGAAAGTGATAAAAAATAAAATGAAATAACATAAGCAATTATTGTATAGATGGTTGGTAACAGCTTTGAAAAACCATCAGTTGCTTTTAAAAGATTGGTGCCAACTACTTCGCCTATAATGGCTACTAATAAAAATAAATATCCTTTGTTCATCTTTATTTCTCCCTCAATTAATATTAGTTTATTTTACCACATTATAACAGTTTCAAAAGAGATTGTTTAATCCCTTGTATTTAATCCTAGGTGGCAGTACAATTAAATCAGTAATGGGAGGTTTTTTTATATGAAAAAATTTAATTTTTTACTGATATGTTGTCTAAGTATTCTTGCAACTACAACTTATGTTTCCTACGGAGAAGAAGCTACAGATACGAGCCATTCAACAGAGAAGGTTTCACAAACTAATAAGTCAGATACATTAGAAATAAATACAGAAAAAAATCAAACATATGCCAAAGTCATTCAAGGGGAACCCTTACGTCCTGATGATTTTAAAGCAACTATTGAATCGATTCACCACCTAAAAATTAAAAAAATTAATTTTTCAGATAATCAACGAGCCAACACTTCAAACCCTGGTCTCTATAAGATTGGCTTAACATTTTCAACAACTGATGGAAATCAGTACCTCGGAAAATTTTCATACCTTATCGAAAATCAGCAAGCAAATATTTTTTTAGATGATATTAGTTATAATCAATCTAAAAGACAGGTTTCATTTAAAGTATCTGAGAATACTGCAAAAGTTTTTATGTTTGCGGATGATAAAATATACACTTGTCTACCTGATAACAATGGCTTTTTTGAAGGAAAATATAATCCTAGTACCTTACCAAAAACATTACAATTTATTGCATTAGATGATAAAGGTGACTATAGTGATGAGAATATTGTCTTTTTGGGTAAAAAAGTTGATTCAGAACACTTTAATAATTTTAGTTATCAACAAAATAAATTTTTAATTCAAGGTGAAACAACTACTATCGATCGGATTCAAACAGAAACGTCTAAACAAGAAAAAGCTAATATTACTGTTGATGCAAAAGGTGCCTTTCATCACTCTTATATAGATGAACCTAGTACAATTGATTTAACATTAGATAATAAAACTAATTTAGAATTTTCACCTATTAAACGGGATATTAAAACAATCAACCTATTAAAAGAAAACGATAATGAGTTAAGCCAACTTAGGGAAAAACGAACAAAAAAAACAATTACCTTTTTAGCTATCATAATAGTTTTTGGGACTATTCTTTTATTTATCAGACATTACCTATCAGCTAGAAGACAAAATTAATAAGAAGGAGAAAAAGCTGTTAACAGTCTTTTCTCCTTCTTTATTAATTTCATTTAGAATAACTGTTGTATATACCTGTCACTATCCAAACATTTCTCCCAAATAACAACCTCTTTTTGAGCTAAAGATTTTTTAACATCAATAATTCGTTGGTTACTACTACCTCGAAATTGTAGTGTTAAATCCCTTTTGCTTAGTTCAAATCGACCGTCAACTAGAACATCAATCTTTGATAGCAACTCTAGTTTGTCTTCTGTTTCTAAAAGAAGTTCTTCAAAAGTATAACCTGACCAAGACCAAATATCCTTTGTTTCTTTAAACTCTTTACGAAAACGGTTTACAATTTTTAAACAAACTTGAGTATTTAGAAACGGCTCTCCACCTAAAAGAGTTAGACCTTGTACATAGTCTTGGTTTAAATCTTCAAAAATATTCTCTTCTAATTCTTCTGTGTAGGGCATTCCATAGTTAAAATTTTGGATGGCTTTATTAAAACAACCTTCACAAGCAAACAAGCAACCACTTACGTAAACACTACATCTCACACCTTCTCCATCTACAAACATGAAGGCTTTATAATCAGCAATATATCCCTGACTCCATTTTTCTGCTGTCCATTCTTTTGGTTTAGGGTTCTTCATTTAATCATCTCCTAAAGGAAAGGGATATGACAAAAGTAAAGCTACTTTTATCACACCCCATTATCTATCTAATTTTTATTTCATATGTTTCACACGAGAAGAGATCTCTTTATGGCGTCCATGAACCATCGGACGCGCCTGAGGATTACCTAAGTAGCCACATGTTCTTTTAACGACATCACATGTTTTAGGATCATTATTACCACACTGTGGACATTCAAAACCGCGTTCTGTTGGATTAAAATCACCTTTAAAATCGCATTCGTAGCAATGATCAATTGGTGTATTTGTTCCTAAGTACCCTATTTTATCGTAAGAATAATCCCAAACAGCTTCTAATGCTTTTCTATTTTGTTGTAAGACTGGATACTCACAGTAATGAATGAATCCACCCGAGCAGTACTGAGGGTAATCTTTTTCAAAATCTAATTTTTCAAACGGTGTTGGATTTTTTCTAACGTCATAATGATAGCTATTTGTATAATACTCTTTATCTGTTATATTTTCTACTTCACCAAATTTTTCTCTATCAATTCGGCAGAAACGATCCGTTAAACTTTCACTAGGCGTTGAATAAACACTAAAGTGATAGCCGTACTCATCTCCCCAATCATCCGTATGACCTTTAAGAAATCGTAAAATATCTAACGTGAATTCTTTGGCTTCTGAATTATTTTCCCATTCTCCTCCATAAAAGTTTGAAGCCACTTCATAAAGACCAATATAGCCTAGAGAAACTGTAGCACGTTTATTTTTAAATAAATCATCTACTGAGCCACTTTTATTTAATCTATCACCAAACGCTCCGTACATATAAAGAATTGGAGCATTAGCTGGTATTGCCTCTTTACATCGATCAATCCTAAAGACTAATGCATCTTTCATTGTAGCTAAACGTTCTTCAAGAAGAGACCAGAATTTAGCTTTATCACCATTTGATTCTAAGGCTACTCGAGGTAAGTTTAATGTGACAACACCTAAGTTCATACGACCAGCGTTAACTTCCTGTCCCTCTTCGTCCTTCCATCCTTGCAAGAACGAGCGACAGCCCATCGGTACTTTAAAACTACCTGTTAAATCAACAATTTTATCGTAGTTAAGGATATCTGGATACATTCTTTTAGTCGCACACTCTAGCGCTAATTCTTTAATATCGTAGTTAGGATCTGTTACTTTATGGTTCACTCCATCTTTTACAGTAAAAATTAATTTAGGGAAAATAGCTGTTCGGTGTTCTTCACCTAATCCTTTAATTCGGTTTAAAAAGATAGCTCGTTGAATCTCTCTCTCAAACCAATTTGTTCCAAGACCAAACCCTAATGAGGTAAAAGGTGTTTGACCATTAGAAGTAAACAAGGTATTGATTTCATATTCTAAACTTTGCATCGCATCGAAAATATCTTTTTGCGTTTTAGATTTTGCGTACGTATCGTGACGACTCTCATCTTCAATCCACTCTTTAGCATCTTCTAAATGTTTTTGATAGTTTTTTTCAGCAAATGGTGCTAAGAACTCATCAATTCGGTCAGCTGAACACCCACCATACTGACTAGAAGCTACGTTTGCGATAATTTGAGAGATTTGAGCTGTGGCAGTTTGAATCGACTTAGGTGATTCCACTTCAGCGTTCCCTATTTTAAAGCCATTATTTAACATGCCTTTAAAATCAATCAAACAGCAGTTGGTCATTGGTGAGTATGGATGGTAATCCAAATCGTGATAATGAATATCTCCTTTTTGATGAGCATTCGCTACGTGGGGAGGTAGTAATTTCAACCCAATCGATTTACCCACAATTCCGGCTGTTAAGTCCCGTTGCGTATTAAATACATCACTATCTTTATTCGCATTTTCATTTACTAATTGGCTATCTTTATTTAAAAGTTTTCCAATTGTAAAATTTATATCTGTGGCACGACTTCTATCAAAGTCTCTACTTGTTCGGTAATTAATATATTCTTTAGCTAATTTATATTCTTGATTATCAAGTAGAATATGTTCCACAACATTTTGTATTTCGTAAATTTTTACGTTTTGATTGAATCTTTGGACAATCTCTTCCATGACTAAATCAACTAACTCTGAAATTCTTGCTTCAGAATGGGCTTCAACTGTTCCATTAATTTTTTCTTCTGCCTTTAACAATGCATTAGTAATTTTAATTTCATTAAACTCAACCACTCGGCCATCTCGTTTGATGACTTGGATATTGTTCAAATTAGAACTAGCTGTTGCTAAATTTTGTTTTTTTTCGTTGATTTCAATCATATTATTCAGTCTCCTTTTGTTTCTGTCTAGTATATGATATATCAATTTTTTTAGTTTATCAACTATATATAGTGTTAATTATTTTTAAAAAAACTATTGACAACTACATATAGTATATAGATTACGCTTTCTTTGTTATTTTCATGCAATTTTTTTAACAAAATAATTTTATTCTTAAAAAGCTCTCATATTCACATAAAAAAAAGAGCCCTGATTTATCAGAAGCTCTTCAACCATTAATGATTATAAATAAGTGATGCGATTATATAAAGTATCCAAATGTGCGCTGGATAAAAAATATAAAAGAACGAACGCATACTTTTTCCTTTTTCACCGTTATACAACATAATTGGAATAATTGAAAAAATCATCATCCATTGAGTATTTGTTGTAAAAGCCGCACTTGGGTTTTTAAAGAAAAAAAGGGCTGCAACAATCGCAATTGCTAAACATTGCCATCTCTTATCTTTCCTGAGTAAATACATTACCGGAATTAAGTAAACCATAATACTATTCTCAGCTAGAACAACAGGTGGGAAAATTCTACCAACAAATATTAAAAAGATATTCATGCTCGTTAAACCTTTTAAAATAATTAGTGAAAAAATAATGGGTAATAAAATTGCCGCTAAACCTAACCATAATGATTTCATTTTTTTAGTCTTTTTAAAGTTAATAAAACAATCTATTCCATACATCGCTAGAACTCCTACAAATAAATCCGTAAAAATATTATTTGCCAAAGCCATGTCACCTAAATTAAAAATTCGTTGTATTATGGGTGAAACAACAGTCATTACCCAAAAACCAATTAGTAATCTAAATAAATATTTTTCTTTATTTCTTGTATGGCTAAATCCTTCAACACTCACAAAAAAGAAAAGTGTTGCAACAGGACGACCAAACCAATCTAGCCAACCTGGAGTCCCCATCAAAGAAAACATTTGATGAACGTGATCAACAAACATTAATGTTATTCCTAATATCTTTAAATCAAATATTGTTAAACCTTTTTTCTTAACTATATCCATTTGTTTCACACTCCTTAACTTTGTTCATTGTAATCTTTATTTATTTAAAAATATACGAACAAAAATGTAAGGTCTCTCTTAAAAGGCAGGTGTTAATGTATCATTATGTTCTTTTTCTAAAAAGTCTTTAACCGCTATACTTGTCATTGCTTTTTTCAGAGCCTTAATTTCTTTTGATTCTTGATTGTCCTCTCTTGCAACTAAGCTAATTGCAAAGCGTTCATCAACTGTTTTTTCTAAAAACAAAGCATCAGCTGGCTTCAAACCGATTTTAGCAATATAAGTTGGGTAATTGTAAACTAAAGCTATGTCTTTTTCATTATAAGCCTCAGCTAAGTTAAGTAAATCGATTGCTACAAACTCTAGGTTTTTATCATTTTTTTCAATATCTTTTAAGCTTCCCTCAAATCCAACATCACTTTTTAACGTAATCAAACCTTGATCGTTTAACATAGCAAGTGCACGACCCTCATTAGAAATATCATTGGGAATTGCTATTTTAGCGCCATTTGGAATATCCTTAACATCTTTGTAGTCTTTTGAATAAAAGCCAACCTTAGCATTGTAAATTTTTTGGATAGCTACTAAATTAGCCTCTTTTTCCTGGTTAAATTTTTGCATATAGGGTTCATGCTGAGCAAAATTTGCGTCAATTTCTTTATTTTTCAGTAGTTCATTGTATTGAATATTATCATTCACTTGAACTAACTCAACCTTCCAGCCATCCTTCTTTGCCTCCCTAGCTGCAACTTCTACGACATCTGTCATTGGAGGTGCTTGAGACGCCACTTTAATCACTTTTTCTTCCTTTGGCTTGGAGTTTGATGATATTTTATTTTCCTCTTCTTTATTTCCACATGCTGCAAACCCTAAAACTAAGCCTAATAAACTGATTGATAATCCAATTTTTTTCATTTTTAATTACGTCCTTTTATCTATTTTTTTGCTAATACTTGTTCCAATTAGTTGAATACTTCCGACGATTAATATCATGATGATAATCGTTGTGTACATGATTTCATTTTCATAACGCTGATATCCATATCGAATCGCAAAATCACCGATTCCTCCTCCTCCAACGACCCCCATGATAGTTGAATAAGACATTAAACTAATGACCATAGACGTGAAACTAAGAACAATACCACTCCTACCTTCTTTTAGTAAAAAGTTAAAGATATATTGTTTCTTAGTTGCCCCTAAGGCATTAGCAAGCTCTGTTACTTCTTTTGGAATATCTAAGAGCACTTGCTCAACCAAACGACCAAAAATGGCTATCGCCACAATACTTAGAGGAAATGAAGCAGCAACAGGGCCAAATGCTGTTTTAAAAATAATACGAGTTAACGGGATTATAGCGACTACTAGTAATAAAAAAGGGAAGGAACGAACAATATTGACATAAGTATTTAAAAGTACCGTCACTCCCTTATTTGGCTTAATACCTGTTGACTGGTGCAAGTAAAGTAATACACCAATGAGTAATCCACCCATCGCTCCAATACTTGTTGCAATACCTAACATAATCCCCGTTTCTTTCAAGGCTTTTAACATCTCAGGAAAATAATAAATTAACTGATTCATGAACTTAGCACCCGAATTGCCTTTTCACCGTACGACTCAAATTTTTTATCTACCTGCTGATTTCTGACTAGTGTCTCTCCGATTATTTTACCTGTTTCCATGACTAAAACTCTATCACACGTCCTTTTTATGACATCAAGATCATGACTGACAAAAACAATCGTTGGTGCATAATTTTCTTTTACTCTCTCAAGTAATTTTAGTATTCCATCAGTTGTTTTATCATCTAGCGCACTCGTCGCTTCATCTAATAGTAATAACTCTGGACTTGTTACTAATGCTCTAGCTAAGGCTACTCGCTGTTTTTGACCACCACTTAATTGAGCGGGATAGGCATTTTTTTTATCCTTCAAACCAACAAATTCAATTAGTTCCAGTGCCTGTTTACTATTTTTTTGTTTTTGTAATCTTAAAGGAAGTAACACGTTATCTAATACCGTTAAATTACTCAATAAATTAAACGCTTGAAACAACATACTCATTTGCTTTTTTTTATTCCGTAATTCTTTATCATTCCATAATAAAACTGATTTCTTATCCATAAGAATATCCCCTGATGTGGGCATATCCATTAATTGAATCAATTTTAATAAGGTTGATTTACCAGAACCACTTTCTCCAACAATTCCTAAAACTTCTCTTTTTTGGACCTGTAAACTAACTTGGTCAAGGGCCTTTATCGTTTTTTTATCCTGTTGATAGGTCTTAGATATATTAATCAGTTCAATCATCTGAAATCTCCTTAAGTAAAAAGGAAATAAAAGCTTCTTTGGTTAACCCACTGAAAAATTGACTGATATCAGCAATTTCTAAGGCTTTTTCCACAGATTTACGTGTATAAGTTACACCTTCTAACAACTCTTTTAAATTAACCAATTCCACCTGATTAAAAAAATCTCCCACAAAATCAATCAAATGAATCTTATTATCTCGTAACTGAAACCTTGCCTCAAGTAGACCCACAGAAGTTATATACTCTTGTCGTTTTATTGTAAATGAGGCTTGATACCCAAATAGCCAATCTTGATTCGCATATAATTCGAACATTGATTGTTCTATGGCCCTGTTATCCTCTAATGTTAACTTTATTTCTTTTTCCCTAACTTCCTCTAACTTGGATACCTGATATATTTTTTTTAATAATTCATCTCGAAATTCTTCTGTGGATAATTGTTGATAAGTCACATCTAGGTGTGGTTTTATATTGGTTACTCTAGCGCTAACTGACTTAATATGTTTAGAACCTAATTTTTCTTTTGAAACCGTTAAATATTTTGACAATCTATCTAAATCAACATCATGTAATAGTGTTCCATGGGAGAACATTTTGTTTTTTCTCGTATACATGGCATTACCAGAAATTTTCTTATCTCCAATCATAAGGTCATTTCGACCGCTTATAGAAAGCTCTTCTACACCCATTTCTTTTAAAGCCAAAATGATTGGCTGAATAATTGACGGATAGTTTCCAAACTCAAATTTATCTTTATCGACAACAAAACTAAAACTGATATTACCTAAATCATCATAAACTGCTCCTCCACCAGATAGACGTCTTGTTATAACCACACTATCTGCCTTTACAGCCTCTAGATCTACTTCATCATAGATGTTTTGGTGTTTTCCTATGATAATGCTTGGCTCTTGAATATACATTAAAAGAATAGGTTCATCTACTGAATAATGAGTCATTAAGTAATTCTCAGTTGCTAAATTTTTCCGTATATCACGACTAATCATTCTGTGAAATAACACTCGTTTCCCACTCCTTTCAGAAGCAATAATTTGATTTTAGCTATTTAAATCTTTCCATGCAATGTTTTGATTCTCTTTTAACATTGTATAAACACCTTTATATTTTTCAAAAAATCACAAACACTTAGTTTTAAAGCGTTCAGATGGGATGACTCTTTTAAAAAAGAACCTTTAATAAATTTAAATAAGAACAGTTTTGTTTTATTAATGAAAACTCAGCAAAAAAAATAAACCCTATTTGGTTTATTTTTTACCTGTTTGTTAAATAATAATTTACTTCTTCAGGTGTTAGTTTACGAACTTCAGTATTAGGAAATTCTTTGTACTCTCCTGTTTTAAACACGGGTACTTTATTACATTTTTTATCTTTATTTTTTTTCAAATAAGCAATTAATTCATTTTTACAACTAAATATTTTATAAGTATGACGTTCCTTATCCAATCTTATTTCGTAAATAAAGCACTCTTTCTTTAAAACATACTCAGCTGTTCTGATATAATATTTTGCATCTTCTAAAGACTTAAAAGGAAAATTCCAACGATAAAGGCCTCTTATCTCATCTTTTTCAATACACACGCATCGATGACAAGTCCCACAAATATATTGCATATGTTCACTTAAACAATTGAAAGCCTTAAACATTGGTGTAACCCTACTGTCATTACTGTAACATTCTGGACAATCGTTCATAGACGTCCCTCCTTTTAAGACTAATTCTACCATTAAAAGAATGACTTTTGTTCACTAATAAATAAATAGTGTCTATTTTTTATAACTATTTGTATTATTTTGCATAGAAAAACAAAAAAGACTCTTCCTAAAAAAGGAAAAGTCTTTTAATTAATTATTTAGCAAGAGCTGTTTTAGCTTGATCTGCAATAGCTGTGAAAGCTTCTGCATCATGGATAGCTAATTCAGATAACATTTTACGGTTGATGTCAATTTCAGCTAATTTTAAGCCGTGCATCATTTTGCTGTAGCTTAAACCGTTCATGCGAGCGCCAGCGTTAATACGAGCGATCCATAATTTACGGAAGTTACGTTTTGTTTGTTTACGGTCTCTAAAAGCGTAAGTGTGAGATTTCATCACTTGTTCTTTTGCTGTTTTAAATAATGTATGTTTTGAGCCATAGTAGCCTTTAGCTAACTTAAGCACTTTTTTACGACGTTGGCGAGTTACTGTTCCACCTTTTACACGTGCCATGATAATTCCTCCTTGGGGTTCTTAAATTTGTTATTTTTTAGTCATTATCAAAAACTAAAAAACTTATTTCATACCTGTCAGCATTTGACGGATACGTTTGTAATCGCCTTTTGATACCATTCTTGGACGACGTAATTGACGACGTTGTTTTTTAGTTTTTCCGTGGAAACGGTGACTTGTAAACGCACGATATCTTTTTAATCCGCCACCACCAGTACGCTTAACACGTTTAGCTAGTCCGCGGTGAGTTTTCATTTTTGGCATTTTATTTTCCTCCTCAAATTCTTGTTACTTATCTGCTTTTGGTGCAAGTACGATAAACATACTTCTACCATCCATTTTAGCTTTTTGCTCTACTGTTGCAATATCAGTAGTTTCATCAGCTAAACGGTTTAAGACGTTCTGACCAATTTCTTTATGAGTAATCGCACGACCTTTGAATCGGATAGAAGCTTTCACTTTATCTCCCTTTTCAAGGAACTTGCGTGCATTACGAAGTTTCGTATTAAAATCATTCACATCGATCGTCGGACTTAAACGTACTTCTTTAACATTGATCACTTTTTGTTTTTTACGGGCTTCGCGTTCCTTTTTTTGTTGTTCGAAACGGAATTTACCGTGATCCATTACTTTCGCAACAGGTGGTTTTGCGTTGGGTGCTACTACAACTAAGTCTAAGTTTGCACTCTCAGCAATTTTCAATGCTTCTGCTTTACTTTTAACACCTAACTGTTCGCCGTCTGCTGAAATTAAACGTAACTCTCTTGCACGAATGCCGTCGTTTACCATAATATCTTTTGCTATGGTCATTCACCTCCGAAATTTTTAGAGAAAGGACGAAAAAAAACGAGTACTTTTAAAATTTAAAAGACCCGCACCAAATAATTATCCTTACAAAATAAGATTAATTATACTATCTAGCCCAGTCATTAATATCACTAAGGCGAGAAGCGGGTGCTTCTTCTTAATTTCTCAACTTCCTAAGTATATCAACTTTCAAGCAAATGTCAATACTTTTCATTATTTATTTTCATTTAAAAATATGATACTCTCAAACTATAACAATTAACTAACCTATAGGGAGGCTTATTTATGCCTATTTTTAAACTAGAGCAACCTAATCTCAGTAATATATTAGAAGAGATTCTACCCGATTACCTTGAAGACGAACTTTTAATAAAAAGTCAACTTATTCAAGATACTTCACTAGCAAATAGTACTTACAATAATTTAATTTTTGAGAAAAGTCGGTTCTACAAAATTGATTTCTCGAATAATTCATTTCAACGATTTGAATGCGTTGATGTCATTTTTGAATCTTGCGATCTCTCAAACATGGAATGGATTGGGGGAGCTTTTCAT
Organism: uncultured Vagococcus sp.; assembly: GCA_965119435.1. Classification (GTDB taxonomy): domain Bacteria; phylum Bacillota; class Bacilli; order Lactobacillales; family Vagococcaceae; genus Vagococcus. The sequence goes on along the minus strand of CBCPLQ010000002.1, from coordinate 216,496 downwards.
CGAGTTATTTTTAAAAATTGTAAATTAACTGGTGCTAATTTTGCTGAGAGCTTACTTCAAAGTTGTCAATTTATTGATTGTACTATTCCTTACGCTTCCTTCAATTTTAGCCAATTAAAGCGAGTTTTTTTCTCTGATTGTCAGCTGAATTTTTCTGAATTCAATGACATTAAATGGAGTCACTTAGAATTTTCCGCCTGTCAACTTAATAATACCAATTGGATCAGTACTAATCTAAATAATTTAAATCTTTCTTCATGTGAATTCGAAACAATTAACTTATCACCAGATTTAATTAAGGGTTTCATTGTTAATTATGAGCAGATAGTTACAATAGGTTTAACTTTAGGGTTAATTTTAGACGAACCTCGGTAAATAAATTGTTGAGCTTTCTCCTAGGCAATTACCTTATGATCAACATATAATAAAAGAAAAACCAAAGGAGACTCTCATGTCCATTCAAACACATACAACTTTCTCAAACGAAAAAGTTGAAATTAAACTAACAGGTTTTAATACAACTATAACTATTATTGAAACGACGAAACTTCATAAAAATTTAAACAATGAAGCTATCTATTTACTTTTTAATCAAAAAAATCTCTTATCAATTGGTAATAAAACACTTATAAGACAACATGCTGATAGCTCTTTTACCCAGTTAATCGAAGTGACTTCATTTAATGACATTGAGTTAATTTACTTAGAAAGATTTTTACAAAATCTGGCTATTGAAAATGGGATTGGACTTGCTGATATTTCTGAGCAGATTATACCAGATAATATTCAAAAAAATATGATTGACTTAACAACATCAATTTTACTTGTCTTAGAAAAATTTGGTTACATCTTCAAGCCTATTAAACCTAAGCCAACCAAAGCTCGTCATAAATGGACTACAGAAGTGAGTAAAATAGAATTTTTTATAAATACAAGAAATAGCAAAGCTACCGTTATGTGGGTTAAACGGAATCAGATGCTTATAAAAAAAGGCGCTATTATGATGAAAGAAGCTCCTTTAAATAAAGACGGCTCTGTTGGTTTTTCTGCTAAAATGGGCGATAAGATAAGAAGTGAGCATCAATCTCAATTCAACAAATTCCTTACAACTGAAGATATTAGTTTAAAAAGTGTTAATGAAGTTGGTTTATTCCTCTACTTTGGTGGAACTAATAGTTGGCTTGAAATGATTGATTCTAACGGAAAGACATTAAATGAATGGACAGTAGCTGAATAAAAAAAGTTGTTCCTTTATAAAGGAACAACTTTTTTTATTTTATTTCACTGCGTTTTTATTAATATAGCCTTGCCAGTTGCCTACATTATCATATAATGAATAGTAAGTTGAACCGTTAACGTGATTATATTTGCCTTTCGCTGTGAATGTTTTACCCATCATTTTATCTGTTTCGTTACGTTTTTCCCAATTAAAATTTGACCATGTACTATAGCCCTTTTTATTAATCGTTACTTTCTTACCGTAACTAATATATGCACCTTGTTTACCCTTACTAACTTTTACAGCATTTGCATTAATATACCCTTGCCACTCATCCTTATTGTTGTAAAGTGAGAAGTAAGTTTCACCGTTCATATGTTTATAACGGCCTTTCGCTTCAAAGGTTTCATTGAATACTTTTTTACTTGTGTTACGTTTTTTCCAGTCAAAATTTGACCAGATTTTGTAATTATCTTTTGAAACTGTTACATAACGACCATCTGGAATATAAGCACCTTGTTCACCTTTACCTACTTTTACGGCTGTTTTATTGATATAGCCATGCCAGTTTCCAGCATTATCATATAATGAAAGATACGTTGAACCATTGGCGTGTTTATATTTACCTCTAGCTTGATATGTTTGACCTAATAATTTACCTGAGTCATTACGTTCTTTCCAGTCAAAGTTTGACCACGTTTTGTAACCTGTACGATTAATCGTCACATAACGACCATCTCTAATATAGTCACCTTGTAAGTTTTTCACTTCTTTTGTCGCATTTTCATTGATATAGCCTTGCCATTTTCCTTTGTTATCATGAAGAGAAAGATAAGTTGCTCCATTTTCGTGTTCGTATCTCCCACTAGCTGTAAACACTTCATGTAACACATTATTTGATTTGTTTCTTTCCTTCCAATCAAAGTTAGACCATAAGCTATAATTATTTTTCACGATTTGTACATAACGACCATCTTTAATATATGGACCTTCTGGGAAAACAACTGAGACAGGACCTACGATAGCCAATTCTTCAAAAGAAACATGGAAATTAATGATTTTATCAGTTACTCCCGTAACTTCAACAGTAAATTTACCATCTTTTCCTGCTGTTCCTTTTCCTAATTCCTTACCTTCTTCTGTTGTGAATTTAACAGTAGCACCAGGTTGTGTTTCACCAGTGATTACTTTAGCATTTTTCTTAATCGGATCTACTTTTGACATTTCTTTTAATTCAGCTTCAGTCAGTTTTACTACTTCTTTTTGTTTTTGTTTGCGTCCCAATTCTGGGGCAGTGATTTTTTCACCTTTTTTATCAAGTTCTTTAAAGTAATTAACAAATGTATCTGTATCTGTGTCCATTGCCGTTACGAGTTTACCGTTTGTAAAAGCCGTAAACCCATCTCCGCCACCGAATAAGAAATCATTAATAATAACATTATAGGTTTCATCATCTTTTACTGGTGTTCCATCTGCTTTTTTAACATCCATTACTTTAAATGAACCATCACCTGTTTTGGTAGTTCCTGTATAATCATAAGTTAACCCAGATATCTGTAAAGTATAGCCTGTTTTACCGTTATTATATTGTTGGTTTAAGGCTTCTTTAATGTCTTTACCAGTCATTGAAACAACTTGTAGAATATTACCAAATGGTTGAACGGTTTGAGCTGCTCCCCAAGTAATTTCATCTTTATCATTTACAAGTAAATCAGCACGAATCCCACCTGAGTTAGTCATAGCAAAATCTGCTTTCACTTCTTTACCAGCTGAATCTGTCAGTTTCGTATTATTAGCCATATACAATTGACCGTCTGTAATTAAGTTCCCCGCTGGAGATTCGTCGGCTTCATTAGTTGAGCGACTAATCATCTTTTTCCCATCAACAGTATTTAATTTTTCTGGATCTGCTTTAGCAACAGCTGCTTCCGTAATAGGTTTTATTGCTGTTGATGCCGCATCAACAATGTCTTGAACTTTAGAATCTTCAGTTACTCCACTACCTATTGTTGGCGTAATAGATGCTTTTGGTGTCTCTTTAAAATCTTTTGTTTTAGTATCTAGTTCTCCTTGTAAATCAATATACGCTTTACCTTGTGAGGTACTTTGAACCACACGAACATCTTGTTTACCTTCACGTTTAATCACACCATTTGTTTCTTGATGGTTATGACCTGCAAAAACCGCATCTACACTATTTTCAGGATCTAATTGATCGACCTTATTCATCATGTCCACCACTTCACCTTGGACATTTCCTTGTTTACTTGTTGCTGCTACGTGAGAGACAACGACAATTGCATCTACTTTTTTATCTTCTCTTAATTCTTTTGTATATTTAGCAACAGCTTCACCTTCATCAATAACTTTAAAATCTTTCGTGTGTTCTGCTAAAACTAAACTTGGAAACTCTTTAGTAACAACACCAATATAGCCTACTTGAACACGGTCTTCCCCTTCACCATATGTTTCAACGATATAAGGTGGTAAGTCGTAAGGTTGTGCTCCAACTTCCCCATGAGGTCCTTTCGTTTTATTTTCTAGATTGGCAATTGCTACTTTTTGAGTACTTTTTGCTCTTGGATAATCCTTAAATATAGTCCATAAATCATCACTCATACCGCCCATATTAGCACGGTCTGGAGCTTCTCCATTTAACACACGAACAAATTCACCTAAACCTTTATCAAATTCATGATTACCTAACGTTCCAATGGTAAATTTCATTTCATTAAAGACACGCATTGTTGGCTCATCTCTTAAAAGAGCAGAGTTAGCAGGACTTGCACCGACTAGATCTCCTGCCTGAATACGTTCAGTTTTACCTTCTTTATTCTTAGAAGCAAAATCAGCTTGCGCTTTATCTAAATAGGCTGCCAAAACTGAGGCCCTACCTACATTACTAAACTTACCACTTTCTAGATAAGCTGTTCCTTTTGTATCTAGCGCCCCATGAAAATCATTAACCCCAAGCATTTGAATTGGAATTGTTTTAGATGCTTTTTCTTCTGTTGAACTTGTACTTGTAGCCTCTTCTGTTGTGCTCGATGATTCTGGTACAGTAGATTCTTTACTGGATGTTTCACTAATAGCTACATCCTCTTTAGAACTACTTATTGTTCCTTCAGCTAACACATTAGTCACTGATAATGTCAGCGGGCATAATAATACTGCGGTTAATAATAAAGAACTGCCTCTTTTTGACTTTTTCATCTTCTTCCTCCTAATTACGCCAGTTATTGTATTCGGTTTCATTTTAACCTTTAGACTTCATTTGTTCAAGTTCATAATTTGTTACCTACCTTAAATAAGTCCCTAAAATCACCTTTTATCAATCAAAAAATTCATAAAACAACCATTAAGAAAAGAACACTTGTCCTATTTTTGATAAACAAGTGTTCTTTCTAATAAGTTTAATAGTATAAAACACTTTTATTACCATGCAAAAGCGTCTGTTTCTTCTTTCAAATAATCTAACCAATTTTCTTTTTTTATTTCTAAAATAGTTAAAGAAATTCCTGCCATACTAGTTGATGTCATAAAATTACCAGTTTTTTGAAATACAACATCTATTTCTTCTAGTTGAAGTAATCTTTTTACATCATTTGCAAACACATACTGTTCCATGACTGTTGTTGTTCCTAAACCATTAATCATTATTGCAAAGGAGGTATCCACTTCTATAGAAGTATATTGCGTTAATAACTTATTAATTAATTCATTCGCCAGATACTCTGAAGAAAAAAACGGTTCTTTACGATAGCCTGATTCTCCGTGAATTCCAATACCAAAAGAAATCTCTCCCTTTTCAAGAGAAAAAACAAACTCTTCCCCACCGATAGTTTTACCACTTTCTAAAGCAACGCCCAAGGTATTCATAGATGCAATTACCTCTTCACCAAGAGTTTTTAATTCCTCTAACGTTTTCCCTTCTTTAGCGGCAGCTCCTAAAATTTTGTGTACTAAAATTGTTCCAGCAACACCACGGCGTCTTTTTTTATAGCTGCCTTCTTCGATCGAACAGTCATCATTCACAATAACATGACTGACTTTGATTCCCATCTCTTTTGCTATTTTTTCTGCTTCTAAAAAATTAGTCACATCTGCCTCAAAGTTTTTAACCACTAAGAGAACGCCAGCTTCAGTAGCAACTGATTGAATAGCCATTACAATCTCTGTTGCTTTTGGCGGAATAAAAATAGGTCCACTAACACTAGCACTTAGCATACCTTCTCCGACATAACCAAAATGAGCTGGCTCATGACCACTTCCACCTCCACTGACTATAGCAACTCGGTTATCAACTATTTTTTTACTTTTTATAATACCTGTATTTGAAAGACGTTCTAATTTATCTTGGTGAATAAAAGAAACCCCATTTAACACCTGAGAAACTGCGTCTTTTGGTTTATTAATAATCTGAGTCATAATAAACTAGCCTCCACTTTTTAACTCATCCTAGTGTAACATAAATATAATCTCAAAAAAGCTCTAAGATATCACCTACTCATACAAAATAACTAAAAAAAGAGAAAAGCTGATGAACAGCTCCCCTCCCTTTTAACAAATAACAGAATTCCATTTTATTTCATTTTATTTTCTTTGTAATCTTGACCAATTTTATCTGCTGCCATAATTGCTTGAGCTACTTCAGCTTCTACAATTGGGAATGGCATTGAATGAATAGATTCTTCTGGAATACAAGCTTTTTCTGCTACTTCTAAAGCTTCTTCATAAGTAATTGAATCAACTCCAATATCAGCTAAACAAACTGGTAAACCAATTGATAAACTAAAATCTAGTACTTCATGTAATTCTTCTACAGGTGCGTTTTCTAAGACTAACTGACAGATAACACTGAAGGCAACTTTTTCACCATGGAAGTAATGATGAGTTCCTTCCAAAGCTGTTAAACCATCATGAATAGCATGAACTCCTGCTAAACCACTACTCTCAAATCCTAAACCTGATAATAAAATATTAGTTTCAACAATATTTTCTAAAGCTGGTGTTACGACATTGTTATCACAAGCAATTTTAGCATTATAGCCATTTTCAAGTAATGTTTCATAACAAGCTTTTGCTAAAGCATATGCTGCGATTGTATTTTTAGCAGGGCCTGTTTCTTTTGTTAAGTAACCATTTGGTAAGCCTGCATTAACATTAGAAAATGAATTAGCTGTTGCACGGGCTTCAAATAATGTAGATAAAGCATCTCCCATACCAGCTACTAAGAAACGAGTTGGTGCACTAGCAATAATTTTAGTATCTACCATAACAACACTTGGGCTTTGTTTAAAGTAAGCGTAATCATCGAATTCGCCATCTTCTGTATAAAGAACAGCTGAATGAGATGTTGGTGCATCTGTTGCTGCAATTGTTGGAACGATGATAAGAGCTTCACCTTCTGCCACACACTTAGAAGTATCAATAGCTTTACCACCACCAAGACCAATAACACAATCTGTTTTATTTTCTTTGGCAACTCCTTGAAGTCTAGCTACTTCTTGGCGAGAACACTCTCCATTAAATTGACTAGCAACTATTTTAATGCCAAATTTTTCAGCTGTTTCATCTAGTTGTTTTTGAACACGATTAATATCATCTTGATGAGCAATCAATAAGGCTGATTGACCAAATGTTTTTACATAGTACCCTAAGTTTAAAATTTCATCTTCACCTTGAACATATTTTGTTGGACAAATAAATGCTTTTCTCATGTTAAAAATCTCCATTCGTTTTTTTATTTTATTTTAAGAGGTAATAATTGTTCTTCAATTGTCGCTAAGTCCGCACCGGCTTGAATTAAGGCTGCCGCAGTATAACTACTTTCTAATAAAGCTGTATCATATAATGTTACTTCTTTATCTGTCATTTCTATCGCCATCTCTAAATTCATTTTGGCACTTCCTAAATCATAAAAAGCTAAAATCTTATCTGCTTTATTCGTTTCAAAAGCCTCTAAAATCTTCTCAAAACTGGTACCCACACCGTTTTCTTCTGTTCCTCCTGCTGTTGTTACAGAAACGTCTTTAGCGACTTCATTAATCAAACGTTCAATTCCGATAACCACATCAGATACATGAGATACCATAACAATTCCTAAACTCATAACTATTTCACCCCTGCTTCTATCATTGTTTCAAACAAGTAAGCACTTGATTGAGAACCTGGATCAATATGACCAATTGAGCGATCTCCTAAATAAGATGCCCTACCCTTAGTTGCTTTAATATCTTTCGTTGCGTCTGCAAAACTTTGGACTTTTTCTACCGTTAATTCATTCTTTTTCAAAGATTCAATCACGGGTATCCAGGTATCAAGCATTGTTTTTTCACCAGCTTCTGCTTTCCCTCTTTTTTGAATATCAGCTAATCCCGCTTCTAAAATAACGATTAAATCATCTGATTTCATAGAAGCTTTCGTCATACCCATAAAGGCAGAACCATATAAAGGACCTGAAGCACCACCGACTTTACCAATTAGGGTCATAGCTGCTAATTTCAATGTATCTGTTACTGTTTCCGGATTTTTCTCAACGATTGCTTTCATCATTTCTGTCGTTCCACGGGCCATGTTTGCACCGTGGTCTCCATCTCCAATCGGAGTATCTAAATCACTCAAATATTGTTTATTATCTACCACTTTTTCTGTGAAAAGCTGTAACCATTTTTTTAATATTTTTACGTCCATTTTTTCTCCTCCTATTACCAAGCTATTGTTGTTACTGGGTGATTTAATTGTTCTATCCAATTATCTTCTAGTTTAATCATTGTTAAAGAAAGTCCCGCCATATCAATAGCAGTCATCAAGTCTCCAACTTTTTTAAATTCAATTGTTAATCCTTCTTTAATTAATAGCTGTTTCACATCATTCATGAAGACGAATTGTTCCATTAACGGAGTACCACCTAATCCATTAACAAGTACTGCATAACTGTCACCTTTTTGCCAAGCGAATTCATTTTTTAATTTTTCAACTAATTCTAAAGCTAATCCTTTAGAATCTTGTAATTTTTCTTTACGATACCCTGGTTCACCATGAATCCCTACACCGTATTCAATTTCATCATCTTCTAAGATAAAACCTGGCTTACCAACAGCCGGAACCGTTGCACCTGTCAGAGCAACACCAAGCGTTTTAATGTTGGGAACTAATTTATCTGCCACCGCTTTAATTTCTGCTAAACTCTTCCCTTGGTCTGCATAAGCACCTAATATTTTATGAACTAGTACAGTCCCAGCAACACCACGTCTACCTGCAGTATATGTACTATCTTCAACAGCTATATCATCATCTACAATAATGGTTTCAACTTCAATGCCTTCCATCTCAGCCATGTCTTTAGCCATCTCAAAATTCATCACATCTCCAGAGTAATTTTTAATAATTAACATCACGCCGGAACCAGTATCAGCAGCTTTAATTCCTTCTAAAACTTGATCAGGTGTTGGTGAGGTAAAAATTTCACCACACACAGCAGCACTTAACATGCCTTTACCTACAAAACCAGCATGAGATGGTTCATGACCACTACCGCCACCACTCACAAGTCCTACCATTCCTTCATTTTTATCTTTTCTTACTATGACATCGGTTTCATTAACACGTTCAACTAAATCACTGTAAGCATATGTTAAGCCCTCAAGCATTTGATCTAAAATTTCTTCTGGTTGATTAATTATTTTTTTCATTTTTATTTCTTCCTTTCTTTTGGCTTTTCCTTATCGATACCCATAGTATAAGTTGAAAAGGTTTCCAATGTAAGGGACAGATTTTAATATGTGTCCGCTTTCTTTATTTTTAATTGTTATTACAGATAGAAATTGCTATTCTTATTAAGTAGAGGGAAGGTTGTGAAATAGTGGAAGCTAAGGGATCCTTAATTACTAAAAAGATTATTGCCTATTCTTTAAAAGATTTGATGAAGACAAAAGATTTTGAAAAAATATCTATCAAAGAAATCATGTTACACGCAGATTATCGTAGGCAAACCTTTTATGAGTACTTTTCAGATAAATATGAATTATTAAATTGGATATATAATCAAGAAATCACAGAAATTATCGAACATTTCATTAGTTACGAGCACTGGACCAAAATAATTCCTCGTATGCTTCATTACTTTGAAAAAAATAAATTTTTTTATCAACAGGCACTGCTTGTTAAAGAGAATAATGCGTTTGACACCTCTTTTTCAAAGCATATTCAACTTTTCATTAAAACAATTATGTTAGAGGTGAACCACTCAACCTTTTCACTAGAACAACTTGAGAGAAACACACTTTTTTATGCGTATGGATTTGTCGGGATCATCAAAGATTGGCTTTTTAATGACTGTCAAACACCAACAAAAGAAATGGAGATGTTTTTAATTTCAGTTATTGATTCAACCATCATAAAAAAAGATCTAGAAAACAATGTTTTCTAGATCTTTTGCATTTATATAAGTTTATCAAGAAGTACATACGGTGAAAAACTAAGGTGCGTTCGTTAAGCTCCAAGTAATTTCGCCATTACCATAATTTCCAACTTTATTACCAGGATATATATCAAGGTATAATCCTGTTTTTTTCAAATTTTTATTAGGTATCAGAGGGATAGTCTCTATAATTTTATCTTCCTCCCCAAACAACTTATTACTCAAAATTTTAGGTCCTGCATTTAACGGTACAGGTTTATCAGTTGTTTTAGTATCAAAATATAAAGTTCCTTCTAATTTATCTCCGCTGTCTTCTTGTCTATATCTCATTGGTTTCGTTTCTTCAGCACTCAATTTCCATTGATTCGAATTAGTCTCCGTATTAACTATTTTCATTGAACTAATATCTGAATTTTTAATCGTACCCGGTTCATATTTTTTAAAAATACTTAATTTATTATTTCCAAAATCAACAGCTTCAGTACCTTTCATTAATACTTGTCCATCATATTTGTAGGTAACTACAAGGTCATCAGCGGGAACCAAGTCATTTTCTGTCAGTAAAGCACCTGATTTTGTTTTAATCTCTGGCTTTCCAACTTGAGTATATCCTACATAGTCGGTTTTTACCTTAGAAAGAGCATCTGATAGTTTACTATCTATTTTTACCATACCATTAGATAAAGTCACGGCTTTTAACTCCTTAGAGTCCTCTGGTAAATTATTCATATCAATTATTTTAATTGGGTTACCTGCTTTATCGATATGCCTAACTTGCATATCCACTTCAGAAACTACTTCGTAAGGTACACTGTATGTCGAAAATAGACCAAACTTCTCTGATGTTAATCTTACTACGTAGTTACCTTTTTTATCTGCTTTAAAATCTGGCATTTTACCAAAAGTTACTTTTAGAGTGTCCCAGTCAAAATTCACATGCTTTAGTTTGTCAAATGTTACTTTTTCTTTTCTCTCAATAGGCCGATTTACTATATTCCCATCACTCGGACGGATTGAATATTCTTGATCAACCAAACGAAGAAAATCATCTGGTCCATAATAAGTTACATCTTTAGTATTTTCTTTACCAAATTCTCTTGTCGAAATGCCATTTTCTTTGATTTTCACTGGTTGATTATAACCCAAGGCAGGGCTATTATAAGCTAAAACATTAAAGAGATTTGATGTATCAATACTACCTTCATCCTCTTCTTTTTTCTCTTGTTTCCCTGTTGTAACATTTCCTCCACTAGTAACTGACCAGTTATTCTCTACTGTTATTGGAAAAATAAACCTTGCACTCGGACCATCTACAATATTCGGTTGATAATATATTTTAGCTGTTGCAAAATCAGTGTACATGTTAGAAGATGAAAATTTAACATTATTGTCTTTATCTAAATACGCAAGACGAGTCTCTTGTTCAAGAGTAATCCTACCCGGCTGTTTTTCAAGATAGTCCTTATTAAATACAAATGTAATAACGGTCCCTGATTTAGCAACTTGATAATCTGCTCCTTCAACTAAATTACGCGAATTATTTTTAAGTTTGAAATCACTAGTTCTAATTTCACTCGGTTTAGAAGCAAGCAAGCCATTCTTTAAATCAATTTTTAGATTCAAAGATGCTGCTGTACTATTTGAAAGATCAAATTTTGGTATATCTTGCGTATAAGAAGCTGAGAATATCATCCTTATAGGGTTTGTGTAGCCATCTTTTTTCTTAATGATACTGCTAATTTTCATCGGAGGATATTCTATTTTTTCTCCTACTATAAATTTACCTTTAACATTTTTTTTTGTACCGAAGCTCGAACTAATAATATCAATAGATGCTGTTCCATTGTTAGTAAAAACTGGATCCTGATTATATTCAGTTGTTACTATATCCCAATTGAAATCAATATTTTTTGGTTGGGTACCAAAAAAGTTAGATGCTTTAAAGTTACTTGCGGTTGAACCACTAGGCACTGCAGTTGTAGTATTTATTTTATCATCAAATGTAGCCTGATAAGCACTGGAAATAGTATCTTTGTGGATACTATTTTCCTCTTGAGACCTGTAGCTACCATCTCTAAAATCCCAAGAATTTTGTGTCTTCACTTCAAATTCAAATGCCTTTTTATCTTTACTGACTTTAGTTTTTAATTGTTCATTCTCCCAATCAATACTACTGATTTGATTAATACTTAGCATTTGATTATTTTTAAAATTCTTCAGCTCAGACCTAGGGATGCTTACAATTAATTTATTATTGTTTCTTTTTAAGGTATAAGTAGGTGTGTTATTTCCTATTTTGACAGTAAAATCAGAATTTTTCCAACTAATCGCTGGATCTATATCTAGTATTAAATCTAGAGAATTAATATACGTTTCTGAATTTTCTTCTGATTGACTTAATGGCAATAAATAATCTACTTCAAATTTTGTATTTTTCTTACTAACTTTCCAATCCACTGTTTTATTAACCACCTCTAACGAGTCATACCCTAATATAGGCGTATCCGTTACATCAAAATCTAGACCATAGTTTGCAACCTCTCCTGATCCTAATTTTTTAGATGGATAATAATAAAACCAACCTGGGTGACTAAGTTTTCTATCCCTATCACTTAAAGCATCTCCTGTTAGGCTCTCATATTCTCCTGTCAAAACCTGCTTTTTTCTCTTATCGTTCTCTGTAGGCGCATCTTTAGTTTTATACTTTGTAAAAACTTCACCTCGTTTAATTTTACCCATTTTAATATCTGGATTTATTTGATTTCCCCAATACATAGAATAATACGCATTATAACTATACGAGGGTCTTTCCCAAATGTTGGGTTTAGAGCCTGTATAAAGATTTGGGTTATAGTCCTCTGTATATTCATTTGAAGTTGCCCTTCCCATAGAAAACGTTCTAAAACCTTCAGCACCTGTTAACATTTCATTCCTTGGATTTGTATGAAAGGCTACATAGTACTTGTGCTTGTCAACATCTCCTTCAAAGTAAAGGCCATCATTTGCACCTAATGATTTAATAGGAATTTGACTATAATCATGAGCTCCCCCCACATCAATATGTACAGAATAACCCATTTTTAACTCTAATCCTGCTAACTCTTTAGGCATTTTAAAAGAGATTCCTAACTCGCTTCTTCCTCGTCCATTAGTTCCTTGAAATGTTACTCTCATAGGTACTTGGATCGTTCGACCTTTCTCTGATGTTCCACCCTCTCCTAAAAGAAAGTAACCATAAGCAATCATTTTCTTTGGATTTTTAAAGCTATCTGTATACAGATGAGTCATTTTAGCTTGATTTCGTTGTCTCGCACTCCCACTATCTTGTTGAGTTTCATAAGTTGGCCACCATTTGATTTGTCCATCAGAATCATGAGCAATTAATGTTATTCCTGAGTAATTTGAAGATGCGTCACCAGTTTGACCATCAGTAGAATAAGAAAAAGCTCCATTTTTATTTCTGTTTCCTTTAGGATAAGAAATGATTCTTGGAAACTGCATGGCTGTTGTTTCGACTGGATTCCCCACATTACTCTCGGTATTAGTTAGTCCAGTTCCTAGTGGCGTTAAGATACTTCTTTGAGTTCGACCTTCGTCACCATTTATCATATTCTGTAATGTATATATAGGTCCCTCATACTTTCTCCCTTTAATATAATCTTCTTGTCTTACATTATTAAAAACTAAAAATTGTTGTAATTGACTAGTTTCTGCTGATTCAAGCTCAATTCCTTTAAAAACACTTTGTTTCACATAGTCCTTCGGTGTGACTGTTGGATCCCAATCCCCATAATCAAAATGAAACGGTTCTGGTTCTTTCAATTCTGACGCCAAAGATACTGAAAAACTAATAGTAGTTTCCTTTTTAGACTCAAAATCACTAGCTTCTAACTGACTAATTAGATCAATTGAATCAGCATATTCGTCCTCTGCTGTGGAACTCTGATTAATCGTTTCGTAACTTGAATAGTCAAATAGTTCGTTTTGAAGAACTCTAAAAGAAAAGTTATTTTCTTCTACAAGTGGTTCTTTAAATTTAAGTTCACTGGTGTACTTGGCTTTGCTTTCAATATCTTCATTGGTAACTGTTAACCCGTCAGACCAGATAGAATGCTTTAAAATAGTACTCTTTTTTGAATCCTCTAAGATGTCATTTGTTAGTTCTCGTCCATATTGCAAGGTCGTTTCTTCAACTGAATTTTTGGCACCACTTAATTGATAAGAAGCTTCAACCTCGTCAGTTTCAGCATTACCTTGAAATATCCCCTTCAAGACATAAGTTTCTTCTTCATTCATAGCAAGTAAAGCTATTTTAGGCGATTGCTTATCCTCTTTATTTACAAAGACTTTAACTAAATCTTTTTTATACGTAAAGGGAACAACTTCATTTGTTTCTGAATCAGTATAACTAATACCTAAATCTGAATTATTCTCACCAAAAACTGACATAACTCTGCGTGAGTTCTTTTCATCAGTCATATTAACTTGGAGTTCAAGGGATACTTCCCCTTTTGTATCAAAATTTTCTTCCAATGTATTTGGTCTTTTTTTCTCTTCATTCCATTTACCAATAAAAAAAGTGACTTCTTCCCTATTTTGCTCTTTTGTTGGAATAGTTAAAAGAGCAGAACCATCATTTGGTTTAAAACCCTCAGACTTTAAATCGTCAACTTGTCTATCATAATTTTTTCTAATTTCATATCTATCTATTTTGTTATCCTTTTCTGTAGCTTTTTTTTCAGATGTTTCTGTTGTTCTAAGTTTATCTGCTGAAGAGTCCACTGTTTCAGCTACTCCATTACTCACACTGGATACTAAACCTAAAGAAAATAGAATTAGAGGAATTAAAAACTTTAATTTTGTCATTATTTCTTTATTTTTCATTTTTCTTGTACTCCTCCCTTTTTACCTGCACACAAGATTAACTTGTCTTTTCAATTATAACCAATAACACGTACGTTAAGCAAACTAACGAACCTAAACTCTCTTTTCTGATTATATCTACCTTTTATAAGGGATTAAAATTTTTTTATTTAAATAAGTATTTTAAATAATGATATGTCTACAAAAAAAGCAGATAGATTTCTCTACCTACTTTTTTCTTAAGTTAGTATTTTAATGTAAGATATGTCCTTCTTTAAGGTTATCGTTAATTTTTTTAAATAAACGGTCTGCTCTTGGATATAATATTATTCCAACAACGAAGAATATTATTGAAACACCAAGTAAAATCGATATCGCTTTGATAGCCGATGGCCAGTAAATTCCCCCAACGGATTCCCGTAATAAGTTCACTGCATGAGTAAACGGAATGAATGGGTTAATAGCTCTAAAGAACGGCCCTGACATTTCGATTGGGAAGTTTCCTCCCCCAGCTGAAATGGAAAGAACGAGAATAATAATCGCGATTCCTTTTCCTAAGTTATCAAATAAGGCGACTAGGACATAGACCATCATCATAAAGGCAAAATCTACAAATAGAGCAAATAGTAAATTCCAAACTGGATTTTTTGTATACGCACCAAGTAACCATTGATTACCTAATGTCACTATTAAAGCTTGAAAAAATCCAACTGTTAGATATGTCATCATACGACCTAAAAATTGTTGACGTTTTGAATATTTTTTTTGTTGTTCTTCATCTAGATTAAATTTAGTTGAAGCAATACTTGAAAATAATACAGCCCCCACCCATAAACAAAGAGCGGTATAAAATGGTGTACTTGCTGACCCATAATTTGGTACTGGGTAAACATCTGTTTGTTTCACTTTGACTGGACTTGAAATAAAGTGACTTTCCGAATTCGCATCATTTTTTAAATACTTAATGATTTCATCTAAATTAACATCCTTTTCACCTTTTCGAATCAAATCGCTGGCTTTGCCGATGCTCTCTTTAATCTTAGGCCAATCATTATTGATCATATCTGTAGATTCGGCCACAGCTTTTTCTAACTTAGGTGCTTTTTCATTTACCATCTTCATTGTCTTTTGAACATCTGTTTCTATTCCTGGTAAATCTTGTTGAATAAAATTAGATGCTTTATTCAATTTGTTTTTCAGAACAGGAAAATCATTAGTAAAGAATGAAGCACCATTGTTTATGCCTCCAATAATCAGATTCATATTTCCATTCAATAATTCGTTCGCAGAATGAATTTCGTCTTGGATAGCTGGTAACTCGGCTTGGTAAGACTCTAGAAAACTAATTGCCTGAGAAATAGTTTTAGATGTACTTGTCATTAAACTATCTACACGATTAATTAAATCGTCACTAATAACTATGTTAGTAATGTTGCCTGCCTTAGTCAGCATTTTTTGAGCTTCTTCTATGAGAGAGTTTACCTCTGTTTGAACAGCATTAACATCAATTCCACTAACAATGGTATTAATATTACTTGCTTCACTACTAATTTCTGAGAGAATTTCTTTTAATCTTTCTGGTGCATTAGCCAATTCTCCCGAATTATCCAGAACATAATCTACTCGCTGTTTTAAAGAATCAACAGCAGATTTTGCTGACTGTAATTTTCCGATAGCTCCATCCAAACGATTAGAACCTGTTAAGCCTTGGAGATTTTGAAGTAAATCTATCACATGTTGAAGCATAGCACTTTGACCATCTAAACGATTTGACAGTGAACTTAAGTCATTTACTAATTGTTGTTGTTCACTTTCAGATAATTCTGTATCACCAATAATTTTAACTAATCCATCAGCAATAACAACAGTTTCCCCTGATACAGCTTGGACAATTCCTATACCAGAGTTAACCCCACTAGCAATATATGGTAAGCTTTCTTGAACTTTACTTAAATCTTCTTTTACTTGTGGAATCATTTGATTAGCGGACTTCGCAAGCTCACTTACTTCAGGCAAAACTTGTTGAGCATCTGATATAATTCCTAATCCTTTATTTGCCTCATTGATTGCGTCATCCATCATTTGAACAATCTGATTAAAATCTTTGTCAACTTGCTCAATTTGACGACCAGCATTTTTTATTTCAGGAATTTTTCCTTGTACTTGATACACTAAGTCTCCATACTTTTCAATTTCTGGCATCTTACCATTTAACGCTAATACTTTTCCTGTCATTTGATTCACTTCAGGTATCATATCTACGAATTCATTAGCGTCATTTAACTTGCCTTTTAATTCAGGCATTTTCTTATTTAATTCAACAACATCCTTTGTGTATCCATCGATTTCACCTAAATTATCATCAATTTCCAAGACTTTACTTGTCATTTTTTTGATTGACGGCAAATTACTGTCTAAATTAAAACCGACTTCATTAAAAACTTCCATTAATGTTTTACTAACTGTCTCAACAAATTCTGTTGAGATGGTATCTTTAATCGTTCCAGCTCCTTTATCAGATATCTTCGGAGCAATAGCATTTATTTTTTGGTTAACACTGTAATCAATTTGAGGGTGTTGAATGTCCCCATTTACAAAACTAACAAGGTTTTCCGAAAAATTATCAGGTAAATAAATTCCTGCATAATATTTTCCACTTTCGACACCCTTATCTAAATCACTTTTAGATTTAACAAATTGCCAACCAAGATTATCGTTTCCTTTTAAATTATCAATAATCTGATCCCCTATATTGACTTCTTCACCTAATACTTCTGCTGTTTTATCATCAGAGTAAATAGCAATTTTAATATCCCCTGTATTTGAATACGGATCCCAAAGTGCCGCAATATTAAACCATGCATACAATGATGGGATAAACATCAAAGCAATAATTAAAACAAATGTTAATTTATTTTTATAAATTCTTTTCCAATCTAGTTGGTATAATTCTAAAACATTTTTAAATCGTTTCATCCTAATTCCCACCTTACATTATATATTGATTCCAATCTCTTCTTGGTATTTCACCATAATTGCTAAACACATCAGATAAAACATCCTGAACAGAAACAGTTCTCAGCTCTTCATCCCAAACATCATCGGCATGAGTGAACACTTCTGTAATTCTTTCATTTCCATTTTGTGCAATTTCATTAAAGTCAGAAAAGGCTCGCTCTAATACACCAATATGTGGAAATGAATGCAGAGGACCTTCAATTGCTTCTACTATATCTAACAATGAAATATCTCTCAAGCTTTTTTCTATATAAAATCCACCATTATTACCAGAAACACCTTCAATAATATTTGAAACTACTAATTTTCTAAGCAGTTTTTTTACATATGATTGAGAAACTGACAATTTTTGATAGACTGCTTTTGAAGATGCTGGAACCTCTTTATCTTGCGTTGCTAGAATAGCTATAATTGCTAACGCTTGTTCCGTGGCATTGGTTAATTTCATGAAAAATTCATCCCTTTCTCTACTTCAAATAGCTATTATAGACTCCTTTTGTCCACAATGCAATTATTTTATCACAAACTAATAAAATAATTAAAAAAGCCATAGAATATCCTTTCGAGGATACGCTATAGCTTCATTTCTAAAATTTGAATTGGCTTTACTTTTCTTTTTTTAGGAAAGAAAAAGGATTTTTTCGATAAATGGTAATACTAGAAATAATATAGGCTACTGACATAATAATAGCAGTTGCTATTAAGTTTTCAATAATACTTGGTTGATAGTCTCCATAATGATTGTTTCCTGTCAGCTGAATCTTCAATGCATCTATCAAAGATGATCCTGATGTTGCAAAGAAAACATAAATAAGAAAAATAACCTGCGTAGGCTTCCTTAAAAAATCAAACATTAAATAATTTCCATTTTTTTCTAAAGATAACCTATCATATAATGTCATTCCCCAGAAAAACATGCCTAGTGAAGCGGCTAAAAATAACATAATATATAGAAAAGTAGCTCCTGTATTATTTTTAGCTAGTTGTAAAAAGAGGTTAACATCTATAAACTCATAATAAACGACTCGATTTATCAGGTTTGAATAAACTGAGAACACGCCTACTACAAAACTTGTCAACATGTACCAAAAACCAAATAGAGTAACAACTCCTGTTATCCATTCACCAAGTATAATCCCAGCAAAGCTACTAACACTAAATATTAAGGCTAAAGCAGTAATTTGCAATATCTGGCTAGGCAATAATTCTAAGAAACTAGCATTCAAGTGCTCAGAAGGTATAAATAGCATAAAACTTAATATTCGCATTACCTTAGAAATAATTAAAGCCAACAAAAGTGAACCTGCTACTATCTTATACTTAGCAAAATAGATATCCCTTCTTCTAAATTTTGAAGAAAATAAGAGGGTATTAAAGTTAGTTTTGTTGTCATAAAAGAATAAAACAAATCCTGATATAATAGCTACTAGAAGAAGAAGGAACATAGATTCACTAGCATATCCAGGATAAGTTGCTACTACGTTAGGATCATCATGAAAAACTTCTAAACGGTAGTTTTTATACTCTTTAAAGTCATCTGTATCTACGGCCGGTCTTCCCTCTCTATTGTCATAAAAAACAGTCATTTTACCTGTGGGATAACTTTCAGTATTTTTTAAATCCTTATAGAATTCTTTTTCTGCTTTCTTATCACTTAACTCGGTTTGTACTTCTTTCCAGTTTGAAATATTTGATCTTGTTTCAAACAAGGTTACTCCAATTATTAACAGAGTAACTCCCAATAAAAAATATTTGTATCTTTCTACTATTAATTGATTTAACTGTTTTTTCATCATTTCACTCCTCAATCAAACAATTCAAAATCTTGTTCATCTGTTAGGTTAGAAGAAAATAAATCCTCTAACGTTATTGGTATTTCTTCAAATAATACAGGGTCTAATCCTTGTATTTCTACCTCAAGTTCTGGTGTTATCTCTTTAAATAAACCGACCACAACACGACCTTGGACACTTAATATTTCAGCATTTTCTTTAATCACATTTGGCAATTTTTTATCTTTAAAAACCATTTGAATTTTTTTCATAGATTCTTTTGCTTCTTCTAAGCGATACTCGTTAACTATTTTTCCATTCTTTAATATTAATGCTCTGTCAAGCAATGCCTCTAGCTCAACCAAATTATGAGAAGAAATTAAAATTGATTTATCAGATAAACTTATTTCATTAAGAAGTAGTTTGATTACCTGTTTTTTTACAATAACGTCTAGACCATCAAAAGGTTCATCTAAAATCAACATTTCAGCATTGGACGAGATAGATAAAATTATATTAAACAACCCTTGCATACCTTTTGAATACTGACGATAACTTTTATTTTTTGGCAAGTTGTTTTTATCAATCAGTTTATTGTATTTTTCCATATCAAAACGAGTATAAATATTTTGATAAAATTTGCCGATTGAGTTAGGTTTCAAATTAGCAATCGGATTAGTTTGATTATCTAAATAAAAAATTTTCTCATACAATTCTCTTTTAGTTTCAATATTAATACCATCAATTTCAATCGTTCCCTCATCAAATAAATAGTGATTAGCTATACTTCTAAATAATGTTGTTTTTCCAACACCATTTCGTCCTATAACACCTAGTATTTCACCTTGAGCAAGGTTAAAACAGATATCATCTAAAACGAGTTGCTCATCTATTGTTTTTGATATATTTTTAACTAACATCTCTAACTCCTCCTAAAATAATGAGATGACTCTTCAATCCAGTCAATCAATTCGTCTTTTTTAATATTTAAGTAGCTTGCTTCGACTACCAAATCTGTAAACTGTTGTTTGATTTTTTTTATTTGCTTATCGTTTCTTGTTTGAGTATCCAATTGTTTAACAAAGGTTCCCTTGCCTCTAACTGTCACAATTACTTCCTCTTCCTCTAGAATCTTATACGATTTGCTAATCGTATTTGGATTGATCATTAATTGAGAAGCCATCTCTCTGACGGATGATATTTTATCTCCAGGGTTTAATATACCTCGAAGAATATCTTCTTTCACACCCAATACAACTTGTTCAAACAGCGGTTTACCGCTCATCTTATCTATTTGCATCATCCATTCACCTCCGTGGTGTATTACGTGTACTATTGTAACTAGAACACGTAGGACTGTCAACTCTTTTTTGTTATAAAATTATACTATTTATTGAAAATAATAGTATCATTAAAGTAGTATAGCAGTCCTATTAAACGATATTACCAAAAAGAAAGGGTTGATAAAAATGAAAAAAGAGCGAATAGACCTCACTGTTTTTATTAGTTTAATTGGCTTGCTACTTATTTATTTAGCCTCATCTTCGGAAGGTTTCAATTTTATAAACGCCCTTCTTTCTGCTCTGCCCCTTCTAACAATAGCGTTTTTAAAAATTTGTAACATTAGTTCTACAAAAATAATATTTTCACTTCTACTTCTCTCTTTCACCGCACTATTTTACAAACCTGACACAATGGTAGATTGGACAAGTTACGTCCTTATTGGTGTATTAATCCTTGTTTTTACGTTAGTCAGTACATACGCTCTCAAACGTTCAAACGGAAATGAACAGGCTGTTTTACTAAAAGGTACTTTCATTGATTGGTTAAAAAAAAGAAATTCTAGATTTTTAAACCTACAATTGATTCTTCTAAATTTCACTCTGATTTTTTTATTTTTCGGTATAATTAGCTACTTTATTTTTTCAACATTTAATCTTTTCTTCCTTTTCATCACTTTACTAGTAGCAGTTTATTCTTCTTTTTCAGATATTTACTATTTAGTTGTTTTGCCTAACAAAAAAAGAGGATAACCATTTTCATGGTTGTCCTCTTTTTATTAGGTTATTTTTCTTCAGTTTTTTCTTCTTTTGGTTTTTCAATCATTGCTTTACGAGAAGCGTTAACGCGACCTTGTTTATCGATTTCAGTGATTTTAACTAAAATTTCGTCACCCATCTTAACAACATCTTCTACTTTATTAACTCTTTCATGAGCAAATTGAGAGATATGTACTAAGGCATCTTTGTTACCAAACAGGTTAACAAACGCACCGAATTTTTCAATACGAACAACTTTAGCTAAATAAACTTCGCCAAGTTCAACTTCTCTCACCAATTCTTTGATAATTTCAATCGCACGATTAATTTTATCTTGGTCAGAATGAGCAATACTTACGTTACCTTCTTGATCAATATCAATTTTAACTTCAGTTTCTTCGATAATCTTGTTGATGGTTTCTCCACCTTTACCGATAACTGTTTTAATTTTATCTGCTTTAATTTGAATCATTTCAATCTTAGGAGCATATTTGCTTAACTCTTTGTTTGGTTCAGCAATTGTTGCAGTTAAGTTAGCTAAAATTTCCATACGAGCTTTTTTAGCTTGTGTTAGAGCTTCTGTTAAGATTTGTTCTGTAATCCCTTCAATTTTGATATCCATTTGAAGAGCTGTAATACCAGCATGAGTCCCAGCTACTTTAAAGTCCATGTCTCCTAGGTGATCTTCCATTCCTTGGATATCTGTTAGGATAGTATAGTTATCATCATCCATCACAAGTCCCATTGCAATACCTGCAACCGGAGCTTTGATTGGTACACCAGCATGCATTAATGCTAACGTGCCACCACAAATACTAGCTTGAGATGATGAACCATTTGATTCTAATACTTCTGATACTAAACGAATCATATATGGGAAATCTGCTTCATCTGGAATAACTTGTGCTAAAGCTCTCTCACCTAATGCACCGTGTCCAATTTCACGACGACCTGGTCCACGGCTTGGTCCAGTTGAACCAACTGAGAATTGAGGGAAGTTATAATGATGAATAAATCTCTTGCTATCTTCTACACCTAATCCATCAATAATTTGATGTTCTCCAAGAGGTGCTAACGTACAAGTTGTTAGAGCTTGTGTTTGTCCACGAGTGAATAGTCCAGAACCATGTACACGAGGTAAAATACCAATCTCTGAATCAAGAGGTCTGATTTCATCAATTTTACGGCCATCAGGACGAACTTTATCAATCGTAATTAAACGACGAACTTCATTTTTTTCCATATCTTCTAAGATTTGACGAACTTCTTTCATCCATTTAGCTAAATCTGCATCTTCTGCAAATTTTGCTTCATATACTTCTTTAATTTCTGCTTTTAATGCATCAATATTATCTTCACGAGCTAATTTTTCTTCTGTTTGAATCGCTTCAACCATACGTGTTTTATATTCAGCGTTTATTTCTTTTTCTAAATCAGCATCAATTTGTAGTAACGCAATTTCCATTTTTTCTTTGCCAATTTCTTTAGCAATTTCTTCTTGGAATGCTACTAATCGTTTTATTTCAGCATGACCAAATAAAAGAGCGCCTAACATATCTTCCTCAGATACTTCTTTTGCACCACTTTCAACCATGTTGATAGCTTCTTTTGTTCCAGCCACTGTTAATTCAATATCTGATAAGTCAGTTTGCTCAATGGTTGGGTTAATAACGTATTCACCATTTACTCGTCCAACTTCAACTCCAGCAATTGGTCCGTTGAAAGGAATGTCAGATATACAAAGAGCTAGAGAAGAGCCTAGCATTGCTGCCATTTGAGCTGGACAGTCTTGTTCCACACTCATAACAACGTTTGTAATTTGTACTTCGTTTCTAAAACCATCAGCAAACATTGGTCGAATCGGACGGTCAATTAAACGAGCTGTTAATGTAGCATTTTCACTTGGACGTGCTTCACGTTTAATAAATCCTCCAGGAATTTTACCTACGGCATACATTTTTTCATCGTAATTAACCGTTAATGGAAAGAAATCCACATCTTTTGCTTGTTTTGAAGCTACTGCAGCCGTTAAAACAGCTGTATCTCCGTATCTAACTAAAACTGCTCCGTTAGCTTGTTTAGCTAACTGACCGATTTCTACTGATAATGGACGTCCGCCCCAAGTTGTCTCAAATACTCTTTTTTCAGAACTCAACATTTTTATTATCTCCTTATGTGGCACGATTGATAAGATCTACTAAACAAATATCAAAATTATAAGCTTATAATTCTCACATTTGCATAGTAGTTTCACCCTCATCGTGCTTATTTTTTTTTAAAAGAAAAGTGAGATCCAAACAAGACCTCACTTTTTCTAAATGTTTAAAAATTAACGACGTAAACCTAAACTCTTAATTAATTCGCGGTAGCTTTGAACATTTGTGTTACGTAAGTAAGCTAATAAATTACGACGGTGTCCAATTTTTTTCATTAATCCACGGTAAGAATGGTGATCTTTTTTGTGAATTTGAGCATGCTCGTTTAGTGCATTAATTTCAGCTGTTAAAACTGCAATTTGTACTTCTGGAGAACCTGTATCTCCTTCATGACGTGCATATTCATTGATGATTTCGTTCTTGCGTTCTTTTGTAATTGCCATTTCTTTCACCTCTTATAATTTTTACCTACATCTGAGTAATTCGTTGGTGATTCGAGTAACCTAGAAATAGGTCGTGATGTTTATCATCACACAATGGTACTTTACCTGAATTCTGCATTAAAAGCAAGGTTTTATTCCTCTTATTCTTATTTTTTTATCAATTATTTTCTTTCTTTTTAGTCAAACTAATATTACAATAATTCAAGGAAGCTATGATAGAATATATATATAGAAAGGGAGTGTCATGTACATGATTACTATGGATGATATTATCCGTGAAGGACATCCTACACTTCGCCAAGTTGCTAAAGAAGTTTCTTTTCCTCTAAGTGAAGAAGATAAAATATTAGGCGATAACATGCATGAGTTTTTAAAAAATAGCCAAGACCCTGAACTGTCTGAAAAATATGGACTTCGTGGGGGTGTGGGAATCGCTGCACCACAGTTAGATATTTCTAAACGAATTACTGCTATTGAAATTCCTAATATGGAAGAAGAGGGTGGTGAACCTTTTTTAAGCACAGTCCTTTATAATCCTAAAATACTAAGTCACTCGGTTCAACAAGCAGCCATTGAAGAAGGTGAAGGATGTCTATCCGTTGATCGTCATGTTCCTGGATACGTAATTAGAAATGCTAAAATCACTATTTCTTATACGGATCAACAAGGAGAAAAACATAAACTTCGCTTAAAAAACTATGCTGCTATCGTTGTGCAGCATGAAATTGATCACTTGAATGGTATTATGTTCTATGACCATATCAATAAGGAAAACCCAAATTACGCTCCAGATGATGTCCTATTTATTCAATAGATAAAACCCGTTCATTTATCAAAAAGTGAACGGGTTTTATTATTATTTTGAAAAGTACTTTTCTGCCCAAATACCATATGCTATACCTATCAGGACGATAGATAATAACCATAATTGATTAATATTCGCTACTTTTAAAATTAAAAATCCTATGAATAAAAAAACAACTATAAAACTCAGGCTAAAACTAATAAATACAAATCCTTTTTTATCCCAAATTTTTTTATGGTGAAATAAATAATACAATATAATGCCAATTGCTCCAAAACGCCATATTATCCCATTTCTGTCCACTTCAATCATTCCTTTCCTCTAAGCATATTTATTAAATTACTCCATACTCTTTTAACCCATGACAAATACCCCCATCATTATTGGACAAGGTTACAAAATCACTGATTTCTTTTAATTCTTTTTTTCCATTAGCCATTGCAATACCTACACCAGCATAGGCAATCATTTCCATATCATTGTTACCATCACCAAAAGCAATAATGTCTTCTCGTTTAAAACCAAACTCTTCAGCAACAATTTTTAACGTTTCTGCTTTTGACCCATTTTTTGGTAAAACATCAATTCCATATTCATGCCAACGCACAAAGCGAAATTCAGGAAAATGACCTTTATAGGCATCCATCTTACTTTCATCTAACAAAGCAATCAGTTGGTAAATCTCTTCCCTTTTGTGAAAATCAAATTCAATTTCCGGTATTTTTTGACCAAAGCTCTCCATTGCCAGTTTAGTCTCTGGTTGAAACTCTTTATTTCTCAGTCTGGTTTCCATTAGGCCATTAAATACAAGGTCAATTTTTCTATCATCACTAATTTTTATTAATTTATTTAAAGACTCTTTGTTTAAAGGATTGCTATAAATTTCTCTTCCTTCAGAAAATGCTACAGCCCCGTTACTCAAAATATAGTGATTTATCCCTGCCTCATCTAAGACGCTCTTTGCAATAGGATAACTCCTACCTGTAGCACACATCACCATATGACCTGCTTCTTGCATAAGTTTTATCGCATCCAGTGTTTCAGCCAATAACTCATGATCATCATTTATTAACGTACCATCAATATCAAAGGCTACTAATTTTTTATTCATTTTTTTCCTCCTAAAGTAATTACCTTAATTATAACAAAAAAAAGGCTACCTATCATTTTATTAGGTAACCTTCTATATTGTTTAATCTAAGTACTCTAAAGTTTCATCATTGTTTAACCAAGAATACGTTAAACCAACAATTAATCCTCCACCAATGAAATTTCCAATAAAAGTAAAAATTAAATTAGTCGCTATTGCTGTTCCAGTCATCCCTATAACCATACCACCTGTTGTTAAGTATGCGAGTGGGAAATAAATAAAGTTTGCGATAACATGTTCAAAACCTAAAAAAGTAAAAATAAAGATAACACATAGAATAGAAGTTATTTTGGCAATATCTTCTTTCGCCTTCATCGACATTAAAATAGCTAAGTTTACGATGATATTAGCAAACATTCCCTCAATTAGGGTTTGAATCACACTTTTTTCAAGTTTTCCTTCAACGATATGTGTTAAAAAATTATCTACAGGTAAGTCTTTAAAAAATCCTGTCATGGATAATAAAAAAGCTACTATGACCGCTCCAATCAAGTTAAATAAAACGCAAACCATTAAAATTTTAAAAGCTTTACTCGGTTTTAATTTCTTTCTATAGGTAGCAACTGTCATGTACATCATATTTGACGTTCCAAGTTCCGCGTTTAAGAAAATAATTAAAACTAACCCTAAACCAAATGTAAATGCATAAAGTATCTTCCCAACTGAAGCATCAAACTTTAACCCTAAGCCTAATGCAATAGCAGATCCCAAACATAAATAAAGCGTTGCTAACATAGATCTAACAGCGTATTTCCAAAAACTTTTATCAATGAGCTCATTCTTTTTTCTAATTGCCCCATCAATTTTTCTCATTAATTCTGATTTGTATTCCATTATTCAGTCCCTCTCTAACATTATTAAATTCTATATGATTCCAAGCCTCATATAACTTATCATAAATGCGCCTTCATTTGTATTAAAATATGCCGTTTTGTTATAAAAAACAAAATTTAAACTATTTCTTTTTAACATTGACTCAAAGGTATGTTTTATTGTATAATAATCATTGTGTAAAATAATGCAGCTAGAAAATAAGCAGCTCGTCATTAGTTTGTTTGCCTTTTTAGGTTCAATTGCGTAGCCACGGCTGCAAAGGTGAAGATTGAAGAACAAACTCAGCGAATGTTAATATTTTCAAGAAATTATTTTACTCCAAATACAAAAGAAATTTATTGGAGGAATTATTTATGTCACGTTATACTGGACCAAGTTGGAAAATCTCTAGACGTTTAGGTATTTCATTATCAGGAACTGGTAAAGAATTAGCTCGTCGTCCTTACGCACCAGGTCAACACGGACCTAACCAAAGAAGAAACAAATCTGAATACGGTATGCAATTAACTGAAAAACAAAAATTACGTCATACTTATGGCTTAACTGAGCGTCAATTCCGTAACTTATTTGTGGCTGCTGGTAATATTACTGAAGGTAAACACGGTGTTAACTTCATGATCTTACTAGAACAACGTTTAGATAATGTTGTTTTCCGATTAGGATTAGCAACAACTCGTCGTCAAGCACGTCAATTTGTAAACCACGGTCATATTTTAGTTGATGGTAAACGTGTAGATATCCCATCTTACCGCGTTCAACCAGGACAAGTAATCTCAGTTCGTGAAAAATCTAAAGACTTAAGCTTCATCAAAGAAGCTGTAGAATCTACATTAGGTCGCCCAGCATTCGTAAGTTTCGATGCTGAAAAATTAGAAGGTAGCTTAACTCGTTTACCTGAACGTGAAGAGTTATCACAAGATATCGACGAAGCATTCGTAGTAGAATTCTACAACAAATTACTTTAAGATATTCAAAAAAACCAAAACTTATTTCAAGTTTTGGTTTTTTTTATATTTGTCTAACAATTCTTATTTAAATTCAATAACAATTTGATTTTTCTTCAAACTTACTTTACCTTTTCTTAAATTCTATTAGTTATAATATGTTCATAGTTAATTAGTGGATGAACTTGGTGTTATACTTGTATAGCTGAATGGTTTTTCCTATATGTAAGGTGTAGGTTCGAATCCTACCTTCCACGTTGATTCATAAAAGAAGCGTTAGAACTCATCTGTTCTAATGCTTCTTTTATTAGTTATTTAGAAAACTTCATTGCATCTTTAAAAATATTCATCATACTCTTATCACTATAAATTAGAACTGTTGATTTATATGCTTTCGCCGATAATTTAAGTAAAAGAATAATCGCTAAGATAAGTAAACCTAACGAAATTAATATTTCAGGATTTGTCGCTTCATCGTTTGCTATCCTAAGAGGCATTGCAAATGATGACAAAAAGGGTATAAAAGACAAAACTTTTAGAACGATACTTTGAGGATTAGAAAAACCTAGAGAAGCACTAGGAATAAATCCTGCCATAACAATATACATTACTGGCGTTACTGCTTTTGATACATCCTCTATTTTACTAACAAGTGATCCAGTAAAAGCAGACAGAATTGTATAGATTAATACACCAAATAATAGATATAGCATGTTGTAACCCAAAAGACCTTTCAGTAGTTCGGCAAAGGAGTTTTGTTCAAAAAAGGATTTAACCACTGCTGTATCTTTGACAAAAAAGTAAGCTAGGGTACCTGTAGCTAAATATATTCCCACCTGAGTTAAAATAACTAAAGCTATTCCGGTTACCTTCCCGTAAAAATGCTTGGCAGCTGTTGTACTTGAAAGAATAACCTCCATAATACGTGTTCCTTTTTCCGAAGCTACTTCTTGTGCCGTGATTGAAGAGTATGTTAAAACAATTGTATAAATCGAAAAGAGTACGACCATTCCAACAATCATCATAACTGCCTTATTATTTTTATTTTCTTTCATCTCTCCATCAACGAATTCAACCTGTTTTTCAGAAAATTTTGCTGAAGAAAGTAGTGAGTTTAATTCATTAGATGATAAATTTAATGTTTGACTAGTCATCCCTACTTGAATCTGATTCAGTCCTTGTTGAATCAACATTGTGTCTTCTGTTCCTAATGATTTTTTTCCAAAATACTGACCCTCTAAATTTGAATTTTTTGTATCAACTACTAAATAGCCATCTATCTCTTCTTTTTCCAAAGCTTTTTTAGCTTCTTTTTCAGTTTTTATTTTTTCATTAAAATTAAACTCTTTTTTAGTTTGTTCTTTAAATACTGAAGACAACTCTCCAGATTGACTTACCACTGCAATCTCATTGGTATGAGCAAATTTACTACCCATAAAGTTAATACCGTAAATTAAACCTAATACGAGAATCGGACCTAAAACCATTGTAACAAAACTTGCTGATTTCACATGTTTTTTATAGGTTTCTAATGTGACTACCCAAAATTTATTCATGAGTTTCACCTACTTTCAGTTTAAAAATTTCTTCCAAAGTTGGCGGTTGTTGATTAAAAACCGGTAAATACCCATCTTTCTTCGTTGCCTCTTCAAATACTTGCTTTCCAACTTCAGGTGAATTTAAATGTAAAGTATAAACTGATTTCCTTCTCTCTTCTACACTTATAACTCCTGGTATTTCTAATAAATCTTCTTTCGTTAAAGTTGTTTCTATATCTAGTGCCGTTCTACCAAATGAGTCGCGAATAGTTTGAACCTCTCCATCTAGTACCATTTCTCCATCTCTAAGCATTACCAAATGATCGCAAATTTGTTCTACATTTTCCATATTATGACTTGAGAATATAACACAAGAACCTTGAGTCTTTAAATCAATGATACCTTGTTTTAGAAGTTCTGCATTTACAGGATCTAAACCACTAAAAGGCTCATCTAAAATAACCAATTTCGGCTCATGGATAAGTGTTGCAATCAGCTGAACTTTTTGCTGATTTCCTTTAGAAAGTGATTTTACTTTATCTGTTTTCTTTCCCTTAACCTGAAATTTAGTCATCCATTTATCAATCAACGGCACTATTTCCTTTTTCTTTTTTCCTCTTAGTTTACCAAAATAAATCAATTGATCTTCAATCGTTGATTTTGGATACAAACCTCTTTCTTCTGGCAAATAACCAATAATATCATAATCTTTTTCTATAATAGGATTGCCATCCCATGTAATATTGCCTTTATCTTCATCTATAAAATTTAATATCAACCGAAACGTAGTCGATTTTCCAGCACCATTTTGACCAATTAAACCCAAAATAGTCCCATTCTCAATTTCAAATGATACATTGTCAACTGCTCTCATATCTCCAAATGATTTTGTTAACCCCTCAACTTTTAACATATGACTCCTCCTTAAAATAAATTAATCGTTTTAAATAATATAACCACGTTATCTGTTTATTTTTCTATTCTTAAGAGCGCTCATCTTTTTTAGCTAAAAAAATTTCACCTGCAAGATAAAATAGTTTACGTCTTTCTACTTCACCTTCTAATTTTTTTATACCTAAATTAGAGATTAAATCGATCTTTTTTCGGTGATCCTCCTGCTCTAGTGTGATTAATTAACTTTTTAATAGTTTTTTTAATTGTATACATGCTCGCAGGTCCAATAGTTAACTTTTCATTAGTTATCTCAGAAATTTCTTTCATAATAGCATAACCATGTTTTGACTCTAGTAATGCAAGTAAAAATAGATACGTTGAATCCGTGAGTGATTCTTCCATAAATATCCCTCCTACACATATCTCAAACCGATATATTGTTAACTGATATACTAATATTGTTTTATCACCATGTCAATATTTATAAAAATATAAAAAAAGCAGAAGAATTTCTTCTCCCACTTTCATTATATTGGCTATATTACCTGGTACAGATAAAATTTATTCAGCTGCTACAATAGTCCAAGTGATTTTTGCAGTATAATCTCCTGAAGCCATGTTAGAAGCAGTTGCTTTAGGAATACTTAATTCAACCGATTCTTTTGCTTTCGTTTCATCTTCACCAAAACTTAATACATAACGACCTTTACCTTGTTTTTGAGCTTGGTCTGCTGTTAAGATTGTTTGAGCTTCAGTATCTTGACCTAAACTAAATGAAGCTAAGTCAATAGCTGGTGCAATATTATCATTTCCAACTTCAGCTTTTAAGTTTGCATTAGAATAATTAATAGTTGTATTCTTCAATACTTCTTCTGATCTTGTATTGTGTGTAAATTGTTGATTCATTTTAGCTTGAACAGTATATCCATATTTATCCGCACGTACATCTGCAAATTGCACGAAGTTACCACGGATACTCTCAGTTTTTTTATCCACATTTTCAAAAATAACAGGGGCTGCAAAAGCTTTAATTTCTTTACCTGTTGGTTTGATTTTCCCAAAATTTAAACGAGAAACTTTTTCAATTTTTAGAGGTCCTTTATTTGGATTATTAGTGATTTCGCCATCATCTTTTGGTGTTTCACCTTTATCTTCTGGATCGACTACCTTATCACCACCAGTATCTTCAGCCGCTTCAATCGTTACACGACCATCACTTTCAGTTATTCTTGCTTTCTCCATTTCTTCTGGAGTAACACCTTCGGCAGTCGCAACTGCTCCACCTACTGTCGATGCTGCTAAAAACGCTACTAAAGCTAACGTACATTGTCCTTTAAATCTCATTTTATTTTCCTCCTCTAATTTTTTATTTTTTTTATGGCTTTTACGCCGTTAAAAACATCTTAAGGTAACTCTCCTAGAATCCAAGTAATCTTCGTTGAGTATTCTCCTGGAATAATTTTAGCTTCACTTGGAATACTCAATGCAATAGCACTATTTCTATAAAGGTCATTTGCTTTGCTCTCGGATTCATTGATTATAGTTTCTTTTTGACCATTTTTATTCCCTTTAGAAGCTCCAAAGGAGACAGACCACACACCTGAACCACAGGACGGGTTAGCTATTGCTAATTGATATACTTCATTAAAATTATTAATAGCAATAGTATCTCTTGTAACAATGGGGCGTTTACTTGCCCCTGAACTATTAGCCCATCCATTGTCAAATGACAGCATAGCCCCTTTCAAGACTTTGCCATCAGTCGTATGAAATTGTTTTTCTTGTTTCATTTGTAAACTCCAACCGGTGCCAGCTTCTCTAAAATCACTCACTTGAACGAAGTGGCTACGGATTTTATCGGGATTACTTAGTTTTTGAGCTAACGGATAATACACCCGATTATTATTTTTAATTTCAACTTCCCCAAAATCAATAATCGGAGCAAAGTCAATTCTTAACTCTCCAACTGTTTTTGGGCCATCTATAGTGCTACTATCATCATCAGGATTTTCAGGGTCAACTACTTGTGTCTCATCTCGTTTCTCAATTGTAACTCTACCATCACCTTCATTTGAGGTAGGAGAAGCCTCTCCAACCAGTACACCTAAGCCCCAAAAACAACATAGTGCCCCAATGTATATAATTTGTTTCACTAGTTACCCGCCTCCTTTTCATTCCTACGTCTGAATAAAAAGAATGTCCCAGTTAAAATTAACACAGACCATCCAATGATAAGTTTACTGTAGTTTTTTTTCAGCTCCCCTGTTGCAGGCAACTTATTTCCACCAAAACCTTCTTTTCCCGTTTTAGGAGAAGTAGACGGTAGTTTTTTATCTGATTTTATTTCTTTAAAAGTTATTTTAGCTTCGGTAGTAATTTGGCCACCTTTAGCTCCACTAGCATCTACTTGGTTAACTAAGCAGATGTTAGAAAAAGAAAGAAGAGCTACACTAGCAACAACCATGAGATATTTCTTTTTCATGTTCTTCCTCCTATTCCTAAGGCATCCCAGCGCTTAGCGTCCATCTTATTTTACCAATATAGTCCCCAGTCGGTGTTTCATCTGAAGAATCCAATTGTAATTTCAGCCCTTTGCTATTGCTTGATTGACCCCACTCTTTCGTAATATTAGTTTCAACATTTTGATTGCCACCAGTATAAATAGAAATATTTTCATTAGTCATAATATCTTCATCTTCACCATTTTTATACCTAAGCGCTCTATCAAGTTTGTCCCCTTTTTCATTTGTTAATGGCGTTACTACACTAGCAAATACTTCCCAAACTGAAGTCAGTTGATCTCTAGAGTCTCTAACAATTAAATCCTCTTCATAATTTGGGTTTTCAATACGATTTTTATTAGCTCTATAAGTTATTTTACCAAAATCAATCATCTTAGGAGCTGATTTAAGACTCACTCTACCTACAAGTTCAATGGAAAGTTTATTTGATAATTTTTCGATTTTTTTCTTCCCATTAGCTTCATAAACTGCTGAAGTAGTTGCTTCCATTTTTATCGGTTTTTTTATATCTGCATTTTCATCAACTAACGCTTCAAAACTCATACTAAGATTTAAGGTGTTTTTTACTTCTTTATCTAGTTTAGCTGAAATAACACGTTTATCTTTATCATAAGAACCTGATCCAACCTCTATGTTATTCTCTTTAATCACTATTTTTTTAGGAGATAATAGTTTATCATCTAGTGGTATAGTGATCTTTAAATCGTTATAGTTAGGTATATTTACTCCTTTTGGATAAATCATTCCACTAGTCATATCTAATTGATACTTATGATATTCCCCATGTGTTGCTGGGCTATCGCTCATTAATTTTAATTTAAAATGAACTGATTTATACTCAAAAATGATAGATAATTTTTTATTTTCTTCTGGTTTTAGTTTAATGCCGTCTGCTGTGACAGGTTGCTTTTCAGCCTGATTAACCCGGACAGTTTCAACTTCATAACCTGGTATTACTTCTGGCTTAAATGTATATTCTGTTGCAACTTCTTTTTGTTCTTGTTTAATAGGAAAAATTTCTTCCTCTTTTCCTTGTTCATTATTAAGATACTTCATTGTTACCTCTGTTTTTTTCAACTTGTACACAGCCGTAACATCAAACGAACTTGTAGGTAATGGGTATTTACCCTTAATAGGTGAGCTACCCGTTGCTAATTTTTCAAATTCATAATTTTTTATTTCTTTTTCCATGATATCATCTGTGAAATCGTACTCATTCTCTGATAAACCTAGCTTCTCAACAGGAGTTGCTATTTCTTTGCCAGTAACATCAACAAAGTTAATATTCCCTTTTGTTGGATTTTCAACTCTTAGCGGTACTATGTAATCTTCTTTAACTCCTGATTTACTTCCTCTAAGGGTTACTTTCACTGAAGCTGTCCCTGCACTTGAATACCATTTATTTTCTACATTATCAATAACTAATTCATCTGTTGGGTACGCGCCTTCTGCTTTATCGAACATTGAGGTTACAGGTATTTTTTTTAAAGCGTCAGATGTCATTTCCCCTACCATAATTCTTGTTCTTGTTGTACTAGGAATTGCAGAAATACTTGTTTTTGAATAGGAATAGCCTGATGTTTTTTTTGATTCACTTTCAATATTGTTTTTGTCTGTCATTACATACCAAGTTCTAACTGGTATTTTAAAATAATAACCAGATTGGATCACATCATCTTTATCCTTATAACTCAAATATTCTGCTTTTAAATTTGTGTTATCATCAAAAATAAGCTTAGTACTTGTTCGAAATTGATACCTATGTCCATAAAAATTAGAGTCATTTAACGCGTTTGGAGTTAACATCGCTCGATAATAAGCAGATCTATCAGGTTCTCGACTAGTTCCCATTGTTCGAATAACATAATCACCCTTTATACGTTTCATTTGATCATCAAATTCACTCGCTCCATAATCTGTATTCTTTTTAGAGACACCTTCTCCAAAATCCATATACAAATTAAATTTATCTGGGTTAAATTCCTTCGATATTTGTTTAGGAAAATCTTGATAGGCCGAAAAAGTGATACTGTTTTTAGTTTCATTATACTCTTGCTTTACTTGAGGCTCAGGAAATTGAAACCTTGCCATCGGTTCCGAAGAATAGTTAATATACATAACTCCTGATGTGTTTGATACAAATGTTTGATCAATCGTTCCTTTTTCTGCATTAAAAAGCATTGTAAACTCTGTCTCAGGGCCCTCTGAATTACTCATTTTAGATTCCCCAAAAGCGATGATGTCCTTTGAATTTGTTGGTGAAGTCATGTAATAATGTTTATACTTATTAGATAACGTTTTACTATCATACAAATAAAATTGCGAAAAATTAGGATCGTTAGCTGGTAACGTTATCCCTTTAATATTGTTTATACGCTTATAATTCCACATTCCTTTAACATTAGGTATTTTTTCTCCCGTTTGATGATTCAAAAAAGTATACCTAACATTTACGGTCGAGTTAGCAGCATTCTTTACGTCTACCTGACCTAATTTTAAGAAATTATCTGACTGTGTTGTTGATCCATCTTGATCAAAGTCTGTCTGCATATAAATAGCAACATTTCCATCTAAACTATCGTTTGATTTACCTGGAGTTATCCCAATGATATCTATTCGTAAATCCACTGGCTGAGAATCATAGTCAGCAATGTTCTCATAGGTAACATATCTTTCTTTTTTAGGATTTTTCATGATATCTTCTCTATTAAACCTAAGTGTACTTTTATCTCCAGATAGAATAACTGTTTTTCCATCGGCAGGAGTATGTTTATACTTTATATTTTTGTTATATCTAAACATTAATCCATATTCTTTAGGTATGTAGCCGTTAGCATCTCCTTCGATTTGCTTTGTTTTAAAATCTACTTTTTTAATATTAAAATTTGGATACTCTTCTAAAGCATTTTTGGAGTTCCAATTATAATCGGCCCCATAAACAGTCATCTGTCCCATCGTTAGTGTAATAATTAGTGAAAAAAATAATAGGATTATTTTATTTTTTTTATACATAGCAAACATAAACGCCCTCCTCACGCATTCCGTCTTTTATAATCATCACTTTAATTGTCCAATCTATTGTATGAATTAATTATAACCCATCACATTCTCATGTTCAACAAAAACACATACCTTGTTTACGAAATCGTTTTATATAACAACTTTAAAAACATATAATTTGTTTTATTTTAAAAAATAATCCTTTTAGATTTATTTATCCATGCGTTTATACTAAAAAACTTCTTCTCAAACCCAAGATATTTTTTATCAGTTTATTTTATTGCTTATACGATTATTAAAATGTGGTAATCAAGTTAAGCATTTTTTCGATAAAAAATAAGGATTGACGTGCCATTTCATGACAAGTCAATCCTTATTCATCTTACACTTTATTATTTCTCATCTATAATCCAATTAACTTTCCCTTTAATTCTACTTTTAGAGATTAAACCATAATGTCTACTATCTGTCGCACTAGGTCGATTATCTCCTAGTAGTAAGTAATAATCTTCTGGTATATTACTCGACTTAGTCATCTTTATAAATTCCATATTTTCAGTATACATTTCTTCATCAGTCTCTTTTTTATTTATTTCAGGTATAATAAATTTTTCATCAACAGGTTCATCATTAATATAAAGGACGTCATTTAAGTAATAGGCTGTTTCTGATGGCAAAGCTATTACACGACTAACCGTCAGTTCTTCACCAAATTTAACAAAAACTAAATCAAATCGTTTGATTTCCTCATAGTTTTTCCAACCTAATACATGCTCCTTATCTTTTATCGTAGGTGACATACTGTTTCCCGACATCAACACATGCTTAGTTAAACTTATGAATAAAGCAATACATATTAGTAAACTTAATAACAGCGATATAATAACCGATGAAATTATTTCAAGATTTCTTTTTTTAGCTCTTTTTTGTCTCTTTCTACTCACTATTTTTGCTCAGATAATTCTTTTTCATCTATTTTGTAATGCGTGAATACTTTCTTCTCATAACTTTGAGCTTTTTTTACATCTTCTATAAATTCAGCAGTCAGTTTTTTATCACCATAAAAATCTGTATATTGTGAAGCTGCATTTACGCCTATCTCTTTTATACTATTATAATAACGATTCAATATCAATTGTCCCTCTGCCGTGCTTAGTTCACTTGCCTTTTTAGTATTATAACTAGCCATGTTTCCAGCTAAATTTTGAATACTTAGACTGACAGTCTCTTTATTCCCTTGTTTTTCTTGAGCCAATTCTAACTGTTTATTAAAATCAGATAATAAATAATACCCTTCTACAACAGCACTACTATCAGATTTAACCAAGTTCACTGATTGGAAATATGCGATAGTTTTAACTCCTCCAAATGAGAACAGAGCTAAAACTAACGAAGTAATCGCTACTATAAAACACCTTTTCTTTTTAATTTTAAGGTTACGAATTCTTTTTTTGTGTTTACTTTTTTTTGAATGGCTCTTATATTTAATTTTTAATAAGTCTGTTAATTTAAATTTATTTACTATAAAAAGGATTGTTGAAAGAATAGTTACTAATATAAATACCGTCAACAAACTAACAGCCCCTGTGTATACCCATTTTATTTCTTCCATTTTCATAACTCCTATCAATAAAAAATGTTACAATTTTCTATTTCTTTCTACGCTTTTTATTCTGTTTAGAAGTTTCCGTACTACTTTTCTTTTTACTCTTATTTTTTTTACGAATGAACATCAGTATCGATAGTATTAAGCCAGTCAATACAACAAAAACGGTTATTATTATAACAATTAACTTCCAATCAAAATCTTTTTCTTGTACCAAACCAACATCGCGTTCATTAAACTTATCGGCTTCTTCTTTTTCTATTTTAAAATCTTTTGTCCACTCTTCACGTAAACCATCTTTAGCTGTAACTAATATTTTAGCTGTATACTCTCCTTTTTCCATTTTTTCTCCATTCATACTGACAGGAAAATTAATGTTACTGTTCGGTGCCATTCTCATCTTTGATTGCTTTCGTTCATACAGTACACCCTTTTGATTCTTTTTCATAATTTGAACTTCAGTTGTCATGTCATCAACATATACTGGTTCTGTATTTGAATAATTTATTACTATATTATTTTTGGCATTAGCCTGACTTGCAAAAACTTTGTTCATTTTTAATTTTGGTTTTACTTTTGTATCTGTTTCTTGCAATAACACTCCTACAACATAGGCATATTCATTTATAACAGTCGCTCCACCCGAAGCTTGCTTTTGTTCTTGATTTTCCTCAATAAATTGTATACCACCGGCTATAACACCATCATACTCAGTTTCTGGCATTTTTATTGTAATACTCAATTTTTGAGACTCTCCTGGTTTTAAAGTTACTTTTTTGGGAGCCTTAACAACATCATTAAAATCAAAAGCCAGTGAAGCATCTTTCTCAATATCGTTATCCCCATATTCAATTACACCATTCGAATTCGTTTTAGCACCATTTAACGAAACCCTTATTACCGTTTCTTTTTTACTAGGGTTATTTAGCTCTATTGTGACAACCTGATTTTCACTGGGTTTCATTTTTAAATGATAAAAGCCAATATCTTTACGCAACTGATTCTTTGGAAAATCTACTTTATAAGAGAATCCACCTTCTTTTGGTTCTGCATTAGCCACACTAATATTAAACAAGTTTATACTTATTAATATTAGTAGGCATAACATAAACTTAAATGACCATTTTTTGTTTCTTTCCATGATAGTTTACCTCTTACTTCATTTTTTGACTATATTATAACACACCATATAAACTATATGAGTAAAAAAATATATAAATGAGCATTTATCTTCTTATTTACTTATACTAAAGAAATATTTTTTCGAATATAATACATAAAAATATCTTTCAAATCAAAAGAACGTTACTGGCGTACACTAAAAAAGCAGGAGATTTATTCCCCCGCTTTTTATTATAATTTTTTTTAAGTATTTCTATAAAATAACAGATACTATAGCGATCAAGCTTTTAATGATAATAATCAAAACGTCCTTTTTTCAGTAAGGTTTTTGTACTACCTACTTCAAGAAGTGACTTATTAATAATACTCTTCTTCATAATAGAACCAATATAGCCTTTGACTTCTTTACCATTTACGTTACCAATCCCCACATTATTACCAATAGAAGCTACTGTTCCTAATGATTTAAATGTGAACGGTTCCTTAGGTCGACCTGATAACTTGGCTTCTAAGTTATTAGCTACTGCTTCCCCTTGTTTCATTGCAATTTGAGCAGTCGTTGGAAACGGTCTGCCAGATTCATTATCCATTACCGCACTAACATCACCGATCATAAAAATTTCAGGGTAATCTGCTACTGTTAAGTCTGATTCAACTATAACACGTCCTCGACGTTCGCTAAATCCTGATTCACCAATAACTGAACTACCTTTAACTCCTGTTGTCCAGATAATAGTATTAGCTTTAATCTCTTTTAACTCGCCATTTTCTTCATAAACAACAGCATTTTCTTTAATCTCTTTGATAGGTGTTCCTACTTTAAACTCTACACCGCGATTCTTTAAAATATCAATTCCATAAGAACCTAATTTCTCTGAAAACATTGGTAAAAGAGTTGGCATTGCTTCAATACAAGTGATTTTTACTTTTTCTTTTGGAAAATTTAATTTTGTAGCTAATTTTGGTATACGATTTGTAATTTCACCTAAGTACTCAATACTTGTAAACCCAGCACCACACACAACAATCGATAAATCAGCTTCATCCTTAGTTGTCGCATATTTAGCTAAGGTGTCGTCTAAATGTCTTCTACACTCTTTAGCTGTTACTATGTTAACAAGAGGTTTTGAATAGGCATCTACACCTGGAATACCAAATGTTTCTGACTCAAATCCTAAAGCTATCACCAAATAATCATAATCTAATTCACCTTGTTTGGCTAAAACGACTTTCTTTTCGTCTTTTTTCACAAGCGTAACCGTATCTTGGATAAATTTAACTTTGTTACTGTTTAAGACGTCTGCTATTTTAAACGTTATTTTTTCAGCAGTTTCAGTTCCAGCAGCCACTTCATGTAATTGAGTAGATTCATAATGATAATCATTTTTATTAACAAGAATAATTTCAGCATTAACATTCTTTTTTTGTAGTTGTTTCACAGTTTTTAATCCAGCATAGCCAGCACCTAAGACAACTATTTTTGATTGATTCATCCTTTTTTCCCTCCAGTGATCATTTCCTCTCCACTATAGGTTTATTTCACAAGAATGTCAATTAATTAGAACTATTCTTGTTAAATAATAGGCAAAAGCTATTTAGAGTCTTCTTTAAAAGTTCGTGAAAAATACCATAAACTTAAGCTGTTAACTAAACTAACAAATCCACCATAAATAAGTAAATGATTTACAAATTTAGTTCGTGATAAGCCAATTGCATTTAACTCAATTAATATAACTGCTAATCCAAGTAGATAAGCACTCATTGTCATTTGACTTGTATTTGCTAAAACTTTTTGAACGACAGTCGATGTTTTCGCAGCGATAACTTTTCGGTAATAGTAAAACATAGATACTAAGATAACAACAATCGATGTGATATTAATTATAACTGACACAATATTTCCCCTTTAGTAGTTAAGTTTAAAAATACGTTTTAAGTGTATCATTTTTTTTCAGAAAAAACTATTTATTCCCTTGTTTGAAATGTTGGTAAATATTTTCTGCCACATTTTTAGGCATTCCTATGTTAATTATTTCTTCAACACTAGCTTCAGTTATATTTTTAACAGACTTAAATGATTTCAATAATTCTTTTTTTCTTTTAGGACCTAACCCTTCAATTCCATCTAACTTAGATGAAAAGCTTGTTTTACTCCTAGTTTCCCTATGAAACGTAATGGCAAATCGATGGACTTCATCTTGAATTCGTTGTAACAAGAAAAATTCAGGTGAATTCCTTTTAAGTGGTACAACATCAAGTTCTGAACCAAATAGTAATTCACTTGTTTTATGTTTATCATTTTTAGCTAGACCAGCGATTGGGATATCAAGACCTAACTGGTTGTCTAATACCTCTTGTGCTGCATGAACTTGCCCTTTACCACCATCAATTAAAATCAAATCAGGTAATGGTAAATCTTCCTTCAACACTCGTGAATAACGCCTGTAGATAACTTCTTTCATAGACGCATAATCATCTGGTCCATCTACACTTTTAATTTTAAATTTTCGGTAATCCCTTTTAGAAGGTTTACCATCTACATAGACAACCATGGCTGAGACAGGATCTGTTCCCATAATATTTGAATTATCAAAGGCCTCTATTCTTCCTGGTGTTGGAATTCCCATTGAATTACCTAATTTTTCTACAGCACCAACGGTTCTTTCTTCTTTTCGTTCAATTAAGCTGAACTGCTCAGTTAAATAGATTTTAGCATTTTTATTCGCCAATTCAACCAATTTTTTCTTTTCACCACGTACTGGCTGAAGAACTTTAGTCTGTACAATCGCTGCGACATCTTCTCTTGAGATGTCTTTTGGAATCAATATCTCTTTTGGAATAAAATGTTGATTTTCTTGATAAAATTGTCCTACAAATGTTAAAAAATCTTCCTTCGCTTCATTATAAAAAGGAAAATCGAAGACACGTCGCTCAATTAGTTTTCCTTGCCTGACAAAAAATACTTGAACAACCATCCACCCTTTATCAACTGCATAGCCAAAGACATCTCGATCAATAAAATCTGCATTAGTCATTTTTTGTTTCGTCATAATGGCTTGAATCGCTTGGATTTGATCTCGATACTCTCCAGCACGTTCAAACTCCATATTTTCAGATGCTTTTCCCATCTTCTCTTCTAATTGCTTTTGAACTGCTACATACCCTCCGCCATTTAAAAAGTATTTTATTTCTTCCACCATTTTTTTATACTTTTCTTCCACAATCGGATTAATACACGGGCCTAAGCATTGCCCCATATGATAATACAAACAAACTTCATTAGGTAAGTTTTTACACTTTCTAAGAGGATACATTCGATCTAACATTTTCTTAGTCTCGTTAGCTGCCCTAACATCTGGATAGGGACCAAAATAAGTGGCATTATCTTTTAACACTTTCCGCGTAATTAACAATCTTGGCGCTTTCTCATTTGTAATCTTGATAAAAGGATAGGATTTATCATCCTTTAGCATGAGATTATATTTTGGCATATTTTTTTGAATTAAGTTAATTTCTAATAATAAAGCTTCGGTATTTGATTCAGTTACTATATATTCAAAGTCCACAATTTCACTGACTAGTCGTTCTGTCTTTGTATCATGGCTCCCTGTAAAGTAAGAGCGAACGCGATTTTTTAAAATTTTTGCTTTTCCAACATAAATGATCGTTCTATTTTTGTCTTTCATTAAGTAACAACCTGGTTGATCAGGTAAAAGAGCTAATTTATTTTTAATTTGCTCATTCATCTCGCTTCACTCCTTTAACATATTCCGTTCTTAGTATACCAAGTTGCAAAAAAAAAAGCATTCAGCAGTTCTTTTCAAACGGCTGAATGACTTATTTTATAAATGTTTATCGAAAATAGGTGCCAATTGAGCTTTTTGGTGAACACCTACAATATTTTCTACAACTTCACCATCTTTAAAAAGTAACATGTTCGGAATACTCATAATACCAAATTGTTGGCTTGTTGCTGGATTTTCATCCACATTAATTTTGACAAATTTCACACGGTCAATGTAATCTTCCGATAGTTGTTCTAAAATTGGAGTTTGCATACGACATGGTCCACACCATGGAGCCCAAAAATCCACCATAACTAAACCTTCGCTAATTTCTTCTGTAAAATTTTGATCTGTAACATCTAATAACATATTATATACACTCTCCTCATCACTTAATCTTTACAATGAAATTATACCAAAGGGGGTAATTTACTTCTAGTAATTTGCTTAGTCTTAAAAACTAACAATAGTCGCCCCATCGCCACCCTGATTTGGCGGTGCGTATTCATATTTCTTCACACGACGATTATTTTTTAAATAATCTTGAACACCTTTTTTCAAAGCACCAGTTCCTCGTCCATGAACAATAGTAACTTGTGGGTATCCTGCTAAAAGAGAAGCATCTATATACTGATCAACTTCAGAAATCGCTTCTTCGTATCGTTTCCCTCTTAAATCAAGTTGTGTCTTAACAGTACTTCTACTGCCACCAGAGTCACTTCTAACAGATGTCATTCGTCTTGTAGGCTCCTTCTCAGGTGCAAGAAGTGTCATATTGTCTTCTGATACATTCATTTTTAGAATTCCAAGTTGAACTTGCCACTCTTTATTACCCGTTTTACTAATCAATGTACCTCGTTGACCAAAAGTTTCAACTAACACATCATCACCCGGCTTAAACGTCTTCTTCTCTTTAGCTTTTTGTAGAACTTTATTCTTAACTAAATGAGACTCATCATGTTTTAAATCGGACAATTGAGTTTTCATGTCAATCAGCTCATGTTCTTTTACATTACTTGAAGAACTACTTCTTAACTGCATTTGGCGAATATCTTGAATCAAGCCTTCCGCTTGTTTTTCTGCTTCTTCAATAATTTCATTAGCTTTAGCTTTAGCTTTATTTAATTCTTTTTCTCGTTCTTCAAAGAATAACTCATAAGCCTCTTTTAAGTCATGATGTAACTCTTCTGATTCATCCACATAATGACGCATTTCTAAATATTCCGTTTCCGTCATTTTTCGTTGATT
Organism: uncultured Vagococcus sp.; assembly: GCA_965119435.1. Taxonomy (GTDB): domain Bacteria; phylum Bacillota; class Bacilli; order Lactobacillales; family Vagococcaceae; genus Vagococcus. Next base: position 173,116 of record CBCPLQ010000002.1, on the reverse strand, counting down.
TTCCAAATCAGAAATCATTTCATTTAAATCTTGGCTTTCACCATCAATAATTTGTTTGGATTGGTCTATAATTGTTTCTGATAAGCCTAATCGTTTTGAAATATCAAAAGCATTACTCCTACCTGGTATCCCTATCAATAGATGATAGGTAGGACTAAGTGTATCTACATCAAACTCCATACTAGCATTGATGGTTCCTGAGCGATTATAACCATACACTTTTAACTCTGGATAGTGAGTTGTTGCCATCACAAAAGCTCCTGTTTGGCCAACTTGATCTAAAATAGAAATGGCTAAAGCGGCTCCTTCTTGAGGATCAGTTCCAGCACCTAACTCATCAAATAAGACTAAACTATCCTTATCTAAATGTTTTAAAATATCCACAATATTTGTCATATGAGAAGAGAACGTACTTAAATTTTGTTCGATAGATTGCTCGTCTCCAATATCTGCATAGATTTCAGAGAATACACCTATCACACTATCTTCATGAGCAGGAATTGGTAATCCCGCTTGTCCCATCAATTGTAGTAAACCAAGAGTTTTCAAGGTGATCGTTTTCCCACCTGTATTTGGTCCTGTAATAACAATTGCTTGATAATTTTCTCCTATAATAATATCGTTTGCGACCACTTTTTCAGAAGCGATTAAAGGATGTCTTGCTTGTTTTAGGGATACATGTTTTTCAGAACTTATATTAGGTACAATCCCCTTAATACTCTTTCCAAAAATAGCTTTACTGTTAATAAAATCAAGTTTTCCTAAAATAAAAGCATTTTGTAATATCTCTTGACGATATGGGTCTAATTCATTAGAAAGTTCTGCTAATATACGCTCAATTTCTTTTCGTTCTGCTATCTGATGTTGCCTTAATTTATTATTTAACTCCACAACTTGTCTTGGCTCCACAAAAACAGTTTGGCCTGAAGCACTTTGGTCATGAACAACACCACCAAAATGTCCACGATGTTCACTTTTCACAGGAATAACATAACGATCATTTCTCATCGTCACAATAGTATCGCTTAAATAATTACTATTTCCTCCACGTAAAATACTATCTAACTGTTCTCTAATTCCTTGCTCTGCCCGCCTAATACTTTGACGTATTCCTTTAAGTTCAGCTGATGCTTCATCTGTTACACGCCCATCTTCATCCACTGAAAGACGAATTACTTTAGCCAATTCTGGTAGAGCTATCATTTTTTCACTCCACTCATATAAACGTGTGAGTTCAATGTCTAACTCTTTTAACTCTTCAAAAAACGATTGAAGCTCTGTTACAGTTCGTAAAACACGACCAACCTGAGCTAACTCTACTCCGTTTAACATAGCACCAACTTCAATTCTTTTCATATGAGGTTTGATATTTTCTAAAATCGGAATTGGGATACCACCTCTTAACCTTAAAACCGTCACTGCATCTTCTGTTTCAGCAAGATATTCTTCAATCTTATGATAATCATTTAATGGCACTAAACTTTGAAGATGTTCTTCACCTAGCTTAGTCACAATATGTTTTGATAACATTCGTTTTACTTTATCAAATTCTAAAGTTTGTAATATTTTTTTATTCATTTTATACTCCTCATTCTTCAAACTATATAAACAAGAGATAGGCATCCTTTGCCCACCTCTTTCTTTTGTCTTTTTTATAGGATAATTTTAGTTATCCACCAATCATTTAACCAATTAGAAATTAAAGGAGTGGAGTCCACCAACCACTTTGCCAAGGAGCTTTTTCTAAATAAATTTTGAATGATATCTAAAGGAACCATTGCAATCAATGTCAGGATGATGACTAATCCTATAAACGTAATTAAGCTATTTAATAAGCCTCCTACGGTATCATTTCCTTGTTTTAGAAGTGGCATAAAGGTTAAACCATAGCAGAGCATTCCAATAAAACGCGTTATTAACCACCCAAAAAATAAAATGATAACAAAAGCAAATCCTGCATAAAAAGCTTTATCTAAGTCAAAAATTAGACTATTATCAAATAATACCAATTCGGTTTTTGGTGTTGGTGCAGGGTAAGGTATTAGCAGTTCAAGTTTTTTTCCCAACGGCTTATAAAAAGATTTTGCGAGTATAAAAGACAATGCATAACCTGCACTATAAACTAACTGCAGCATCAGACCTCTTTGATATCCTGTATAAAAACTAATTGCTAAAAATAGCATGATTAAAATTGTTAACATATTCTCTAACCTAACTTATTAATTTATTTTTTCTTCTGATTATTATTTCGTTGTATTTTTTCTTTCACTTGCTGGTTTAATACTTTTTGAACTTCAATATGATTTAACATCTCTTCATCGGTTAATTGTTTATTTTCATTAATTACAGCTTTTCTTGCTTCTTTCTCCCGTTCTTCAATCTTATTTAATCGGTCCTCAAGATCAACCACTTTTTTGATTTCTTTTTTTAATGCTAGTATCTCATCTCTTTGACCTAAGATCACTTCTTGCTGTTTCACTTGAACCGATAACGTATTGATAGCTAAAAGAACAGAAGCTTGTTCTCTCGTTAGTGTTGGAGCTTGTCCCATGATAAGCTCTAATTGTTCATTCGCTAAATCATTGACAATATCCATATGATAATGGCTTTCATTGCCGATTATTGTATAGGTATTTCCAGCAATTTTAGCTTTGTACCTTTTCTTTTCTTCTTGGACCACAACTTATCCTCCTCACGTTCAATAGGGACAACCCAATTAATCTTAGACTAATTATATAAGACTTTTCGTCAAATGACAATTTTATCCATCAATCTCTCGGTAATTTTTTCTTACTATACATTTCTTCCCTATTTCTCATTATTATAAAAAGAATGAATACATAAGTAACTTTAGATCACTTAAATGATACTTTTGTAGAATAATACTGATAGATATCAATTGATTATTTTATTACCCAAAAGATTAAACTGATTACTTTTAGTAAAAAAAGAAACTCTTTTTATTTCACATGGGGATTAATAGCCTTTTGCTGCTTTTTTTTGTATAATGTGAAGTGAAGTTAAACGAAAAGAAATGAGGAATGAAAAAATGACAGATACACACAACCATGATCACGATCATAACCACGAAGATATTCATGATGTTGATGATTTAATTACATTAGTAGATGACGAAGGAAATGAAGTTTTATTTCGTATCCATTTAACAATTGATGGACAAGAAGAGTTTGGAAAAGACTACGTATTACTTTATGAAGCTAGCACTCCAGAAGGTGACGAAGTTGAACTACTTGCTTATGCCTATGAACAAGCAGATGGTGAGTCTGAAGGTCGTTTAATGGAAATTGAAACAGAACCTGAGTGGGAAATGATTGAAGAAGTTTTCAATACATTTGAAGCTGAAGAAGAAGAATAGATTTTACATTAAAAGAGGTTAAAACGTTATTTTACGTTTTAACTTCTTTTTTATAAAAAAAGTTGTAAGGAAATATTTCTTTTCCCTACAACTTTATTCGTTACATTTTTTGATCTAAAAAATTTTGCAAAATCATAACAGCAGCTACTTTATCAATTACTTTTTTACGTTTAGCGCGGGACGTATTAGCTTGTTCAACTAACATTCGCTCTGCTTGAACTGTCGTTAAGCGTTCATCTTGATAAATAACTGGTAGATTAAATTCATTTATCAGTAAATCACCGTAAGCCATTGAAGCTTCAGCTCTTGGACCGATAGTATTATTCATATTTTTAGGTAGACCAACCACAAATTGAGTTACTTCATACTTTTCAACCAACTCGGCAACGCGTTCAATTCCGAACACCTCATTTGCCTCATCAATTCTGATAATCTCTAACCCTTGCGCTGTCCAGCCTAACGGATCACTCACAGCAACACCAACTGTTTTTGACCCTACATCAAGCCCCATTGTTCTCATAGTCCAGTAATTCCATAATGAGACAAGTATTCTTTTACTAATTCTTCCATAATTTCATCACGTTCATGACGACGGATTAAGTTACGAGCATCTTGATAACGTGGGATATAGGCTGGGTCTCCAGATAGTAAATAACCGACAATCTGGTTAATTGGGTTATAACCTTTCTCCTCAAGCGCACGGTAAACAATCGCCAATGTTTCACTTACTTCTTTCTTATTATCATCATTGAAATCAAATCTCATTGTTTCGTCTGTAAAACTCATTGTCTTACCCCCTATTTATTTCGTCTTTAGAGTCATTTTACAAGAAAGTAAAAAAAACTACAATCATTTTACTTTCTGTCAGTACTTTTTATCTATTCAACGACATTTCAAAATCAAAAGCGACACCAACTACTGCTGAGTCAGGTAATTCTAAAATACCTTTTGCTTCAGGTGCATTTTTAAGTCCAAGCTCACGAGCTGAACAAACCATACCAAAACTTTCAACCCCACGAAGTTCCCCTGGCCAAATGATCATCCCATCAGGCATCATTGCCCCAACTTTAGCGACTACTACTTTTAATCCTTGTTTTATATTAGAGGCACCACAAACAATTTGTAGTTCTTCTCCATTATCTACTTCAATTTTCGTAATATTTAAATGATCTGAATCTTCATGTTTTTCACATTCTTTAACTAACCCAACCACAAATTTAGGTGAGTTATCCAAATCAAAAACGGTATTAAAACCAGATTTTTTCATTTCTTTATTTAACTCATCTAATTGCTCTTGAGTTAAATTAATTTGTCCTCTACCCTTTAAATCTGTTATTTTTTCAGAGGCTAAAAAGAGGTTCCAAGCTACAATATCACCCGTCTCTTTCACAGTAACGCAAGTGATATCACCTTTTCTTTCTGATGTAACTTCTTTTCCTTCACTATCTTTAACAACTAATAAAAGCGTATCACCGACACCTTTTAAATTATAACTAATAATCATTTAATAATTCCTTTCTTTTAACGGAAAAGAAAGTAAGTACAACTTAAAGCACTTACTTTCCGTGTTTTATTCTGGTCTAACAATTAAAACATCACAAGGAGCTGTTCGAATAATATGATCACTAACGCTTCCCATCACCAGACGTTCAACAGCATTTAACCCGGATTGCCCTACCATGATTAGATCGGTACCATATTTTTCTGGTAAATCTTTTGACATCATGATTTTTGGAGAACCATACTCTAATACTGATTCTACATTATCATAGCCTAATTTTTTTGCTTCTTCAACGTAACTATCTAGTAATTTTTTAGATTCATCTGATTCAGCTTGTACTAGATCAGGTGTAAAGGTTGAAAATGACATAGTTCCACCATAGAGTCTATTTTCGATAATATGGGCTACAACAACTTTAGCGTTATTTCTCTTTGCTACGGATATTGCTTTTTCAAAGGCCAATTTAGCTTGGTCACTACCATCTGTTCCGACTAATATGGAATCATACTCTTGTGATTCTATCATACGCTCATCCTCTTTCTATAATGATTTAATAAATGAAATAATTTCATCTTTTGTTTTTCTATCTTTACTAACAAAACGACCCATTTCTTTACCGTCTTCTACGGCGATAAAACTTGGAATTCCAAAAACATCCCATTGTTGACATAACTCGATATACTCATCTCTATCAACTTGAATAAACTGAAACTCTGGAAACAAGTTTTCAATTTCTGACATGTGAGGTTTAATAAAAACACAATCACCACACCAATCAGCCGTAAAAAATAACATCGTTTTTTTTGTTTCCATTACTTCTGCTATTTCTTCTAAAGAAGCTGGTATCAGCATTTATCTTCCTACTTTCCGTAAATAATTTGATCTACTTGTGCTCTATCTAAAGAGGTTAATAATTCCATCACCATTGCTTTAGCAGCTTCGTAATCTTTCACACTAAACATGGTTTGATGTGTATGGATATAACGACCTGGAACACCGATAACAGCACTTGGTACACCATCATTAGCTAAATGCGCTGCGCCTGCATCTGTTCCACCTTTTGAAACAAAGGTTTGATAAGGTATTTCATGAGCATCCGCTGTTTCTACAATATACTCACGCATACGGCCTAACATAATCATACCTGGATCAAAAATACGTAATAAGAACCCACCATCTAATCGGCCATTCGCATCTTTTTTTCCATCTAAATCATTAGCTGGTGAGCAATCAACCGCAAAGAATAAGTCTGGATTAAATTTATTAGTAGAAACTTTCGCTCCACGTAAACCAACTTCTTCTTGCACATTAGCTCCTGCAATTAATGTATTTGGTAAGTCTTTTCCTTTAAGTTCTTCTAATACATCTAAAACTAACGTACAGCCATAACGATTATCCCACGCTTTACTGATAATGCGTTTGCCATTTGCCGTTTTAATCGTCTCAACGTCTGGGACAATAGAATCTCCCGGTCTAACACCAAATTCTTCAGCTTCTTCTTTTGACTCAAAACCTGCATCAAACAAAATATCTGCTACGTCTACTGTTTTTTGGCCATCTGTTCCACGTAATAAATGAGGTGGAACTGACGAAGAGATAACGGGGTAATTCCCTTTTTTGGTCTGTAAGGTAAACCGTTGTGCTGAAACCACATAAGGATTCCACCCACCTAAAGGAACTACTCTAAATAAGCCATTATCTAAAATTTGAGCTAACATGAAGCCAACTTCATCCATGTGAGAGGCTAACATAATACGAGGAGCATTTTCTGCCTTACTCTTTTTTATACCAAAAACGCCACCTAAGCCATCATACTCAATTTTATCAACTAAAGGGGTCATTTCCTTTGTCATCACGTCACGCATATTACCTTCAGAACCACTTGTACTCTGAATTTCTGTTAGTTGTTTAATTCGATTAAATAATTTATCTTCCATTTGCCTATCTACTAAAAAAGTAGATCCACCTCTCTTTCTATCTACACCTAATTATACCATAACTAAAGAGAAGCTTAAAAAAGTTATTTCACTCAATTTTTATTTTTTTCTTTTTAATCTTTTATGCTACAATGTAATCAATGAAACTATCACAAGGAGGTAGAATTATGCTTGATAATAAAAAAAATAATAAAGAGTTCTATCAACATGGTCTAACAACAGGAATTGGAATTGGATTATCGATTGGTGCCCTTAGTGGAGCAGCACTTACTTATTGGTACAAAAAAACAAAAACACTTTCTGCTGATGATATATTAGAGCAAGTTAAATCAGATTTTTTACAAGAAGGTCCTATTGAAGGTTCTTGGATTCATTTCAAAAAAGAACCTCTTCAAAAATTTGCTATCAAATCCAAAGTTTACACAGGTGGAATTTCTCGTATTGAAGATGGCGAGTTAGCCCAATATGAGTTTATAGCCGATGCTTACACAGGAACTATTTTAGATCTTTACCGATTATAGAAAAAGATAAACTCGAATGAATTAACATTCGAGTTTATCTTTTTTATTAATTAAAAAAATACCACTAAAGGTCTGTAACAAAAAAGCCACTAGTATTCACTAGTGGCAAAAAGGAGTTGTTTATTTACTTTGGAGGAGTAAATAAAATGAAAAAGTTTGTTAGGGTTGTTTGTTTGGTATATTAGTATAATACTGTAAAAATATGAATAAAAAATAATAACCCTATTTCTTTTTTATGAATTATTTGATAAGAAAAGTTTAAGACGAACTATTTATTTATATAAAAGAACTTAGCAAAGTAAGTTTATTACTACAACCCACTCTGTAGTAAATAAGTAACTACTTTAGCTATTACTTAATGGTAAAGAGATTGTTAGTCAACAGAAGAATATTCTTAAATTATTATATGATATACAGTATATTAGGAGGTCTAAAATGAAAAAAATCGCTATATATTGTGGTGCAAGCACAGGAAATAAATTAATTTACCAAGAAAAAACTGAAGAATTAGGTTTGTGGATGGTTAAAAATAACTATGGATTAATATTCGGTGGTGGGGCTGCTGGCTTAATGGGAATCATTTCTAACACTATTATTTCAAATAATGGTTCCACAATTGGTGTCATGCCAACTTTTCTTGTCGAGCGTGAATTAGCTCATCAACAACTAGATAAATTGATTATTGTAAAAGACATGCATGAACGAAAAAAGAAGATGATTGATTTAGCAGATATCTTTATCGCATTACCTGGAGGACCGGGCACTTTAGAAGAAATTTCTGAAGTAGTCTCTTGGGGAAGGATTGGCGAGCATCAAAATCCTTGTATTTTTTACAATATTGATGGTTATTATGATATTTTAGCTACTTTCTTTGATCAAATGGTAGAAACAAATTTTCTTTCTTCCGAAGATCGTCAAAAAATCTTATTCTCAGCTTCATTGAATGAAATTGAGGATTTTATAAACCATTATACAGCTCCACCTATCAGATCGTATAAAAAAAACAAGGCTAACTAGGCCTTGTTTTTTTCATTAAAGATAGCTTCCAATCTATAAATAGGCTGACCTTTTCGTGAAAATTTTTCTTCATATTCTGTCATAATATTTCCTTCATAGCTACTATTGTGCAAATCCAGCCACACTTTATTAAGAGTCATCCCATACCACGTTACACTTGCTAATGAGTATTCAAACAAACCTTGATTATCTGTTTTAAAGTGCAATTCTGCTTTTGGTTTAGCAATCGTTTCATATGTTTTTAAGAATGTGCTAAACGTTAAACGGCGTTTCTCATGACGCGTTTTAGGCCACGGATCCGAAAAATTTAAGTAAACTAAATCTATTTCATTTTCAGCGAAGTAGTCCGTTAAATCAGCCCCATTCACTAAAAGTAACTGTAAATTAGGTAGCTTTTCTTCTATTTGTTTTTCTAAAATTGAAATAATGGCATTCGTTTGTAACTCTATTCCTATGTAATTAATTTCTGGATGAGCCTTTGCCATCTCAACGATGAATTGACCTTTCCCGCTACCAACTTCTATGTGGATTGGTTGAATCTTCTCGAATCGTTCATCCCACTTTCCTTGCCATTGACTATCATCTGTCAAAATATACTGTGGGTAATTTTCTATGGTTTCTTTTGCTCCTGGTTTATTTCGTAATCTCATTTTTTTCTCCTTTTTTCATTCGTAATGAAAAGGTTGAGGCAGAACACCTAGTATTCTGTCGCAACCTCTTCCAATTAAACTTTATTTTAATTTTAATACTTATAAATTTTTTTTAATTGAGCGATATAATTATTCATTTGATCCCGCTCATATTTCAGATAACAACGTTTTATTTGTAACAATAGATTGATGCCTGCATACCAGTAAATCCGATCCATCAGATTTTCTTCTGGCTCTACACCGTAAGTTTCAACCCAATATTCCCAAATATCAAAGTCAACATAATGACCAAGTATCGTCCCCATATCTAGAGCAGGGTCTGCTAATACTGAAAAATCCCAATCTACTAAGAAAACTTCATTTTCTAAAGATAACAACCAATTATTATGGATTGCATCCCCATGACACGCTGTATAATAAACAGAATGAAATGAAGGTAAGTGATCTTCTAGATAACGGAAAACTCTCATTAAATATAAATTGCTTTTTAGGTCTTCTGGTAAGTCAGATGCATAATCACTTAAAAAATCAAAGGCTGATTTTTCTCTGCCATCCATCCTTTTTAGCATTGATTTTAATGAATTGGATTCATGTAAATGACGTAAAATACGAATAACTTCTTTACTTTCTCCCATTTCATCTGGTGTTAGCTGTCTTCCTTCTAGCCATTCTTGAGCCGTTAATACATCCCCATCTCCTGTTCTTTTAGTCCAAAGAAGCTTTGGTGTTAAGCCTTCTCTTGAAAGAGCTGCTAAAAAAGGAGTAGAATTTCGTTTTATAAACACTCGCTCACTATCTCTTATTCCCTTATACGCTTTTCCGGTATCCCCTTTGATTGGTTGGAGATTCCAATTTTTATCAAATTTAAACATTTTTGTCGTCTCCCCATCCATAATAATTCAGGTAACCGTAAATAGCGATTCTCTAAAAGGAATCGAAGAACAGTATAACATATTCTGTCCAAACTGTTCCCTTTAAATTAATGATTTTTCTAATTTTTTCAATCGTTTAGGTGCATAAAACTTTGTGAAAAGAATACCTTCAATAATTAGTATCCCGACCACAACTAACGCTCCTACTTTATCTTGTAACCTAAGCAATAGTATGACACTAAATATAGTAATTGAGGCTCCTAATATATATCTAAGGAGTCTTTCAACTGCTTTGTTTTTTGTCCCTTTCTTAACGGGATATAAAAAAGTCATCAACATATAATCAAATTCATTATAAATAGGTAGAAGCTGAAAACCAATTAAATAAATAAACAAAACACTAATAATGCCATTTAAAATTAGCTGATCGCTAAAAAATAAAAGTAATGAACCTATAACAGTGAGTCTAACTACTAAACCACTATACTCTGTTCCTCTTAAAAAAACTCTTGTATACAAATAAGTGTAAGTTTGACTTTGCTCTTTTTTGATTTTATTTAATAATGGGTCCAGATAAACTCTGCGTTTAATATCACTTGATAATCCTGGTACATCAGTAAATAAATTAATAAAAGAGTAGATTTTCTTCATACGTTTTGTCTCTAGTTTTATGGATTTTTCCCAATCTAACGAGTGGCGTGCTAAGGTGCTCTTCGTTGACATCCATGTATATCCAAGACACAAGAAAGAAATTATAATACCACTCCATGGGTTTAAATACAAATTCAATAAGATACTTACTACGCTACTTAATACAAATATTGCTGATTGGATTCGTGTTGTTTTTTTTGAATCTAGGTAAATAGATTGAAGCTGAATTAATAAATGCGAGAGTTTTAATCCCCATAAATTGAGCACTAACGGATAAAAATCATTAAAATCCAGTGAGCTTGTAGCTACTAAAAGCGGCATCGTCACACCGGAAATTAATAAGATTAATATAAGAGGCAGTAAAATTGAATGTTGAAGAGCTTTTTTTAGATAACCTGACATCTGCCTTTCCTTAGGTAGAAGAAAAATCATATCTGGCTCTTTTAAAAGAGTTGCAACTTTCCCAACCAAAAGAACTCCCATCCATATAAAAAATACCGCAATTCGCCCAAATATAAAATCCGGGTTCAATGCTTTTATGAACTCTGAATAGTATAATCCAAATCCACCTAATGAAATAATCATTACTAATAAAAAATGATCATTTAATACGTATTTCATGTAGCGCATCATCTGTTTTTGATGTCTGGCTAACCTATCTTTAAAAAAAAGACTCATTATTAGTCCTCCTCTTCCTTCGTTAAGGAGATATAGATATCGTCTAAAGAAGAATCAGGTAAGCTAAATTCTTCCCTCAACTCTGGCATTGAGCCTATTGCTCGTACTTTTCCATCATGAAGAACAACAAAACGGTCACAATATTTTTCTGCTGTTGCTAAAATATGAGTCGACATAAGGATTGCTGCTCCTTGATTTTTCATTTCTTTCATCAATTCGAGAAGTGCATTAATCGCTAGTGGGTCTAACCCTAAAAATGGTTCATCAATAATAAAAACACTTGGATTTGTCAGAAACGCGCATAGTACCATAACTTTTTGTTTCATACCTTTTGAAAAATGGGTAGGAAACCACTCTAGCTTGTTCTCTAAACGAAATGTTTTTAGTAGCTTATCTGCTCGATTCATAGCTTCCTCAATCTCTATATCATACGCCATTGCCGTAATTTCAATATGTTCCCTTAGAGTTAGCTCATCATATAAGATAGGTGTCTCTGGTATATATCCAATCGTTTTACGATAATCTTCGGGAGATTCTTTAATTGTTTTACCATCTACCAAAATCTTTCCTTTTTGTTCAGTTAAAAGACCAATAACATGCTTAATAGTAGTGCTTTTTCCTGCTCCATTTAAGCCAATTAACCCCACAATTTCACCAGAATTCACCTCAAAACTTATATCTTTTAATACCGGTATATGTCCATAACCACCAGTTAAATGTTCAATTTTTAAACTCATACATAAATCCTCCATTATATTCTATGATAAATTATATCATATCTTCCTTAAAGTAATTCTTATTTTTAACTATTATTCAATTCAATTTTGAATCCTTTTATGGTAAGGTTATTTTATAATTAAAGGAGGTCTTTTTAATGACAGATTGTATTTTTTGTAAAATAATTAATCGTGAGATTCCAAGCTATACGGTTTATGAAGACGACGATGTCTACGCCTTTTTAGATATTACTCAAACAACAAAAGGTCACACGCTAGTAATTCCTAAAAATCACGTCACTGATATTTTTGAATACGACGATTTACTAGCAGCTACTCTTTTTTCTAAAATCCCAAAAATCTCTCGTGCTCTTGAAAAAAGTTTCCCTGATATGAAAGGATTAAACTTAATTAATAATAATAAAGAATTAGCTTATCAATCAGTATTTCATTCTCACATTCATCTAATTCCTAGATATAGTGAAGAAGATACTTTTAAAATTACGTTTGCTAATAATGCAGATAGGTATTCATCTGAAGAGATGGCTGAAATAGCTAATCTAATAAAGGAGAATGTTAAACATGATTAAAAATAAACTTTCTGGGAAAAAATTAGTTAAAGGATTAGTTATCGGTGGCATTATCGGCGGGTCAGCAGCACTACTTCTTGCTCCGCGTTCTGGAAAAGAAACACGGAAAAAAATTCAAGAAGACATTGATGATACCTTACAATTATTGATGGACGTAAAAACAGATGCAGATGATGTTAAAACAGGAACTTTTGAAGTACAAGAACTAGCAGAAACATTAATTCCCGATTTAATTGAAGGTACAGAAAAAAGTTTAGAACGATTCAAATTCAAATCACAACATCGCTTAGAAGACATAAAAAAACAACTAACGAAAATTGAAACTGAAATAAATGATTTTTCTAACAATTTAAAAAAATAAGATAATTAGATAAAATAACGTTTTTTCGTATAATAGGTTCACACTTATGTTTATTATATGAAATTTCATTGAATTTTGTACTTTTCGAAAGAATAGTGTGATATAGTAATATTCGTGGTTAAATTAAGTAGATTTATAACAAATTATTGAGAATAGGATGTGCACATAAGTATGAAGAAAAAATCATTAAAATTATCTGCAGTAGCACTTTTAGGTGTTCTAACACTTGCAGGATGTTCAAGCGGTAAAGAAGTAGCCTCAATGAAAGGCTCAAAAATTACAGAAGATGATTTATACGCTGAATTAAAAAAAGATCCTCAAACAGCTTCTGTATTAACTAACATGATTATCGGGGATGTAACTGAAAATGCATACGGTAAAGATGTTAAACAAGAAGACGTTGACAAAGAATTCAAAAAAGTGGAAGAACAAAATGGTGGTAAAAAACCATTCGAAGAATTATTAAAACAAAATAAACTAGATGTTAAAACTTATAAAGAATCAATCAAAAGCCAATTATCTTTCCAAAAAATGTTAGAATCTAACATTAAAATTGCTGATAAAGACTTAAAAGAAACTTGGGCAACTTACCACCCTAAAGTGGATGCTCAAATAATGATGTTTGAATCTAAAGAAGATGCTGACAAAGCATTAGCTGATGTAAACGGTGGAGCAGACTTCACTAAGGTCGCTAAAGAAAAATCTAAAGATGAAATCACGAAAAAAGATGGCGGTAAAGTTACGTTTGATTCAACTATGGTAACTAAACCTGAAATGGTAGCCGTTCCCGATCAAGCTAAGGAAGCTGCTTATAAATTAGAAGATGGTAAAGTTTCTGATGTAATTACTGCTCAAAACATGCAAACTGGTGCTGACAGCTTCTACATTGTTAAAATGGTTAAAAACACGAAAAAAGGTAATGATTACAAGAAATATGAAAAAGAATTAAAAGAAATCACTAAACAAAATAAATTACAAGATCCAGCATTCCAACAAAAAATTGTTGGTGAAGAATTAGAAAAAGCAAATGTTAAAATTTCTGATGAAGACTTCAAAGATATTTTAACTCCTTACCTACCTCAAAAAGAAGAAAAAGCTAAGAAAGATGATAAAAAATCTGATAGCAAAAAAGATGATAAAAAAGAAAAAACAACTGAATCTAAAAAATAATATCAAAAAGAAGCAAATCGCAATGATTTGCTTCTTTTTTTATTATTCAGTTAGCTTCTTTAACCATCTATCTAAGCCAAAATTAATTAACTCATAAGTTAAATTAAAATCCCCAGTATAATAAGGGTCAGGTACTTCTTTACGTGATTCATTAATACTTTCCGATAAGAATAAATGAATTTTCTTATCAAACTGGCTATTCGGAGATAATTTTTTTAAATTACTAATATTACTCTCGTCCATCCCAATAATAAAATCATAGTTTTCAAATTCTTCATCAGTAATTTTACTAGAATAGATACCATCATAGCTAATATTTAATTTATCTAGTACATCCTTAGTCCCCTGATGAGGTGTATCTCCCAAATTCCAACTTCCTGTAGCTGCAGATGAAATTTTAATTTCTGATGATAAACCAGCTTTAGCTACTTTATCTCTAAAGATCGCCTCATCCATAGTTGAACGACAGATATTTCCTAAGCATACAAATAAAACTTTTATCATTACAAGTACCTCCATTAAAAAAATAAGAAGCCCACCATACGGTCAGCCTCTTTTTATCTTTTATCCAATTAAATCCTCTTCTAAGTCATCAGTAAATTGAACTTCTACCGCACGAGTTAAAATATCTGTATAGCTATACGACACTCGTTCAAATGCGTTCTCATCCTGATCCAAACTGACAATAAAAACAGAAGGATAAGTTTCTGATAAAATACCACTACGTTCTGTTTGTCTTTTTCTTCCAGTCTGAGCGACTAAAGTAATTCGACTACCGATTTTATTTTCCAATTTTTCTTTTATCGTTAAAATACTCGCTGCCATTCAACTCACCTCAAATTCCATTATACCATAAAAAATAAAAAACCTCAAATTTTATCATAATAAACTTATATTAGCAATAGTTTTCTACAAAATTATTCATAAATTTACGTTTAATTCAGTGTGTTAAGTGAACAATTAGAGAGAGACGTGTGTTTTTATTCTGTTATAATGTATTTTTTAAATTTTTTTCTTAACCTACTATAACCACTAGAAACTTTGCTTATAGGAACGTTTAATTTTTCCGCTGTTCCCTCCAACCCTTCCCCTAACAACAAATAAATATATACCATAATTTCAAATTTAGATAAACTTTCTGAAAATTCCTCAAGTGATTCTCTAACAAAAACATACTCAATGCTTGCTTTTGCTCGATAGTCCTCTACACCATTACCATAGAATTCTCCCAATGAATCAATTTTTGTTTCTAAAGAATCAGTATAATGATCAACTTGTCTTTTTTGAGCTTCTTGGTGTCTTAAAAGAGTTACGACACGACGTTTAAAATTTATCTTAAAAAATAAACCAAAAGTTATCCCTTCACTTATATCATATCTTTGTAAAGATTCATAGCAAACAATTCTTCCTTCTTGCAACCAATCGTCTAAATCATAATTTCTTAGATAGTACATGTTTCTTTGATTTAGTACTACCGGGATATATTTTCTAAACACAATCTCAAAGGCATCACTATTTCCAATTTTAGCTTTCGCCATCAGCATTAATTCATTCTCACTTAGCATTACATGTTCCCCTTCACAAAAAAGAAAACGCTTTCCCTCTCTGTTCAAAATAATACCATTAAATAAAAAAGCGTGAAAGAGAATATCCGTTCCCTTTCCACGCTTTTTAATCTTCCATTTCATCATATGCTTGTTGTAATTTTTTTAATTGATTGCTAGACCACGGACTATTGCGCCGATAATTTTGGAATTGATACTCCTTAGCATCAAGCGAAATATTTCTTTCCGATTCCTTAAGTTTTTTATAAAGTTCTCTTGCAGAGACTCTCAAAGCTCCTTTTGAAAAAATAATCCACTGTTCTGCCATATCACTAGTAGCCACTCTAACATGTGTTAATGGATTAATTTTCTCTCCAGCTTCACGTTCAATATATGTATCTGCTGTTTCTTCCTCTTTTGTAAAAATAACTGTTACACCAAATTCATGATATGTTTGCTGAATACCCGGAACAAATTGAGCATCAAAAACAACAATTATTTCAATTCCTTCATATTTAGCATAATTGGATAACATAAATAAAAGAGTATCTCTTGCATCTTCCAATTTATCTTGCTTTTTCAATTGATCAAGAATTGGCCAAGCACCAATCATGTTATAGCCATCTACAAATAATACTTGACGTTTCACTGGCGTTCTCCATTCATTTAGCTTCTTCTTTTTCGGTGTACTTCATACATTAAAAGTCCTGCAGCAACACTTGCATTTAAACTTTGGATATGACCGTCAATTGGTATGGTGATCATCTCGTCCATCTCTTTTTTTAGAGCCGCTCCCATTCCTTTACCTTCATTACCAATCACTAATGCAATATCCCCTGCTACGTTCCACTTGGTGTAATCAGTACCTTCCATATCCGTCCCAAAAATCCAAACATTATCTTCTTTTAGTTTTTTTATCGTTTGACTCAAGTTAGTAACTCTAGCAACAGGAACATGCTCTACAGCCCCAGTAGACGTTTTAACCACAACTGGCGTTATTCCAACTGCTCGGTGTTTTGGGATGATAATACCATCCACATTAACCGCATCTGCCGTTCGCATAATTGATCCTAAGTTATGAGGATCCATAATGCTATCTAAAATTAGGAAAAATCGGTTTTCCTTATCTTTTGTTTTTGCTAATAACTCTCCTAAAGATAAATACTCATATGGCGTTATTTTCATCACAATTCCTTGATGATTTTCTTTATTAGTCATTTCATCTAACCTTGATTTAGGTGCCCAAACAATTGGAACTGAAAATTCTTTAGCAAGTAATTTTAATTCTTCAATATTATGACTTTTCAAGTCCTCTTGAATAAATAATTTATTACCCCTTCTTGCTTGAAGTGCTTCTACTGTCGCATGACGACCAAATACAACATCTTCTAAAGAGACTGGTTCTCGTTGTTCTTTTTTATCTTCATTTTTATTTTTCATTCTTTTCTCCTATCTTATTAATTGACCACTCTATTAACTCTTCTAAGCGTTTTTTTTGATCCGTCATATGTAGATAACCCATTAAGGCCTCAAAACCTGTAGAGGCTCTATAAATAAAGATCGATGTATTTTTAGCACTCGTATGGCTTTTGGCATTTCTACCTCTTTTATAAACTGCCTTTTCCTCTTCAGTTAAAATATCAGCCTCAATCATTGACTCAATTAAATAATGCTGTGCTTTAGCTGACACATAATGAGTTGCCATTCTATGTAGCTGGTTAGGTCTTGTTTGACCTGAACGGATTAAATAATCTCTGATATAAACTTCATAAATTGCATCTCCTACATAAGCTAAAGTTAGCCCACTTAAAAGAGAATAGTCTTTTTTTTCATTCATTAATTTCTACTCCATCTCGTACCTTGTGATGTGTCTTCAAGAATAATACCTTGTTCCTTTAATTCATCTCGAATTTCATCACTTCGTTGAAAATCTTTATTTTTTCTTGCCATATTTCTTTCCTCAATCAACGCTTCAATTGTTTCGTCTAAAACAGTAGCCTCTCCCAATTCAATACCAAAGACTGCCATTAAAGTAGTAAGTAATTCCACACTTGCTCCTAATACTTCTCTTGAAACTTTATTTTTTTCAATATAAGCATTTAGCCATTTAACTAAACTATAGACTGCTGTAATTCCATTTGCTGCATTGAAATCATCATCCATACCAGATTCAAATTGGCTCTTTATTAATTTAAGCTCATTTAAATAAACAGCATCATCATCTAAAGATTCCTCAGACTTATCTAAACGGAACATTCCATTATTTAAACTTCCTTTTATTTTAGAAAGGTTTGTTTGAGCTTCTTTTAAAATCAACTCATTAAACGGCATTGGATGGCGATAGTGTGTCGTTGCTAAAGCAAATCTAATCACTTCTGGGGATACTTCCTGCATTAAATCATGCGCTGTAACAAAATTTTTCAGCGATTTACTCATCTTCTCACCTGAATCACCCACTGTTAGATAAGCATTATGCATCCAATAATTAGCAAATTTTTTACCAGTTTTAGCTTCACTTTGAGCAATTTCATTTTCATGATGAGGAAACTCTAAATCTTGTCCGCCTGCATGAATATCAATAGTTTCACCTAAATGTTTAGTTGCCATAACAGAACACTCAATATGCCAGCCTGGACGACCCTCTCCCCAAGGTGATACCCAAGAAACTTCGCCCTCTTTAGCAGATTTCCAAAGAGCAAAATCTAGTGGATCTTCCTTTTTAGATTGCTCATCACCAGTTCTTTGACTCGCACCAACTTCTAATTCATCGATACTTTTGTTGCTTAATTCTCCATAGGTTTTAAAGCGTCTCGCACGGTAATAAACATCTCCTCGCGACTCATAAGCATACCCTTTTTCAATTAAAACTTCAATAAATTCAATAATATCATCAATATGATCAATTACTCTAGGATGTAGACAAGCTGGCTTTATATTTAATTTATTTGTATCCTCCGTGAACGCTGCAATATATTTATCAGCGATTTCCTTTGTAGAAACGCCTTCTTCATTTGCTCGGTTAATAATTTTATCATCCACATCTGTGAAATTAGAAACATAATTCACTTCGTACCCTTTGTATTCTAAATAACGTCTTACCGTATCAAAGGCAACTGTACTTCTAGCATTTCCCACGTGAATATAATTATACACGGTCGGCCCACATAGATACATGCGAACTTTTCCTGGTTCAATAGGTTCGAATTCTTCTTTCGTACGAGTCAATGTATTATAAATTTTCATCTAGTTAGCTCCTATCTTCTTACTTGTTAATTTTAACTACTTTTGCTGGAATCCCAACTGCTGTTGTATAACTTGGAATATCCTTTAAGACAACTGAAGATGCTCCTATTTTAGCATACTCGCCAATTTCAACTGGGCCTAAAATCTGAGCCTGCGCCGAAATCATTGCCCCTTTTCTTACAGTCGGATGTCTTTTTCCACAATGATTACCTGTACCACCTAATGTCACACCGTGAAATAATATCACGTCATCTTCAATAATCGTTGTTTCTCCTATAACAATTCCCATGCCGTGATCAATAAATAATCGCTTACCTATTTGAGCACCTGGATGAATTTCAATTCCTGTCATAAATCGCCAAATTTGAGAGTGACATCTGGCGAAAAAAAAACATTTTTTCTTATAAAAAAAATGAGATACTCGGTGCGCCCAAATCGCATGGAGCCCTGGATACGTAAATAAAACTTCTACATTTGATTTAGCAGCCGGATCATGTTTCCTAACATTTGCTATGTCTTCTCTTAAGCTCATATGAATCATCCTTTTTATGTAAATAAAAAAAGCGTCTTTTAGTTATGATAAACTAAAAGACGCTTCCACGTGGTTCCACTTTTTTTCGCCAAAAAAGAAACAAATCTTTTTTGACCTTTTGATAAGATAACGTTTATCACTCGTTTTTAGCTACTAACCTTCGCTAAAACTACTCTAAGAGGCATTTCAATAAGTGTTTATCACTCGTTTTCACCACCCACGAGCTCTCTTTAATCCAAACAATTATTTACTTTTCTTGTCAACGTATTTAATTTGTTGCTTGTTTAATATGATCTAATACTTTTTCTTTGCCTAAAAGCATAATTGTTTCAGCTAGTTCCGGGCCATGCATTTGACCACTGACTGCTACACGGATTGGCATAAAAAGATTTTTACCTTTAATACCAGTTTCTTTTTGGACTGCTTTGATAGATGATTTAATTGAAACAGCATCAAAATTTTCTAAGGCTACTATCTCTTTAGCAAAAGCTTCTAAAACTTGTGGCACTGTTTCTCCTGCTAAGACTTCTTTAGCTTCTTCATTTAATGACAATGTGTCATTAAAGAAAAGACTAGATAATTCAACAATTTCAGCTGCGTAACTCATTTGTGGTTGGTATAAAGAAACAAGTTCTTCTACCCAAGCTAATTTTTCTTGGCTTAGGTTTTCTTCTACTAATTTAGCTTCTTGTAAATATGGTAAGGCTAATTGAGCCATTTCTTTTCTTTCAATTTGTTTCATGTATTGATTACTAATCCACTCAAGCTTTTTATTATCAAATGCTGCTGGTGATTTACCTAAGCGACTTGCATCAAATATTTTAATTAATTCTTCTTGAGAAAATATTTCATCTTCTCCTACTGGTGACCAGCCCAGTAGACTAATAAAATTAAACATTGCCTCTGGTTGATAGCCTAAATCACGGTATTGTTCAATAAATTGTAAAATACTTTCATCACGTTTACTTAATTTTTTACCCGTTTCAGTATTAATAATTAAGGTCATGTGACCAAATTGAGGCGCTTCCCAACCAAATGCTTCATAAATCATTAGTTGTTTTGGTGTATTCGCGATGTGGTCATCTCCACGTAAAACATGAGAGATTTTCATCATGTAGTCATCTACAGCTACAGCAAAATTATAAGTAGGCATTCCATCACGTTTTAGAATAACAAAATCGCCACCGACGCTGTCTGATTCAAATGTGATATTTCCTTTAACCATATCTTCAAAGCTGTATGATTTATTTTTAGGAACACGAAAACGAATAACAGGTTGGATACCTTCTGCTTCTTTTTCAGCTTGCTCTTTTACGGAAAGTTGTGCACATTTTCCATTGTAACGTGGAACTTCTCCTCTTGCTTTTTGAGACTCACGTTCTACTTCTAATTCTTCTTCAGTACAATAACATTTATAAGCTAGGTTACTTGCTAATAATTGATCTACAAGCGGTAGGTAAATGTCTTTTCTTTCAGATTGACGATAAGGTCCATATTTCCCTGGTTTTGCTGGAGACTCATCCCAATCAATGTTTAACCATTCTAAGTTCTCTAATTGGCTTTTTTCACCATCTTCGATATTACGCTTTAAATCAGTATCTTCAATACGAATAATAAATTCTCCGTCGTGATGTCTTGCGTATAAATAGTTAAATAATGCTGTTCTAGCATTACCAATGTGTAAATGTCCCGTTGGGCTTGGTGCGTATCTAACACGAACTTTTTTTGTCATGAAATTACCTTCCTTACTGTCTATTTCATTGCTTGTTTGTCATACCTAAATTTTACCCTCATTTTGATAAATAGTAAAGGCACAGATTAAGATTATAGTTGTTACTTTTTATTTATTATTGATAGTTGTTTGAGAATGCGAAGGTTTCGCAAAAATCATTCTACCTGCTGCGGTTTGAAGAGCACTTGTTATTACAACGTTGATTCGTTGATTCATGAAATGTTTACCATCTTCAACAACAACCATCGTGCCGTCATCAAGATAAGCAACTCCTTGCTGACGCTCTGTTCCGTCTTTCATAACTAAAACATCCATTGTTTCTCCAGGGATGACAACTGGTTTTATTGCATTAGCCAAGGCATTAATATTAAAGACTGGGACATTTTGAAACTCACTTACCTTATTCAAATTGTAATCGTTTGTCACAACAATACCATCTAAAAGTTTAGCTAACTTAATCAATTTAGTATCAACTTCCTGAATGTCCTCAAAATCACCCTCATAGATTTCAACAGAAATATCTTCTTCTTTTTGAAGAGCATTTAAAATATCTAAACCACGACGTCCACGAACTCTTTTTAAACTATCTCCAGAATCTGCAATGTATTGTAATTCATATAAAACAAACTTAGGAATTAAGAGAGTTCCTTCAATAAATCCAGTTTTAGCTACATCATAAATACGTCCGTCAATTATGACACTTGTATCCAGTATTTTATATTTATGAAAGTTATCCGTAATCTTTCTCTCTAAAACTTCTTCTGTCCCTTTTTTAGGCTTTGGCGCAAATAATTTTCGCCACTCCTCTGTTCTAGTAGTCCCTACTCTAAAGCCAAAATACCCTAGTATGAGCATAATTAACGCAGGTAATAAGATATTGAGTAACGCGATTTTCAACGAATAGAGCGGAATAGAAACAAGCGCTCCTAAAAGTAGCCCCACTATAATCCCAATACTGCCAAAAACTAAATCTTGTAAACTTTGTTCGCTAATAAACTTTTCAACCTTTTTGATTCCATGCCTTACATAACGAAAAGTGAATATCGAAATAATAATAAAAATAATTGCACCAATCAAACCATTCGTTATTTCATTGTTTAGCCATTGGTTTTTTTCTAAGCTAGACAATTCCCAAATATGTGGCATAAATGTCGCACCTAAACTAAAACCAATAATTGCCATGACACTATTAAAAATCTTTTTTTGCATATAACCTTTCCTCCTCTCCTATTTGAATACTTGCCTTAAAGTTTCAGAGACTGTTGAGACACCAATGACTTCAATACCAGTCGGAATTTTCCAACCTTGCAAATTATTCTTAGGAACATATATTTTTTTAAAGCCAAGTTTCTTAGCTTCTGAAACACGTTGATCAATACGATTAACTCGTCTAACTTCTCCTGTCAAACCAATTTCACCGACAAAACATTCATGAGGTGATGTTCCTTTATCTTTATAACTAGACGCAATGCTTACAGCAATAGCTAAATCAATTGCCGGTTCATCAAGTTTCACACCACCAGTTGCTTTTAGGTAAGCATCTTGATTTTGTAACATCAAACCTGCTCTTTTTTCCAATACCGCCATAATCAACGAGAGGCGGTGACGATCGAGTCCTGTTGCAGTCCGATTGGCATTACCAAACACGGAAGGAGTAATTAATGCCTGTATTTCCGCTAAAATGGGACGTGTTCCCTCCATAGAGCAAACAATAGCAGAACCCGTTGCACCATCTAAACGCTCTTCTAAAAATGCTTCTGATGGATTTTTAACTTCTACCAAGCCTTCTTGGCGCATCTCAAAAATACCAATTTCATTGGTTGAACCAAACCGATTTTTGACAGCTCTTAATATTCTAAACGTATGATGTCTTTCTCCTTCAAAATAAAGAACTGTGTCCACCATATGCTCAAGCATTCTTGGTCCAGCCAATGATCCCTCTTTGGTTACATGCCCTACTATAAATATTGTTATTTGATTTGTTTTAGCAATTTGCATTAATTCAGCAGTAGTCTCTCTAACCTGGCTAACACTTCCTGCAACACTTGCAATTTCTGGGTGAACCATCGTTTGAATCGAATCAATTACTACATAATTAGGTCTTAAATGTTCGATTGTTTGTTTAATTAATCCCATATCAGTTTCACCGTATACATAAAAATGATTATCCGTTTCACTCAAACGTTCTGCTCGCATCTTAATTTGCTGAGCACTTTCTTCACCTGATACATACAAAACATTATCATCAATTTTACTTAATTGTTGTGATACTTGAAGAAGTAAAGTAGATTTCCCAATCCCCGGATCTCCACCAATTAAAACCATAGATCCTGGTACAACTCCGCCACCTAAAACTCTGTTTAACTCTTCTAGATCAGTTTTAACTCTTTTTTCTTTTGTAAAAATTATTTTATCTAATTTTTCAGGCTTAGTCGTTTCACCCGTTAAACTAACACGGCTGTGTCGCGTCGGGTTTTCTTGAATAATTTCCTCAGCAAGGGTATTCCATTCCCCACAATTTGGACAACGACCTAAATATTTTGGCGAAATATAACCGCAAGATTGACAAACAAATTCATTTTTCTTTTTTTTCGCCACAAAACCATCCCTATCTTTGTTATTTATCAGCTTATATTTTCTTCCACAAGTACATTAGTATTTTATCACAAAACCTAGGTATTCTTTAAAGAAAACCTTCATTTTTTTAATTAGTTTACCTTTATTTACCTGATGAGCCAAAACCACCTGATCTTTCAATTGTTGAACTGTCTCCATCAGCTTTTAAGAAAGGTAGAAAAATCCCTTGTCCTACTCGTTCACCTTTTTTTATTGTGATGTCTTTTAATCCAAAATTTAAAAATTGAAACATAATATGACCTTCGTTACCTTCATTATTATAATAGTCACTATCAATCACACCAATTCCATTTCCTAACAGTAGAAAATTCTTAAGCGGATTGCTTGAGCGATTACACAATTGTAAAAATTCTTCTTCACCCATATAAGATTTTACTCCTGTTGGCACTAATACCGGTTTCACCTGTTTAGTCATCGTATCATCCAGAAAAGCTTCTTCTTTTTTCAGAGCTATTCTCAAAGCTGTCGCAATACCTGATTTCCAAATAGATGGAATTAGAATATCTTCTGCCGCTTCAAAATCATAACCAGCTGCTGATTTAGTTGCTCTTTTTGGTAAATTTATCTCTTTAAATGTTGTTACTTTTTCAAAACCTCTGACCTTTGACACATTCATCACCCTTAATTTTTTTATCTTTTTCCATCCTACATGATAACACTTTAAATAAAAAGAGGCTAAAGTCTAATCTTTTCTTATTCTATCATCAGCTTATGCTTTTTTTGTGTAAACACACTAAAAAAACAGAATCTCTTTTTTCAAAGAAAGTTCTGTTCTTTAACTTTTTTTAAAACTCCATATATTTTTGTACAAGATTATCTATTGTAAATCCATATTTTTGTAAAACTTCAGGACCAGGAGCCGATGCACCATATTTATCTATTGTTAATGTTTTGCCATAATCAGTTACATATTTTTCCCAACCAAATGATGAACCTGCCTCAATAGCAATCCTCTTACGAACAGTCTTTGGTAAAACTGAATCCTTATATTCACTCGATTGTTGTTCGAACAAATCAAAACTTGGTAGAGAGACAACTGATACATCCATTCCTTTTTCATATAATATTTTTTGTGCCTCTATTGCTAAACTCACTTCAGAACCCGTAGCAATGAGTATTCCTTCAGGTTTTTTTGCTTTCTGAGGCGAAATGACATACCCACCTTTTGAAACATTGTAATCAGCGTATTCTTTTGTCCCTTTAATAACTGGTAAATTTTGACGACTTAAAACTAAAACTGTCGGTCTGTTCTTACTTTGTATAGCTAACTTCCATGCAGCCCTAGTTTCATTACCATCGACAGGTCTTATTATTTGAAGGTTTGGTATGCTTCTTAAGCTAGATAATTGCTCTACAGGCTCATGGGTAGGTCCATCTTCTCCTACCGCAATTGAATCATGCGTTAACACATATATAACAGGTAAACCTTGTAGCGCAGCTAAACGTATTGCAGGTCTTAAATAATCAACAAAAACAAAAAATGTTCCTCCATAAATACGTGTTCCTCCATGTAGAGCAATTCCATTCATAGCTGCTGCCATAGCAAATTCTCTAACACCAAACCAAATATTTCTACCTTCATATTGGCTAGATTCGAAATCTTTTTCAGCAGTTATCATCGTATTATTAGAAGCGGATAAATCTGCCGATCCACCCCAAAAGTTTGGTATCTCGTTTGATAAAACTTCCAATATTTCCTTACTTGATACACGACTTGCTTGAGCAGTTCCAAACTCATAAACTGGTAAGCCTTCTTCCCAATTTTTAGGTAATTTCTTTGAAAAACCTTGTAAGAACTGATTAGCTAATTCAGGATAATTATCTCTGTACTCCGTAAAAAGTGCATGCCATTCTTTTTCTGCCATTTCTCCTCTACTTATTATAGTATCTCTAAATCTTTTTGCTACTTCATCAGGTACTGTAAATTCAGGATAATCCCATTTATAAGACTTCTTAGCAATATCCACGCCCTCTAGACCTAGAGGAGAGCCATGTACAGCTGAAGTCCCTTCATTAGGTGCACCATGACCGATGATTGTTTTTATTTCAATCAATGTTGGTTTATTTATTTCTTTTTTTGCTTCTTCAATAGATTTTGAAATCATTTCTAAATCTGTGCCATCTTCAATTAATAAATGTTGCCAGCCGTACGCTTCAAATCTTTGACCCACATTTTCAGTAAATGCTTTCGAGGTTGGCCCATCTAAAGAAATATCGTTTGAGTCATATAAAAGAATTAATTTACCTAATTTTAAATGACCTGCCATTGAAGCGGCTTCTTGAGATACACCTTCCATCAAATCTCCATCTCCACAAATTGAATAAGTATAATGATCTACAATTTTAAAATTTTTACGGTTGTAGACTGCTCCCAAATGTGCTTCTGACATCGCCATACCTACAGCCATAGCGATACCTTGTCCTAGTGGTCCTGTTGTTGCTTCTACACCGTCTGTCTGTCCAACTTCTGGATGTCCAGGTGTTCGACTACCCCATTGACGAAATTCTTTTAAATCATCCTTTGTTACATCGTACCCACTTACATGCAACAAACTATACAACAATGCTGATCCATGTCCAGCAGAAAGTACGAACCTATCTCTATCAACCCACTCATTCGAAGTTTTAGGATTCACTTTCAAATGCCTCGTCCACAAAGCGTAGGCCATCGGAGATACTCCTAATGGTAAACCTGGATGACCTGAATTTGCCTTTTGGATAGTATCTATACTCAACGTTCTTAATGTATTTACACCTAATTCATCAATTTTATCAAACATTATTTTCCCCCTATTGTTTAAAAAAAATACTATGGGTCAATCTCAAATAAATGGATTGACCCATGGTATTATTGATTAAAAATTTGAATAAATTCTTCAATACTTACGGCATTTACCAGTGAGTTCACATAATCCATTTCAGATAGTTTCACTGCTAGATCTTGTAAGATTTCTAAATGATCCCCATCCTTACCAGCAATTCCAATAATTAAATAGGCTTTGTCATCATTATAATTAATTCCGTCTGGATAATGTACAACTGAGATCCCAGAGTGATTAACATATTCCTTAGCTTCACTTAATCCGTGAGGTATCGCGATGCCATTTCCAATATAAGTGATATCAGTCTGTTCTTTCTCTAACATAGAGTCTATGTAGGTAGGCTCAATATATTGATTTTCTAATAGTATCTTTCCTGCTACTTTAATTGCTTCTTCTTTTGTAGTACTTTTTTGCCTAAAAAGGACCTGTTTACTTGTAAGTATCATCTTTGACTTCCCCCTCTTTTAAATTGTTAACCAGTATATCATATTGAGGATCATTCAAGAAAGATTCTACCGTTCTAACAACTGCATTTGGTGCTGCTTGTTTTGCTCTATCATATAGATTTTTATGTGTTAAAATAATCTTTACATCTTTATCAACACTATCAACTGCTGAATTCTCAACAGATATATCTAACCCTGCATCTTGGACTTTCCTCTTTAAAATCCCACTCCCCATCGCGCTAGAACCAATCCCAGCGTCACAAGCAAAAATAATTTTCCCTATGTCTTCTGTTTTATAAGAAATAGCCGCGACTTCAGCTTTAACTCCAAGCATCGAGCTTATGTCATCTCCTAGAGACGTGTCTTCACTTTCTTCTGTAGAGTGATCAAATTTTAGGATTAGCATCGCTACTGACATGCTTCCAGCAATACCAGCTAAAATACCTAGCAACACAGGAATTGCGCCACCTTTTGGTAGCATGATTAAGAAAGAGACGATACTTCCTGGATGAGGATAACCCGCTAACCCAGCATTGGTTATTACCCAAACCACAATTTGAGAAATACCACCTGCAATAACAGCTAGAAACATTAGGGGTTTCATCAATACATAAGGAAAATAAACTTCATGAATCCCACCAATAAATTGAATAATTAACGCAGATGGTGCTGATTTTTTACTATTACCTTTTCCAAAAAATGAGTACGCTAACAAAATACCAGCACCTGGAGCTGGGCTTGATACTAACATGTAAAATAAAGTTTTCCCACCATGTTCTAATATCTGAGCAGCACCCAATGGGACAAAAATTCCTTGATCAATAGCGTTATTTAGGAATAAAACCTTTGCAGGCTCTATGATTACCGCCAATATAGGATATAACCCAGCACTTATTAAGAAATTAATACCTAATGTTGCCGCATCAGTTAAGACCGTTATCACAGGACCAATAACATAAAATGAAAATACTGCTAAAATAAGTCCTACAATACCAATTGAAAAATTATTAACCAACATTTCAAAGCCAGATTTAATCTTTCCTTCAAAGACCTTATCTACTTTCTTCATTACCCAACCACCAAGTGGACCTAAGATCATAGCGGCTAAAAACATTGGAATAGTTGATCCGAATATAGCACCTGAAGCCGCTACTGCACCAGCTACCGCTCCACGTTGACCATAGACCATCTTTCCTCCTGTATACGCAATAAGTATTGGTAATAGATATTGCAACATAGGAGAAATCATTGTCGCCAATTGCTCGTTAGGCAACCATCCTGTTTCTAAAAATAACGCTGTAATTAATCCCCATGCTATAAAAGCACCAATATTAGGAATTACCATTCCCGCTAGGAATCCACCAAACTTCTGAATTTTCATTTTAAACCCCATTTTTATCCCCCTTAGATAAAATTATTTTTCATGAGTTAAACTTAAAACATAATATCTCCACCATTTAAATTGATGGTTTGACCACTTATATATCCTGCATCATCACTTAATAAAAAACGTGTAAGTTTGGCAACATCTTCTACCGTTCCTAGTTTTCTTAATGGAATTTTTGCTTTAAAATAATCCATTACTTCTTCCGGATCTAAATCTCTTTTTTTAGCATAATCTATTTTTTGTTTTTCCCACATAGCCGTGTAAATAACTCCTGGAGCAATACTATTTACTCTAATTCCTTTTGGCCCAAATTCAGCTGCTAATGATTGAGTCAATCCAATCACACCAAACTTACTAGAACAATACGCTTGATAGCTACTTGTTCCAACTTTACCCGATTGTGAAGAAAGGTTAATTATACTACCTTTTCCTTTTTCAAGCATATGTTCTATCGCTATCTTATTACATAAAAATTGCCCTTTTAAATTTATATCCAAAGTATTATCCCAAAGTTCTTCTGTATGTTCAAAATAAGGCGTTATTTTAGAGACACCTGCACTATTGACCCAATAATCTATTAAACCATATTTATTTTTCACATATTTCCCTAGTTCTTCAATTTGATTCATTTTTGTTACATCCAATTCAAATTCTTCTGCAATCCCTCCTTCCTCTTTAATTTTTTCGGCTACTAATTTAGCAGATTTTTTATTTAAATCGGCAACAATCACTGTGACACCATTTCTAGCTAATTCCTGACTAATACCTGCTCCAATGCCACTTCCCCCACCAGTAACTACAGCTAAATAATCATCCATCATAATATGATCTTCTCCTCCCATAAGGAGGTCATGACCTCCTTATTTATAAACGTATTTTAACATGCTAAAAAAAAAAGTCAACACATAAATAATATTATGTGTTGTCGTAATTCAACCTAACTTTGTGAACACTTAAATCTCCTCTATCCCTAGAAATTGAATACTCTATCGGCTGTCCATTATCATCGTAAGTAATCGTCCTGACTTCTTGTATCGCTGATTCTAGAGTAATATCTAATAATATTGCATCTTTAGGATCTGATATTTTAGCCCGGAATTCCTTTTCCGCAAAACTTATTTTTATACCATTATTCTCCATTAACACCTCAAATAACGATTGATTATTAAAATCATAGTTACTTAGATCTTCTGTTATACTTAGTGGAACATAGGTAGTTACGATTATCATCGGCATTTCATTTAAATATCTCAATCTTTCTAAAACATAAAAACCTTCTTCAGATTCCCCAAATATTTTTGATAAAAAATCATTATTTTCTACTTTTTTTATCTCTAATAACTTTGTAGAACTAGTCTCCCCAGTCGTCGAAAAAGCATCTCTAAAACTTTGTAATTTTTCTAGATTCCACATACTTTTCTTCCTACTACAAACAAAAGTACCTATTCCTCTTTTTTTTTCTACATACCCCTCTTTTTCTAAATTATCAATTGCCTGTCTCACAGTAGTTCTACTTAAACCTGAGTCTTTAATTATTATATGTTCTGCGGGCAAGCTTGAATTCACTTTATATTCTCCATTTTTTATCTTTTCAATAATCGATCTTTGTAGTTGTACATACAATGGTAAGGGATCACTTTTATCTATTTTATAATTTTCCATTAATAAATATCCTCTCAGACATCATTACGTCATGTTGTCATTTTATACCTATTATACTAAAGATTTCATTTTTTTTAAACAGTCTTTACTAACACTTTTTTATTCCTCTTCACAACATAAAAAACAGGAATTGAATTTTCAATTCCTGTAATAAATATTCACCTAATCATCATCCTCATCAAAATCATCCACTTGAATTTGAGTTAGATGGCTTCCTTTTTTCTGCTCTCCAATGACTAATGGCACATGCTCAATGATAACATCGCTATATTCTAATCCAAACCATCTAGCTGGATCAAAGGCAATTTTTTTAATCGCAAGTTTCATTTGCATCACTAAAGTATCGATAGTGCTTAAAGAAGTTACTCTTGTTAACTCTTCTCTGATTAAGACAAAGGCAAAATCTCCAACATCTCGCCCTTTCATAATAGAGTATTTTTGAGGTTGACGAGGTAGTTTACCATCTTCCATCAGTTCATTCACAATTTGTCTCAAATAGACATTTACTTCTTGGTTCATTCTAAAGCCTAATCTCAGTTGGACGTTTACTATATAGTCAGTATCCATCATATCCACATAGTATTCTTTTGTGTAAGGTTGATCAGTTACAAAAACATTAACAAACCAATAAACTTTCGCACGCTTTGGACTTTTATCTAGAATAGAATACATAATCTCTTTTCCAACTTGATGCCCCTTAAGTTTTGTTGTTAAGAAAACAATATTAGTTTGGTATTGAGATAGTTCAGTATCTTGGCTCAACTCTCTTAATTGCTCTTTATAATCACATAGAGATACTTTATCAGATTCTCTTTCTTGAATAATATTACCGCGGTGCCAAATCATCATAATACCTAATATAACTAAAGCCATGAAAACTGCCACATAGCCACCATGTAAAAATTTAGTAGCGCTAGAAATAAAGAAGATACTCTCAATGGCACCAAAGAAAATAAAAATAGTATAAGATATGATTTTTGGTGTTCCTCTCTGTAGTAAATAAAACAGTAATAAGAAAGTAGTCATTAACATCGTAATTGTAATGGCTAAACCATAAGCTGACTCCATCTTAGCAGAGGTTCTAAAGGTAATGACAATACCAAGACACCCTAACATTAACAACGTATTTACAGCAGGGATATAGAGCTGTCCTTTTTGATCAGAAGGATAAATAATTTTCATCCTTGGTAGTAACCGAAGCTTTATGGCTTCTGAAACTAAGGTATAGGAACCTGAAATCAAAGACTGAGAAGCAATAATCGCTGCTAGAGTTGCAAATAAAACTCCTATAACTGTCAATGATTGCGGCATCATTCTAAAAAATGGATTTAGCATCTCTGTATTTTGATACACCGGATTATCCTTCACACTAATTAACCATGCTGCCTGACCAAAGTAATTTAATGTTAAACAAACTTTAATATAAGGCCAACTAACACGAATGTTTTTTCTTCCAGCATGTCCTAAATCCGAATACAGAGCTTCCGCTCCTGTAGTTGCTAAAAAGACACTACCCAAAATAAAAATACCTGCCTTATTCTCAGATGAGAATAATAAATGAAAGGCGTAATATGGGTTAAGTGCTCGTAACACACTTAGGTTATCCCAAAAATTAATAACACCCATAATGGCTAAAAATGTAAACCATCCAAGCATAATTGGACCAAAGGCGGTACCCACTTTTTGAGTACCTAAGCGTTGAATCATAAACAACCCAAAAATAATAATCATCGTAATGATAATAATGACATGTTGGTTATCACCAAAAGTTTCGTAAAACTTAGGGATTCCTCTTAAACCTTCTATTGCTGTTGTGACCGTTACTGCAGGTGTTAGTACCCCATCAGCTAACAACGTGGCTCCACCAATCATTGCTGGAAACAATAAAAATTTTCCTGATTTTTTGACTAGTGTATAAAGAGAAAAAATACCTCCCTCTCCATGATTATCAGCATTTAAAGCAATCATGACATACTTAACCGTTGTAAGTAATGTCAACGTCCAAAATATAAGGGACACTGAGCCTAAAATAAAATCAGTTGATACATTGGCTAATCCATCATTACCTTCTATGATTGCCTTCATAACATAAAGCGGACTCGTTCCAATATCTCCATAAACAACACCCATCGCAACTAAGGCACCTCCAACTTTAAAGGTGTCCATGCTTTCTCGGGTCAACTTTTGACTCACTTTTCATTCCTCTCTTTCAACAAAACAACTTCCTATTATTTTTAATTAGTTAAATACAAACACAATGAATTATATGCTCTTTCTTTTAAATGTCAATACCCTTTTTTAAATAAAAATAACAACAGTTTTTTATCTTTTTACTATTGTATATTGTCTTTATTTATTTACTATTTCAACTGATAATTACCTTATTCGCTAGCCCCTTATTTTTTTGATACAAAAGAGAGACTGTTATTTTTTCAAACAGTCTCTCTTCCTAATTTTCAATTAGTTAAATAAACCTCCCATAACAATTAAGCCGTAGCTTAAATTTTTTTTCAACAAGTATTTATCAGATATATGTTTATAGAATTCTTGAATATCACTACTTATCTTATTACCAACTGTATTTTTTTGAATTGCAAATTTTTCAATATCTCGAGCTAAATGATACATCTCAATTTCGATATCTTTTCCTTTTTCAATTTTATTTTTATAGATTTTAATCATACTTCGTTCTTCTTCAGAAAGACTTGTATTTAAAATCAAATCATACATCATTTCGATAAGAACTTCTTCTTGCTCTTGATTTTTCTTACTCATATTTTTTCATTCTCCATTTCTTCAACCAGCAAATTCTAACAAATAATATGATAACTTTAGTTCCTTGATAGGCACATTATACGCCTCTTATCTTCAAATTCAAGGATATTTGTAAGTCCATTTCTCCATCGATTTTTCAGTAGATTTCTATATTTTCAAACCAACCTATGATAAAATGAAGAGATTAATCTACCATACATTGGAGGAATCTTTAATTGACTATTAACAAATTAAAAAAACATTTTAAAACAGAAGGAAAATACGGTTTAGCCGCTTTTTTTATTCCTTTTTTCATTATGCTTTTGGTTTATCTAAGCATTGGGATTTATTGGGGAAGTGACCGTAGTGTACTTGCAAGTGATGCCTTTTCACAATTTTCAAACTTCCATGCAAGTTTCAATAACGTTTTACATGGTAAGCAAAGTATTTTCTACACATGGAATGCTTCTCTTGGTTTAAATTATTGGTCCTTAATTTCCTACTATCTGGGAGGTATTTTCACCCCACTTGTTTTCTTTTTTAAAAATCAAAATATTCCTGATGCGCTGTATTTATTAACATTGATAAAAATTGGGAGTGCAGGATTAGCCTTTTGGTATTACGGGAAACATACATATAAAATACCTCAGTGGTCTATTGTGACTCTAAGCGTTGCTTATTCTTTAATGTCCTTTATCACTGCTCATTCTGAATTAATTATGTGGTTAGATATTTTCATGTATCTTCCTTTAATAATTTTAGGGATTAATCAAGTTATGGATAAAGGCAAATCAGTTTTATTATTTGTAAGCTACTTGCTTTTATTTATCTCAAATTTTTATTTTGGTTTTATGATTGGCATTTTTTCTGTTGCTTATTTTTTTGCAAGGCTTGCTACTCAACCAAAAATTTATAAAAAATCAATTATTCCTTATTTCATAACCTCGTTACTTGCTGGTGTTAGCTCGATGATTATGATTTTACCTGCTGTTATTGATTTAAAAACAAATGGTGAAACACTTAGTGACATATCTCGTATCAAAACAGAAGCTACTGCTTTTTGGGATATTATTATCAAAAATATGATTGGTGTTTTTGATACCACTAAATATGGTTCTATTCCATTTATTTATGTTGGTATATTACCTTTAATTTTCTGTATCTTTTATTTTGTTACAAGAAAAATAAAACCTATTAATAAAATAGCTTATGGTTCACTGTTTGCTTTATTAATCGCAAGTTTTTATTTAGAACCACTTAATTTATTCTGGCATGGCTTCCATGCACCTAATATGTTCCTATTTAGATTTAGTTTTCTTTTTTCTTTCTTAGTTGTTATGTTAGCCGGATTTGGATGGGAAAAATTTTCAAAAGAAGATGGTGGCTATCTCGTAGGAATCGGGCTAGTACTACCTATTATCTTCTTACTTGCCAAATTAACAGCTCCAAAAACAAGTTATGATTTTGTGACGCCTACCAACTTATTTATAACAATTTTATTTATTTTACTTTATTTAACAGCAATCATTTTTTATCAGCTAAAAAAAATACCAAGTAAACGACTTGCTATTTTACTGTTAATCCTTGTCTCTGGAGAATCGTTTCTCAATACATCGTATATGTTAAATGGTATTCTAGATGATTGGAATTACGCTTCTAGGAGCCTCTACTCAGAACCTTATCCTAATTATAAAAAATTAGTAGACAATGCTGATAAATTAAATAAAGACGATTTTTACCGATTAGAATCCTTAGCTCCAATTTCTTCAAATGATAGTTTTAGTTATGGTTACAGTGGAATTAGTATGTTTTCCTCCATTAGAAATAGAAATTCTTCTACATTCCTGAATGATTTAGGCTATCGCTCAAGAGGGACAAGTTTAAATATAAGATATCAAAATAATACTTTATTCATGGATAGTTTACTTGGTATTAAGCACAACATTAGTGATCAACCTATCAATAAATATGGCTTTACTTCTTTTGCTAAAGCTGGAAAATATCAACTTTACGAAAATACAGCAGCTATACCACTTGGTGTTTTAACAGACCAAAATATTTATAAAACTAAATTTCCTAAAAATGATAATTTAGGTGCTCAAACAGCTTTCATTAACCAGTTATCTGATTTACAAGAATCTTACTTTACCTTTACAAGACCTCTCATAACAGAATTAAAAAATACTCAAGTCATTAATAAACCAAATAGTCATGTCCTTTTTAAAGAAAAAAAACCAAATATAGCAAAAACAATTACCTATGACGTCTTTGTACCTGCTGGCAATCAAGCTTATCTCAGTCTTTTCCCTGGAGAGTTTTCTCAACTGGAAAGTTCTACTGCTACAGTATTGTCACAAGGAATGAGCTATAAGAGTCAAATCGGTATTACTGGTCAATACTACAACTTAGGTTACTTTGAAAAAGACTCGACAGTACGATTTAGCTTAGAGCTATATGGTACCCCAGAGATTGATTTAATTGATCCTCCTGTTGTTTTAATGGATACAAACAAATATCAAAGTGCTATGAAAGAAATTAATAAACACGGTGTCGATTTCAATGTATCTGGCAGAAAAGCATCTGCAACAGTTGAAACACCAGAAGATAAAGTTTTAATGACAACTATTCCCTACGATAAAGGTTGGAGCGTTAAAGTAGACGGAAAAAAAGTAAATACAAAAGATTTTAAAGATGCCTTTTTAACTTTCAATGTTCCTAAAGGAAAACATAATATTACGCTTTCCTTCCTACCAC
The DNA here is from genome assembly GCA_965119435.1 of uncultured Vagococcus sp. Classification (GTDB taxonomy): domain Bacteria; phylum Bacillota; class Bacilli; order Lactobacillales; family Vagococcaceae; genus Vagococcus. The sequence goes on along the minus strand of CBCPLQ010000002.1, from coordinate 137,563 downwards.
CAGGTCTGGTTATTGGTAGCACACTCTTTGTATTAGGAATTATTAGTTTCAGCGGTTACTATGTCTTTATTTTAAATAAAAAAAGAAGCTAAAAAAGCAATTAACTTATCCAAAAAACGGATAGGTTAATTGCTTTTTTTATCAAAATTTACTTTCAAAAAGTTAGAGAAAAGTGTCAAAAAGGCGTACTCACGTAATCTTTTTAACGATCTCAATTTCATTTTTATAAGTTTGGAGCTTTTCCTAATTCTGCACTAATCATCCATATCGTTTTTTCAATATCAGCTTTCATACCAATAAAAATATCTTGTGATACATGATCAGTTTCTTCTTCAGTTACTTCAATACCCTTAGCACATAACTCACGTAGATAGCGATAACCTGACAATAAGGTTTCTAAATGATCTTCCATTTTTTTATCATATGTACCTGATTCATCTTTAATTTTTGTGTTATCTGAAAATTCTTTTAGTGTCGAGAATGGACTACCTCCAACAGTAATTAAACGTTCTGCTACTACGTCTAAGTGATCGTTTATTCCATCCATAAATTCGTCCATTTTTGGATGTAGAGATAAGAATGATCTACCTCTCATAAACCAATGTGCTTGGTGGATTACAACTGAAAACTGACTTAAATCTGCAACTGCTTGGTTAAGAACTTCTTGTGTTTTAACATTACTCATAATTAGAACTCTCCTTCTCAATTGATATACTTAGTGTAACACTACTCTTAAAAAGTTTAAAATGAAATGGTTCACAATTTTATTTTAGCAGCATTAATTGAATTTTCGAGCATCGCATTCATCTCTTTTTCATAGTCAGCTTTGTTATTATATCCTGAAATAAATGCAAACAAAATTTGTTCTAATTCTTTATCTTGCCCTTCCGTAATTTGCCATTTACTCTTTACTTTTTCAAACTCAAGAGATACTTCAGTAGCTTTTGAATTTTTTTCACCTTTGCTTAATGCTTCAGTAAAAGATGTCAAAATCATTTGTTTGGAAGTAGTTGGTTTAACTTCAGTTTCTTTCATTAACTCATCTAACACTCCGTTTAACGTCTCTGACACCAAAGAAGAGTAATTAAATCCCTCAATTTTATAGGTTACTTTTATCTGATTTTTTTCAATTTTTTTTACATCATACTGATAACTACTGGTCTCTCTCATCTTTTTCATTAGACCTTCTGATACCTGTTTTTTTTGCTTTTCAGATAAAGGTCCTGTAATTGGATCAAATACACCTGAAAAAGTATCTTCTAAAGTTGTAGTCATAATAGTTAGTTGTTTACTTAAAATATCACCATCTACAAAATTTTCTTTAAATTTAGTTGTTTCTTCATGATAAATAAAATCTTCAATAAATATTTTGGCAACTTCTTGTTCATCTAATCCTTTATTAGAACACCCACTTAAAAGAAACGCCATTATAAAAAAACAAATAATTACTAATCTATTTTTTTTCATTTTTACAGTTCTCCTAAAATTAGTCACATGTAATATATCATAAATTAGTGAAATTATTATGATTTTTTATAGAAATCACCTTTTTTTACGTACTTTAAATAAAAGAGGAGTGAATATATAAATGTTACTTATTTTAGCTATCGGAGTTTTTATAGGATCCTTTTTAGCAGTTTTGGCAAAAAGAACTCCTATTGGAGAATATTTCACTAATAATCGTTCTCAGTGTGAATCGTGTAAAGAAGTACTAAACATTATCGATTTAATTCCATTCTATAATCTCTTATTTCATAAAAATAAATGTCGATATTGTGGGACTCCTATCCATTTCTACCATAGTTTATTTGAAATAATTACTGGTTTATTATTTTTATTGTTTTATCATCACTTTTCTTTTAGCTTGGAAACACTATATATTTTATTTTTATGGCTTATGGCTATTACCCTGAGTTTAACTGATTATTTGTATTATTTAGTTGACCCAAAAATACTCTATTTTTTTAGTATTATAACTTCATGTTTTTATTACGCCACACATCAGTTAAGTTTAGATGTTTTCTTTTCTCCTTTCTTTATAGTTATCGTATTTTTAATTCTCACCATTTGCATGCCCAATAGTATTGGAGGTGGAGATATTAAATTACTAATCGCTTGGTCTTTCTTTTTAAGTTTGACTAATATTTTATGGCTTATCCTCATTGCCTCTCTTTTAGGAATTATCTTTATTTTTTTTACTAAACTAACCACTAATAAAAAAATTGAAAAAATCCCCTTCGTACCATTTTTAAGTATTGCTTTAATTCTTGTCACTATATATTTTTATTAAAAAAAGTTGAGACTAGGAATTAACCTACCCTCAACTTTTTACTCTAATCGTTTGATTTTAATGAGTCTGCTGCTGCCATTTGTGCTTCAATGTCACTAATACTGTAAACATTTTCGCTAGCAACGCCCACTTCTTTTGGTTCCATGTTACGGTATTTTGGCATACCAGTACCGGCAGGAATAATCTTACCGATGATAACATTTTCTTTAAGTCCAAGTAAGTGGTCTTTCTTACCACGAATCGCCGCATCCGTTAATACACGTGTTGTTTCCTGGAATGACGCTGCAGATAAGAAACTATTTGTTTCAAGAGACGCTTTTGTAATACCAAGTAACACTGGGCGACCTGTTGCAGGCGTTCCACCAGCTACTAAGGTATTATAGTTACGCTCTTTGAATTCACTAATATCAAGTAATGTACCTGGTAAGATATCAGAATCACCTGGATCCATGACACGAACTTTACGTAACATTTGACGAACCATAACTTCGATATGTTTATCTCCGATTTCTACCCCTTGCATACGATATACTTTTTGTACTTCTTTTAGCAAGTAATTTTCTACCGTTAACACATCTGTTATCGTTAATAATTGTTTAGGTTCAATTGAACCTTCTGTTAAAGCAGATCCGCGTTTAATAGCGTCACCTTCAGCGACTTTCATACGTGAAGTATAAGGAACACTGTAAGTTCTTGTGTCTGTCTTACCTTGAACAATAACTTCTTTCGTACGATCAGCTGGATCTTCAGTAATTTCAATAATCTCACCTGAAACCTCAGAAACAACAGCAACCCCTTTCGGATTACGAGCTTCAAAAATTTCTTGGATACGAGGTAAACCTTGAGTAATATCATCTCCGGCAACCCCACCCGTATGGAACGTACGCATTGTTAACTGAGTACCAGGTTCTCCGATTGATTGAGCAGCAATTGTACCAACAGCTTCCCCAACTTCAACTTCAGAACCAGTTGCTAAGTTACGTCCATAACAGTGTTTACATACACCGTGTTTTGTATTACATGTAAAGACTGAGCGGATTGAAATTTCTTCAATACCTGCTTCAGAAATCTCTTTACAGATATCTTCAGTAATAATATCGCCTGCTTCAATAATGGTTGCGCCTGTTTCTGGATGTTTAACAGCTTTACGAGTGTAACGTCCTAACATACGCTCTTCCAGAGTTTCAATAACTTCATTACCTTCTCTGATCGCTTTAATATCAAGTCCACGGTCTGTTCCACAATCTGTCTCACGAATGATAACATCTTGAGCAACGTCTACTAAACGTCTTGTTAAGTAACCTGAATCGGCTGTCTTAAGGGCCGTATCTGTCATACCTTTACGAGCACCATGGGTTGAGATAAACATTTCTAAGACCGTTAAACCTTCACGGAAGTTAGAAACAATAGGTAATTCCATAATTCGACCATTCGGTGCCGCCATAAGTCCACGCATACCAGCTAACTGTGTAAAGTTGGAAATGTTACCACGGGCTCCAGAATCACTCATCATGAAGATTGGGTTACGATCATCTAAACTTTCCATCAGTTTCACTTGGATAGCATCTTTAGTAGCATTCCAAATAGCAATAACTCTCTCATAACGTTCGTCATCAGTAATTAAACCGCGACGGAATTGTTTAGTTACATTATCTACCTGTTTATGAGCTTCTTCTATCATGCCTTGTTTCTCATGTAAAACAACGATATCAGCAATCCCTACAGTCATACCAGCGTATGTTGAATGTTTATAACCTAAATCTTTCATTCTATCTAACATTTTAGATGTTTCAGTAATCTTGAATCGTTTGAAAACTTCTGCAATGATATTACCTAGATTTTTCTTCTTGAACGGTCCAATTTGGGTTTGTTCTTTAATAAATGCTGGAATATCAGTTCCTGCTTCTACGAAGTATTTATCTGGTGTTTGAACAGTTAAGTTATAATCAGTTGGTTCATTTAAGTAAGGGAATTCTGGTGGCATAATTTCATTAAAGATAACTTTACCAGCAGTCGTAATTAAAATACGATCTTGTTGCCATTCTGTAAATGGTTTTTCAGGCATTGAGCTTGTTTGCAAACCAATACGAGAGTGTAAGTGTACATAACCATTTTTCCACGCAATAACAACTTCATCTAAGTTTCTGAAGATCATTCCTTCACCGATTTGTCCTGGTTCTTCCATTGTTAAATAGTAGTTACCAAGAACCATATCTTGAGATGGTGTAACAACTGGTTTACCATCTTTAGGGTTAAGGATGTTTTGAGCTGCCAACATTAAAAGACGTGCTTCAGCTTGAGCTTCTTCACTTAAAGGAACGTGAACCGCCATTTGGTCCCCATCAAAATCGGCATTGTATGCCTCACATACTAATGGATGAAGACGAATTGCACGCCCTTCGACTAAAACAGGTTCAAATGCTTGAATACCCAATCTATGTAGCGTAGGTGCTCGGTTAAGTAATACTGGATGTTCACGAATAACATCTTCTAATACATCCCAAACGGCATCTTCTTGACGTTCGATTTGACGTTTCGCATTTTTAATATTACTTGCAATTTCACGTTTAACTAATTCGTGCATAACAAATGGTTTAAATAGTTCTATTGCCATTTCTTTAGGTAAACCACATTGATACATTTTTAAGAACGGTCCAACAACAATTACTGAACGTCCAGAGTAGTCAACACGTTTACCTAGTAAGTTTTGACGGAAACGACCTTGTTTACCTTTAAGCATATGAGATAAAGATTTAAGCGGACGGTTACCTGGTCCAGTAACTGGACGGCCACGACGACCATTATCAATCAAAGCATCTACAGCTTCTTGTAACATACGTTTCTCATTTTGAACGATGATTCCAGGTGCGTTTAAATCTAATAAACGTTTCAAACGGTTATTACGGTTAATCACACGACGATATAAATCGTTTAAATCACTTGTTGCAAAACGTCCACCTTCTAATTGAACCATCGGGCGTAAATCAGGAGGAATAATAGGAACAACATCCATAACCATCCAATTTGGTTCATTTCCAGATGTTCTGAAAGCTTCTAAAATATCAAGACGACGAATAGCTCGAGTTCTTTTTTGTCCTTGTGCTGTTTTCAAATCTTCTTTTAATTCTACAACTTCTTTTTCCAAGTTAACATCTTCAAGAAGGCGTTTAATAGCTTCTGCTCCCATTCCTGCTTGGAAACCTTGTCCGTATTGTTGACGTTTTTCACGGTATTCACGTTCTGTTAATAATTGCTTTGTTTCTAAAGAAGTATCCCCTGCATCGGTTACTACGTATGATGCAAAGTAGATAATTTCTTCTAGCGCACGTGGGCTCATATCTAAAACAAGACCCATACGACTTGGAATTCCTTTAAAATACCAAATATGAGTAACTGGTGCTGCAAGCTCGATATGAGCCATACGCTCACGACGAACTTTCGAACGAGTTACCTCAACGCCACATCGGTCACAAACGATTCCTTTATAACGAATACGTTTATATTTTCCACAAGCACACTCCCAGTCCTTAGTAGGACCGAAAATGCGTTCACAGAAAAGACCGTCACGTTCTGGTTTTAAAGTACGGTAGTTAATTGTTTCAGGTTTTTTCACCTCACCGTATGACCAGCTTCTAATTTTCTCAGAAGAAGCTAAGCCGATTTGCATACTTTCGAATTTATTTACATCGATCAAAAGATGTCCCTCCGTTTCTTTATCTATCAGAAATAACTATTGGTCAAGTACTTACTATTCCTTGCCTTCTTGTGCATCTTTTAATGATTTTTCAGCTTGTTCTTTTTCAGCCTGTTCTTTAGCGTACTTAGCCAAAGCATCCACTGTGATCAAATCATCATCTTCATCATCCATATCACGTAATTCAACTTCTTCATCATCTTTATCTAATACGCGCATATCTAAACCTAGAGCTTGTAATTCTTTAACAAGTACTCGGAATGATTCAGGAACACCTGGTTTTTGAATAGGTTCACCCTTAACAATTGATTCATATGTTTTCACACGACCGACAACATCATCTGACTTGTATGTTAAAATTTCTTGTAATGTATAAGCAGCACCGTAAGCTTCAAGTGCCCAAACTTCCATTTCTCCGAAACGTTGTCCACCAAATTGAGCTTTACCTCCAAGTGGTTGTTGCGTTACTAGTGAATATGGTCCAATTGATCTAGCATGCAATTTATCATCAACCATGTGGGCTAATTTAAGCATGTACATCACACCAACAGAAATTCGGTTATCAAACGGCTCTCCTGTACGTCCATCATAAAGGATAGTCTTAGCATCTTTAGCTAAGTTTGCCTCTTCAACTGTACTCCACACATCTTCCTCATTAGCTCCATCAAATACTGGTGTTGCTACATGAATATTTAGTGAACGAGCTGCCATACCTAAATGAAGCTCAAGTACTTGTCCGATGTTCATACGAGAAGGTACCCCTAATGGGTTTAACATGATATCAACTGGTGTACCATCTGGAAGAAACGGCATATCTTCTTCAGGCATAATGCGAGATACTACCCCTTTATTACCATGACGACCGGCCATCTTGTCACCTTCATTGATTTTACGTTTTTGAACGATATAGACACGGACTAACATATTAACACCAGGTGCTAATTCATCTCCTGCTTCACGAGTAAAGATTTTCACATCATGAACAATACCGCCACCACCATGAGGAACACGAAGTGATGTATCGCGAACTTCACGGGCTTTTTCACCAAAGATTGCGTGTAATAAACGCTCTTCTGCTGATAATTCAGTTACCCCTTTAGGAGTTACTTTACCAACTAAAAGATCACCATCTTTAACTTCAGCACCGATTCGGATAATACCCATTTCGTCTAAGTCTTTTAACGCGTCATCCCCAACGTTGGGTAATTCACGTGTGATTTCTTCAGGTCCTAACTTTGTGTCACGGGCTTCTGATTCATATTCTTCAATATGAATAGACGTGTACACATCATCTTTTACAAGACGACGGCTCATAATGATTGCATCCTCGTAGTTGTAACCTTCCCAAGTCATGAATGCTACTAAAACGTTTTGGCCTAATGCCATTTCGCCTTCTTCCATAGAAGATCCATCTGCTAATGTATCGCCAGCTTCAACAATTTCACCTAATTTTACAATTGAGCGTTGGTTGTAGCTTGTTCCAGCATTTGAACGGTGGAACTTAATCACATTATATTTATCTAAAGCGCCATTGTTACGACGAACACGAATTTCTTTTGCATCCACATATTCAACGACACCATCATTTTTACATAATAGAGCTGCACCCGAGTCATGAGCTGCTTTGTATTCCATACCAGTTCCAACAATTGGAGAACGTGGTTGAATTAAAGGAACAGCCTGACGTTGCATGTTAGCACCCATAAGAGCACGGTTAGAGTCATCATTTTCTAAGAAAGGAATACACGCTGTCGCTACCGCAACAACCTGTTTAGGAGAAACATCCATGTAGTCAACTTTATCAGTTGTTACTTCTAAGTTTTCACTTTGAATACGAGCCATTACCAATTCATCAGCAAATTGACCTGCTTCAGTTAACTGTGAGTTCGCTTGCGCTACCATGTAATGGTCTTCCTCATCAGCTGTTAAATAATCAATATGAGCTGTTACTGTTCCAGTTGAACGATCTACACGACGATATGGTGTTTCAATAAAGCCGTATCTGTTCACTTTCGCATAACTAGACAAACTATTGATTAATCCAATATTAGGTCCCTCAGGTGTTTCAATCGGACACATACGACCATAATGTGAGTAATGCACATCACGTACCTCATAACCAGCACGGTCACGTGTTAAACCACCAGGTCCTAAGGCTGATAGACGACGTTTATGAGTTAACTCACTTAACGGATTGGTTTGATCCATAAATTGTGATAATTGAGAAGAACCAAAGAATTCTTTCATTGAAGCAACAACTGGGCGAATATTAATCAATTGTTGAGGTGTCAATGTCTCAGTATCTTGAATTGACATACGTTCACGTACAACACGTTCCATACGTGATAAACCAATACGGAATTGATTTTGTAATAACTCTCCTACTGAACGAATACGACGGTTTCCTAAGTGGTCAATATCATCTACTTGCCCAATTCCTTCTTGTAAGTTTAAGAAGTAGCTCATTGTAGAAATAATGTCTGCTGGGCGAACTGTTTTAACTTTATCACCTAAATTAGTATTACCAATAACATTAACAATACGTTCAGGATCTTTAGGTGATAACACTTTAACCACTTGAACAGTCATTGGTTCTGTGACAACACCATCTTCACTTGGATAATAAGTAACACTATTGATACCATTATCTAAATGCTCTTCTAAGTTATCCATCACTTGACGTGTGATAACTGTTCCTTTTTCAGCAACAATTTCTCCTGTTTCAGGATCAACTAATGTTTCTGCTAAAGTTTGGTTTAGAAGACGTGTTTTTAAGTTTAATTTTTTGTTTACTTTATAACGACCCACTGAAGCTAAATCGTAACGTTTAGGATCAAAGAAACGAGAATTTAATAAGTTTCTTGAACTTTCCGCTGTTTTAGGTTCTCCTGGACGAAGTCTTTCATATACATCTTTCAAAGCTTCCTCTGTACGAGAGTCACCTGAATTTTTATGAATATCTTTTTCGATAGTCGCTTGTAAACTTTCACTCTCACCAAAAATTTCCATAATCGTAGAATCTGATCCAAACCCTAAGGCACGAACAACTACTGTAAACGGAATTTTTCTTGTGCGGTCAATACGAGCATAAGATAAGTTCTTAGCATCTGTTTCTAATTCTAACCAAGCACCACGGTTTGGTATAACTGTTGTTCCAAATCCTTGTTGACCATTCTTTTCAGTTTTTCCATTAAAGTAAACTCCAGGTGAACGAACTAACTGTGATACGACAACTCTCTCTGCTCCATTAATGATAAATGTTCCCATTTCAGTCATTAATGGGAAATCGCCAAAGAAGACTTCTTGGGACTTGATTTCTCCAGTTACTTGATTGTCTAATCTTAATGTGACGTGGATTGGTGCTGAATAGTTTGCGTCATGTGCACGAGCTTCTTCAACCGTATACTTCGGTTCTTTCATTTCGTAATCTACAAATTCCAATGATAATTTATCGCTAAAATCTGTAATTGGTAAGATATCTTCAAACATCTCTCTTAAACCTTCATCTAAGAACCATTTGTAAGAATCTGTTTGAATTTCAATTAAGTTTGGCAGTTCCAATACTTCACTAATTCTTGAATAACTGCGTCTTTCTCGGTGTTTTCCGTATTTGACTACGTGTCCAACCAAATTAAGTCACCCCTTCTGAGTTTGCTTCAAAACAATCTTATGTTACAAATATTAAATATTTATTACAAAGGACGTAACAAACAGTTTTTAAGTAAAAAAAAACCAAAAATAGATGGAGAACATATTGGATATGGTCAGTCTATCTTTGTTTTTCCTTATACGTAAAGGAGTATGGACAATATTTCATACACCTTTTCATTCATAAACATAAAACCTTCTGCAACTAATCATTTTAACGCCTCAATCTCTTTTTGTCAACAAAAAAAAGCCAGATTTTCATCTGACTTCCCCCCCATTAATCCTTGTCCTCGCATCAACTCTCATTTCAACGTGGCAGTCATATGAAAAGTTTAACCTTTTCATATAACAGGACTATAAGTTCCCGTTTTACGTAAAACGTAATCACTCTCTAAGTGGAATCTCTAACATTCCATACATTGAGAAGTTTCTGGCCAAAATAATTTATTATAAAATCATAAATCAACTTAATTAAAATATCGCCCCTAATTAAAAACTTTCCCTTTTTCGATATTCAAATGGTTCATTTTTTTTACTAATAAACTTTTTCTAACAGAAGACCTTCTTTATCTGATTAGATAAAAAAGAAAATTACTATTAACACACAAAACACTAAATCGGAACTGCACTAATTATTATATTATAGATGTTAACAAATAGTTACCACATTTTTCTTATCTATATGTAACATTTGAATATAGATGATGTTTATAAATAAATAAATTATCAACTACGGAGATACTTCACAATTTATTATAGTTACTAAAATAAAATAACGATAATCTTTTTTATATGAACACCTTATTTAAACTGTTTTAATTTTAATTATTGATGATAAGATAACTAAAAATAATGTTTTATCAAAATATATATATATTCCTTGTGAAAATAAAAGTGAGTTCTATTAACTTCGTTGCTACTTGTTTCACATAAAAAATATTATAACAAACGTTAATTAAATAAACTTATTAATAAATTTAATTTGAACAAACAATTATTTGTTTTTTAGCCAGTAGTTTCTAGATAAAACAAAAAAGTAAGCATATTAACGCTTACTTTTCACTCACTATTATGAAATATCCCTTTTCTTTAGTCACTACTTCGGCGTTACCAAAGACTTCTTCCATCTTCTTTTGCGCACTTGGTGCCCCTTGTTTCTTTTGAATAACAATCGTTAGTGTGCCACCACTTACTAGTTTATCGTAAGCACCTGAAATAATCTCATGCACAACTTGTTTTCCAGCTCTAATTGGTGGATTGCTAATTACCGCAGAAAAATCATTTTTTTCAACTGCTTCGTAAATATTCGAAGGATAGATTGCTACGTGTTTAATGCCATTTAAATCTGCATTCTCTTTAGCAAGTTCCACCGCTCTCTCATTAATATCGACCATTTCAACTCTTCTACCTGTCCCATGAGCCAATGACAAACCGATTGGACCATAACCACACCCTACGTCTAAAATATCTCCTTCAGGTAGATTTGTCTCATCAAACGTATCAATTAAAACTCTCGATCCAAAATCAACAGCTCCTTTTGAGAATACGTTGCTATCAGTCATAAATGTAAAATGCTTTCCTCTCAAAGGAAATGTCCATTTTTTTCTATCATGGGCAACTTCTGGTTGATTCGTATAATAATGATTTCCCATTTTTCTTTCCTCTTTCTATCTATTATTTATCTTTTCACTAATTAATTTTCCCAGTAAATCATATCCTTTTGCAGAAAAATGAGTGCCATCTTCTTGCAAGTAATCCATTGGGTTTGATTGTTGCATTTCTTCAAGCATATCAATATAATCTAAACGATATTTTTTTGATATTCTTTGCGCTACTTCATTAAAAGCCAATAATTTGGACAATGGTTTTTCCTGTTCGTACATTTTTTGATTACAGTATGGAACTCCGACTAATATAATTTTGGAAATCCCAATTTCTTTGACTATCTCATCAAGATTTTCTTCGTATTCTTCTATAGAAAGTCCAATCAAATTAGACACATCATTAGCACCAAAAAAAACTGTAACAATATCTGGATCGTATTTTAACACATGGTCTGCCAAACGTTTTCTAGCACCTCGAGTTGTATCCCCTGGAATGCCTGCATTTATTATCTCTACTTCCTCTACTTGTCTGATAATTCGTTCGTTTAACCTAAAGTCAGTTAGTCCGTTTTCATAACCCGCTGTAATACTATCACCAAAAAGAATTATTTTTTTCATAGTTTAAGACCTCACTATTCTATCAATATGAAACATTTGTGATATAATCATTAAGACTTTAACATCATAGCATGAATTAAGGAGTTGTAAAAATGTTTATTGAATTACCCAAAATGAAAAAATGTCGTGAATCAAGAATCATCCAAACCCACCGTGTGTTCCCAACTGACTTGAATACATTTGGAGCATTGTACGGAGGGAAATTGATGTCTTTAATTGATGACACTACGTCTATCTCTGCTTCAAGACACTGCAGAAGACCAACGATGACTGCTTCAACTGATAAATTAGATTTTCTACACCCAATTTATGAGAACCACTCAGTCTGTGTGGAATCTTATGTCTCTGGTACTGGTAAAAAATCAATGGAAATTTTTGCAAAGGTCTTAGGTGAAAACTTAGAAACAGGCGAACGCTATTTAGCTGCTACTTGTTTTATGACTTTTGTCGTCGTTGAAACTGAATATAATTTCCAAGGAGTACCTGGGGTTATTCCTGAAACAAATGAAGAAAAGATGATTCATCAAGGTTACGAAAAAAGACGCGAGCTTAGAATGAAAGAACTAAAACACAATAAAGACCTAGGCAACCACATTTCTTTAAGTATCCCTTGGATGGATGGGTCTGATTTAGGAGAATAGTCATGGATGAGCGAACAAACTACTATCATCTAACTCGTGATGAGTGGCGAAGTTTTTATCGAAATGGAATCGCCCCCTTATCTGATGAGGAATTGCAACAAATCAAAGGATTTAACGACCAAATTTCCTTACAAGATGTACAAGAAATTTATATACCGTTGACTCATTTGATTCATATTTATATGAAAGAGTATGATTCTCTTCACCTAAGTAAGGGATTATTTATGCAAGAGTTTGCTCCGCCAGCACCCTTTATAATCGGCGTTGCTGGAAGTGTAGCTGTTGGAAAAAGTACCACTGCAAGACTGCTTCAAATGATGTTATCAAGAAGTTTTAAACGAAGAAATGTTCAACTGATTACAACTGACGGTTTCTTATATCCTACAGATGAGTTAATCAAACGAGATATCCTTGATAAAAAAGGATTCCCAGAGAGCTACGATATGGAGCGTCTGCTTAATTTTTTAAATTCCGTAAAAAATGGGGAAGATGATTTAAAAATCCCTAAATATTCCCACGAAATTTACGATATTATACCTGATGAGTTTGAATATATCACACAACCTGATATATTAATTGTTGAAGGAATCAATGTTTTACAGCTTCCTGCAAATCAACAAATTTATATTAGTGACTTTTTTGATTTTTCTGTTTTTGTGGATGCTGATGCTGATTTAATCGAATCATGGTACCTAGAACGCTTCGAAGCATTATTAAACCTTGCAAAAAATGATAAAACTAATTATTATTATGAATATGCGAATGGACCAAGAGAGGACGCGTTAAACTTCGCGAAGAAAGTCTGGCAAGATGTTAACTTAAAGAATTTAGAACAGTTCATCTTACCTACTAGAAGTCGCGCAGCTGTGGTTATCCATAAATCTGATAACCATACAATTGATGAAATCTCTTTGAGGAAATTCTAAAATACAACTAAAAAGAAAGATAGGGTGAAGCAAGTGACAAACACGTCAGACTTTAAAGACATGGACAAAATCATTGTTTTAGATTTTGGTAGCCAGTACAATCAGTTAATTACACGCCGCATTAGAGAATTTGGAGTTTTCTCTGAACTTATGAGCCACAAAATCACTGTTGAAGAAATCAAGGAGATTGCTCCTAAAGGCATTATCTTCTCTGGTGGACCAAATAGTGTTTATGACGAGAACAGTTTTTCAATTGACCCTGCTATCTTTGATTTAGGTATTCCTATATTAGGTATCTGCTACGGTATGCAATTAATGACTCACAAATTAGGTGGGGAAGTTTCTAATGCTGGTAGTCCTGAATACGGAAAAGCTATGTTAGATATTACAAGTAAATCAACTGAATTATTCAATAATTTACCTGAACATCAACAAGTTTGGATGAGTCACGGGGATTTAGTTACAAAATTACCTGAAGGCTTTGAAACAGTGGCAACAAGTGCTAACTGCCCTATCTCAGCAATGGAAAATCACGCTAAAAAACTTTATGCCGTTCAATTCCATCCAGAAGTACGCCATTCAGAACACGGAAATGACTTATTACGTCACTTTGCTTTTGATATTTGTGGTAGTGAAGCAAACTGGTCAATGGGTAGCTTTATTGATGTTGAAATCGCTAAAATCCGTGAAACGGTTGGAGACAAAAAAGTCTTACTAGCTCTTTCTGGTGGAGTAGATTCAAGTGTTGTTGGTGTTCTTTTACAAAAAGCTATCGGTGATCAATTGACTTGTATCTTTGTTGACCATGGTTTACTACGTAAAGACGAAGGCGACCAAGTAATGGAAAGCTTAAAAGGAAAATTTGGCTTAAATATTATTCGTGTGGATGCTAAAGAACGTTTCTTAAGCAAATTAGCAGGTGTTTCTGACCCTGAAACAAAACGTAAAATCATCGGTAACGAGTTTATCTACTTATTTGATGACGAAGCTGCTAAATTAGATGGTATCGAATTCTTAGCTCAAGGAACCCTTTATACAGATGTTATTGAAAGTGGAACTGACACAGCTGAAGTGATTAAATCACATCATAACGTTGGTGGCTTACCAGAAGATATGGCATTCAAGTTAATCGAACCTTTAAACACTTTATTTAAAGACGAAGTGCGTGCTTTAGGTATTGAATTGGGAATGCCAGAAGCTTTAGTATGGCGTCAACCATTCCCAGGACCTGGATTAGGTATCCGTGTTCTTGGCGAAATCACAGAAGAAAAATTAGAAATCGTCCGCGAAAGTGATGCTATTTTACGTGAAGAGATTGCTAACGCTGGTCTTGACCGTGATATCTGGCAATACTTCACTGTTCTTCCTGGCATGCGTTCTGTAGGCGTTATGGGAGATAGCCGTACATATGACTACACTGTTGGTTTACGTGCCATTACATCAATTGATGGAATGACTGCTGACTTCGCTCGTATTGATTGGGATCTATTACAAAAAATCTCAGTTCGTATTGTAAATGAAGTGGCTCACGTTAACCGTATCGTGTATGACATTACGAGTAAACCACCTGCAACAGTAGAGTGGGAATAGGATTATAGTAGACATATTTAACACCTATCTGACTAAATCAGGTAGGTGTTTTTATCTAAAAATACAATGTAAATAAGCATAAAAAGTAACCACCTAAATATTAAATATCTAAGCCTTCTTTTTAAACATTTATCACATACTTAGTGATGCCTTCATCATGATTCACAAGGCGACACGTCACAAGTCGATTTTCAAGGTTCAACTCGATATGTTTCTCACTAATTTCTTTTATTTTATGACCATCGTGCTTCCAACATTTTTTAACAAAATTCTCTAATCTTTTTTCAGTGATAACATAGTTTTTTATCGTTATTATTGTTTCTTCACTCGTTGCTTTAGGTTGCTCCATTATCTCATAAAAAATTTCTTCATAAGGACTAATTGTCTCAAAAGGTAGTTCCTTACTAGAATGAATATCACTAGTCATAATTTTTTCACTAATATGCATGGCTTGGGCAGCTAACCTGTCCGCTCGTTCATTATATTCCACCCCAGTATGAGCTTTCACTTTATTGAAGACAATATTAATTTTATTTTTATACTTAGAAATGAATTCAGCGTAGTTTTTTGTTCCCTCTTTATTAGTTTTCCACTCACCTATTGCCCACATCTCTATTCCTAAGTAATCATAAAAAATTTCTATTTGTTCGTACCTATGTTCAACTGCCCACTCTATGGCAGTCATCGCTCCTAATATTTCTCCAGCCACATTACGCATAGGTAATAGGCTACTATCATTTCCATTATCGGCTATTTCTGCGATGACTACCTGCTGGTTTAATAAGACGACACCATATGAATATAAATTTTTTCCTTGAGAAAAACTACCATCAACATATGCTTGCAAGGACAGCTTCTCAGATATTCCTGGTTTCACTTTATTTTTATTATTATCGACATCCATGTATATTTCTGCATCTTTCATGGATGTAAAACTCTTATATTTGGCCTTAGGATATCCCATTACCTGTTTTTTAGTTTCATTCCAATCTGTATAGATACCTGTTTTTCTACCTTCTCTTACTGCATAGTATTTACCAGCCATTTGAGTCCTCCTATTTAAAATTATCACGGTTAGTATATCATAGATAATCACGTAGATACTGACACTTCACTTTCAAAGCTATTTAAAAATCCCTTAAATTAGATTTCATTCTAGTTTAATTGATTCACACCCAGAGTAGGATACTTTTTAGTTGTAATTAGGACTTTAAAAGATAGTATTCATAGAATGTATAATAATGCTTATGCTCCCCACTATTTAAGCGACCTGTGGAAATAGTTAGTTGTTGGTTACTAAAAAAACTCGTATAGATCACCCAATTAGATGATCCATACAAGCTTTCTTTTTCACTACATTTTCAGTCTATTCACTAAGCTAATCCTAATGCTGCTATGACTATTGAAAATACGATTACGCCAACTAAAAGAGTAGTCGTTTTTACTTTTTTACCAAGTAACCAATAAATAGCAAGGAAGAATAATGCTGGGAAAAAGCCTAGCATTATTTGATCAATATAGTCTTGTAAAGGAACTGCTATATCACCAGAACCAACTTTTTTCGTTAATTCAAAAACAACGTTTGAGGCTGTCATTCCTCCAATTACCATGAGTCCTAGCATAGATGCGGCTGCTGTTATCTTCTCAATTAATCCACTATCCCCTAAATCACTAAAGAACTTAGCACCATACTTAAAACCTTTATCTAAACAGATATATCGTAAAATAAAATGTGGTACATTAATAATTAATAGGAACAGGATGGGCCCTAATATGTTACCTTGAGTCGCTAATGAAATAGCAATTCCAGAGGCAATTACTTTTAACGTTCCCCAAAAGAATGAATCTCCGACACCCGCAACAGGTCCCATTAAACTTGATTTCACTGCGTTAATACTAGCAGGATTAAAATTTGGATTCTTACTATTCTCCTCTTCCATAGCACCAGAAATACCAAATAGTAACGTTGATATATGAGGTGTTACAGACATAAACTCTAAATGTCTTTCCAACGCTTCTTTTTTATCTTCTTTATTTTTATACAAGCGTTTAATAATCGGTGCCATTGTATAAGCATATGCCATATGTTGCATTCTTTCATAGTTCCAAGATGCATCTAAAGTTAGGGATCTAAAATAAACGGACCAAAAATCTTTTCTTGTTATCTTAGAGTTCTCTGAAATCGTTTTTTCTTTATTATTAGAATTCGTTGTCATCTGCATATTCCTCCTTTTGCTTGCTTCCTTCAAAGTTCATAAATAGCATAACTACAACAATACCGAATAAAGCTATCCCCACTACAGTAACCTTTAAATAAGCTGCTAGTAAAAAACCTAATAACAGAAAAGGAACTGTTTTTTTAGACATCATCATTCTTGCTAACATCGCAAATCCAATAGCTGGAATGATTCCTGCAGCAATATCTAAACCATGTGTCACAAATTCCGGAACGTAAGACAATACTTTTTCAATAAACGGAACACCTAAATAAAATCCTAAAGCAACAATCAAAGCTAAAATCACTTTATTACCAATACCAGCAATAATGTGGATTCTTTCAACTCCTTTAATATCACCTTCTGCTGCTTTCTTATCTGCTCTATGAGCTGCACCCGTTAAAAGAAATGTCATTTGTAAGTTATCAATCAATAAAACCAACGTTGCGATTGGAACTGCTAAAACTACTGCAGCAGATACCGATTGACCACTCATAATAACATAAGATGTTGCAATAATTGTACCAGATACAAAATCTGGAGGATTACTCGCACCTACAGGAAATGCCCCCATAAACACCAACTCTAAAGTTGCCCCAAGTGTTATTCCTGCTGTAATATCTCCCAATGCTAGACCAACTAGTGGTGCAACAACAATTGGTCTATTCCACATTGTAGAGCCAAACCAACTATGTAGATAAGCAAATAATGCGATTAAAAACATCCATAAGACATTCATAAAGGTTACTTCCATTTTTTATCTCCCCTTAAATTCTTTTACGGTAATAACTTCTCAATATCAACTGATTTTTCATCCGGTACTAATTGAACGGTCTGTTTGATTCCTTTTGCTGCCATCTCTTTAATTAAATCAACATCACGCTCTGATAGATGGACTGCTTTTGAAATTTGTTTACGATCTGCTCCGTTTTTCATACCACCAAGATTAATTTCTGTAATTGTTGGAACCAATTGTGTTAAACGATACACATCTTCAATAGATTCAGATAATATAAATAATTTGTATTTATCTGTGACCCCTGAATTAATTGCCTTCGCAGAATCTTCAATACTTTTCATCACTAGCTTAACGCCAGAAGGTTTTGCCATTTTCATAGCACTCATCTTCAAACTATCTTGCATCAAGTCATCACTAGCAATTAAGATACAATTTGCATCTAAAAATTTTGTCCACGTAAACCCTACTTGTCCATGAATCAATCGATGATCTACTCTTACTTTTTTAATCATTCAGCTCACTCCTCAATTCTTTTACAACGTCCATAAATTCCTTAACGTGCTCTGCTTTTAAGTCACCTGTATCTTTTCTTGTATCTTTGAAATAGCTCCCAACAATTGCAGCATCTCCGATAATTAACTGCTCTTTTACGTTATCTTTTGTTAAACCAGCTGCAACAACTAAAGGAAAATCTACAAGTTCGTTTCTAAATAATTGAATTTTTTCCATTGACGTTTCTTCACCAGTTGCATTTTCTGTTACAGCAATCGCATCACAACGCATTTTCCCAGTAGCTAAATCCTCTTCTACTGTATGTTCAGACAACATCGGTTGGTACTTAAATCTAACACCACCTATCAATAAGGCATTCGTTTGGCTACGATACATCTTAAAAAATTCTGATAAAGAAGCTTCATCTCTAGGTTTAACATGACCTATAACTGAATCAATTTGCATGAAATCTAGATTATACTGATTCGCTAAATGAAATCCTAGAGCATCTACATTTAGAACATTTACTCCAATTGGAATGCTTAAATCTAATGAAGTTATGTAATCTAATGCTTTAACTAAATGATTATAATTACCATAATAATTTTCCATCAAAATACCATCAATTTCATTATCAACGTAAATTCCAATTTCCCTTTTTGCTCGTTCTAAAATTTCTTCTTCGGTATCACCTTTTAAGTGAATTACACCAATAATAGGTTTTTTATTTTTAAATAGTTCTAAGAAATTACATTTCATTTTATAGTCCACTCACTTTCAAAAATCTTCATTATCTTCTTCAACTAATTTAACTAATTTAATACCATCTCTGGAGTTCTTAATAATAGACTCCACTAACTCTTCATCCAATTCCCCAGGTGTTAATAAAAATTCTAAAGCTAAGTTTAGATTAACTCCTGATATTAAGAATACGTTTGACTCTTGTGATAGCGGTATAAATGAATTAACCACACTAGCACCAAACAAGTCACCTAAAATTAAATATTGTGTTTCTGAATCAAACGTCTCAGATATGTCTTTAACAAAATCTGTTGCACTTCCTCCTGGTCTTAACTGATAGGTGATAATACCATCAGCTGCAGATCCTGCAATCATTTGAAGTGACTGCTTAATTCCTACTGAAAAATCCCCATGAGTAGCAATAATCATTTTCCTCATAATTAATCCCCCTTTAATTGTTGTATGAACGTATCGCTACTTTATAAACATCACTTTTAATTAGTTGTTCGTTAAAGTAGATAGTCTCATTGCTTTCGCCTAAAACAGTTTGGTTAATTTTAACTAATGGTTCCTCATGCTCTACTTTTAATAAGTCACTCAATTCATCATCAGCCAAAGCTATTTCAATGGTATTATCAAAATATACCGGTTTTAAGCCATAATTGTTTAAGATATTTAATAGTGATGTATCAGATAAGTCAATTTTTTCTAAAAAGTCACAATCTATTCTGAATGAGTCAACCTCAAAAATTGCTGGTTCACCATCAAGTAACCTTAACCGCTTAATTTTGATAATCTCTGTTCCCTCAGAAATTCCTAAATGTCTACTAATTGTTTTTCTAGCTGGTCTTCGTTCGATAGAAATTATTTGAGTTGTAGGAATCTTTTTCATCTGCAAACCAGATTCAGTAAAACTTCCCCCAGCTGACATCTTTTCAACATAGACTGGCATGGCTACGAAAGTTCCTTTTCCATGTTTTTTTACCAATAGATTTTCTTCAACTAATAATTTAATAGCATTTCTCACAGTGACTCGAGAGACGCCATAAATTTCCATAATTTGTTCTTCAGAAGGAATTTTCTCACCTACTCTATACTCATCCTCTTGAATTTTCCTTAAAATAATATCATGTAACTGCTGATATAACGGTCTTATTGAATTAGAGTCTAATTTACTCATCATACCCTCCTTCTTTCTAATACGTGTTAATACGTCTTGTTGTTTTAAATAATAAAGCGTTTGCAAATAAATGTCAAGAATTATATTTACAAAAAGGGATTAAATATAAATAATTCGAATTCCTAGACAAAAAAACTACTTTCTCATCGATCGAGAAAGTAGTTTTAAAAATGTTTATGTTAATGCCATTGATAATTGATTACCTTCTGAAATCACATCAGTTTCAAAAGTAGTTAATATTTTTAAGTAATCACTGCTGTTGGTTACAATTGATAAAACGACGGGATCTAAGCCATTTTCTTCAATTTGTTTAATGTCCATTTCAGCTATTTCTTGTCCAACAGTTAAAGTATCGCCCACTGCAACTTTTACGTTAAATGGTTCTCCGTTAAGTTCAACTGTATCAATTCCTAAATGGATTAACACTTCCAATCCGTCTGTTCCTTTGATTCCAATTGCGTGTTTCGTACTAGCAATCATCATCACTTCTCCAGCAATAGGTGCTACAATTTTACCAGTATTAGATTTAACAGCTGTTGTGTAACCCATAATTTGTTCTGAAAAAGTGGCATCTGGAACTGTTTCAACGGGAATAATTTTTCCTGTTGTGGCTGCATAGATAGGTAATTGTTTACCTGACTCAGTAGAAGCTTTGCTATCTGATTCAGTATCACTTTCTTCTTTAAAGCCAACAATATAAGTTATTGCTAAAGCTATCCCAAAAGCAAGAGCAGAACCAATCACTGCTTTTATTAAGTTAGAGCTATCATTTACATCCGCGTATCCTGGTAAGGCAATTAAACCTGGCATTGACATACCGAAACATTTAACGCCAAGGACATTTAAAAAGGCTCCTGAAATCGCTCCACCAGTAATCGCAGCGTAGAAAGTTTTTTTCAGTTTTAATACGACCCCATACATTGCAGGTTCAGTAATTCCTAAGATAGCAGAAATACCAGATGATAATGAATTTTGTTTCATCTCACTATTTTTTGTTTTAAAGAATACACCAAATGTAGCACCCGCCATAGCAAACGTGGCAACTAACATCGCAGGCATCATTGAGTTATCAAATCCTAATTCAGCAAAGCTGTTTACCATAATTGGCATCAATGCCCAATGCATTCCTGTCATAACTAACACAGGATATAACCCACCAACGATAGCGCCAGCTAAAATTCCCGCATGATTAAATAACCATAAAATACCGTTTGCTAAGATCGCACCTGCATACGTCCCAATAGGACCTAAGACAACTAGTGTCACAGGGATAACAATTAATAAGGTTAACATAGGTGTAAACATCGTACTAACGACAACTGGCATATATTTTTTAACCAAATTATACACATGTTTCAAGAAATACGTTGCTAAAATAATCGGAATAACCGATGAACTATATGTTAGATACGGAACTGGTAACACACCGAATAATTTTAGTAACGGTAAGGCTTCTCCAGCCATCATTGCTGCTGAGCCTGCTGTCATCGTTGGGTATAACAACACACCAGCGATACATAACGCTAAGTATTCATTTGTTTTAAATTTACGTGCACTTGATACAGCTAAGATAAACGGTAAGAAATAGAACGCACAATCGGCGATCATATTAAGGATAATATAACCTGAATCTTCTACTTGTAACCACCCTACTGCAAGGAATAAAGCCAATAATCCTTTAAGTAACCCCGTCCCAACTAATGCTGGTAATGCAGGTGTAAAGATACCTGATATAGTATCCATTAATTTGCCAATAACGTTACCGCCACTTTTTTGACTACTTGCTTCTCCAGATAATGTGCCTAGTTGCTTTTCAACTTCAGTAAAGACATTACTCACATCATTACCAATAATAACTTGAAATTGTTCACCAGAGAATTGTACTCCGATAACGCCTTTCACTTTCTTAATGTCATCTATTTTAACTGTCTTAGTCTCGTTCACGTTGAAACGTAAACGTGTCACACAATGCCAAGCCTCTGTAATATTTTTCTTTCCACCAATTAATTCAATAACTTTTCCAGCTAATTCTTCACGATTATTTGCCATTTTGTTCTCCCCTTTTCAAAATAAAAATAACCAAATAGGCTTTCTTATGATACATGAAAGTCTACTTGGTTATGCCTGATAATATCAGTAACAGTCCAATTTACTATTAACTTTGTCTATCTGTCACACGATCAATATGTAAGGTTAGATAAAATAATTCATCATTAGATACCCCACACTGTTGTGTGCTCTCTATCATTTTCCCCACTTTTTCTGCTGCTAAGTAGGCTTTCCGGTAATTTTTTTGTACTACTTCTACTAATTGAGCATCAATTTTTGGATTTCCTTCGTTTTCACCGTGTAATTGTCTCAAAATAAAATGTCGTAAATGCGTCACAAAGCGAATGTAATTAACAGAATTTTGATCTAATCTCATTTGATAATGATATTGAATAATTTCTATCGCTCGATTAATCAATTGGGCCAATTCCATTGAACGAATATTAATTTCCCCATCGTATTGAGCGTTCACAATATGATACGTCAGAAATGTTTGTTCACTTTTAGGTAATCTGACTCCCGTTTTCTTTTCAATAAAATATAAAATATCGATGGCAATATCATATTCTTTTTGGTATAGCTTTTGAACTTCCCACCTTAAATTTTCAGGATAATCAACGCGACTTCCTTCAGATTGCTTGAGGGCAAAATTCAAATGATCTGCTAAAGCTATAAAATGACTATCGTCAAATTTAGATAATTTTAATTCTTTTGTTATCATGCCACAAATTTCTTCTGTTAGTAAAATGATATCTGATTGTATGGATTCTATGGCTTGATATAGGCCTTTTTTATGCATATCATCTAGCTCATTTGCTTTAAAAATCCGCTCAACATCAGCTTCATCTATCACATCATTTTTGACTTTTCCAAACGAAATACCTTTACCAATGGCTATTAATTCTTCGCCATTATCTGCCATTACCCATGCTACGCTATTATTTATTTTTTTTTGAAACTTCACTTATTCACTCCCTTTCGTAAAAAAAATACGTTAAAAGACCTATTGAATACCAATAAGCGTTTAAACGTAGGTTATGCCTGATCGAATCAGTAACAGTCCATGTATTGTCCACTAAGACTATCAAAAAATGAAATCGTTATCAATTACATTTTCTCTCTATTTTCTTATTTTAAGTAAAAAAAATCTCAATTTCCATAAACGGAAACTGAGATTTTTAAAATTAGATAGTCGCACCATTGGTTGAGATAATATTTTTATACCAATCAAATGATTTTTTCTTATAACGATTCATTGTTCCTTTTCCTTCATCATCTAAATCAACATAGATAAAGCCATAACGTTTAGACATTTCGCCTGTTGAAGCACTAACTAAGTCAATACAACCCCATGGTGTATATGCCATTAAATCAACGCCATCAATTTCTACAGCTTTTTTCATTTCAGTGATATGTTTTTCCAAGTAATCAATACGGTAATCATCTTCAATAGTGAATGACTCGTCTGGTGTATCAATCGCACCTAAACCATTTTCTGAAATATACAATGGAACACCGTAACGTCCATATAAGTCACATAAAGCAACACGTAAACCGATTGGGTCAATTTCCCAACCCCATTCACTTGCATCTAAGAATGGATTAGCTACGCCTCCAAAGAAGTTTCCTTGGCTTTTATCTCCTAAATGTTCTTCTTTAACTGAAATAGTTGATGACATATAGTAGCTAAATGATAGATAATCTACTGTGTATTTTTTAATTAATGCTAATTCTTCTTCTGTTGTATCCAGTTTAATTCCTTCACGTTCAAAGAATGATAAGGCATAACTTGGGTACTCACCACGAACTTGTAAATCATTACAGAAATAATTAAATTGACGGTTAGCTTCTTCTCTAGCCATTACATTAATTGGATCTGAATCATACGCATACATTGTTGCATAGACACTCATACAACCCATCATGATATTTGGATTAATTTCTTTTGCTATTTTTGTAGCAAGAGAACTTGCTACAAATTGATTATGTAGTGCTTGGTAGTTTTCTTCAACAGTTGATTCTTGCATAGCTGTTGTGAAAAATGATCCCATGACAGCCGTATTAATTTCATTAAATGTCATCCAATAAGTTACTTTCTTACCAAAGCGTTCTAAGATAGTACGAGAATATCTCTCAAAGAAAGTAATTAATTCTTTGTTTTTCCAGCCACCGTAATTCTTAACTAAGTTTAATGGTGTTTCGTAATGTGACATTGTAATCGTTGGTTCAATGCCATTTTTTAATAGTTCATCAATCACGTTATCGTAAAAAGCTAGACCTTCTTCATTTGGCTCTAACTCATCACCATTTGGAAAAATACGTGCCCATGAAATAGACATCCTAAATGTTTTAAATCCCATTTCAGCAAATAATTTAATATCTTCTTTATAACGGTGATAGTAGTCAATTCCCACATGATTAGGGTATGTGTATTTGTCTTCATTAATTTCTAAAGGCATTTCTCCTGAAAAAAGTAATGGCATACGTTGTTTTCCACCAGGCGAAATATCAGCAATTGTTAATCCTTTACCGCCTTCGTTGTATGCTCCCTCAAGTTGGTTAGCAGCAGATGCTCCACCCCATAAAAAGTTTTCTTTAAAACCCATATTAATAATCCCCTTTCATTTATGAATCAATCATAAGCTGTGGGAACATTCCCATGTCAAGCTTTTTTACCATTTTATTTTTAATAATCATATTACTCTCATTAATCACTAAAAAAAGAAACAGCTATCCAATCTCAAAGGACTCTTTTGAAATTCCATGGCTATTTCTTTTTATATTATTTTATAACAACATATTTTATCTAATTAATAGAAGAAACCAGCTCAATGAAAGAAACAACCGCAACCTATCACGGCTAATTACTTGTGGTTCTTCTTTCAATTAGCTTTGCTTTAATCTCTTTTGTTTCCAATTGTGAATCATTTAATTGATTATAAAGATAGGCAAAGGAATTAAAGGCTTGCGTATTTATCGAATAATCAACGGTTGAAATATGCATCAATTCACTAATATCACTATTATCAAATCCCATAATGCCCACATTTTCAGGAGATGAATAACCCTTTAGCTGTATCTGAGATAAAAATTGAGCGGCAATATAATCAGAATAAAAAGTAATCACATCAACAGAAGTAATATTCTTTTCCCATTTATCCGCAATAACTTTTCCGTCTACATACAGAGAATCACTTAAAATAACCCAATCATCAATCAACTCTAAGTTGTTTTCTTTATAAAAATTGGTCATCGCTTTTTGTCTTGCTTGCGTATTTAAATTATGTTCATTCCCAAACACATGTCCAATTCGTTCATACCCTTGTTCCTTTAAATAATTCAGAACTTTTAAATAACCCACATAATGATCATAATAAGACGAGTAAATATCTGGTGAATCAATCCGATGCCAAGTAGAGATAGGCCCATATTTAGCATAACTTTTAATCACATTCCACTCATTTGAACGAGTTAAAATAAACACACCATCTATTTGTTTATACTTCATCAAATTTAGGGCTTCGATTTCTTTTTTCTTGTCACCATTTGTTAGGTATAAATGAACGAAATAGCCATATTCTTTAGCAATCGTAATAAAATTCTCTAAGAACATTCCCATCGCACTTATATAGCTATGTGCGATAAACCCAATCGTTTTAGTATGTCCAGATTTTAAATGACGCGCTAATAAATTAGGAACATAACCTAGTTTTTCCATTGCCTCAAACACTTTTTTGGTACTCTCTTCACTGACGTAACCTTTTCCTGTTATGACCCTTGAAACAGTCGACTTGGAGACACCTGATTCTTTAGCAACATCTATGATAGTTGGCATGTTTTTCACTCCTTCCTTTCATTTATACTAACACATAAATCCAGTAACTAAACAAAAGAGCCACCTAGAAGCAACGCTATAACCAACAACCGTTTCTTCCAATCTTTTTTTTAACTGAAGTTTTTTTCTACTTTACTCAACCATTTTTTTCTAGTCTCTTCTTTACTTCCTTTAACCATATTAAAACTAATCCATTTCACTTTTTTAAGTCCTGATTTTTTCAATGTTCCCGTTATTAACGCTTTTTTTACCGCATTACCAAATATTAATTTATAGATTAATTTCGGTGTGTTCATTGTGGTTATCACTGTTGTTGATTTAATATTGCTAAGTAAGGTATTCATGCCATAACCTGACTTCGTATAAGTGTACGCTGAGCCTGGAAAAATCACTTTATCAACAAATCCTTTTGTCATTGCTGGCATCAATTCCCACCAAATAGGAAAAATCATCACTAAGTGATCTGCCGTTTTTAATTGCTCGATGTACTTATTAGCTTGTTCATCAATTGATTGATGATTTCTAAACGCTAGTAAATCTTGTCCTGACATGACTGGATTAAATTTATCTTGATCCAGATTGATGACCTCAACTTCACCGCCATTTTTTTCAATTCCCTTCTTAGTTGATTCTAAAAGAGCGTGACAAAAGCTACCTTCGTATGGGTGGTTATAAATAATAATTGTTTTCAAAAAATCTCCTCCTAAAATATGATAAACCTATTATAAGTGGAGACTTACATTCGCTCATTAACTTATGTTAACAGAGCTATTTAATCCTTCGATTTCTAATTCGACTTAGAGATACTGGCGTGATACCTAAATAGGAAGCGATATAGTGATGGGACACTCTTTCTATTAATTCTGGATTTTTTTGTAGTAGCTCAGCATATCTTTTTTCCGGTGTATTTTTAATTCTAGATAGAAAAAAATTAGTATAATCAATAAACCTTTCACAGACAATCTCCGTGATAACAGCATCAAAATTGGCAACATCATTACTTATTTTTTCTAATAGTTCTCGGCTAATTTTTTCCACAACCGAGTCTTCTATAGCTTCTATGGAGAAATGGCTTGGTTGTTTTAAATAAAAGCTTTCAAAAGATGATACTAGTTGATTTTCAAAAAAGAATTGCATGGTTATATCTCGACCATCGTCATTATTCCAAAGACGAACAGCTCCCTTTTTAATTAAATAAATAGCGTCTGAGATCTCTCCTTCATGTAGTAAAATGGTTTTACTATCTATCTTTTTAGTTATAATCTCATCTTGGTAGTCACTTAAAACATCTTGTACTAGTAAGAAATTATTCATCGATTCCTCTCCTTAAGCAAAAAAGCTATGATAAAAATGACAAGACATTTTATCATAGCTTATATAATTGTATCACGACTAGACAAGCTTTCAACAGACATATCCTAGTGTTGATGTCTTAGCTTAATTCTGAATTACGTTTTGATGCACCTCTAACAGCCTCAATGACTGCAGAGCGAAAGCCTTTTTCCTCTAATACTCGAATGCCTTCAATAGTCGTTCCACCTGGGGACGTTACCATATCTTTTAAAACCCCTGGATGTTGACCTGTTTCGAGCACCATTTTAGCTGACCCTAATACTGTTTGAGCCGCAAATTGATAAGCTTGAGTCCGACTCATCCCCTCTAATACAGCACCATCAGCCAATGCTTCAATAAACAAGTACACAAACGCTGGTGCTGAACCACTTACACCTACTACAGCATCGATTAAACTTTCTTCAATGGCTTCTGCACTTCCAAAACTGCGGAACATTTCAATAACTTCTTCATATTCAGATGCTGTAACTGAGCGATTTTTGGCAACTGCTGACATTGCTTCACCTACTAAAGCTGGTGTATTTGGCATCACTCGTATAATTTTATGTTTTTCTGATAGAGCACCTTCTATTGTTTCAATACTAACTCCTGCTGCTACAGAAATAACAACCTGATTAGTTGCTATATTAGTAGACATTTCTTTTAACACATTGGGTAGTACATGTGGTTTTACCGCAAATATAAGCATATCACAATTTTTAATCAAGTCTTCTGACTCTTTAGCAGACGTCACACCTAGTTCATTCACTAACTTTTCCACTAAAGGTTGATAAACATCATATATCCAAATGTCTGCTGCTTGATATAGATTGGATTGAATCAAGCCCTTAATCATCGCTTGTCCCATGTTACCTGTTCCATAAAAACCAATTTTCTTCGTCATTTATTCAGCTACTTTCTAATCTTTTTTATTTTTAAATCCATTAGTTGATACTCGTCCATTACGTAAAACAATCATTAAGCAAATTCTTGCGCTGTTCGACTGATAATTTCATCTTGTAATGCCTTATCGAGGTTATTGAAATAATCTGAGTAACCTGCTACTCGTACAATAAGGTTCTCATAGTCTTTTGGATTTTCTTGCGCTTTAATAAGTGTCCCACGGTCTATCACATTAAATTGAATATGGTGGCCATCCATAGCAAAGTAAGATCTAATTAAGCTTGCCATGTGACTAATTCCTTGCTCACCTGCTACAACAGATGGGGCAAATTTTTGATTGAGTAACGCACCACCTGTTTTAAGTTGATCCAATTTAGAAGCTGATTTAATTACCGCTGTTGGTCCGTTTTTATCCGCACCTTTTTCTGGTGAAATCCCATCTGGTAAAGGAATATTGGCATGACGCCCATTGGGACTAGCCTCCATAACTTGCCCAAAATAAACATGACAAGTCGTTGGTAAAAACTCAACAACCGTTGTTGCTCCTTTAGGGGTTTTTCGACCTGCAATTACTTCTTGTAATGTATCGGCAACCTGTTTCATTAAGTCATCCGCATAATCATCGTCATTTCCATATTTTGGCGTATGATTATTGACTAAATCAAGGACCTCATCATAACCTACAAAATCTGCTTTACACGCTTCTAATAGCTTCTCACTACTAATCGTTTTGTCTTCAAACACATTTTTCTTAATGGCTGCTAAAGAATCTGTAATCGTTGCGATTCCCACGCACTGAATATAGCTCGTATTGTACCTCGCTCCACCCGCATTATAATCAACAGCTGAACGGATACAATCGTCTGTAATAACAGATAACAACGGAACTGGCATCTTCTCCATATACATTCTCTCAATTAAATTGTTACCAGCTACTTTGACATCCACAATATAATTTAATTGATCACGAAAAGCTTGATACCAGTCATCATAGCTAGTAAATTTAGTTGGATCACCTAAGTCTAGTCCCACTTGCTTATTACTATAAGAGTCAAATCCTCTATTTTGTACTAATTCCAATGCTTTTGGCACATTCAAATAACCTGTTAAAACATAAGCCTCTTGTCCAGCTACGCCCGTTTCTACACAGCCACTGGCAATTCCACTTTCTCTAATATCATCCATTGACTTACCTAGATATAAAAGCTCTTGGATAATTGCTTCTGAATTATAAAAAGCTGGCTGTCCCCAACCTTTTCGAGAAACTTTTAACGCCTCTCTTAAAAAATGTTCTGGTGACTTCTTAGAGATTTGGACATTAGAACTTGGTTGCAATAATTTCATCTCATCCATCACTTCTAAAATCAGATAACTTACCTCACTAACACCTGTGGTTCCATCTGGTCGCAAAGCACCAGTATTAATGTTACAAAAATCTGTATAGGTAGCACTCTCTTTTAGGGTAATTCCGACTTTAGGAGGAGCTGGTTGATTATTAAATTGAACCCATAGATTTTCTAACAGTTCACGTGCCTCATCTCGAGTTAACGTGCCCTCTGCTATCTCTTTATCATAAAAAGGTTCTAAGTGTTGGTCTAGCTTGCCTGGAGAATACGCATCCCAATTATTCATCTCAACCGTCACACCAATATGAGTAAACCAATACATCTGGATAGCCTGACGGAATGTTTTTGGTGCATACTCTGGAACAACATCACAAACTTCAGCTAATTCTAGAAGCTCATTTTTCCATACTTCGTCTGTTGTTTCTTCAGCTAGAGAACGGGCTTTTTGGGCATACCGTTTTCCGAAGATTATCATGCCCTCACAAACAAGTTTCATTCCCTCTAACTCTTCTTTTTTATTTAGAGCTTCTAAATCATGATTAAAATCTAACTGACTGATTTCTGTTTCAATATCTTTAATGAAGTCCCTATAACCTTTTTTATAAATTTTACCATCTGCAACTGTGTGCCCTGGACCACGCTGCATTAAGAATTCTGTGTATAAGCCGCCACCAAAAAGATTATGCCATTCTTCAGGGAGTAATTTTTCCATCTGACTCATTAACGCTCTGTCTTTCCAATAAGGAATAATAATATCCTTTTGAATCAATCTATCTTCTTCAGACACATGGAAGAACACTTTTTCTCTTTGATCCATATTATCTAAATCTTCTAATGAGTGACAACAAAGTTCAGGAAATGTCGGTGCAGCCCATGGTTTATGTCCTTTTTCACCAATTATTAAAGCTCCTTGTTCGATATACAAAGAACGATTTTCCATGATATATTTAAAAGCTAACCCTCTTAAAACAGGAATGGATACTTTTCCTTCATATTTTTTATACGCTTCCGTTAATAAAACGGCCCGTTCCATGGAAACGCAAGGATCACATTGGTTGTCACTTATATCACGTAGCTCCTTAATTCTCTCAGTAGATCCTCTTCTTGTTTTTTCTAACGTTAATTGTGTCATTTCTATTCCTCCTAATTAGTATAAATTAACCGCCAATTTTTACTACATATCCTTCATTCATTAAATACTCTTTTATTTCAGATAACTTTTCGGTTGTCGGTTCTTGAAAATCTTGAGTACACTCTCTTCCTAGACGTTCATATTTATCTTTTCCAAAATCATGATAAGGAAGCAAATCTATTTCTACTACTTTGATACCATTCTCTTTTAACCAAGTGACTGTTTGAATGATAGTCTCTAGATCATCGTTAATTCCTTTCAAAAGAATCAGACGTAGATAGATCTTGCCACCTTGCTCAGAAATAAAAGACAGATTATCTTTAACTAACTGATTCCCTTTCCCTACATACGCTAAATGTTTTTGTGAATCGTTGAACTTGAAGTCGTATAAAAAACCATCCACATAAGGTAACAAACGTTGATAATTTTCTTTTGGAGCCACACCACATGTGTCTACGAATAAGCTAAAGCCCAATCTTTTGATTTCTTTTGCCAACTCCTCAATGTATTCTATCGGTTGTGTCATCACTTCTCCACCTGAAAAAGTCACTCCTCCACCTGATTGGTCGTAAAATAGGTAATCATTTTTGATCGTCTTTACTATCTCTGATATAGCATATTGCTTTCCAACTATTTGCTTCTTATTTTCTTTATCGGTCATCACTTCCGGTTGGTACTTTTGACTTTCTGGATTATGACACCACAAACACCTAATGGGGCATCCCTTAAAAAAGAGGGTTGTTCTTATACCTGGACCATCATGGACAGAAAATTTTTGAATATTAAAAATATAAGGTATCTCCATTTTTTTACCTCCGACTTTACTCTTTCACCTTCCATTATATTCATAAATATGAATTAATCAATCTAAAAAAAAGAAACATTTCATATTTGTGAACTATTGGTTAGATCAAGTTATTAAGTAAACGTTTTCTAACTATTTTTCACAAAAAAGTTTTTTTCATGTATAATAATGACGTTAGTACGTTTACTAAAGGAGTGATAGATATGGATTTAGGCGAAAAAATTAAACAATTAAGAAACCATAAAAAATTAACTATAAAGCAAATGTCCCAATTAACAGGACTATCAACAGGATTCATCTCTCAATTCGAGCGGGGAATTACAACTATCGACGTTAAGCATTTAAACACGATAGCAGATATTTTAGAGACTGATTTAGCCTCTTTATTTGCAAAAGAAGAGACCTCTGCCATTAAAACAGCTGAAGAATCAATTGTTGTACGAGGCCATCAACGCCCCTATATTCAACATTTAAATCGAGCAGTCCATTTTGATTTAGGTCGTTCTAATACAGAGCTAACCATGTCTCCAGAATACGTTGAAATTATGCCCAATGAAACGAAAGAAGTTCCCGATACTTATGTACACGAAGGCGAGGAGTTTATCTATATTCTTGAAGGTGTATTAACTTTTTATTGGGATGACGAAATGATCAAACTTTATCCTGGTGACTCTGCACACTATCCTTCAACCCATCAGCATAATTGGGATAATATGTCTAACTCTGTTGTTAAGGTGATTGTGGTTCATGCCCCACTAACTGATAAATAAATGAAATGACTATTTTTTATTTCCTCTTGCACAATTTCATCCTCATGAATATAATTAGATTTATTAAATTAGAAAATGAGGTATTATTATGAGTAAAAAATATGAAACTGCAACAATTATTGAAAAAGCTAATATTTATTTTGATGGTAAAGTTAACAGTAGAACGCTAGTAACGCAAGATGGACGTACAGTTACATTAGGTTTTATGCTCTCTGGTGACTATCGTTTTTCAACCAATCAAGCTGAATTAATGACTGTTATTAATGGAGAGATGAGTATAAAACAGGCAAATGAAATAGATTGGATAAGCTATACAGAAGGTATGTCCTTCAACGTTCCTGAAAATAGTCATTTTGATGTTCAGATACCAACATTTGCTGATTACTCTTGTTCATATCTATAGAAATTACTTGCTGATTTGCTCTATTATCACTATATCTAGCTGAAAAAATACTCGTTTATCCTTAAATTTCAACTAAATTTTGCCTTAGCGAAAGACTCTTTTCAAAAAATAAGGTATTATATAGAGTAGTCATAGTCACTTCAGATTAGAAAAGTAGGTGAATCACCATGGGAAAATATCAATTAGATTATAAAGGACAAGCTTCTGTTACAAAATATCATGAAAAAAACTTGCCTGAAAAAGCAGATAAACAAAAACAACTTAAAGAGATACGTGAGAAATTTTTAAAAAATAAAAAGAAATCTAATAAGTAATATATCTAATTCCTTAGCCAAGCAAATCTTTTTCAGATTTGTTTGGTTCTTTTTTTTGATTGTTAATTAAAAATTTCACATAATTCTATAATTAACGACTATTAAGGGCTTGTTATTCTTCCATCACTGGTATAGGATGAGAATAGTTATCATTATCACAAGCTAAAGGAGGATTTTTTTATGAATCAATATTATAAACGAGCTAAAGAATTTTCAACTCAATACATTGCACCAAAAGCACAACAAATTGATGAAGAGGGTATCTTTCCCAAAGATATTATGGATTTAGTTGGTGAAGAAGGCTTTTTTAAATTAATTATCCCTAAAGAGTATGGTGGTGAAGGGGCTGGCATTGATGCTCAAGCTTATGTCAGTCAAGCATTTGGAGAAGGATCTGCTACTGTCGGTTTATGTTACACTATGCACAATGTAGCGTTGAAATTTATTTTAACATTTGGTGATGATGAGCTCAAACAATTTATCATTAAAGAAATAGTTGAAAATAATAAAATGCTCTCTCTTGCTCGAAGCGAATTTGGGACAGGTGTTCATGTCTTTAAATCAGAATCCAGTGTTCAGACTTTTGAAGACTATTCTGTCATCAATGGGGCTAAAAGTATGATTACTTCAGCTAATTACGCTGATTACTATTTAATTTCTGTTCCAAATGATGAAAAAAATCGTCCTGTTAATTGGCTAGTTCCTTATGAAACAGAAGGTTTAAGTTTTAAAGAAAATGAGTGGAACGGCTTAGGGATGCGAGGAAATATTTCTTGCCCAATGATTATGGAAGATATGAAAATCGATAATAAATTCGCCGTTTACATTGACCGCGTGAAAGCTAATCAAAAATATCCTGTTAATATTGATGTCATTTACTTTATGACTGGTTTAGCTGGCGTTTACTCTGGTATGACACAAACTATTTTAGACGCTGCCATTGAACACGCAACTTCTCGCGAGTATCCTGATAAAACACTCGCTAATATTGAAACGGTACAAATTCATTTAGCAAATATTTACAGTAGTATGCTTAGCTCAAAAGCAAGCCTAGATAACGCTGTGGAAGCTTTACTTAATGAAGAAGCTGATGGCCTAATGAAGATTATGACCGCTCGTATTATTGCCTCTGAAAATTCGATTGAAGCTGCAAGACTTGCTATGAGAATTGGTGGTGGACGTGCGTATAATAAACAAGGCCCTATCGAAATGTTACTGAGAGATTCCTTTGCTAGTCAGGTAATGTTTCCTTCGATTGATGTTTTAAAAACATGGGTTGGTAGAGGTATTAGCGATCAACCGATTATGTAATACTGAAAAAAATAATTATTAAAGATATAGGGTTAGAGAATCAGTCGTTGATTCTTTAGCCCTATTCTTTATTATTTAGATGACTCCTTATGTTTGTAATGACTCATACGCTTAGTTAAATAGATAGCCATAAAGGTTAAGATAACTCCCATCATCGCAGGAGAATAATGACCTACTAAAATATATAATTGACCACCAATAATGGGACCGAAAACCCTTGCTAATGATTGAATCGACTGACTTCCCCCTTGGATTTTTCCTTGTTCCTTTTTAGAAACTGACTTGGATAGTAGTCCATTAAACGCTGGGCTAAAGATTGATTCCCCAAAACCAAAAAGTAACATTCCTAAAAGAAACAACCAAATAATAGAAACTAGCTGAGATATAGCAATAAAACTATAGCCCAGTAACTGAAAAGTTGTTCCTAGAGTAATAATTTGTTGATCTGAGTACTTTAGTAATAATTTAGGCATAACCAACAATTGAGATAAAATATCTTGAACCCCAATAATGGAAAAGACTAATCCTATTTGGCTAGCAGAAAGTGTGAAGGTATCAATAGAAAACTGAGCAAGAATCGATTGGAGTGCTCCATTTGGTAACCAAAGTAAAAAACCTAAGAATAAAAGGATTCGGACTGTTTTATTAGCTAATAGTCCTTTCATTTGGTAAACCGGATTCACTATTTCCAAATTTAATCTCTCTACTTTTTCCTTTTGTAAAACCGTTTCTTCCATAATGAAATAACCTAAAATAAAATTAAGGAATGAAATACTTGCAGCAAAAAATAATGGAGTGCTAGTACCAAACTTAGTTAACAGTCCTCCAATCGTTGGCCCCATAACCGTTCCAAATCCTGCGACTGCACTAATCCAACCAAAATACTTAGTTCGTTCCTTTTCAGGTGTAATATCTGCAAAATAAGCAAATATCGTTGCAATACTCCCACCAGTTATTCCCTCAATAATTCTACCTAAAAATAGTATTTCTAAGGAATTAGCTAAACCAAAGATCAGAAAACCAATAGTAGCACCGAGTAAAGAAAATAAAAGAACTGGTCTGCGTCCAAATCGATCACTAAAATAACCAATAATAGGAGCTGTTATAAAGACACACAAAGCATAGGTAGACATTAGTACCGTAACAATCATGGCTTGCTGATTGCTATTTGATACATAGGGTTCAACTAAAAATGGAGTGACTGGGATCACAATACTAAATCCCAAACCACAAAGAAACGTTGCAACTAACCCAAAAATTAATTGATGGGTAAAACTTGATTTATTTTTATTAAAAAACATACACACCCCCTTTTTGTTTCCTGTTCAACAAAAATAATACAACTTTTTTGTTTCTTTGTCAACAAAAAAAAGAGAAGCGTTTTAATCTTCTCTTTTTTCTATTTTATTCAATGGTTAAATCATTCTTTTTTAGCTCTGCTGAGAGGTGTTTGTCATAAGTTTTTAAAAAGTGATCAACTTCTTCTAACATCTCTTTTGAAAGATTAGCAAAAATTTCTTGATCTCTAATTTTAAACTCTTGATGAAGTTTCTGATGTAGCAGATATACGCGTTTTCCTTCTTCAGTTAATTCAAAATAGATTTCTTTTTTATTATTCTCTTTTTTCAAACTATAAATAGCGTCTTTAGCTATCAGCTTTTTGGTTGCTTTACTCATAGCACCACGTGTCATAAAAAAATGTTCTGATAATTTAGTTACATTGACATCTGGTGTATTCTCAATAAATTCAAGCCAATGAACCTCTGATGATGTATAACCTATTAATTCTTTTTTCATTTTACTACCATTTAACAAAGCCATTTTATTATAAACCACTCTTAAATCATCCAATAACTGATCTATCTCACTCATCATTTTCCTCCAAAAGTAATATTATTTTTATTATATCACTAATTGTTATTTGTTTTAGTTTCATTTATAGTTTGATTAAAAAAATACTGTAAACTTTAATTTAATAGAGTTTACAGCATCATATTTTACTTTATATTTATTTTTACAGAAAACAAATTCAATGATTAAATTAAAAATCCAGCTAATTTTATAAAGCATATTCATAAGTTAAAAGCGTAAATGGATAATATAAAACAATACCTATGACTATACTAAAAAAATAAATTCTTTCTGATTACCTTACTAGATTTTTTAATGTTTAATAGACTTACTATAATAAAAGGAGACCAACTAAAAGATTAAATACATTCTTAAGAATACTGATTTGCAGCTTTTTTAGTTTTCTAAATTATCGATTTTAAGTAATTAAACTACTTACGAGGTAACCACTTTTTATCAGATAATTATAACTATTATTTTACATCATCACTTATTCATATTGTTAAGCACTTCGTTTCACAGTAATAACCATTACCACCAACAAAGACTTTCTCTACTCTATTTTGATTATCTGTCACTAGGTTAACTAATATTTCAGAAGGAGAATCTAGTGAACTCCCTTGTTCAAAGACATAACTATCCTTTTGGAGGTACTCTTTTTCATAAAGATAACAAGCCAATGCACCATTTGATGTTCCTGTTGCTGCTTCTTCATTAATATCATATAGGGGAGCAAAGTTTCGACAGATAATTCGCTCATCTTCCATTGTATATAAGTGCATCCCAACAACATCATAGGTTTGACTAACCTCTTTTATTTTTTCAAAATTAGGCTGTAAGTCAGATAATTTTTCCTCATTTTTTATAGGAATCAATATATCTTTTAAGCCTGTAGAGACAATTTGAATAGGATACTTAGTATCAATAAATTCAGTATTAAAACATTCACTTAATTGGTTTGAAGGAATAGAATCATAGTATTTTGGCCTATTTTGTTCCATCATAATAGTCTCATCTTCTATGGTAACAGTAAGAATTCCACTCTTTGTTTCAATGGTATAACTATTTTTCGGTAGTTTCTTTAAATGTCTCAATATAGTAAAAGAGCCTATTGTTGCATGACCACATAATTCAACTTCTTCTTTCGGAGTAAAGTATTCAATCTTTAAATCTGCCATCTCAGAGTCTGATATAAAAGCTGTTTCGGCATAACCTAATTGTTTTGCAATCAACATTTTTTGACTAGTTGTCAGTGTTGGTTCATTCAATACGACACCTGCTTTATTACCACCCTTTTTATCTTTACTAAAAGCACTCGCCACATAAATCGATAGCTCCATCACAAATATACCTCCCTCATTTTTAGATAAATTATATCATATAAAATTCGGTAGACAACAAAAGCTTCCCTTTGAAGGAAAGCTTTTGTACTTAAATCGTAAACAAGTACGCAATTGATATTACTATAATCACATGCATTACTTTTGGTATCTCTTTTATACGTCCAGCAAATATCATGCACAATTCGTAAGACAAGAAGCCTAATACTAAACCAAGAGCAATCGATCCTGTTAATGGCATCATGACAATGGTTAAAAAGGCTGGGATAATCTCTTCAAATCCTTCATCCCAATGTATTTTTGTAATATTTTGCATCATAAATATACCAATAACTACCATTGCTGGTGTTGTAACTGCTGGAGTCACAAGAGATAGCACAGGATAAAAGAAAGCTGATAGTAGGAATAAAACAGCTACAATCACACTCATTAATCCAGTTCTAGCTCCTGCAATAATACCTGATACCGATTCAATATAAGTTGATAAACTAGATGTGCCAAAAATTGAGCCAAAGAAAGTTCCTATCGCATCTGCACTATAAATACGTTTATTGTCTTCAAAATTTTCGCGCTTAATATCTGATACTTGAGTAGCTGCCGCAGAAAGAGTCGTTGCTGTTCCAAAGAAATCCAAGAATAGAAACGTCAAGATAACAACTAATGAATCCAATGATAACATCTTATCTAAATTCTTAACTGACACCAAAAAAGTATCATTCATCATAGCATTAAAAGGCTCTGTTGGCACCACAATTGGTGAACCCTTTGGTAATTGAGGTAAGGTCGCTACTACACTTTCACTTAGATTAAACCAGTTCATGGAAGCACCAAAACGAATAAACAAACCACAAAGTGCTGCACCAATCATTCCTAAAAAGACTGCATATTGGTTTTTACGAACTAAGAAAAAAGCAGCTGTTAAAATACCAAAGAAAGCAATAACAACATTTGGGTTACCAAAACCACCAAATTTAATAAACATTCCCTCATCAGGAACGATTATCCCTGAGTTTTTAAAACTGACAAAAGCAATAAAAATTCCTAAACCGACTGTTCCTGCGTGTTTAACAGTCATTGGAATAGCTTTGATAATTTTAGATCTTACACCTGAAAAAGCTAATATTAAAAACAGGATAGAAGCAACTAAAACACTTGATAAGGCTTCTTGCCATGTTTTTCCCATTTGTAAAACAACAGAATAGGCAAAGAAAGCATTCATTGACATACATGGGGCTAAGCCTAATGGAAATCTTGCCCAAAGACCCATAATTAACATAGCTAAAGCTGATGAAATGATTGTTGACATAAAGACTGCATCTTGCGGCATACCAGCTTGACCTAAAATAATTGGGTTAACAAAAATAACGTAAGACATTGACAGAAAGGCAGTAATTCCTCCTGTTAGCTCACGTTTGTAAGTTGATCCTGATGCTGTTATACCAAAATAGTGATCCATTTTTTCTTTCATTTTTTCTTTTTCTCCTCCTTAAAGTAGAAAATCCACTCTAATGGCAGAAGGACAAATAGACCTTTGCCATAGTAAGTTACTTTATGGGTAACTTGTAGAAACTTCCAGACCTTATTACTGGAATTATATGGTTTTCTTATTTGGTTATCATAACAGGATTTAGTAAATTAATCAACGTAAAATACGAACGAAGTTAAAAATTAACAGTTAAAAGTTAACTTTTAACTAAAAATAGTTCTATTAAACTATTTTTATCTAATTAAACCTCCTTTGGGTTTCTTCCATTTACTATCATAGTAGGATAGAATAAAGTTGAATGATTAAAAAGGCGGTATTATATGAAAATTATTATCTCACCGACAAAGCAAATGAAGCAAGAACAGGACTTTTTCTTTCCCGAAAGTCAGCCTCAATTTTTAGAACAAACAAAACAAATTTTAGAAAAATTGAAGCTACTTTCCTATGAAGACGCTAAAAACATGTGGCAGTGTAACGATAAACTAGCAAAAGAAAATTACGAAAGACTTCGCTCAGCTGACGTGACCAGCAAAACCTCTCCAGCTATTATGAGCTACAAAGGTTTACAATATCAGTACATGGCACCTGATCTAATGACTCTACCTGGCCTTACTTACCTACAAGAACATGTCCGGATTTTATCAGGTTTTTACGGTATGTTACGCCCCTTTGATGGAATTATCCCTTATCGCTTGGAAATGCAAGCACGCTTAGAAGTCGATAATCAGAAAAATTTATATGCTTTTTGGGGAGAACAACTATATGAAGCTCTACACTTTGAGCAAGGTCCTGTTATCAACCTTGCCTCAAAGGAATATTCAAAAACTATCGTACCCTATTTACAACCCACTGATCAGTTGATCGATGTTTCCTTTGGTCAAATTGTTAGTGGTAAACTAAAAATTAAAGCTACTTTGGCGAAAATGGCACGAGGTGAGATGGTTCGTTATCTAGCGGAAAACCAGGTGACAACGCTTGATAGGATTAAGGAATTTGATCATCCTGATTATCTGTTTTCTGATGATTATTCAACCAATCAACAATTCGTTTTTCTTTATCAAAAATAATATTTAAAGGAGTTCCTTATGCTAAATCCAAAACACATTATTACTGACTTGCGAAATCTAGGTGTGACAAAAAAAGATATTATCGTTGTTCACTCATCTTATAACAGCTTGCGAGGTGAAGATCAGATTGAAGGCGGACCCGAAGCTGTTATTGCCGCTTTAAAAGAAACTGTGTCTGAAGGAACCTTAATCATACCCACTTTTAGCTATGAAAATGTAACTACTGAAAACCGAACATTTGATGTTATTAATACACCTGTCTGTATTGGAGTTATTCCAGAAACCATGCGATTATCTCAGGATGTCATTCGAAGTGTTCATCCCACTCATAGTGTCACTGTGTGGGGTAAAAATGCTGATGAAATAACTAAAAATCACTACAAAGATCATACACCTGTTGGAGTTAACTCTCCCCTAAGTGAAGCGTATCGTCGTGGCGGAAAAATCATCATGTTAGGTGCCCCTTTTGCTCGTATTTCAAGTATGCACGGGGTAGAAGAAAAAATATTACCTGACTATCTATTTACAACAAATTTTGACTATGATATTACATTAAAAAATAAAGAAAAAATAACTATGAATATTTTACGACACGATTTAAGCTGTGTCGAGCAACGTTATGATAGAGTTCTTACTATTTTAGATGAAGATACAGATTACAAAATTGGTAATGTTTTGCATGGGCGAAGTTGTGTTATAAATGCACCTGCCCTTTGGGATAAAGCTCTGATCAAATACAAAGAAGATGATCATTACTTTGTTGACCCAAGACCAAAAAAGATAAAAAAATAGAGGTTGACCTAAAAGTCGACCTCTTTTCTTTATGTATTTTTTATAATCGCCAATCTAATAATGGCCCTGACGGCACAATACCATTAGGATTAATCGTTGGATGACTACCGTAATAGTGATGCTTAATATGGTAGAAATTGACTGTTTCTTTAACCTCCTTATAATTATATAATTCTCTCGTATATCGCCAAAGATTAGGATACTCTCTTAGTTCACGAATGTTACATTTGAAATGACCATAATAAGCTGAATCAAAACGAACTAACGTTACAAATAAACGCCAATCAGCTTCTGTTAACGTTTCACCCACCAAATAGGAATGTGCACCTAAATGTTCTTCTAGATCATCTAAAGCAGAAAATAATTTCATTACCTCTTCTTCATATACTTCTTGTTTAGTAGCAAAACCGGTTTTATAAACACCGTTATTAATTCCGTGATAGACAAGCTCGTTCATCTCATCAATCTCTGCTTGTAGTGTTTCTGGATAATAATCTCCAGGTAAAGCTCCCACTTCATCAAAAGCTGAATTTAGCATGCGCATAATTTCCGATGATTCATTATTTACGATTTTTCCGGTCTGTTTATCATAAAGAACTGGTACGGTCACACGCCCCGAATAAGTTGGATCTGCCTGGGTATAAATCTGATACATATACTTCGCATTCAATACAGGGTCTTTTATCACATCTTTTCCCTCTTCAAAAGTCCAACCACTTTCACCCATATAAGGATTAACAACAGATAAAGAAATCATATCCTCTAACCCTTTTAATTTACGCATGATTAACGCTCGACTTGCCCAAGGACAAGCATAAGAGACATATAGGTGATAACGACCTGGTTCTGCTTTAAATCCAGATTCTCCACTAGAACCTGCACTCCCATCTTTTGTTACCCAATTTCTAAATTGTGAATCTTTTCGAACAAAGTGTCCTCCGGTACTTTTTGTATCATACCACTGATCACGCCATTTACCTTCTACTAATAACCCCATAAATATTGTTCTCCTTTCAAAATACCTAATACACTTATTATACGTAAGTGAAAGACAATAAAGCAATTATTCTGTTTTGAAACCTACTAAAATCATATTAACAAGCTAGTTAACAAAAAATAACAACAAAACACCACTCATTGCCACTAAAAATAAAAAGAGGCCCATAAAAATTAATACCTTATCCAGTTTTTCTGTTTTAAAAATTTTATTTAATAGATAATAAATAAAAAGACCAACAACCCCACCAACGACATTAGTTAGTATATCTGTTACATCCGTTGCCCCTAACCCAAAAATAAATTGCGATACTTCAATAAACAATGAAAACGTAAAAATAAACAACATTTTTTTAAGAAAAGAGGATCTCTTATCAATAATCCCTAATAATCCACCAAATGGAATAAATATGATTATATTGTTTATTATTTCAGATAAATCAATCGTATCATTGATTTTTACTGAACCATTGAATGGTATTAAATTGATACTTCTAGATTGATTGTTGAATTGATCAACTAAATCATTAATAGAAATGGAAAATTTAAATAATAAGATCCAAATTAAAGCAACCAAATAAATTACAAACAAACATTGTCCTACCTTTTTATACCTTTGCACAATAACACTCTCCTAATAACAATAGTTTTTTATTTATTATATAGTAGATACACACATAGAAAATCATCCATAAGTCTCATCTTCACCTAGTTTAAGTTTGGATAACAAAAAAACAAAATCAAAAAATGATTCTGCTTTTTAGACACTATTCAAAATCTTTATAATTAACTTCTAAGACCCCGTCCTTTACTAATTAAATGCCAACTAATACAATAAAGAACAATGATAAACCCAATAATAATTGTTAAAGACATACCTAATGGGACATCTTCCGTTCCTAAAAAACCATATCTAAATCCTGATATCATATAGACAATCGGATTTATTTTTGAAACAACTTGCCAAGCAGGTGGTAGCATTGAAATGGAGTAAAATACTCCTCCTAAATAGGTTAACGGTTGTAAAACAAAGGTTGGAACAATAGACACATCATCATACGTTTGAGCAAATATCCCATTAATTAAACCTGCTAAAGAAAATAAAATCGCAGTCATTAACAGTGTTACTACGACAATACTCCAAGAAAATACATTTAAAGGAACAAAGAATAAGGAAATAATTGTTACTAATGTGCCAACTAATAAACTTCTTCCAACTCCGCCACTAACAAACCCCCAGATAATCACATGGGTTGGAACAGGTGCCACAAGGAGTTCTTCAATATTTTTTTGAAATTTTTGTGAGAAGAATGATGAAGAGACATTTGAATAGGAACTTGTTATAGCAGACATCATAATCAATCCTGGGACAATAAACTCCATATAGGAGAAACCGCCCATTTCACCAATTCTTCCGCCAATCATTTTACCAAAAATAATAAAATATAAGGACGTTGTAATAACTGGAGGAACAAGAGTCTGAACCCAAATCCGTAAATAACGATTAGTTTCTTTAACGGCTAAACTTTTTAGCGCTGTAAAATATAAATTAAACATTTGCTACCTCCTCTGGTTGATTTTCCTCCGTAATTTTTAAAAAAAGCTCTTCTAATCGATTGGATTTATTTCTCATTGAAAGAACCTTTACGTCCTGTTCACTTAACTGTTTGAAGACCTCGTTAATGCCTTGATTTCTTTCGACTTCAACTTCAAGAGTCAACTCATCATCCCACTGCGTATCATATCCTATTATTTGAGGTTTTTTTTCATATCCTTCTAAATCAAAAATAAACGTCTCATACTGTAACTTCGATAAAAGAGTTTTCATGCTCGTATCCTCAATCAATTCTCCGGCTTGTATGATACCAATATTTCGACACAGCATCTCCGCTTCTTCTAAGTAATGAGTGGTTAAGATAATAGTCGTTCCTTGTTCATTCAACTCTCTTAAAAATTTCCACATCTCTCGTCGCAACTCAATGTCGACTCCAGCTGTAGGCTCATCTAAAATCAATAAGCGA
The DNA here is from genome assembly GCA_965119435.1 of uncultured Vagococcus sp. GTDB lineage: Bacteria > Bacillota > Bacilli > Lactobacillales > Vagococcaceae > Vagococcus. The sequence continues at coordinate 93,431 of CBCPLQ010000002.1, read as the reverse complement.
GGCTCATGCATCAATGCTCTTGCTATCATTAGACGACGTTTCATCCCACCTGAAAGCATCCTAGCACGAACATCTCTCTTTTCCCATAAGTCAGATTGTTTTAAGTATTTTTCACTTCTTTTGATTGCCTCTTTTCTTGAAACACCGTAGTAACCAGCCTGATTAACTACAATTTGTTGCACAGTTTCAAAAGGATTGAAATTGAACTCTTGTGGTACTAGGCCTATTTGTTGTTTTGCTTTTACTAACTCAGTATCTAAATCATAGTCAAAAACCTTCACTTTTCCTGACGTTTTATTAACAAGGGATGTTATAATTCCGATTGTTGTTGATTTCCCCGCTCCGTTAGGTCCCAGAAGGGCATAAAAATCTCCTTCTTCAACAGTCAAATCAATCCCTTTTAACGCCTCAACTCCTGTACTATAAACTTTTTTTAGTTCTTTAATTTCTAATGCATTAGTCATAAGTTAATTTATCCCCTTCTCTAATAGTTGGTGCATATTTTTCATAAAGCCACTCACAAATTCATCTCTTAATGTATAGTGATACCACTTTCCTTTTTTGTTAACTGAAATAATTTTAGCCTTTTCTAATACTTTCATGTGATGAGATAAAGTAGGTTGGGTGAAATTAAAATGCGTTAATACCTCGCAGGCACATAACTCTCCATTTGATAGTAGATCAATAATTTTAATTCTGTTGGGATCAGACATAGCTTTTAAACTAATTGATACTTGCTCATAATCCATTTAACCTCTCCTTACATAGATAAATATCTATGTAAAAGATAGACTACATTTCATCTGATGTCAAGGATATAAAAAAGAAGCTAGTGATTTTCTATCACTAACCTCACTATTTTTAGCTACTCAACCTTTCGTTTAGTAAAAAAAGGAATATCTAATTCTACAATTAAAATTCCCATAAAAATAAAAACAGAACCAATCAACATATTCACTGAAACTCTTTCTCCTAGAATTAAGACTGAGCCAATCATTCCAAAAAAGGCTTCTGTTGATAAAATAACTGCAGCTTGAGAACTAGTTGTATACTTTTGAGAGACGGTCTGTATAAAGTAAGCGATTAAAGTACTAGCTATTCCTAGATAAAGTACAGGTAGCAATGTTTCTATCTTCATAGAAGGAATACCTTCTCCCGTTATAAAGATCGTCAACCAAGATAATACCGCCGCACTTCCCATTTGTAGGAGCATCAATACCCATGCCTCCTCTTCGTCCACAAAAAAATCTGTCACAAAAATCTGTAAAGCAAAAAATACGGCACAGACTAAAGTCAGCATATCCCCGACATTAATTCCTCCTAAAGAGCCTGTTAATGATAATAGAGCAATCCCAATAAATGTTACGAAGCTTCCAATAACTCCCTTAACTGGAATTTTTTTCTTAAAGATTAAAAAGCCCAGAAATGGCACTATAATAACATTCACTGCTGTTAAAAAGGCATTTTTTGATGGTGTCGTATATTGCAGTCCTACTGTTTGGAATGCAAATGCTAGAAATAAAAAGATACCCAATAATGATCCTCTATTAAATGATTTTTTAGAAATCGTCTTAATTTTAGTAACATTTATTCCAAGTAAGATGACAAACGCCACTGTAAAGCGTATCGCTAATATTTGAAAAGGTGAATAATTTTCGAGTGCTACTGCTGTTGCCACAAATCCTGTTCCCCAAATAATTGCTACTGTTAATAACCCTAAGAGACCTATATACTTTTTCATATACCTACCTTCCCTCTTCCAATTTTTTAACTTTACTTACTTTAGAATACCATTTTATATAACGCTTTCATATAGAGTGTTTATCCATTTAGGAATAGCGGTCTTACACAAATGGCATACAAAAAAACGTAGTTATCATAATAAGCTGATAGCTACGTTTTTAACATTATTCTTCTATTTGAGTTACCATACCAGAACCCACTGTCCTGCCACCTTCACGAATTGAAAACGTAGTGCCTTTTTCAATTGCTACTGGATGAATCAGTTCCACATCAATGGTGACATTATCACCAGGCATTACCATTTCTGTACCTTCTGAGAGAGTGATGTTACCTGTTACATCTGTCGTTCTAAGGTAAAATTGTGGACGATAGTTATTAAAGAACGGTGTATGACGTCCACCTTCTTCTTTACTTAATACATAAATTTCTGCTTTAAACTTAGTGTGAGGTGTGATTGAACCTGGCTTAGCAATTACTTGACCACGTTCCACTTCTTCTCTAGTTACGCCACGAAGTAAAACACCTACATTATCTCCAGCTTCACCACGTTCTAACGTTTTTCGGAACATTTCAATTCCTGTAACAACAGCTTTTTTAGTTTCTTTTTGAATACCAACAATTTCAATTTCGTCCCCTACATTAACAGTTCCTCTTTCAATCCGACCAGAAACAACTGTTCCACGTCCTGAAATAGAGAAAACATCTTCTGCAGGTAATAATAATGGTTTGTCCATATCACGAGAAGGAGTTGGTATATATGTATCCACAGCTTCCATCAATTCTAAAATCGCAGCTTCGGATTTTTCATCACCTTCGATAGCTTTTAAGGCAGATCCTTTAATGATTGGTGTATCATCACCTGGAAATCCATATTCTGATAATAAATCTCTTACTTCCATTTCTACCAAATCAATTAATTCATCATCATCTACTAAATCCGTTTTATTTAAAAAGACGATTAAATATTTAACACCTACTTGACGAGATAATAAAATATGTTCTCTTGTCTGAGGCATTGGACCATCTGTAGCTGATACTACTAAAATAGCTCCATCCATTTGAGCTGCTCCAGTAATCATATTTTTTACATAATCCGCATGTCCTGGCGCGTCAATATGTGCATAATGTCTTTTTTCAGTTTCATATTCAACATGAGACGCATTAATAGTGATACCACGTTCTCTTTCTTCTGGAGCTCCGTCAATACTTGCATAATCTTGAGGATTTGCAAGGCCTTTTTTTGCTAGTACGCTAGTTATTGCTGCTGTTAACGTTGTCTTTCCGTGATCGACGTGTCCAATTGTCCCAATGTTTACATGTTCCTTTGTTCTTTCAAAATGTTGTTTTGCCATTCTACAAACCTCCTATAATTTGTCAGGCACTTCTTTTTGAAGTGATAAAGATCAGCCTTATTTGATGATTGTTTGACCATCTTTGACCTTTATATCTATATAATACTCTTTTTTTTAATAGTTGCAATTAATATGCTTACTTGAAGTAAGAGTTATATTTTATATCATATTTTTAAGACAAGTAAAAAAGTCTTTTGCTATTTATAACCCTCTCTTAAGGTTATAAGTATATCAAAAGACTCTCTATCAAGCTAACGTTTACACGTGATTTCTAATGTGTGAAGCCATAGGTATCATTTCGTTTCTCATGAAAGAGAAGATGAGCTCTATTTAATTCATCTAGGCACTGGTGGAAATCTTCAACAAATTCTGTCCCTCGATTTTGGCCTAAATCACCTCGACATACCATTCTCTGAACAATGATTTTATCTAAGTTATTCGGCAATGGGTAAGCAGGAACTTGCCATCCTCTCATTTGAAGACGATCAGCTAAATCATACAATGTCCAATTAACATCAATATCTTCTTTTAAAGCATAACAAATGATTGGAATATTTTCTCCGCTATTATACATCTTGAAATACCCTGTTTTCTCAACTGCTTTGGCTATTTTTTTTGCGACCATTTGAGTTCGTTCATGTATCGCACGATAACCTTCATAACCAAAACGATAAAAGTTGTAATATTGCCCGATAATTTGACTCGCACTTCTTGAAAAATTAATTGCCATTGTTGGCATTTTACCGCCTAAATAGCTAACCTCAAAAATTAATTCCTTAGGTAAATATTTCTCGTCTTTCCAAATAATCCAACCAATTCCAGGATACACCAGTCCATATTTATGACCTGATGTATTAATCGATACAACATTTTCCAATCTAAAATCCCAAACTAAATCAGGGTCAACAAAAGGAGTAAACATAGCACCACTTGCTCCATCTACGTGAATGACTAATTGATGTTCATTTTTTTGATTGTATTCAGCTACCTTTTTATCTAAAGCCTTAATATCATCGAATTTTCCCGTATAGGTTAAACCAAAAATTCCGACAATGCCAATCGTATCCTCATCCACATAGTCAAGCACTTGATTAGTATTGATGCTTAAATTTTTTTCATCCATAGGAACTTCTCTTAGTTCAATATCCCAATAAACGCAGAATTTTTCCCAACAAACTTGATAACAAGATGAAATAACTAGGTTAGGTTGATGGTTTTGGATAGATAGTCCTCGCTCTTTACGTTGATTTCGCCACCGAAACTTCATTGCCATTCCTGCTAACATACACGCTTCACTTGAGCCAACGGTTGACGTTCCAATAGCTTTGTTTTCTTTTGGCACCTGCCATAAATCCGCTAAAATTGATACACAAGAAGTTTCTACTTGTGCGGTTTGTGGGTATTCAGATTTATCAATGGCATTTTTTTCCATTGTTTCACCCATTAACTTACTTGCTTCTGGTTCCATATAAGTCTGGCAAAATGTCGCTAAATTTTGCCTAGCATTCCCCTCATCAATCAACTGATCTTTTAACAATTGGTATGCCGTGTCAGCAGAAATTGGATCTTTTCTTAATTTACTAAGTAGTACTTGTTCATCAGATGAAAAAGAGCCAAACATAGGGCCATTTTGATGGTTATTCTTAAACATTAGACAGTCGCCTACTTTCTTTTTTACTGTATTATCTTCTATTTTAAATCAAGTTGATTAAAAATAACACCAATAACACCGTTAATAAAAAAGTGAAGGACGTAAAGATTATTTTTTAGTTGAATACATTTTTACAGTCGTTTCTTTTAATACTTTCTCTAAAGAACACACAGCTTCGATTGAAGCGATTCCTACCTTTTCAGACTGATGATAGACAGAGTGAATAACTAAACTAGCAATCTTACCTGTAATATCCTTCTCATTTTTTCCATATAGACTAAAGCCTTGGCTCACTTCTTTTTTTCCATCTGAAATATGAACTGCATAATCATCAGAACCAATCATCTCTTTTTTCATTACCTTATTTAACAGCTTGATCGTGCCTTTTTTCTCTAACATGCTTAACCCATTCCTTTTATTTAGCCAATGCAGACTATTAGAAATTAAAGATATATCAAAACCAAAATAAGTTGTAATAGGAATACTTGGGTATTGTTCGTTTAAAATATGCTGATCAGAAAAATTAAAATTATACGTTGCTTTATTTCTTAATTTTGGGGTAAAGTTTACGACACGTTTCAAAGTAAAATTTTTAATTGGCTTTGATGCCTGCTTAATCTGATAAGGTTGATTTATCTTATCAAACATCCAATGAACAGCCGCCTCACCGTGACTCTCACCTACTCCAAGCAAGATATCGATTGTCACTGCTTTAGGCTTATACGTTTTAATAAAATGAGCTGTCGCAAGATTAGTAAGCCCTGGTGCTAAACCAACACTTGTTACAACTGAAACTTCTTTAGAAATAGGTAGTTGATTCACTCGTTTGATAAAATCGCTATTAGCAGTAATATCAACATAGTCTATCTTTAAAGCGATTAACTCAGAAACAAAATTCGTCTCATTTTGATCAATACACATGACTACTAATTTAATATCTTCTAACCACTCTTTTTTTACTTCTTTATGAATATCTATTTGTCTATACTGGATAGCCAATGTTTCTTTTTTTATAAAGAATTCCATTTTTTCTTTACTGCGACCAGCAATAATAAGGTTATCCTCTGAAATACCTCTTCTTAATAAATCTTTTAAAATGATACGGCCTACAGCTCCGTGACCACCGATAAGTAGTATATTATCTTTCATTCGGTTTCTCCCAATTTATGTTTTCTTTTAAATAGAAATTCAATTCTGTTAAACCTTTTACAAAACCAACTTGTTCCTCTAAAGTTAGCTTTTCCGTTAGAATCCTATTGAAATTCGTCTTAATTGCTTGATGTTCTATATAGCAAGCCAAACCTTTTTCTGTTAAAACTAGATAACTTTTACGCTTGTCTTCTTGACTAACTTCTTTCATCACAACTTTATTTTTTATCAATTTGCTTAATTGTTGAGATACCGCACCTTTCGTAATATTCAGTGATTCTCCTACATCTTTACTGGTCACTTTTTTCTTTTCACCAATGCATTCAACAAAATGCATTTCACTAGGTGTCAAACAATTATCTGTACTAGCTTCTAATCCAACTTTTTCGTATTGATAAATTAAATGAAAGAGTTCACCTAATTTATTCGTCATTTCTATCTTTTCCATACAATTAGTTTAGCAACTAAACTAATTGTAGTCAACAAAAAAAGTTGGCTCTAAAAACGACCAACTTCACTTATTTTTTAATTGAGAGGCTGCTTTTTCTAGTATCAACAAGTAAATTAAAGGTTAAACCAACTAAAACAAGCCCCCCTCCTATTATTTTTCCAATAGACAATTGATTCAATACAAGATAGTCAACGATTCCTCCAACAAATAATTGACCAATAAATACAAACAAGGTTTGGTAGAATACCGATATCTTAGGTGTCACATAGCTCGACAACACAACAACACCCACACTGACAACTCCACCAAAATAAGCCCAGACTGGGACCATACTTAAATCAAGACTAGTTAATTTTACTAGCTCATTACTCAAAAGTAAGACGATCAAGGAACAAATAAGCCCTGTGATGTAGTTAAATAAAGTACTTTGAAATAAGCCAATTCTATTCGCCAAATTAGCATTGATAATCCTAGCTATAACGGTAGAAACTCCTGCCAGCACAGCTACTAATAAATAAAATAAAAACAATTTTTAGTCTCCTTTCTAGTAAAATATCATGACAGCAATACCTGCCATAATAAATAGTAACCCCATTATTTTTTTCTTTTCAAATCTTATTTTCTGCATGCCCATTAAACCAAAATGATCAATTATGATAGATGAGATAGTTTGACCTAACAGTCCCAAAGAAACGGTTAAGGAAACGCCTAAAGCTGAAAAGCCAAGATTATTAAACAAGACTGTAAAAATCCCAATAGCTCCTGCACTATACAGATACCAAACCAAATTATTTCTAACCTTAAACTTAGATTTTGTGATTATCACAATAAAAATAGTAGCAACTAATCCTAAAAAATGAATGATGACACTTGCTGTATAATTCCCTACACTTGCTGATAGAGTACCATTCAACGTTATCATTAAAGTAATTAAAGCACCTATTCCAATTGAAATTAATTTTGTCATACCCTCTTCTCCGCTCTGTTTCATGTTATCCTCAATATAGCATGAAATAAACACAAACAATTAGGACATATGTCCCACTTAAACAAAAAGGTGGTAATTCTATTGAAACAAATCAATGATCAGGTATTACTCAATCAATTTCTTGAAAAGTATCAGATTAATCAACATTTCTCGACAGAGATGTTGCCTTTTTTAAATTTATATTTTTTCAAAAAAAATGAGCATATTTGTTATGAAGATGATCCTATTGATTATTTATTTTTCTTTGTTCAAGGAAAAGCTAAAATATATATCACTTTAAAAAATGGTAAATCTTTACTTCTTTGTTTTTATGATGATTTTAAGTTGATTGGTGATTTAGAAATGGTTAATTCTAAACACTCAACTGCTAGTGTTCAAGTTATTGAAGATGCTTATTGTATTGGTATTAAACAAGATATTGTCAAACAAAAACTATTCAATGATGTAAAATTTCTACAGTTTATGTGTCAGTCACTTAGTTTAGAATTAGAGCGATCCTCAAAAAATAGTTCAATTAATTTACTTTATCCTCTTGAGAATCGTTTAGCTAGCTATATCTTTGCCACCATTGATTTCTCAGCTGAACATATTCCAATCTTTAAAGAGAATTTAACTGAACTTGCAGAACTTTTAGGATCTAGCTACCGACATTTACATCGTTCAATTGAAGCATTATGCAAAAAAAAGATTTTAAAACGGTTAGATAAAGGATTTGAAATTATTAACATTACCCAATTGAAAGAAATGGCAGCAGATTTGTATCAGTAGAAAATAATTTATTAATCAAAATCGTATTATTCAAAAGACATTCAAATTTATATTTGAATGTCTTTTGTTTAGGTGGTACTATATAATCAAATCTAAATTTGAATGAGGTGCCAAAATGCCTGAAATGTCTTGTGACGTTGATTTGATTCACACTGACGATGTAAATCACTGTAAAGATGAGTTTGACAAAATAAAGTCTGATTTATTATTATCTCAATTGAAGCTCATTGCTGACGAAAAAAGATTTAAAATACTGCATAGCTTATCAGTAAAAGAAGAACTCTGTGTCTGTGATCTAGCAAATATCTTGGGTGCAACAATTGCTAATACGTCCCATCATCTACAACAGCTAAAAAAAATGGGAGCTGTGGATTCTAGAAAAGAAGGAAAATTACTATACTATAGGCTAAAAAATAAAGAATTAATCCAAATTATCCAGTTCGGTCTAGAATTAAATAAAGGAGCTGAAAAAAAATGACAAGTAAAAAATACCGAATAGAAGGATTAAGTTGTCCTAACTGCTCAGCAAAATTTGAAAAAAACGTGAAAGACTTACCTAATGTATCTGATGCAAAAGTACATTTTAGTATTGGTAAATTATCCGTTGAAGGACATGCTACGATTGATGAATTAGAAAAAGCTGGTGCCTTTGATAAAATCAAAGTTATTGACGAAAGTAATGAAAAAACAAAAGACACTTCTAAAAAGAATAAACTAAAAGAAAATTGGCGTTTACTGGTTGCTGTGGGTTTAATTGCGGCTGCTTTTTTCATGCAATTCCAATATGGTAAAGACGCTAATATCACTATTATTTTATTCATTTTAGCCATTTTAATTGGTGGCTTTAATCTATTCAAAGAAGGCATCTCTGACCTACTTAAATTTAACTTTTCAATGGAATCTTTAATGACTATTGCTATTATTGGTGCCTCCTTTATCGGACAATGGGCAGAAGGTTCAATTGTAGTTATTTTATTTGCAGTTAGTGAAGCTCTGGAGCGTTTTTCTATGGACAAGGCAAGACAATCTATCCGGTCTCTAATGGATATTGCTCCCAAAGAAGCTTTGGTTAGACGTAATGGAAAAGATGAATTAATCCCTGTAGCGGACATAGAACTTAATGACCTCATGATTATTAAACCTGGTCAAAAAATTGCGATGGACGGCGTGGTTATTAGTGGTCAGTCTTCTGTTAATCAAGCAGCAATTACAGGTGAATCCATGCCACTTAAAAAGAAAATAGCTGACGATGTGTTTGCAGGAACTTTAAATGAAGAAGGACTAATAGAAGTTAAAGTGACTAAATTAGTAAAAGATTCCACTATCGCTAAAATCATTCATTTAGTCGAGGAAGCTCAAGATGAAAAAGCGCCTGCTCAGGCTTTTGTTGATAAATTCGCCAAATATTATACGCCTAGTATTATGTTGATTGCCTTATTAGTTGTCCTTATTCCGCCTTTATTTTTCAGCGGTGACTGGAACAAGTGGCTCTATCAAGGCTTATCTTTATTAGTAGTTGGTTGTCCTTGTTCTTTAGTTATCTCTACTCCCGTTTCAATTGTGTCAGCCATTAGCAATGCTGCTAAAAATGGTGTGTTGATTAAAGGCGGTATTTACTTAGAAGAAGTTGGGGGATTACAGGCTATTGCCTTTGATAAGACTGGTACTTTAACAAAAGGCGAGCCTATTGTCACAGATTATCTGGTAACTGATAAGTCAAAAGAGGATGATTATTTCATGTTAATAGCAGCTCTAGAAACTTATTCTCAACATCCCCTTGCTGTTGCTATCATGAAAGAATTAACACATAAAAAACTCAGTATCAAACAGTTAACAGTTGAACATTTTACTGCCATAACAGGGAAAGGGGTTCAAGCCGATATTAACGGAGATACTTATCTCATTGGTAATTCTAAGTTATTTGATTTAAATCTAAACAATAATAAGTTATTTCAAGATAATTATCACCAGTTACAAGAACAAGGAAAAACAGTGATGATCTTTGGAACTCAGTCTGATATTTTAGCTATTATAGCCGTTGCTGATGACGTACGAGAATCTAGTAGGTCTGTTATTTCAGAGCTTCATAAAGCGGGGATTGAACACACTATTATGTTAACAGGAGACAACCAAAACACCGCTGATGCTATCGGTAAATCTGTTGGCGTCACCAATATTCAAGGAAACTTAATGCCACAAGATAAATTAGATTACATTAAGCAACTTAAAAAAGATTACAATAAAGTCGCTATGGTTGGTGATGGTGTAAATGATGCCCCTGCATTAGCTGCTGCAAGTGTTGGAATTGCTATGGGAGGAGCTGGTACAGATACAGCTATTGAGACTGCTGATATTGCTCTTATGGGAGACGATTTAGAAAAATTACCTTTTTTAATTAGATTAAGTCGAAAAACATTAACCATCATCAAACAAAACATCTCGATTTCATTAGCGTTAAAATTAGCAGCTTTACTATTAATCATTCCAGGCTGGTTAACTTTATGGTTAGCAATCGTTGCCGATATGGGAGCGACGATCTTCGTTACTTTAAATGGATTAAGATTGATGAAAACAAAATAAATCAACCGAACTAAAAAGGCTAGAATTTCAAATAAATTCTAACCTTTTTTATTTTAGTAATATTTAGTTACCCCATTCATCTACAAATCAATCAATCTAATTTGAATCATATTTTCATGACCAGATAAATCTTCTATTAACTCATACACATTAAATTTTTTGGGCATTTCAAGCGTGTATACGTTTGTGTAAATCCGGCGATCGTTTTGAATCTCAACTGATACGTTAATGTCATTAATAATGACATTGTTCGTTTTGAAGTAAGCTAAGATGTACTCCTTAGTTTCAATTTTATGAATATACTTTATTTCTAAATTTTTAATAGATGGAACCGTAATGACTTTTGTTAATAATGACAGTGTTCCTTGAATAATCACGAAACCAATTATCGCTAATTGATAATACCCCATTCCTACTGCCAGGCCTAAACACGCAACTGTCCAAAGAGATGCTGCCGTGGTCAAACCTGCAACAGCACGTTTAGTGACAATAATCGTTCCTGCCCCCAGAAATCCAATACCGCTAACAACTTGAGCAATTAACCTTGTCTGATCTACTCGTAAAATAGTTCCTAAATCAGGATTCTTAGCTACTTCTGCAATGGTTTGCAAGTATATTTCTGTTTGAAGTAAGGCAATCATCGTTGCGCCTATACAAACTAGCATATGTGTTCTAATACCTGCTGGTCTACTTTTAAATTCTCTATCAAAACCAATGGCTCCTGACATAACGACAGCTAGTAATAATCGTTGAATAATTTCCAAAAATGTCATACAATCACCCTTTTTCACTATTTTTTCCTAGTTACTTTTATTGTAGCGATTTCAAAAGTGTAAATCAATTGCTTCTCTTAAATAAGTGATAATCTTACTAGTCTATTTTAACTTTTGTCATATTATAACTATTGTTTTCAGTTTATTTCTATTCAAGCAACTGTTACTATTAACTTATATAATTAAAAAAGGAGATGCTACTAATGAAAAAATTTCTCAAGTTTTTTGTTGCCTTCTCAATTTTTCTAGTTTCTGCTTGGAAATTAAAATCCGAACTTGCATCTATTAATTTCAGAGATGTCTACCATGTTATTCAAAATAGATCCTTTACCTCTATCGCTATTCTTGTGGCAGTAAGTTTTTTAGGTATCTGTATCCTTTGTCTGTATGACTTAGTATTAGTCAGATCACAAAAATTAAAAGTTCCTCTATTAAAAACAATCAAAATGAGTTGGATTATTAATTCTCTAAATACCTTAATTGGATTTGGTGGCATTGTTGGATCAACTATTCGATATAATTATTTTCAATCTTTTACCAACTCAGAAAAAGAAAAAACAGAACTAAAAAAGAGAATTTCACTTTTACTTTTTTCAATGATTACAGGTATTGGTGTTCTATCCCTTTTAGTTGTTAGTAATGTCTTTTCTGCCTCATATTTACTAGAACAAAAACCAATTTTAAAAATTGGCTTATTTATATTAGCAGCATTACTACCGATTTTTCTGCTAATTACAACACTTAAACCTCCCGTTTCTTCTGATAGATGGTTAAGTCTCAAATTCACTTGTGTCTCTGTCTTAGATTATTTATTCGTCGGAATTGTCATGTTTCTAGCGCTTCGATTTGTTGGCGTCCATGTTAGCTTTTGGCAAATGGAGAGTGTCTTCATTATTGCAACAATAGCTGGATTACTTAGTATGGTACCTGGAGGATTGGGTGCTTTTGATGTTATTTTCTTACTTGGTATGACTCAGCAATTCGATGTTAAAGAAAGTGCTGTACTACTAGCTCTCGTCTTTTACCGCCTTGCTTACTATATTTTACCTTTCTTTCTCGGTTTGATTTTATCTGTTAGCGAGCTACAATTAATTCTCAAAGATAAACTAAATACTGAGAATAATTTTATTATTTTTACAAAAGAATTTGGTTCTATTGTTATTGATATCACCAAAAAAAGAGTTCAGACACTAACAAGATGGTTTATCCTCATCATCTTTACTATTGGTAGTTTATTCTTCTTACAAGATTCTATCTTTGGTTTATTTTATGTTGCATCTGAAACAAATAATCAATTTCTGCTATTTTTTAGTATTCTTTATGTTGTCATTAGCGTTTACATGCTGCCAAATTACATGGGGGTTTATTACGGTTCTAAGGAAGCGTACAAAAATTTATTTATCATGTTAGGTGTTATTCTCATTTGTCAAATTTCCTTATTTAGTACGACTCTATTTATTGAAAGTTTTATCTTTGTTTTTGTCTTTGCGCTTGTTCTTTACTTATCTAGACATACGTTTAACAACCACCTAACGATTCGTTACCGAAGAGAAAAAGTTACTTGGATTTTTACCTTACTATTTTTACTTCTTGTATTAGAGACTACTTATTACACGGCAGATTACTACAATCTTAATTTATTTAAAGAATTACTCATTTATCCCTTAATATTTTCAGCTATTTGGTTCACTTATCTTCTCATTAATAGATACCGTTTACGTCACAAGTATACGTTCTCACTACTTGTAGAAGACGAGAATATGAGTGATAATAGGGATGATTTCAAAGGAATTATTGAAACTTTTGAAGGAAATAATTTAGCTAATTTAGGTTTTCTTCCTTTTAACCAAGTCTTAACCGACAAAGAACTTAATGTAGGGGCCATTTTTAAAGAAAGTACTTATTATATCCTATTTCTAGGAGATCCTGTTGGTGATAAAGAGAACTTTTTCCCTTTTATTAAAAAGATTCATGATTTTGCGACAAGTATTGGAAAGGAACTTATTTTTTATCAGACAACTACTGAAAATATTCATATCTACACTGAATTTAATTACACCTTATTCAATCTAGGTGAAGAGGGTGAGTTAGCCATCGACTCATTTAAAACAAGTGGTAATAAAGGAAAAGTCTTCAGGCAACTACTCAATAAACAAGAACAAGAAGAGTTGATTTTTCAAATTGAACCCCCTACACCTGAGCTACTTCATGAGTTAAAACCCGTCTCAGATGAGTGGTTAGGTATTAGAAAAGAAATGACTTTTTCTCTAGGAAGTTTTGATGAAGACTACTTAGCTAAACAAGATATTGCAACAATTAGAGACAAAGATAGCCACGTTATCGCTTTTGCTTCAATGATGCCTGCCTATGTAGATGGAAAAATTTCAGTCGATTTAATTCGTTGGAAAGAGCATCCGTCTATCCAAATGATGGATTTAATGTATCTTGATTTAATTTTATGGGCAAAAGAACATGATTATACCACCTTCAATTTAGGTATGGCTCCCTTATCAAGTACCTTTGAAAAATCAAGTGGATTCCTTAGTACGGTGACAACGAGTATTTATCATAATTCTTCTAGTCTTTATTCCTTTAAAGGGCTTAGAAACTATAAAAATAAATACAAGCCTAACTGGCAGCCAAGATACCTTGTCTATCCGAAAAGATTACTCGTCTCCCAAGCTTTAATTCAAAGCTATCGTACCATTCATCCTAAGTAAAAAAAGGAGTGCTTAACCAAACGAACTGGTTAAACACTCCTTTTATAATCTTTATTAAGTAATAGACAGTTATTAATGGGGAATTCCAGTCTAATTTAAATTTTTAGTAACATTGCGTTTATCGCTACAATAACAGTGCTTAGAGACATGAAAATTGCTCCTATGGCAGGGCTCAAGATAATTCCAATACCTGCTAAAACTCCGGCAGCTAAAGGAATTGCAACGATGTTATAGCCAGCTCCCCACCAAATATTCTGAACCATTTTTCTTTGTGTATTTTTAGATAGTGATAGAAAATGTAAGATATCAAATGGATTACTTTTAACAAGAATCACATCTGCTGAATCAATTGCAACGTCCGTCCCTGCTCCAATAGCTACGCCAATATCCGCTCTAACTAATCCTGGAGCATCATTTACACCATCTCCTACCATCATAACCACAAGTCCTTGTTCTTTATATTCTTTAACCATTTTCTCTTTATCTTCAGGCATTAACTCTGCGTGAACTGCCTCAATACCAAGTTGTTTAGCTACAACATTAGCCACTTGACGATTATCTCCCGTTAGCATAACAGGTTTTATGCCTTGAGCTAATAAAGAATCAATCATTGATTTAGCCTCAGTTTTGATTTGATCTCCCTGAGCAACCAGACCAATACTTTCATCATTAACTAATAAGAAACTAACTGAGTTACCTTGACTTGATAATTGATTAAACAATTGTTCATCAAAAGAAATTCCCTGTTGATTCATGTAAGAGACGCTCACAATTTTTATATCTTTCCCATCAACGAAACCTTCCATACCTATACCTGGTAAATTTGTTATGTCATTAGCTTTTGGAACAGTTAAATTTAACTCTGTCATTTTTTTCAAAACACCAACTGATAAAGGATGGCTTGAATTTTGTTCTAACGCAGCCATTAATTCTAACACTTGTTCCTTTGTATAATTTGAATTAAATGATTGATAAGCGTTCACAGCAAAATTTCCTTCTGTTAACGTTCCTGTTTTATCCATCATAATCACATCAACTTTTTTAGCTGTCTCTAAAGCTTGACGATTTTTAATCAACAGACCATTTTTTGCTCCTAAAGAAGTTGATTTAGCTGTTACTAAAGGTATCGCAAGACCTAAAGCATGAGGACATGCGATAATCAAAACAGTTACCATTCGTTCAAGAGCAATATTCATATCTTTGGTTAATACGTACCAAATGACAAATGCGGCAATCCCAACAACCAACGCTACATAAAATAACATCTTAGCTACTTTATCCGATAATGACTCCACACGAGATTTCTCTTTTTGAGCATTTCCTACTAGTTCCATAACTTGAGAAAGGTATCCAGATTCTCCTGTACCAGTTACTTCAATAGTAATTGCTCCAGACCCATTGACAGATCCTCCAATAACATTATCCTGAAGACCTTTTACAACATCTTTAGATTCTCCTGTTACCATGGATTCATTAATCGACGTTTTCCCTTCAATGATAACTCCGTCTGTTGGTACTTTCTCTCCAGCTTTTACAATAACATTTTGTCCTACATGGACTTCTTTTAAAGAAACTTCTCTCGTACTACCATCTTCCTCAACAATAGTCGCTAGATTTGGAAGTAATTCAGCCATTTTTTGTAAAGTATTTCCTGCATTACTAATGGCATTCATTTCAATCCAGTGCCCTAAAAGCATAATTAATATAAGTGTTGCTAATTCCCAGAAGAAATCCATAATATGAACTGAACTATTCAATAAATTATTAGCAATAAAGGCATATACACTATACAAATAAGCTACTGAAATTCCTAGAGAAATTAGCGTCATCATTGCAGGACTTTTATCTTTAAGTTCCATTTTAGCTCCTTTTAGAAATGGCATACCACCATAAAAAAATAAAATAGTTGCTAGAATTAAAACGACCCATTCAGATCCAGGAAAAGTAAATTGAAATGGTAACTGTTTTCCCATCATGGTCGAAAGTAATATTATCGGGATTGATAGAATCAATGAAACAAAAAATTTCACTTTAAGATTTCCCATATTATGCATGGAGTGATCCATCCCTCCACCAGAATGATCCATGTTACTGTGGTCCATCTTGCTATGATCCATTCCTTCAGTACTGCTAGAATGATTCATGTCGCTGTGATCCATCTTACTATGATCCATTCCTTCGCTACTACTAGAATGATTCATACCACTATGATCCATTCCTTCATGATTAGTTTCACTCTTTCTTTTTTTAGTCATCTTTTTCCCTCCTTTTATAAACTACAAAAGTAAACCATACATAATTTAAGTTTAACAAAGTTCTCTATCTTGTCAATTATTTTGCATTATCCAGATTCTTTCATCACTATTATTCATTTTAGTTTAGATTTTAGTTTGCTTAGCTCCTGTGCTAAATGTTCATTCCAGTTACCTACTAAATAAAAAAATACCTTAAAAACTTTTTACTCGTTTTTAAGGTATTTTTTTATTTATCCTTTTGGTACATCATGTCCGCCAAACTGATTTCTAAGAGAAGCGATGACTTTCTCTCCATATTTTTCTTTATCCATTGATGCATAACGAGTTAACAAGGATTGCGTTATGACAGGAGCTGATTGTTGCATCTCGAGCATCTCTTCTACTGTCCATTTACCTTCTCCAGAAGAGGGTACTTCACCACTAATCCCTGCCATCGTTGGATTTTCTTTTAATGCTTGTTCTGTTAATTCCATTAACCAACTACGAACAACAGACCCGTTATTAAAAACTCTGGCTACTTGTTCTAAATCATAATCAAACCTTGAATGATGTAATAGATTAAATCCTTCTCCAACGGCTTGCATCATACCATATTCAATCCCATTATGTACCATTTTTAGATAATGACCACTACCGGCTTCACCACAATATAAATAACCTTTTTCCACACACAAATCACTAAATAATTCTTCTATTTGACTAAAGATTTCTTGGTCTCCACCAACCATCATACAAGCACCATCTCTAGCACCGCTCATTCCTCCAGAAGTTCCCACATCTAGAAAATGAATTCCTTTTTCTTTTAATAAATGGTAATGGTGAATACTGTCTGCAAACTTTGAGTTTCCTCCATCAATTAAGATATCTCCTGAAGTTAAGTTTTTTTGACATGTTTTTATCATTTCCTCCGTAATCTTTCCAGAAGGTAACATTAACCAATTAATCGTTCTAACTTCTTTATCTATCGTAAAAAATTCATCCAAAGAATTTGCTGGGTATGCGCCTAATTCCTTAGAACTTAATCTAGCTGACTCATTAATATCATAACAAATTACCTCATGATTATTTGCTACTAGATTACTTACTAAGTTCAATCCCATTTTTCCTAAACCAATTATCTTAATCTTCATTGCGTCCTCCAAAAGTTAGAATCATTTTATTTTTTTCTGAAATAAGGGAATATTCTCTCAATTACCCTCTCACCGAAAATGATTTTATCACTAATAGATATTTTTTTCAATTACATCTTATAATTAAGTTATATTTACTTTTATTAGCCTTTTATAGGTATAAACAACTTTTATTTTTATGATGATCATCTTTTAAATAAAACGGATTCATACCTTTTATTTGTATTTATTGTCAAATTAAAGAAAAAGAGTTTATCTTCCTACTTAGAAGTTAAACTCTTTTATTATTGCATTCTTCTAGGTCTGATTTGGACATCTACATCAAATACATCAAAACGAATAGCCAACTCTTGCTCAATGGTATTGGCTATTATCGCACCTTCATTCACAGTCAGTTCACCTAGTACTTCAACAGTTACATCAACCGCTACTGCATCCCCAAACATCTTACCTGTGATATCTACAATCCGTTCAATTCCTGGAATCACTTCGATAACATGTTGATAATTTTCAATCATCTCTGGATCAAATCCACCTGATAAATGAAAAACATTTTCTTTAACAATTAAGTAAGACATTCTACATAAAATAAGTCCCAATAAAACAGCGGTTAAACCATCAAATAACGGATCAACCTCAATAGACAATAAGATACCCAAAGCTGTTCCAAAATTCATTAGCATATCACTAAAAGAATCCTTCATTAAAGTATTAATCGAATTACTTTCAATTTTTTGATACGCTTTTCGATTGGTAAAATAAGTTATTAACATAAGTGTTCCTGCTCCTATTGCAACGACTACAGCTAAGCTACTTTGTCTAGGCACGACATTTCTACTAAAAGACGATATCGACCCACGCCCACCTTCAATAACAATATAGGCTGACATCAAAAACATAACAAAAGAACTAAATAAATTTCCTAACGTCTCAAATTGTTGATACCCTTTGCTATGAGAATGAGAAGGATCTTTTAACGAAACCCTCAAGCCAACTAACACCCCAACAGAAATAATAATGCTCGATAAATTGTTAAATCCTGCTGCAAGTAATGCTTTTGAATCAGTCATTATAGCAATACTAATTTCAATCATAAATAATAAAATAAAAATACTTAAATTTAAATAAGCAATCCCAATACTTTGCCTTAAATTATCAAAGTATCGGATGCGATTGTTTAATGTTTCCTTCATAATAATCCCCCTCATGCACTAGACGTTACTCTCTGGTAGTCTTCTGACTATTAAGAAAGCTTGAATACCTAATACAAATATAATAATAAAAATCACGTTAAAAGTAGACCCATGTGAAAAAAAAGTTACATTCTTTCCATAAATAGCACCAAGTATTGCTACACCGATCGATTTTGACATCATCAAAACAAATGAATTTAACCCCATAACACTTCCCAATGAGCCTTTTGGTGCGTTAAATTGTAAATAAATCATTAAGGATGACACTGTAATTCCCATACCAATCCCTATTATAATCATTGCCAGATAGGCAACTATTACTGAAGTTATACTCATTAAGCATAAGCTAAAACTTCCAATCATTAAAAGAATCGTCCCTATCCATAAGTTTTGATTAATTGACACTTTCTTTATCAGATAAGTGTTAAAAATAGTACCGGTTGTCCAAAATATCAAGAAAGGAGTTAGTAATGTTCCCGCTTGTAAAGGTGTCATTGCCATAGCTTCCTGTCCCCAAAGAGGTAAATAAGCATTTATTCCAGCAGCTAACATTCCCGTTATTAGCGTCAATCCATTAATTCTCAGAACGTGTTTATTCTTTAACACGTTTAAATCTACTAAACTCCTACCTGAATGCTTCTTCTCACGCTTAAACCATAAGCTAAAAAAAAGAGAGGATAAAAGAAACAATCCCAACATCAGCATAGAATTATCAATATACAAGCAACCAAATAAAGACATTGCACCTAATAAAATCAAAGCACTTCCTACATAATCCAATGATAACGAAGTATTTCTTTTTGGTTCATCTACAAAAAATAATATCAGTAAAATTGCAACGACTGTTAGTGGCACATTTAAGAAAAATACACAGTTCCAACTAAAGTAATTTAATATAAAGCCACCCAAGAAAGGGCCGATTAAACCAGCAATTCCCAAAACAGAACTCTCAATACTTTGTGCCTTTGCTCGGCTCTCTTTTGTTTCAAATAAATACCCCACCATCGAGCGAGATACAGGAACTATAGCTCCTGAACCAATTCCCTGAAAGGCTCTAAAAATAATTAACGTTAACATACTTCTTGCCATGCCACATAAAAGTGAAAACACTAAAAATATAAGTAAACCAATAATTAACGTCCATTTACGGTTCCATGCATCAGCTAACTTACCAAATAACAAAGAAAATACACCACTAAATAATAAATAAACCGAAAAAACTAAACCAATTAAGGATGAATTCCCTAAAGAAGCAACAATAGAATTAGCAGCAGTTGAAATAATAGTTCCTTCAATTGCTGCTAACGCAGTTGCCATTAACAATGCAAAAAACACAATATTTTTTCTTGCCATTTAAAACACCACCCATAAAAAATAATATAACTAGTTAGACTAACTAGTTATATTATAGGATCCTCTTTTTTATTTGTCAATCTTTTATTTTTCCCAACTTGCTTTCTTTTCTTTAAGTCTATCTTCAATCAATTTTAACTCATCTAATAGGACAAGTTTTTGATTACCACTCAAATCTTCAAAAATATCTTGAACTAATACTTGTGTATCTGTATTTATTTCTTGACATTTTTGCTCGCCCTTCGATGTTAACGATAAAAAAAATACTCTTAAATCTTTCGTATCTCGTATTTTTTCAATGTAACCTTGCTCTAACAATTTATTAACTTTCACTGTAACTGAAGACGATTTAATATTAAAAAAAATAGCTAAATCTTTTGAAGTAACTTTTTTTTGATCCCGTATAAAATTAAGAGTTCTTCCTAAATCTTGCATTTCTCCTTGTTCTCCACCTATGTAGTGAGCTAAATGATGCATATTTCTTGAAATCTCATGTAGTGATTGATATATATCAAAATTAATATGTTCAGACATACTCTTCCTCCTTTAACTAGTTTATCTAACTATATCAAGCATTAGCATTTTTGCCAACCAAAAATTAAAAGGCTACGTCAAAATGAGAAAAATTTTGACATAGCCCTATTCAACTTTCAGTTTATCATTTAATTTACTATATATGTGCTCTTGGAACCAAGGCTCACTAGAAGATTTTATAGCATCCACTAAAGAGAACCATTTCAACTGACTATTTTCATCTTCCTTAACCACTAATTTTTCGTGTTCATTTGCTTCAATCAAATAAGTCACATTTAAATGTAAGTGAGAAGGTACGTAAACACCATTCTTCACATGACCATCTACTGTCAACACTTCAAGTGAATAAATCGATTGGGTTACTGGGTTCAGATTACTTACCCCACTCTCTTCTCTTACCTCTTTCAAAGCTACTTGAAGCAAATCCTCATCTCCATCAGCATGACCTCCCAACCAAGACCAAGACTTGTATATATGATGATAAGCCATCAAAACCTTATCTCGATTTGCATTAACCACCCAAGCCGAAGCAGTGATATGAGAAACTAAATTGGTTCTATAGAAAATATCTTTTTGATTTAATAATGAATCAATTAATACTTCTTTGTCTATTTTTTCTTGTTCATTAAAAGGCGTATACCTTCTTATCTCTTCAATTAGTTGCTCTCTCATTAATAAAACCTCCAAATCAGATTGATTCATTCAGAATACTCTTTTTATCAACTCAAGCCAAGCTAATCTTTTAATAACTGATAGGTTAAGCACACTGGTCGGTTACTTTTAGGTTCATTAATAATCGTTGCCTCGATTTGAAAAACTTCTTGTAGACATTCCTTTGTGATTACTTCTTCTGGCGTTCCTGTGGCCTTTATCTGACCTTGCTTAACAGCAACCATAAAATCAGAAAAACGAGCAGCTAAGTTTAAATCATGAAGAACCATCACAATCGTACACGCTTCTTTTTCATTTAACTCATTTAATAATTCAAGAATTTCCAATTGATGAGCCATATCCAAGTAAGTTGTCGGCTCATCAAGTAAAATCAACTCTGTTTGTTGTGCTAAAGCCATGGCAATCCAAACTCTCTGTCTTTGACCTCCTGATAGACTATCTATCTCTCTGTACTGATATTCACCTAATTTAGTCACTTCCATTGCCCAATCAATAATCTCGTTATCTTTTTCAGTTAACTTACCAAATCCTTTTTGATGGGGAAACCGACCATAGGATACTAATTCCTTAACGGTTAAGCCATTAGGAGCAGTTGGTGTTTGAGGTAAAATGGCCATTTTTTTAGCAATCGTTTTTGTTGGTAGATTAAATATATCTTCTCCATCTAAATAAACCATTCCCGATTTTTTCTTTTGGATTCGCCCAATTGTTTTCAAAATAGTGGATTTACCACAACCATTAGGACCGATGATTGATGTCACCTTTCCTTTTGGTATCGATAAATTCAAGTTTTCAACAATGACGTTTTCATCATATGCAATGGATAATTCTTTCGTCTCTATTTGATTCATCTTAATCTCCTAATCCGCTTTTGATAATAAATATAAAAAATAAGGTGTACTTAAAACAGTGATAACAATCCCTGTAGGCACGTCACTTCCTAGACTAATAGATCTTGTAATCGTATCTGCTAATAAAATAATAATCCCTCCAAGTAGGCCTGATACCGGAATCGTATAAAGATGATTGGCTCCAACCAACTTTCTAGCGATATGTGGTGCAATCAAACCAACAAAGAAAAAATTTCCTCCTAAAGCAACACTTCCAGAAGATAAAGCCACAGCAACAAACATTAAACCAATAAACTCCGCTTTAACAAAAACCCCTAATCCTTTTGCCGTTTCTTCTCCTAAATTAATCGTATTAATCACTCGTGCTTTAAACATCGTATAAAGAACTAGAGTAACTACCCAAGGCACTAACACTTTTAAATATAACCAATCGTCTCCCCATAGATTTCCTGCTTGCCATTTTTGAATGAACTCCATTTGCTTTTCATCCATTCGAAGGCTTAATAATGTTGTTAAGGCGCTATAACCACTTCCCACGGCAACGCCTGTTAAAATCAAAGTTGTTGGGGACATTTCTTTTTTTCTGCTGTATGACAAGAAAAAAATAATCAGTGCAGAAATAATGCCTCCCAGAAAAGAAAGAATCGGTAAAGCATAAGCAGATAAAATACTTTCTGAATGAAATAAGACAATATATATCAGGACAAACAAACCTGAACCAGAACTAATCCCTAAAGTTCCTGGACTCGCCATATCGTTTTTAAGTAAACTTTGCATTATCAGTCCTGAAACTCCCATACCTATCCCAACAAATACTGCTAAAATAATTCGTGGTAGCCTAAACTCAAAGACAATTAGATTTTCTTGATAAGTCCCTTTTCCAGTCACTACTTGAAAGACTTGACTTGGTGGTAAACTCATTTTCCCGGCATTGATACTAATAATTCCTAAAATAACAACACCTAATACTAAACCACTCACTAGCATGACTTTTTTTACAGTTTGTTTCTCCATTAGAATTCACGCCCCTCTTTTTTGACTAAATATAAAAAGAACGGAACGCCAATTAAAGAGAAAATAACGCCAATTGGTGTCTCAAACGGCCGGTTAATAACACGACCAACTACGTCCGCAACAACTGTTAAAAGAGCTCCATATAAAATACTACTTGGAATAATATAGCGATAATCAACCCCTACAAAAAACCTAATCATGTGAGGAACGATTAATCCCACAAAACTCACAGGACCTATAACAACAACTGAAAGTCCTGTTAAAACTAAAACAATCAACGTTGAAACTATTTTAACCCCTTTTATGTTTAACCCTAATCCAAGAGCTACCTCTTCGCCCAAACTAAGCATAGTAATAGAAGGTGATAACATAATAGCAGCTATAATCCCCACTATAAAAATAGGAAATACAACAGCTAACTCACTCCACTTAGCACCCGCTGTTCCTCCAGCGGTAAAATACATCAACGCATGACCTAACCGATACTTAATAGATAGATAACTACTCATTGCTCCAAATAACATGGAAATTGAAATTCCTGCTAAGACAAGTCGTTGCGGCGTCATCCCTTTTTTACCAGTGGAAGCCACAAAATAAGTTAAACCTGTTGTTAAACTTGCTCCAATACAAGATACAATCAACATTTCAACATAGTTAAAGTGAGGCATTAAAGCTAAACTTAACGCCATAGCAA
This sequence comes from uncultured Vagococcus sp., assembly GCA_965119435.1. GTDB lineage: Bacteria > Bacillota > Bacilli > Lactobacillales > Vagococcaceae > Vagococcus. The sequence continues at coordinate 69,560 of CBCPLQ010000002.1, read as the reverse complement.
ACGTCGCTCCTGAACTGATCCCCATTAATCCTGAATCAGCTAGAGGATTTCTTGTCGTCCCTTGCATAATTGCCCCTGAAACTGCTAGACTAGCACCAACAATAATATCAGCTACTGTTCTTGGAAGCCTTAATGTTAATATCGTTTGATGCTCAGTTAATGTTTCGTCAAATGACACTAAAGCACCCCAAGCAGTTTTTAATGGAATATCAGCTGCGCCAAAAGAAATTGAAAAAAAACAAGCAACCGCAAGTAAAATAAGACCTAAAAGGCTGTACATAAAAAAATTAGCAGAACCTTTCTTACTTTCTTTCTTCTCCATGATCCTATCCTTTCAACAAAAACGAGGCTGTCCCACCCTTGTGGTTAAGCCTCTGAATTGTGTGTTCTCTTACTTAATCAATTTATCAAAGTTTTCTACAAAGTAATCTAATTGGTGTGTCAAACTTAAAACGTCTGAATAATAGAACATGCCATTTAAATCTCCTGGTACTGTTAAAATTCTACCTTCTTTTACCGCAGGAATAGTTGGCCATATCTTAGTTTTTTCAAACTCAGAATCTTCTTTTCCAGGTTGTAGGAACCAAATAACATAATCCCCAAAATAATCAGCTGCTACTTCGTAAGACAGACCTTCCCTAGTTTCCCCTGTTTTTTCGATAAGTTCTTTTAACTTTTCTGGATAAGTTAAGCCAATATGGTCATATAGTAATGTCCCTCCTCTTGATGCTGTTTCATAGAATACACCATAAGAAGCACTTCCCCAGTCTTCAAAAATACTAAACGTCTTTCCTTTGAATTCATCTTTAGCAAAATTAACTTTCGCTTTGGTTAATTTTTCATCAAAAGTAGACAGCAGTTTTTTTGCTTCTTTTTCTTTTCCAAGAACTTCACCTAATATTTCAAGTCTTTCTTCAGGGGTTTTCTTTTCTGTAATGACAACAACAGGTGCTATTTTTGAGAATTTTTTAAAATCATCTTTGTCATAAGTAATAATTAGATCTGGTTCATATGACAATAATTCTTCCTTTTCCCATTTTTCAATAGCAGGAATACCTTTTATTTCTTTATACATCGGCATTGCCTCTTGTGCCCAACCAGCATAACCCACTGGTGTCACTCCTAATGATGCTACATCATGAATATACCAATTAACCAATACATTTTTAGGTTTCGTTGGAACTTCAACTTTTCCCATCTCAGTATCAATTATTTTTGTTGTTGCTTTATCTTTTGTCTCTTCCTTACCACTTGTACAGCCAACAACTAATAATGCTAACAGCCCTAAACTAAGCACTGATAAAAATTTTTTCCACATATCTTTTCCTCCATATTTTGCATGATCATTTATTAACAAGTACTGTTAAAAAAAACCCGCTCAATTGATAATGAATCTCAATTTCAATTATATCGTTTTCATTAAAAAAATCAACCATCTTTAGATATTCGTAAAACTTTCATTAAGTCTTAATTATTTTCTCATTTTATGATACAATAGTCTGTAAAATTATTGAAGGAGTTGTGAAGTGCTTATGGGAAAAACAATTGTTCCTAAAGACTACCAATCCACACTAAATGTTTACGATACGCAAACAGCGATTGGATCTATTAAGCGTTGGTTTGAGGAGGCTTTAACAGGAAGTTTAAAATTAAAAAGAGTATCTGCTCCCTTATTTGTAGATGAGCGTTCAGGACTAAACGATAATTTAAGTGGGTCAGAACGCCCTGTTAAATTCGATGTTCCTGCCTTATCAGATAACGGTGAAGTTGTTCACTCACTAGCGAAATGGAAACGTGTTGCCTTAAAGCAATATGATTTTCACTCAGGAAACGGCTTATACGCTGATATGAATGCCATAAGACGTGATGAAGAACTAGATAATTTACATTCAATTTATGTCGATCAGTGGGACTGGGAAAGAGTTATTACTCGTGATCAACGGAATACAGATTACTTAAAAGAAACAGTCCAAGGTTTAGTAAATGCCATGGCGGAAACTGCTAGTCGTCTCCATACAAAGTATCCTTCTGTACAAGTATCGATTGATACGCATGTCTCATTTGTTACAAGCCAAGAATTAGCTGATATGTATCCTGATCTAAGCTCAAAAGACAGAGAGCACGCTTATGTGAAAAAACACCCTACTACATTTATTTTACAAATTGGTGATGTATTATCACAAGGAGCCCCTCATGATAACCGAGCTCCTGATTATGATGATTGGAGTCTAAATGGTGATTTACTTTTCTGGCATGAACCTCTAAAATGTGCGATGGAATTATCAAGCATGGGTGTTCGGGTTGATGATAAATCCCTATTAACTCAATTAGAGAAAGCCAATGCTAACGACAGACTAGGTTATCTTTACCACCAACAAGTTTTAAATAACCAATTACCTCTAACTATTGGTGGTGGTATTGGGCAAAGTCGAATGTGTATGCTGTTACTTGGAAAAGCACATATAGGCGAAGTTCAAGTCTCTTTATGGGATGAGGAAACGATTGAGGCCTGTAAAGATAAAATTTTCCTTCTATAGAATGAAAATGATTATTTTTTATCAAAAAAATCCTGTAGCAAAATGAGGAACATTCATTTGCTACAGGATTTTATTTGATTTAATTTCTACATCATTAAGTATGCAATGCCAATTGGAATCATTAACGTTCCAGCTAAAAACGCCCAGCTTTGCCATTTTGCAAAATTAAAGGTCATACCTAATCCCATTCTTTTTTCGACCCAAAAAGATGGATCTTTCGGATTGAAGTAAATCATTCCTAGCTTCCAATTGGCATCATCATCAAATATGTCAAAATTCCCCTCTGAAACACCTACCTCTTTAGAGGAATCCACAGATTTCAGTCTATCACCACCTTGTCCATAATAAAGTGAAAACCAAAGAGTTAAAGCAAGGATGATAATCGTAAAGATAAGAGATGCTCCAATCATCACTTTTGGTGAAATTGCTTCAAAAATAATAGAAAATTGGAGCATGGTCATTAATAATTGGGTACAGATGGAAATAACAAAATTAAGTAAGGATGATTTCTTCCTAAATTTTTTATTTCTAGCCACAGATTCTTCCGAATTCTGAAGATCAATTCGTTGTTTTCCATTTAAATAAGATTGATTACTGATTGCCATTACAAATGTGATAAATAGCTGCAATGCAGGCATAGCTAAGACACTCTGCCAAGACTTAGCTGTAACAGTCACAGGTTGCATATTCATATCCCACTTAGTCACAAATGTCTCTGGTATATGTTGATACTGAGTGACTGTCACTACAACAACTAGTAAAACAAAGGCAAGGTTTAATGCCACAAGATAACCCGTTGGAAAAATAATTTTTTCATCTCTAAAAGATAAATCGATAGCCATTTTAGTATGAGTAGGTGATTGAATATTTAATCCTTTTTTATAATTTTTTAATTGTTTGTATGTAGTAAGATATACTCCTAAAGAAACAATTAATTGGACAAATAACCCCGTCACACTTAGTAACATTAATTTTTCTAAATCAACTTCCTTTTGAAATAATCCTAACGCAATAACACCTACACCAATCAACAAGCTAAGAAAAACATTAATCCACAGATAATTTTTCTTTAGATGGGTTACTATCTCTTTAGTCTGTTTTGTTTTTGGGAGTGTTATACCAAAAGGAATATCTTTTTTACTATAGTAAGGTGTTAAACCCAGTAATAATCCAATCATCAGATTAAAAAACAGCATAATTATAACATTACTCAACGGTACCCTCTCCTTTTAACTTCTCTTCCATTTCTTCAAGTAATCCATCCACATCAATATGAAAAACACTCGCATCAATCATCAGATCAAATAACTGACCCTTAAAATTAGATAAATAATCTGAACTAATTTTTGGTGGTGTCTCCGAAGATATTTGATACCCTTTTTTCACCTGATTGACTATCCCTTCGCCAACGAGAACTTTATACGCTTTATTCACCGTATGTAAGTTAATACCAATATCACCTGCTAAGCTCCTGACACTGGGTAAGTTATCGCCAGGTTTTATCTTTCCTTGAATCAAGCCCAATTTAATCTGATAGACTAACTGAGTATAAATCGGTGTCTCACTGGATGTATCTATTTCAATTATCATGCCTTCACCTCTTTTTGTTATATACATAGTATAACGAAATTCGTTATACGTCAACTATAACAAAAGGCATTTGAAATAAGGTATAGCTAAAAAAAATAGGTAGTAGACAACTGTTTATCTCTTGTCTACTACCTATTTCTATTATTTTCTAAGCATTTTTCTATTGGGTATTTCACAGCATTTTTTATGAGTTTTTCTTCAATGATTTCATCAATATCAAATCCTAAGTTATCTGCCATCATATAAGCATAAATCAATATATCTGCCAGTTCTTCCTTTAAGTGCTCTCTATCTTTGTTGCCTTCTTCTGACGTTCTCCACTGATAAATTTCAAGTAACTCACTAGCTTCTAAAGAAATTGATAGGGCTAAGTCTTTTTCCTTATGAAATTGGCGCCAGTCTCTTTCTTCCCTGAATTTATTTACTTTAGACATACTATCTCTGTCAATCATAACTTCCCTCCTAATTTAGGATATATTGTACCACTAATAGTTAAATATACATAGAAAGTAATTATTCATAGGTTGTTGATTAAACAAAAAAGACAAACTCTACTCAAAATAAAGCTTGTCTTTTCTTTATAAATTCACTCTACTAAAAAATTACATAATATTATTATTTTCAACAACTTGTTGAAAATGTAAAAAATTTTCTTCCAAGTCATGTTGTTTTTCATCTAAGCCACAAGTATTTGTTTCTATTTTTGAGAGTTGAATTGTTAACTCATCGATTTTCTTTAATGTGTTTTCTAAGCAATCTAATATTTTTTCGTCTGTTGTCATTTTACTTTACCTCGTTTACTTTATAATGATTTAAACTTTTTTGATAGAACAACCCGTATAATATAATACATATTACGGGTAATATAGCTGCTACCAAATAAACCTCTCGAAACGTTAAAAAGTTTCTCAACTCACCTAGTACATAAGGACCAACACCTAAGCCTAAATCTAGTCCTATAAAATAAGTAGATAATGAAATTCCTATTCGATGACTTTCACTTGTTTTCAAGCAAACTGCTTGTCCGTTTGACATGAACGTTCCATATCCTAAACCAATTAATGCTCCTGATAAAAGAAATACCCAACCAGAGTTCGAGATACTTAAAACAACTAAACCTACTGTTAAAAAGATATAACTTGGGTACATTACGGCATTTTCGCCGTAACTATCGAATATTCTACCAGTTAAAGGTCTTGTCGCAGTTATGACTAATGCGTAAACGACAAAGAAAAATGAGCGATAGACTACAAGATCTAATTCTGCTGCATATGATGCTAAAAATGATAAAACACTTGAATAAGAAACACCCATTAAAAAGGCGATTGAACTAATAAATAAAACTTTTCTTTCAATGAAACTATCTAATTTCCATGAAGATAACAACGCACGGTGCTCTTTTGTAATCTCAATGTTTTTAACTGGAAATACTAAACAAGCAATTGTTGTTAAAAAGATTAAAATAATAGAAAAGAAGATGATAAATCTAAAATCAGTTTTATCAAGTAACACTAATCCTACAAATGGACCAATTGCTGCTGCTAAACTAGTACTTAAACCATAATAGTTAATACCTTCTCCATGTCGTGACTTTGGAATATATGCTGTAACAATCGCATTTGTTGCGGTTGAAACAGTTCCGTAACCAAACCCATTTAATAATCTGACTAAATACATCACTCCCATGTTCGGGATAAAAAGATAGGCAATTGTTGTTAATAAATAAAATACTGCACCATATCTTAATACTTTCTTTCTGCCTATCAATTCTAAACTTTTCCCCATAAAAAGTCGTGCTAGTAATGTTCCTATTATATAAATACCTGATGCAAGACCTGCTTGTCCCATGGTTGCATGCAAGTTATCTTGTGCAATGACTGCAATGATAACCATCAATAAATAATAAACTAAATAAACCACAAAATTTATTAATGTTATGCTCACAAATCCCTTATTAAATAATCTCTCTTCTTCTAGATGATTTTCCATCTACAACTCCTACTTTCTTTCATGATATTTCCTGAAAACAATATAACTAATATTTGAAAAAAAAAAATGTGACTTTGTGTAAAAAAAAAGTCGTAAACAAATAGTCTCAACAAAAAACATTAACATTTGTTGTTGATTCAGAATAGCGTATAATATTAAATAAGAAAGGATTTAAACTATTCTTTTTAAAAATCAACAACATATATCATTTTAATCAAAAGGAGCGTTTCACTCATGGAAAACCATGTGCTACAAGATTACTTGAACAATCATGCCTTTCCGATTATTACCAAAAAAAGAAAGTCATACTTAACTTATGAAGGATTACAAGATAGATATGCCTATGTTTTAAAGGATGGAATCATTAAAACTAGTGTCATATCAAGAGATGGTCGTGAGTTTAATTTACGATATATTAAAGGGCTTGAAATTGTATCACTAGTAAAAGATGAATACTCTCAATTTATTGACGCACCTTTTAACATTCGGGTTGAATCCGAAACAGCAGAGCTATATCAATTAGACCGTGTTCAGTTTTGGAAAGACATTAATCAAAATAGAGAACTCCAAACATATGTTAAGGACTATTATCGAATTATGTTACTTCACTCAATGAAAAAAATGCAACAAATGCTAATGAATGGAAAATTTGGAGCTGTCTGCACACAAATATATGAACTCTATGATATCTTTGGCACCCCAGTAAAAGATGGAATCTTAATTGATTTTGTTGTTACTAATGAAGAAATTGCTCATTTTTGTGGAATTACTTCAGCTAGTAGCGTCAATCGTATGATTCAACAACTCAAGGACGCAGGAGCGATAGAGATCCATCAACGAAAAATGTTAATTAAAGACTTAGAGTTAATTAAAGAAAATATTATTTTTTAACTACAGCAAGAGACTGACAAAAATAGTTATATCTTTGTCAGTCTCTTCTTTTTTATAAACTTTCTAATTAATAATATTTATTTAATCCCCTTACTTTCCCAACATTAAAATAATACATTAAATAGAATGTTTTTTGCCTTGTTTTTTCTTTTCCCCTCGAAAAAATTTTCGACATCCATTACACTTATTAGTATATCGTTTAATCCGTTTTAAAACTAACTATTATTGTCTTTTTAAAAGACATTTTCATAAATATTGATTTATCAAATTAATAAAAAAACAATGCTTTTAATTAAAAGCAATGTTTTTTTATTTGATAAAACTTCTTTTTTCAGTAATCACTTTGTTTTTTGTTTTCCCCAAAACAGTTGACAGAGCTATGTTAATAAGAAGTTTCCCCTCTATTATATCTCTCCCCTATGCCCTTACACAAAGATATAATAGATATCCCTTACTTCTCTTAGTATACAGATTAACTTATTTTATTTTTTCACTATTTTGTCTTTTAAAAAGACTTAAAACACTCGTTATCTAAATGAATAGCATTAAAATTAATAACTCATAAGTAAACGCCCGTTATTATATAATTAGTTTATTTTTTATGAAATAAAAAACTTTCAGCTATAAATAAGGCCGAAAGTATCTTTTTTATTTAAATGAAACGCCCTTCACTCCTATTTTATCTAGCTGACTGCTAAATAGATTTTGGCACTTCCGTCAGTAAAATAACGTTCAAAATCCGTTGTAAACAATCTTTTATCATAAATAGTTTGATTATTCCATATTTTATACCATGCCTCACCTATCATTTCAGGAGAGCTATTTTCCACATCTATTACTAAGTAGTTACCTGCCTCAATCGTAATTTTATTATCTAGTTCTAGATTATTATTGCCTATTAATAAATCATATTTCCCGTTGTGATCACTCTCATAGTTTGAATACACCGCAAATATTTCACCTGAAATTCCCATTTTTGATATATCTGACCACAACTGAATGATTTCCTCTATACTTTGATTATCCGTTCTAATCATTTTTCCCTTTACAACAATACGTTCTTGATTTATTTCGTTCATCTTTTTTCCCCTTTCATGATATACTCTCAATATAAAATTCAACAGTGCCAGATAACGGCACCTTTAGGAGAAATAATGAAAAAAAATGAACGATTAATTGCTGAGCTCTTCTTTATCAACCAAAGAAAAGTATTTAATTTAACCGATTTAATGGAGTATTTCTCTATTTCCAAAAGAACTGCCCTTCGTGATATCTGTGAACTTGAAACTATAGGAGCTCCCATATATGTTGATAAAGGAAGATATGGTGGTTACCGTGTCTTAGAGAACAGTAGTTTACCTCCTCTTTACCTCAATCAAGCAGAATGGCATTCACTCTTTTTTTCATTGCAACTACTTAAAGATGTTGATAGTACTCCTTTTAATCAATCTTATCAGGAGTTAAAACAAAAATTATTGCATATTAGTCCCCAGAAGAATAGTCAATTGAATCAAGAGCTAGATCAGTTCATTGTCTTTTCTGATTACTCTTTTAATCAATCATCACCTTTACTTTCTGAATTGTTTTCCTTTATTTTAGCTCCTCAAGTTATTTCTTTTTACTATACTCGTTATACAAATGAGCTACGCCTTGTTCAACCAATTCAACTAATTAGAAGTCACGGAGAATGGTACGTCTTATGTTGGGATTTTGATAAGGATAGTTTTCGTCAATTTCGCTGTGATTTTATTGAAGAAATCACCCCCACTGATTTAATCCCTTTATATAACTCACATCAAGAACTTTTAGAAGCATATAAAATAGAAAAGGAAGCTAGCCGTTTTCTAACGTTTAAAGCAAAGATAGAGACTTCTCACTTAGAGTTATTTACAAAAAGACAATATGATGGTGTTCAATTGATTGAAGAAAAGACTAGTCATTATCTCATCGGTCACTTCACACCTGAAGAAATTCCTTTCTTACTTAATTATTTTTTATCTTTTGGCTCTGGTTTAACCTTGCTTTCACCTACAGATTTAGTTACTTCCTTTAAACAATATTTAACTAGTATTCAGGATAAATACTAGTTACCAACTAGCTTTTTTTACTCCTGGGATATTTCCTAATAAGGCTTGCTCTCTAAAATTAATTCGTGACAAACCAAATTTCCGCATATAACCACGTGGTCTACCATCCATTGAATCCCGATTTTTTAACCTATTTGGATTAGACTCAACTGGAAGTTTTCTTAAACCTTCATAATCTTTCATTTTTACAAGCTTCATTCGTTCTTCTTGATATTGTTCAACTATTTTTCGTTGTTGCTTCATTTTTTCAATTTTTGCTTTTTTTGCCATTGCTATTCCTCCTAAAATTTGTTTTAATATAAAATATAACAAATCGTAATCATTACGTTTTATATTTTAACTTATTTAATTTTGTAATACAACCTATCTTGCTAAATATTTAACTAGGAGGAAATTCAGATGGAAAAACAAGATCTCTCAAGTGCTTATCGTCGCTTGAAAAGCCCCAATATTAAAACGAGGAAAAGAGCCTTAAAAATTATCAAGTCATTTAAACGACTAAACTAATTAAACTTCCCATTATCAGATTTTTTTAATTAGTCAATTAAACAATGAAATACCGAGCCATCTAAAATAGCTCGGTATTTTTTCCACTTTTATTATTTTGAATCACAACTTCGACAGCTCATCCTGTTTTAATTTATTATTTTCTGACATATATTGTGGCTTAACAACACATTTTCTTGTCTCGTATTGGTTTTAGATCTGGTTTTAATTCCTTCAAGAAATGATTGTAACATTGGTTCGAATCCTCGTTTTACTAAGGTATTCTCCCAATCAGAAGCTGGTAACTGAAGCACTGTTGTTCCTTTTTGATGCGTTGTTTCAACCAAATTGTTAATCGTCCAGACACCTTCTGAGCTAGTAACTCTGTAAAGTTCTGTATTAGCATTACTTTTCATGTCCATTGTTAAAAAAGCTGTTGCTTCTTCAGTTGTTAACTGAATAGTTATATATTCTAAGGTTTCTTTTTCTTCAATCATTGAAGAAACTATTTGGATATCTGGACTATCTAATAAATACACTGCGATGTCTACCAGATGTAAAAATAAATCATATATAGCAAATGTGGTGGTCTGTTCAGCCTGCACTCTATTTTTTTCTAAATATATCACTCGTTTATTGGGTAAATTTTTAATAATCTCTACACTAGGAGCAAATCTACGATTAAAGCCCAACATTAAAATTAAGTCATTTGTCTGTGCTAATGCCATTAACTCCTTTGTTTCTTCATAATTTTCGCTTAAGGGTTTATCTATAAAAACATGAATGCCAGCATTTAAACACCTTTTTGCTAATTCATAGTGAGCAACTGTTGCTGAGTGTATCAGGCAAGCATCTATTCCTTCTTTTAAAAGGTCTTCTAAAGAATTATAGAACTTATCAAATCCATAGTCTTGTTTTAATTTATTTCTTATTTCTTGATTGTTACTAGCGAAATAAAAAGTATGCTCGGCTCTATTTTTAGAAATAGTTGGTAGGTATGCTTTTTGAAAAATATTGCCTAATCCTATGACTCCGATTTTCATTCTAGCCATTCCTTTCACGATCTTAACTTAATTGATTCCTGTATTATAACGCTTTTTACGTAAACTGTAACAGGTCAATATCGAATGTCTACTTTTTGTTTACGACTAATTACAGTAGCTAGGAGTATAAAAAATACACTATAACTGGCTAAAATTAGTACCGCTGACAAGGGAATTACCCCCTTATTAATATAACCTACTGCAAGTTCTCTGAATTGATAGGTTGGCATGGCTCTTGATATCGGCTGTAACCATTCTGGAAATTGGTCTGTTGGAAACCACAAACCGCCTAATGCTGACATCCCTAGATACATGAAATTAGAGAAGATCGATGCCACCTTTTCATGTTTAAACAAACTAAGTATGACTCCGATTCCTAAGAATAAAATACCTCCTAAAAGAAGCGCTAACCCAGAAACTATCCACTGAGTAAGTGTCAATTCAACGCCACGCACAAATTTCCCCACTAAAAAAACAGAAATAATACCAGCGATATACATGACAATCATTTTAACCATTTTTACAGTATAAATTTCTCCCGCACTTAAATCGACATGGGTTAGTCTCATCCGCCAGCCATTTTTTCGATCTTGAATAATATCAAAGGGGAATGTAAATAAAGCAAAACTACACAAGCTAAATGCAGTCATCGACATTAGATACTCTTGAAAAAATTTAGCTTTATAATTTTCAGGTATTTGAATAAGCTCTGTAAATACTAAATAGAAAAAAATGGGTAATCCTATATTCATGATAAATGTTATCTTATCTCGACTCATCCGTTTGGCTTCGATTTTAAGTAATGCTAACATACTTCTCACTCCTTTCCTGATTCAAAGATAGTATCTAGTAAAGACGTATTGGTTACTTCAATGTTATCAAAGGGAATACCTATTTCAAGAAATTGTTTAATAATCATCTCTGTTTCTTCATTTTTAAATTCTAAATTAACAACATCATTTTTAATCGTTACAAGTAGTTTATTATCAGAAAGAACTGACTCTATCTCTTTTTCAAACAATTGATAGACTGCCTTCTCAATTGAGATGACTTTTTTCTTATTCAATGTTCGCAAATGATAAGGCGTATCATCTGCTTTAATAAGCCCCTCATCAAGTAGAATCACTCGATCAGCGCAATAGTCGACTTCTTCCACGTAATGGGTTGTAAACAATATTGTCGTTCCTTTTGTTTTTAACTCCTTAATAATTTGCCAAAAGTGTTGCCGTGTCGATGTATCCATTCCAGCAGTTGGCTCATCTACAATTAATAGTTTTGGTCGATTGAGAATGGCTAAGCACATATCGTATAATCGTTGCTCGCCACCTGAACACGTATCTATTAACTGACTAAATTTTTCTTTCTTAAAGTCTAATATATGATCAATTTCTTGTTTCGATAATGGATTGTCTGAAAAACTTGCGACAAAATCTAGCATCTCTTGAATCGTTATATCATCTGGAAATCGCGTTTTTTGAGATATAAATCCCATGTCATTTTTTGTACAATTCAATTTCACCTCACCAGATGTTGGGTAAAATAAATTCAGAATTAAATTTAACATGGTACTTTTACCTGCTCCATTTTTACCTAAGAGAGCAACACATTCACCTTCTTCAATGCTTAATGAGATATTTTTCAATATATTTTTTTCAGTAAATTTTTTATTAATATTTACTAGCTCAATGACGGATTTCATTTTCTTCACCCTTTCTTATTTAATTGTTGATTAATTTTATTCACATTTCGCTTCACTCGAACCATTGATAACGACCAAATAATAAGATAAATAATGATGAACGTTAACGTGAACTGGAACATATCTCCTAAAGTATAATCAAACCAGTTGAGGAAGACGTTTAAAGTAAGTAAGCCTACATAGGTTGAAATAAAATGAAGAACTGTTTGCTTTAAAATAGACCAATCGATTTTTTCAAAAATCAGACTAGACGTTGAAAACATCATGCCAACTACACTCCAAAGAACAACAGCTGCAGTAATTGCTTGCAACTCATTAGAAAAGTAAGCCATGAAAGCAGGTGGTCCTGGATAAAATGTTCCTAAACCAACTTTCCACGAAAAATAAAGAGAGATTGTCATACCAATAAATGTACCTGATGGTATCCCAAATAATAAATGTCCCATAATTTTTTTCATATTCCTAACCTCCTTTTAAACTCTTTCATGTAACGCCTAGACGTATACGTGTGCTCACCATTGACAAAATTGACTTTAATCGTCCCTGATAAAGATAACTCTAAATTTTTAATAAAATCAGGATTTACTATTTCACTATTTGAAATTCGAATCATCTCTGTAAACCGTTCTTCTAATCTGTATAAGGCCTCTTTAATTAACACTGTCTCGTTTTCAAGTTCTCCATATGTTTTCTTTTCTAATGAATAAAAGCGAATTATTTTTTCTTTTGGAATTGGAATAAGTCGTTCTTCTTTTATACCAAATAGAGGGATTTGACTGTCATCGGAACATAGTTGAATAATCTCACGAATTTGATCCGTCATACTATTGGCATAGATTTGAACGAGAGCTTCCTCATAAGCGTCATTCATTTCAAAGGTTACTTTCATCTCATCAGCTCCTAACTTGCTTTTAGTTTATCCTTTTTCATAATACCTGTCTCGTTTTTTCGATAACTGGTTCTTTTTCGACGATAAACGGTACAAAAAAACTAGTTAACCCTAGGATGGCTAACTAGTTTTTTGTTTTTTATTGTTTTTTGTTTTTTATTGTTTTTTATTGTTTTTTATTGTTTTTTATTGTTTTTTATTGTTTTTTGTAGATGATATAACTTAACGGTAATAAACTCAGTAAAATCCCCATCAACATATTAGCTGATTGTAGCTTTTCACCTGTTTTAGGAAGAATGTTATTTGAGGATTGGGACACTTCTTTTTCACTTGTACTGGTTGATACAGCTGAATTTGAAGTCGTATCACTTGAATCAACCGAATCACTAGATATTGTGTCACTAGTACCAACCGTTTTTACTTCAATTAATTGATTAAAATCAGCTAAAATTTTTGATAAATCATCAAGTGTATTTGCTTTTGTTAATTGTTCCCGTAATAACTGTGCTTGTTCAGCCGTAATCATTCCTTTTTCTTTTGCTGACATAATATTTGCCTCTAAGTTATAATATTTTTCTGCAAATGAATTTGTAAACCAATCTAGCCCATCCACTGAATCCATTAATGCTGACATAACTGATTCAACTTCTTGTGACGTTTTTGCCTCATTTATTTGAAAGACTGTATCAGCTTTTTGTTTCTCTGAGATATAATTATTAGCTAAATAAACTTGAAGCATTTTTGTTTTAGTTGCCTTTAAATCAGATAAATTCGCTTCAGCTTCTTTTGTTTCAGCCGGTTGTTCACTCACCTTTTCAGACGTAATTTCTTGTGAGCTAGCACTTTGATTAGCCTCCTCAGCAAAAACGATGGGGGTAGCGACTATAGATAAAATACTCATCCATAAAAACAGATATTTTTTACTCATCCTATTTCTTCCTTTCTCGTTCATTTTATACCCTAATTGTAGCATAACTAGCATATTTCAGCCTTTATAAACAAATAAAAGCTGTCAGAAAAATAACTTCTCTGACAACTTTTATTTATTTTATAAATGAAAAATCAGTTAAGTCATTATAAGAATATGACTCATTAATTTGCTTTTTATCTAAAGACCATTTAATAATATTATCAAAATCATTCTCAAGAACAGCAGATGCATGGGGGTAATCTTCCTCACGTTTATTTATATAATTAGCCATCTCTTCTGGAAACTGATATTTACTTAGAGTCGCCGCGTAGTCCTTCGCATCATGAGAATTCATAAACTCAATTCCTTCATTATAAGCATTATAGAAGGCTGTGATATCATCTGGTCTTTCCTTAATGACAGAATCCATAAATTGGATGGTTCCACCTTTAATTCCTGCTTCTTTTGAACTTCCAACAACGTTAGCTCCTTTTGCCGCTAGCATGCTTGCCTGAGGCTCTGTATAAACAGCTGCGTCAACTTTACCTGACATCAAACTTTCAGACCTTGCTGAGAATGACGGAATATCGACAATCTCATATTTGAATTTATTTTTTGCAGCAAACTCATCCATAATATACTCTAAAATAAAATTAGGGACTAAAGTTACTTTTTTCCCATCTAAATTTTTGATATCTGTAATTTTAGACTGTGGTGACGTTAATATTTTAAAATCCTCCAAAATAGCTGAAGTTATTGTCATATTAATCCCATTCTTTTTAAACGTCGCTTCAGTCATGACATCACTAATAGTACCATCAATTTCTTTAGCTTGAATAGCGACATTCCTGTCATTTGGAGAAGAGAATGTTTTTATATCAACATCTAGTCCTTGTTTTTTAAAGAACCCTTCTTCTTTAGCTAAAATAATTGGCAAAGCCGATTCTGCAGGTAAGACACCTATACTCAGAGTCTCCTCGCTTACTTTATTAATGATTGGATCCGATTCTTTTGTTTCTTCTTTTTTAGTTGTGCCACATGCACCTAAGACTAAACCACTTAAAACTAATAAACTGACTCCTGCAACTAATCGTTTCATTATGCCACTCTCCTAAAAGGTTATTATTTCTTTAAACTCCTCAAGCGTCATCATAAAAGGGATTACATATCTTTCAATCTCTAAAGGATGAGTACTCTGGGTCGTTAATCCTTGCTTGGTTGTAAAAGCTAACCTAAATTGGTTTTCTTCCAACAATTTTACATTTTCTTGATTATATAAACCAAATGGGTACGCAAAAATATCTCTTTCTTCTACCCATTCACTACACTTTTCTAAATCTTGAATCACATCTTCTTCTGATTCCCACATTAATTTTGACGCTTCCATACCTTTTCTCTCGTGAAAATCATGGGTATGGTTAGCATATGTAAAGATATCTGTCATCTCTTCTAATTCTTTAAAGCTCAATGTTTTTGATGTTTCCGCAGAATAATCACTTTTATGGTCAAATAGCCAACCCGTTGCTGCAAATACTGTTACTGGAATGTCTAATCTTTTCAAAATAGGATACGCATGTTGCTTCATAGATTGAAAACAATCATCAAAGGTAATCAAAACTGATTTTTCTGGTAATGGTTTTTTTTCATAAAAAAAAGACTTCACTTCATCTAAAATTAAAAAATGATACCCCGACTCTTTTAAGTAAGTCATTTCAGCCTCAAAATTTGAAACAGAATTAAATAAGGGTAGAGGCAACTGATCCTCGTAACCATTTTTCACTTCAACAGGTCGCATGCCTAATTTAATCTCTTTCATTGGCCTTATTTCATGAAATACCAAGGTTTTAAACATATTTATCACAGCTTTCTTTTCAAAATTTCTCTTTCATAGTATACCATATAAGTGTACAATCAATGCGAGTTACTTAATAAAAGGAGGCTACCTAATGCCGATTGTCTTTGATAACGTCTCATTTTCTTATCAAGAAAAAAGACTTCTAACAAACTTAAATGTAACCTTAAACGAAGCATACCTATATAGTGTAATAGGTCCCTCTGGTATTGGAAAAAGTACTTTTCTAAAATTATGTAAAAAACAACTAGTACCTACTTTCGGAGAGGTTATCTATCAAAATGTGACTGAATCAAATATTATTACTGTCTTTCAAGAGTTGCATCTCTTTCCTTGGCAAACTGTCACGGAATCGTTACTTATGCCTTTAACCATTAAAAAGATTAGCTCTAATAGTAAGAAACAATTGCTTCAAGAAAGTATCGTTAATTTCCAATTAACTGATATCAAAGATAAGTACCCTCACGAATTAAGTGGTGGACAAAAGCAGCGTGTTGCTCTTGCGAGGGGCATGATCACTTCCCCACATTTTTTACTGTTAGATGAACCAACATCCTCTCTTGATGTCGCCTCAAAAGAGCATTTACAATCGTTTATTTTAGAAACGCAACAAACTTATCGCCAAGGGATTGTTCTTATTACTCATGATTTAGAAGAAGCTGTTTTTCTTGGGCAGAAAATTATTCTTTTTTGTAATAACACGATTGAAGTGATAGATAATCCTTTTTTCTCGGTGCGTAATACCGAGGATGATTTATCATACTTCCAATTTTGCCACACTTTAAAAAAACGTTTCAAGGAGGTTAGCCATGAAATTCTCTAAATTTGTCAATTTTCTATTAGGAATGGTTTCCTTTATCTTACTTTGGTCTATTCTTTTTTTCTTAACTAAAAATCCATCTATTCCTCATCCCGCACCTTCCTTAGTCAAAGCATGGGACATAAAAGGAATCCTTTTTTTACATACTGGAGCCAGTTTTTTACGTATATTTTTATCCCTTTTATTAGCTAGCCTTATCAGTATTCCTTTAGGGATCTTATTAGCACGATTTAATCGACTCAATCGTTTATTTTCACCTCTAATTTATTTTCTATACCCTTTACCAAAAGTTGCCTTTCTACCTATTTTTATGATTTTCTTTGGATTAGGAAACACATCGAAAATTTTATTAATTTTTTCCATTATTTCACTTCAATTATTGATTTCAATTCGAGATGGGGTTAACCAAATTCCTCAACACTACTATCAAGTCATGACTGATTATAATAGTACCTACAAAGATGAACTGCGTTATGTTACTCTCCCAGCTCTTGTACCCACTTTATTTAGTAGTTTGCGAGTCAGCGTAGCTATTTCACTGGCTTCCTTGTTTTTTGCTGAAAATTACGCTACAAGATATGGGCTTGGCTATCTCATTATGGGTGCTTGGACAAAAATGGATTATGAGGAATTATTTGTTGGTATTTTAGCAATTGCTATTTTGGGATTCTTTATTTTTACGTTACTAGATGAGATGGAAAAATATCTTATGCCATATCAAAGATCATAGATAAAATTATTCATACTTGAGAAATAATTTACTGATAGTTGCTCTTAATTTAAGCTTTATCACCCTATCAAGAGTTACTTTAGCTAACTAAACCGTTGATTTAGTGCTATTTTACTCCTTTTACTTTAAGCTAAAACTATCAACTAAATTAGAGGAGTTTTTTATAATGACAATAGGCGAAAAAATCAAATCATTAAGACAATCGAATAACTTAACACAGAAAGATCTGGCTGGACAATTAAATGTATCTTCTCAAGCTATTTCTAATTGGGAACGTGGTAAAGGTTATCCTGACATATCTAACATTATCCAACTGTCTGATTTATTTAATATCTCTTTAGATATTTTAATAAAAGAAGATTTAGATTTTAAAGAAATTTTATTAGAAGATAAAGTAGAAAGGCACGTTGATATATTTTTAAGTACACTTGTCTTTATCGTATTTTTAGTTGTGTTAATCTTTAATAGTTATAAGATGGTGACAGATAATGTTAGTGGAAATTATATTTTCGGGTTAATCGTTGGAATTTTAGGTGTAACTGATTTTGGGAAGAACCTTTATAAAAGACTTATTTCAAAAAAAAATTAACTCTAAGTAAAAGAAGAATAGAACGATTAAAATTATTCGTGTTTGATAAAAAAAGCAGTATACCCCGTTAAATCAGCATGATACAATGAGTGTCATCCCATTTTGGACCGTTCTACAGACAGTGTCTAGACTTAAACTAGCTCTTAGTAAGATAATAAATGTGAGAGGTGAATATCGTGAACATTGGTAGCAAAATAAAAGAAGAGCGATTAAAAAGGAAGTGGACCCAAGAACAAGTAGCAACTTTATTAAATGTTTCTCGTTCCGCAGTTTCTAGTTGGGAAGTCGGAAGAAACTATCCTGATTTAGTAACCCTTGTTTCTATCAGTGATTTATTTGATATTTCTCTTGATAACTTATTAAGGGAGGATATGGAAATGACAAAAACAGTAACAAAAAAAGTTAAAATGAACAAATATTACAAGGTAATCTTAATCATCATTGGTATTTTAGGCATTTTTTATTTAGGGTTCAATACCTATTTAAGAACTATTGAGAAAAAATATCATAGTAACTTAGAAAAAAATGGATGGGACATTTATTTCTCGGATCAAGGTCCAGGGTTTAATGAATTTGAATTAAAGGAAAATAATATTACTTACTATACAACTATTTTACCAACTGGTTTAGTAGGTTTTCCTTTGGCTGAACAGAAACTAACTGTTATTACAAAAAAAGAAGGTCTTGTAATGAGAGTTCAGGACCCTAAAAACATAGAAATAGTCATATCTAAAGACAATGACTCTTCTGCAGCATATAATTCTAAAGTTAAGGTTAATAAAGACCTACAAATTTCAGAGTCTAATGAAACTATTTCTGACAAAACTAAAAAGTTTAATGAAAAATATATCAAAGAACATCAAAGTGACTATCAAGAAATGATTAATAAGACATTGATAAAAATAGACGACATCAAATCATAGCCGTTTAGATGGTTTACAGCTCATTTGTGAAATAGACTAAAGTTAAGAACATTCCGTTTTGACATACCTCTATTTCGTGAATCTCACCTAATTTCCTTAAAAACAAAAAAAGTAAAACCTTGATTTATAAGGTTTTACTTTTTTTTATTAACTTACTAGTTATCAACTTAATTGTAAACTTGTAGCAGTTTTATTAAAAATATCCTCTACTCGACTATTATTACGTGCCCAATAATCCAGAACTGCAGCAATACAAATACAAAGAGGTGCATTATATTCTTTAATGACGTCAATTCGGTAGAAGTCTCCCTTATAATTAGTCTCTTTATTCATCTGCATCACCTTGTCATTCAGATGATAAATACTATACTGCTGATTTTTTATATCGCCCACTGCCAACCAATGTAGTTTTTTTATGAAGTAAAAATCACGCTTCACTGTAAACAAACGACTTAAGTTTCCAACCTTTTCATGATGATCAAATAAGTCAAAGCGTGATCGTCCAGAAAACGCTGTTTGTTTAGCACTAGCTAAAATTTCTCCATCGATATGATAAATAGAAATACTATCTCCCTTAGTTCCCCAGCGGCCAACCAACAAGAAAACAGGCTTACCTTCACAGTCCTTCACTACTGTTCTCACATTTGCTGATAATAAGTTTTGCTCGATATAGTAAATCGCCATCAGTCTCAACTACTTTCATTAACTATTAAAGATCCTCTGAAATAGCTCTTAAAATCGCTTTACCTACACCATCATTAACATTTGTATCTGCTTCGTATTTAGCAACCTTTTTAACGCCATTTTCCGCATTTCCCATGGCAAAACTAACACCTGCCACTTCTAACATTGAAACATCATTGAAATTATCTCCAATTGTCATCACATCTTTTAAAGAAATACCTCTTTCTTTTGCCAATCTAGCAACAGCCATACCCTTTTGAGCTTCTTTATGGTTTATCTCAATATTATTAGGAAAAGATGAAGTCACATTCACCTCTTCTATTTTTTCAATTTCTTTAGCAATCGGCTGTAGAAATTCTTGTCCGCCTTCGCTAAAAGTAATTATTTTTAAAATTTCTAGGTCATCTGACTCTATTAATTTATCGTAACTCTCAGTATAACTGATAGGAAGCATATTTATATGTGTTGACGCCATCGCAATCGCCATTTTAAAAGTAATGTGCGGAATATTTTCTGCCAACATTGTCGCAAAATTCTCTAGACGTTGTGGCTGACTCTCTGAGTAAACTCCTTTTGAAGTCATTAACTCAAAATACAAATCATTATCTCTTAAAATTCCCATTATATTTTTAGCAATCTTTTTATTCATTGAAATAGTAAAAATTTCATTTCCATCTGCGTCAAATCCTTGCGCGCCATTTCCTGTTATCAT
Source organism: uncultured Vagococcus sp. (assembly GCA_965119435.1). Classification (GTDB taxonomy): domain Bacteria; phylum Bacillota; class Bacilli; order Lactobacillales; family Vagococcaceae; genus Vagococcus. The sequence continues at coordinate 49,129 of CBCPLQ010000002.1, read as the reverse complement.
CCCACAGCGAATTCCTGCGTCATCAAGGGGTGGTTTTGCTTCAGTATAAGCTCTTCCTGTCGCTACCACAAATTCAATACCTTGTTCTTGCGCTTTTAAAACAGCGTTCTTATTTGTTTCTGAAATAGATAGGTGTGAAGTCAATAACGTTCCATCCATATCAGATGCAATCATTTTAATCAATGTAATGCCCCCTCAAATTTTGTTATCTCTAGTTTACCATTTTTTGGGCATCCAAGCATATTATCAAGTATTTTTGTGATAAACTCATTCTAAGAGGTGAAATTATACATGCAAACTTTACCAAATGATTGGGAAACTATCTTAACTAAAGAAACTGAGAAAGACTACTATAAAAATCTGAGTCGCTTTTTAGACAAAGAGTATCGAACTGAAATTATTTTTCCTAAAGAAGAGTCCTTATTTAACGCTCTTGAAGCGACACCTTTTAAGGACGTTCAAGTTGTCATTTTGGGGCAGGATCCGTATCACGGAGACAATCAGGCCCACGGTCTAAGCTTTTCTGTTTTACCTGGAGAGAAAATCCCTCCCTCTCTAAGAAATATCTATAAAGAACTAGAAAGTGATTTAGGGATCAACAACCAAAAAACTGGTTACTTAATGCCTTGGGCAGATCAGGGAATCCTACTATTAAATACAGTCTTAACTGTTAGAAAAGGGCAAGCCAATTCTCATAAAGGACAAGGATGGGAGATTTTTACCGATGCGATTATTCATGCCCTCAATTTGAGAGAAGACCCTATTATTTTTGTGCTTTGGGGTAAACCTGCACAATTGAAGAAAAAAATGATTGATACGAATAAACACTTTTTTGTTGAAGCTCCACATCCTAGCCCATTATCGGCATATCGGGGTTTTTTGGGAAGTCAATCGTTCTCAAAAATTAATGATTTACTCGTTAAACAAGACAAAAAACCAATAAATTGGAAACTGTAGTACATGTAATTTATTTTCTGTTATACTATGCACAAATAAATTCTTTTATCTAGGTGCTTTTTATAAAAAACAGTAAAAAAACCTGTCCTTTTTTGAGATTTAGTTGTATGATAGTATGGTGAATAAAAGTATATAAACTGGAGGGTTTATTTGTGGAATTATTTGATGGATTAAAAAATAATATTAGTGGAAAAAATGTAAGAATCGTTTTCCCTGAACCAACAGACATTAGAGTATTAGGTGCTGCTGTTCGTTTAAAATCTGATGGGTTAGTTGAACCTATCTTAATTGGAAACGTTGACAAAATTAAAGAAGTTGCTAATACACGTGGTTTATCTATCGATAGCTTAGAAATTATCGATCCTGAAAACTATGCTGAATTTGACAACATGGTAACTGCCTTTATCGACCGTCGTAAAGGTAAAGCTACTGAAGATCAAGCACGTACTATTTTAAAAGATGAAAATTATTTCGGTACAATGTTAGTATTCATGGACTTAGCTGATGGCTTAGTAAGTGGTGCTGTTCATTCAACTGGAGATACGATTCGTCCGGCTTTACAAATCATTAAAACAAAACCAGGGGTTAGCCGTACAAGTGGGGCTTTCTTAATGGTTGGTAACCGTGACTCTGAAAAATACATTTTCTCAGATTGCGCAATCAACATTAACCCAGATGCACAAGCTTTAGCTGAAATCGCTGTTGAAAGTGCTAAAACTGCTGAAATCTTTGGTATTGACCCTAAAGTTTCTTTATTAAGCTTCTCAACAAAAGGTTCTGCTAAATCTGAAGAAGTAACAAAAGTTGCTGAAGCAACTAAAATTGCTCAAGAATTAGCTCCTGAATTAGCTATTGATGGTGAATTACAATTTGACGCTTCTTATGTGCCTTCTGTTGCACAACAAAAAGCTCCAGATTCTAAAGTTGCTGGTAGCGCAAATGTCTTTGTATTCCCTGAAATTCAATCAGGAAACATTGGCTACAAAATTGCACAACGTTTAGGTGGATTCCAAGCAATTGGACCTATCTTACAAGGTTTAAACAAACCTATTTCTGACCTTTCTCGTGGCTGTAACGAAGAGGATGTTTACAAATTATCAATTATTACAGCATCACAAACATTACAAGAAAAATAATTAATACACCTAAAAAAGTCATGCTAAGCATGGCTTTTTTTTGCGGTTACCCTTATACTGAACTGATATCACCACAAGGAGGCACGTATGAAAAAGATTAACTTAGAAAATGAAGTAGAAACACAAAAACTAGCCAGAGATCTTGCAACAATCAGTCAAGCTGGTGACATTTTTCTTTTAACTGGTGACCTAGGTGCTGGAAAAACAACCTTTACTAAAGGTTTTGCTAAAGGCCTTGGCATTAAACAGATGATTAAAAGTCCCACCTACACTCTCATTCGTGAGTACGACACAGGTAGGCTTCCCCTTTACCACATGGATGTCTATCGTTTAAACGACGGTGCTAGTGATTTAGGACTAGATGAATACCTTGAAGGAGATGGCGTTTGCGTCATTGAATGGGGACATTTGATTAAAGAAGATATTTTGTCACCTTATATTGAGCTTTTTTTAGATAAAGTTACCGATAATCGCCGAACTTTCTATATGACTGCGAGTTCTGAACTAGCTGAAAGCAAGCTGAGTTATCTATTAGACGCGTTGACTCAATTAGGGTGGGACGTTAAATAATGAGTAAATTAGATATCACTTTACGTGAAGCGACTCCAAAAGATGCAAAAGAATTACTTCGAGTCATGAAGATACTTGATAAAGAAACCCCTTTCTTACTTGTTAATGAACACTCTCTTAACTTAGACGAAACCGCAATGGCACAACAAATTAATTTTTTATACGAAGAAGACAACCAACTTATTCTACTTGCCTTCAATCACGATACCCTCATTGGTGTAGCAACCGTTACAGGTGAAACGGATCCTCCCCTAAAGCATATTGGGGAGATCGGCATCAGTGTATTAAAAGAATATTGGGGTTATGGTCTTGGGACTGTCATGCTTGAAGAAGTCATTTTTTGGGCACGAGAAGGCCAGCAAATGAAACGCCTAGAAATTAAAGTTCAAAAGAGAAATAAGCGAGCCATTCATCTTTATCAAAAATTGAATTTTGACATAGAAGGCATTATCAGAAGTGGCTTCTTATCAGAAGACAATGACTATTTAGACGTTGTCTTAATGAGCTTAATCCTTTAATTGAAGTAAAAAAAGAAGCAATGACAGTTTTATCGACTGTCATTGCTTCTTTTAAATTGACTTAACTAATTTTTTTAATGGATCTACTCCAAATCTTTCCTCTTGTCTAAGTAAAATTTCTGCACAGGCAAGACTATCATCTAACGCATGATGATGATTAACTAATCCAATCGATAAAAAATCACTAACTGTATTTAACTTGTGATTACTTAACTCAGGATATAATTTTCGACTTGTTCTAACAGTGCATAAAGACATAAAATGAGCTGTTGGCAAATCGTAATAAGCTAAACAACCTGCTAATACCCGGTTATCAAATGAAGCGTTATGAGCAACAATCAATCGATTTTCTTGAAAATATTCTTTGATTTCCCTCCATACCTCAACAAAATTTGGTGCGTTCTCTACATCTTCTGGATGAATACCATGAACTTGGATATTATGCCAATCAAACTCTGTTTCTGGTTTAATCAACGAATAGTAGTTACCCACAATTTTACTATCCTTCACCATAACTAACGCAATCGAACATGCACTATGAGACTTAGCATTAGCTGTTTCAAAATCATATGCTATAAAATTCATTGATTCTTTTCACCTACTTCTTAGCCTTTTTCCCTTTGTGCTTACTAGATTGGGAAGAACGAGATTTCTTCTTTTTACTTGATTTATTCTTGGAATTACTAGTGATTTTTGATTGACTTAATTCTGAATCAATTATATCTTCTAGACTCATTTCATTTGCTTGTTCTTTAGTTTGAGACTTATTTTTCTTTTCAGTTTCTTTAAACGTTTCATATAAATCATCCTCAAACACATCATCTAAATCTTTATTGATCACTTTTCTTTTCTTTTTATTCCCTGACTTGCTTTTCTTCTCTTGGGCTTCTTCTTTTTCGATTTTTCGTTTGTACCAGAAGTACGCTCCTACGGCCGAACCAATCACTAGGATAATGATAAGCAACGTCCATAACCATACCTTACTTTTTTTAGGAGTTTCAGTATCTTTTCTATTATAATTTTCACTTGATATATCAGAAGGCTTTTCTGATGAATGCGCTATGGAATTTTCTGTCCTCTGTTTCGTTTCCTCTTCAGATTCACCAGTAGTCTCGTCTGTTACTTCCTTATCATCAGCAGGAGCTTTTATATCGACACCATTATCTTTTTTCTTAGAACTATTAGCTGTTTGACTATCCTCTTGCTCTTCATCAGAAGTACTTTTCTCTTTTTCTTCTGCTACAACTGTATTCTTCTCAAAATTATAACGTAAATCAGTTGAATTATTTCCTTCAGCATCTAACATTAGAACTTGAGAGATTTTAGCACCTTTTGGGATTGGCATTTCGAAACTACCATCCTCAGAGGCTACAATGCTCCCAGCAATATCATTAATATAGATATTAGCACCAGGTTTAGACTTTCCATAAAGAACACTCTTATCTTTATTATATTTCAAATCATAAAGAAGTTTATCTTCTTTCTTATCTTCTGCAAAACTGGTTAGAGAACCCACAGAAAAGAACATCATTATTAATGCAATGACCGAAAACCATTTAGCTAGTTTTTTCATAACATTTCCTCTCTTCATTTATTAATCCATATATAAAGCTACCGGACAATGATCGCTACCATAGACATCCGTAAGTATTTTAGAATCCTGTAATTTTTCTTTTAAAGACTCTGACACACAAAAATAATCAATCCGCCACCCAGCGTTATTATTTCTTGCATTAAATCGATAGCTCCACCAAGAATAAGCACCTTCTAAATCTGGATAGAAATATCTAAAACTATCAACAAAACCATTTTCTAAAAAGTGTGTAAAGGCTTCACGTTCTGCATCTGAAAATCCTGGGTTTTTACGGTTTGTTTTCCAATTTTTTAAATCAATATTAGTATGTGCCACATTTAGATCACCACATAAAATGACTGGTTTTACTTCTTCAAGTTGTTTTAAATAGCCTAAGAAATCTTTTTCCCAAAGCATGCGATATTCTAATCGTTTTAACTCTGCTTGAGAATTTGGTGTATAACAATTAACTAGATAAAAATCTTTAAACTCGGCTGTAATAACTCGACCTTCCTTGTCATGCTCTTCTATGCCGATACCGTAACTGATTGTTAAGGCTTCTGCTTTACTATAAATAGCCGTACCAGAATAACCTTTTTTTTCAGCATAATTCCAGTATTGATAATAACCATCTAGCTTTAAGTCTATTTGCCCCTCTTGTAACTTAGTTTCCTGTAAACAAAAAATATCTGCATCTATTTCATTAAAAATATCAATAAACCCTTTTTTTACGACTGCTCTTAAGCCATTCACATTCCAAGAAATTAATTTCAACGGATTTATCCTCCTACCTAGTAAAAACATTATCACTCTCTATTTTAACATAGAAAACTCGGTTCAAAAATAAATAAAGTAAACTCAGAAAACTAAATTTTAGATCTTCCAATTTTCCTCTTTATAAAAAATAGCCTAATCCTTCCAAAATATGATAGAATAGGCCCGATGACTTATTGAGGAAAGGGTAATATATAAATGAATAAAGAAAAAATAACAGCCGACTTAAAACCAATTAACTTAATATTTGATGAACCTCTGTCTCATTTTACTTACACTAAAACAGGTGGTCCAGCTGATTGCTTACTATTTCCCAAAAATAAAAAAGAAGTAAAACAAATTATTGACTATTGTAATGAAGAAAGTATCCCTTGGATGTGCTTAGGTAATGCGAGCAATTTAATTGTTAGAGATGGTGGTATTGAAGGGTTTGTTATTATGTTAAATAAAATGGACCAAGTAACAGTAACTGATACAACTATTATTGCTGATGCTGGCGCTAAATTAATTAATGTTACTTATAAAGCGTTAGATCAACATTTAACCGGATTTGAATTTGCCTGTGGTATTCCTGGTAGTATTGGCGGAGCAGCTTATATGAACGCTGGGGCCTACGGAGGAGAATTAGTTGATGTTTTTCAATCAATAGAAATTATTTTAGAAGATGGCCATTTAGTGACTCTCACTAAAGAAGACATGAAGTTTTCTTATCGCCATAGCGTTTTACAAGAAATTAAAGGAGTCATTCTAAATGTCACTTTTAAACTTGAAAAAGGAAAGCACTCCGAAATCAAAGAAAAAATGGATGAATTAACATATCTTAGGGAAAGTAAGCAACCTTTAGAATACCCTTCATGCGGTAGCGTCTTTAAACGACCTGAAGGACACTTTACAGGTAAATTAATACAAGATGCAAAACTACAAGGCTTGAAGTGGGGTGGCGCTCAAATATCTACCAAACATGCCGGTTTCATTGTTAATATTGACCATGCAACTGCGACTGATTATGTTGAGTTGATTCAACATATCCAAAAAATAATTTTAGAAAAATTTGATGTTGTACTTGAGACTGAAGTGCGTATTATTGGACGAGAAAAAAAATAGATTTGAAAGGCTATTGTAAAGGAGATCATACCTTTACAATAGCCTTTTAGTTATAAACTATATATAGTTTCTTTTTTATTTTAATATTTTTTGCTTTCCATAAATCGACTGATTAAGATTACAGCTGTAGGCAACACTCATTGTTATAAAAAAAACTGGTAGTAGCTGGTACCCAAAAACCTCTCCTCCTATCAAAATCGGAGCTAAAAAAGTATTTGTTGCACTTCCAAAAACAGTAATATAACCTATTGCTGCTACAAGTTCAATTGGTAGACCAAACATAGGTGCTAGCATCACTCCTAAAGAACTTCCAATTGCAAACAGTGGGGTCACTTCCCCTCCTTGAAAACCAACAGACAAAGTAAGTATTGTTAAAACTAATTTAAGCAAAAAGTCATAAGAGTAAATTACTTCATTATTAAAACTGTCACTAATCAATTGACTTCCTAATCCTGCATATCTTCCATGATGAAGAAAAAAAATCAATATTGCTACAAAAATACCTCCTAAAAAAATCCGATAATAGTTATTTGGTATAATATTCTTTACCCAGAATTTAGTTTTTTCAAGGCCAAAGGAAAATGCAAATCCAACAACCCCAAAAGTAAATCCAATAATAATTAACTTAAAAATAAACTTAGGATCTAATTCTAGTTGAGTATTGATCAGAAAACTAAATTTTTCTAATCCTAAAAATGACGATACGAATGAAGCGGTAAATGAAGCAATAGTAGCAGGTAAAAGTGCCTTCATTTCTAATTTTCCTACCACAAGTACCTCTAAAGCAAATAACACAGCCCCTATAGGTGTTTGAAATAAACCTGAAAACCCGGCCGCCATCCCTGTTAGTAAGGTTATTTGTGATAGGTTTTCACTTGGTAAAAATGATTTCAATTTTCCATTAGCTACTTTATGGGATAACGCTCCTCCTATCTGAACCGCTACACCCTCTCGGCCAGCACTTCCTCCAAATAAATGTGTCAACCACGTAGAAAAGATGACTATAGGAATTAATCTAAGTGGTATATCATTCTCCTCACCATGACCCACAGCAAATACTAATCCCATCCCTTCTCTTGACTTTCCACCAAAACGAGTATAGAGCCATTCAATACATAAGCCAGCGATTGGTAGAAAAAAAATCAATATACTAAAATAAGATAACCGCCACTCGGTCACCAACAATAAAACTTTTCCAAATATAACTTCTAATACACCAATTACACTACCTATAGTTAGGCTAAAGAATATCAAACCAATCCATTTTTTCTTCTCCATATCAAAAACTCCTTTTAAAAAATAAAAAATCTACATACTCAAACAAGTATGTAGAAGTCATTAGCTTTTTAGCGGTTTTAACGTATCGTTAAGGGAGATCATCATTCCCATTTTTATTTCTTATATATATATATGATATTACGCCTTTTAACTTTATTTTTCAATATATAATTATGCTACTTTGGTGCTAATTTTTTCTTTAATTCTTCATGGTGAGAAGAAACTTTTCCTCTGTCTGCTGCGTTAGGATCTAATTTTTTCTTTACTGCGTTAGAAGCTGTAATAGCATCATGAAAAGATTCTGCAATCATTCGAAGTTTGCCATCATAATAAGCTGCATCTCCAGCTGCAAAAATACCCTCAACAGACGTCTCACCTTGTTCATTTATATTAAAATAAGTATTTTTCTCGAGATTAAACTCTAAATCTCCTTGAATTAACGGATTACTTTTTTTAACACCATGACTAACTAGTAAACTATCTACTTCAATAAAATCCTTACTGTCATCTAATAAGCTAGTCATCTCCAATAAATGAATAAGTTTGTTATCATTGCTCACTACTTTTGTAATTTTCTTATCATATAGACAAGTAATATTTTCATAGTTTAGTAAACTTTCAATATCGACAGAGCTACCTTTTTGTAAATCTTTTCGGTAAATAAAGCAAACAGTTTCCGCTACTTCTGCTACTTCTTTTGCCCATTTGATTGATTTTGCATTGCTACCACTGATTACTACTTTTTTACCTCTATATTTTTGAGTGGATAATATGTCGTAGTTTAGATTGGTCAACTCGTACTCAGTAGAATAATCAACATCTAATTTTGTTGGAACACTTATTCCTGTGCCGGTTCCTAAAATAACTTTTTTTGCATAATGTTTATCACCATCATTTGTTTCAACACAAAAAAAGGTTTCTTCTTTTCTAATATTGTTTACACTTTTGCCTAAAACAAACACAGGATCAAATGTTTTTGACTGAGTAACTAAGGACTCGATGATATTTTTTGCTGGTTGAGCAACAACTCCCCCAATATCCCAAACATTTTTATCTTTATAGACATTTAATTTACCACCTAAAAAAGATTGTCCTTCAATCAATTTAACCGACAATCCTCTTAATCCACAATAAAAAGTACTGTATAAGCCTGCTGGGCCTCCCCCAACAACAATTACATCTTCCATAAACGTGCTCCTTTTTTATAAACGATAACTATTCTCATTTATTTGATAAAAAAATATCACATGTGTAATGATATTCATAAATTACCACACATATAAATGGATAGCAATTCATTTTAATAGTTAATTGTAGCCACTACCATCCCCTAATTTTACTTATTATAAAAAAAGATTACTTCTTTTAATCAGTTTACGTATTAATTTTTAGCATTGTTATTAATCTATGCTTATTTTTAAATAAAATAACAATTATATTTTTATCGAAAACAGGTTAACATTTCTAAAATTAATATTTGTAACCGTTTTTAAATATATAATAAAACATTAAGTTTTTTTAAATGTTCATAAACTACATATTATTTATCTTTTTTTATTCTGTTTTTTATGGTACAATTCTTTCGAATTAAGTATGTTTTTTAAACGAGGTTTCTTTTTTAAAATATTGTTTAACAAGCTTACTTAACGAAGTTTTATATTTCAAATCAGCAAACACAAATTAGGGGGAATTTTATGTTTTTATTATTGCTGGAAATAGCTATTATGGTCGTCACTATTATTTATGGACTAGCTAAAGGAGGAGCTTTAGGTTCTGGAGTATCTGCTATTGTTGCATTATTTATTATGTTATTTATTTTTAAACTACCACCTTCAGCTCCACCGGTTACTGCTGTACTGATCATCATCTCCATTGGAATTGCAAGTGGTGCACTTCAAGCATCTGGCGGTATGGATTATATGATTTCAGTTGCCACTAAGATTATTCAAAAATACCCAAAAGCCATAACTCTTGTAGCGCCACTTGTTTGCTTTCTTTTTGTATTCGGTATGGGAACAGCTATGATTAGCTTATCTCTTGAGCCTATTATTGCGGAAACAGCTATTAACTCAAAAGTAAATCCAAAAGGCGCTTTAATTAGCTCGGTTCTTGCTTCTAATATGGCTTTACTGTGCAGTCCCGCTTCTTCTTCTACAGCTTTTGTGATTATGCTCTTAATTCCATTTAATGTGTCAATGGCTACTTACTTAGCTATTGTATTACCTGCAACGCTTGCTTCAATTATTATTTTAAGTTTAATCTTAACTTTAATAAATAAACGTATTCCTTTTGATGAGTCTACTCTTGCTCCTTCTGAGATGACTAGTGAAAAAATTACTCATACAAAGACTGCTAAATATTCTACTTTTGTTTTCCTTGGTTGCGTCTTTTGTATCATTCTTTTAGGGCTATTTCCTAGCTTACTTCCTCAATATACAGTCGATGGAAAAAGTGTTAAAATTGCAACAGCAGATCTCGTTCAAATGTTTATGTATCTATCTGCTGCCCTTAATATCATTCTTTTCAAAGTTAAATCAACAAAAATAATGAGTGCCTCAGCAACGAGTAATTCACTAGGAGCAGCATTAGTTGTTCTTGGTCTTGGATGGGTAGGTTCTACGATTTTTGGTTCCCCAGGTAATCAAGAAACATTAACTTCAAGTATCGGAGAAATTTTGGCTAGCTATCCTTGGGTTATAATCCTCATTTGTAGTTTTGTCGCGATGATTATTGGTGCTCAAACAGCAGTCGCAGCTATTGTTTTTCCATTAGCTTTATCCCTTGGTATTTCACCAATATTCTTAGTTATAATTGTTCAGTGTTTAAATTTCAATTTTATTATTCCTGCACAACCAACACTTCTGTTGGCCTGTGAATTGGACAGAACTGGACGAACGAAAACGGTGAGTTTCATCCTACCGGGAATTGCGATTACCGCTATATCTATTGTATTGTCTTACGGCTTAACACTATTTATTTAATTAACCACTATAGGGGGATATTTTATGTTAAACAAACTAGAAACATTAATTGAAAATAAAAAAGAAACTTATTTTAAGTTAAGTGATCGTATTTGGGATATTGCTGAAACAAAATTCCATGAAAAAGAATCTGCTCAAACAGTGATTGATGTCTTAAAAAATGAAGGTTTTACTATTGAAACAAACATTGCTGACATAGAAACAGCTTTTATCGCATCATATGGCTCTACTGGACCAATCATTGGTTTTCTTGGTGAATATGATGCCTTACCCGAACTAAATCAAAAAGCTGGATCAACTGAAAAAGAGACTGATCCTAGCCTTGGAACAACAAATGGACACGGCTGTGGCCACAATCTATTAGGAACTGCTTCTCTTGCAGCAGCTGTTGCAACAAGGGATTATATAAAAGAGAATAATATTGATGCTCAAATTAGATATTACGGTTGTCCTGCTGAAGAGGGCGGGTCAGGTAAGACTTATATGGCTCGTGCTCATGCATTTGATGATTTGGACATGGCTCTTTGTTGGCATCCAGGAACGGACAATGCGATTATTGGCTCTCCAACATTAGCAAATATTCAAGCTGTTTTTGAGTTCACTGGTAAATCATCTCATGCTGCTAACTCTCCAGATATGGGTCGTAGCGCACTAGATGCAATGGAATTAATGAACGTGGGAGCTAACTACTTGCGTGAGCATGTAACCTCTGAAGCGCGTTATCATTACGCAATTCTTGATGCAGGTGGCATGCAACCAAGTGTCGTTCAAGCACACTCTAAAGTTCTTTACTTAATCCGTGCACCAAAAGGCTATCAAGTTAAAGAAATTTATGATCGTCTATGTAAAGTAGCTGAAGGCGCTGCTTTAATGACTGAAACAGAAGTAACTGTTCACTTTGACAAGGCTTGTTCTAACTATATGCCTAATAAAGTCTACTCTCGTTTAATGGCCAAAACCATGGAAGAAGTTGGCGCACCCAAATTTGATGAATCTGATATTGCTTTTGCTAAAGAAATGCATTCTTCATTAACTGACGAGGAGAAAAAATTCATGATGGTTCCTCCTGTAACGCCGATTGAAAAGCAAGTGTTAGGAGCTAACCAAGGAAAAGTTTTAGCTGACTACATCTATCCATACAATGAAGCCTTGGGCAACATTACAATGCCTGGCTCAACAGATGTTGGAGATGTTAGTTGGGTTGTACCAACTGCCCAATGTATCATGGCAACAGAAGTTCTCAACACAGCACTTCATTCGTGGCAATGGGTTGCTAATGGTAAAACAAATATTGCCAAAAAAGGAATGCTTCAAGCTGCTAAAGTTATGGCTTTAACAGCTATGAAGGTGATTGAAAATCCTGAACACATTAAAGAAGCAAAAGCTGAATTGGAAAGTGTTACAAAACAAACACCATATATTAATCCAATTCCTGCTAATGTAAAACCAAATAGCTTAGGGTTATAAAAATAAAAAATCTTGAAATCACAATAGACAGTGATTTCAAGATTTTTTAATAGGTTATCAGCGTTCTTCCAGAGTGAACTCCTTCTAGTATTTTTTCAATCACTAAACCTACCGTTTCAAGTGTCTCTTCTGTAGAAATGATTTGTTTTAATAATTCTCTATCCATCTCTTTTTCAATTCGTTTCCAACTAGCCACTTTATCTTCATTTGACAGTTGAACAGAGTCAATTCCAGTCATAGTTATTCCCCTTAAGATAAACGGTAAGACTGTCGTTGAAAACTCTATTCCACTTGCATTACCACATAATGCAATTCCTCCACCATAGCTAATTTGAGGTATGATCTCAGCTATGCTCTCACCACCTATTGTATCAATCACATAGTCATAATTTTGCTTTTGAAGAGGTTTTATTTTTTGAGGCATAAATTCTGCTAAGCTAATAATTTCTTTGACACCAATTCTTTTTAAGTAAGACTCATTCTTTTTTCTTGATAGTGCAGTGATGTTTTCATAGCCTAAACTTTTTAACATAGCTATCGCAATACTTCCTACTCCTCCTGTTGCTCCTGTTACTAAAAGACGTGCATTCTTACCAGATAATCCAATTTTTTCTAATTGACTTATAGCTTGTATTGCTGTAATGCCAGCTGTCCCAATAACAGCCGCTTCTTTATTACTTATAGACTCTGGTATTTTTATAACCCATTCATTTGGCACTCGAACTACTTCGCTAAAGCCACCTGTATGGCTAACGCCAAGTCCATTTCCTGTTACTACTACTCTATCTCCTTTTTTTAGCATCATAGCTGATGTTTCGATAACTTCACCAACCAAATCGATACCAGGAATCAGAGGGTAAGAACGGATAACTCCGCCATTCTTAAGTGTTGCTAAAGCATCTTTATAGTTTACAGCTGAAAAAGATGCCCTGATTAATGTTTCTCCTTTAGACAGATCTTCTAATGTGCATGATTTTATTTTTGCCTCAATAGCCTCATTTACTTCTTCTACAACTAGTGCTTTAAATGTTGTGTTTTTCATTAGTTCATCAACCTTCCTTTTCATCTTTTCTCCTTCTTCTATTATACCTGTCAAATCTCATTCTTACCAAATGAATAGTGTAAGAAAAAATAGATATAAACCATTTCTAACTAATAGCTCAAATGACCTATTTATATATTTTTCTTACCCTAAAACAATTGAAATAACTAATTTTATCTTGTATAATTTCGTTGTTAGTAAACTATTTGTTTATAAATACTAAACTTCTGTTCTTTAAAGTTTAATATTAGTAAACTTTGAAATGAGGAAAAATATGACTAACGTCACTATTGGACATAAAATTAAAAATTTACGGATCCAAAAAGACTTAACCCAAGAAGAGTTGGGAGAAAGAACAGATTTAAGCAAAGGTTATATCTCTCAACTAGAACGTAATTTAAGTTCTCCTTCTATGGAAACTTTTTTTTCAATCTTAGAAGTATTAGGTATCTCGCCAAAAGAATTTTTTGATGATAAAGAGTACGATCAACAGGTTGTCTATCAAAATCAGGACTATACTATTTACTATGAGGAGGAGAAAGGTTATGAAATTAAATGGTTAGTTTCTGATTCCAATGAACGAGATATGGAACCAATCCTTTTATCTCTCGATAATAGTAGTGAATACAAAGAATTTGAACCCTCACTATCTGATACCTTCGCATACGTTTTAGAAGGAAGCGTCTGTATCCAAATTGGTTCAGATAAATATTTGGCTGATCGAGGAGAATGCATCTATTATCATGCGATTAAAAAACATCAAATCAAAAATAATTATGACGGAACGAGCCGTTTATTACTCGTAGCAACAAATTCATATTTATAAAAAGGGGTGGCATAATGAGCAAAAACATTATCCAGTTTGACAATGTAGTGAAAGAATTTGATGATACTATTGTTTTAAAGAAAGTCAGTTTTGATATTGAACAAGGAAAATTTTATACGCTACTAGGTCCTTCTGGTTGTGGTAAGACAACTATTTTAAGATTAATCGCTGGATTCTCAGAGCCAACAAGCGGGACTATCTATTTTGATGGAAAGAAGATTAATCAGATACCTGCCAATAAACGTAAAGTGAATACTGTTTTTCAAGACTATGCTTTATTTCCTCATATGGATGTATTTGATAATGTTGCTTTTGGCTTAAAAATTAAGAAATTAGATAAAAAAACGATTGAATTAAAAGTTAAAGATGCTTTAAGAATGGTTCAACTCTCTGGTTTTGAAGGACGTAAAATTAGTGAGATGTCTGGCGGACAGCGACAACGGGTTGCTATTGCTCGAGCTTTGGTTAATGAACCAGATATCTTACTCTTAGACGAGCCTTTATCCGCTCTTGATTTAAAACTTCGGACTGCTATGCAATCTGAGTTACGTGATTTGCAAAAACGCTTAGGTATTACCTTTATCTTTGTAACGCATGACCAAGAAGAAGCCCTTGCAATGAGTGATGAAATTTTTGTTTTAAATGCTGGAATCATTGAACAAAGCGGAACTCCAGGCGATATTTATGATGAACCTATTAACCGATTTGTAGCAGATTTTATCGGAGAAAGTAACATTGTAGACGGCACAATGTTAGAAGATAATTTAGTTCGTTTTGTCGGCAAAAATTTTGAATGTGTCGATAGTGGTATGCGAAAAAAAGAGCCTGTTGAAATTATGATTAGGCCTGAGGATTTAAATATAGTTCCTATTGAAAAAGGGAAACTAATCGCAACAGTCGATACTATTTTATTTAGAGGCGTTCACTACGAAATTTTTTGCGTGGATAAGGAAGGAAACGAGTGGACTGTTCATTCAACTAGACGAAGTAAGGAAGGTCAAGAAGTTGGCCTTCACTTTGAACCAGAGGATATCCACGTTATGCGCTTTGGTGAATCTGAGGAAGACTTCGATGCCAGACTTGACAGTTATGATGAAGACTAAGGAGGAGGACAATGACAACTAATAAAAAATTATACACGATTCCTTATGTTTTATGGCTGCTCTTATTCGTTATTACTCCCGTTCTCTTGATTTTTTACCAATCTTTTTTTGATGCAAGTGGGCATTTTACTTTAGCCAACTATCAGCAGTATTTAACAACCGGAACCTATTTAAAAATGACCTTTAACTCGGTCTTTTATGCTTTTTTAATCACTTTTTTCACTCTATTAATCAGTTATCCGACAGCCTATTTACTCAATCAAACAAAGCGTAAACAATTGTGGTTAATGCTAATCATCTTGCCTACTTGGATTAATCTTTTACTAAAAGCATATGCTTTTATTGGGATTTTTAGCATTCATGGTAGTGTTAATACGTTTTTAGACATGATCGGAGTTGGCTCACAGCAAATACTTTTCACTGACTTTAGTTTTATTTTCGTAGCAACATATATCGAAATTCCTTTTATGATTATGCCTATTTTTAACGCTTTAGAAGAAATCAATCCGTCTCTTCTTTCAGCTAGTCAAGATTTAGGTGCAAATAAGTTTGAAACCTTTAGACGGGTCATTTTCCCTTTATCTCTAAATGGTGTGAAAAGTGGCGTTCAAGCTGTTTTTATTCCTTCTTTAAGCTTATTTATGTTAACTCGCTTAATTGGAGGTAATCGGGTCATTACTTTAGGAACAGCGATTGAACAACACTTCTTAGTCACTCAGAATTGGGGAATGGGCTCGACTATTGGAGTAATTTTGATTATTACAATGTTCATCATCATGTTCTTAACCGGGGAAAAGAAAAAAGGAGGTAAAAGGAAAAAATGATAATTAAAAAAATCAAATGGTCGAACCTCTATCTCATTTTTATCTTTGCTCTTTTGTACCTTCCAATTTTTTATTTAATCTATTACTCCTTCAATAAAGGTGGTAGTATGACTGAATTTACTGGATTTACTACAGAACATTACAGAGCGGTCTTTGAAGATACCAGATTAATAGGAATTGTTGTTAATACTTTTTTACTTGCTTTTTTATCAGCACTTATTGCCACTCTAATCGGAACTTTAGGAGCCATGGGAATTCATTATACTAAAAAACGTGGCGTGAAAAATATGATTCTTAGTATGAATAATATTCTAATGGTGTCTCCAGATGTCATTATTGGAGCTAGTTTTTTAATTTTATTTACTTTTTTAGGTACTTGGTTTGGTTTTAAATTGGGCTTTGTGTCTGTCTTACTGTCTCACATTGCCTTTAGTATCCCTATCGTAGTTCTAATGGTATTACCTAAGATTCAAGAGATGAATACCTCTCTCATTGATGCTGCAAAAGACTTGGGAGCAAGCAATTTTCAAGTTTTACGCCAAGTTATCTTACCTTATATCACACCTGGTATTATCGCTGGTTACTTTATGGCATTTACTTATTCCTTAGATGATTTTGCTGTCACTTTTTTTGTTACGGGTAATGGATTCAGTACTTTATCTGTTGAAATATACTCTAGAGCTCGTCAGGGGATAAGCTTAGAAATAAACGCACTCAGCACATTACTCTTTTTATTTTCACTTATCCTTGTCTTTGGCTATTATTTTATTAGCAAAGAGACAACCTCGAAAAAAACAAAAAAAAAATTAACTCGTTAGAAAGGAGAGCTTCATGAAAAAACTAAATTCACTAATTATTGGTATTTTGTCTATCCTTGTGGTTCTTACCTTTATAGCGATTAACATCGAAAAAAAATCGGGTCAGGCAAACTCTGAGGTTCTTACCATTTATAATTGGGGCGATTATATAGATCCTCAGCTACTTAAAAAATTTGAAAAGGAATCAGGGTATAAAGTTATTTACGAAACCTTCGACTCAAATGAATCTATGATTACGAAAGTTCAACAGGGAGGAACTGCATATGATATTGCCATCCCTAGTGAGTACATGATTCAAAAAATGATGAAACAAAACCTGTTATTAAAATTAGACCACTCCAAAATAAATGGGTTAGAAAATATTGATAATCGCTTTTTAGATATTGATTTTGATAAAGGAAATCAATACTCTATTCCCTATTTTTGGGGAACCCTAGGTATTATTTATAACGATAAATTTATCAACAAAACTGACATGCAGCATTGGGATGATTTGTTTAGACCTGAGTTAAAAAATAATATTATGTTGATTGATGGTGCACGTGAAGTTATAGGTCTTGCTTTAAACAGTGACGGTAATTCACTCAACAGTAAAAATGATGTCGAACTAGATAAAGCTTCAAAAAAACTGAATGGACTTACAAAAAAT
This sequence comes from uncultured Vagococcus sp., assembly GCA_965119435.1. GTDB lineage: Bacteria > Bacillota > Bacilli > Lactobacillales > Vagococcaceae > Vagococcus. The sequence goes on along the minus strand of CBCPLQ010000002.1, from coordinate 31,509 downwards.
GTTAAAGCTATCGTAGCAGATGAAATAAAAATGTATATGATTAATGAAGAAAGTTCTGTCGCAGTTTCCTTTTCAGGAGAGGCTCGTGAGATGCTAGATAATAACGAACACCTTCATTATGTGATACCAGAAGAAGGATCAAATCTTTGGTTTGATAATATGGTTATCCCTAAAACTGCCAAAAATACCAAAGGAGCTTATGACTTTATTAACTTCATGTTAACACCCGAAAATGCGGCTACTAATGCGGAATATATTGGTTACTCCACACCAAATAAAAAGGCTCTCAACTTATTACCAAAAGAATTAATAGAAGATGAACAATTTTATCCAAAAGAGGAAACGATGAAACATTTAGAAGTCTATGAAGATTTAGGTTCTAAATATCTTGAAATATATAACGATCGCTTTTTAGAGTTCAAAATGCAACGCCATTAATTTTTAGCTTATTAACTATAAACAAAGAGAAACTGACTTAAATCAAGTGTCAGTTTCTCTTTGTTTATAGGTTTGTTTCTTATATTGAATGTTATTTTCCTTTCTTGATCTTCATAAGTATTAAGTACATGATACCAACGCTTAACAAAAATATGCTACCTAATATGATAAAGAAGAGCCAGTTTGTTTTTTTAGCCCTTGAAGTATTCATCCTATTCTTTACTTTTGGTACTCCTTCACCTAGTTTTACCTTGCTCTCAAACTCCCACTTTTGTCCATCTAATGAAACTTTCGTAATGGTTCGATACGTTTCTCCTTTATTTCCTTCAAACGGTTTATCAAAGGGTATTACAATTGAAGAATAAGGTGCCATCTGATAATCTTTAACCTTTTTTTCTGCTAGTATTTCATCTGATTTTTCTGACATGATAACCATTTCAACCATTAATTCCTTAATCATTAACGGGACTTCATTTTGAAAGCTAACAGATATATAATTACTTTCATAGTTACTAGATAGACCTTTGAAATTAGGTTTTATTTTTTTATTTTCTTCTCTCAACCGAACAGAGTAAACATATGCAAACTCATTTTTTATACCACTACTCGTTTGAACACTTTTATCTTCTTCTTGCATTATTTCTTTCAGATGAACGCCACCCAATATGTATCCATCAAATTTCTTCTTAGGAATAGATAGTTTAAATGTCACCATTTTCGTCTCTTCTGGCTTCAAATCAATCTGAGATGGTCCATCCATCACATCTGATAACGTGTACTCAGCTTTGTCACTCAATTTTATTTTACTAGAACTGTAATTAATCTCTCCTGAAGAAGTTGTTGTTGCATTATTTATTGAAATTTTTATTTTTTTATTTTTTTTTGTTTCATTGGTTACTTTCGTTTGAATTTCTTGTGTTTCTCCAGGAGTTACTTTCAAATCAAAATAATTGCCTGTCGTTTCTTTTACTTGATTCTGCGGGATGATATTTTCATACGAAAATCCGACCGTTTCATCCGCATCTGTTATCATTGGTTTACTTAAGAGCACTACAGAAAGAAACAAGCAAACAATCATTATTTTTTTTAACATTTTTCGCCCTCAATTCATTAAAAAATTGTAAAAGATGAAAAAGGAAAGACTTTCATTTTAACTTTTCCAATGATTAATTTTTCATCAACAAATCCATAAATTCTACTATCTACAGAACTTTTACGATTATCCCCTAAAACAAAATAACTCCCCGATGGAACGGATGTAACGTTGGTGACATCTTCCAAATTAAAATCCTCAGTTAAAATAATACCAGGATACATCTCTTTCTTTCCTTCTAAATAAGGTTCTGATTTTTCTTGACCATTAATCAATAACTCGTCTTGACTATACTGAACGCTTTCTTTTGGGAGTCCAATAACACGTTTGATAGTTATCTCCTTTTCGTTTAAAGGAGTCCGCATATACACTAAATCAAACCGTTTAATTGAAGGATATTTATTTACAACTAAAACATTATCATTATTGATAGTTGGTAGCATTGAATAGCCATCCATTTTGCCAAATCTAAAAAAAACAAAAAATAAACTTATATAAATAGTAGCAACACAAAAAAAAGCAATCAATAAAGTAAAAATAACGTTTTTTCTCTGGCGATGCAGACGCTTTTCTTTACTCATTGATTGCTTCTTTTCCGTATGACGCTTTTTTTTAGAGGTTTTTGTGTTATTTTTAGGTTTTATACGTTTTTTTCTTCTTACTATTTTTTTTTTCTGAGATTTTTTTTTTGTTGTTTTAGGATGTTTAGATTGGATTTTTTTAGGCTTCTCTTTTTTCATATCAGCACACATCCTTAATCCCTACTTTTTAGTATTTAGTGAGGATTCATTTATCTTATAATAAGCTAAAACTTCTTTTTGTACGACTTCCACATTTTTTATATCTGTTAAAAATTCATCTTTTTTCTCTTGAGACCCTTTTAATTCATCAAAATTTTGAGCAGATAAATTTATCCCTGTTTGTCCAGTACGTGCATAATAACGATTTAATAGTACTTGTGCGTCTTTTTTTCCTTTGTCACTTGCTTTTTTAGCAGAGAAAGAAGCCATTTGTAGACTTAATTCATGAATATTATTTTGCTTTTTTTTGCCGCTTTGTTTATCTAATGTTTTAATTTGTTCTTCCATTTGAGTTAATAAGTAGTAACCATAAACAATATTATCTGTATCTTCATCCGTTAAATTTGTTGCTTGGTAATACTTAGTATACCCTGTTCCACCACCGGCTACTAACGAGATAAATAAGCTTATGATTAACCATTTTACATTTCTTTTTTTGCTAATTTCTAATCGTTTTAGTTCTTTATTCCAACGTCGTCTTTTTTTTCTATCCTTTGGTTTTTCCGCTTGTTTCCTTTTAATAGCTTGTTTTTTCACGAAAATTTGTATCAAAGAAAAAATCATAATAACGAGGAATATGATGGCTAATGCCAAGCCTCCAACAATGACCAAATCTAAAGTGTCTTTCATTTCATATACCTCTCCTCATTACTTAGATGATTTCTTCCTTTTAGACGTTTTCTTGTTTTTATTTTCTTTCATTTTTTTTACAATTAATGCAATGATAACAATAAGTAATAGGATAACAATAACAATAATTATTATTAATTTCCAATCTAAGCCACGTTCTTGAACTACATATACATCGCCCTTATTGAATTTGTCGGCTTCTTCATCTGTAACGGTGAAGTCTTCTTCCCATTTCCACTCTTTATCATATCCTTTTAAAAGAACGTGGGCTGTATAGTTACCAGATTTCATTGTATCTCCATCTAAACCAACAGCAAATGTTAAAATAGAATTTGGTGCCATTGATACATCATTTTTCTTTCTAGTATATAATGTATCTTGTTTTCCTTTTTTTGTAATATCTACATTCAACGTCATATCAGTAGCTTTTTTAGGTTGGACATTTGCAATATCTACAATCATAGAGTTTCGATAATTAGATAAACCTGCATATGCCTTTCGAAGTTCAAAATTTGGTGCTACTTCTTTTTTATCCATCTGTAAGGTGACACCAAATAAAAAGGCAAATTTATTAGTAATCATCGTGCCGTCATCTTTTTTAGTATCTACTCCTTTGTCCTTTTCCATTAATTGAATCCCACCTGTGACGATGCCTTTATAGGCAACATCTGGCATGCTAATATCTAAAATCAAATCCTTTTTTTCTTTTGCAGGAATTACTACTTCTTTTGGAACTTTTACCAAATCAGATAAATCATATTTCATCGTTTTATCTTTTTTAAATTTATTTGGACCATATTCCAAAGATCCAGCACCACTAGTTCTTGCACCATTTAATTTAACTTCAATTGTGGTTTCTTTATCTCCATAATTTTCAATCTCAACAGCTACTTTTTGTTTTTGTCCAGGTTTCATTAATAAATTGAGTGCTTCTCCGTCTGTTATTTGGTTATCCGGATGTTTCACTCGTTTACTAAAACCTGAAGAACTTCCCTCTTCTGCAGCTGATACTGATGTTAACGAAACATTAAAACTTACAAAAATAAGTGCTAACAATAAGACCATAATTCTATTTTTCTTCATGATAATCCTCACTCTTCTAAACGCATATGATAAAGAAAAGTACTAAAAATATTTCATTTTAGTACTTTCTTATCTTGATTATAGTCAAATATGACCACTTATTCAAGAAACAAATAGACGTTTGTTTCTTAATTAATCTTTTTTATTATAATTCAGAAATTGTCCAAGTAATTTCTGCTGTATATTTTGCTGCTTCAAGAGGTGTATTAGCAGGAACTGTTAATTTAACGCCCTTGTCCATTGTTGCATCCTTAGCAGTTCCATATTCTACTGTGTAAGTACCCCAGCCTTTTTCAGCTGCAGCAGTTAATACGTTTGCTCCACCACCATCTTTTGATAATTCAAAGCCTTTAGCAACAACATCTGCAGGATCTACAGTTCCAGATTTAGAATTAACAGTAGGCATAACATAATCTAATGTTGCCCCTTTTAATTCTGATTTACCTGTCGTAAATTGTTTAGTTAATTCTGCAGATAATTTCCAACCTGCTGATTTTCCTTCTTTTAAAGCACGTTTGTCAGTAATTTGAACAAAGTTACCTCTCTCTACTGGATCACCATAAACTGGTGTTTCTCCTTCTCCACTTGTTAAAGGTTTAACTTTTGTTGGATTCGCATAGAATGTACCGGCATTAGTTGTAATTTTAGCATCTTCTGTAAAACGCAAATGAGATACAAAATCTACACGTAGAGCACCTTCATCTTCATTATGTCCACCATCACCAGGTTCAACTGGTTTTTTTGGATCTTCTGGGTCAACTACTTCTTCTTTTCCTTTGTCTTCTTTATAAGTGATTGTACCTTCACCAGCTGTTGATTTTGATTCAGCTAAAGCGATTGGTGATAATAAAGTTACACCAAAAGATACCAAGGCAGCTGTTGTAATTATTTTTTTTGTTTTCATTTATAACTTCCTCCTATTTTTATAGTCTTTTTTTATTTATGTCAACTCAGATAATGTCCAAGTGAGCACCGTTTTATATTTGCCTGGTTTTTTTTCTGTTTGTCCGGGCACAAACAGCTGAATAGCAGAATTCGTTTCAACCACTTTATTATCAAATAGTGGGTCTGTAATTGGTGTTCCATCGGCATTTGATACTTGCGTTAATGTATCTTCTTTACCCTTTACATTGCCTGTTGAGCCAAAGTTAATCGTCCAAGTTCCTGTACCAGTTCCTTTATCAGCTATTGCTAGTGGGTATGAAGCACCTATTTCATCAATCTTTATGGTGTCCTTCATTACATTCGGTTTGTTTAATTGCCCCGTTTTAGAGTTAACCCACTGCTTGTCAAATGACAGCATCGCCCCCTTTAATGGTGTTTTATTTTTTTCATTTTGAAACAGTGTCTCTTGTCGAACACTTACTTGCCAACCGGAAAGTGTGCCTCTTAAATCAGTTACTTGAAGGTAATTAGGTCGGGCTGTTATACTTCCTTTAAATTGCTGTGCCCGCACATCGTAAACCAAATCTTTATCAGAAATCACTTTAGCTCCAAATCTTAATCGTGGAACATAATCAAATCTCAATAAACCAGTTGTACTTCCTTCTTCACCAGGGTCTACTGGTTCATTCGGATTTTCTGGATCAACTGGTGGAGTATTTTCGTCAGAGGTATGATAAGTTATCGTCCCTTCTCCAGCAGTACTACCTACCTCTTCAGCATAAGCTTCTACCGAAAGCCAATTAGTAAAGAATAAAAATGAAATCACTAAAAAATTAACAAAAAATTTATTAGTAGGTTTCATTAACTTCACCCCTTTTTTTTAAGAATACTCGCACCATAATTAAACTTATCATTCCCATTATAAAATACCCATTATCTGGCTTTTCATTTGTTTTTGGTAAGTAGCGGTTACTATTTATTTTAGATTTAGGTTTACTTGTTGTTACCTTCGTACTCGTACTTTGACTTGGTACTGGATCAGGCTTTTTCTCTGTTTCTTCATAAAATTCAATATCGGCTTCCTTTTGAATTTCATTCGTGACTCCTTGAGTCGCTCCAATAAGCGGCATTACTTGTAAACAAAAAATCATTACTATTAGAATAAAAAAGTTTTTTTTCACTTGTTTTTGATGCGACATACCTTTTCACACTTCCCCTCTATCCTAATAATACTTCAACTTCTTTTATTGTTTGTTTCATCACTTCTACTCATTAATTAGCTCATTTTATTTAATAAAATTGAGATAAGTTACATAGTTTTATATTACTTAGATTTTTTAGATTTAAATGTAAACAATAATAAACATTACATTATAGATTGATTTCTGCACCTAACTTGTCAAATAAAAAAACAATTTTTGTCAATCAAACCTAACTAACAACCACATAAATTAAAGTTATTATCTATATTTTACTATAAATACACTTCTCATTGCAATATAATCCATTTAATCTTTCCTTATTATAACGTTATTCATTTTATTCTTATCATCCAAAAAATTATTATATACAACATCTGTTACATTTCAACTGATATAATTATATCCAATTGTTAACATATATACATTATACGATTACTTAATAAACAAATATATTTTTTTTAAACAGATGACTTATCCATTCATAATACTTATTTTACTTCTAATTATTCCTACTTTTTCATTAAATACAGATTAGGATTTTTACATTTTTCACAAATTATCACATTTTTTTAAATAACTATTCTAGTTTAAATACTTAAATACTATTTTCCCTTTCATCATTCCCAGCATTTTTACCAACAATTTTATAACACTATTGGAGATAATTTCTGCAAAAAAATTTATACATTTTAAAACATTATTTTATTTAACCTAAATTATTCAAAAATTTTAGATTTTCATGTATAATCAAAGGCAAGAAAACTGACTTTATAATGATTGGAGGAAAAAGATGGAAATAATTGAAAAAGCCCCTGCCAAAATAAATCTTGGATTAGATGTTTTATACAAACGTCCCGATGGCTATCATGAGCTTGAAATGATTATGGCTAGCGTTGATTTAGCTGATCGTTTAATCTTTACTCCACTATCTTCTGGAGAAATTATTATTGAAACAAATAATGGTTTCTTACCAGTAGATCGTAAAAATAATATCTATCAAGCTATTGAAATCATGCGCAATCGTTTCCAATTTAAAGAAGGTGTCCATGTATACTTGAAAAAGAACATTCCAGTTGCTGCTGGTTTAGGTGGAGGAAGTAGCGATGCTGCTGCTACTTTTAGAGGAATTAATCGTTTATTTGATCTTCAGGCTACTTATAGTGAGATGGTTGATTTATCCATTCCAGTAGGGACAGATGTTCCTTTTTGTATTTATAAAAAAACTGCCTTAGTAACAGGTTTAGGTGAAATTGTGCAACCTTTATCTCAACCAATTCCACAATGTTGGATCGTCTTAGTTAAACCCAAGATAAGTGTTTCTACTCCTCGTGTTTTTTCTAAAATTAACGTAGAGGATTTACATCACCCTGATATTGCGGCGCTAAAAAAAGCTATTGAGGCTCAAGATTATAATGACATGATTCAGCATCTAGGTAATTCCTTGGAATCATATACAATGGCTAAATTCCCAATCGTAAAAACTATCAAAGACAAAATGATTAAATTTGGTGCAGATGCCGCTGTCATGAGTGGAAGTGGTCCTACGGTATTCGCTCTGTGTCACAATAAATCTAGGGCAATTCATGTTGCTAACTCTTTAAAAGGTTTTTGTGATGAAGTTTATTTAGTCAGAACGATTAATCAATAAACAAGTCAAAACTTTAGAGGCTATGACATGAGGGTTAACCCTTATGTCATAGCCTCTTCTTTTTACGATTTTTTTATTGGATTGTATCCTGGACTTGCCACTCAATTATGCCGTGATACGTTCCTTCATTTGGAATTGTATTAGATTGAAATTTTAGCCCTTCAGTTAGTAGGGAACTTACCTTATACGTTTCCCCCCAACAATCAGACAAACGATACACATTACCCGCATCTGGTTTAATTTTGTTATTGGGATTACTACTGTCAAACACAACCTTCGTTTCCTCTACTGATAAAGGAAAGTGGTTACCATTGTACACATAAGAAAATCCATCTTTTAATTGATATTCTTTTTTGTCATCAAATGGTTTAGTACCATCATTTTGAAAGGTCATTTCTTTATTCACCTTTGCACTAAGCTTCCATTTCTTTTGAACAGCTCTTGTGTCCTCAATAGTTAAACCCTTGTCTGAATCGAAATCTTCTTTTGTTACATTTACCATTTTTGAGAAGTCTTGAATTTTTACATCAGAACCAAAATTCATATCAACTGGGATAGAAACCAAAGCTAATTCTCCCTTAACCACTCCACCTGGATTAACAGTGTATGCTTTATTCTTTAAAGGATTTTTTCTTGCATCTTCTCCAGAAACTGTAGCAACATTAGTTACTTCTTCTCCAACAGCTCCTCGATTAACAGTCACTTCATAAGAAATTTCAATCTCATCAGCTGCTTCTAAATCACCTATATTAGCTTCTAAGCGTTTGTATGTCTTATCTTTACCCTCTTGATCTTCTATCTCTTTATAACTTAATAAATGTTCTGACCCCTCTGATTTAGACGAATCAATAATCGTGCCATTTTTCTTAATATGCCAATTCGATTTAGCTAAATCAAAATTTAGAACTGTGTTATCTTGGACTTCACCAGTATCAAGAGTTACTCGTTTATTGGTCCAAATATCATCTGAAAATTTTGTGTTTTTTATCCGTTTACCGCTATTCTTAGCTTCTTCATTTTTTATCATAACTGTATAAGTTAAATAGCTTCCCACCTCAGTGTTTTCTTTTCCTTTTTCATCTACTGTATTTGACTTAACACTTTTTTTGATACTTGGGACTTTTGCTAAATCATTCGTGACTTTAAACTGAGGAGCTGCTTTAAACGTTGTGTCTATATAGGATAATTCTTTATCAGGGTTTATATTTCCTTTTTCATTATTAGTCATAGGAAAATTATGTCCTAGTGGAATATTGTACATAATACCTGCTTGTTTCGACGTAAGATACGAATCTTCTATTTCAGAAGGTATTTTTCCTGCCTGATCTTCAGAGTAAATAGTAACAATATCAGTATCTTCTAAGTAGTCTGTTAATTCTAACTCCCAGTTACCATCAGGTTTTACAGCTCCTACTTTTTTTAAAGATGCATTATTTTTTTTCATATACAATGAACTATTAGGCTCTTTTGACTTGCCTTTTATTTTTTTACTACTGGTCGTTAATGGTTTATCTAACGTCACAGGTTCTGGTGGGGTAACGTCGACTACAGGTGGTAAACTTTGTTCACTACCTACTATTCCATCCATACTAGGAACTACTTTGATAGTTTGTCCTGCTTGGTAAGTAGCTTTACTTTCAAATGAAATATACCCTTCAGCATCTGTCTTGATCGGTTGTTCTAGATAACTACCATTAGGATCAGTTACTTTTACAGCAACCTCATCTTTTTTTGCGTATGATTTAACAAATTTCATATTTCCCCTGCCATCAAGTCCTCCTGTAGGAAAAGAGCCAGTTCGTACTCTAGCTATTTTATTAAATTTCTTTTCTGCATCAGTTGCATACCGCTCCCACTCCAAAAGTGGCTCTTTATCGATTCCAGATAACCTTTTAAAATAGCCATAATGAATTATATTTTTACTGTTATCAACAAATTTATTAACCTCTGTTTCAAGTTTCTTATTATCACTAGAAATATTTAAATATTTCTCTGAATTTTTATTTATAAATGACATATCTGTGACTTGGTTGTAGCTAAAATCACTATTTTTTTCTACGTTAGATCCTTGTTTCCACATATCTATATTACTATCTTTGATTGTAAACTGATTTGAATTTGCCATCGTTAACGCAGGATAATCTTGATTATTTTTGATATCAAACTGCTGAGGCTTATCAATAATAAATTTATTATTTTTTCCTTTTTGCCAGTAAATCATACCATCCCAACCAGATTCACCATAAACATAAAGAGAAGAGCCAGGCTCCATTCGAAACTCTGAATTTTCACTATACATAGGTCTATCTTTTCCAGTTGTTGAACCAAAATCTCCTAAATCTCCCGCTATACCTGTTAATGAATCATGTCTAAGAGAGGAAGTCGATATAGCTGAGTGGTTGCCTAAACTTTTCAAAGCTACTTTAGAGCCCTGTTCAGCGATAAACTTTTTATTCCCTCCACCAAATCCAATGGCATTTCCCGGAACCATGACTATAAATTCAGAATTTTGACCAATTTTAATAGTTTGCCAATTCCGATAAATCGCTGGATAAGTAGCACCATTCCCAGTATTTCTAAGCTTCACCTTTGAATTAGGTTCAACAACAAAATCACCCGTACCAGCATCCCCATCTTGTCTAGATGCTCTAAACCAAATAATAGAAAAATCAGAACTTGTTATTTCACCATAGTAATCAGTTCCTTCAGCAATATGTATACCACCTGTATAAAAATTTTCCGACTGTGTTGATAAATTAACTTTTCCAGAAAGATTAATTTGAGCACGAGTAGCCCTTGCTAATCGTGTGGTGTCTCCTTTAGGAACGGTGATATTGTTAAAATTTAACTCCCAATACTGACCAGCTGTTTCACCGCTACCCGGTAACCAGCCCTCATCTGAAATAATAGCAGATGATTCACCTATCAAACCACCGTTATTTTCCATAATCAAATGATTAAAATTCATTTTCTTTTTTTCTTTATTCTCAGGATACCCCATCTTCAATTCGCCATTTTTCCAACCAAGTAATGAAGATTTAGTTGCATATAAATAAAGTTGATAGTAGTCATCTACTTGCCCATTTCCTTTATTTCCTGATACTTCAATCGTTTCCGTTCTTGGAATCAACGTTTCTTTAGCAGATTTTGTATTTATATCCGCTTTCAATTCTATTTTTCTAACCATCGGATTATTCCATGCTAAGATAAACTCATCCGGCGTGGCAACAGAGACTGAATCATCGCCTGTAGCTAAAAAAGTATTGGTTTTAAAGCCTACAGCTAAAAAAAATAATAGAAAAATTCCCGATAAGCGAGCTAATGTCTTTTTTGTTCTTGATCTCACCCTCACTACCACCTTATAAAAGAGTGCTATTCTAACACTTAAATCAAAAAAACACATATAAACCAAATGATACCTTACGTACTATTCTTTTTGCAAGCCCAATTAATAACATATAGAAAAAAATGTCCAATTATATTAGTTTTTACTTTAATTACAGCAAAAAAAGTGTCCAATACCTAGATATCGGACACTAAAACCCTTATAAAGTTAATCAGTTATTGTATCTTGTACTTGCCATTCAATCACACCACGATAAGTTCCTTCGTTTGGTATTACATCAGACTTAAATTTAAGCCCATCGGTCAATAACGACGTACTATTAAATTTTGTTCCCCAAATATCAGATAAACGGTACAAGTTTGTTTGGTCTTGTTTCACTTTATTACCTTGATCTTGACTATCAAAAATAATTGTCATCTCTTTTATCGACAATGGTAAAGATTTACCATTATAAACATAAGAAAAACCATTTTTCAGTTGATTCTCAGAAGAATTCTCTGAGAAATTTTTACTAGATTTCTGTAATGTCATTTCTTCTATGATTTGCGCTCCTAACTTCCATTTTTTTTGAATGGCACGCGTATCTTCAACTGTTAAACCTGTTTGAGACCCAAAATCTTTTTTCGTAATATTTACTACCTTATTATAATCTTGAAGCTTCACTTTAGTGCCAAAATCAATATTATCTGGAACAGAGACTAAAGATAGTTGACCTTTAACCTCTCCTCCTGGATTTATAACGGAAGAGCTATTTTCAAGTGGCTCACCTCTTAAATCTTTACCAAAAATATTAGCAGTATTTGTAAGCTTCTCGCCTGACGCTCCTCTTTTTACCAAAACCTCAAAAGAAATTTCAATACTATCTTGAGGTTTTAAATCTCCAATAATCATTTCTAATCGTTTGTAACTATTAGATGACTCTGTTTGATTATCTATGCCTTTATACGTTAATAACATTTTAGGTTCTTCATTATCTGAAGAATCGATAGTGACTCCATTTTTCTTAACGGACCACTTAGATTTTTCTAAATCAAACTCTAGTACTGAACTCTCCTCTACTTCTCCGTTTACTTGTTAAAATATCATCCGAGAATCTGGCATTTTTTATTAGTTTGCCTCCGCCTGCCACCTCATCATTTTTCATATTGACAGTATACGTTAATCGGCTTCCTACTTCTGTCCACTCATTTTTATTTTCATCAACCGTACTTGATTTAACTCTTTTTTGAATACTTATTTTTTTAGCTAGATCATCTCTTACTGTAAAAGCTGAAGCTTTTAAAAATAGAGTATCTATGAATGATACATCCACATTCGAGTTAATATTACCTCGAATGTTATTTGTTACAGGTATTAAAAAGCCTAATGGAAGACTAAATTTCCCATCTGGTTCTTGTTGAGCAAGATAATAATCTTCAATCTCAACAGGCAGTTTCCCTGAATCATCCTCGAGGTATAGCGTCACTGTATCTGTTGCATTTAAAAATTTTGGAAGAGTAATTTGCCACGTGTTATCAGCTTCTACTTGACCAACCTTTGTTAAAGATTCCTTGTTTATTTGGAGGTAAATTGAGCTATTTGGTTCCTCAGCTGTACCCTTTAATACTTTCGTACTAGTTGTCAATTTTGTTGTTAATTTTACTGGATTTGGTGGCGTTACATCAACAACCGGTGGTAATTCTTGCACATCTCCTAGCAAGCCACCTCTTCGTGCTTGTCCACTGATAATTGTTCCTACTGGATACGGTTTTTCTCTCAAAGGATTTCCTTTTAAAGAAATATAACCTTGCCCATCCGTATTAACTATTTCTGTGGAGTAACTATTATTAGAGTCTGCAATAGTAACACTCGCTTGATTCTTTCTAGCATATAGTTTAACAAACGTCAGATCTCCTGCTTCAGTTAAGCCATTATCATCAGGAAATATCCCTGTTCGTACTCTGGCTATCTTATTAAACGTCTTTTCTGCGTCTGTTGGATAACGTTGCCACTCAACTACTGGATTTGTGTTAAGTCCTGATATGCGCCTTAAATAGCCATCCTTTGTATTTAAGACATAATTATCAGCAGATTTTTGTAATTCCTCATCTTGACTCATTATATTTAAGATATGATTAGAGCCTTTCGATACGTATGACATACTTGGGACTTGGTTGTAGCTAAAATCACTTACTTCAGTTAAAGGGGTAGTCTTCTCCCACATATCAAGATTACTATTTTTAATCGTAAACGTGTTTTCAGCACTTAATATCACTGCCGGGTTATGAGATGTATTTCTCTCATTGGTTTTAACATCATACTCACTATTATTTCTTATATCAAATTGTTTAGGTGTATCAATAAGAAATTTATTATTTTTTCCTTTTCTCCAATCGATCATCGCTTCTTTATTAGCTGTTGATCCTGCTAACCCTAGTTTATATTCAGCTTTTCCAATCACGTAAAGAGAAGATCCCGGTTCCATTATAAACTCTGAATTTTCCCCACTAGGTTTTTTATCAGCTGTATTTATACCTAAAGAGTCGCCTCCTGTTACTGAATCTGTTGAGATAGATGAATAACTATTTTTACTTGTTAAAGTAACAGTTGATCCCTCCTTAGCTACAAATTTTTTCCCCACGCCACCAAATTGAATAGCGCTACCTGGGACCGTAGCTGTAAATTCTGAATTTTCTCCAATAATAATAGTTTGCCAATTTCGGTAAATAGCAGGAAATGTTACCCCCGTACCTAAGTTTCTAAGTTTTACTTTAGCGTTTTGTCCAACAATAAAATCCCCTGAACCTGTATCTCCCTCTCGGATAGAATTTCTGAACCAAATAACTGAGTAGTTTGCGTTTGTTAATTTACCATAATAGTCAGTTCCATCAGCAACATCTACTCCTCCTGCGTAAAAATTTTCTCCTCTCGTTGTTAAATCAATTTTCCCGTAAAGATTAACCTGACCCCTTGTTGTCCTAGCTAAACGAGCAGTCCTCCCACTAGGAACAATCAAGTTACCAAATGTCAACTCCCAAAATTGTCCCTCAGTATCACTATTCCCTTTATCATAACTACTATCCGCAATAATCGCTGCGCTTTGTCCTGCTAATAAATCTCCATTATTCTCCATTTCTATATCATGAAAAAGCATCTTCTTAATTTGTTTATCTTTAGGCATACCCAAACCAAGATAGCTGTTAGCGCCAGTGAGAGATGTAAGAGTAAGTTTGTAAAAATCTCCGAATTCAGTACTTCCTTTACTACCAGACACTTCAATGTCGTCTACTCTTCTTGTTAACGCAGGGCTAACACTTCCTATTGTTATATCAGATTTTAACTCTATTTTTCTTATTTGTTGGTTATTCCAGGCATTTCGAAATTCAGCAGGTGTTGAAACAGCAACTGCCTCTTCGCCTACTCCTAGCACCTCATCTTGTTTAAATCCTATAATCAAAAATAATAGTAATAAAAACCCACAAAATATTGATATTTTTTTAGTTTTCATTTGCTCCGACTCCTTCTAAAGTAACCCATTGTAACAAGATACTTTTAGTTAATTGGATAAAAGGTAACTATTATTAACATACAATCAAACATGTTATATATAATGATAACTTAACTAATAGTTAAAACGAAATAATAAGCTTAAGAGTTGTTAAACAGATAATAAAGATGCATATATAAACAAAACGACTTATTTTGATTTTTATGTTATTTTTTTACTAATTAAAATACCGTCATAAATATCTTATTATCTGCTTTTTCTTTAAACATTATTTTTTATGATGATTATTATCATGCACGAAAAAAAGTACCAAGAGATTCTATCCTCTTGGTACAATTATTATTAGATTTATTTTTTAATGTGCTATTTATGCCAAAATTATGCTATCGAGAACTCTGTCTATTGAAATACTTATTTAACGTTATTTATTTCACTTGACTGTGTCTTGAATTTGCCATTCGATCGCACCTCTATATGTCCCTTCATTTGGTACTACATCAGATTTGAATTTCAATCCCTCGGTTAATGGAGCCTTTGTACTAAATGATTTCCCCCACACATCAGACAAGTGAAACAAATTAGACTTGTCGGGTTTAACTATATTGGCAGGTTCTGAACTGTCAAATACAATCTTCGTTTCTTTTAATGACAACGGTAATTCTTTTCCGTTGTATACGTATGAAAATCCATTTTTTAATTGGTGCTCTAAACTAGGATTTTCCGGTCGATTGCCTTCTACTTGAAACGTCATATTTTCTTTTACTAAAGCAGCTAAAGTCCAATTATTGCGAATCGCTCGTGTATCTTCAACCGTTAAACTCGTATTAGACCCAAAATCTTTTCTTTGGACGTTTATTATCTTTTGATAGTCTTGCAATTTTATATTAGTTCCAAAATTGATGTCATTTGGTATAGAAACTAAAGATAATTGTCCTTTTACATCTCCTCCTGGATTAACAGCAGTCGCTTGATTTTTTAAAATTACTTTTCTAGAATTCTCACCTATTATTTGGGCAGTATTAGTTATCTTGTCACCTGCTGCACCTCGTTTGACATTTACCTCATAAGAAATTTCAACCTCATCTTCTGGCTCTAAATCACCTAAATCCGCTTCTAAACGCTTGTACGTATTAATTTGATTTCTTTGGTTTTCAACATCTTTATAGCTTAGTAGATGCTTAATCCCTTCCATATTCGTTGAATCAATAGTCACACCATTTTTCTTAATATGCCATATCGATTTTTCTAAATCAAATTCTAATACCGGGCTGATTATAACCTCACCTGTATCAAGTGTTATTTTTTTATGTGACCAAATATCATCTGAAAACTTAGCATTTTTTATTTTTTTCTGGCTCATTTTTTTGTCTATATTTTTTATCATCACTTTGTAAGTTAAACGACTACCAACCTCTGTCCATTCTTTTCCTATTGTATCTATTGTACTAGAAGTTACCTTTTTCTCGATAATCGGAACTTGAGCTAAATCATCAAACACTTTGTAAGTAGGAGCCTCCTTAAATACACTATCAATAAATTTTAGTTGTTTATCCGGATTAATATTTCCTCGCTCATTATTTGTGATAGGCATCGGAAATCCTAAAGGTATATTAAATTTATTTCCCACTTGTTTCTCCATCATAGTTAAGTACGGATCTTCTATTTCATTCGGCGCTCTTCCCGCCTTATCTTCTAGATAAATTCTTACAGTATCGGTTGGTTCTAAAAATTCATCTAACAAAAATTCCCAAGTTCCATCTGGTTTAACGACAGTAACCTGTTTTAAAGACGAATTATTTTTTTTCATATAAACTAAACTATTCGGTTCACTTTTTTTACCTGTTATCTTTTTATTACTTGTTATTAAGGGATTATCTATTGTAACTGGCTCTGGAGGCGTTAGATCGACTACAGGTGGTAATATTTGCTCATCTCCGACTAAGCCTCTGTTTTGAGCTTGTCCTTTAATAATAGTTCCTGCTGGATAAAAATTACTACGAGTTGGATTTCCTTTTAATGACATATAACCCTGAGCATTCGTGTTGACAATCTCCTCTGGATATACACTTTCCGAATCCGTAATGGTAACCTTTGCTTTATCTTTAGCGTATAACTTAATAAAGTGAAGATTTCCATCTTTGTCTAATCCTTCGTTGTCAGGTACAATTCCTATTCTGACACGTCCTAAAGTATCAAATTTTTTTTCTGTATCAGTTGCATAACGTTGCCACTCAATCACTGGATTTGTGTTAAAACCTGATAAACGTCTAAAACTACCTTGATCTTTTTTACTATTGGCAACGTAAGTATTAATTTTTGTTTCTAACTCCTTATTATCGCTCAAAGCTTGTAAATTATTTTTTGAATTTTTATTTATAAACGATAAATTTTGAACTTGGTCATCAGTAATATCACTTATATCTGTTATCGTAGATCCTTTTTTCCACATATCAACGTTACTATTCTTAACAATAAATTCATTAGTACCATCTAGTGTTAAAAAGGATTCAGTGTTATTATTTCTGATATCAAATTGTCTAGGGTTATCAATAATAAACTTATTATTCCCCCCTTTTTCCCAACGAATCATCCCATCTCCTTTAGTTGAACCTATAACGTATAGAGAAGAGTCTGGTTCCATTCTAAATTCTGAACCTTCTCCATCAACTGGTAAGTCTGCGCCAATAGTAGATCCAATGTCTCCCAAGCCAGTTGCCCATGTCGAGATAGATGACTCTTGTTTGATACTAGTTAAAGTGACTTCTGAACCTTTTTTAGCAATAAATTTTTTTCCAGTTCCTCCAAATCCTATAGCATTTCCTGGAACCGTAGCTGTAAATTCTGAATTTTCTCCAATAATAATATTTTGCCAATTTCGATATATAGAAGGGAATCCCGTACCAGATCCAGTATTTCTAAGTTTTACTTTAGCGTTTGGTTCTACAATAAAATCCCCCGATCCCGCATCTCCATTTTGGATGGACGCTCTAAACCAAATAACGGAATAGTTAAAATTCGTTAATTCTCCGTAATACTCGGTTCCCTCAGCAATATGAATTCCTCCAGTATAGAAGTTCTCTCCCTTTGTAATTAAATTTAGCTTTCCGTATAAGTTTATCTGTCCACGAGTAGCTCTAGCTACACGATACGTAGTTGTATTTTTGGGCATATCTATATTTCCAAACGTTAACTCCCAATACTGTCCGGGTGTTCTACTACTTCCGGGTGTCCAAGTATTATCAGATATTATCGCCGCATTTCTACCACCACCACCGTTGTTTTCTAATTTTAAATCATGAATATGCATTTTTTTTATTTTATTATCAACTGGATATCCCATTCCTAAATAACTGTTTACCCCACCATCTAAGTATAAGCTGTAATACTCACCAAATGTAGTACTCCCCTTACTACCAGATATCTCAATATCTTCTGTACGATCTCCCATAGACTTCTTTGTTGATTTAGTATTGATATCATTCTTTAAAATAATGTGTCTCACTGACTGATCATTCCAAGCATCTGTAAATTGAGTGGCATCCAAAACCTCTCGAGTTTCATCACTTGCAGCAAAAGTACTTGTCTTTCCAGATAAAATCATCAACGGTAATAATATTAATAAAAAGCCTAACTTCGATACCTTTTTCATTGGTTATTCAATCTCCTTTCAGAAATACATTTTTAACAAAATATGTATTTTAAAATTAAATTTTGAACAAATAGTGACAGATATATAATAAATGATACCTCACTTGCTCACTTTTGTACAATGTTCATTAGTTGCTTTTTTTATAAAATAATGATATTATCTTTTTGTTTCAAATTGTAACTGTTACGATTTAAAAAATAGAAAGGATTCCTTTTATGAATTATATAGATGTCAAAGGTTTAACTTTTTACTATGGTGAAGAACCTGTCTTACAAGATATTTCTTACCATGTCTCTCCTGGTGAGTTTGTTATTTTAACTGGCGAAAATGGAGCTGCTAAGTCTACTTTAGTTCGAAATACACTTGGTCTGTTAAAACCTGCTGAAGGAAATATTACTATTTCTCCTATTAATATAGATGGAAATCCCTTGAAAATTGGATATAGCCCGCAGCAAATAGCCTCATTTAATGCTGGGTTTCCTAGCACTGTTCTTGAATTAGTCCAGTCTGGGCGTTTTAATCGTGGTAAATGGTTTAAACGATTATCAAAAGAAGACCATAAGCATGTAGAAAAAGCACTTAAATCAGTCAGTATGTGGGAAATGCGTCATAAACGAATTGGTGAGTTATCCGGTGGCCAAAAGCAACGAATTTGCCTTGCTCGTATTTTTGCTTCTGATCCAGATTTATTTATTTTAGACGAACCTACGACAGGTATGGATGAAGCTTCTAGACGTAATTTCTATGAACTTCTTCGTCATAATTCCAAGGTCCATCAAAAAGCTATTTTAATGATTACTCATGACCATGAAGACATTAAAGAATACATGGATCGACACATTCAGTTAGTTAGAAAGGAGGATACAGAATGGAGATGTTTTCATATGACTTCATGATCCGTGCCTTAATCGCAGCCTCTTTTATGGCCGTTATCGCACCACTACTTGGGGTTTTCTTAGTTTTAAGACGACAATCTCTTTTGGCAGATACCCTGTCTCACGTCTCTTTAGCAGGGATCGCTTTAGGATTTTTCATTAATGTTAACCCAACCGTTACAACGCTGATTGTTGTTGTTCTTTCAGCACTATCTCTAGAATATATCAGAAAACTTTACAGCTCTTATTCTGAAGTATCAACTGCCATTTTAATGTCTGGTGGCCTTGCAGTTGCTCTTGTATTGATGAATCTAAACAAGGGTGAGAACACAATGAATATTAATCAATATTTATTTGGCTCCATCATCACGATTAACTGGAATCAAGTTAAAATATTAGGAATACTAATGGTTCTAATTCTAATTATCTTTGTCTTTTTAAGACGACCAATGTATGTTTTAACGTTTGATGAGGACACTGCTCACGTAGATGGCCTACCAGTTAGCCTTCTTTCCACTTTATTTAATGTGATGACCGGTGTTGCAATTACCGTTATGATTCCAATAGCAGGAGCTCTACTTGTTTCGGCCATTATGATTCTACCAGGTACTATTTCCATGAAATTAGGTAAAACCTTCAATCAAGTTATTTTTATTAGCGTTATTGTTGGTTTCATCGGTATGATTTCTGGTTTAGTTGGTTCTTACCAACTAGATACACCCCCTGGAGCTACTATCACACTTATTTTTATTTTCCTATTTATATTAGTTAATATCTCAGAAGGAATGAAAAATAAAAGAAAAAAATCAAGATAATAAAAATATATAGGTAAAAAAGCGACCATCAAAAGTTAGATCTTCAGCCTAACATTTGGAGGTCGCTTCATCATTTCTGAGTTCTTTTATTAAAATTGAAAGAAACACCTCGTTAAATATCCTAAATTGATATCATCTCTCATATTTATAATGAATGCTCTTTGTATGAAAGTAACAAACTAGAATTTAGAACAAATGATAAAACTAAAAAAATGCTATCACCAAACATTACTCCACCGATTGTATCTTCTAGAGAAGCTATCAAAATCATAAAATCAATAGTCATTATTGCCTCTAATTTTTTATATTACCTTTTTTTGAATGAAAATAACTAGTGTTCCATAAATCTAATCAATTATTAAATTAATATCAGGATAACTCTACCAAATTAAGCCAAAATTTTTTGTTCATTTCATAAAACGTCAGTCAACAATAAATTATCGTATTAAGATAATTTATTGTTGACTGACGTTTTATTGTAGCGTATATTTATATCAAATAAAAGGAGGCATTTAACATAAATGTGAGAAAATTTGAAAAAATAGCTAAATTTTTAAGTATCTTGTTAAAATTAGTAAGTACATTTATTATTTTAGGTTTGATAGGATTAGTTTTATTATTAATTTTTAAACGAGATAGCTTGGCAATGAACTTTCCTGTACCAACATTTCCGATAAAGGTTGGCAACGGTGATGTTCCAGAATCAGCAAAACTTATTTCAGGTGCAATTTTAGCAGTTCCGTCAATGTTAATTTATTTCTACGTTTTTTTTAAGGGAAGCGAATTTTTTAATAAATTATCACAAGGAGAAACACCTTTTTCGATTAATAACTATAAAATACTAAAGGAGATTGGTCTAATTGTTACTATTACTAATTTCATATCTCCGTTAATCTATTCGTTGATAACAACGCTACTTATGCCTGATGGATATTACTTAATAATTGGAATTGATGTTGAAACCATTATTGGATTAATAATTTATTGTATGGCCGAAGTTATCAGATATGGTGTCACTTTACAAGATTTGTCAGATGAAACAGTTTAATTAGGAGGGATATCTATGGCAATCATTGTACGATTAGATCGAGTCATGGCCGACCGAAAAATATTATTAAAAGATTTAGCTGATGAGGTAGGAATAACAAATGTTAATCTGTCCAAATTAAAAAATGCAAATGTAACCGCCATTCGTTTTGAAACTTTGAATGCGATTTGTAAGGCTCTTAAATGCCAACCGGGTGATATTTTAGAATATGTAGAAGATTAAAAAAGGAGAAAACATATATGATTATACTTATCGCTGGAACTTCACACACTGGAAAGACTAACTTAGCTCAAAAATTGTTAGTAAAGTATCATTACCCTTACCTGTCTATTGACCATTTGAAAATGGGATTAATTCGAAGTAATCAAACTAATTTAACGCCTGAGGATGATGATCTTTTAGCACCATATTTATGGAATATTACTTTAGAAATAATTAAAACAGCTATTGAAAACAAACAAAACTTAATTGTTGAGGGATGTTATATCCCCTTTAACTGGGCAGAATTTTTTAGTGAAAATTATTTAAATCAAATTCAATATTATTGTTTGATTATGAGTGAAGAATACATACTAAATAATTTCTATCAAATTAAGGATTGGGCAAACGTAATTGAGGACAGAGGAGATAATGATGTTTTTCTTTCCGCAGATTTATTAATCAAAGATAATTTATTTAATCTTGAAAATTGTAAAAAAAATAATTTAAACTATTTGCTTATTAATGATTCTTATGACCTTGATATTAATTTAGATTAGAAATCCAACGTTTGTCAAATCACTATATTGAGATTAAAATACCAAAAGTATAATCTTAATAATTAAGTAAACCTAAAAACATACTACCATATTATTTTTTTATTTTGATAAATTGCTATTTAAGAGTAACTAGACTGTTTATAGGTAATTCTTTGGAATTTTTTCTTTGATTAGTTCAAAAATCTATTTCTTTTATTTCATTTTTTGTATGTCTATCTAAGATAATAAAAATCTCTACTTTTTTAAGAATCTTACGAAATTCATAACACTTAATTTGCGAACATTTTCTTTTTTTTTATAAAAATACTTTGTTTTTTACTCATTTCATACTATAATAGTCAATATTACTTAAATTACAAAGGAGCTCTCCCATGAAGATTAAAAGAAGTGAACGATTGATTGATATGACAAGCTATATTTTAAGTCATCCTCACGAGTTAACTCCGCTTACTTTTTTTGTTAAAAAGTACGAATCGGCAAAATCCTCAATCAGTGAAGATTTAACTATTATAAAAAAAACATTTAAAGAACGTGGATTTGGTACTTTAAGAACTGTTTCAGGCGCAGCAGGCGGCGTTATTTTTACACCAGAAATCCCTTTTGAAGATGCAAAAAAAATGGTTGATGGCCTTTGCGAAAGATTATCTGAACAAGATCGCCTTTTACCTGGTGGCTACGTCTACCTCTCTGATTTATTAGGTGACCCTCAGCTTTTAAGACAAATAGGACAAATTATTTGTTCTCAATATGTAGATAAAGAAATTGATGCTGTTATGACTGTCGCAACAAAAGGAGTCCCTATCGCTCAAGCCGTTTCTTACTATTTAAATGTTCCTTTTGTTATTGTTCGCCGTGATTCTAAGATTACTGAAGGTTCTACCGTGAGCGTTAATTATGTTTCTGGTAGCTCTGAACGAATTGAAAAAATGGAACTCTCAAAACGCAGCTTAAAACGTGGCTCACGTGTCTTAGTCGTGGATGATTTCATGAAAGGCGGAGGTACTGTTAATGGAATGAAAGCTTTGATTGAAGAATTCGAAGCTACATTAGTGGGTGTCACAGTATTTGCTGAATCTACCTTTAGCGGACGCCGAGTAATTGATGATTACACTTCCTTACTATGTGTCAAAGAAGTAGATACCAAGACAAAAAATATTACTGTCGTACCTGGTAATTACTTTGATAAATCCTCTGAATAATAAATTGGTATAGTCAATTGACAAAACATAAGAGCTTGATATGTCGGCTCTTTTTTTGGTACAATAAACCGAAACGTTTAGATTAGTCTTACAAGGAGTGTTAATTAGTGGAAAATCGTTATGCAATCATTTTAGCAGCTGGTAAAGGTTCTCGTATGAAATCGTCACTTTACAAAGTGTTACATCCAGTTGCAGGCAAACCAATGGTCGAACATGTTATTGAACAAGTCGAGGCTGTTAAAGTCAATGAAATCGTTACTATTGTTGGGTTCGGCGCTGAGATGGTTAAAGAGCAATTAGGCAACCGCTCAAAATATGCCCTTCAAGAGCAACAATTAGGAACAGGTCATGCTGTCTTAGCTACAGCTGATTTACTAAAAGATAAAAAAGGAACAACTTTAGTTATTTGTGGGGATACCCCTCTTTTAACGTCAGATACATTAGATAAATTAATTCAACATCATGAAGATACTAAAGCAAAAGCAACTATTCTTTCTGCGGTAGCTCGTGACGCTTCTGGTTACGGTCGAATCGTCCGAGATGAATTAAATTTAGTAGAAAAAATCGTTGAACATAAGGATGCTTCTGAAAAAGAATTACTTATCAAAGAATTTAATACAGGCACTTACTGTTTTGACAATGAATTTTTATTTGACGCATTAGAGAGAGTTGGAAACGATAATGCTCAAGGTGAATATTATCTACCTGACGTGATTAGTATCTTAAAAAATCAGGGTGAAATTGTAACTGCTTTTGTTATGGATTCTGAAGACGAATCAATGGGAATCAATGATCGTGTTGCCCTAGCTAGAGCAAATCAGCTAATGACTGCACGCATTAATGAAAAACACATGAAATCAGGTGTCACTTTTATTGATCCTAGCCATACTTATATCGAAAGTGATGTAGTAATCGGACCAGATACTCTTATCGAACCTGGCGTTATTATCCGTGGAAAAACAGTCATTGGAAGTAATTGTTACATCAGCGCTAATTCAGATATTAAAGATAGTACTATTGGCGAAAGTATTAGTATTTATTCGTCAACCATTAAAAACTCTGTCATTAAAGATGGAGCTGATGTTGGCCCATATGCTCATTTAAGACCGGATGCTGTTATCAGTGAAAATGCTCATGTTGGAAATTTTGTTGAAATAAAAAAAGCAACTATTGGTAAGCATTCAAAAGTTGGGCATCTAACTTATGTTGGGGATGCTACATTAGGTGATCATATCAATGTCGGCTGTGGTACTATTTTTGTCAATTATGATGGAAAAAATAAATACCATACGACTATTGGCGATCACAGCTTTATTGGTAGTGGTACCAATCTAATTGGACCTCTTACTTTAGGCCGTAACTCCGCGACTGCTGCTGGCTCTACCATTACAGAAGATATCCCTGATGATGCGTTAGGAATTGCTCGTGGTCGGCAATCAAATTTGGAGGGTTATGCGAAAAAAATGCCATATAACGAATAAAAAGACCTGAAATCACTTGATTTATTCGTAAAAAATGACTACTATTAGATAGAAGTGTAATCTTAAGTTTAGAAATAGAAAGTGGAGGTCCTCATGTCTAATCATTACTTTGATCCAAGACTAAAAATATTTTCTTTAAATTCAAACAAACCTTTAGCAAAAAAAATTGCTGATGCAGTTGGTGTTGAGTTAGGAAAATCAGAAGTTAAACAATTCAGCGACGGTGAAATTCAAATCAACATCGAGCAAAGTATTCGTGGTAGTCACGTCTATCTAATCCAATCAACAAGTAATCCTGTTAATGACCATTTAATGGAATTATTAATTATGATTGATGCTTTAAAACGTGCAAGTGCCCAAACAATCAACGTAGTTATGCCATATTATGGCTATGCTCGTCAAGATCGTAAAGCTCGTTCTCGTGAGCCGATCACGTCTAAACTAGTGGCTGATATGCTTGAAAAAGCTGGTGCAACACGCATCTTAGTCCTAGATTTACATGCAGCTCAAATCCAAGGATTCTTCGATATCCCAGTTGATCATTTAATGGCAGCACCACTACTTGCGGATTATTTTATGGATCACGGCTACGAAGGTGACGATGTAGTTGTTGTTTCTCCTGATCACGGTGGCGTAACTCGTGCCCGAAAATTAGCAGAAACGCTTAAATCACCGATTGCCATTATTGATAAACGCCGACCAAAAGCAAATGTTGCTGAAGTAATGAACATTATTGGGGAAGTTAAAGGTAAAAAATGTGTCTTAATCGATGACATGATAGATACAGCTGGTACAATTACTTTAGCTGCTGAAGCCTTAAAAGAAAAAGGTGCTACAGAAGTAGTTGCTTGTTGTACTCACCCTGTTTTATCTGGTCCTGCAATTGAAAGAATAGATAACTCTTCAATTGAAAAGCTAATTATCACTGATTCAATTCTTTTACCTGAAGGCAAACATTCAGATAAAATTGAAATCGTTAGTGTTGGAGAATTAATGGGAGATGCGATTAAACGTATTCACGAAAACAAACCTGTTAGTCCACTTTTTGAATCAAAAAAGTAAGAAAAAACTGTTAAAACGTTTATCACGTTTTAACAGTTTTTTTATTTTTCTTTATTTTTATTATCTTTTTGAGCTTCCAATAACTGACGAATATCTTGCAAAATAGTTTCTGTTGTTTCTGGTTGTTCTTCTTCTATTTGCTCTTCTTCTTTTTTTGGAATAATCGTATTTGCTTTATTAACTGCTTTGATAATTAAGAATAATACAAATGCTGTAATTAAAAATGTAATAATAGCTGAAATAACTGCTCCATAATCAAATTTAACACCATTTATCGTAAAAATTAAACCTTTTGTAGCATCCTCAACATTTTTTGTGCCTGGAAAAATTAAACTAATTACTAACCCAATTAACGGTGTTATCATATTATCTGTTAATTTTGTAACAATTCCAGTAAAAGCTCCCCCAATAATCACACCAACAGCTAAGTCCAATACGCTTCCTCTAGATATAAACTCTTTAAATTCTTTTAACATTTTCTTTCCCCCTTTATTAACAACCATTATACCTAATATTTTTTTAGCTTGCATGAATTTTGATTTCACACATGAAATATTTGTAATATATGTTATACTATTGTAACGAACAATAATAAAACAGTTATGGAACGATTCCTTAATCTTTTCTTAAGTTTCTTTTTTTACGTTCAAAATTAAGTGTTTTCCTATCAAATTAACTCATTTTTTGGTAATCTAATTAGGTGCATCTTATTTTACAATTAATAAGATTATCTGATCAACAAAGGAGATTAGATTTATGACTTTCGAATTAAATACAAATGTGAATTTACACGTTATTCCAACTAAAAAATATAAAACTGTGCGTATATTAGTACGCTTTGCTACACCTTTAACCAAAGAAACAAGTAGTAAAAGATCCCTATTAGCAAGTTTAATGGAGACAAATAGTTTAAACTTTCCTGATCAAATTGCTTTAAGTAAAAAATTATCGGAGCTTTACGGTGCTGGTTTTGGCATTGGTGTTAGTAGAAGCGGTAATGAACACTATTTTACTATTGCATTAAATATTATTAATGATGATTTGGTCCCTAATGGAACATCTGTTTTAGAGTCTGCTGTTACTTTTTTAAAAGAAATTATTTTTTCACCCAACATTACAGAGGGTTCTTTTGATCAAGAAACATTTACCCGAGAGCAAGCTAATCTAATAGAATATATTGAATCAATTTTTGATGATAAACAAACCTACGCGGCTCTTTCGTTACAAAACCTCTTCTTCTCTCACTCTAGTAGCCAACGTACGCCAAGTTTTGGCGATGTTGATACGATTGAAAAAGAAACAGCAGCTTCACTAGCTAGTTATTATAAAGATATGATCGAACAAGATAGAGTCGATATTCTAGTTATTGGTAATGTTGCAGAAGGTTATGTTAAACGTTGTTTCAAAGATTTTGGCTTTTCTAACAGAGAGAATTTTTCAGTTCCTCTTTTTTACCAACAACCTTTCCAAAATATTATTCAACAGAAAACAGAAACATTACCAGTTGTTCAGTCAAAATTAAATTTAGCATACCATTGTGATATTTTTTATTATGATGACCTTTATTTTGCTTTAATGGTATTTAATGGGCTATTTGGTGGTTTTCCTCACTCCAAATTATTCTTAAATGTACGAGAAAAGCATAGTCTAGCTTACTATGCTAGCAGTTCTATAGAACCTTTCAGAGGCCTTATTACTGTTCAAACTGGTATTGACGGCAATAATCGAGACAAAGTCTTACGTTTAATTAATGAACAATTAAAAGATATGGTTGCAGGTAATATAAGCGATGAAGACCTAGATCAAACAAAAATGATGTTGAAAAATCAATATCTTTTGGGATTAGATAATCAAAGAGCTCTGATAGAACAGGCTTATCTAAAAGTTAAAGTACCTGTTGCTGATATCTCCCAAGAAGAATGGTTATCACGAATTGACGAAGTCACTGTTCAAACTATTCAAGAGGTTGCTCGTCGTATTCGTTTACAAGCAGTATACTTTATGGAAGGAGAGAGAAATTAATGATGAAGAAAATTTTCTATCCTTCAATCAATGAAACCCTATATACCGGTACACTTGATAACGGCTTAGAAGTAACATTACTTCCAAAGCCTGACTTTCATAAAACATACGGGTTATTTACAACGAATTATGGTTCTATCGATAATGAGTTTATACCTCTTGGCCACGATAACTTCACCAAAGTCCCTGACGGTATTGCCCATTTCTTAGAGCATAAATTATTTGAAAAAGAAGATGAAGATGTTTTTCAGAAGTTTGGTAGACAAGGCGCTTCAAGTAATGCCTTTACGAGCTTCACTCGAACTAGCTACCTCTTTTCAAGCACAGATAAAACATTACAAAATATTAAAACACTAATTGATTTTGTCCAAGATCCTTACTTCACTGAAGAATCTGTCAACAAAGAAAAAGGTATTATTGGGCAAGAGATTCAAATGTACGAAGATGATCCAAGTTGGCGTTTATATTTTGGTATCTTAAATAACTTGTATCCAAAACACCCTCTTCATATCGATATTGCAGGTACAGAAGAAAGTATCTCTCATATAACTGCTGAGGACTTATACCTTTGTTACAATACATTCTACCATCCTAGCAATATGAATTTATTTATTGTTGGAAAAATGGACCCTGAGGAATTAATGAATTTAATCATCGAAAATCAACAAGAAAAAGATTTCGTTAAAGCACAGCCAATTAAACGTCGTTTCCCTGTTGAGAATGCTAAAGATATCATCAAAGAGGCTAAAATAAACCTCTCTGTTAGTCGACCAAAAGCTATTGTTGGGCTAAAAGGACTTGATGATGTTCCAAAAGATGGATTTGAACGATTAAAATATCAAACTAGTCTTCAATTGTTATTACAGTTACTTTTTGGGGATACCTCTGAAAGTTATTTAAGTATGTATAACGAAGGGCTTATTGATGATTCTTTCTCTTTCGAATTTACTCTTGATCGTAGCTTTCATTTTGCTGATTTTAGTACTGATACAAACGAACCGGAACGATTTGCAAATCAAATGATTAACTTGATTTTAAAATCTAAAACTAGCCCAGAACTAAATGAACGGAACTTAAATCTAGCTAAACGTAAAATGATGGGTAAACATTTAAAATCTCTTGACTCACTTGAATATATCGCTAATCAATTTAGTGGTACTAAGTTTGGTGACACTACCCTTTTTGATTTGGCGGAAATCATTGATAGTATCGAGCTAAATGATTTACTAAAAGTTCAAGAGTCTTTTGTACGACCGGAAGGGTTAAGTCGTTTCTTTATCTATCCAAAATAAAAATTCAGTCTATGGTCTAATTGGCAATTCGTACGAAATTTAATATACTACAATGAATAGAAACAAATGACTTGCTTAGCCGTTACTCTTTTAAGCACAATAGCTTGCCACTTTAAACAAGTTAATTGACTTAGAAGTTCGGCAATTTTTAGAAAGAAGGGGCGAAAACTTGGAAACGATTGGTGAAAAATTGAGAGCTGCACGTCTTGAACGTGGCCTTACAATCGGTGATTTACAACGAATAACTAAAATACAACGACGTTACTTAGAAGCAATAGAAGATAATGATTTTGATGCTATGCCAAGTGATTATTACAAGCGAACATTCATCAGACAATTTGCTGAAGCTGTTGGTCTTAACCCTAGGCCGCTCTTAAGACGTCTGGATGGGAAACCTGAACAAAATGATTTGATGAACACCAAAGCTTTATCAATTCCTGTTAAAGGTTCTAGAAAATCAAAATATAATGAAACTAACACTAAAAAGAACCTAATCAAATCCTATATCCCAATTACTTTGTTGGTACTAATTGTAGTAGCAATTATGGGTACCATTAGTTACGCTATCTTTATCGATTCTGAAGAAGGTCCTATAGTCCCAATGCCAAACAAAACAACTAATATCGCTAGTTCAAATACAGCAGAAAATGATTCTAAATCAGAATCTAAAGATGAGACAAGCTCTTCTAAGAAATCAGAAAAGAAAACTAAGAAAAAGAAGAAAAAAGCATTTACTTTAGAAACTGATACTGGAGATTTTGCTTCATTTACGGCTAGTAATGTTGAAAAACCAACAAAAATCACTTTTAAAGGACTTGATGGTCCTGCCTGGGTTGGTCTTCAATCAACAGAAACACAAGAATTATTCTATCAGTATACAGTTCAAGCTGGAGAAGATTTAGAGACTGTTGTTCCTGAGGAAATGACTAATATAGACATTGTTATTGGCGCTGCTACAAATGTTGCGATTAATATTAATGGCGAAGAACTTAAATTTAACGAAAAAACTCCCACAACAGGCAAAAAAATGATAACATTAAAGATGGATGAATCAGCAACCGATTCTACTACAAATATAAATGAACAGAAAGAGGTATATGAATAATATGAATTTACCTAATAAACTAACTGTCCTTAGAATCTTTATGATTCCTGTCTTTATCGTCATTGCTGTTGTGCCATTTAATTGGGGAGAAGTAGCTATTCTAGGCACTTCCCTAGAAGTTACACAACTAATTGCTGCAATTATCTTTGCTGTAGCAAGTTTTACTGACTGGTTAGACGGACACATTGCACGTCGAGATAATCTTGTTACTAACTTTGGGAAATTCGCTGATCCACTAGCTGATAAAATGCTAGTTATGACTGCTTTTATTGTATTAGTAGAGCAGGGTAAAGCGGCTGCATGGATTGTTGCAATTATTATTTGTCGTGAGCTTGCAGTGACAGGCCTTCGCTTACTACTTGTTGAAGGCGGAGAAGTGATGGCGGCTGCATGGCCTGGGAAAATTAAAACAGCTACTCAAATGGTTGCGATTATCTTACTTTTAATCAACAATATTCCATTTGCAAGCTTAAATATCCCAGTTGACCAAATTATGCTTTATATTTGCTTAATTTTCACCATTTATTCAGGTGTTGATTATTTCGCTAAGAATAAAGACGTATTTAAGGATTCTATGTAAAATCAAGGGGCTTACCCTTGATTTTTTTTATTTTTATGATTAAAGTAATAATAAGCATTACATACTAATTTAAAGGAATGATTCACTATGACATCCATTTTTAAATCTCTTCAAAAACATGCATTACTAAGAAGTATCGCTTATATTTTACTTGGCATTGTTATATTTTTACAACCTGCAAAAGTTTCTCAAATGATTTTATACTTTATTGTAGGCTATAATATATTGATGGGTGTATTTAATTTAATTTCATCCATTAAAAATAAGCAAAACGGCTTCAACTCATCCACACCTATCGCTATTTTTTATTTCATCTTTGCGTTAGTCTTATTCCTATTTGCTAAGCCACTCATTGCTGCATTGCCTTTCTTTTTAGGTTTGATGTGTGTCGTTGGTGGTGGTGTTCGTCTATCCCAATCACTTAGTTTAAGACAATACGTTAATGTAAACTGGGTACCCATGTTTATTTATGGGGCAATTACAATTGGGGCTGGAGTCCTTTTGATGGTTTATCCATTTTCGAGCGCTATGATGTTTTTCAGATTTTTCGGAGTTATTTTAACTCTAGCTGGAATTTCAGAACTTGTTGCTTTTATCCGTTTCAGAAATTTTGATATGTAGGAGTTAAAAAAATGATTAATCAAATTACTACGATGTTATATGTAAATGACGTTAAAGAAGCTGCTAATTTTTGGCAACAAGGTTTTAATCTATCTACTATTGAAACCATTGATTTACCTGATGGATTTTTTTCATTTAAACTCTCTGTCTTAGATCAACTCTCATTGCAACTATTTGATAAAAAGTTTATTCAAAAATATTCACCCGAAGTAGCAACAAATAATCCATCTCTATTATTTTCAACGAATAATATTGAGGAACTGCATCATTCTTTATTAAAGGTTAGCCCTTTTGTTAGTGAGATTTCTGGAGAAATAGGTTTTCGACAATTTAATTTCTCTGACAATGAGAATAATTATTTTGCCGTAACGGATTAAAATAACTAAAAAG
>CBCPLQ010000001.1:0-438241 GCA_965119435.1 uncultured Vagococcus sp. | reverse complement strand
AAAAAAGAAGAAACAAAATCATAATGATTCGTTTCTTCTTTGTTTTATTTTACAATTAATCGATCTAGACTAGCAAAAGAAAGAGCCATTTTTGCTATCTCACTTAATTGAATTAAACGATTATTCCTTACCTTCTCATCATCGACCATAACCATCGTATTTTCAAAATAATCTTCTATTAATGGATTTAAACTCTTCAGTGCTTCAAAATTTTCTTTTAATGTTAAAGAAGATGCGCTCATTTTTATTTGATTAAATGATTCAAACAATTCTTTTTCAGATTGATTTTCAAATAATGTCTTGTCAACAACAGCATTCTCATTCATATCAGCTTTTTTCGCCAGATTGATAACACGTGTTAAAGATTCAACACTAGGTTTGAAATCTTTTTCAGTAGCATTTGATTTTAATATTTCAGCAACTTCAAACATTTGATTCAAGTCATCTTGATGACTTTCAATAACTGCTTCAATAATATCATGACGTATATCTTTACCATTGAACCACTGTTTCATACGACCCATTAAGAATGCATGTATAGATTGATTAGTATCCTCTAGATGGATACCAAATTTTGCTTCGTTTTGATTTATTAAACCTTCTATTTCTTTATGTAAATTTTCCAAAGGGAATTTCCAATTTTTTGATTCGATAATACGTATAATTCCATATGCTTGTCTCCTCAGTGCATATGGATCATTTGACCCCTTAGGTGTTAAGCCAACTGAAAAGAACGTGATTAAAGTATCTATTTTTTC
Source organism: uncultured Vagococcus sp. (assembly GCA_965119435.1). Taxonomy (GTDB): domain Bacteria; phylum Bacillota; class Bacilli; order Lactobacillales; family Vagococcaceae; genus Vagococcus. The sequence goes on along the minus strand of CBCPLQ010000001.1, from coordinate 437,483 downwards.
AGAGATAGCTAATACCGCCCCTATGCTACTTTCTGGCAACTCTCCATCACTTGATTTAGGTAAATAATGTTCACGTATTGCTTGAGCTACTGCCTCATTCTCACCTTGCAATAGAGCGTATTTTTCACCAATTATACCTTGAAGTTCTGGGAATTCATCAACCATCAACGTTACTAAGTCAAATTTATAGATTTGACTTGCTCTATCTAGGCTACTTAATTCATTATCTGTCAACCCGACATGTTTACCAATTACTTTAGAAATGGCATTCACACGTTGCATTTTTTCATATATTGAACCTATTTTTTTATGAAATGTCACATTTTTTAATTTTTCTACATATGAATCAATAGGAATTTTTACATCTTCTTGATAAAAGAATTCTGCATCCTCTAATCTTGCTTTTAAAACTTTAGCATTTCCTTTTGCTACATTTTCAATATACTCTTTGTTACCATTTCGTACACCAATAAAATGATTTAATAAATTATTTTCTTGATCTAAAACTTCGAAATAACGTTGGTGTTCTTTCATTGATGTTATTAAAATTTCAGCTGGAACATTCAAATATTGCTCTTCAAAATCTCCCACAAAAACTGTTGGGTACTCTACTAAGTTATTGACTTCTTCTAAAAGCTCTTCATCGATTGGTATAATCCATTTTTTTTCTTTTACTACATCATTAATTTGAGTTGTAATTTTAGCTTTACGCTCTGAAGCATCAACTATTACAAATTGTTTACTTAACGCATTTTCGTATTCTTTTGCGTGAGTGATTTCCGTATCCTGACCTAAAAATCGGTGTCCTCTAGATACTCGTCCACTGCTAATATTAAATAAAGACATAGGTATAACTTTTTCATCTAACAAACTAACTAACCAATGAACAGGGCGAATAAATTTATAATCAAAACCAGCCCAATGCATCGAAACAGGAAATGTCATTTGTTTTACAACTTCTGGCAAATCAACTAAAACTGTTTCAGTTGGTTTACCTTGAATAAATTTATTAACGAAAACATATTCCTCTCCTTTAAACTCTTCAAAGAATAAATCCTCAGCTGTAGCTTGTTGACCACGAGCAAATCCGAGTGCAGCTTTACTCCATTCACCTTGATTATCTATGGCAATTTTTTTTGCTGGTCCTTTTGCTTTTTCTTCTATGTTTTCTTGTTTTTCAGCTAACTCGTTTATTCTAACAGCTAACCTTCTAGGAGTAGAAAAAGACTCTATTGAACCATACTCTAAACGATTTTCTTTTAAAAATACTTTTATTTTATCAACTAGTTGGTTAGCGCTTGGTGTTACAATATGCGCTGGAACTTCTTCTAAACCAATTTCAAATAAAAATTGTTTTGTCATCTTATTTTTCCTCCTGTAAATTTTTTAAAAGAGGGAATCCAAGCTTCTCTCTCTCTTCTACAAACGTTTTAGCTAGTTCACGAGCCATATCTCTAATACGGGCTAAGTAGCCCGCTCTTTCTGTAACAGAAACAGCACCTCTAGCATCAAGTAGGTTAAACGTATGGCTACATTTTAAGACAAAATCATAAGCTGGATGCACCAATTGTTTTTCAATACAACGTTTTGCTTCTGCTTCATACGTATTAAATAAGTTAAGTAACATCTCTTGGTCACTCGTTTCAAATGAGTAAACTGAATGTTCGTACTCTGGTTGAACAAATATTTCTCCGTATTTTACTCCTTTTGTCCACTCTAAATCATAAACACTATCCACTTCCTGAATATATGAAGCTAATCGTTCAATACCATATGTGATTTCAGATGTTACAGGTTTGCATTCTAAACCACCAACTTGTTGGAAATAAGTAAATTGCGTGATTTCCATTCCATCAAGCCAAACTTCCCAACCTAATCCTGCGCACCCCATAGAGGGATTTTCCCAGTTATCTTCAACAAAACGAATATCATGTTGAAGTGGATCAATACCTAATAGTTTTAAACTTTCTAGATAAAGTTCTTGAATATTAAGTGGAGAAGGTTTCATGACAACCTGGAATTGATGATGTTGATACAAACGATTCGGATTATCACCATAACGTCCATCAGCTGGTCTTCTTGATGGTTCCACATACGCTGCATTCCAAGGCTCAGGTCCGATAGCTCTTAAAAAAGTATACGGACTCATCGTTCCTGCCCCTTTTTCTGTGTCATAAGACTGCATTAACATACAGCCTTGTTCTGACCAATATTTTTGTAATGTCAGAATCATTTCTTGAATAGTTAATTTGTGACTCATATTTCTTCCTCCTTTTAAAATGCAAAAAGTCCCTATGTTTGATTTTTATCAAACATAGGGACGATATCATCGCGGTTCCACCCTACTTCCAATTATGACAATTGGCAGCTTCATTCATTACTCAGGAGTGCCTTCAAAAATAAGAGACTTTACTTGGCTTTCACTAATCCAAGTTCGCTTTGTTAGTTTCTTTATTTTTTACTTAGTTCCTTCAACATAATTGTATAAATATTTACTTAATTTTAATCCTTGTCTTAATATTTGTCAACAAATCTATTAATCTTTCTTTAATAAATTCTCCCAATTTTTCATTTCATCAATAAATTTTTTGCTTTTTAATTGTATCCCTACATACTCACCATATAACTCATCTATTGCAACACGAATAGAATCTTTTACTTCTTGTCTTAAGTTAATTGCGTTTATTTGATCATATCTTATTGATGAAAATAAGCGAATAAAGTAAACTACATTTGGATCAAAGTGTGAACGCCTTTCATCTAAATGGTAATGCGCCTCACATAAAACACCATTATAGTTATAAGAGAAATCAAACTTCCCACTTGTTTGTTCACATACTGCGCACTTTTGCCAGTTTAACTGAATACCAAAACGATTTAGTAGTTGTATTTCAAAAATATTAGTAATAATCTCCGCATCACTTTTTCTATTCAATAAATCTAACGCTTCGTTAGTAAAACCAAAAAGATGCGGGTCGTAATAATTATCTTCAATGGCTGCATCTACTAGATTTAATATATATGTTGCATAAGCTGAAATAAAAATATCTTTTTGTATTTCCTCAAAAGGTTGAATTTCTTTTACATTGTTTAAAAAAGATAACCCTTCATCTTTTATATCTGCAATGAAGTTGGCTTTTGTATATGGCTGAATTGCAGCAGTCAAAGGATTATTCTTGCGATTTGCGCCTTTAACAAAAAACATCTTTTTCCCACGAGATTCAGTAAACAGTTTAACTAATCTGTCTTTTTCTCTATAATTTTTGGTGAATAAAACAATCGCATTTATTTCTTCCTGATGCCTCACTGCGACACCTCCTTACAAAACAATAAAATAAAAGAACCTGAGATTTTTCCCAGGTCTTTAATATTAAAATATAGAAAATAACAACTTTTAATTTACTAATAATCCATTTTACGATAACCAAAGTTTTGTAAGTCTTTGTTTTTATCACGCCAATTTTTTTGAACCTTAACCCAAAGTTCCAAATAGACTTTATTACCTAAAAGGTTTTCGATGTCTTTACGACTTTTGACACCGATATTTTTCAACATTTTACCACCTTTTCCAATAATAATACCTTTTTGGCTATCACGTTCAACAATGATACTTGCTTGAATATGTATTTTGTCAAATTCATCGCGTTTCATACTCTCTGTGATAACTGCTATCGAGTGAGGGACTTCTTGTTCAGTCAAGTGAAGAACTTTTTCTCTGATTAATTCTGAAACAATAAAATACTCAGGGTGATCTGTCACTTGGTCTTCTGGATAAAATTGTGGTCCTTCTGGTAAATCTCCAACAAGAGTTGTCAGTAATGTATCTACGTTATTTCCTTCAGTTGCAGAAATAGGAATCACTTCAGCAAATTCTAACTCATTTCGATAATCATCAATTATTGGTAATAATTGATCTGGATGAACTGTGTCAATCTTATTAATTATTAAGTAAACTGGTGCCTTAGATTGTTTTAAACGTTCAATGATAAAATCATCACCACGTCCTCTAGGTTGGTCTGCACTAACCATGAAAAGAACTGCATCTACTTCACGAAGAGCACTATAAGCAGTTTCAACCATAAAATCACCTAATTTTGTTTTAGGTTTATGAATTCCAGGTGTATCAATAAAAACAATTTGTTCATTTTTAGTTGTGTACACACCTTGGATTTTATTTCGAGTTGTTTGAGCTTTATCACTCATAATCGCTATTTTTTGTGCTACGATTCTATTTAATAATGTTGATTTTCCAACATTAGGTCGTCCAATGATTGCAACAAATCCTGATTTAAATCCTTCTGTATTCATTTTTTTCCTCCATTTAGATCATTAATAGCCATATTTTAGGTAAAAATATAGTAGTTCCTACAACACACGCCAATAGAGCAGATAATAAAACCGCTCCAGCTGCCATATCTTTCACTTTTTTTGCTAATTCATGGTACTTGTAATCAGTTACTAAGTCAACTATATTTTCAAAACAAGTATTTATCGTTTCAGTGATAAGCACAAGAAAAATTGAAAAAATGATAAATAACCATTCGATTTTTGATAAGCTAAATACAATTCCAAAAATAAGAACTATAAAGCTTAAAGAAAAGTGATACTTCATATTTCTTTCTTCTAAAACCACTGTCTTAATTCCAAATAAGGCATGTTTAAATGATTCTAAAAATGTTTTATTTTTTAATTTTTTTTGTTTATCTTTTAAGTCCATAATTATCTAAGATCTTTCTTTGCAAATCAAACATTTCTTTTTCATCAATTTCATTCATATGGTCAAAACCATTTAAATGTAAAAAACCATGAACAACTAAAAATCCCAATTCTCTTTCAAAAGAATGATTAAAATCTTTTGCTTGTTCTGAGGTTCTCTCAACAGATACGATAATATCTCCAATGTTTCTTGGAATATCGAACCCTTCCATAATTAAAGGAACTTCATCCATTCCTTCATCCTCTAAAGCGAAACTAATAACATCTGTTGGTGCATCTTTTTCCCTGTATTGACGATTAATCTCATGAATTTCTTTGTTGTTAACAAAAGTTACTGACATTTCAGTATCTTGAGCAAGGTCAAGAATTGGCTCTTTAGAAGCAAATTCAATAATATTCATTGTTAACTCTAATTGTTCGGCACTTAATTCTTCAGTTTTATCAACTATTGTAACATCCATTGTTAGACCCTTCTTCCTTCTTGCTCTTGTTTCATTTTTTCAGCTTCTGATTTCATTTTTGGATACTTAATCCGAGAATGGAATGTGCTACATAAACCATCCACAATAGATTTCTCTATTAAAGCAACTTCATTTAAAGTTAAACCTGATTCATTTAATTGTCCATCTTCAAGTCTTGAACGAATTAGATTATGGACAAATTCAGCTATTTTTTGATTTGTCGGGTGATCCATCGCTCTAACGGCAGCTTCAGCACTATCAGCTATATTAATCACTCCCGCTTCTCTTGTTTGAGGTTTAGGACCTGGGTATCTAAAAGTTTCCTCAGTGGTTTCCATATTTCTCTCTTTTTCTTTAACATAAAAATATTTCATCAAAGTTGTTCCGTGATGCTGTTGACACACATCAATTACAAATTGTGGCATATCTGCTTCTTCTAATATTTTAACACCTTCAGTTACATGAGAAAAAATAATTTCTTTGCTATCAGATGGCAATAAAAAATTATGAGGATTTTCTGCACCATCAGGTAAATTTTCAACAAAAAAGTTTGCGTGTTTTATCTTGCCTATATCATGGTAATAACAAGCTACTCTGGTTAGTAAAGAGCGTCCGCCAATTTCCGCAACAGCATTTGCGCTAAGACTAGCTACCATCATACTGTGATGGTAAGTTCCAGGAGCTTCTTGAAGTAACCTTTTTAGAAGAGGCTGATTTGGATTACTCAACTCGTTCAATACTATAACACTGTCATCATTTAAAAGTAATTCAATATAAGGATGCAGTCCAATTGAAAGAATAAACGAGAATATGCCACTAGCTGATGCAATAAAGAGGCTAGTTAATGTTTTACTATCACCAAAATCTAATCCCTGATAAGCCGTTAAAATAGCAATAAGTAATACCGGCACAACAATCAATAGAAAGAAAGCTGATTTGATTTGTGATTCAATTCGTCTCTTAACTAAAAATGTAGCTATACAACCGGTAAAGGCATAATACAAAGTGATCATTAATAAACTAGTGGTTCCTGCTAAGTTATAAAATACAAATATCGAAAAAATAGACTGGAACATTGCAACTAGTAGGCCCCACTTTCTATTCATAAACATTGTTAATATAACTGGCACGAAAGCCGCTGGGAACAATAATGCTACATTACTATAAGTATCTTTTTGGAAAAGATATAATACTTTCATAAAGAAGATTGAGATTAAAATACAGCAAGCATAAAACATGATATTTTTTATCTTATCCATCGAATTATCTTGTGTTTTTGTAATATAAATAATTAAACAAATTTGCAGAACCAAAGTCAATACAAGAGCTAGCATTGGAAAAACTGAACTTGATTGATTTGTTAATCCAAGAACTTTAATCTTCTCCATTGCCTTAGAATCTATTTGTTCGCCTTCTCTAACGATAATTTCTCCTTGATAAATCATTACAGGTTGAACATTATTTTTAGCATTTTCTTTCAGTTGCTCAGTTGCTTTTTCATTTGCAATTTCATTAACAACTACGGTCTTGTCAATTATAGCGTTAATCACTTGTCTCATAGACGTTGTAATGTCAACATACTGAAGTCTATCTTTTGCTGTTTGTTTTTCAACTTGCAGTGTGGAGTTTCTTATTTTTTTGTTCATTACTTCATCAACAACTGCTATACTTTGCTCTTGAACCCGCTTCAATTCATCAGCTGAAAAAGTAAATATTTGCTCGTAAAATGAATCCGGGTAGGTTTGAAAATAACTTAAATTATTTTGATTTAATTTTTCAAATTGTGTTTTCAACATTGGAATACGTTCTTCAACATTAATTTCGTTTACCGTTTTCCTATCCTTCGCTTTATCAAGTTCATCATTATATTTTTTTTCAGCTTCAGAATTAACTTTTTGAATCATATCAAAAAGTGATGTGACCAGACTAACTTGATTTTTTACTTTATTAGCATCATAAGTATATTCAGGTGTAACACTTTCCTTAGCTAATTGTTGCTTTTCTTCAGTCTCTTTTTTATTTTCAACTGTTTTATTAGCTCTTATTGTTTCTTCTGCTAATTGACCTTCTTTAAACACCTGTTGTTTTTGATGAACACTACCTCGCATCAATAAAAATAATAAAACTGATAAAACTATTAGAACGAGAGGTAAAAAACGTTTACCTAGTTTATCTGGTATACCTTTAAAATCAATTTTCATGGTTATCCTCCTTTACTAAGGACGTTAATTAGTCATTGGAATAAGCTTTTATAATGTCAGCAACAACAGGGTGGCGTACCACATCCGTAGTTGAAAATTCAACAAAGTTAATCTTTTTTATACCATGTAAGATGCTTTCTGCATGAACCAAACCGCTAACAACTCCTCTAGGTAAATCAATTTGTGTTTGATCACCATTAATTACCATTTTGGACTGACTACCTAGCCTTGTTAGAAACATCTTCATTTGAGATTTAGTTGTATTTTGTGCCTCATCTAAAATAACAAAAGCGTCTTCTAATGTTCGCCCTCTCATATACGCTAAAGGCGCAATCTCGATGACTCCACGCTCCATTAATCGATTTGTATGCTCCATGCCAAGTATTTGGTATAGAGCGTCATATATAGGCCTTAAATAAGGATTTACTTTTTCTTGTAGGTCACCCGGTAAAAAACCTAGGCTTTCTCCTGCTTCAACTGCTGGGCGTGTTAAAATAATTTTTTCAACTTCTCCATTTTTTAAAGCAGCAACAGCTAAACAGACAGCTATAAATGTTTTTCCTGTTCCTGCTGGACCTATTCCAAAAACAACATCATTTTTTTTAATGGCTTCAACATATTTTTTTTGTCCCGTATTCTTCACACGAATTGGATTACCTTTTGAATCTTTAATAATGGTTTTTTCGTATAAAGATAGAAAGTTCCCTAAATCATCTTTTTTTGCCATCTGAATTGCCGTAACAACATCCGTAGAATTAATCTTGTGGCTACGTAGAACTAATTTTTGCAAACTTTTTAGTATCTCATGAGCATACGTCACATTCGGCTCATTTCCAGAAATACGCACAATTTCACCGCGACTAGAGATTGTCACATTCAAATAATCTTCTAAAATCGTCAAATTCTTATCATGAGACCCAAAAATTTCGTTCATATCTACTTGATCATTCAAAACAATATCAATTGATTTTTCATTTATATTTGTCAAATAACGTACAGCTCCTTTTATTAACTATCACTAGTAAATAATACCACATATTTCAATTATGAAAAAGCGTTGTGAAAAAATACAAAAAAATAAGTAGCAAGCTTTCGCTTACTACTTATTATGGATTTAAGATATTAACTCTTTAACAAGGGCATTAACTTTTTGTCCATCGGCTTTCCCTTTTGTTTTTGGCATTACAGCCCCCATTACTTTCCCAAAATCCTTCATTGAAGTAGCACCAGTTGAAGCGACTGCTTCAGTAATGACACGTCTTAACTCTTCATCTGATAATTGATTAGGTAAATAATTTGAAACAATTGAAATTCCGAAGTTCGCCTGTTCGATCAAGTCTTTACGACCTGCTTTTTCAAATTCACTCAGAGATTCCTTGCGTTGTTTCATCTCACGAGAAACTAACGTCAATTCTTCATCAGGAGATAAATTCTCTCCCTTATTAATTTGTTCATTTTGGATTGAAGACTTAATCATTCTTAGAATAGCTAAGGCTTCTTTGTCCTTACTTCTCATTGCTACTTTGATATCATCATTTAAAGTTTCTAAAAGTGACATAATATCATCAGATCCATTCATTGAAGATTAGAATTTTTTGCGCTTTCTTGCAGCTTCAGACTTCTTCTTACGCTTAACACTTGGTTTCTCGTAAAATTCACGTTTACGATACTCTTGCAAAGTACCAGTTTTTGAAACGGAACGTTTGAAGCGACGAAGAGCGTCATCTAATGATTCGTTTTTACGAACAACAGTTTTTGACATATAAATCCCTCCCTCCAAACTTTTAGGTAACCGTTTTTCATATATTGTAATAAACAAAAAACTGTTCGTTATATAGTATACCTAAAGTCTTTTTTTTCGTCAACTAAGAGTTTGCTTTTTTTGAACATTTTTGACATTTTCCTAAAATTTCAAAGCGATGACTCTCAATTTGACAGCCTGGAAGCTGTTCACTAAAAGAATCCATAGGGCATAAATTTATTTCTGATGTAGCTCCACAGCTGGTACATATAAAGTGATGGTGATGGTGACTTGGACTATGTGCATCAGGTACATCACAATGAAATCTAAATTTCTTTTCTCCCATTAATTCAGTTTCTTCTAAAAGCTCCATTTTTGTAAAATCTCTTAAATTGCGGTAAATCGTATCATAGCTAATCCCTTGATACTTCGCATTCATAAAATCAAAAACATCAATGGCGCCTATATATCTATTTTCTTGAATTAGAAAAAGTAATATTTCTTCTCTTTTTTTAGTATATTTATAACCATTCATTTTTATTATTTTGATAGCGTTCGTCAATTGGTGCTCCATTTTACTCACCTCGTTTAATTAATTACGATAAACCTATTATATGTTATAATGTCTCATAAGTAAAAAGATAGAGAGGAAGATACGAATGACCACCAAAAGTATTTATATTTATATCATCTCAGACTCGGCAGGGGAAACAGCCTCTAAGCTAGCCCAAGCTTCAATTGCTCAATACGAACAATTAGATATCGAATGTCATTTGATGAAGCGTAGTTTTATATATGAAAAACAAGAGTTACTCATCGCACTAGAAGAAGCTAAACTGGTGAATGCCATCATCATCCAAACTCTAATCTCTGAAGAATTAGTGCATATTTCAAATGAATTTTGTCAAAAAAATAAGTTATTTTATTTTGATGCTCTATCAAATGTTGTGGATGAAATTTCAGAAAGAACTGGAATTAAACCCTCTCGTGTACCTGGAGCTTTACATTTTTTGAATGAAAACTACTTCGATCGAATCAATGCAATGGAATTCGCTGTAAAATATGACGATGGTAAAGATCCTAGAGGCTTCTTGGAAGCTGATATTCTCTTATTAGGTGTATCCAGAACTTCTAAAACACCTCTCAGCTTATTCTTAGCAAATAAAAATTTAAAAGTGGCAAACTTGCCTTTAATTCCAGAAGCTCATATTCCTTCACAAATTTGGGAAGTTGACCCTAAAAAAATTGTTGGTTTGACAAATGATCCTAAAATACTAAACGCTATTCGAGAAGAAAGAATGCGTTCTTACGGATTAAGACCTGATACGGCCTACTCTGATATCTCTAAAATTAAAGAAGAGTTGAAATTTGCAGATGATTTGTATAAAAAAATAGGCTGTTTAATTATTAACGTTGCACAAAAATCAATAGAAGAAACAGCCTCTATCATTTTGAGTGAACTAAAATTAGAAGATCATAGTTACTTTAACTAGTATAAAAAAGCCTTGGAAACTATTTTCCAAGGCTTTTATTTTATTGTGATGATATATTCACGCCTAAACAATTCACCTTTTCTCAAGTGATTTATACCTAGTTTTTCTTCAAGTTCACCTTTAGTATCAACAGTGTCAGCTATCCCTGCCCAAGGTTCAATACAAACAAAAGGTGCCTCTTTTGGATAAGGTGTCCAAAAACCTACAAAAGGTAAATTATCATAGGATACAGACACACCATGTTTCGTTTTATCAGATAAAACAGAAAAACAATGTTCACCCACCGTTTCTAAAATCATTGCATCACCCTTGAATAACTCTCTGCTTAATTGAATTGACGTATTAGTCTGAGCTAGTGTTTTCTTACTCAGATCAATATAAGGACCTTTTAAAGGTAATAAAAATCGAGATTTAGATGGTGCGAATTGAATATAATATGAATCAAATGTAGTATCTGATACAAGTGGGATATTAAACGCAGGATGCCCTCCAATACCAAAATAAATCTCTTCAGATTTTGTAGACACCTCATACTGCACACTTAAGCTTTTCCCTTCCAAAGAATAGTTAATTCTTAACTCAAACTCAAAAGGGTATACTTCATATGTTTCTTGATCATTTTTTAAAACAAAAGTAGCTTTTTCAGACGTTGCTTTTTCTAGTGTAAAAAACTTATCTCTGGCAAATCCGTGTTGACTCATCGGATAAGTTTTGCCTTTATATATATAAGTATCATTTTTTAGTTTTCCAACAAAAGGAAACAAAATGGGAGCTTTTCTTCCCCAAAAATCAGGATTTCCTTGCCAAATATATTCTAAATTTTCTTCTTTTAAAATAAAACTTGAAACCTCTGCTCCATATTCATCGACAACAACACGACATATTTTATTTTCTAAAATAGCTGTCATAGTGGACCTCCTTTAAATTAATAACTTTTTTTTAGCTCATCTTTAAAAAGTTGATTAATTATTTTAATGTATGTCCCCTTCATCCCTAATGATCTCGTTTCAATAATCCCTGCAGATTCTAATTTTCTTAATGCGTTGACAATAACTGAACGAGTAATTCCTATTTTATCAGCTATTGTTGAAGTGGTAAGTCTGCCCTCGTTCCCCTCGAGTTCAGTAAAAATAGCTTGAACAGCTTTTAATTCACTATAGGACAGTGTCCCTATTGCCATTTTAACATTTGTGGAATCTCTGACCTCTTTTTCTATTTCTCTTGATAGTTGATAGAGAATTTGCATTCCGACAACGGTAGCTCCATACTCGGCCAGTACTAAATCCTCAGAACTAAACCGTTTGCCTATTCGACCAAGTAGAATCGTGCCTAATCTCTCACCAGCTCCAAAGATAGGCACAACTGTTGTGTAACCATCTAACGAGCTAGTCTCTTCTCTTAATTCTACGGGAAAAACTGTCATTTCATTCGATATGCTAATATTTTCTTTTGTTTTTTCCAAATACGAAATACTTTGAATATATTTTTTTGGAAATTGTTGTGCCAATAACATATTCTTAAGTCGCTCATTATTAAAGTCATGAATGACCATATAACCTAGAACTATGCCATCTTTATTGATGATATAAGCGTTAGAATCTAAAATATCTCCTAAAATATCTGCCATTTGATTATAAGGTAAGTCTGAAGATAAACTTAATGTATTCTCTCTTTGTAACAATTCATTAATCATGCGTGTTTTTGTTAATAAAGTATCCACTAAAACCCCTCCTCAAATAAATAAACCATCAGAGAATATAACGACTTAAATCTTCATCCTTGGCAATGTGACCCAATTTATCGTTTACATAGCTTTCAGTTATTGTTATCTCACCCATTTGCATGTCAGGTGATTCAAATAACAAATCTTCCAATAACTTCTCAAGAATTGTATGTAACCGTCTTGCACCGATATTATCCGTTTCACTATTGACATCAAATGCTATTCCTGCAATTCTTTCAATTGCTTCTTTCGTAAATGTTACTGAAATATTTTCTGTTCCAAGAAGTGCAATATACTGTTTCACTAATGCATTATCAGGTTCGGTTAAAATACGAACAAAATCTTCCGCCGTTAAGTCGTCTAGTTCGACTCTAATTGGGAATCTACCTTGTAATTCCGGGATCAAATCACTTGGTTTACTTAAATGAAATGCGCCAGAAGCGATAAACAAGATATGTTCCGTAGATACAGTACCGTATTTTGTATTTACCAGAGAGCCTTCAACGATAGGTAGGATATCTCGTTGAACACCTTCTCTTGAAACTTGCCCTGAATTTTCTGATTTAGAAGTGATTTTGTCAAACTCATCGATAAAGATGATACCGTGATTTTGAGCTAACTTGATTGCTTCGCTATGAATGTCTGCATCATTTACCAATTTTTCAGATTCTTCATTAATCAAAATTTCTCGAGCTTCCGCAACAGTGAGTGTTCGTTTAACTTTCTTTTTAGGTGTTAGTGAATTAATCGTATCGTTCAAATCAATGCCCATTTGTTCTAATCCGTTATTCATAGATGGCGTTGATTTTTTTTCTTCCACTTCAATCGTAATTTCTCTGTTCTCAAGTAAGCCTTTTTCTAGTTGAGATTGAACCGTTTCACGGCTTACACGGATTGAGTCATTCACTTCTTCTTTTTCTTCTTCTTGATTATCTTGTAACCCGTTCATCATTTGCATCATCATATCAAGTTGATTTTTATTTTGTTTTTTTTCTTTTTTAATTCCTGGAACTAATAGTTTAACTAAACGACTTTCAGCTTTTTTATAGGCTTGCGTATAAACACGGCTATATTGTTCTTTTCTAACTATTGTAATACTAGCCTCTACTAAATCTCTAACCATGGATTCAACATCACGACCTACATAACCTACTTCAGTAAATTTAGTAGCTTCTACCTTAATAAAAGGAGCGTTCACAATTTTAGCTAAACGGCGAGCAATTTCTGTTTTTCCGACACCTGTGGGGCCAATCATCAATAGATTTTTCGGTGTAATCTCTTGCTGCATATCTTCATCTAATTGCATACGTCTATATCTGTTTCTTAACGCAACTGAAACTGATTTTTTTGCTTTATTTTGACCAATTATATATTTATCTAAATCAGATACTATCTCTCTTGGTGTTTTTTGATTAGTTGTCATAGTTACCATCCCTTTATAATTCTTCTACAATTACATTATGATTTGTATAAACACAAATATCTCCTGCAACATGGAGAGCCGCTTGAGCAATGTCTCCTGCAGTCATATCTTCCTTACCATTTTCTTTCAATGCCCTTGCTGCTGCCAAAGCATAATTACCGCCTGAGCCAATTGCTAAAATACCATCATCAGGAGCAATAACTTCTCCAGTTCCTGAAACAACAAGCATTTCCTTATCATTCATCACGATTAACATAGCTTCTAGTTTTTGCATCATCTTATCACTGCGCCACTCCATTGCCAGTTCCACTGCAGCTCTCATTAAATTTCCCTTGTATTCATTTAACTTACCTTCAAATTTTTCTTCTAAGTTAAAAGCATCTGCAACGCTTCCAGCAAATCCAACTACAACTTGATTATTATAGATGCGACGAACTTTTTTAGCAGTTCCTTTCATAACAACAGATTCTCCCATTGTTACTTGACCATCACCTGCCATTGCAAACTTCCCGTTTTTTTCAACCGCACAAATTGTCGTTGAATGAAATGTTGTATACCCCATTAATAATCGTCCTCTCTTAAGCTCTCGGATGAAAATTTCGATAGCTTTTTTGTAATGTATCTGTCGTAACGTGTGTGTAGATTTGAGTAGAAGACAAGCTTGAATGTCCTAATAATTCCTGGACAGTTCTAAGATCAGCTCCATTATTTAATAAATGAGTGGCAAACGTATGTCTAAACATATGAGGATGTATATCCGCAGTTAGACTACTTTTTTCAATCATTTTTTTTAAAATATATTGAATTCCTGAATCTGTTAACTTATTCCCTCTTTGGTTAACGAATAAAAAATCATGTGTGGTATTTCCTTTAATCATTAATTCGGTTCTACCATGTCCGATGTAATCTAAAATAGCATCATGAGCAAATGAGCCAAACGGAACATACCGCTCTTTATTTCCTTTTCCAAAGATTAATACAACCGATGTATCAAAATCAATGTCTTTTATTTTGATATTTGTACATTCCGTCACTCGAATACCTGTCCCATAAAGAACTTCAAGTAATGCTCGGTTTCGATTGTCTAAAGCATCATCTCCCTGAGTTTGTTGAAATAACACATCAATTTCTTTTTCATAAAAAAATCTAGGTAATTTAGCTTGTTGACGTTTCATTTGAACATAGGAAAAAGGATTTTCATTGATCACTTCATTTTTTACTAAATATTGATAAAAGGAACGTAAACTTGATAACTTACGGCTAATTGTATTTCGGCTATAGTTCTGATCGTGTAGAAAAGATAAGTATATTCGAATGTCTTGTAATGTTACTCCAAGATAGTTATCATCCCCTGATGTTTTTAAAAATGAAAAGAAATCTAGTACATCATCTTGGTAGGCTTGTTTTGTTTTTTCTGAATACTGCCTTTCAATAATAATATAGCGTAAAAATTCCGTTAAGTGATCCATTTCTTAGACGTCCTCTCAAATAAATTACAAAACAAATGTAACACAATCAATAATCTAAAACAATAAATTGTCAGAATTTAATGAATTTTACAAAAAAATGGCACAATTTATTCATATATTAATAACAATTAGATCAAAAAAAGCTTATCTTATTTTAGATAAGCTCGATTATTATAGTACTCTACTTATTAAATTTTTTTATATCCTTTAAAGCTCTATTTGAGAGTGCTTTAAATCGTTCTTTTTTATCTCTAACTCTTTTTGGTAACTCTGGAAAGATACCAAAATTAATGTTCATTGGTTGGAAATTACTTCCTGAAGCATGAGTTATGTAATGAGCTAAACTTCCGATTGCTGTAGTCTCTGGAAAGATAATTGGATCTATTCCTTTAGCTAATCTAGAAGCATTAATTCCTGCAACTAAACCACTTGCTGCACTCTCAATATAGCCTTCAACACCTGTCATTTGACCGGCAAATAATAATGTTGGGCATCTTTTTGATTGATACGTCTGCATTAATAGCTTAGGAGAATTTATAAACGTATTACGGTGCATAACACCATATCTGACAATATTAGCATTTTCCAATCCTGGGATCATTCGAACAATTCGTTTTTGTTCGCCCCATTTCAAATGAGTTTGAAAACCAACAATGTTATATAAGGATGCTGCCGCATCATCTTGTCTTAATTGAATAACTGCATACGGATGCCTTCCCGTTTTAGGATCTTCTAATCCCACAGGCTTTAATGGTCCAAAGAGCATTGTCTTTTCACCGCGACTTGCCATGATCTCTATTGGCATGCACCCATCAAAAAATTTTTCTTTTTCAAAAGAATTAAGCGGTGCAACATCTGCAGATATCAATGCTTCCCGAAATGCATAAAATTCATCTCTATTCATTGGACAATTTAAATAAGCGGCTTCTCCTTTATCATATCTAGATTTTAAATAAACTTTATTCATATCAATTGTTTCTTTATCTATAATCGGGGCTGCTGCATCATAAAAATATAGGCCATCAGATTGAGTGAACTCTCTTATACTTTCTGCTAAGGGTTCAGAAGTCAACGGACCTGTTGCTATTATCGTAATACCTTCATTTGGAATCTTAATCGCTTCTTCATGATATACAGTTATATTTGGATGATTTGTTATTTTTTCAGTGATATAGGATGAGAACTTTTCACGATCTACTGCTAAAGCTCCTCCTGCTGGCAACTGATTTATATCAGCTGACTCAATAATAACTGAGTTCAATATTCTCATCTCTTCTTTTAAAAGTCCAGCAGCATTTTCTATATTATTTGCTCTTAAAGAATTTGTACAAACTAGTTCTGCAAATTTATCCGTATGATGAGCAGGCGTTTTTTTTTCTGCTCGCATTTCATATAAATCAACTTTAATACCTGATTCTGCTACTTGAAACGCTGCTTCACTTCCTGCAAGTCCAGCACCAATTACCGTTACTTTTAAATCTGTCATAACTAAACCTCTTTCCTATTTTAAAAAGAACAAAGAGACTTAAAACAATAGTTTTAGTCCCTTCTCTTATATATTATACACAATTTGTTAGGCTACAGGTAAATTTTATTTTTGAACATCCTCTTTGTAGTCGCATTCGCTACACAAGATTTGTTGTCCCCCTCTAACTTTTTTCTGAACTAAATAATTCGAGCATTTTGGACAATCTCGACCAATCGGACGATCCCAAGAGGTAAATTCGCACTCGGGATACTGATCACAACCAAAGAAGATTCTATTTTTTTTCGTTTTCTTTTCGATAACATCACCCTTTTTACAAGTTGGGCAAGTGACTCCTATTTTTTTGACGATTGCCTTCGTATTTCGACATTCGGGAAAATTGCTACACGCATAGAATTTACCATATTTTCCAAGCTTAATTAACATCGGATTTCCACACAATTCGCAATCAAATCCTGCTGGTTCATCTTTAAGTTGGACTTTTTCGATTTCTTTTTCTGCTACTTCTAACTCTTTAGCAAACGGTTTATAGAAACGATCAACTACATCTACCCATCTTTCCTGAGAGATCGCAATCTTATCTAAATCTTTTTCCATTTCTGCTGTAAAGTTCACATCAATGATTTGAGGGAAGAATTCTGAAACCAAATTATTAACAATTTCACCAAGTTCAGTTGGTTCGAATCTTCGAGCAGCTAATTTAACATAATAACGACGTTGGATTGTTTCTAATGTTGGAGCATAGGTAGATGGTCTTCCTACGCCATTTTCTTCAAGCGTTTTTATTAACGTTGCCTCACTAAACCTTGCTGGTGGCTGAGTAAAATGTTGTTTCGGCTCAATATCAGCTGATTTAACGACATCACCTTCCGTAAGATCCGGTAAAATATTTTCTTTTTCTTCTTTCCCGTCATCTTTACCTTCAATGTAGACTTTAGTGAAACCTGGGAATTTAATTTTAGAGCCATTGGCTACAAATTTCACATCATTTTGCTCTATATCAACACGCATTGTGTCTAGAATCGCTGGAGCCATTTGGCTAGCAACCATTCTTGACCATATTAATGAATACAATTTAAATTGATCTTTATCTAAAAATTCTTTTAAAGATTCAGGTGTTCTTAAAACACTTGAAGGTCTTATTGCCTCATGAGCGTCTTGTGCTCCCTGAGGATTTTTTTGTTTTTTTATAGTTCCTGAAACATATTCTTTTCCATACTTCTCAACAATAAAATTGTACGCATCTTCTTTTGCTGTGTCAGATAGACGTGTTGAATCTGTACGCATATACGTAATTAATCCCACTGTCCCTTGACCTTTGCCTAATTTTATTCCTTCATATAATTGTTGAGCAACCATCATTGTTTTTCTAGTTCTAAAGTTTAATTTTCTTGCAGCTTCTTGTTGCATACTACTTGTTGTAAAAGGAACTGCTGGGTTTCTTTTTCGTTCTTTCTTGGTCACCTTAGTAATATCATAATCACGTGAAAGTAACTTATCAGTAACGCTTTTTACATCTTCAGCATTGTTTAGTTTTAGTTTTTTTCCATCGACTCCGTAAAAATTGGCTTTAAATTTTGACTTCCCTTTTACAAAATTATTGGTAATACTCCAATATTCTTCAGGTTCAAATTTTCTAATGTCCTCTTCTCGGTCAACAATCATTTTTAATGCAATGGACTGAACACGACCTGCACTTAAACCTTTCTTTACTTTTTTCCATAATATAGGACTGATAGAATAACCTACCAAACGATCTAGGATACGTCTAGCCTGTTGAGCATCGACTAAATCTACATTAATCTTTCTAGGCTCTTTAAACGCTGATTTAACCGCTTCTTTAGTTATTTCATTGAAGACTACTCGGTTATTATCCTCTAAGTCTAATTCCAAAATGTGGGCTAGGTGCCAAGCAATAGCTTCCCCTTCCCTATCCGGATCGGCTGCTAGGTAAACTTTTTCCGCCTTTTTCGCGTATTTTTTTAATTCTTTTATGACTGGGCCTTTACCTCGAATATTAATGTACCCTGGTTCATAATTATTTTCAATATCTATTCCCATTTTACTTTTTGGTAGGTCACGTATATGACCAACACTGGCTACCACTTTATAATTTCTACCAAGATACTTTTCGATAGTTTTCGCTTTTGCTGGGGATTCGACGATTACTAAATATTTATAACTCATGCTATAATCCCTTTCTTTCTGCTTTTTTATGTTTACTAATTTCATGTTCAACAATCGATAACAATCTTAGTCTATAAAATAGCCTTTTGTCAAGGATGATAATATTTATTTCATTTTACAAAGTACCAATCTTCTATAATATCTTCAGATTTCCATATACATTTAGCTCCTTCTTGAATCAGATATAAGCACCCTTCTGACTGATCACTTAATGGATTTCCTGGAACAGCGTAGACCTCTCTCCCCTCTTCAAGTGCTAGTTGAGCAGTAATGTACGTTCCACTTCTTTTATTAGCTTCTATGACACAAACAGCTCGACTAATTCCTGCTATAATTCGATTTCTGCTAGGAAAATGATGTGGTAAAGGCTTTGTGTTTGGTAAATACTCTGAAAGTATTAAGTGTTGACAAGCAATGAATTCTTGTAAACGATGGTTTTCTTTGGGATAATTGTAATTTAAACCACATCCAATCACCGCTATCGTTTTACCATGGTGTCTAATAGTCGCTTGATGAGCGTAAGTATCATTCCCCTTTGCCAAGCCACTGACAATCGTTATACCCTTTTTGCAAATATTTGGGACTAACTCTTCTACCATATTTTTGCCATGGTTTGTAGCTTTTCTCGATCCAATCATTCCTAGCGTTTCTGTTTTTAGTAAATTTATATCTCCACGGTAAAATAGAGCGATAGGTGGATTATAAATTTCTCGAAGACATTCGGGATACTCTTCGTCAAGAATAGTCAAAAAAGAGTATGTTTCTTAAAATTCATTATACTTTTCTTTTTTTATATCCTTATTTTTTTCAAATGAATCTGTAAAAATAGATAGATAATTTTTTTTAACTTTACCTATTTTAATAAAGCTATTCAATGATACTTCTTCTTCCGGGAATTCCATATAATATTGCAGAAGTCGCAATAATCCCTTGTTCCCGATTCCTTTTAAATGTTTTAATCTGAAAATAAATAGATTTAAATCCTTCATAAAAAAAACCTCCTATTTACGGTACCTATTAATAAAGTACGTAAATAAAAGGAAATTAAATCATATTCTTGATAGGAGCAAATGTTTTTCTATGGATTGGGCAAGCTCCTTGTTTTTTAAGACCCGACAGATGTTCTTTAGTTCCATAGCCAGCATTTTTATTAAAACCATAACCAGGATATTTTAAATCGAATTCTTCCATCATACGGTCTCTCGTTACTTTTGCTATTATACTAGCGCATGCAATTGAGATACTTCTAGCATCCCCCTTAATAATTTTTTCTTGGGGAAGATCAACATCTAATTCCATAGCATCAATTAGCAAGTAATCAGGTTGAACATCTAAGTTTACCACAGCTTCTTTCATAGCTAACTTGGTCGCTTGGTAGATATTGACTGAATCAATTACTGCGTGATCCTTAATACCTATTCCGATAGAAATAGCTTGCTGTTCAATTTTTTCAAATAACTCGTCTCTTTTTTTTAAAGACAATTGCTTGGAATCGTTTACTTCATAGAGATCAAATTCTTCAGGTAATATCACTGCAGCTGTAACTACAGGACCGGCTAAGGGACCACGACCTACCTCGTCAATTCCTGCTATATATTTAAATCCTTGCTTATAACCATTTCTCTCAAACTCTTTCATTTCCTCAAAATGATTTTTTAATTGTTGTTCTCTTGTCACTCTATTTTTAAAGGTAGCTATCGCTTGCTGAACACTTTTTCTTTCATCCTTTTCAAATTCTTTGAAAATAGCATCATCTAAGCTAGTTGCTTTACTTAATAAGGTTTTAATTTCTTTTGTAGTATATTTACTCATGATAATCCTCAACTCTGTCTAGCGTATATCTTCCTAAGCGACCATCACGTAGTTCTTGTACAACCATAACACTTCCACGATCATAGTCATCTTTAAAACCTCTTTTCTTAGTAACTAGCAGTAGGATATCTACAGCTGATAGTTCCATCTCTTCATCAGATAATTGATAACGAGCCGCTAATTGATGAGGATAATGCTCTTTAAAGTAGGCCAATCCAAATAAAGCTAAATCATCTTTATGAAGCAAGGTATCTTTTATCGCTCCAGTTAATGCGAGCTTCCTTCCTATCTCTTCATCCTCAAATTTAGGCCACAGGATACCTGGCGTATCAAGTAATTCCAATTCTTTGCTTGTTTTTAACCATTGTTGCCCTTTAGTAACACCAGGCATATTACCTGTTTTCGCCATATTCTTATTGGCTAATCTGTTTAAAAGTGTTGATTTTCCGACATTCGGAATACCTATGCACATTGCTCTTATTGGTCTTGGTTTTATTCCTTTAGCCCTCTGCCTAGCAATCTTTTCAGCTAGTAATTCTTTTGCTGTAGGAACTATTTTTTTTATTCCTTTGCCTTCGTTAGCGTTAATACTTAAGCAAGCAAATCCTTGATCTTCAAAATAATGTTGCCATTTACTTGTTTCAATTGGATCAGCTAAATCGGCTTTGTTAAGTAAAACAATTCTTGGCTTCTGTTGTATTAACTGGTCTAACATGGGATTGCGACTCGAAATCGGCAACCTCGCATCCACAATTTCTAAAACGATATCTACTAGCTTTAATTTTTCGGAAACTTCTCTTCTTGCTTTTGCCATATGGCCTGGAAACCATTGTATTGTCACTTTTCTACACACTCCTATTATTTTACAATCTTACTATGAAGAATTGGGTAATAAACAATTTTAGCCTGACCTAAAATTGCGCTACTGCTGACCGTACCAAATGATCGACTATCTTTACTCAATCTTCTATTATCACCTAAAACAAAATACTGGTCTTTAGGTATTTTTTTTGTCCCAATCAAGTCTTCAGAATCCAAGTCCGTTGTAAAAACGTACTCATTCTTATGTTTTTTAACGCCGTCTAAGAAAGGTTCTTCCACTTTTTTTTCATTAATATAAAGTTGGTCCTTCTCGTATTTAATATGATCTCCGGGGAGCCCAATAACCCGTTTAATATAAGTATTCCCATCATTTGACGTGAATACAACGACATCAAATCGTTTAATAGAGCTAAAATTTTCCATGACAACAAAATCACTTTCCTTTAGTGTTGGTGACATAGATTTTCCTGTTACTTCTACTGGTATAAAAATAAACGCACGTAAAATGACGGTGAAAAGTGTACAGACAACAATCATCTTTATCCAATGCCAGATTACTTCCATAACTTTCTTTTCCATTTTCCGCCGCCTCTCTTCCATGTAATATAATATAGAAAAACATATTAAATAGCTAGTATAATGAAAAAATAAAAAAAAGAATGGTTTATTTACCATTCTTTTTAACAGTCTCTAATGCTTTATTATACTGGGTATCGTTTTCTTTCCAATGCTTCATTATTGCTTCTTCTAACGCCTTAATTGTCTTAGTTTCCGTTTCTCCAGTTACCTCTAAGTTATTATCTTTTTGGAAAATCTTAACAGCTTCAACCGTCTCCTCAGAATAAAAATCATTTGGATCAGTAATTGCGTAACCAAGTTCTTTTAAATAAGTATTAATAGTTTTAACGTTCGAGCTAAGAACCCCTTGTTTATATACTAAAGACTGATCAATAATTTTATTTTGTAAGTACTTAGGATAATCAACTTTAATCGTTGGAGTAACTCCTTTTTCATGAATCCACTTACCTTCAGGTGTTAGCCACTTACTAATAGTTAATTTCAGCTTACCATTGCCCTCAATTGGGACTAAGGTTTGGACAGTTCCTTTTCCATAGCTTTTAGTTCCTATGATTTCGTAACCATTTGATTTAAGTGCCGCTGCTAGAATCTCAGATGCACTTGCACTATTTTCATCCATCATTAAAACGGATGGTTCTGTAATTTTATGCCCATTATCTAGTTTTTTACCAGCTTTTTCTTCATAAGTGTTTTTCTCTTTGTCTTCAAATTTGACAATAACTTCTCCATCTTTTAAAAACCTGCTTGCCATTTTTTCGACATTTTGAAGTACACCACCAGGATTACC
Source organism: uncultured Vagococcus sp. (assembly GCA_965119435.1). Taxonomy (GTDB): domain Bacteria; phylum Bacillota; class Bacilli; order Lactobacillales; family Vagococcaceae; genus Vagococcus. The sequence continues at coordinate 414,583 of CBCPLQ010000001.1, read as the reverse complement.
TCGCACATCAAAAATAAATTTATTCGCTCCTTTTTGACGCATTTTGGTAATCGCTTTATCAAACTCATCAGATGTTTCATCCGTAAAACTTTTAATTTTAATATACCCAACCGAATGATCGTTTTTATCGATCTCAGCTGTAACAGATTCGATTGGTATCTCATCTCGAACAATATCAACGACAAAGGTTTCATCACCTCTTAAAATATCAAGTTTGACGTTAGTTCCTTTTTTCCCTCTAATTTTCGAAACAACTTTTTGAAGACCTTCGCCTTTGACATCTTTTCCATTTACTTTAATAATCACATCATCTTGTTTCAACTTTGCTTTAGCTGCTGGGGAACCTTCAATAGGCGGCTCTGCAATTTTTGGATAGTCATTTTCAATAGCCATCGTAGCTCCGATTCCTTCGAAACTTCCTGATACACTTTCCGAGAAACCTTTAGCATCTTCTTCAGGTAAAAAAGTTGAATGCGGGTCACCAATTGCATCGGTCATTCCTTGTAATGCGCCATTAACTAATTTTTTTTGATCCACTTTTTCAATATATTGACTGTCTATTAGCTGATAGAGTAGCTCGATAGATTCTAAATCAGTTCCTGGCGCTCCACCTTTTGTCAATTGTCGTATTGGATTTTTTAATTCTAAGATAAATAGAGTAGCTCCTGATGCCAATATCGCAACAATTGCAATAGTTAGTACATACTGGAATAGTGATATCTTCTTTGATTTTTTAGGTTCCACATGAACACTTCCTTATTTAATTGTTCTCTACATAAAACTCCCATAAGGTATCAAAAATATCCATATTAGGAATATAGTAAGCATTAGTCTCTAAATAATGAGAAATTTCATCATATTCTTGAGACTGCTTTGGGAATTGTAAATCTTTAAAAATTTCTTCTGCTAAAATAGATTCTGGCGTCTGATTTGTTTTACCCCGAAAAGTCTGAACATAGTGATAAAAGCTACGTTTCATTTGATTTATCTCCCCAAACTTTATCTATATAATTTTTTCTTAAAAAACTACTTGTTTCATATCTTTCAGGTTCTTTTTTATAGAAATCTTGATGGTATTCTTCTGCTACATAGAAAGGTTTTGCTTTTTCAATAGAAGTTACTATTGGCTTCTGATAACGACCAGATTCACCGAGTTTCTCTCTACTTTTTAATGCCAATTTCTTTTGTGTTTCATTCAAGAAAAAAATTACAGGTCGATAGCTATCTCCTCTATCCTGAAATTGACCAAAAGAATCGGTCGGATCGGTTTGTTGCCAATAAATGTCTAATAATGTATCAAAAGAAATGATGTCTGGATTAAACTCTATTTTCACCGCTTCAGTATGACCAGAATCGCCATTACAGACATCTTGATACGAAGGATTTTCCTTATGTCCACCTGTATATCCTGATACGATAGAATAAATACCTGGATACTCATTAAACGGCTTGACCATACACCAAAAGCATCCGCCTGCAAAAATTGCTGTTTCCTTCAAAGAAATCACATCACTTTCTTTTTATTGTGTCTTTTGAAATATAAGCACTAAAGCTTATCTCATCATCAATCAAATTTATTTTTTTAGCTTTTATTGACATACCATTTTTCATTTTAAACTTGTCTAAATGTATGTTTATTATTTGTTTTTCCGCATCGATTTCAATCCAGTTTGGTAAATCTGTTGTTGTAGAAATATAGTTAATCATTGCAGGAATCGGCACTTCTAACGATCCTACAGATAAACTTTTCGCCTTTAGTTGTACATTTCCATCACTTAGGACATAAGGTTCAAAATAAAGGTAAAAATGTGTTTCATGTCCTAAAAGGTTAAACGTCCCATCAATCAGTGCGTCATTTTCTAAATTAAACGAATAATCAACTCCAGATTCTTTCATAATGTCTTCTAAAAAGAAATTCAAAACTTCATTTACTTGTTTCTTTTTCATGTTTATATCAAAAAGTGTTTCTGATTTTGTTTCAATTTTTGGAACAGAATTATTATAACTCATTCTTGGTGTAGAAATTCTATAACCCAGGAAAAGGATAAAGCCTATTAAAATGGCCACTAAAATTAGAAAACTTGATTTCCACGGGTTATTAAACAGTGCCATTTTTTGAGTTTCTTTTTTTATAACTACCTGATTTTCATTTTTATCTTTTTTTAACATATACACACCTCAGCTATAATTACTTCAGCCATTCTTTCTTAGTCGTTTCCATTTTTAATTTAAATGCATTTGATATAATTTGATAACCTAAATTATTAGGATGAAAACTATCATCTTCTGATATTAAATCATTAATTGCATCTGCCTTTAACTTTGTTTTTTTACTGCTACTTTCTTCAGTATATATTTCATGTTCTGGCAACCCATTATAGATTTCATCATTGATTGGAACAAAATAGGCATTATTTTGACTACTTACAAACTCTTGGCTACCCTTATCCCAAAAATCAACAATTTCCTGCATCTCCTCTATATCTGAAAAACTTTTATAAAACGGATTATAGATACCTAGTTGATATATGGGGGCAGTTGGATTTAAACTTCTTATTTCTTCGTACAATGATTCTAATTGTTTTTGATATTTTTTTTGCGGCTTAACAAATGTTTTTAATGTTAATTTACTAAATATCCTTGATTGAATTGTTTTCATCAAGTCATTCCCACCAACTGTTAAAGTTATAACATTGGCTTTTTTTACTGATTCTTGCATAGCTTCATCTTTTTTTAATCTTATTAATATTTGATCACTACGATCGCCAGATTTCCCAAAATTTTCTGCTTGTACAACATCTATTGGGTAGCTTTCTCCTAAATCTGTTTGTAGTAAAGGAACGTAGCCGCCATTGTTGGTAGTATCCCCGACACCTTCCGTTAAAGAATCACCAATAGCACTAATCCTAAGTATCTCCATTTGAGATTCATTAGCAATTGATGTGTCTGTACCTTTATTTATTTTTTCTGCTTTTGGTACAGCTACTGAACTAATCACTATAGTCAGTGATATTGTTATAAAAAACAGAATAAAAAAAGGTATATTTCTTTTTATTAATTTCATTAAGTCCCTCTATCTAAAAAAGCAGACCCACCTGATCTGCTCTATCCGTTATTTTAGTTTGTGTAAAACATGACTGCAAACGCACCTTTTCCAGCATGAGTAGCTACAAGCGGTGTTGTATGAATGACCGGTATATCTATTGATGGGAGTACTTTAGAGATTGATGCTTTCAATTCTTCAGCAATTGCTTTCCCATCTGCCTCCGAAAAACCTAAACAATTAATTGAATAATTAGCTAGTTTTTCTTCTAACAATTTCACCCATTTAGTAAAAGTCTTATTTCCACGACCTTTAGCAACTACTTGAAGTTCTCCATTAGTTAGCTCACATAGGACTTTCATATTCAAGAATCCCGAAACGGCTCCAACCATTTTCCCAATACGTCCGCCCTTAACTAGGTTATCTAACGTTGCAACACCAATATAAAGTTCTGTTTTGTTTTTCACTTCAGCTATATGAGTTAATATTTGATCAACACTTGCACCCTTTTCAGCCATTTTTGCAGCTTCATAAACTTGAAAACCTAAAGCTTGATCAATATAGTCACTATCCACAACAGTAACGTTTGATTTAGACATTTGCGCTGCTTGCCTTGCAGTATTAACTGTTCCACTTAATTTTTCAGTAAGATGAATAGATATGATTTCACTTCCATCTTTCCCTAATTCATCGTATAATTTAATAAATTCACCTATTGGCGGTTGACTTGTTTTAGGTAACGAAGGAGAATTTTCCATCATTGTCATAAATTTTTTACTGTCTAATTCATTTTGATCTGCATAAATTACACCATCAATCATAATTGATAGGCTGATCGTATGAATATCTATGGTCTTCATTCTTTCAGAGTCAATAATACATGAAGAATCTGTCACAATTTTTATATTTGTCATTCTCAAACCTCTTTCAAAAACTAGCATATTCGTGTAGAATTAAATTAATCTATCTGTTGAATAGTATAACAGATAAAGGATACTTTTTCACTTAAAATATGAAAGGATGGGTGGAATGCAACACACTACATTTACAAAAAAATATTTAATCGTTAATGAGGTTTTCAATGCTATTACACATGGTATTGGAACAGGATTGAGCATTGCAGGTCTCATCTTATTAATAATTAAAGGGGCTCAAATGGGTTCTCCGATTAGAGTCGTTTCTTATAGTATTTTTGGCACCTCAATGATATTACTTTTTTTATTTTCTACTTTATTTCACAGTTTGATTTTTACAAAAGCTAGAAAAGTTTTCCAAGTTTTTGATCACAGTTCTATTTATATACTTATTGCTGGAAGTTACACCCCGTATTGTTTAGTTACAATCCAAGGATGGTTAGGATGGACACTCTTTGGAATAATTTGGACGATTGCAATTGCCGGAGTCGTTTTTAAATCAATCTTTTTAAATAAAAGAGGTAAAACAGATGTTATACTTTATATTATTATGGGGTGGCTTTGCTTAATTGCGATAAAACCACTTTATGAAGGTTTAGGATCAACTGGATTTCTTTTACTATTTTTAGGAGGAGTTTCATATACAGTTGGAGCATTTTTCTATAGCTTAAAAAACGTAAAATTTATGCATGTTGTTTGGCATTTATTTGTTCTCTTAGGCGCCATTTTCATTTTCTTCTCCATCTACTTGTTTACATAAAAGCAGATTTCATAAAATCAAAAAGCCATAAGCTAATTACTTTTATAGTAACAGGCTTATGGTTTTTTTAACTATTTCTTTGATATGTTTCAAAATCATGTGGATAAATATTGTTTTCATCTACAGTACCTTCACTGGTACTTACAATGTTCCATTCTTCCCAATCTAAATAAGGAAAATAAGTATCTCCCTCAAAAGTATGCTTAATCAGCGTGCGATACAATACATCAATATGTGACAGGAAATTTTTATAGATTTCTCCCCCACCTGTAATAAATGTAATTCCTTCAAATTCATTTGAAAAATCAATAACCTCTTCCACTGAATTCATAACTTTTGCTCCATTACCATCGTAATTTTTATCTGAAGTTAAGACTATGGTTTGACGGTTAGGTAACAATTTTTTACCCATTCCTTCAAATGTTTTTCGCCCCATAACGATGACATTATTTTCTGTCATTTGCTTAAAAAATTGCAAATCATCTGGTAGATGCCAAGGTAATACATCATTCTTTCCAATTAATCCATTCTCGTCTTGCGCCCATATAGCTGCTATCATTTATTAAAATCCTCCCCAAGTAAATCCTTAAACTGCAATTGGTGCTTTGATAGTTGGATGCGGCTTATAATCCAATATCTTTATATCTTCCATATCAAAATCAAAAATGGAATGTTTTTCTTTGTTTAATACTAATTTAGGTAATTCAAGAATTTCTCGAGATAATTGTTCATTAATTTGATCAATATGATTTAAATACAAATGTGCATCACCTAAAGTATGTACAAAATCACCAACCTCTAAATCTGTTTCATGCGCAATTAAGTGTGTTAACAAAGCATAACTTGCAATATTAAATGGAACACCTAAAAAGACATCCGCACTTCGTTGATATAATTGACAACTCAGCTTCCCATCTGCTACATAGAATTGAAAAAGCGTATGACATGGTGGTAGTGCCATATTAGGTATATCTTCAGGGTTCCAGGCAGAAACAATTAGTCTTCTTGAATCTGGATTATCTTTTATCATATCAATGACATCTTGCAACTGATCAATCGTTTCCCCCTGAGTTGTTTTCCAGTGTCGCCACTGAGAACCATAAATATTTCCTAGCTCTCCATATTTCATTGCAAATTCATCGTCATTTAGTATTTTATCACAAAACTTATCCATCTCTGTTTGATAAGTAAGTTTAAACTCTGCATCACTGATGGCTCTTCGACCAAAATCTGCCATATCAGGCCCCTTGTAATCTTGGCTATTCACAAATCTTTCAAAAGCCCATTCGTCCCAAATATGATTATTGTGCTCAAGAAGAAATTTAATATTGGTGTCGCCCTTTAAAAACCAGAGTAATTCGCTTTTGATAAGAGAAAACGGAACTCTTTTAGTAGTTAATAGAGGAAATCCCTTCGTCAAATCAAAACGCATTTGATGACCGAACAAACTTTTAGTTCCTGTTCCAGTACGATCATTTTTTACTGTACCATCGTTCAATATCTTTTTAGCTAAATCTAAATATTCTTTTTCCATCTTGTTTACCCCTTACTCATCTACAAATTGACTCAAATATTCCCAACGTTCCATTTTTTCTTCGAGTTTTTTTTCAGATAGACTGACTTCTGTTTGAATATCTTGTAATTTAACTGCATCACTTGAATGGTTAAACATATCATTATTCAAGGTTTCGATTAACATTTCTAATTGTTCTATATCATCTTCAATAGTTTGCCATTCTTTTTGCTCTAAATAGGTTAGCTTCTGTTTATCAGTTTTTTTATTTAGGCTTGCATTTTCTTCCTTTGTTTCCTTTTTATCATTCGAAGGTAACGTTTTAGTTTCTTCTAAACTGTTTAGATAATCACTCATGGTTCCAAAGAAAGGTTCAATTTCACCTTGTCCACGAAAAACCAGTAGTTTATTCATTGTTTTGTCTAAAAAATAACGATCATGGCTAACAGTTATGACTGCGCCTTGGAAATGATTTAAATAATCTTCTAAAATAGTTAACGTTTCAATATCTAAATCGTTCGTAGGTTCATCAAGTAACAACACATTTGGCTGTTGAATCAGTATTTTCAATAAATACAATCGCCTTTTTTCTCCACCAGACAATTTTTCAATAACAGTTCCGTGGGTTTCTCTTGGAAATAAAAATCTTTCTAACATTTCAGTAGTAGAAATAGTCGTTCCGTCTTTTTGTTCCACTTGCTCTGCTTGCTCTTGAAGATATTGAATCATTCGTTTTGACTCATCTAAACCTTCATTTTCCTGAGTATAGTACCCAATCCGGACAGTCTCTCCTAAATCAATAGATCCAGAATCTAACTTCATTTTACCTGCAATAAGGTTAAGCAAAGTTGATTTTCCAGCTCCATTTTCTCCTGTTATTCCTAATCTTTCTTTTGATTGAATTAACAAATCAAAATCACTTAGAATTCTCTGGTTGGCAATTTTGAAATTGGCATTTTTAATCTCTAAGACTTTTTTCCCTAAACGCTTTGTATTAATAGATATATCTAAACTTTCCTTGCTGTCACTACCTGAAACAGATTCCTTTAAATCAGTAAATCGGTTGATGCGGGCTTGTTGTTTTGTTCCACGTGCCTTAACGCCTGCTCTCATCCACGCCAGTTCTTGCTTAAACAACTGTTTTTGTTTGTGGCTATGTTTGATTTCTTCTTCTTCTCGCTCGGCCCTCATTAAAAGATAGGCTTCGTAGTTTCCAGAATACTCTTTTAGATTTCCTTTAGAAAGTTCCATAATCCTATTTGTTACTCGGTCTAAAAAGTAACGATCATGTGTTGTCACAACTAAAGCACCTTTGTAATCTTTTAAGTAATTTTCTAGCCATCGTATACTTTGATAGTCTAAATGGTTGGTTGGTTCGTCAAGCAACAATAAGTCTGGTGCTTGAATCAGAACTTGTGCTAAGCCTAACCGTTTCTTTTGTCCACCTGAAAGTTCTGAAACATTTTTTTCTAAAAATAAAATACCAAGTTTACTTAGAATAGTTTTCGCATTTGTATCAGCTAACCAGGCATCTTCTTGATTCATTAATTCTTCAGCTTTTTGATATTTTTTTTGGTAGATCACATTTTCTCCATCAAGTTCTAAATTAGTTAAGGCAAGTTCATACTCGCGAACAGCCCTTATAATGGGTGTATCTCCCTGAAAAACAGTATCGAGAACCGTTAAATCTTCATCAAAATTTATATTTTGTGATAAATAGCCAATTTGATAGTCATGAGGATAATCTAAAGTTCCACTTTCTGTGTTATCTACACCTGACAGAATATTCATCAGCGTCGATTTCCCTGTTCCATTTATGCCAATTAACCCAATACGATCTCCTTCTCTAATCAGAAAAGAAACATCTGTTAACAGGTCTTTAATACCGTATGATTTTTTTAAGTTATCTGCACGTAGTATTTTCATTAAATTTCCCTACTCTCAAAATAGTCTTGTTTATTTTACCAAAATAAAGGAAGCAAAACAAGTTAGTCGTTGTGACGGGAAAAAAAGACATTGAGAACTATCTCAATGTCTAATAGAAATTGTTATTTAAAATTTATCAGAGTAAACATCTTCAACTGTTTTTTCTGCGTCAATTACGATATATAATTTATTATCAGAAGAAATTTTCGTTGTTTGGTAAACGTTATCCAATCCTTCTTGACCTGGAGTTGCTTTATCTTTATAAGGGAAGTAGATTAAATCACTAGAATTATCATCAAAAATAATTGACATTTTTTCGATATCTTGATATTTAACCGCACGTGCGAACATACCTAATTCTAGCCCACCTGAGTTAATATCATCTGTTTGAACATGGTCTGCCTCTTGATTTACTTCAATCTTTAACCCTTCGCAAGGATTTATTTTTTGAAAATCACTTCCGTTGATTCTACCATAGCTTGTTGTTACTTTACTAATCCATAAATCCCCAATAAATTCACGATTTATTGACCATGATTCACCATTTCTAAAATAGAATTTGAAGCTGCTCATTTCTTTTGACATCTGTGATCTCCTCTTTCCTATTAACTTATGTTTCTATATCATAAAATTATTATAGCATTTATTATTAAAAAAATAAACAACTTTATTAATAATTTCACAAATTAAATTGATTACTCTATGTGAGAAAGGAATGAACTAGTATTCACTATCACACGTTGATGCTCACCGTAAGCAATCTTTTTTTTTCCATCAAACATTTCAAATATGAAAGTAATTTTTTTATTATCGTGTTCTTTTATTTTAGAAGAGACGGTTATCACTGCTCCAACTAATGAAGGTTTGATATGTTTGAAATCAATCCCAATTCCTACAGTTGTTTCTTCAGAAGTAACTAAATATTGACATGATTTCATACAATTATTTTCTGCCATTGCAATAGCACTTGGCGTAGCTAAAACATCTAATGTTCCAGAGCCCATATTTAATGCTGTATCTTTTTTTAAGACGATATATTTGGTTTGATTCATTTTATCACATCTCTTTTTCTATTTTTTACTTCTTGTAATAAAATTTCTTTTTCATTTGGAAGTTGTCCGTTTAAAACCTTATGTTCAATTTCCATTAATACTTCCCCTAACCAAGGACCAGGATTATTATCTAAATGTTCAAGAATATCTTTTCCGTTTACTTTTAGTTCTTTAATTGATTTTATCGGCAAATTTTCATAAGCAATTAAAGCATTTTCTATATTTGACTCTTGTCCTAATATATTTCTAACTTCCTCTACGTATACGATAATTTCACGACCAGAACGGTATAAATCTTCTTTCGACCAAACCGATTCACTTCTTTTTTTTAGCTGCTTTAGTCCTAAATCAACACTGTGAAGAATCTTATTTGAGCACTTCCACCGCTTTAAAAATTGATTGCTATTTTCAATTTTAAGTAGATAACACAATAGAAGCCAAGCAATTTCTTCTGCTTTTATTTGTTTTTTCTCTTCTAGAAGAAGAAAATTTTGCAGTTCTAATTCTTTTTCCTTTAGTCCAGGGCAATATTCAAAGCACTTTGTTTCTATGAAAGTAGATAACCCTTTGTTTCTATAGGCACCCAAAAGCATTTTAATCCACTCAACATTAATTCTCTCTACAGAGATCTTTTCTAATAATGAATGATGTTCATGAATAGCATCCTCTGTCTTTTTTTCAATGGTAAAATTAAGTTGACTAGAAAACCGTAGCCCTCGCATCATCCTAAGGGCATCTTCATTGAATCTTTCTGAAGCATCTCCAACTGCTACAATTTCCCTCTTATTAATGGATCCTATGCCATTGAATAAATCAACAATATCCCCTTCTTTATTCATAGCTAAAGCATTCATTGTAAAATCACGACGCTTTAAATCTTCTTTTAAAGATCTAACAAAAGTTACCTCATCTGGCCTACGAAAATCTTGATAAGTAGACTCTGTTCTAAAAGTGGTGATTTCATATTGTTCATCTTGAAATAAAACAAGAACAGTTCCATGTTCAATGCCTATATCTATCGTTTTATTAAAGATAGCCTTAATTTCTTCTGGAAAAGCGCTGGTCGCAATATCAACATCATGAATAGTTTGACCCAACATAATATCTCGGACACTTCCACCCACAAAATATGCTTCAAAACCAGCTGATTCAATTTTTTCAATAATCGGTAACGCTTTTTGAAACTCTGATGGTAACTCTTTAATGTTCATTTTTATTTTCCTATCTATACTTATTTAAGTTAATTTATTATTTTATCTGATCATCCGCTCTTTCAAAGCGAAATTTATCTCTTTGATTAAATTTTTTCATATTTTCATCAAAAACTTCAGTCAAATCAATTTCTAGAGAATTTGCCATAATAATAGTTGCGATGAGAACATCTCCAATTTCTTCAGCAACACTTTTTGGTAATTCTGAGTCTTTTTTTACCTTTTCACCAAAATAATGATTTATTTCACGTGCTAATTCTCCAGTCTCTTCAGTTAATCTAGCTAATTGCGATAATGGTGAAAAATAGCCAATTTTAAATTGATTTATATAGTCATCTAACTCGTCTTGCATCTCTTTCAACGTTTCAATTTCTTTAGTCATGTTTCATCCATCCTTTTTGTCTATCTAAAGTATATATTATAAAAGATAGCACACTTTTTCAACTACACTCTCTTGTTGCCTTTGATAGATAATGATAAGATAACATGGAGGATGTGATAAAATGAAATGGAATAAACAAGCTTTGTTAGATATCTTTTTAATTTTTATTGGTACTAGTATTTATAGCTTTGGATTAGTTGTTTTTAACATTCCTAACAACTTAGCCGAAGGGGGAGTTACAGGTATTACCTTAATTATTTACAACATGACTACCTTTAATCCAGCCTACAGTACTCTTCTATTAAATATACCACTTATTTTAATTGGATTGAAGATTTTTGGATTCAGATCACTCATTTACACTTTAGTGGGAACGCTTTCTCTTTCACTGAATATTCTTTTGTGGCAAAAAGCAAATATTTCAATTTCTGTTGATAACGACCTACTCATTGCGGCTTTACTTGCTGGTCTTTTTGGTGGCGTGGGAAGTGGAATTGTGTACAAAGTTGGGGGAACCACTGGAGGAACAGATATCGTCGCTAGAATCATTGAAAAAAACTTTGGCTTAACAATGGGCCGTTCGATGTTAATTCTTGATGTTATGGTTCTTATTCTTTCTCTCAGCTATTTATCGTTGAAAGAAATGATGTACACGCTAATTGCCGTATTTGTATTTAGTATAGTTGTTGATTTCGTTCAGGGTGGGAGCTACAGCGCAAGAGGTATTTTAATTATATCTGACCATAACGAAATTATATCAAATCGTATTTTAGAAGAATTAGAAAGAGGATCCACCTACTTAAAATCGGAAGGCGTTTATTCAAAAACGGATAAAAATATCATTTACTGTGTCGCATCTCCTCCGGAAATAAATACAATTAAAGATATCTGTAAAGAAGTTGATCCCAAAGCCTTTATTTCAGTCCTAACAATTAATGAAGTTATTGGCGAAGGCTTTTCTTACGATAAAATGAAAGCTATAAAACGAAAACGCTAAAAAGCTATTATTTCCAAAATCAATTGGAAATAATAGCTTTTTTTAGTTCTTTGTATTTGCTTGACAACTTTAAAAATTCAGACTCATTGCCTTCTTCTAAAACCATATCTATTTTATCTTCTAAAACAGTTAATTGATACTTTATATCTTCTGTAATAAAATAGTTATCTAATTCACCAGAAAATTTGGCTTTTAAGCTTTCATCTATTGGCTGATATTCATTTGTCTCTACTACTGAGAGATATTCTTTTGTTTTATACATATCTATAAATTTTACTTCTAGATAAAGCATTTCTTTACGATTCATTCTAATCTCATGAAAAATGTTGGTTGCATCTGAAATTGTTACACCTTGTTTACTCATTTCAATCCCTATACCATTCACGTTTTCATCTAAAATTATTAATCCTCGAGGTGTCAATAATGCATCTTCTACAAAGACCACTTTATTTAGCATTGTTTCATGGTTAATAAAATAGTTGATAATCCAATAAGACTCTCTTGATTTAAACTTGACAGATTGTATCAACCAATTCAAAAATCTTTTTTTTTCAGATAGGTCAATCATCAGTAATTACCACCGTTCGTCTTCAATGAGTGAAGCTATTTCAATATCTCCAGGAACAATATCTATGTAACGCTTAAGTAATACATTGGCTGCTTCCACTTGTCCTTCTTCTCTTAAGAATAGAGCATAATCTTTCAAAAATTCCGGATCATCCATTAGTGTTTCTTGTGCCTTCCCATAAAACTCTTTAGCTTTTTCAAAATCCTCAAGACCTTTATAGGCTTGTGCAAGAATCCACTCAACAAATGTTTGCTCTTTTATTTCTAATGTATCCATAAGTTTGATAACTTCTTCATACTCTTCTTCCTTTAAAAGTAACTCAGCTAACCTAAATTTAGAAAGATCCGCATCGATTTCGAGCGAAATTACTTCCTCTAAATATTGCTTAGCTTGATCTTTATTACCTAATTGATAAGAAGTGTCAGATGCAAGATGATATAGAGATGTTTCATAAGGATTTTGAGAAATCCCTTCTTCAATTGTTTCAATTACTTCTTCATGCAATCCTTCATCAAATAAAATTTGAGCAAGAGGATAATACACTTGATTAAAAGATTCATCCATTAATTTTACTTGTCTTAAGAGATCAATAGCTCGTTCGTTTTCTTCCAATTGATAAAAAGTTAGTGCTAATTGGAAGAGTCTCTCAACTGTTTCCTCTTCTTTAATGGCTTCTTCTAAGTTAACTACTGCTTGTTCAAATTCTCCTATCCTAGATAAAGCTACACCAATTCTTTCAGCTAAGTTAACGGGGGAATCCTCTATAGTAAATTTGTTTTTTAACATTTCATACATTTCAATTGCTTTTAAATAATCTTCATTGGAAAAATAAAGTTCTGCTAAAGATAAATCAAGCAATGGCTCGTCTGGTAAAAACTCCTTTGCTTGTTTCAACTTTCTTTCGCTCACTTCTGGAATATTTAATACTTGGTAAATATCAGCTTGTGTAATTAAACTTTGAGCATAGAGTTCACTTGTTTCTTCAATCGTCTCTAGTAGATTAAATGCTTTTTCTAAATCATCATTTTCGATAGCTATTTCGGCTAATGCTATTTTTAAAGTTTCTTCTTCTGGAAATTCCTCATATAATTTCTCATACAACGTTTCTGATTCTTCAATAAAGCCTAGTTGAAACAAGTTGTCCGCTAATTGGACTCTTTCTTCTGCTATATCTTCTGCTTGAGCTTTTTCAAAAGCTAATTGTGCCTCAACTAAATCTCCATCCGATAAAGCTTCTAGCATTTTTTTACTGTATGACATAATTTTCTCCTCAACTATTCTTTATTTATCAATCGATATTTATCAATTATTGCATCAATTTCTTTAAGGGTTGGACATTCTACTTCTCTTAATTTTCCTAATTCAACTAAATCATCAATCATTTGGTATCTATTTAATTCAAAAACGATACTTTCTGCTAAATCATAGCTTGTCATTTGCGTTGGTATACTTAGCTCAATTCCTAAGATCTGCTCGAACCATTTATAAAAATGAGTAAAATTAAAATCAATTTCATTTTTTTCAATACACCATAAAAGATGAAGTAAAAATCCGATGTATTTTTTTTGTGCGTAATTTAAATAGTGCGCTTCTTTTACACGATAAAAACTTTTTCCAAAGGACATTCCAAACTGGCTACTAGCTGAAGGGGAATCTTGAATCACTTCAACAATTGTTTCCAAAAAAGGAGTAAAAGCTTCATGTCTTTCTGTTGCAGAAGCATTATATAAATCTTTTAGTAATTCAGGACGATACAATACACCTAATTTAACGAGTATATAAAATGAATCGTTCCAAGCAGAAATAGGTTCAAGTTCATTTAACATTGTATCGTAAACTATTCTTTCTGGCAAAGCATTAAATTTTGTGCCATAGCTTAATGGTCCGTTTAGTAAGTAACTTTCTCCTATTAGAGACTCAACTAATCCACTAACTGTAGTTGGTATATAAATAAATTCATTAATAAACAGGCTACTTGCTCTTAAAGAACCGCATAGGTGATAAATAGGGTAGTTACCTGCACAAAATAGTGTAGTGTTTTCTTTTAACCCTATATTTTCAATGTATAGTATTAACTTTTGATACATTTCTAAATGATATACTTCCGTCTTATTTGGGCAAATATACCAATAAAAAAACTTATTGTCTTCAAACTTTGATGTTAATTTCTCATAATATAACTCATAAAATGGTTGAGTTGTTATAAATAAAACACTCTCTTTTTTATAGATATCTTCAAATAGTTTTTTCTGAAGATTTCGGTTTAACGACTCTGCATAAATAACGCTTGATGATTGATTGTTCCGCTTAAAACTTTTTTCCATCGGTATCACCTTCTTTTTATTTATTTTATCATAAGATCAAACACATAAAAAAAAGACCAATTATGATCTTTTTATTTTCTAGTAAACATTGAGACAACAGCAACGACTATAACAGCTCCTAGAATTGAAGGCACTAATGCCATTCCAGCAAGTTGCCCTCCCCAATCGCTACCAAACAGTTTTTGCCCAACTGTTGAACCAATAAGTCCAGCAATAATATTAAAAACACAGCCTTTAGGGTTACCTTTATCGACTAAACCTCCTGCAATCGCACCAATTATGGCACCAACTAATAATATCCAGATCCAATACATAAAGCAAACCTCCCTCTTATCTATATTTATATTGTAAAATAGTTTTTTTGATTAAGTCAAGGAAAATAGTTATTTTTTTGAAATATGCCTAAACCCTCTTTAAATAATATAAAATACCAAATATATAACGTTCTCAGTGTGTCGCCTGTTCTATATTTTATTTCCTAGTTAGTTCTAATTGGTATTAATATAATTATGAAGATTTTCTTATTCATAGTTTACTTTTTTACCTTCTCTTACATATTCACTTAAAAAACAAAAGCAAAATTATAATTATACATTCTTAATATCATATATAAACTAAAAAAACCCTTGATATACAAGGGTTTCAGTGTGTAACTTATTTAACTGCATCTTTCAAAGCTTTACCTGGTTTAAACGCAGGAACTTTGCTTGCAGCGATTTGGATTTCTTCTCCAGTTTGTGGGTTGCGTCCTTTACGGGCAGCTCTTTCACGTACTTCAAAGTTACCAAAACCGATTAATTGAACTTTTTCACCTTCAGACAAGAATTCTTGAATTGAAGCAAAAACAGCGTCAACAGATGAAGTTGCATCTTTTTTAGTTAATCCAGTTGCTTCCGCAACTTTTTCGATTAATTCTGCTTTGTTAGCCATATTTTAATTTCACCTCCTCGAAAAGGAAATTGATGTTTATTTTTTAACATCATATTTTAGGCGATCATTTTTGAGTGGTCCAAAAATGATAGTTGGAAATATTTCAAATAATATTTCTTAAACTAAGATACCATAAGAACCAAGTGTTAGCAATGTTTTTAGCCATTTTTAATAACTTTTTCCAATTAAATAGATAGAGATTGAAATTGAAAAGTAATTATGATAAAATGCATTTTTATTTTCTACGTCTAGCTATAACTCTAATCGGTGTGCCTTCAAATTCAAAGGCTTTCCTAATTTGATTTTCTAAAAAACGTGAATATGAAAAGTGCATTAACTCTTCCTCATTAACAAAAATAACAAAAGTTGGTGGTTTAATAGCCACTTGTGTCGCATAGAATATTTTTAATCTTTTACCTTTGTCTGTTGGTGTTGGATTAATGGCCACTGCATCCATAATAACATCATTTAAAACGGATGATGGTATTCTTAAGTTCTGATTTTGACTAACAGTTTCAATCATTTCAGGCAACGTATGCAAACGCTGCTTAGTCTTTGCTGATACATAAGCTATCGGTGCGTAGTCTAAATATCTAAATTCTTTTTTTATATCTTCTTCGAAATTTTTCATTGTATGGTTATCTTTATCTAAAGTGTCCCATTTATTAACAACTATTATAATTCCTTTACCAGCTTCATGAGCAAATCCAGCAATTCGTTTGTCATACTCGCGAATACCTTCTTCAGCATTCAAAACAACTAAAACAACATCCGAGCGATCAATAGCACGCATAGCACGCATAACACTATATTTCTCAGTACTCTCGTATACTTTGCCCTTTTTTCTCATCCCAGCAGTATCAATCATTTCAAATTTTTGACCCTCTGGTGAAACAAAAGAGGTATCAATGGCATCTCTAGTAGTTCCAGCTATGTCAGAGACAATCACTCGATCCTCACCTAAGATAGCGTTAATTAGAGATGATTTCCCTACATTGGGTCTTCCGATTAAGCTAAAACGAATAGTATCGTCTTCCTCTTGTTCTGGTACCATCTCAAGATGCTCACACACCTTATCAAGTACATCTCCCAAGCCAATTCCATGACTTCCTGAAACAGGAATTGGATCACCTAAGCCTAAAGCATAAAATTCGTAAACATCATTTCTCATTTCAGGGTTGTCTACTTTGTTAACTGCTAAGACAACCGGTTTGTTACTTTTATAAAGTATACGTGCTACATAATCGTCAGCGTCAGTAATTCCTTCTCTTCCACTTACAATGAGTAATATGACATCAGCTTCATCAATTGCGATTTCAGCCTGATGCTTAATTTGCTCCATAAACGGCTCGTCACTCATTTCGATACCACCAGTATCAATAACATTGAATTCTCTTCCTAACCACTCTCCGTGGGCATATATCCTATCTCTGGTTACTCCTGGTATATCTTCTACAATGGAAATTCTTTCTCCGGCAATTCTATTAAATAATGTTGATTTCCCTACGTTAGGTCTTCCAACGATTGCTAGTGTCGGGTTTGCCATTATGGCCACCTCCTATTTCTTAACATAATACATTCTTATAAATTTTAGCTGATAGTTAGCTTCCATGCAAGTAAAACGTTTAAAAAAAAAGAAAAGTCAGAAAAAATCTGACTTTTCTCATTTAATCTTCAGTTAATTGATTGCCAATTACGTCACCTAAAGTAAAACCAGTTGATTCTTCAGGCATTTCGTATGAGTCTTCAACGACAACTTCTTCTTCTTTTTCTTCTAATGCTTTTATGCTTAAACCAATTCGTCTATTTTCTTCACTCACATCTAACACTTTAACTGTAACAAGTTGGCCTTCTTCGAGAGCCTCATGAGGAGTTGCTATATGTTTATGCGAAATTTGAGAAATATGTACTAAACCTTCAACGCCTGGTAAAATCTCAACAAAGGCACCAAATGAAGTTAAGCGATTTACAGTTCCTTCTAAAACAGAAGCAACAGCTGCTCTTTCTTCAATGTTATCCCATGGTCCAGGCAATGTATCTTTAATTGATAATGAAATTCTA
Source organism: uncultured Vagococcus sp. (assembly GCA_965119435.1). Classification (GTDB taxonomy): domain Bacteria; phylum Bacillota; class Bacilli; order Lactobacillales; family Vagococcaceae; genus Vagococcus. The sequence goes on along the minus strand of CBCPLQ010000001.1, from coordinate 396,902 downwards.
TCTTTTTCTGGATCAACACTTAACACTTTGACAGTTACGTTTTGTCCAATTATTAAAACGTCTTCTGGTTTATCAACATGGCTATATGAAATTTCAGATACATGCACTAAGCCATCTACTCCACCTAAATCAATAAACGCTCCAAAATTAGTTAGACGAGCAACGCTACCTTCTAGAATATCACCTGCTAATAATTTTTCCATCAATTCTTTTTTAGCTGCCTCTTTTTTAACTTCTACAACAGCACGATGAGATAAGATTAAGCGGTTTTCTGAAGGTTCAATTTCAATTATTTTAAATGTCATTATTTTATCTTTATATTCTTCAAACTCAGAAACAAAATGATCTTCCACCATAGATGCCGGTACAAACCCTCTCACACCCACATCAACTACAAGTCCACCTTTTACAACATCAGTTACTGGAGCTTCAATAATTTCGCCTGCTTCAAAAATCCTTTCAATATCTTCCCAAACTTTTTTAGCATCAACACGTCGCTTAGAAAGCAGATAACTGCCATTTTCTTTATCTTTTCCTATCTCAGAAATAACAACTAAGTCAATCGTATCACCTATGTTTACAACATCGGTCACATTCTCAACAGGAATAGTTGATAACTCTTTCAAAGGAATCACGCCTTCAACTCCAGCTCCGATAATCCCAACTATTGCTTGTTTATTTTCATCAATAGTAAGAACTTCACCCTTTACTAAATCTCCAACTTTAACTTCTTCTACACTAGCCATTGCATCTAACATTGTTTCGTTCTTTTGCTCTGTCATATTTTCCCATCCTCCTCAACAACAATTCTTCAACACATGTTTATATAACCATTCTACCTAAAATAAAAACACTTTACTAGAGTAAAACGTTTTTTTATACATTATATAGTCGTTTTCATTATTTTTTCAATCTTTTCAACAACCTCTTCTATATTTAAACCAGAAGTGTCCACTAAAATTGCATCTTGAGCTTGTAATAAAGGTGAGTTTTTTCTTGTAGAATCGTAGTGATCTCGAGCAGCGATTTCTTTTTTTAACTCTTCAAAGTCAGTTTCAATGCCCTTTGATATATTTTCTTTGAAACGACGTTCCGCTCTTTCTGTTACACTAGCCACTAAAAATATTTTCAGGCTAGCATTTGGCAAGACAACTGTACCAATATCTCTTCCATCCATAACAATACTGCTTGATTCTGCAATCTTTTGCTGTCTGACAACCATTTCTTCACGAATACTTTTATAAGCAGAGACTTTAGACACAGAATTAGTTACATTATTGTCCCTAATAGATAAAGTGACATCTCTTTCATTTAGATAGACATGTTGCGCATCTATTTTTTGATCAAAAGTAATCGTTATTTTACTTAATAGATTTAATAAGTCGTTTTCTGAATCTAAATCTGTTTTATTCTCTATTGCTGCTAAAGTCAAAGCACGGTACATTGCTCCAGTATCACAATAAATAAAAGAATTCTTTTTTGCTAAAATTTTTGCTACTGTACTTTTCCCGGCAGAAGCAGGACCATCAATTGCTACTTGAATATTTTTTTTCATTATTTACCAAACACCTTTATCCTTATAAATTAAAAAGTCGCCAAAAGACGACTTCTCGTTATTTAATTCTAATTTGTTGCCCTGGTTGGACATTCTTGTCAGTAATACCAGGATTTAATTGATACAACTCATCTACTGTCATTCCATTATCTGTCGCAATTTTCCAAAGACTTCTAGTTGAATCACCTTCTCCATAATTAACAGCACCACCTGGAGCGGCTTGATTATTTTGGACTTGATTTGGAGATACTTCCACATCTTCAAATGTACTAGATGTTGATGATGTTGAAGAACTACTAGACGCTGTACTTGTTGATGCCGTACTACTTGAATTTGACGTTACAGACGTGCTTGTTGATGATTTAGTTGAACTCGTTTTTGATTCAGAGGTTTCTTTTTTCTCTTTTGAACTACTCTCAACAATAACTGTTGTAGGCTTTGTTTCACCTTTATTCATTTTATTGTTCATGTTCAAGTATAAAACTGCTGAGACTGGTATTAAAACGATTAGGAATAATAATACGACTAAAACAACTACATACCAGTTTTTTCCTTCGTCTTTTATTCTTCTGTCCGCTCTTGAATCACCATCTTCTTTTGATTCCTCTTCACCGTCATAGATAGGTTGGTTCCATGGTTCTTTTTCATTTAATTCGTCTTTATCTTTTTTACTCACTTGTTAACCTCCTCAAAACTTCTGAATATATTTTATCATATTACTTATCATAAATCTTTAAAATTTATATTAAAAAAAGTTTTTTTAACAACTTTTTAGAATTAAACTGTTTTCCCTCATCAATTGTAACATTATTTTCTTTAAAATGTACTATTTCCTGAGGTGTACAATTATCGCAACACATTTTTTGAGACACTTTTTCGTAATTATCATTAAAATAGTTAACAATATTTTGACGTCTACAGCTTTTATTCTCAACATAAAAACTCATTTCTTGTATCTTGGTTCTTTTTTCAAACTGCTTACTAGTTATATTACGTTCAAAGTCATCCCAATTCCAATTGTTCTTTTTTAATAAGACCAACCATTTCTTTTGTATATCTGTTAATATATTTTCGTATTGTTCCAATTCGACCGTTGATTTATCTTTTAAAAATAATAAATCTTTTTTTTGATGGAAGCTTTCATCTTGTAAGTAATAGTGAATCCTTTCATCTCCTTTGTGATAAAGAATAACGGATAAACTTTGCTTACCGTCTCTTCCTGCCCGTCCAGATTCTTGAACGTAATTTTCCAAACTGTCCGGAAGGTGATAATGGATGACAAAACGAATATTTTCTTTATTAACACCCATCCCAAATGCACTTGTAGCGCATAGAATTTGAATGTCATCATTTATAAATTGCTGTTGAATCCTAACTCTATCAACACTGGAAACATCTCCATGGTAGAACGCAACTTTACATGTTAATTTTTCATTCAAAAAAGTTGAAACGCGTTCAGCCTCCTTCTTACTTGAAAAATAAACAATCCCTGGAACATTTATGTCCCTTAAAAAGTTTACCAAATATTCTAATTTGTCCTCACATTCTTCGACTTTATAAAAAATATTTTCTCGATTCACAGAATATATGTATTCATTAAATTCTCTAGTAGTAAATAACTCTTTTTCAATATCTCTTTGAACACTTGTTGTTGCCGTTGCTGTAAGAGCAAGCGTCAGCGGTTGCCCTAACCGAGCCAAATTCTCTTTCAATTGCAAATAACTGGGTCTAAAATCGTGCCCCCACTCAGATATACAATGAGCTTCATCAATGACAAACAAAGTGATTAATAATTTTTGAAACTCTTTAAAAACATCCTCTTGATTTAGTGTTTCTGGACTAACAAAAATAAATTTAAACTCACGTAAATGATTTAAAACATATCTTTTCGACATAAAATCCAAGGTACTATTAATAGCTATTACAGATTTTTCTCCCATTTTTCTTAACTGTAATACTTGATCCTCCATTAATGATATCAATGGAGAAACAATTATTGTTTGCCCATCAAATAAATAACTAGGTAATTGATAGCAAAGAGATTTACCTGTTCCTGTCGGTAAAACTGCTAAAGTATCTTTTTCTTCCAATATGGAATTTATCGTTTCTTTTTGCCCTATTTTAAACGTTTCAAAGCCAAATTTTTTTTTTAAAACATCTTCAACTCTATGCATTCGTTTTCTCCTTTTCTATTAAGTAGAATTGAAAAAACTTAAATTCATAGAATGATAAATCAGGATCATAGTCCTTGGCATCTTTATACTGCCATCTCCTAAAATCTCTATTTCCCTGTTTCATAACATTAAGAGAAGTTAATGTAGCCTGTCTAAAATCTGGTATTTCTAACCTATCCGGATTTAGTAAGAAGCTCTCAATTAGATGATCTGTTATCGTACTTACTTTTAGATTTCTCTGATTACTAACTTCAACTATCGATTTGTATTGATTAAATAATTGATTGGATATTTGGCTACTGTCAATTTTAATTAAGGATTTTTCTAGTTCAAGTAACTCAAAAAATAAAGGAAAGGATTTTCTTTCATTTTCTACTACTTGGATAAAATAATGAAGAAAATTCTTAAACTCAAGATAAGTAAAAAAATAATCTTGTTCCTGCTTCTCAGCTATTTGACTAAGAGTGAAGCCCGTCTCATTATGACCTATTAACTGACCTACTAATAAGATCTGTTTCGCCTCAGGAATATAATCTAACATTAGGTTCCACTCTTCGTAAAAGTTCATTTCAATTGTTTTACTTTGTTTTTTTAACCAAAATTTTAGTTGTTGTTGTTTAAAGATATTATTTTCAATTGGAATATAATTCCTTTGACCATGCGATTTTTCTGAGGTAATTTGTGTTACAAATAATAGTTTATTCCAAAAAAGAAGATCGTATTTATAAAAAGACAGTTGACTTAAATTTGATACACATGGAAATACAGCTTTTTCTAATTCAATAAGGCCAGTTTCAGAAATTTGTGCAACACCACTGTCAATTTTTTTTAATAAGCCATCACTCATTAACCTCTCGATTGTTTTACTATAACTATCTTCTCTAAGCTTAGGTAGTAACCCAAAATATAGTAAGTTTTCATAAAAATACCCATAAGACAAAATAGAAGATGTTCTTTTTCCTTTTAACAAATGATATAATGTAGATATCCTCATAGGATAGTTAGTTTTGTAACAACTTAAAATAAAGTATTCATAAAATGTCATATTGCACCTCAGTAAGGAGTTTTTTTTATGTTATGTAAAATTATACCAAATAAATGTATCGCTTGTGGGATTTGCCAGATCAAGGCTCCTAATGTATTTGATTATCACGATAATGGAATTGTTGTATTTGTCGATTCAAACGAAGAAAACATAGACATTCCTGAAGATATACCAATCGATATTTTAGAAGCATATAAAGCTTGTCCAACACGTGCTATTATACTTGAAAAATAAAAAATAAGGTACTCATTTATTGTATAATAAATTCTAGTGACTAAGCCTAACCACTAGAATTTACCCTTACCACTGAGTGCCTTATTTTTTATTTTGTATTTTGTAAATTTCTTTTCCAATGAGGTAAGAAAAGTTTTCAGCCCCCTCCGTTGTTAAGTGAAGGTCATCTACTTCAAACCATAACGTTTTTCCTTCTGAATAGCCCTTCCAATCAATCACATGTGCATTTTTATACCGCTTAGCCGTATTATCAAGTTCATCATTCACAGACTTTTGCCAAGATCTTTGAACCATCGTGTTAACAAAGAAGACTGGTCTGTCCCCAATTTTTTCCATAATATCATTAATATCACTGGCGCTAAAGCTTCCATTCGTACCTAAGACAATTAAAACGACATCACCAATTTTTTTATCAGAAACAACTTTTTTAACGACTGAATCACTATCAGCAAGCTGTCTCCCTACTTCTGCGTCAATAAAAGTCTTAGGAAATACATTTTTAATTTCTGGAGCTGCACTTAACAATAAAGAATCTCCAATGGCACTTAAATTTACATTTTTTAAATATAATAACTCCTCATCTGTTAATGTGTCAGAAGATTTTTCTTCGTTGGAAACAGTAGAGTCAGATGTTTTATCTTTTGTGTCACTAGAATTTTTCACAGAGGAAGATTCTTCAACTGTATTTTGATCTTGAATAATCTTTTTATTTTGTTCTAATTTTTTTTGTAATACTACACTTGCTTCTGTTCTTCCTGATGGAGCAATTATAAGAGAATAAGAAAATAAAAGGATAATAATAAATGTTCCGATTAAAGTAGATTTTCCTGAAACAGTTTTTGATATTTCTTTAAACGATTCCTTATTATACTTTAAGTCAAATACTAAAAATTGCACAACTCGGTAAGTAATTTCTGATAACAATAAAATTAACGTTAACTGGATCAAGAAATGAACCCAACCGTTAACTCCGTTATACTTAATCATTTTTTCATATGTTATCATCACTGGGAATTGCCACAAGTATATCTCGTAACTCCTAGTACCAATCCATTTAAACAAAGGATTAGAAAAATAAGAATTAGGTTTATCATAGCTTATTATTAAACCCAGTAAAATTGTACAAACCAAACTAAATAAAAACATCCCACCACGATATACAAAAACTGAACTATCTTTAAGAACAACAAAACTTAAAATAATTAAATATAAAGAAATTAAAAACGCTGAAATTTGTATTTTTTCATCTACTTTTTTCAATACACCTTCTTTTTCTCTTAAGAAAATAGCTAAATAAGCTCCCATTAAAATAGAAAAGAGGCGTGTATCTGTTCCATAGTATACTCTATTTACATTATCTGGATTATAAAATATGACCATTAATATTCCAGACAAGACTATTAACGACAAGATTGTTTTGCTAAGTAGTTTATAATTACCTTTTTTGAAAATTAATAAGGCAACTATTATTGGCCATAAAATGTAAAATTGACCTTCTATCGATAATGACCATAAGTGTGTAAAAGCTGACTCGTTTCCAAAACGATCAAAATAAGAAGAACCATTTAATATTTGCCAAAAATTATTAAAGTTCAATAGACTGCTTATAACAATTTGTTTGAAGTTTAACAGTAAGTCTTTGGAAACAAATACAAATGAACTCCCTGTAATGAGAAACATCATAATAAGCGAAGGATAGATTCGTCTTGCTCGTTTAAAATAAAAATTTTTTAAACCTATTTTTTTTCGATTTTCCCATTGATTCAGCAATATATCAGTCATTAAATAACCTGAAATAACAAAAAATAGAGTTACACCTAGATATCCTCCAGGCATATAACGAGGTAGTAAATGATAGAGTATAACTCCAACAACAGCAATCGATCTCAATCCATCGATTCCCGTAATATATTTTCTTTTCTGATTAGTCATTTTTTTAAACCTCTTTTTTTACATTATATGACATATATTAAATTATTTTTACAAACATTTCAACCTTTGTAACAAAAATAAATCTCTTATTTTTAATTTAATCCTATTTATATGAATATTTTGTGAGGATTTGATATGTTTTATAGTAATTATACTCCTTTTATTTATTTTTAATAAGAAATAAGCACATACATATTTTTATAAAACAAAAAAGATTAACTTTAAAAGTTAATCTTTCACCTATACCTATTATATTAAACGTAGCTTTTCTTTTTTTGGATGCTAGGTAGCAGTTTCTTATATGTCACAAAAAAGACGATACTCACCGTGATACCTTTAATAATATTAAAAGGGATAATCCCATATAGCACCATTTCTGATAGAGGAATACCAAAATCTATACCTAGGACAGCTATATATGACGGCGTAATAATATAATAATTAGCAATTGACATAAAAATAATTAAAAAAAGTGAACTAATTCCCATGCCCATTAGTAATTTCCTATTCGTATTTTCTTTTTTTACCATTAAGTAAATGGGAAACATAAATATAACAGATGAGAAAAAACCTGATAAATTGCCAATTAAACTTAATATGTCACCACCGCGTAACAAGAAATTTAACATTGATCGAATGAATGCGATTGTAATTCCACCAACCGGTCCTACAATAAAGCTCCCAATCAAAATTGGAATATCACTAAAATCGAGTTTCAACCAAGGAAATGTAGGTAGTATTGGAAACTCTAATAATACTAATAGATACGAAAATGATGCGAGTACTGCTGTGATAACCATTTTTTCTGTTTTACTTTTTCTCATGAAAAATCCTCCTAAAGGGATCATCTTCAGACATCATTAAGAATAAATAAAAAACTGCCTCTTTGTCCTATCACTCACGAAGTGTACGACAAAAAAACAGTGCATTATCTGATTACATTCTCAAATAAGCCCTATCTTCTTTACTCCAGACTCTAACTGTCGGTACTGGAATTACACCAGTTCGGCTAAATGAAACACCATTTAGTTCGTGGACTATTACCACCGGTCGGGAATTACACCCTGCCCGTGAAGACGACCTTTTTTTATTTTTATAACTTAATTATAGCCAAAACAACAAATATTTCAACTATTTTGTTAGTCTTTATTTTTCTTTTGCATCTACTAATAGTTGACTAACTTCTTTTTTACTTAATTCTCTGTACTGACCAGACATTAACCCTTGTAAATCCATGCTTCCTATTCTTTCACGTTTCAATTTCAACACTGGAAATCCTACTGCTTCAAACATTTTTTTAACTTGGTGATTTCGACCTTCATGGATGCTTAATTCAACAATACTTGTTCCTTTAGTTCTATCTGTTGATAAAATTTTATATTTAGCTGGTGCCGTCTTACGCCCCTCAATAACTACACCCCTTTTAAATACTCTTAACTCTTCCAATTTTGGATTACCTTTTATTTTAGCAACATAAACTTTTTCAATTTCATGACTTGGATGGCTTAATATATTGGCGAATTCCCCATCGTTTGTCATTAGTAATAAACCTGATGTGTCATAGTCCAAACGGCCTACAGGAAAAATACGTTCATTGACACTTGGAAAGTAATCATTTACAACTTTTCTATTTTTGTCATCTGTTACTGCTGAAATTACACCTCTTGGTTTATAAAAAGCGAAATAAACATGTTCTTCTTGATAGATGGGAATACCATCTACCTCGATAGTATCACTATTTCCAACCTTGAATCCTAACTCTGTAACTTTTTTTCCATTAACGGACACACGGCCTTGACTAATCATTTCTTCTGATTTTCTTCTTGAAGCAACACCAGAATGTGCCATAACTTTTTGTAATCTCTCCATAAATTATCATCCTATTCTTCTAGTTTTTCAAATTGATCTTTAAAACGATCAAAAAATAAATCATTTGGAATCTCTTTTTCAGATATTTCTTCTAATTGTTGAATTGCAGGTAATTCTTCAATTGATTTCAAACCAAAATAATCAAAGAAATAAGAAGTTGTTCCATACAAGATTGCTCTTCCAGGCCCTTCTACGCGGCCTTTCTCTTCAATTAAACGTCTGACAACTAATTTTTGAACCGAACCAGATGATTGAACACCTCTTAATTCTTCAATCTCAGCTCGCGTGACAGGTTGTTTATAAGCAACAATCGACAAAGTTTCTAGAGCCGCTTGAGAGAGACTTTGGTTTATTGAAGATTGAGCATAATACTTGAGTAGATCTGCGTATTCCTTCTTTGTAGTCAGAATAAAACTATCCCCTACCTCTAAAATAGTAAATGCACGCCTCTCATCTTCTTCATACTCTTGTTTCATATTAGTGAGAAGATCATATGTGATAGCAGTCGATCTATTAATCATATGAGCTAACTCATTTAACTCCAACCCTTCATTACCAGCAACAAAAAGTAGGGCTTCAACTTTACTCATTACTTCCATTTTTAAACCTCTTTAACCTTAATTTTTCGATACAAAACAATAGGTTCTTCTGATTTGGCTTGTTTAGCTATTATTTCTCCTGATTTTATCAACTCAAGTAAAGCCATAAAAGTAGTAACAATTTCATTTCGTGTATAAAAATAAAATAATGATTCAAATGCAAGTCCTTGTGGTTGTTCTACTTGAAACATTTTAGTCATAATTTGTTGAACTTTATCTTCTATTGTAAATTCTTCAGATATAATACTTGCTGAATCAGAACCTAATTCTTTTTGGCGACTCATCACATCATTAATCGCAAGAAACAAATCAATTGTTGTAATTTGATTAGGCTCTAAAGGTATAGCTTCTTCCTTATATGCCTCTAAATTTGCAGCCTCTTTTGTGTAATATCTACCACGTTCTATTTCTTTTTCCTTTAAAACTCCAGCTGCATATTTATATTTTCGATATTCCAATAGTTGATTGACTAATTGTTCCCTTGGATCTATCTCATCTATATAATCACTATCATCTGTTAGTTCAATCTCAACTTTAGGTAGAAGCGTTTTACTCTTGATAGCCATTAGTGTTGCAGCCATGACAATATACTCCCCTGCTAACTCTAGGTCAAGCTCTTTCATTGAACGAATATAAAACATATATTGTTCTGTAATCTCAGAAATAGGAATATCATAGATATCAATTTCTAACGTTTTAATTAAATGAAGGAGTAAGTCGAGCGGACCTTCAAATATATCTAATTTTATTTTTAATTCGTTCATTTTTATATCCTCTTCTAATCTCACGCTCTTGGAAAATATGTTTTATAAACATCGGCCATTCTTTTTTTACTAATATGAGTATATATCTGAGTTGTTGAAATATCTGCATGACCTAATAATTCTTGAACAACTCTTAAATCTGCGCCATTTTCTAGTAAATGAGTTGCAAAACTATGCCTCAGAGTATGAGGCGTAACCTCTTTCTCTATACCCGCTTGAAGAACATAAACTTTTAAATTTTTCCAAATACCTTGCCTAGAAAAGCCCTCCCCTTTATAATTTAAAAATAAAAACGGTGGATTTTCTATTGAATTTTTTATTCTCAGCTCTGGTCTAGATTTTTCTAAATAAATTTCAATCCATTTAATAGCTACATCACCCAAAGGTATAATTCTTTCTTTATCGCCCTTACCTAATGTTTGTAGTAGACCTAACGAAAGATGTAAGTCATCTAGTTTCAATGTGATTAACTCAGTGACTCTCAAGCCTGTCGCGTACATCACTTCAAGAATCGCCCGATCTCTAATTCCTAATATATTTGTTGTATCAGGAGATTCAATTATTTTTTCAACTTCTCTAACAGATAAAGTTTTCGGTAATCTTTGTATTTTTTTTGGTGTATCAATATGTTGCATTGGATCATTATCGGTATATCTTTCTTGCCTTAAAAACTGATGGTACTTTCTTAATGTAGAAACCATACGAATAATTGTTGCAGATGATTTTTTCTCATCTCTTAATTTTTCTAAAAAATCCAAAATCACATAGCGATCAATCTCTTCTAAAGTCCTTATTTCTCTTTCATCTAAAAAAAGAGAATATTGCTTCAGATCTCTTTGATAGCTCTTAATCGTATTATCAGATAATCCTCTTTCAATTTTTAGAAAATGCAAATACTCTTCTATTTCGTTCATCAAACTTAAGCACCTCACTTGCCGTTCTCTATTTTAGCAGTTTTTAGTTTTGAATACTATTATTATGTTAACTATTTTTTATTTTCATCAAAATCACATAGACTTTTTTTTCCCTAGAATATACAATAGGTGTATTGCAAAAGAAGGGGTGTGATAACAGTTGCTACCAAAAAAAAGTGAGTATACAAATCTCAACTTGTTTCAAATAATTAATGTTAACAATGACAATTATTATAAAAAATTAGATAGTTATTTTGAAGAAAAAAAAATCCTCTTTAAATTATCTATCATATTAGATATTCCAATCGTTTTTGTATTATCACTTTTTAGTACACTTCATTTCCAAAATCCCTGGTGGTGTTTTTTTACTTATTTTAGCTTAATATTCATTATTAGTTTTTTTATTATTTGTTTACCTACCTACGCCTCATTAATTAAGCCAATAAAGGAAAAAGAAGTTAAACTTTTTAATAATGTAGACAATCACCTAACAGAGTTAGCAAATCAAAACTATTTTTCTAAAGATTCTAGAGCCAAAAGATTACTAAATCAAGAATTTGAATTGGTGAAAATTCAACCTTTATCATCTAATAAAATCAATAGAATCTTGAATAATCAAAAGCTATCTACTCAAACTATTAATTTATTTGATAAAAATAAGCAAATGATAATCAAAAAAAAACCCATTTTTTTTGAAAATAGACCTTTAAAACCTGTTGCTCTTGTAACTATCAATTTTTTAAATAAGGATAAAACTTTATCTATCCAAGCTCAGATTCCATTAGAGTATGAATTAGTTCATGGATTAGTGAGTGAGCAACTTGTCTACTTCGATAAAAGAGGTTATATTGTTAATCCAACAGTTTATATCGACACTCAACATTTCAATGAACTTTATCAAGATTTTTAGAAAGAGGTTTTTTTATGGATAATAATAAATGTTCTTGGGCTTTACGCAGCGAACTTGAATTAGAATATCATGACACAGTGTGGGGATTTGCTCTACATGACGATAATGCATTATTTGAAATGCTTGTCTTAGAGACCATGCAAGCTGGTTTAAGCTGGACAACAATTTTAAAAAAAAGGGCTGGTATGAAGGAAGCTTTTGATAATTTTAACCCTAATGTTATTCAATTTTATACCGAAGATAAAGTTTCTGAATTACTCCAAGATCAACGCATCATTCGAAATAAACTTAAAGTAAAAGCGACTATATCAAACGCATCTTCATTCTTAAAAATAAAGAATGAACACGGTAGTTTTGATTCATTCATTTGGTCATATGTTGACTATGAGCCACTCCAAAATAATTTTGAAGGGATTAATGATGTTCCTGCATATACAGACTTAGCAGAAAAAATTTCTAAAGATTTAAAAAAATTAGGCTTTAAATTTCTTGGACCAACAACAGTATATGCTTTCATGCAAAGTATCGGAATGGTCAATGACCATATTGTAACTTGTCCGATACATAAAAAAGCAGCCACTCCTAATTAAATGAGTGGTTGCTTTTTAATTTACTTTATTTTGGCATTCATTACATATACCGTGAAAAGTCAGACGATGATCAGTAACTCGAAATTTGAATCGCTTTTCAACAATTTGCTCAACTTCTCCCAGCAAATCATCTTCAATTTCTTCAATATCTCCACATTCTAAACATAGTAAATGGTGGTGAAAATGCTTAGCTCCTTCTTTTCTCATATCGTACCGAGCTAAACCATCTGTAAAACTAATTTTATCTAATACTTTTAATTCTGTTAACATTTCTAAAGTTCTATATACTGTAGCTAAACCAATATCAGGCGCTTTTAATTTTGCTAACATATAAATTTCTTCCGCGGATAAATGGTCTTTTTCATTTTCTAATAGGACAAGTACAGTTGTTTCTCTTTGTGGTGTTAGTTTGTAACTAGCATCATGCAGCCGTTTTTTTATTCTTGCTAACGACTCTGTAGTATTTTCCATGAATGCTTTGCACTCCTTTTTTATAATCATTATAATTAAAACAGATAGTTAATTAGAACATATTATATAGATTATAATTTATATATAAGATAAAAGCAATGATTCTCAATTAGATTTTGTCATTTTTAATCAATATTGTCCAACCGTCTTCTTGTTTTACAAGTTTTTCTTTCATTAACGATCCCAAAGCACGCTTGAATTGCGCTTTACTTATAGCAAATGTTTCTTTAATAGCATCTGGAGTCGATTTATCAGAAAACGGGATTCTTCCCTCTTCAGATCTTTCTAAGAATGTAATGATCATCTGGGCATCAGATGAAATTACTTCATAACCTCTTGGCTTTAAGGATACGTTTAATGTACCATCTGGTCTAACTCCAATAACACGACCAGAAACTCGTTCACCTAGACGAGGCTCCTCGAAACGCTCTGAAGGATGGATAAAACCAATATAGTGCTCATCTGTAATGAAAAAAGTTCCTATTAATTTCAATCGATATGCAATACCTGTTACATCTTTATTATGCATTTCCTCTTTTGTTCCTGGTTTTGACATCGCTAAGAATTCTACATCTTCAGCTAAAGTTGCCCAAAGTCTATCTTTTTCATCTGTTTTAAGACTAACTAATAGTTGATCTCCTTTTTTTGGCCATAATTGTCTCATCTCGGGTAATTCATCCAAAGAAACAACTATTTCTTTATCCCTTAAACCAATATCGACAAAAACACCGAGATCTTTTCTTGAAGCAATTACTTCAGCAAAATCTTTGTGATCTTTCCTTACAGTCGGAATGGTAGTTGTAAATACATTTTGTTGTTTTTGATTTTGATATCCAAACCCTTCAACCATTGAGCCGATTTCTCTTTCACCTTCTGTTTTATCTAAAAGAAAAGTCACTCCATTTTTTTGAACAAAATAGCTTTTATCATTTTCGTCAAAAACCATGCCATGCCAGACGCTACCTAATAATTCATTCATTCATCTTACACCCTTTCAAATTCAATTTAGTATACCATAATCTACCCATCAACAGATAAACTTAATAGGATTCAGCTTGTAAATCTGAAGATATTTCACGATAAATAGTTAGCATTTCTTCCAATAATTCTTCATTTGATAATAAACTAGTATCAAATGTGAAAATATTATATTCTACTCCGGCTAACTTTATGCAAAGATCTCTCTTTCTCATTCCATTTTTCTCATAAAAAGAAAGACGTTTATACCGGATTTCTTTTTCAATATCATCAGCTGCAAAATCTGGATCTTCAGATTCGATAATAATCTCTTTTATTTTTTCATTTTCTTTGACCCAAGTCAATAATTGGCCTCCATATCCTTTTCCCCTAACACTCCCAACTACAGCTAAGTAATCTAATATTTGTACGCTCTCTTTTGACCAAGTAAAACAAGCATAGGCTCTAATTTCTTTTTTTTCTTCCATAACAAAACAGGTATACTTTTCTTTTTTATAGGTTTCTTTTATTAACGCTAACTCTTTTAACTCATTTTTTGGAAAATCATGTACCATAAATTGTTCATAAATTAATTCAAACTCTAATTCTGATACTTCTCTGAATGTCATCATATTTTATTGCTCCTTATTTTTAAATAATAACCGAAAACCTAATAATCTATTGTAACAAGCAAGGATGAGATAGGCTCTATATTGCTTATTATAAAGATTTAAGAATAAAAAAAGAAGGGATTAACCTTCTTTTTCTTCTTGAGGAACTATTTCTTTCTTCCACATTAAGGCTAAAAAGCTTGTAACTAATAGTACCGCTGAGGATACATAGTATGGAAGAAAATGATTCATATCAAACAAAAATCCAGAAGCCATAGGTCCCAATATATTTCCAAAACTTGTAAAAGTTGAATTTAAACCATTTACAGTACCTTGTTTATCTCCTGCATGTCTGGATAAATAAGTAGTAATAGCCGGACGAACTAAATCAAAAGCTAAGAAAACAATAAAAGTTGAAACAATAACAACCCAGTTGTTTTTTGTAAAAGCTATAACACCAACGAAAATGGCACTTGCAAAGAATGAAATTCTAATCAAACCTACTTCTCCAACCATTCGTATAATAGTATCAAAAAAGACAATCTGACAAATTAAGGCTAGTGTTCCACTTGCTGTAATAATCATTGCAATCTCAGTTGTTGAGAACCCAAAATTAATTACTGCCATGATACTATAAATCGATTCAAACGCCTGTAATCCAAATGAGGAAATTAAAATAACGACAAATGGAAACGTAAATACAGGATTTTTAATTATTTCTTTAAACGAACCCTTAGATGTTACTTGACCATGTATTATTTTCTTCTCAGGCTCTTTTAAAATTAGCACAGCTAGAATAAAACCAAAAAAACCTAACGCTGAAGCCACAAAAAAAGGGACTCTCATTCCAAAATGAGCAATAAACCCACCTAAACCAGGACCTATAATAAATCCACCACTAATTGCTGCTGAGACAAGTCCCATCGCCTTTGGTCTCTCTTCAATAGTTGTAACGTCAGCTACATATGCTGTTACTGATGGCATAATAAGAGCTGCTGAAACCCCACCAATGGCTCTGGAAAAATACAACCAACCTATTGTATGTCCCAATCCAAAAATAAGCTCTGAAACAGAAAAGATTAACATTCCTATCGAAATTAATTTTTTCCGACCTACACTATCTGAAATGTGCCCCGCAATTGGAGATGCTATCAATTGCGCTATAGCAAATACAGAAACTAGCATTCCCATAGTTGAGCCAGACAGATGCATATCTTTTTGTAACAATGGCATAACTGGAATAACTAAACCAACACCAACAAATACAATGAATAAATTCATAATAGCTAAATAAAGCATACTATTTCTATTTTTCATTTTCTCCCTCCTTAAAAAGTTCAGTCCAGATTATTCTACACTATTCCATCTCAAAAAAGCTATTACTTTCCACTAAAAAAAGAGAAAAAGGGATGAATTTCCCTTTTCCTCTTAAAAAATCACATAAATTTAAAGTTTAAAATGCTGTTTCGCCTTCATAGATTGTTCCTTGACGAGGATCAACAGTAATAATGATACCATTTTTAATTGAACTCACAGCATCATCAGCCCCTACAATAACAGGAATACCTTCTGCAATAGCAACTACAGCTGCGTGAGAAGTTAACCCACCCTCTTCAACAACTAAAGCTGATGCTTTTTGAATAGCTGGAATATAATCTTTATCAGTTGTTTTAACAACTAGGATTGCTCCATTTTCCATTGTATTGACAGCATCTTCAGCACAGTTTGCTACGATTGCTTTAGCCGATACTGGTGTATCACCAATTCCTTGGCCACTTGTTAATTTAGAACCAATTAATTGAATTTTCATCAAGTTAGTTATTCCTTTTTCACCAATTGGTGCTCCAGCAGTGATAATGATTAGATCGCCATCTTTAGCAAATCCTGCGTCTTTAGTCACTTCAGTAGCTAATGCAAACATATCATCTGTAGATGCTGGTTTTCCAGTAACTTCTGGGAATACTCCCCAAGTTAATGAAAGACTTCTAGCTGTTCTATCTGAAAATGTTACTGCAACGATATGAGCTTTTGGACGGTATTTAGAGATCATTCGAGCGGTATGACCTGAGTCAGTCGCTGCAACAATTGTTTGAATACCTAAGTTTTTAGCTGTATGTCCAACTGCTTGACCAATTGATTCAGTCATGTCAGCTTTTTTGTATAATTTAAGTGCATATGCATCTCTATCAGTTAATACACCTTCTGTACGTACAGCAATATTATGCATTGTTTTAACAGCTTCTACTGGGTAATCCCCTGCAGCTGTTTCACCAGACAACATAATTGCATCTGTTCCGTCATAAATAGCGTTAGCCACATCACTTGCTTCAGCACGTGTTGGACGAGGATTATGTTGCATTGAGTCTAGCATTTGTGTTGCTGTAATAACTGGTTTACCTAAAGCATTACATTTTTTAATCATTTCTTTTTGAACAACAGGAACATCCTCAGTAGGAATTTCAACACCCATGTCACCACGAGCTACCATTAATCCATCAGAAACTTTTAAGATATCATCTAACTTATCAATACCTTCTTGATTTTCAATTTTTGAAATAATTTGGATATGTGTTGCATTCTCATCTTCTAAAATTTTAGTGATTTCTAATACATCACTTGGACGTCGAACAAAACTAGCAGCGATAAAATCAACATCATTTTCAATACCAAAACGGATATCAGCAGCATCCTTTTCAGTAATCCCTGGTAAGTTGATGCTCACATTAGGAACGTTAACACCTTTTTTATTTTTTAGAATACCTTCATTTAATACTTTTGTTACTAATTCATTGTTTGTTTTATCTATTTCAATAACCTCTAAGTCAACTAAACCATCATCAAGTAAGATGTGGCTTCCAACTTCAACATCATTGATTAAATTTGCATAAGTTACAGAGAATTTTTCTTTTGTACCTTCTACTTCAGTCATTGCAATACGTACAATATCTCCAGTAGAAAAATGAACTAAACCATCTTTCATGTTGTTTGTTCTAATTTCAGGTCCTTTTGTGTCTAGTAAAAGAGCGATAGTTTTACCTGTGATTTTAGCTGCTTCACGAATATTTTTGATTCTAGCTCCGTGCTCTTCAAAATCACCATGAGAAAAGTTTAAACGAGCTACATTCATCCCATTATTCATTAACTCCACTAAAGTTTCAACTGTCTCACTTGCTGGTCCAATCGTACAAACAATTTTTGTTTTTTTCATTAAAAAACGCTCCCTATAATATATTTTATATAAATAATTTATTCTACGTCATTTAAAAAGAAATCTGACGATTTAAATCATAAAGACTTAAATCTGGATGGTGCTTTTTCGTTTCTAATGTTTCAACGATATCAGTGGCAACTAATTCATTGTTTAAGATACCGATACACAGTCCCCCGCGTCCTTCTTTTAATAAATCAACGGCATAGCCACCGAATTTACTTGCAAGAACTCTATCACGAGCTGTTGGTGATCCTCCACGAACAATATGTCCAAGTACTGATACTCTTGCATGAAAGTCGCCGTATTCAGCTAGTTTATCTGCAAATTCATGACCAGGCATTACACCTTCTGCTAAAATAATTAAACAGTGTTTTTTACCACGGTCGCGACCTTCACTAATTCTTTTTGCAACATGTTCCATATTAAACTTATGCTCAGGAATAATAATATCATCTGCTCCACCTGCAACACCTGCCCATAAAGCGATGTCTCCTGCGTCACGCCCCATTACTTCAATAATGAACGTTCGAACATGAGAGGTAGCAGTATCTCTAATTCTATCAATAGCGTCTAAAACAGTATTAATAGCAGTGTCAAAACCAATTGTAAAGTCTGTTGCAGGTATATCATTGTCAATAGTCCCTGGAATACCTATTGCTGGAAATCCACGCTTAGTCAAAGCTAAGGCCCCGTGATAAGAACCATCTCCACCAATAACGACTAGACCTTCAATACCGAATTTTTTCAATTGTTCGATGCCTTTTAATTGGCCTTCTTCAGTTGCAAATTCAGGATAACGAGCAGAATAAAGTCGAGTTCCACCTCGTTGAATAATATCCCCTACATCGGGTACATCTAATTTACGGATATCTCCTGCAACCAACCCTGCATAACCATAGTTGATTCCATAGACTTCCATACCTTCAAAGATTGCTTTTCGTGTGACTGCTCTAACTGCAGCATTCATACCTGGTGCATCTCCACCACTTGTTAAAATAGCGATGCGTTTCATAAGCTATTCCCTCACTTCAACTAATTTGTTTTTTTCTCATTAACTAATTATGTAAAATATACTTAAATCCAAAAACATTTTACCATTATTTATCAAAAAAGTCTTTCAATATCCCTAAAATTTGTTGAAAAATTTATGAAAATTGTTAATTTATTCACTTTGACAAATTTCCAATGCTTATATTGAGCTATTTGCCGGATATTATTAGTGAAAAATAATGGTGTTATTTCCAATTATTTTGAAAACTATCGTTTTTAATTCATCCGTTTCATCAACCCAATAACTTTCATCCAGTAATAATTTTTTATGATTAAAAATAAGAATAACTGGAATACTCCCACTATTTTCTATCAAAACTTTCTTTACTTTATTTAAAATTATCGAATTATCATTTTCATCACTTATTTTTATGTAGCATTTTTTACTTTCTTCAAAAGGGACAATTGTCTCAGCTAATTTTATTTTTTCTGCTAATAGTTGCGGTAATTGATTGTATTTACTTTTTTCTATTTTACCGCTAACAAGATAAACATTATTGCCCTCAATTTCTAGATTTATCTGTCTCAAAAGTTGTGGAAATATTGTGATATCCATTTCTTTTAACCCGTCATTTGCAGTGAGAAAAGCCATAGCCTCACCTTTTTTAGTTCGTATTTTTTTTACTTGTGTCACATAAACTAAGAATTGACCACTTTTTCCTGTTTCTACTTCTGAAAACAAAGAAATTTGTCTGCCTTTTTTTAGTTTTTGAAACCCATCAATAGGATGTCCAGATATATAGGTTCCTAGATACTCCGCTTCTTGATCTAATTTTTCTGTCAATGAAAAGTCTAACACCTTCTCTTTTTTCAAACTTAAAACATCTAGTAAATCCATGCTACCACCACTATACTCTATATTTCGTATAGTACTGTTCAAATCAACTACCAATTGTTTTCTATTAGCATGAAGAGAATCGAATGCTCCTATATAAATTAAAGGCAAGATATTAGCCTCCTTTAACCATTTCCCATTTAGCCTAATCAAAAAATTTTCTAATGAAGTAAATGGTCCATTCTCTTTTCGCACATGGATAATGTGTTGTATAAAGTCCTTTCTGACACCTTTCAAGCTAGAAAACCCAAAAATTATCTTCCCTTTGCTTAGTGTAAAACTATAATCACTCTTATTAATGTCTGGTGGGAGAACCTTCACTTGATACTTTTTGGACTCATTCATATACTCTTTAATCTTAGTCCCATTATTTTTGACAGAATGCAGTAGGGAAGAAAAGAAACTTTCTGGATAATGTACTTTTAAATAGGCCATTTGATAGGCTAATACTGAATAGACAACCGCATGAGACCGGTTAAAACCATAATTAGCAAAATGCTCAATATAGTCATATACCTCATTTGCTACTTGTTCAGTATATCCTTGACTTAGAGAGCCTTTGACAAAATGATCTCTTTCTACGTCTAGTACATCCTTTTCTTTCTTGCTAATTGCTCGTCTTAAAATATCTGCCTGCCCTAAGCTAAAACCTGCCATTAAAGAAGCCACTTGCATAATTTGTTCTTGATAGACAATAATGCCATACGTGTAACCTAGAATCCCCTTTAAATTGTCATGAGGATAAGATATTGGTATTCTGCCTTTTTTTCGATCGACAAACAAATCTATATTTTGCATAGGTCCAGGACGATACAGAGCATTAACAGAAGCAATGTCTTCGATTGATGTTGGTCCAAGTTTTCTGAGAACCTTTTTAATACCTTCAGATTCAAATTGAAAAACACCTACCGTATCCCCTTTTCGAAACAACTCTAACGTTTCTTTATCATCTAAAGGTATCTCGTCTAGTTTAATTGTCTCACCACTTAAATACTTAATAGAATTAAGTGTATTTCCTATTATTGACAAATTTCTTAAACCTAGAAAATCTATTTTCAACAAGCCAACCTCTTCAACTTCTCCCATAGCAAACTGAGTCAGTGGAATTTCGTTTGATCCAGATTGCAGAGGGACAAAATTGGTTAGTTCTTGATCACTGATCACAACGCCAGCCGCATGAGTCGAAACATGTCTAGGTAGCCCTTCTATTCTTTTGGCTGTATCAAATAAAAGTTTATTTTTCTCTGAATATCCCACAAGTTCTCTTAGTTTTCGAGAAGAATCATATGCTTCATCTAAAGTGATTTTCAGCACATTAGGAATTGCATTAGACCAAGCATTAGCTTCGTTTTGTCTTAATCCAAATACTCGACTGACATCTCTTAGCGCCATTTTTGCTGCCAATGTTCCAAAAGTTGCGATTTGAGCTACTCTATGGTGTCCATATTTTTGGTTGACATACTGAAGTAATTCTTCTCTTCGATTATCTGGTAGATCCATATCAATATCAGGCATTGTGTAGCGTTCTTTGTTTAAAAATCGCTCAAAAAGAAGGCCATATTCAATTGGGTCAACATTGGTAATTTTCAGCGTATACGATACTAAGGAGCCTGCTGCAGACCCTCGACAAGCAGTCACTATGTTTTTATTCCTAGCATATTTCATCACATCCCAAACAATTAGAAAATAATCATCGTAGCCCATTTCATGAATTACTGATAGTTCCATTTCAAGGCGTTCAATATAAACTGAATTTTCTTTTTCCTCCAGCTCTTTGAGACCCTCAAAGCAAAGTTTTTTTAAATAAGCTTGTGCATCCATATTGGCTTCTATTGGAAATGCTGGAAGAAGCTTCTGATTCAAAAGAATCTCTGTTTGGCACCTATCAACAATTTTTTTATTATTTTTTATAGCTTCTATTAGTCCAGCTTTCACAAAACGTTCTTCAAATTCATCTTTTTCCGGTAAATAATTTGATCCTGATGTTTGCTCAAAATCAATATTGATTTGTTGTCCGTTATCAATATGACGTAAAACATCTACTGAAAAATGATCGTTTGGCATTAAATACCTAACATCTTGAAGTGCTACAATTGGAATTTCATTTGTTTGACAAAGAGAATACCATTGAGCTCTTTTCTTGAGCTCATCCGGATTCAATACAACGCCTTGATAGACACTATTTTCAGAAAATAATTCTTTAAACTGACTGAAAGATTCTGTCAATAAGTCTTTTTGATTTTCTTCTATATAGAACCATTCATTTCCATTCCATGGAAGAATCGCAATTATGTTATCAGTACATTCCTTTATCATTGAAAGATAAAATAATTGGTTCTTATCCCTCTCCATCTTTAGTGTCGATATTTTGATTAAATTCTCATAACCTTTTTTATTTTGTGCTAATAAAATTACTCGAAATTCTTTATCGGTAATCTTTTCATTTTGGTATTCTAAAGTTATCCCGATAATCGGTTGAATACCCTCATTTTTACAAGTATTATAAAAATCAACCGCTCCGTGCATAGTATTTACATCAGTAATAGCTAAAGCTTCATACCCTAATTTTTTACTTTGCGAGACCAAACTGGCAATTTTATTTGTGCTTTGTAATAATGAATATGAAGTCATTACTTGTAATTGACCTAAGCCCATTTGATCCCTCCGTTAACATCATTACAAGTATTATAACACAAAATTTTTTATCCTATAAAACACTCATCTTTGCTTTACTTTTCACATTAAGATTGGTAAACTATCCTTGAAAAGAGGTGCGCATTACAGTATGAAAAAAATAATAGTTCTTCTTTGGTCATTTATTTTAGGACAAGTTGTCGGTTATATCGGTGGAGCCTTAACAGGTGGTACATACGATTTCGTAAAAGTAACAGCTGTTTCTTTAATTTGTGGCGTTATTATTATGCTTATTGGTGAACTTGCTTTACCTAAAAAACAAAAATCAGTTACCAAATAAAAAAAAAGCCAACCCTAAAAGGTTGGCTTTTTTTTATTTCTTAAAAGGATTTTTTACAGCAAGCTCTCCTTTGAAGTTAAAAAGAGTTAAAACAATATTAGCCATAATCAATATACTTGTAGCGACAAAAACAGCTTGATAACCAAATCCCCTAGCCACTGTTGACCCAACAAGAGGCCCCATAACTTGACCTAAATTAGTAAACATATTATTAAAACTAAAAATACGACTTACACCTTCTACAGGTGTGAGTTTGCTGATTAACGTATTAATTGAAGGCATCAAGGCGCCTGTTGAGAATCCCATGAAAAATCGCAACAAACCTAGTTGAAAAGGTGTTTGTACCATAGACATTGGGAAAATACAAATCAGTGATAAGAGGAGGCCTGCAAACAAGACCCGTTGATTTCCTACCTTGTCACCAATTTTCCCTAAGAATGGTGAAGAAATAAAGGCCGAAACACCGGATACAGAAACAATCAATCCACTTACAAATAATATATTTTCAGTATTCCCACCAATTTCCCTAATATAAAGTGTTAGAATAGGACTGATACTCGTAATGCCAATTTGTAAAATTAATGTGGTGATAAACAAACCAATTAGAACAGATGGCTTCTTAACTGATTTAAAGACCTCTTTTGTAGAAACCATATTACTTTTTGGTATTGGTTTAAAATCTTCTTTAACAAAAAATAGTGTTATAAGGGTATTTACAAGAAGTATAGCTCCCGTCACTAGAAAGACATTTTGCATGCCTACCGTCCCCGCAAGAAATCCTCCTATAGAAGGTCCAATTAAGTTTCCTGCTACAGCTCCTGTCGCTAACGTTCCTAATGCCCAACCATTCTTATCTCTTGGCGCCTGAGAAGCAATCATTGCCGTTGCATTTGGAATATAACCAGCGAGTACACCATTAAAGAAACGCATCACTAGCAACCAAAAAACATTTGGGACAAAAGCTAGAGAACCCATTGTTATAGTCATTCCAGCTGCTGCTCTTAACATCATTATTTTTCTACCTCTTCGGTCAGCTAGGTTTCCCCAGATAGGTGAAAAAATTGCTGCCGATAGAGCTGTCACACTTATTGATAATCCAGAATAGAACTCAATCTTATTTTGCGGAGCTCCTAGTTGTTCGATATAAACAGGAATAAATGGCATCACCAAACTAAAACTAGCTCCTGTAAAGAAACATCCAACCCACGCGATGTATAAATTCTTTTTCCAGTCAATCTCCATTAATTTATCAATCATCCTTCCATCATAGAGCACACTATTGCAGTTGAATAAAGTTAATACGCTACAGACAATCAGTTAGATGTTTTTATTTCCTTCATAATTTTAGCTAACTCATTTTTTTCATTGGTCAAGCGTTCTTGAAAGCGTGAAAATCGATACTCCCAATCATAGTCATTTATTCTAGATTTGATAATTTCTAATTCTGTTAATAATTCATTTGTTTTAGATTCTGAATCATCTTTACTTTTCATGTTGTCACTCCTAAATTAATTCTTTAATTTAATTCTACTCTATTTCTCTCATATTTTCTAATATATTAACTAAAAAGTATTTAGTATAAGAATTTTTGCTTAAAATAAAATATTCCCACTTTCTGATTAAATCAACCAAAAAGTGGGAATCATATCCTTTAAAACTTCTAACTATCTTATAGAAAAGCTATTACAATGAAATTGACTAAGAATAAAAGAGTTACAATCCATAAAACAGGTGATACTTCCTTTTTCTTACCTGTAACTACTTTTATAATCACATAAAAAATGAAGCCAGCAGCAATTCCGTATGAAATACTATAGCATAGTCCCATAAAAATTGAAGTGAAAAATGCAGGTATAGCATCTTCCAAATCTGTCCAGTTTATTTCTTTGAAAGAAGCCATCATCATAATACCAACAATTATTAAAGCTGGTGCAGTAGCTTGTGCTGGAACAACTCCTACAATAGGTGAAAGAAAACTACTTAAAAGAAATAGTATTGCAACTACGACTGAAGTTAACCCTGTTCTTCCTCCAGCTGCAATACCTGCAGCACTTTCAACAAAGGTTGTCACATTAGATGTTCCTAATATTGCTCCTGCAGATGTAGCAATAGCATCAGAGAATAAAGCACGATCCATTTTTGATTTAATTCCACTACTTTTTTCAACAGCTTCTTCATCTTCTTTGGAGAAAATACCGGTTCTTCTCCCAGTCCCAATAAACGTACCAATTGTATCGAATATATCAGATAGACTAAATGCTAATATAGTCAGTAATACTTGGGGAATTTTTGAAGCATCTGAAAATAACGAACTCATTCCATTTGGTCCAAATGCTGCCCCAAACGTCGTACCTAACTCTTTAAAAGAATTTGCTAAAGAGTTTTCTTGAAAGTTAACTTGTGATAAATCTACAACTCCCATTGGAATTGCAATCAAGGAAGTCGTGATAATTCCTATTAGAATAGCTCCCCTAACTTGTTTGATGACTAAAATACTCGTAATTACTAAACCGATTAATCCTAATAAAATTGCTGGATTATTAAAATTCGCTAATGCCGGAACAATTCCACCATTGGTTACCACATTAGTCGCTTGATTATTTTCTACTGTTGAAGAAACAATACTATTTGAATCAGAAGTAAATTGTAAAAAACCGGCATTCTTTATCCCAACATAAGCCACAAATATTCCAATCCCACCACCTATAGCATGTTGAAGACTTTCTGGAATAGACTTAATAATAAGTTTTCTAAACTTAGTTACTGTAATAATAATGTTAATAATTCCACATAAAAAAACCATAGCTAATGCTTGTTCCCATTTATAGCCTAGTCCAAATACTACTGTAAATGTAAAAAATGCATTTAAGCCCATACCTGGAGCTTGAGCATACGGAACATTAGCAAACAGTCCCATAATTAATGTTCCAATTGCCGAACTAATAATCGTAGCTAGAAAAACAGCCTGGAATGGCATTCCTGATAGTGATAAAATTGACGGATTTACAAATAAGATATAACTCATTGCAAAGAAAGTTGTTAATCCTGCCATAATTTCAGTTGATACCGTTGTTCCATTCTCTTTTAACTTAAAAAATTTCTCCATTTCTTAATAATCCATCCTTTTATTTTATATTTTGTTCGTGTATTACTGATAACAATTTTGATTATAGCTATCTGATTTTGAATAATCAAGGATAAAATAGAAATTAATTAAATTTTATTGTCTATTGTTCGGATTTTAGTTGACAAAAAAAAGTGTCCTAATTAAAATAAGACACAAGGCACTAAATTCTTGGAGGTAGAATAATGATTTTTTTTAATGAACTTGACCACGCTCCTATGTACGAACAAATAGTTGTTTATATCAAAAAACAAATAAAAGATGGTATTCTTTCTCCTGGCGATCGACTTTTGTCCGTCAGAGAAATGGCTAATACCTTAAGTATTAACCCCAATACAGTCAATCGAGCTTATAAAATTTTAGAAAAAGAAGAGTTCATCATTGTATTACATGGAAAAGGAACTTTTGTTAAAAATAAAAGTACGATCGAGCCAACAAATTTTAAACGAGATCAATTGAGATTAACTTTAGAACTTTTATTATTAGATGCTCACTACCAAAATATCTCAAAAGAAGAATTATTTAGTTGGGTTGAAGCATTTTATAAAAAAGTTGGTGATGACTAGTAATGAAAGTAATTAATTTAAAAAAGACAATTAAAGATTTTCAGGTACTAGAAAATGTTTCGTTTTCTTTAAATCCAGGTGAAATTGTTGGTTTGGTCGGAAGAAACGGAACTGGAAAAACCACTCTCTTTCGTACAATTACTAATTTTTATCAGAAAGATTCAGGAGATGTTACGATTGGTAATTCATCTATCTATCAAAATACTCAATTAAAAGAATCTCTTTTTTTTCTTGACGAGCAATATAATTTTTTAGGAAATCAATCACCTAAAACCATCGAATTTTACTATAAAGAACTCTATGAATCCTTTGATAGTGAAAAATATATGAGTTTATTAAATAAATATGATTTAGATATAAACTTGCAAATTAATCGGCATTCTAAAGGAACTCAAGCTCTTTTTAAAGTTATTTTAGCTTTCTCTTGTCATGCACGTTACTATATTTTAGATGAACCTTTTGACGGGCTAGACTTAATTATTAGAAAGAAAGTTATTGCTTTGATTCTTAATGAGGTTAGTCTCAATCAAGCTAGTATTTTAATTTCATCTCATAACTTATTAGAACTCGAAAATATTGTTGATCGTATACTGATACTTCAAGATGGTATAATTAATAAAACGTACAATCTTCAAGAAATTAAAAAGGAGACTAAGAAGATTCAGATGGTCTTTAGAAAGAAAGAAATTCCTAATATTGTAAAAGAAAACTGTCGAATTATTCAAGTACACGGTCGTGTCATAGTCGGCATTTTCGAAAATTTAAGTGATGAATTATATGAAGAAATATTGTCTAAAGATCCCGTTTTATTTGAAGAAGTCGTAATTACATTAGAGGATCTCTTTTCTTCTCAATTTACTGCTGAATCAGACTACCAATTATTTAACTAAAAAGGAGATCTATATGGACCCGTCATTAAAAAGATTATTTTTCTATCATTATAAAAAAAGCATTGCTATTTTAGCTATCATCATCTCAGCTATTTATCTTTTTCAAACTGTTTCTGGAATTATTTCCTGGAAGAATAGTGAGTCTTACTTTTCAAGTGAAAAAGCTGTCCAAGATTTTGACGAAAAACTAAAAGACTCTTATCAGTTTGAGGATCAAGAAAAAGGTAAAATATTTTTATATTATGATTTAAAAAAAGATAAAACTGTTTATACCGATAATTTTAAAGATTTTAAAGACTATAGCCTAACCTTCTTTAACAGTAATGAGGATGCTAATCAACAAAATTTCAACGCCTATCCTTATTATAATGAACATTTTTTACTATTACTAATCATATTTGCAGTTGTTGGTCTTTCACTCTTTCTTATGGACTTAAAATCAAATTTTAACGTTTTATTATTTACTAGTAAGTACAAACGTTCTTCCATTTATTTATATAAATATTACTATATCGGAGGAACGCTATCTTTAGCTTTACTTGCATCAAAAATTGTTTCGATTGTAACTTATCGATTTTTTATCCCAAGTAATTATTTAAATATTTCTCTTTTCCAACAAATAGCCTCATCAATGTCAGGTTGGGTGACTCTCATTAGCATTTTTATGATATCTAGTTTCTTCGGATTAGTTATTGGAAACTGGTTATTTGGTACAGCGACAGTCATCACTTTATTCTTAACATTTAATAGATTTCTATCAAATATAGATTCGATTAATCAAACTTTATTTGTAAGTGAGGTAAATTCAGCCTCCACGGTTACTTCAAATATGCTAAATAACATGTTGCCTTTAAGACAAGTTTCTATTCAGCCAATTAACATTGAACCCTTAATTATTTTAGTTATTTTGTCTTGTACTACATTTTTTATTGGACAAAAACTTTTTGGAAGAGTTAGTTTAGAAGATATTGGCAGCTTTATTCTTATCCCTAAATTAAAAAGAAGCGTACAATTTTTAATTATTATATATGGACTAGTCACTCTATCTACTAATACATTTTTAATGACTGCTTTTCCAGAAGATTCAATTACTAATTTTGAACAACTGATGAATTATTCCAAAATAGGACTAACCTTTTTGATTTTATACTTTTTTACAACCTTTATCTTATACAATAAAAAGCCGCTGTTTTTAACAAAAATTAATTTATAACATCATATAAAAGAATTCATTCTGCAAAGTAGAATTTGAATTCTTTTTTATTATAATAAAACAATCTTTAAGTTTTAAATTTTTTTATTATATGGTATACTATTGTTTGTTAATTAAGGGGGCGTTACGGATTCGACAGGCATAGTTGAGCTTGAATTGCGCTTCGTAGGTTACGACTACGTAAAAACGTTACAGTTAAATATAACTGCTAAAAACGAAAATAATACTTTTGCTTTAGCTGCCTAAAAACAGTTAGCAAAGATCCTCTCGGCATCGCCCATGTGCTCGAGTAAGGGTCTCAAACTAAGTGGGATACATTAAACTTTTCAGTCTGTAAAGTTTAAGAGAGATTATCAGACTAGCAATGTTTAGGGCCTGTTATGCGGCATGAAACAAAGCGAATCCTTAAATAGTATGACTATAAGCGTAGAAGTTTAAGTGGCAATGTGTTTGGACGCGGGTTCGACTCCCGCCGCCTCCATTAATCGTTTTTTGGTAGGTCTCACTAAGTGTCAAATCCTGTTAAATCAAGGATTTGACATTTTTTTATTGTCAAAAATAAAAAGCAGCACTGTTTAAGCGCTGCTCTCTAATACTCTGTATTTTTCTCTTTTTTTATTTTTTCTAATTCTTTATTAATAGAATCATACTTATTAGCGAGATCATCTATTTTTTTATCTGCTTTATTATTAGCATCTAACAGTTTTTTATTTTGCTCGTTTAATTTAACGTTTAATTCGTGAGTTTGCTTAATTTCATTATTTACATTTTTTACTTTAAAAATAGCTAAGATACTGGTCAATGAAAGTATCATAAGAAGAATTATTAGTAAAATATTTTTTCTCTTTGTCATCTAAAAAACCTCTTTCTACTGGAGTTAATCCTCATTTTATAAAAGAAATACTTAGATTACTCAAAAAACGAACTAGTTGGGATTCAAAGTGAAAATAAGGGAAGGGGATTCACTTGTGAGATCTAGTTCGACAATCCAATTATACCACATTTAAAAAAATATTGAACCAAAAAGGAGACCGTATAATCTATAAAAAACTGGAGAAAAAGATAGTCATCCTTTTTCTCCAGCCGATTCTTTATATATTTTTTAGTTGTTTCTAACCCATTCAGTAGCAGTAAGTAACGCATCCTTCATACCAGCCGGATTTTTTCCACCAGCTTGAGCCATATCAGGACGTCCACCTCCGCCACCACCAACTTTTGGTGCGATCTCTTTGATTAAATCTCCAGCTTTTAATCCCTTTTCATTCATCTCTTTTGTCATAGCAACAAGTAAATTAACTTTTTCTCCTTGAGAAGTTCCTAAGACCAAAATATCTGAATAATTATTTTGTTTCCATTGATCTGCTAGTTGACGTAATTGATTCATGTCTTTCACATTTACTTCTTCAGCAATTACTTTTACTCCAGCAACATCTTGTATATTTTTGAAAATTTGATCTCCTTCAGCGTTAGCCAATTTTGAGGATAAACCTTCATTTTCTTTTTGCAACTCTCTTAATTGCTCTTGCAAATTAGTTACTTTTGCAACCACATCTTTTAGTTGAGGAGCTTTCACCAAATGAGCTACTTCTTTAAGAGATAATTCTTCTTCATGTAAGACTTCAAAAGCTTCTTTACTAGTCACAGCCTCAATACGACGAACACCAGCTCCTATACCCGATTCTGAAGTAATTTTAAATATGCCAATATCTGAAGTATTGCGCACATGTACACCACCACATAGCTCAATTGAATAGCCGCCAATGTTAACCACTCTTACATCATTACCATATTTTTCACCAAACAAAGCCATTGCTCCCATTTCTTTAGCAGTCTCAATGTCTGTTTCAATCGTTTCAACGGGAAGACTTTCCCAAATTTTTTCGTTAACAATTCGTTCCATTCGACTTAGCTCGTCAGCAGTGACTTGTTCGAAATGAGTAAAATCAAAACGTAAATAACCTGGTGCTACTAAAGAACCAGCTTGATTAGCGTGTTCCCCTAAAATATCTTTTAATGCTCGATGAAGTAAATGAGTTACCGTATGATTCTTAATAATTTTTTCCCTCATAACCACATCAACTTCCAATTGATAACGTTGACCTGAAATGATTTCTCCTTCAACTTCTACAAAGTGAAGTGGCTGACCATTTGGCGCTCTTTTAACTTCCATAACGTTAGCGACTATCTTACCATCTAATGTTTTCACAACACCTTTATCTGCTACTTGCCCACCCATTTCTGCATAGAAAGGTGTCACATCAAAAACTAATTGAGCTTCATTTTGAGAAGTTGACTCAGTTAATGCTTCCTTTTGAATAATATTGAGTAACGTTGCTTCAGCAGTCGTCTTGTCATAACCGATAAATTCGCTCTTTGATTTAATTTCTGAAAGGACAGGTGATTGAACATTCATAGAGCTTTCAGTTGAACGCGCTGCTCTAGCACGATCTCTTTGAGCAGTCATTTCAACTTCAAATCCATCATGATCCACTTTTAAGTCCTCTTCTTCAGCCATCTCTTCTGTTAACTCTACAGGGAAACCGTATGTATCATAAAGTTTAAAAATATCTTTTCCTTCTAACGTATCTTTCCCTTCTTTTTTTAGAGAAATGATTAAATCCGTTATAATTTGAAGCCCATCATTTATTGTTTCATGGAATCTTTCTTCTTCTGTTTTAATAATTTTTTGAATAAAGTCTTGTTTTTCTAAGACTTCAGGATAATAACTCTCCATAATAGATCCCACAACTGGAACTAACTCATAAAGAAAAGCTTTATCAATTCCTAATTTTTTACCATGCATTACTGCACGTCTTAATAATCGACGTAAAACGTACCCACGTCCTTCATTTGAAGGTAATGCACCATCTCCAATTGCAAACGATACAGCTCTCACATGATCCGCAATCACTTTAAAAGATGTTTTAGTCACTAAATCGTCATCATATTTTTTTTGATTTGACATCTCTTCAGTCGCATGAATAATTGGTAAAAATAAATCTGTTTCAAAGTTTGTCGGTGCATTTTGGAAAATAGAGACCATTCTCTCTAATCCCATGCCCGTATCTATATTTTTTTGTGGTAATGGTACGTATTCATGATTTTCTGTATGGTTAAATTCTGAAAAGACAAGGTTCCAAATTTCTAAATAACGTTCATTCTCACCGCCAGGGTAGTTTTCAGGGTCGTCTTGTGCTACATCATTAAATTCTTCCCCTCGATCATAAAAAATTTCTGAATCAGGACCACACGGCCCCGCTCCAATGTCCCAAAAATTATCCTTAATATCAATAATTGATTCTTGAGGTAATCCTACCTCTTCATGCCAGATACGACGTGCTTCTGTATCTTCCGGGTAAACAGTTACATATAACTTTGATTTGTCTAATCCATACCATTCTTCACTAGTTAAAAGTTCCCAAGCCCAAAGAATCGCTTCTTTTTTAAAATAATCACCTATTGAAAAGTTTCCTAACATTTCAAACATCGTGTGATGACGAGCTGTCTTACCAACATTTTCAATATCATTCGTACGAATACTTTTTTGAGCATTAGTAATTCTTGGGTTTTCCGGAATAACTGATCCATCAAAATATTTTTTTAATGTAGCTACTCCCGAGTTGATCCATAATAATGTAGGATCTTCCACGGGAACTAAAGATGCGCTCGGTTCAATTTTATGTCCTTTTGATTTAAAAAAATCTAAATACATTTGTCTAACTTCAACACTTGATAATTGTTTCATTCTTATTCCTCCTAAAATATAAAAAAACACCCTTGCAGTCAAGGACGTTTTTACGCGGTACCACCTTGATTGCAACGATGTTTTAACATTCATTACCTCTTAAGCACTTTTTAACGCCAAGTGAAACGTGATAATTTCTTATCAACTTAAATAAAGGTAGCAACTAATTTTGTTATCCTCTTTCTTTTCACCAACCAGAAAGTTCTCTACGCTACTAACAAAATGTTTCCTCTACTAGTAAATAGAATTATAATGAAAAACTCACATTCTGTCAACTTATCTAATTTTCCATTGGCAACACAAACTCTTTTATCGCTTTCTTATACCTTTTAGGATCAGATTTAAAGCTGGTTGCATGTTTAGCATCGTCGAAAACTTCTAATTGTTTTGGCCCTTTTGTTGCGTTATATAAAGTATAAGCAGCTTCAATTGGAACAAAGTCATCTTTTTTTCCATGAATTAACAGAAGAGGAAGGTTATTCTTCTTCAACTGCTTAGTTGCACTAGCTTCATAAAATGAATAACCTGCTCTTATTTTTGTATATGCTGAAGTTAATGGAATTAGTGGAAAAGCTGGTAAACTAAACATATCATTTAGCTGAAAAACGAGTTCTTTATCTACTGACTCAAAGCCACAATCTGCAATTAACCACTTTACTTGTTGGGGAAGACTCTCTCCACTTGTCATCATAACTGTTGAAGCCCCCATGCTAACACCAAACAAACCAATATCAGCTGACTTTCCCTTTATACGTAATATTTCATCTAGCCATTTAAGGTAGTCTAATCTATCTAGCCAACCAAAACCAACATATTTCCCTTCGCTTTTACCGTGCCCGCGATTATCTGGAATCAAAACATCATAACCCAAGTCATAAAATATTTTTGCATAGTCACCCATTGCATTTCCTTCACCCATATATCCATGAGCCACAACAGCTACCTTATCAGTTTTAGTTTTAGTTTTATTTTCAATATATTTCCCGCTTAACTTTAAACCGTCATCAGATAAAATTGAAATTTCTTTTGATTGACCTTGGCTAAACGCCCATTTCTTTTCTTGTTTTAATGGACTATCAGATTTTATAAATTCCTTCTTTCCAGAAACAACAGCATAATTAAATAAATAATTTACGGCAAATCCTAATATAACAACTAATATAATAATAACAACGGCAAAAGTTATGAATATTTTTTTTTTCATAAACACACTCCTTAAAATCATGTTATGATTATATCATAATAACTGATAGTAGGAGGAGGAGGACGATCATATGATTACTGTTATATTTGATAATCAACAATGGGTAAAAGCTGCATCTTATTTTCTAAGAACCCTTGTTTTTGTTCAAGAACAAAAAATATCAGCAAAGGCTGAATTTGACGCCTATGATTCTGACCAAACAAATTATCTTGTTATCTTTAACCATCAATACCCCATCGCTACTGGGCGTTATCAACAAGATGATTTAAAGACAGTACGTCCAGATAGAGTTTGTGTAAAAAAAGAATGGCGTAAAAAAGGCTTAGGTAGACGAGTTATTCTCGAATTGGAACAACAAGGTAGAAAAAATAAATGTACTTTATCTCGCGTCCATGGTGAAAAGCAGGCCATCCCTTTCTATGAAAAACTTGGTTATCAAATTGTATCAGATGAATTTATTGAAGATGGCGTTATCTGTGTAAAATTAGAAAAGAAATTATTTTAACTATTATAAACAACAAAACAGAGAGTAATCCGAATTGGATCACTCTCTGTTTTATCTTTTACATTATTAATAATCTTGTTTTCTAGCTTTACGCTTTTCACGATCAGAGTGACGACGCTCAATTTTACGATCTTGTTTACCCTTTTCATCTATAGCGCGTGTTATTTTTTTCTTATACCCAGGCTTAACGGTTTTCTTTTTCTTTTTAACTAAACCTATCATTTCTTTATCTAATAAATGTTTTGGTTTTTTTTCACGTTTTCCACGACGGTTACGATCATACGAACCAACAATCTCACCACCACGGATTGATTTTGGATGAAACTCTATTCCTAATTTTTCCAATTCTGCAAGTTGGCTTTCGTCTTGAGGTTGATATAATGTAATCGCTGTTCCATCCAACCCATTACGACCTGTACGACCCACTCGGTGAATAAAGAACTCTAAATCAGCTGGAATTTCCGCATTGATAACATGAGATACTCCTTCAATATCAATACCACGAGCAGCTAAATCTGTAGCTACTACAAATTGATAATCTAGGTTCTGGATGTTTTTCATAACACGTTTTCTCTCGCGTGGAGGTATATCCCCGTGAACAGTTGCTACTTTCAATCCTTGTTCTTTTAAGTAAGCAGAAATCTCATTAACACGTTGTTTAGTATTGGCAAATACCATCACCAGATATGGATGACCAATTGTTAATAATTGGTAGATAATGGCATTGACATTCTGCCCTTTAGTTGAAATGACCCAATTGTCAATCGTATCTGAAATTACTGAGTCTGGTTGAATATGTTCTACTACAGGGTTATCCATATATTTTTTCAGGAACGGTTTTAATTTAGTTGGAATAGTTGCAGAAAATACTAGCATTTGTAGTTCTTTAGGTAATGTTGCAGCTATCTTATCAACATCTTCTAAAAATCCCATATCTAAGGTCATATCTGCTTCATCCACTACAAAATAGTTTGAAGTAAATGTTTTTAATGATTTACTACTAACTAAATCCCATATTCTTCCGGGAGTTCCAATAACAATATGTGGCTGGCTAGATTTAAGCTTTTCCATTTGTCTTTTTTTATCTGTTCCTCCTACAAATTGAGAAACTCTAATCTCTTTTGGAGAATGTTTTGCTAATTGTACGGCTGCTTGATAAATTTGTTCAGCTAGTTCACGACTTGGTGTTGTAATAATTCCTTGAACTTCATCTTTATCTGCATCAACTGAGTTCATCATTGGTAATAAAAAGGTATGTGTTTTACCTGATCCCGTTTGCGACTGTCCGACAACATTTTTACCATTCATAATAACTGGAATTAATCTTTCTTGTACTTCTGTTGGTTTAAGGAAATGTTTTTCTTCTAAAGCATCCATTAAAAATGGTTGGAAATTAAATTGCTTGAATAAATTCATTTTCTCACCTTCCTTCTCTTTTTTTACCCTTTGGCATTATAGCACATTTTAAACAATTAGTTTTAAAATGATGATGATAAATAAAAAATAACTTAAAATAGAATAGGTTAAGCTGCTTGTTGCAAACTTCTCATCAGCACCATAGCTACGAGCTAAAATTGGCATAGCATTTTGAACTGGCATAGCAGATTGTAAAATAAATACTTTTAACATTAATGGTGGTACAGGAATTAAAAAGGATAGTAGGTAGACAACAGAAGGTGAAATAATATATCTACCAATAAGCACACCTATTACATCTTTATCTACTTTTAAATTTTTAATTCCTGTTTGATAAATAATAATCCCAATTACAAATAAAGATAAAGCAGTTGTCATGCCACCTACGTAGGTTGAAAAATCAAACAATGGCTTTGGAACATCAATCCCTGTCAATAACCATATTATGCCAACTACAAACCCCATTAAAGCTGGTGACAGCAATTGTTTACCTAGCTTTTTTAAGCTAAAATCAGCAGTTTTTACGTCAATTTGAGGATTATCATTAGCTATCAACATAATGCCTATCGTAAAAAAGAATGTGGTATTACAAATGTAATATAGTAACGCATATGGTATTGCCTTCTCACCAAAAACAGCCATATTCACTGGCAAACCCATAAAAATAGTATTCGCGGCGGTAAACATTGTCATAAACGTACCCCGTCTTTTAATAGAAACGTTGGTTAGCTTTGCATAAATAAAACTAATACCAAATGTAACTATGATTGAGACAAATGGTAGTGCTATTCCTTTAAAAAGCTCTAAAAATTCTTCCCTAGTAAATTTTTGGGTCATATTTAGAAACATATTTAAAGGTAACGTAATATTTAATACTAATTTTGAAAAAGTATCAGCCGTGTGATTATCAAACCATTTTTTCCAGGTTAGTACGTAACTTAACAAAATAATAGCAAATACAACTAATATATTTAAATATGAAGCCAACATAAAATAACTTTCAACTCCCTTTACTTATTCATATAAACACGTAGTTGACAGTCTGTCAATTCACAAGGTATCTCATAAAAAAAAGGATTAGCCATTTTAAACGGCTATCCTTTTACTTTTATTTTTTTGGTGCTACACCAATCGCAACTGATTTTTCACCTAAATGTGCTCCAATAACAGGACCAAAACTACAAATTATAACTTCTAAGCCGGGATTTAATTTTAGTAGTTCATCCTCTACCTGCTCTGCTATTTCTAAGTTATTACAATGAATAACATAAAATGTGCTATCTTCAGGTTTACTTTTTATTTCATTTAGAACAATCTCTTGTACTCGATGAAGTGCCTTTTTTTGAGAGCGAATTTTTTCGGTTAAAACAATATTTCCTTCTTGAAAACTTAAAATAGGTTTTATTTTTAATAATGTTCCAATAATAGCTGCACCATTTTTTAGTCTACCACCACGAACTAGGTGATTTAAATCATCTACTACAATATAACCCTCTAATTTTTCTCTCATTGCTGTTAATTTCTCTAAAATCACTTCAGGTGTTATATCAGGTTTTTTCACCATATCAAGAGCTACTTCAACTAACTTTCCCATCGGTCCTGTTGTTAATAATGAGTCAAACGGATAAACATTAACGGCATCAATTTCCTTTGAAACACATGTTAATGAACTTATGAAGCCAGAAATACCAGAAGACATATGGATACTAATAACAGCATCATAACCTTCATTTCCAATGCTTTCATATAATTCAAATAATTCACCAATTGAAGGTTGCGATGTTTTAGGAAAGGTTTTAGCACTATCTAGTAAATCATAAAAACCATCTACATGAATATCGATACCCTCATAATAGATTTTATCATCCATTATTAGTGGTACTGGTACGATGTATAGATCTTCACTGTTTTGATAGTCTTCTTTTAAAAAAACAGTACTATCTGTGACAATTGCAATTTTCATTGTAATTCCTCTATTCTTTCTCTTTCCGGCAATAAACACCTATTCAACATTATAGTGTTCTACCTTATCAATGTAAAGATAATTAATTATTGAAAAAAGTCTTCATTGCTTGTCCATTGACTGCTTCATCAATTTCTAAAACACTTCCTGAATGTTCATAGTACCCTTCATTCCATGAACCTTCTACAGGCACCGTCAAAATATCTAATGGTTTATGTTTACTAAATAGATAGCTCGTTCCCGTTTTAGGATAAAAAGAAAAAGGAATATTTGTCTGTGTATACCCTCTAACCGTTCCGATTGTTTCCGGTAAGCGCCAGCTGTTAAGCGGGTTCAGTCCTTGTTTTAGCAAAGCGGTCATAACTTGTTGTTGGCGTCTTACTCGCCCAAAATCACTTTCTTCATCTTTTCTAAAACGAGCATATTGGAGAGCTTGTGTTCCGTTCATCTTCTGTTCACCTTTTTTAATAACTGTTCCTTCTACTTCTAAATCTTTTTCAGCGTTTATCCTTAATCCACCAGGAGCTAACGTATCAACTATTTTAGGAAAAGACTCAAAATTAACGATAGCATAATATTGAATTGGAATATCGAAAGTTTGTTTTATCGTTTTCCTAACCAGTTCCGGGCCACCATAAGAATAAGCCGCATTTATTTTATTGTACTCAATTCCTTCTGCTTGAGGAATTGCAACATAAGTATCTCTCATAATAGA
The DNA here is from genome assembly GCA_965119435.1 of uncultured Vagococcus sp. Taxonomy (GTDB): domain Bacteria; phylum Bacillota; class Bacilli; order Lactobacillales; family Vagococcaceae; genus Vagococcus. The sequence goes on along the minus strand of CBCPLQ010000001.1, from coordinate 358,866 downwards.
TACTAGCTTTGGTTGTTTGTTTTTCTTATCATAATGAGCAATCATAATTGAATCCGAACGTCCTTGATCTTCTCCTCTTGAGTCACTACCTAGAAGTAACACGTTAGTTGAGCCGTCTCGACTTTTTTCACCTAAGAAATTTTCTACATCAGCTTGCTTATTATTTTTATCTAACTTTGAGCTGGCAATCCCTTTAAGGTAGCCAAATAAACAAATCCCTAGTATTCCAAGTAAAATGAAAACAAATAACTTACTTTTTCTTTTTTTCTTTCCTTTTTTAGGCTCTTTATTGTTCATTGAACCAGAATTAGAAACATTTGGTTCTTCTTTTTTCGGACTGTTTCTTTGTTTTATTTCCCGTTCTTTTTCTTGTTCGGCTTGACGATGTCGATCCATCCTTGTCATATTCGCCATATTCACACCTCTTATTAAGATTTAATCTTAAACAAGGATAGCCTATTTTGAAACTTTTTAAAACCATCATTTTAAATTCTTATGATTTTTTTACACTAACACACTTAAGCTTGATAGACTTTGTACTGTCCAAAATTTTTTATTTTTCCGCCTAAATCCTCAATTTCCAAAAGAGCCATCTTGATTAAAAACTCATTTTCAACTTTTACATCGATCAAAAAAAAGTATTCACCTAATTGGGTTTTTAATGGTCTTGATTCAATTTTAGTTAAATCAATTGACCTCCAACTAAAAGCAGATAGTATTTTATGTAAGTTTCCTGCTTGATTTTCTTGCATGGTAATCCCTATGGTCTGTCTTTTTGTTACAATTTCAAGGGATGGCTTCTCAATTCTTTGTTTTCCGACAAGCCAAAATCTAGTTTGATTATTCTTCATATCTTGAATGTCTGTATGAATAATCGTTAAACGATACATTTTTGCTGCTTCTTTGGATCCGATTGCCATTACTGGATATTCTTCATTTTCATGAATCCACTTAGCTGCTTGTGTTGTTGACTCACTTATTTCTTGCACTACCTCAGCATAGTGTTTATGTAAAAACTGCTCGGTTTGCGCTAGTGCTTGTGGATGAGATTTAACTCGTTTTACTTGTTCCATTTTATCTAGCCAACGAGGATGAACCATTAGATTTTGAGAAATTGGTAAAATAAGTTCAGCTTGTACTGGTATACTTCCTTGATGATATAAAAAATCGAGAGTTGGATTTACCGTACCCTCGACCGAATTTTCAATAGGAACCACACAATAATTGACTTGCTCAGCTTCAACTGCTTTTAGAACGGAATGTATTGTCGAAAATGATTGAAGTTGAGCATCTTTAAAAAAATGACACGTAGCCTTATGACTAAATGAACTCATTGGCCCTAAATACCCTACCTTCATCGTTATTGCCCCTTTACGTTATTCTGAACTTCTAGTGTGATTTCTTCAACTGTTTTAGCTTCTATATTGATTATTAAATTTGCAACTTGATTATAGGCCTGTTCTCTTTCTTTTAATCTCTTTATAAGAGTATCATTTGAAATCGAATCAGCTAATGGACGTTTATTCAAATCATCATGTTTTATTCTTCTTAGGAGTGTTGCACTGTCCCCTTTTAGATAAATAACTTTTTCTGCCTTTTTTAAAAGCTCAAAACTTTTGTTGTGAGTTAAAATCCCACCTCCTGTAGCAATCACACTTGGATTCTTTAAACAATCTATAAGCACCTCATGTTCAACTTCTCTAAAGTAAGATTCACCCTTTTGTTCAAATATTTGTGGTATGTTCATCTTGCACTTTTTTTCTATCATTTTATCTATTTCTTTAAAAGGAAGATTTAACTGCTCAGCTAACTCTTGTCCAGTCGTTGATTTTCCTGCCCCCATGAAACCCACTAAAATTAAATGTTTCATTCTTTAGGCACCAACAATGTATTTAAATCATCAAAAAAGTTTGGATATGAAACAGACACGGCATCACTTTGATTTAAAATCACTTCCCCATCCTCAACTATAAGAGCAGCAACTTGTAGCATCATTCCAATTCGATGGTCCCCGTAACTTGTCACTGTCCCTCCAGTCAATGTTTGTTCACCTTTTATCATTAAGCCATCCTCAGTAGGAATAATCGCAGCTCCTAATTTATTCAATTCATCCGTGATGGCTTGAATTCTATCCGTTTCTTTCACTCGTAATTCTTTGGCATCTCTTATCACTGTTATCCCTTTAGCTTGAGTTGCAAGCAAGGCGATAATTGGGATTTCATCAATCAATCTAGGTATTATTTCACCCTTAATTTCTGTTGCTACTAACTGACTTGATTTAACTGTAATAGTACCTGATTCATTCATTTCATCAATTTCAGTAATTTTAATGTTGCCACCCATTGATTGAACAATATCAATCATACCTGTTCGTGTTTCACTTAGGCCAACATTTTTCAAGGTAATATGACTATTAGGCACTAAAAGACCTGCCGCAATAAAAAAAGCGGCTGATGAAATATCTCCTGGCACCGTAATTTTTTGACCTTTAAATACTTGGTTCCCTTTGATTCTAATCTCTTTTTCTTTGATATCAATAGCCCCACCGAATTGCTTTATCATCAATTCTGTATGATTTCTTGTTTTTTCTTTTTCAACTAGAAAAGTTTCACCTTCTGCTTGAAGAGCCGCAAAAATCAAAGCCGATTTAACTTGTGCACTTGCAACAGGTAAATGATAAGTTATCCCTGTTAATTTATCTGTTCTAGTAATCTTTATTGGTGGGTATTCCGAATGCTCACAACCTTCAATTATTGCCCCCATTTTTTTAAGAGGAATCATCACTCGGTTCATCGGTCTTTTTTGTATCGATTTATCTCCGGATAATTCTACTGAAAAAGACTGTCCTGATAAGATACCCATTAATAAACGAATCGTTGTACCTGAATTTCCCACATCTAAAGTTGTATGAGGTTTTTTTAATCCATTAAGTCCTACTCCCTCAATCGTAATGGTTTCACCATCATCTGTAATTGGAACTCCTAACTGTTTAAATATCTTGAGCGTATCTAAACAATCATCAGCTCTTAAAAAATGAGAGATTTCGGTTTTACCAGTTGCTAATGAACCAAACATAATACTTCTGTGAGAAATTGATTTATCTCCTGGAACAAACAAGGTTCCCTTTAAAGAATTAGCATTTGTTTTTAATTTCATAACATCCTCCTAATTGATAATAGTTTCATATGACGTTCTACTTGTAATAAGGTTTTTAGCCTGATATAAATCTGTTTCATTTTTAAAAGAGATACGTAGAACACCAAAAATATCATCTCTTGTTTCCATAATTTTAATATTAATTAAACTAATGGATTCAGCTGCTAAAATAGCTGTCACTTCAGCGATAGCACCTGGATAATCTGGCACATTAATATACAAATCATGAAAAGCTGGTATACTACCTTCCTGGTGAACTGGAATGTCATCACGAATTTTTTTAGCTTTATCAAAATAATGAAATAACAATTTTTTATCAGCCGTTTGTAATAATTTTTTAAATTCAGATAAATTAATTAGCCACTGATCTATTTCTTGTTCTAACAATAACGAATTACTCTTAGAAATATCTGCCCACATTAATGGATTAGAAGAAGCAATTCGCGTGATATCCCTAAAGCCACCTGCTGCTAATTTTCTAGCCTCCGGAAAATCAGCCATCATTTCATCTGCTTGTGTCACTAATTGAGCGGCTATAATATGGGGCATATGACTTAAAACACCAGTTATTTTATCATGTTCACAAGCATCAAGAATCATAAATTTCGCCCTAGTTCCTTTTAATAAAGTCTTCAACTGAAGCATATGCTCGTCTGATTCACTACCTGTTGGCACAAGAATATAATATGCATTTTCAAATAAATCCTTACTTCCAGCTAAAAAACCTGATTTATGAGAACCAGCCATTGGGTGTCCACCAATAAACATATACCCTTTATCTAAAAGAACTTTAGCGTGCTTAATAATCTCCTTTTTAGTACTTCCCACATCTGTGATGAGTACTTTTTCTTTTAGTGAAAGCATTGATAACCTATCCATTAATTGGATAGTAGCTGAAACAGGTGTACAAAGAAAGATTATATCGGCTTTTTTAGCTGCCTCTTTAAAATCTAAGCATATCTCTTCTATTATTCCCTTTGATTTTGCACCAACTAATTCATCTTCATTTAGACTATAACCCATGATATGAACCTGACTAGCTGACTCTTTAATGGCTAAAGCAATTGAAGATCCTATCAAACCAATTCCTACCATCAAAATTTTTTTTTTCATTTCCATAGCTATCGGACCTCTTCTCATTTTTTCATTTAAAAATTTAAAGTATCCTCACGATAACGTTGCACATCTCGTTTCATTCTTTCAAACGAATCACTTTCAAATTTGTCTAACATCGCTTTAGCTATTTCAATTGTTACCATGGATTCGGCAACCACACATGCAGCAGGAACAGCTGAACTATCTGAACGTTCCACACTTGCTTTATAAGGTTCTTTGGTATCAATATTGACTGATTGCAGTGGTTTATACAGTGTTGGAATAGGCTTCATAACACCTCGCACCACAACAGGCATGCCATTTGTCATTCCACCTTCAAAACCACCTAGATTATTACTCGTTCGCGTGTAACCAGCTTTTTCATTCCAAACGATTTCATCCATAACCTCACTACCGTATAATCTAGCAGCTTCAAAACCAACACCAAATTCAACCCCTTTAAAGGCATTAATAGAAACAACTGCTTGAGCAATTTTCCCATCTAATTTTTGGCCCCATTGAGTGTAGCTGCCTAAACCGACTGGCACACCACCGACAACAACCTCAACGACACCACCAATTGTATTACCTTCTTTTTTAGTTGCATCAATCTTTTCTTTCATTTTTTCTTCAATTTCAAGATCAACACATCTAACAGCTGACTGTTCTGCTTTTTTTCTAATCTCGGAAACACTCATACTTTGCGAGATGTTTCCTCTGACACCACCAATTTCTAGTACATGGGATGCAACTTCTATATCTAACTCTTTTAATAGCCGTTTACAAACCGCTCCAATTGCCACTCTCATGGTTGTTTCTCTTGCAGAAGATCGCTCTAAAACATTTCTCAAATCATCATGATCATATTTTATGCCTCCTACCAAATCAGCATGTCCGGGTCTTGGTTTAGCTAATCGTCTTATTTTTTTAGCCCTTTCATCGACAGGTTCAATTCCCATAACCGTTTCCCAATTTTTAAAATCATCATTTTTAACAATTAACGTAATAGGAGAGCCTAGCGTTTTACCGTGTCTTATCCCTGACGTAATTTCGACAGTGTCTGTTTCAATTAACATTCTTCCGCCACGACCATAGCCGCCCTGTCTTCTTTTTAAATCCAGATTAATATCTTCAACAGATAGAGGAATTCCAGCCGGCATACCATCGATAATGGCTGTAAGTTCCGGTCCGTGGGATTCTCCTGCAGTAAAAAATCTCATACCTATACTTCCCTTCTATAACTATTTTTTTAAATAATTGCTCATTTCATTCAATGAGATTATTTTTATAGTTGCTTCACCAATTTCTTTTAGCAAGATAATTCGAATGGATTGACCACTTGTTTTTTTATCATGAGTTAACGCTTGAAACAAAGATTCTTCTTTCCAATCATCTAATGAAGTTGGTAAATGAAATTTTGTTAACATCTTCTCTATTTTTTGAAGTGTTCCAACTGGCATGTCTCCAAACTCTTCAGCTTTTTTTGTTATTTGGCACATGCCAATTGCAATGGCTTCACCATGACTTAATACGCCATAGCCGCAAGTTTGTTCAATGGCATGTCCAATTGTATGACCGAAATTTAAAATCAGACGAATACCGGTATCTTTTTCATCTTTTTCGACCACATTGCTTTTTACCTGACAACAGGCATAAATGATTTCTTCTGAAAGTTTTAATGCCTCTTGTTCGTTATCCACTCTATCTAATAAATCCCACAAATCACTGTCTGCGATTGCGGCTGATTTTACAACTTCAGCTAAGCCACATCTAATTTGTCTTTCTTCAAGTGTTGCTAACGTATTAGGATCAATCAAAACCCCATCCGGTTGTGCAAATGTTCCCACTAAATTTTTAGCCCATTTCGTATTGACTGCTGTTTTACCACCAACACTGCTATCAACTTGAGCTAGAAGAGTGGTTGGTATTTGTAAAAATGGAAGTCCTCTCATATAAGTTGAAGCCACAAAGCCGCCTAAATCTCCAACTACGCCACCCCCTAGTATAATGATGCCATCATTTCGCGTCATACTCTTTGAAGATAAAAAATCGTATAATTTTTCTGCCATTTGCAAACTTTTACTTGTTTCACCAGGCGGAATGGTAAAAATAGATACTTCAAAGCCCTCATTTTGTATCTTTTCTTGGACTAATTTTCCGTAGATAGAAGCCACTTTCTCATCTGAGATAATCACAATTTTCTTTGTTTCCCAAAGGTTCGAGACCCATGTCCCCACATTTTCTAATGAGCCTTTTTCGATTAGTAAGTCATACGAAGTAGTTGGTAGATTAACTGATAGCTTCATAGTCTGTCTCCTTATATTTTTTCTCTAATTTGTTTAATGTCTCTCATTGCTTTCTCCATTACATTGATTTGTTCCATCATGTTCATGTAACGTTTTTCATTTAAACTTTGTTGCCCATCTGACCATGCTTTACTTGGCTCAGGATGAATTTCGACAATCATGCCTGAAGCACCTGAAGCAATTCCTGCTACAGCCATTGGTGTGACATAATCCCAAACACCAACGCCGTGACTTGGATCAACAATAATTGGAAAATGGCTTAATTTTTGAATAACTGGTATCGCACTTAAATCAAGAGTATTCCTTGTTGCTGTTTCGTAAGTCCGTATGCCACGTTCTACAAAAATGACTTTTTGATTGCCTTGAGCTGCAATATACTCAGCCGCATTTAACCATTCATCAATCGTTCCTGAAATACCGCGTTTTAGAGCCACTGGCATTCCCGTTTTTCCAACGGCAGTTAACAGTTTGAAGTTTTGCATGTTTCTTGCCCCAACTTGTAAAATATCTGTGTATTTGGCTACTAACTCTAAGTTTGCTTCATCCATCACTTCGGTAATAACTTTCATATCGAATTTATCAGCTGCTTCACGAATATATTTTAACCCTTCTTCTTCTAATCCTTGAAAAGCATAAGGAGAGGTTCTGGGTTTAAATGCTCCTCCACGAAGAACTGTAGCGCCACCATTTTTGGCAATTCGTGCACACTCCATAATTTGATCTAATCCTTCAATCGAACAGGGCCCTGCCATCGTAACGAAATTTTCTTCACCACCAATTTTAAGTCCATCAACATCAACAACCGTATCTCCAGGATGAAACTCACGACTCGTTAACTTGTAACTACTTGTAATTTTGACGGTATCACTCACCCCATCAAAACCTCTGAAAGGAACATCAATCATTTTTTCTGTATCTCCTACTAAACCAATAATAACTTGCTCATTCCCCTCACTCAAATGAACTTCTAACCCTTCCTCTTTTACTCGTTTTATAACAGCATTTACCTGTTCTTTAGTTGCCCCTTTTTTCATAATTACGATCATCTTAATTCCTGCTTTCTTATAATTGATTTAATAGTTTTTGTTTTATTTGTTTAACTGGCATTTGTTTATCTGTCATTAACTCGAACGCGTAAGCAGCTTGATGAACAAGCATGCCTAGCCCATTAATCGTCACAGCTCCCTTACCTTTTGCCTCTTTTAAGAAAGATGTTTCTAAAGGATGGTAGATTAAATCTACTACAGTGTGACTAGAGTGGATTAAATCACTGTTATATATTGGTATAGACATATCTTCTCCCATTCCAATTTGAGTTGCATTAACTATGATTTGACTCTTCTCTATCATTTTTTTCATTAATTCTTTATTTTGATAATCGTGGATATGTATGGTCGTTTTGGTTTTTATAGCTACTTTTTCAAGGTCTTTTTTAACTGTCTCAAAGGAATCATTATTGCGTTTGAAAACATTTATTTCCTTCACGCCTTCCAAGGCACTTTGGCAAATAACTGCCTTAGCAGCACCACCTGCACCCAGCAAAGTCATTATTTTCCCTGTAACAGATACTTGATGATCCCACAAACTTCCAATAAAACCTAACCCATCGGTATTGTCTCCAACTAGTTGATTATCTTTATTTATAATAGTGTTTACCACACCAATTAATTTTGCTCTTTCAGATATTTCATCGCATAAATCATATGCCTGTTTTTTATAAGGCATGGAAATATTCACACCCAACATATTTAATCCTCTAATGGATTCTATCGCTTTTTCAAGCTGTTGTTGCTCTACCTCAAAAGCAAGATAAACAGCATCTATACCTAAATAATGATAGGCGGTATTATGAATCATTGGAGATAGACTATGTTTAATGGGTTGTGCGATGACCCCAGCTAATTTTGTCTCTCCTGAAATAATTGTTCTCATGTTTTCTCCCTTCTAACTACAAAATAAAAAACGATAACTTTACATAGATTGATGAATCAAATCTACAGTTATCGTTTCTCTCGAATATCACATTACTATTCAGTATAAAAAGAAAGGCCACTATAGATTTAAAACATCTATGTGGCCTTTAAAGTCAATTTAAAGTTCTCTAGCCCTCATAGATACAAACTTGTTTGTGTTTGCATCCATTTTATTATGGTTACAAACTTAGTCTATAATAGCTAAAGTAAAAGTTATTCAGTTGTGAGATTTGACGCATATTTAGTTTATTCATGACGTTCACTCCAACGTTTTATTTAATAATTGTACATAGTATACCGATATTTAAAATTATTGTCAATTTATTTTCTTTACTTTTTGTTATAATGGTTATAAAGGATGGTGCTTACTATGAACTCAAAACTTATTGTTGTCTCTATTGATGCCCTTGGTTCAATAGATATCGACTTACATAAAGAAAAACTACCAACTCTTTCATATCTGATAGATCATGGAAGCCATGTCAAAAAAATACAAGGAATTTATCCAACGTTAACCTACCCATCTCACGTTACCCTAGTGACTGGAAGGTATCCAAAAAATCATGGGATTATTAACAATACTAAAACCCAATCAACGAGACTATCTCCCGATTGGTTCTGGTATGATAGCGAAATAAAAGTCCCAACATTGTATGATGTTGCTAAAAAAGAAGGTCTAAAAACGGCTGCTTTTTTATGGCCTGTGACAGCTAGTAGTTCAATCGATTACAACATCGCTGAAATATTTCCTAATCGAATTTGGTCAAACCAAGTAATGATTTCATTAAAGGCTAGCTCTCCTTTATTTTTAATGAAAATGAATCAAAAGTATGGGCATTTAAGAAAAGGTATTATGCAACCATTTCTTGATGATTTTGTGACAGCTTGTGCGATTGATACGATTCAAAATAAACAACCTGACCTAACTCTTATTCACTTGGTTGATATGGACAGTATGAGACATGCTTACGGTGTACAGTCAGACGAGGCCATTGCTGCGCTTAAACGCCAAGATGCTAGACTAAAAAAAATCATTGATGCAACCAAAAAAAATGGCACATTTGAAGATACCAATTTTGTTGTTTTAGGGGATCATTATCAAATAGATGTTGATACAATGATTAAACTAAATGTTTTATTTGTAAGAAATGGGTGGGCTGAATTAAAATCAGATGGCTCCATTAAGGATAATTGGCAAGTTTACGCTAAAAGTTGTGATGGCTCAACCTATATTTACTGTAAACAAGATAGCTCAATCGATCCAATGGAAATTTATGCAGCCATTTCAGAACTATCAGGTATTGACACTATCTACTCATCCGATGAAGCTATCGAAATGGGTGCGGACAAAAATGCTACTTTAATGGTAGAAGCTAAATCTGGTTACTACTTCAATGATGAAGCAAATGGGGAGTTATTTGAAAAAGTAACCAAAAAAGACATTGGAAAACCTAATCGTTATTTTGGTGTTCATGGATTTCATCCCAAAAAACCAAACTATGAAACGACTGCTTGTTTCTTTGGGCCCGATATAAAAGAAAATAATATAATAGATTTTGCTTCTTTAGTTGATGAAGCTCCAACATTTGCAAAATTATTAAAGTTAAAAAGTTTTCCCAAGCAGGTTGATGGAAATATTATTCAAGAAATATTTAAATAAAAAACGTTATACTTTCACTTGTGTAGAAAGTATAACGTTTTTTTTGACTCTCTCTAGTCATAATGAGAAATATCACTAAAGCTTTCTAAATTAATTTTTCCGTCTTCTATTTCTAATTTAGTTAAACTATTCGGCAAAACATCTTCAACTGAGTCGATTGGAATATTTAATAGATGAGAAACAATTGCTTTAATCGTTATTCGATGAGAAACTATTGCAACTGTTCTCCCTCTGTGTTCATCAAGTATTTTAGCAACAGCTTGAGCACTTCTTTTAGTTAAATCAGAAAAAGTTTCACCACCATTAAATGCTTTAAAAGCAGTTGAATCAGACCAAAAGCATTGCCACTCCATTGGTGAAAGTAGCGATATTTCTTCGTAAGTTAAGCCTTCCCAGCTTCCCATATCAATTTCTTGAAGTTGCTCATCTCTAATTACAGGAACTTTTAGATGACAATTTATTAAGCTTGTCGTTTCACAGGCTCTTATGCTGGGACTCGTAACAATTAAATCAATATTTGAATAGTTATTTACTAATTTTTCTCCCAACAAAGTTGCCTGAATAACACCTTCTTTAGTTAAATCAGAATTTTTTAATCCTTGCATTCTCTTTTCTTTATTCCACATAGTTTGTCCGTGTCGAATTAAGTACAATGTCGTTTTCATTTACTTCCCCCCTACACATAATATTTTAAATCAAAAGACAATTGATTTATAATACTATTAAGAACTTAATTCATAACTTTTAGTTATAGGAGAATAAAAATGAACTTAAATGCCCTACGTTATTTTTATGAAGCATCACAGTATACATCATTGATTCAGGCAAGTAGATACCTTCATATCAGCCAACCCGCTCTTTCAAAACATATAAAAAATTTAGAAGATGAATATGGGGTGTCTCTTGTTGAAAAAAAAGGACGTTACATTCAGTTGACTAAATTCGGTGAATCAATCATCAAAGAATCATCTCTTTTATTTGAACAAGAGAAAAAGATTGAAAAGTTACTTCTCAATCAGAGTCATACTACCCCAATAAAAATTGGAACAACTCAACTAAACAGTCACAGCTTCATTCAACACATTTTATCAAACAATCAAATTAAAGACTTTCAGTTAGACTTGATAACTGACAACACTCGCACTATTTGTGAAAAATTACTCTCCGAAGATATTCATCTGGCTATTTTGCCAAAAAATGACTTATTAACTTCTTTAAAAAATGAACCACTCTACTCAGACTACCTTATATTTGTTGCTAAACCCGATTTCTGTCCTGATTATATCAGTGAAAAAGATATCCACCAGTATCAATTTATCAAAAGAGAAGACGGGAGTTATTTACAAAATACGTTAACTAGGTGGACAAAAGATGAGATTCATTTTTCTAACCAAATGACTAATCACTCAGATGCCTTGTTGGCATGCGTTTACGGTAATGGAATCTATCTTTGTTCCATTTTAAATGCGAAAGAATGGATTGAGACAGGACAATTAAAGAAAGTTATTATTGGGAACTTTCCTAACAATAAAAGAGATTTTTATCTTTATTATAGTGAACAACATCCTACACATGCTATAAAAACGATAGGTACGAAAATTGTTCGAGCCTTTATACAAGAGAAAATAGAATAAACTGACTGAAAAATTCCCTACAGATGATATATTAAAAAGCTATCATCTGTAGGAAATTTTTTTAATCCACCCTCTTAACTTCTAAAACGGCAAATTCAATATTATCATGTTGGTTGAATCCTTCCAAAACTTTTTCGTGTATCTCACTTTTTACTTTTGATATATTTGAATAGTCAACTGTAAATTGACAAAATAATGTAATTCCATTTTCATCAAGCGAAATATTAAACACTGGCTCCATTTCAATTTTATTTTTTTTTAACAACTCTGAATCTATATTCTTCAAAAATTCAGTATCATAATAATTGGTTACAGCATTTAGGATTATTTCTTTTGCATCTTGCCAATTATTGTCATGACGGATTAAATAGCTAACTTCCTGACGAATTAACTGCATGCTATCATCATAAACAAAGAGTTCAGCATCAAAAACAGTTTTATTAGGAATCTTTATTTTTCGGCCTGTATAAGTTTCTGAAGATAGCCAGTTACTCATTTCTGCTAATTCAAAATGAAAGACTCCTAGAGAAATAACTCGACCTATCTTATCATTGATTTCAATGCGCTGATTCAACTTAAAATAACGGCGTTTCCGAATAATAAACCACCCCAGAATGTTATCTAATATCCCTCGAATTAACACAATTCCAAATAGACCTAATAAAAAAATAATTATCACTAAAGAGTTTAATGCATTTACCCAAATAATCGAAATAGCTATAATTAATAACAGAAAAAAACTATTTTTTATCCGTCGCTTAATCCGATTTCTTTTAAAATCTGTTAGCTCACTTCGATTAATAATCCGAATGGTCAACCAGTATAAGAAAAATAAAGATAAGAGAACTATCATTGTTTTTGTTAAATTATTATAGTACGATTTTGGGTTTTCGATAGATCTTGATAGTGTATCAAATATAGATTGTTGAAAATCAGTAATATATTCTGTCATAAAAAATCTCCTCTTCAAACATATACTTATACTGTATCATAAATCTTTTTGTTTTTACCCAGTTTATAAAAAAGAATTGAGACAAAAGTACTAGCACTTTTTGTCCCAATTTTTTAATAAAAACTCCAAACTACATTAGCAATAAAAAACACCTTTTTAAATTAAGATCCACTAACTTCTTATAAGTTTGAATGTTAAACAAATTATTTTACTGTGGTAATAATTCACTTGTACCCGGAGCTCTATTGGTAGTGTTACTCATTTGATTAATTGGTACTATCAAGCCATTTCTGATTTCAAAAACCTTCCACAAATTCCCTTCACCGCCAGGAACTGCATAAGTTTGAACTAATTGATTATCCATATAAACTGCGACTGCCGCTTCTGATGCACCTAAAGTACTACTACCTGAGTATTTATGAACAGCATATGTATAGGTACCTTCATTTAGTTTATTTAATACAGTAACTGTTTCAGGTCCAAATGACGTCGTATCATCAACATCCAGATTAACACTATTTTCAGCATCCTTATACTGTTTATTGCGATAATAAATGTGGAATCGATTGTCTTTATTAGCTGTCTCACCTGTCAAATGAGAATCAAGATCTCGTGGGTTCTCTTTCCAAGTTAGAACAATTCTAACTTTTTCATTTTCAGCAAAATTAGGAGTTATTGAACCATTTTGATTGATGCTTTTCTGTTTTCCAATGGCAATAACATCAACATGACCAGTCAAATAGCCATTTTTTTCCATTGACATGGTATAATTTCCCCCTGGTAAGTTCACATCGTAACTACCATTTGCATTAGTCTCTTTTTCAGCAATAATTTGCCCTTCTGTATTATCACTTCCTCTTCTAAAGATTAATTTAGCTGAAGGAATTCCTTTATTATTTGTTGCATTAGTTACCTTACCTAAAACTTGTCCAACATCAGAATAATCTAACCCTACAAGTTTTAATTTAGCATTGTATTTAATTTCATTCTTATTAATAATGATATTGTATTTTTTCTCAGGGATATAACCACTAGCAACTACTTCTGCCGTATATTTCCCTATTGGTAAAGAGAGAGTATATTGCCCCTTTTCATTCGTAATCGTCTCGTCTATTTTGTTTCCTTTTTCGTTAAAGAATGTTAGCTTAGCATCTTTAATTGGTTGATTATTTAGAGCTTCAGAAATAACTCCTTCTAACTTACCAGCACTCAAATCGCCAACTGTAACTGTCATTTTTTTATATGCGGTAAACCACCCAGGAATATCAAAATTCGTAAAACTGATATCAAATGTATCACCATTTTTAGCTGTCTCTTTAACTTTAAGTTCCAGCGTATCCTTATCAATTGTTGCAAATTCATTCGAGCTAAATGAACTTAGTTTAGGAGTTAAACGATTCCCCTGATTGTCCAATATTTGAAGTGGGACGGTTGCTCCTTTTGAAACAGTTATTTTGTCCTCATTTATTGAAGCATTTTCACTAGATACAGATAATTCACTCGTTTTATATAGATTGAGAGAGGGATCAAAAGAAACATCCAAACCATCTCCTACTAAAACTTTAGAAATAGCTTCAAAAGGTTTAATAATAACTTCCCCTTTTAAATTTGCTTCCGAATTTGCTTTCGCTGCTTCATTTCTCATTTTCTTGAATGTCGTTTTTAGTTCTGGACCAACGCCACTATCTACTTTTATTAAAGATGTACTTAAATCAATAAATTTACCATTCAAACCAAATTCAAGACTTGGAGCAATCTTAAACATCGCCTCAATTGAAGCCTCTCCTTCTAAGTCAATGGTATTCAATGATAAGACATCTTTAGGGTGCTCAGATATTATCTCTGACGAGCCATTTTTGATAGAAAATCCATATTTAGGTTCAATATCAATACTTGGATTAAAAGTAACTTTTCCTTCCATACTTGGTGAGACTTCAAAGGACAATGGAACAGAAAAGCTTAAGAATGGAACTGTTGATTGAATATCTATTTCCGCTATTTCTTTTTGTAACATTTCCTTGTATTTTTCACTTAATTCCGCCTTGGCTTCTAAATTAAAACTAGCGTGAGCAAATGGTGAGATACTAAATTCTGTTTCCAGTATATTCTCTTTTGGTGCATAATCTAATGAAAAAGCACCTGTAATACCCACATCTCCATTTATTGACATTTTTTCTAAGCCAGGTACTTTTTTCTTATCTTTTAACAAATCCCAGTCAAATGAAGCTTTTCCTGTAAAACTAGAATTGTTACTTATATCCATCGCAAAAGGTACCGCTCGACTTTGCTTAACTCTCTTCTCACTAACGTTAACATCTTCATTTACATTTATCGAAGCAGTCTCAAAAGTTGGACCTTCTTTTGGCGTGTGTATCTCTTCAAAAATTTCTTCCACTTGAGCTTTTTCACCAGAAATAATCAAATTATTATTAACAGTCATAACTTGACTAATTTTTGTTAAGATGCCATTAGGATACTTTTCTGATTCACCTACAACGATAACATCACCAACATCTAAATCGGTAATCCCAGATAGTTGAAGCGTTCCATCCTTTTCAAGTATTGCTTTTTCTGGATCAATAAAAATACTTTGAATAGAAAGTTTAACATACGCTCCAGGTACTTCTTTATTTTCTATTTCTTTACCTAAACTAAGCTTTCCTTGTTTATCTGTTACTTTATAATCTAAAATATCATTAACAACTAAAGTACTTGATAATAGATTCTTAATTTCAGCTTGATACATCTCCCCCTTATTAAGCTTTAAGTGAAAGTAACCTGACTCATCTGTTTCTACTGTTTTTTTTCCAGAATCACTTGTGAAATTAATTTCTTTATTTTTTATTTTCTGACCGTTCGAATCTATTGCGATTCCTGTTACTCTAATAGTATCTAAATTGGGCTCTTCTGTTGGCTCTTTTGGAGTGTCAACAATATCATAGGATACGCTGGTTTTAAACACGATTTCTTTGCCATCTTGTATTTTATAAAGTGATTCTATTTTTTTATCAACAGCTAAAACCGTCGATCCATATAATAAATTAACGCCTATTAGGAGCAACAATAAGCTATATTTTTTCTTTTTAATCACTAAATACATAAGCAACACAATTAATAGTAAACCCACTAATTTGACGATTGTCTTTTGATTTAATTCTCCTAGTTGAGGAATTAATTTTTTACTTCTATCCCCATTTCTTTTATTTGGATTATTTTTATTTACCTTACCAATTCTTTTTACAATAATTTCTTGACTGTCATTTGATTTAAGTACTGGTAGTTTCCAATCAACCTTGTCAACAGAGAATTCCGATTGTAACTCCTTAGGTATAACAGTTCTTCCCTTAACGTTTTTCAAATCATTCTTATTCAGATTCGATACTTTGATAACGAGATCCTGATTTTTATTGTCTGCTATTTCTAATTTTAAATCAGTCTCATTTGCAGAAACATTTTTTGTAAAACCAAATCCTAAGAATGTTAATGCGATTATTGAAAATAGAATATGACTTAACTTTTTCATCTTACTAACTCCCCCAATTAAATTTTTCGTTTCCCCATATGTATCATTAATTATCCTTTCTTTGTTAATGACACAACTCATATTATACCTTTACTAGCTAATAAATAACAGTTGATATATTTATATGTCAGGTTTTTTTAAAATATATTAAAAACAAAAACAAGATAAACGTCTTCATGTTAAGTCTTTAACCTATTGTATTCAGCTCGTTTAATGCATTTAGTCATTTAAGTAACTATTATAAATAACTTGAAACATGTATAAACAGGCTATTTTCCGTACAAGAAAACTGTTCATTTTTTATATAAAAAAGGATTGAGATCAAAGTGCTAATACACTTGTCTCAATCCTTAAAAAATGAACTTAACAACTCTAATGAGTTTGCCCACCAATTACTTTCAGATCATCTTTACCATCAAAAGCCACTATAGCTTCAATTGAAGCAACAATTCCTTTAACAATATCGTCTAAACTCATTGCCGGCATTCCGGGTCTTTCCAATACTTGTTCTGGTAAGAAAGGAACATGCATAAATCCAGCTTTAGCTTTTTTAAATTCTGTATGAGTTAGATATAAGCCTTGATACATAATATGATTACAGACAAAAGTTCCTGCTGTATTTGATACAGAGGCTGGTATACCTGCTTCTTTCATTGCTGTTACCATTGCTTTAACTGGAAGTTGAGTGAAATAGGCTGCTTCTCCATCACTTTTAATTTCAACATCGATTGGTTGATTTTTCTCATTATCTGGAATCCTAGCATCATCTAAATTGATAGCTACTCTTTCAGGTGTCATATCAAATCTTCCGCCAGCTTGACCAATATTCAAAACATAATCCACGTCATTTTGTCTCATTACTTCTTTAACCACATCAGCACTTTTCCCAAAAACAGTAGGGATTTCTAATTTAATAATACTTGCACCAGAAATGGTATCAGGTAAGCGTTTGACAGCCTCAATAGCTGGATTCATTGTATCTGTCCCAAAAGGGTCAAATCCTGTCACTAAAATTTTCATCATCATTCATTTCCTTTCTATTTTAAAATGCCCAGAAATACATCAAAGCAATATGAGCAACTATCATTATGAGTGTTACTGGAAGTTGTTCCTTAATCACACCATATGTATTTTTCATTTCTAAAAGTGAAGCTGGTAAAATATTAAAATTAGCTGCCATCGGCGTTAAAAGTGTGCCACAATATCCTGCTGTTAGTGCCAAAGCACCCGCAATTGCAGGATCTGCTCCTTGCATAATAACAAATGGAATTCCGATTCCTGCTGTAATAACAGTGAACGCAGCAAATCCATTTCCCATGATAGCTGTAAATATTACCATTCCTAAAACATAAGCAATAACCCCAATTAAACGATTTCCTTCTGGGACAAAACCACCAATCATTTTAGAAATAACTTCACCAACTCCAGCAATTGCAAATATTGCACCTAGAGCTGCTAATAATTGTGGAAGAACTCCTGACGTTCCCATTGTTTGAACCATTCTATTACTTTCTTGAATCATCTCTTTTGGAGAGGATTTGAAGATAAGCATTGCTAAAATAATGCCCGCAACAGCTGCTACACCAATCGCTGTTTTACTAGACTCTGGTATGAACATAGCAAGCGCCACAGATACAACCGCTAAAGAAAGAACGGGAACAAAGATCAAATTACCAAATTTTTTAGCACGTGCTTCTAATTCTTCTTGTTTAACTGGTGTAAACTGACTAATTTCAAATTGTTTAAACAACGTTATTAAACCTAGTAACGCAACCAAAAGTCCACTAACTACGCTTGGTAAAATTTTACCTAACATAAATAATATTCCTAAATCCAACCAGAATAGAGATGAACCTATTCTTTTAGAATTATTTTTATTTATGGCTGTTTTATAAGCTGTATAAACTAATTGTAACCCAATTAAGACAAAGAAGATTTCTAATAAATTATTAAAAAATTGCTCCATTAGTTATTTTCTCCTTTGTTTTTATATTTTCGTGCTAATTTCTTATCAAATAAAAGATTTGATAACACACCAATAACAATCATAATTAAAGCAATTGGCATAGATGCTTTTGCCACGTCTATTCCAGAAACTTTATAGCCTAAGGAATCAAGGGTACCAACAATCAATAATACACCTGCAGCTCCTAAGAATGTATTTTGACCAAAGAAATTTCCATAATTTTCCATGGCTGCTGATTTAGCTTTAATAACCTCTTTATCTGATTCATCCAAATTTCCATACTTAGCTTCAGCAGCTGCTTCGGCCATTGGTTGCACTAAAGGACGAACAAACTGAGGATGTCCTCCTAATCTAATTGAGAATAAACCTGCTATTTCTCTAATGATCAAGTAAATTGATAAGAACGCTCCTGACGTCATTCCTTTTACTTTTTTGATTAGATTAACGGCTTGCTCTTTTAAACCATTTTTTTCAGCTAAGCCAATCAAAGGTAACGTTAAAAAGAAGATTGTTACAATTCGTTGGTCCACAAAAGCCTTTCCTAATCCTTCTAAAAATTCTACAGGCGTCATACCTGAAACAAGGGCTGTTGCTAAACCTGCAACTACCACTACTGCGATTGTATCAAATTTAAAGATAAAACCTAAAACAATAATAACGATACCAATTAGTTTAATCCATTCCACTTACTTTTCTCCCCTTTTCCTATATTCTTCTGCCTAAAAGCAGCAAATTATATTTTACTACATTTTTTCACAAAAACAAAAAAGTATGATCTCGTCACCTTTTTGTATACACGTCAAAAAACCTTCAAAAGCCAAAATACTTTTGAAGGTCTGATTTATCTAACTATTCTTTTAAAAATCATACCTTAAGATGGGATTTCGTGCAGCCTGAGTTTCATCTACACGACCGATTAATGTCTTAATTGGTGCTTTTTTTATTTCTTCAGCATCTTTATAGGCTTGTACTTTAATTTCTTTAAATACATTTATAACTTCATCTAATGTTTCTTTACTCTCAGTTTCTGTTGGTTCAATCATTAACGCTTCTTTCACTACATCAGGGAAATACATTGTTGGTGGATGTATCCCATTATCTAATAAGGCTTTAGAAACATCTAATGCAGTAACACCAGTTTCTTTTTTTAAACGTTCCAGAGTTAAGACAAATTCGTGCATACAAGTTCCTTCATAAGCCATATCGTAAATATCTTTCAATTCATGGCGCATATAATTAGCGTTTAGTACTGCTGTGTTAGAAGCTTGAGTTATTCCCTCTTTACCCAAAGTTAGAATATAAGTGAGAGCTCTGACGACTACAGCGAAATGTCCATAAAATGTTTTTATTTGTCCTATAGAATTTTCTGGTTTTTCAAACTTATACCCGTTTTCATCTTTCACCACATAGTAATTTGGCAAGAAGGGTTTTAGAAATGCCTTACAACCAATAGGTCCAGCACCTGGCCCACCTCCACCATGAGGCGTTGAGAAGGTTTTATGTATATTTAAATGAACGACATCAAAGCCCATATCTCCAGGACGAACAGTTCCCATGATAGCATTTAAGTTGGCACCATCATAATAGCATAGACCGCCCGCCTTATGAATAATCTCAGTAATTTCAATAATATCATGCTCAAAAAGACCAACAGTACTTGGGTTTGTTAGCATAAGACCTGCCGTATCATCTCCAACTACTTCTTTTAGTTTATCTAAATCAACTCTCCCGTTCTCTTTAGATGGTATGTTTATCGTTTCATAGTTTACCATTGATGCTGTAGCGGGGTTTGTCCCATGAGCTGAATCGGGTACAATAATTTTATTTCGTTTAAAATCATTATTTTTTTCATGATATGCTTTAATTAACATAATTCCCGTTAACTCTCCTTGAGCACCAGCAGCTGGTTGAAAAGTCATTGCATCCATACCTGTAATTTCCCCAAGTAACGTTTCAGCAGTATGATATACCTCAAGAGAGCCTTGAACCGTTTCAACCGGTTGAAACGGATGAATCTGCGTGAAATTAGGAAGATTACTCATTTCGTCATTTATTTTAGGGTTATATTTCATCGTACATGATCCAAGAGGATAAAAACCGTTGTTGACACCAAAACTATTATCAGCAAGCTCTGTATAATGTCGACTCATATCAACTTGAGATATTTCTGGTAATCTTAACTCTTGTTCTCTTTTAAATTTATCAGGTAACTCAATTGTTTCAACATCTAATTCAGGTATAAAATCGTTTTTTCTACCTATTTTACTACGTTCAAATACTAATTTCATCCTAAACTAACCTCCTTCAATGCAATAATCAACTCTTCTATCTCTTCCTTAGAGTTTAATTCCGTCACACACCAAAGAAGATTAGACCCGACTGGCATACCGCCAAGAATACCTTTTTCTTGTAGTTGCAGATTAAGTTTTCTTGGCTCTATTGGAGACTTAGTCATAAATTCATTAAAAAATTCTGATTCATATAACGATTCAAAACCTTTAATTTTGGCTAATTCAGTTTGTAAAAAATGTGCTTTGCTATAGCACTGCGTTGCTACATCCTTTAAGCCATCAGGCCCCATTGCAGATAGATAGACACTTGCAGTTAACGCACAATGAGCTTGGTTGGAACAAATATTAGATGAAGCTTTTTCACGTCTGATATGTTGCTCTCTTGCTTGGAGAGTTAAAACAAAAGCTCTTTCTCCTCTATTGTCTGTCGTTTCTCCCACGATTCGTCCCGGTAATTTTCTTGTTAATTTTTGAGTTGTTGCCATAAAGCCTAAATAAGGACCGCCAAAATTCATCGGTAAGCCTAAAGGTTGTCCTTCCCCCGTAGCAATATCCGCTCCGCATTCAAAAGGCGTTTTTAAAAGAGCACTGGCAATGGGGTTAATACCCATAATGAATTTAGCTTTTTCTTGATGAACTAACTCAGAGATGGCTTCACATTCTTCGATATATCCAAAATAATTCGTTTGCTCTACATAAAAACAAGCAACTTCGGCATTTAGTAATTCTTTTAAAAGAGAGAGGTCCGTTAAACCATCTTTAGTTGGAACCATCACTACTTTAGTTCCCATTGCATGTGCATACGTTTTAATTGTTTCGATTGTCATAGGATGTGTACTTTCTGAAACAAGAACTATTTTCTTTTTCTTAT
The DNA here is from genome assembly GCA_965119435.1 of uncultured Vagococcus sp. GTDB lineage: Bacteria > Bacillota > Bacilli > Lactobacillales > Vagococcaceae > Vagococcus. Next base: position 337,439 of record CBCPLQ010000001.1, on the reverse strand, counting down.
CAATACACATATTAACTGCCTCAGCTGCAGCATTAGAGCCGTCATACACAGACGCATTGGCAATAGGTAATCCAGTTATTTCGGAAACCATTGTTTGAAATTCAAAGATAGATTGTAAAATTCCTTGGCTTATTTCAGCTTGATAAGGCGTATAAGCTGTTAAAAATTCTTCCTTTGAGGTAATTTGCTTAACAATAGACGGGATATAATGATTATAGGAACCAGCTCCTCTAAAAATCGAATGGAACACTTTATTTTTAGAGGCCATTTTTTCTAACAACCTTCGAACTTCAACTTCTGATTTACCTGTAGGAATATTTAACTCTGATATTTTTAATTTTTCTGGGATATCTAAAAATAAATCATCTAATGTTTTTAGCCCTAAAATTTCAAGTAATTCTTGCTGTTCATCAAGGCTAGAAGGAATATAGTTATAGTTCCCCATAGAAATTATGCCTCCTCTTCAACTACTTTATTGTATGCTTCTAAATCAATCAATTCTTCCTTATCTGTGATGCCAGTAACCTCAAATAACCAGTTTTCAAAAGGCTCAGCATTAACACTTTCTGGTGCATCCTCTAGTGAATCGTTCACCTTAGATATAACGCCTGTAAAAGGTGTATAAATATCCGATACTGTTTTAACAGACTCAACTTCTGCCACTTGATCTCCCTTAGTAACTTCTGTTCCAACTTCTGGTAATTCAACAAAAACAATATCTCCTAACTGTTCTTGTGCAAAATCTGTAATACCTACTTGAGCTACATCATCACTGATAAATTTTACCCATTCATGTGATGCTAAATAACTAAATTCTTTTGGTCTTGTCATAATATATTCCTCCTATATAATAGTCATTATTTTTTATAAAACGGCATCGGAATGACCTCAGCCTGAATTTTTCTACCTCTAACTTCTGCTTCAACAATCTGCCCAATTTCTGAATAATTTTTATCAATTAACGCCATTGCAATAGCATAGCCTAAAAATGGTGCATGGGTACCTGATGTACTTCTACCTATTTCTTTTTCGTCCACATAAATTGGTGCATTTTCTCTGACTATGCCTTTACCAATAATCTTCAAGCCAACTCGAACTTTATCAATAGTCGCTTTTTCCAAAGCTTCTTTACCAATAAAATTTTCTTTTTTCATCTTCACAGCAAACTGTAAGCCAACCTGAAGTGGTGTGATGGTTTCATTCATCTCATGCCCGTAAAGTGGCATTCCCGCCTCAAGTCTGAGAGTATCTCTAGCACCTAAGCCACAAGGTTGAATATTGAATTCTTTCCCTGCTTCAAGCAATAATTCCCAAATTTTGACTACATCTTCTGCTTTCGTATAAAGCTCAAAACCCTCTTCGCCAGTATAGCCAGTCTCAGAAAAATCAATTTTCATATCATTTAATGTTATGTTTTCTTTAAAAGTATAATATTTTTCTGGAAAATCTTCTGCTTTTACTAATTTTTCCATCGTTGCTCTAGCTTTAGGTCCTTGAATAGCAATTAAACCAATTTCTTCTGAGTGATCAATTACTTCTACTTCACCGATTAGATTTTCCTTAATCCATTGAAAATCTTTTTCTTTATTAGAAGCATTTACGACTCCCATATATTTTTCATCATTATATTTATAAAGGATTAAATCATCAATGATACCGCCTTCATTATTACACATGACCGTATATCTTATTTGACCTGCTTTCATTTTTTCAAAATCATTACTAAATAAATTCTGTACATTTTTTAAAGCATCTGAACCTTGGATAATGATTTCTCCCATATGAGAAACATCAAATAAACCAACGCTCTCTCTTACTGCCATATGTTCTTTTACCAATCCCGCTTCTGCGTACTGAACTGGTAATAAATAGCCACCGAAAGTAACTATTTTCCCTTTGAGATCTACATGATTTTCATAAAGTGGTGTTTTTTTATCCATTCTATCCATCCTCTCCATCATAGAAAAAATATAAATCATTTGTAAGCGTTTCCTGTTTTCATCATAACATATTTTCACAAAATGTATCAAAGATTATTTTCGTTATTAATGACCTTTTAACTTTTAATTTAGTCGTTCAAAATAAAGATAGGAGAAACTATTAAATAGTCTCTCCTATCTTTAATACTTCTTTTAATTAGATGCTTCTTTTTTAGTGAACGTTTTAAATACAGTCATTCCACTGACTAATAACAAAACAAAGAGACAAATTAGAGCGACTTTCGATCCTACGCTTGTTCCTTGTTGATAATCAACACTTGATTTTTGGAAAATCCCTACAATTATAGCAACAAAAGAAGTAGCCACTGCCCCCATAAATTGTTGTAATGTACTAAAAATAGCATTTCCATCATCTTGTAGAGATTTATCAATCGATGATAAGCCAACCGTCATAACATTACTATAAGACAAGCCAACTCCAATCATAAATATAACATGAGACATTGTAATTAGTGTCATATTTCCTGTTTGAATGACTAAAATTAAACTTAACCAACCAACTACAGCAAATAAAATTCCAATTCCTATTGGCTTTTTGAAACCCAATTTATCAAGAATTTTTCCTGAAATCGGTGCAAAAATAGCGCCAACTAAAGCCCCAGGGAACATCATTAAACCAGCTCTTGATGCCGGTACTCCACTAAATATTTGAATAAAGTTAGGCAATACAAAAGAGACACCTAATAGTAAAATTTGATAAACTAAAAATGAAATTAAATAAATTGTAAACATTTTATTAGAAAACACGCTTAGATTCAGTAACTCCTTCTGTTTGTTTGACCCATAAAAAAGGAATCCTCCCACTAGACCGATTACTAAAGAAATCCACCCAAAAGGTGTCTCTAAGTAGCTAAAGAAGAATAGCAACCCTGTAAACATGACTGATAAATAAAGTGCTGCTTTTATATTTATAGTATCTGTTTTTTGTTGTTCCTCTTTAGGAATCGCGTAAAGACCAATTAAAGTCGACACAACAAGTATTGGAATAAGTAATTTATAAATATATGTCCAATCTAATTGTGTGGTTAGAATACCACCATAAGTTGGACCCATAGCAGGAGCAATAGATGTCGTTAAATTACCAATCCCTATCATCATACCTCTTTTTTTAATTGGTACTTTTGTTAGGATGATATTAAACATGAGTGGTAACGCAATACCTGTTGCAACCCCTTGTAAGAGCCTTCCCACTAGTAACATAATAAATGAAAAAGCAAAAGCATCTACCAAGACTCCTGCAACAAAAAAGAGACTTGATGCGACAAATAATTGTCTCTTACTATAGTTTTTCATCAAATATGATGAAAGTGGAACAACAATCGAAATCATTAATAAATAAATAGTTGTTACCCACTGTACTTGACTTGTTGTAATACCAAACTGATCAATTAACGTTGGAAAAGTAACGTTCATTGCTGTTTCAATTAATACACCCGCAAATGCCATCATTCCCGTTGCCAAAACAGCTAGATTAACGTGAAATTTTTTCGTTTCCATTTTTTTCTCTCCTTTAGATCAGAAAAAGAGACGAAACTTATCCCATGATAAATTTCGCCTCTCTCTCGACACAACTAATTAGAAAATAGTTGTGTTATCTGTACGATTTACTCTCTTTTTATTTTATGAAAAAACGAATAAAAAGTCAAGTAAATAAAAGTATTTTTTACTTTTAACTATTATTTACCGAAGCTAAACGATAAGAGACAGTTCTGCCAAATGGAAACACTTGAATTCCCTTTAGATCATTGGACTTTAAATACCCCATAGCTCCCTGATACAAGGGTAAAACACCTGCATCATCTTCAATTAATATTTTTTCTAACTCTAATAATTTAGCCCATCGTTCATCAGGTCTTTTTGCCAGATCAAATCTTGCTTGATTTAACCCTTTATCATAAGTAGGATTACTGTATTTAGCTGTATTTAATCCTCCCTTAGAATCATAAAATTCTAAAAAGTTAATTGGGTCCGCATAATCTGGTGTCCATGTACCAAAAGCAATATCAAAATCACCCTTATTTTGCAAATCTAATCGATTTTGCAAAGGTAGTGATTTTAAATTAATCGTTAACCCTGGTAAGTTTTGCTCTAGTTGACCTTGAACAAATTCAATGGTCTTTTTTGCAGTTCCTGTGTCAGCTGAAATTAATTCTAATTCCAGGTCTTCTTTTCCTAATTCTTTTTTTGCTAATTTCCAATTTTTTTGTGCTTCTTTAATATTATAGGGAAGTAAATCACCATTCTGATCTCTAAAGTCTTCTTCAGTTTTTGGATTTTCAGCAAAATTAGTTGGTACAAACCCATTTAAAGCAATAGACCCATCTCCTAAGATTTGAGAGGCGAACTGTTCTTTATCAATTGCTTGTAATATAGCTTTTCTTACATTTTTATTACCTGTAATTTCTCTTGCTTGATTTGGACTCAAATACCCCACCATAGCTTTTGGTATGAAAGTTGCTTCTTTTGAATCTTTATATTGTTGCGCATATGTGTCAGCTAGAATTGTATAATTAACTTCCTCGGCTTCAAACATTTGTACACTTGTTGCAACTTCTTTAACCACATCCACATTAATTCTTTCTAGTGCAACATTTTTAGCATCCCAATAGGCTTTATTTTTTTCTAATTGCCAAGAATCATTGGTTCCGTTCCAACCTTTAATAACAAATGGACCGTTGCCTACAAAATCTTCAGACGTTGTTCCATAAGATGAACCTTTTGTATCAGCTAACTTAGCATTTTTAGGCATGAAAGGGGTTCCCACTAAAACTTGAGAAAGATAAGGGATTGGATACTCTAACGTTAGTTCAAGTGTCTTAGTATCTTTAGCCACAACCCCAAATTCTTCTAAGTTTACTTTTCCTTCACGTATATTTCTTCCATTTTTAAAGATATCCATTTGATTGCTACTAGTTGAACCAAAGTTAGGATCTATCACATTTCGGAAAGAATAAACAAAATCTGCTGCTCTTACAGGTTCACCGTTTGACCACTTAGCATCATCTCTGATTTTAAAAGTATAAACTAGAGCATCTTCACTTACAGTTGGTTCTTCTTTTGACATTGCTAACTCTGGTTGCCCTTTTTCATCCAAACGATATAGTCCTTCCATTGTTTGACCAATCATATCAGAACTATTAACATCAGAATAAAGAGCACTATCAAGCGTAGCTAATTCACCACTTGATACTACATTAATTTCTTGCTTAACATTTCCACTTTTTTTATTCTTATCTTGATTTGAATTTGATCCACATGAAGCTAGTAATGCTGTTAATCCAATCAAAAAGATTACTAATTTCTTATTCAATTGAACTCCTCCTCTATAATTATAATTCATTCACAACAAATTGAAATATTTGACGTTCTTGCTCTAGCTCTTCATAAGCAAAATCCGGATGCCATTGAACTCCTAAAATAGTCATTTCATCAGAATTAATTTCAATACCTTCAATAATATTATCTTCACTAACAGCACCAATTTTTAAACATGGCGCAAGGTCCTTAATACCTTGAAAATGAAATGAATTAACATATGTTTCTTCACCATAAATAGTTCGCAAAACGCTATTTTTCATTGTTCTTATCTTATGAACGGGTTGTTGTCTAGGAATTGGATTTTGCATATGTTTAACCACTGTAGGATCACTTTGACTTAAATCCTGATATAGTGTTCCTCCCAAGGCTACATTAATTAATTGTAATCCTCTACAAACAGCAAAAATCGGTTTTTTTTGTGCTAGCGCTTCCTTAATCAAGGCCAATTCAAATTCATCTCGTTTTGTTAACATTAAACTAGAATCAAACATCAAGTCTTCCTTATACCACTTAGGATTTACGTTTTGACCACCTGTTAAAATCAATTTATCGATCTGACTTACGTAATCAATTGCATCTTCCTCAGTTCCAATTGGTAATAAAATTGGTAGCCCACCAGCTTGCTGGATACCTCTAACATAACCTGCTGGAAGATAATTTATTGGAAGGTTATGCAACTTTTCTCCAGAATCTTCCATTTCGTTAGCCGATACTCCTATTATTTTTTTTCTCGTCATCTTATTTACCCCTCATCTTTTTTTAATCTAAGAGTTAATGATAACAACACTGGTGATCCTCTAATTCTTGTGAAGAATCATTGTTAAATTTTAAATATAGCCTACTTAATAAAAACGAAATAAATAGCAAACTAACTATTTTTTTCAACTAACCACCCCTTTCGTATTATTATCACTAGAAAATGATGAGTAATCTATCATCTATTCTTAATGTATTTAAAAAAGATTAACAAAATACTTACAATAAGTCAATGAAGTTATCTCTGCAAAAAAAAGAAGATATGGTCGATAACCAAAATCTTCTTTTTTGTTATTTTTGCTTTTTCATCTGTTTGCTTCTTAATTGCCCACAAGCTGCATCAATATCAGTTCCAAATTCTTGCCTTACAACACAATTAATTTTATTTTTAATCAGCACCTCATAAAATGCTAAAATGTCTTTTTTGCTACTTCTTTGATAATTATCATGTTCACTAACAGAGTTATACGGAATTAAATTAACATACGTTAATTTTTTCTTATCTTTTAATAAATCCGCTAATTGCTGCGCATGTTCTGGTCGGTCATTAACATTAGAAAGCATAATATATTCAAAAGTAACTCGTCTATTAGTTTCTTCAATGTAATAGTCCACAGCATCCATTAACTTTTCTAAAGGATACGCTTTATTTATCACCATCATAGCTGTTCGCGCATCATTATTTGGTGCGTGAAGTGAAATAGCTAAATTCACTTGCATACCATTTGTCGCAAATTTTTTAATTTTAGGTACTAGGCCGCTAGTGGAAACAGTCATATGTCTCGCTCCAATTGCTAATCCTTTAGAATCATTCATGATATGAAGAAAATCCATAACATTATCATAATTGTCAAACGGCTCTCCAATCCCCATAACAACGATATGACTTACACGCTCATCTTGTTCTCGTTCATCAAAATAGTGTTGGACTTGCATTATTTGAGCGACAATTTCACCAGCTGTTAAATTACGTTGCTTTTTCAGTAAGCCGCTTGCACAAAATGAACAACCGATATTACATCCAATTTGAGTCGTCACACAAACAGACGCTCCATATTTTTGGCGCATCAATACTGTTTCAATCATATGTTTATCTTCTAACTCGAATAAATATTTAACTGTCCCATCACTTGATTCCTGAACAACGACTTCTTTTAAAGGATTGATGATAAATTCTTCTGATAATTTTTCTAATAATGCTTTTGGCAAATTTTTCATTTCACTAAAATTTCTGACTCTTTTTACGTATAGAAAGTCCCACAATTGACTCGTTCTAAATTTCTTTTCATTGTTATCTACTAACCACTTATTTAGTTCATCTTGAGTTAACCCATAAATTGATGGTTTCATTATTTCTCCTACTTTCTCAAGTTTGCATACTTTATCACTATAAAACATTCATACGATCATTGCAATAATTACTTATAAAAATTTAATCAAATCAAAAATAAAGATATGAAACTACCTTTTAAGTAGTTTCATATCTTAGGTTTATTAATGAGTTTTAATGCCTCTGACTTAGCAAAAGTCAGAAACGGTTCCTCTTCCGTTAATTTAATTACCCAAGAAGAGTCGATTTTACTATATTGTCTGAGTGACCAACCAATCGCTTTTTGTATAAAAAATTCATCAGTATTTATATCTTCTAAAATCGCTTTTTTAAGTAAATCTGTATCAGTCTTTTCTTTTTCCATTAATTGTAGTGTTATGCATACTCGTCTCATCCATATATTTTGATGTTGGTAAAAGAAATAAAAAATCTTTTCCCGCTCCTTTGGAGAATGATTTAGATACAACCCGTATACTTTTCTCCAAGCATCCACTGTATCCCACCATGATTTCATTTGAATGAAATCACTATATTTTACTAGCTCTTCCCAACTTAGTCTGTTTATGTTAGCCTCACATATATCAATAGCCACATAGTGGTATTCTCTTTCATTTTTTCCATATAAATAGTCAATTATATTAAATAGCTCATTTAAAGAATAATATTTACTATCCATTATTAATTTCTTACTTTGTTTTCTTCTTTCAGGTGCTCTAATACCTAAAAAAGGATAACGATTCTTCATATATTTTTCCATCGGCTTCTTATCCTCAATTGAGCCCGTTAATTCAAAAGATGTTAATGCTATCAACAAATCACCTCTTTTACTAATCTTTCATATCCTCAACCACTTCATTTTTCACAGGTATAAATCGGCCCGCAAAACTATATTTTTTTCGGTTTTTAATATAAAGTAATCCAAATATTGAAAAAATAATTGCACCGATAAAATTAACAATTAAGTCTTTCATTGTATCAATTAGACCTAATTCAAGGTAGCCTCCTTCAATTGTAGTAGTCATCATTTTACCATCCTTATTCAAAGAATGAATATCTGTTTTTAGAATATTATCTACAATAACTGGAATATTTTTTCCTTCTGGCTGTAATTCTACTGTCGATATTTTTTGTACCACTCGGTCTTTTTGCATATCCATATTTAACCATTGGTCTGCTGAAAACTCAAAGAATTCCCACAGAACACCAATCGTCATCGAAAAACAAAAAGCAACCATAGCAACAAAAAAAGGCGATAATTTAAATGTAAATCTTTCATGTTCATTTAAAATATCAATCAAAGCAAACCCGATTGCAGCAGCTAAAAAGCCATTAATTGTATGTAGCATAGTATCCCAATGAGGAATTATCCCATAGAAATTATGGATTTCCCCCAAAATTTCTGCAGCAAATATAAATAATAAAATAATTGCTTCTAATGTCTTAGGTAATGTAATTCCCATTTGTTTTTCTAAAATACTAGGGATAAAAAATAAAATCAAGGTTAAAACACATACAAACACACTTCCCCAATTGTCTAACATAACTTGTCTAATCAATGTGACTAGAACGGCAAACCTTAGAAAAAAATAAATACTTAAATGATACTTTCTTTTTAATAACATCCTATAAAAAACTCCTATACAAATTTACTTTATTAACAAGTTTAAGTCTTTCTCTTAAAAATTAAGGCTTAATTTCCTTTTTTGCTTCCTAAAAAGTCTCAACTCCAATTATTAACCCTAAATAAAAACTATCACACATTTTTTAACTAGGCAATCTTTTTTCTAGATAATAATAAAAAGAACTTAACATCTAAGCTTAAAAATCAAACTTTTGTTAAGTTCTTACTACATATAAATTATTTAAAAGAAAAGCTTACTTGATCCCATTTATTGCTTATCTCTTTCCTAAACGCATTAAACTCATCATTAACCTGTTCTCTTTCATGAGTTGGAACCAGCATATAAAATCCCATTAAAACGCCTATCCCCCCTAAAAATAAAAAAATTGAGGGCGACTTAGGGTTCTTTTTTTTATACTTCCTAGGACCAAAATTTCTAAATCATTTTTTCAGGTTTTACCCACTCTCTAAAGTTTTCTTGCGTTGCATAACCAAGTTTTAAAACAGCTTCTTCTAAAGAAAAGTTTTCCTTATGGGCAAGTTTGGCTACCTCGGCACATTTCTCATAACCAATGTGGGGACTAAGAGCTGTTACTAACATTAAAGATCTTTCAACACCTTGTTGCATTGCTTCTGTATTAGCTTCCAAACCTTCCAAGCAATGAATTCTAAAAGAAACCATTCCATCTCTTAGCAAAATAACACTTTCTAAAAAATTGGCAATAATAACTGGTTTATAAACATTTAGTTCAAAATTACCTTGGCTACTAGCTACTTGGATGGTTGTGTCATTTCCCATCACTTGACACGTTACCATGGTTAATGCTTCCGCTTGAGTCGGATTAATTTTACCTGGCATGATTGAGCTTCCTGGTTCGTTTTCAGGTATGTTTATTTCTCCAAATCCTGCTCGTGGTCCACTTGCTAAAAAGCGAACATCGTTAGCAATTTTCATTAGATCACTAGCAAGTGCTCTCAACGCACCGTGAGTAAAGGATAGTCCGGAATGGCTCGTTAGACCATAAAACTTATTAGGTTCGGTTACAAAAGGTAAATTAGTGTGCTTTGCGATTTCTTTTGCCATTAAGATATCAAACCCATCCGGAGCATTTAAACCTGTTCCAACAGCCGTTCCTCCAATGGTTAAAAAATCAAGTGATGCTGAACTCGTTTCAATAAACTCCTTAGCTTTTAGAATCATCATTCGCCAGCCACTTATTTCTTGCCCAAACGTTAACGGGGTTGCATCTTGTAAATGAGTTCTACCAATTTTGATAATATCTTTATTTTTTTCTTCTAACTGATAGAGAACCTTAAGCCAGGTATCCAGCTCTTCAACCAAAGGTATTAATTCTTTTCTAGCAGCAATATGCATAGCAGTTGGAAACGTATCATTTGAACTCTGAGACATATTCACATCATCATTCGGATGAACAGCAATACCTTGCTCTTGGCATAAATGAGCAATTACCTCATTTGTATTCATATTACTTTGAGTGCCACTTCCTGTTTGGTAGATATTTAGTGGGAATTCTTGATCCCATTTACCAGCTAAAATATCATCAGCCACACTCACAATAATAGCTTCCTTTTCCTTTGATAACTTACCTAAATTATGATTCACAATGGCTGCTGCTCTTTTAATTTCAACTAATCCATACACGACAGATAGAGGCATTAAAGAGTCACCAATTTTAAAATTTTGTCGACTTCTCTCTGTTTGTGCTCCCCATTTATGATTTGAGGGAACCTTTACCTCTCCAAGAGAATCTTTTTCAATTCGGTAAACCATTTAATCACCTCCTGTTATTTTTGCAACACCCGTATTTCTAGCTGCTTCTGCTACAGCTTGGCTGACAGATTCAACCACTCGTTTATCAAATGCATCTGGAATGACGTATTCAGGACTCAGCTCATCAGTTGTAATTAAGTTAGCAATAGCAAATGCGGCTGCTTTTTTCATTTCATCATTTATCTGACTTGCACGGACACTAAGTGCTCCCTTAAAAATACCGGGGAATGCCAATACATTATTGATTTGATTTGGAAAATCCGATCTACCTGTTCCCATCACCTTAACACCAGATTCAATTGCTTTTTCATACATGATTTCTGGTACAGGATTGGCCATAGCAAATACAATTGGGTCATTCGCCATTGTTTTGACCATCTCTTTTGTTAAAGCTCCTGCAACTGAAACACCGATAAAGACATCAGCATTTTTGATTGCATCTGCTAAATTACCTATTTCATCTTTAGGATTAGTTGTTTCAGCTAGTTCAATTTTATGAGTTTCTGTTAAAAAGTCCCGTTTAGAATGTAAAATACCATGTTCATCACAAGCTAGTATTTCTTTAACACCAAAGTCTTGCAGTAACTTAATGATCGCAGTTCCTGCAGCTCCAGGACCATTTAAAACAACTCGAATATCAGAAAACTTTTTACCTACTAATTTAAGGCTATTGATTATTCCGGAAACGACAACAACAGCAGTACCATGTTGGTCATCATGAAATACTGGTATTTCTAAGGTGTCTTTCAATCTTTTTTCGATTTCAAAACATCTAGGGGCTGAGATATCCTCTAAATTAATCCCTCCGAAACTATATTGCAAAGAGGAGATAATCGATACCAATTTATCAGGGTCAGTTTCATTAATAACTAACGGATAAGAATCAATATTGGCAAATTCCTTAAATAGAATCGCTTTTCCTTCCATAACAGGCATTGCGGCTTTTGGTCCAATGTTTCCTAAACCTAAAACCGCCGTTCCATCAGAAATAACTGCGACAAGATTTCCCCGTGATGTATACTTATAACTATCATCCGGATTTTCAGCTATTTTTTTACACGGTTCTGCTACCCCTGGTGTATAAGCGAGAGCTAATTCTTCTCTTGTTTTAACTGGTAGTTTACTTTTAATTTCTAATTTCCCATGATTTTCCTCGTGTACCGTTAAGGCCTTTTCAATAAAGTCCACTTTATCAACCTCTTCTCAATTAATCTGTCGTATTTATCTTACGATTGCTCTTAATTTTTCTTGACTTTCTACTTTGATACCTTCTGCCTCCGCAATATCACGAATTGTACGCCCTGTATCTAAACTAATTTTAGCGATTTCAGCTGCTTTAGTATAACCAACCGTTTCAGATAATACAGTTGCTAAGTAGGTACTCTTTTCTAAATTATCAAAACATTTGGCTTCATCAGCTTCAATTCCTGCTATACAATGATCGATAAATGTACCAATTCCGTTTGTTAATACCTGGAACGACTCGATTAATTTATAGAATACAACTGGTTCAAAGGCATTTAATTCTAATTGTCCTGCTTCAGCAGCTGCACCAATAATAGCGTTATTTCCCATAACAACAAATGAACATTGTGTCATAACTTCTGGAATAACAGGATTAATTTTACCTGGCATGATTGAAGAACCATTTTGTCTAGCTGGAATACGAATTTCACCTATCCCTGAATTTGGACCAGAAGATAATAATCGAATATCATTGGCAATTTTTGATAAGGAAATTGCAATTGATTTAAGAACGTCAGACAACACAACATACTGTTCAATATTTTGAGTTCCATCAACTAAATCTTCACTAATATTTAAATTTTCTTCTGTAATATCATTTAATATTGGTAGAACCGTTGTTGATAATTCTGGATGAGCAGTAATGCCTGTTCCGATTGCTGTACCACCTAAATTAATCATTTCCATTTCTTCTCTAACGTGTTTTAAACGTCTTAAATTTCTCTTTGTTACTGAGTAATAAGCATGAAATTCTTGACCTAATGTAATTGGTACAGCATCACTTAGCTGAGTTCTTCCTAATTTTAATATGTCTTTAAATTCCTCAGATTTAAGTTCAAACACTTCCATTAAACGTGCTAATTCCTGTTCAAGAAGTGGAATTTTTTTGAGCATCGTAAGCTTGCCTGCTGTTGGGTACACGTCATTAGTTGATTGACCTTTATTAACATCGTCGTTAGGATGAATAACTGAAAAATCACCCTTTTTACCACCTAGTATTTCAATAGATCGATTAGTTATTACTTCGTTTACATTCATATTACTACTTGTTCCTGCTCCACCTTGAATTGGGTCAACAATAAATGAATCATGGAATTGTCCCCCAATGATTTCATCTGCTGCTTGAATAATCACTTTAGCTTTTGCGTCAGGTAACAATCCTAGTTGGCGGTTAGCTAATGCAGTTGCTTTTTTCACTTGGGCTAAACTAATAATAAAATCTGGATCTAATTGTTGAGTGGTAATTGGAAAATTAATCTTAGCTCTTAAAGAATGAACTCCGTAGTAACTATCCACCGGTATTTCTAATTCTCCAACACTGTCTTTTTCCATACGATACATCATGCTAATAATTCCCTTCTCTATTTGCTTTATTCTGTCATAAATCGATTTAATTCATTTTGTGACAAACGTGCATTTAAGCCAACTAACATGCGCAATCTTGCTTTTGGACCAGTCAAACCTTGAACAAACATGACACCCATTTTACGAAGAGGAATACCTCCACCTTCATAGGCATAAATATCTTGGGCGAACCCATTAGAGCACCTTGAAACAAGGGCTACAGGAATACCTTCATCCATTAAAGCCTGCAAATTTGGAATAACTTTAGGTGGTAAATTCCCTGCACCTAACGCTTCAATCACCAACCCATCAATTTGAGCTTCCCGTAAAATATCGAACAACATAGCATCCATACCCGCATAGGCCTTCACTAAAATAACTTTACCCGCTACAGATTGTATAGGCAAAACATTGTGATCAACAACTTCTTTCAAATAAATAACTTGTCTTTTTGAAAGAACACCAATTGGGCCAAACATGGGAGTCCTAAATGTATCCACACTTGTTGTATGAGTTTTATTTACGAATCTTGCTGCATGAATTTCATCGTTCATGACAACAAGAACACCTTGATTCTGTGATTTTTCATCAGAGGCGGTAATAATAGCCTGAACATAATTATACAGTCCGTCTGCCCCAATTTCGTTACTTGATCGCATCGCTCCTGTCAAAACAACAGATATTTCTTTTTTAAATGAAATATCTAAAAAATAAGCTGTTTCTTCAAGTGTATCTGTACCATGCGTGACAACTACACCAACAAAATCTTCTTTTTGTGCTTCAACAATTCGATTTCTGATAACCAACATTTCTTTTGGTGTAATGTGTGGGGAAGGTAAATTAAACAGTTCTTCCACAATTACTTCGATATTTTTTGGGACAACGTTTCTTGTTTGAGTTAAAGGGTGATGATTTGACAATCCTACCGCTCCACCTTCTTCTTGAGTCATTGAAATAGTTCCGCCTGTATGTAACACTAATACTTTTTTCACTTACGCACCTCGTTAACGTTTCCACACTTTATATTTTAGAATCTTTTTTCATTCTTGTCGTGTAGATATTTTATATTTTTATGGTTAAATTTTACTTCTTTTACCTCTGATATACGGTTACATCAAAAATAAGAGGTCTTTTATTGACATCTCATTCATTTTCTATGATTCTATTTAAAACAAGCAAGTAACAAGCATTGATTTCAAAAAATGCATGCTCCTCCAATTGGCCTGTAGCTATTTCTAGTTGCTTTGTTTGAAAGTCTGGAACTACTGATTGAAGAAGATATTCTTGGATATCTGTATCCATTTCAATCGTTCCGCCTGCTTTTAACCATTGATTGTAAATACCTCCATGATTGCTATCTAAGAGGAATCGCTTGATCAAATAAGTGCCTCGTTTAAGGCCAATAAAATTAAATATGGCCTCTCTTTTAGAGGTTTTCCATAAGTTTTCGTAGGCTGTATCAGCAGGATTTAAATAATAATAATTATAGAATAATAAGTAATACGAATTGAAACGTTTTGTTAAAATAAAATTATCAGACTCAATAATAATTTCATCACCTACTCTTTCAAACAGCGTTAAAACAAAGAATAAAGGTCTTCTTAAAGGGCCATGTAAAAAGATGGATAGGCTTGAATCTTGACTACCTTCCTTCATAACCCCTTCACTTTCAAGATTTAACCAAAATCCAACACCTTCAACTCGAGAAGATAATTCAACTAAGCTTTTCATAACAATGCCTGATCTAAAAAAAGTACCACTTAAAATATGTTGGTCATTCGCTACGATGTTCCATTCTGAAACAAAAAAAGTCGGAGAAGATGCTTTAGTGACATCTTTTATCCATGCAAGAACACTATCTAGTTGTTCAATCAATTCTAAATGTTCTGATTCATGTCGTTTCTTTTTTATGGACTGATCGTAATGATTATAAGAAATAAAATTAGCCTGCTTTTTTACTTCTTCCATCCATTGATAAATCTTTTTAAACGCTATCTCTTCTTGATACGAAACAGTTATTCCTATTTGGCCAGTTGTAAAATGACTATATAAAAAATCATAAGCGTACTCATAAAATTGACCATATGTGGATACATCATAATCTCTAGGTAGCTTAATTTCCAAATACCATCCTGATTTAAAACTTGCTTCAAAATGAACATAACCCTGAATAACTTTTTTTAAATAGTTTAAATTTTTTTTCCATTCGCTAAACCTCATTCCTTGACTAACTTCTAAAACAATAATGGGTTTTAAACGCATCTCGCTTATAAAGCTAAACAAACGATGATTGTTAACGTGTTTATCTGTTATAACGTAGTGTTGTTGCTCTACTTCCTCACATAAACCAAAAAAACGAAGATAATCAAATGAAATTTTTTCTTGTAATAACCGAATCTGATATCTGACATCCTCAGAAACACTATTTTCTGCACTACCAATATTTACAATCTTTTCTGGTTTTTTTAATATTTTTGTCTGGGTCGTATCTATTTCCAGTGAGTATTGGACTGGTAATTCTTTAGTTTTCTTTTTTATATTTTCATTTAACATAAACTGCGCAATAATTTGGATCATTTCTTCTTCTGAAAAAACCGTGTAACTTTCTTCTTTTACATCCATTTTCTTAATGTTTTTTTTGTCAACTATGTTTTTTTTCCGATACTCATTTGGGGTCATTTGATACTTATCTTTAAACAATTTTGAGAACCGTTTCCCTGTTGAAAAACCGTTGTTCAAAGCAATAGTTAGAATTGGTAAGTTGGAACTACGTAATTCTTTGACACCATGATCTAGCCTAACTGTATCGACATAATCTGAAAAATTTATTCCTGTTTCTTCTTTAAAAAGTCGGGATAAATAAGCTTCTGATAGGAATTCCTTTTTTGCTATTTCTTTTAAAGAAATTCTTCTACTATAATACTCTTCTACATATTGAATAACTGCAGTTACTTTCGGATGATCACTCACTCGTAATAATTTTTCTATTTCAGTTTGCTGCTCCATTATAACTAATTTATTTAACTGCTCTAGAAAGGAAAATAGGTAATTTAAACTAGCAAATTGCTGATTGGTTGCGCCATACTTAGATGAATCTAAAACAAGTCTAAATATTTTTTCAGTTAAAAGTTTTTTTTCCTCTTCATTTATGTAAATTAATCGGTCATCACTAAAAAAAGGCCGCCAATCTTCTCCAATAATCTTTTCAATTTCAGGAAAGTAAAACTCTATTTTCAAAAGTGAGTTTTGTTGTGTTTTTTTTTCAAAAGTAATGGTTTCACCCAAGTTATTAATAATTAATTCGCCCTCAGTTAAACTGAAACCTTCCCCTCTTTTTTGGCATACAAATTGCCCTTTAATTACGTAGAAAATACTAAAAGAATGTCTATTATTCTTTTTAGTAAATGAAGAATTAATTTCTAATAATTTTACAGACAGTGCCTGATGAGCCGCCATCTACATCCCTCTTTTTTATATTTTATAAATTTAGTATAACGCTTTATGATAATTACTCCACTGTTATTTTTTCTTTTTAATAATTTAGTCGCAAAGTTTTTAATTCTGCCTAATTTTATTTACTCTAAAAATAAAGAGGTTGAGACTACTATGTGTCCCAACCTCTCATTAATCACCTATCTCTTGCAGATAGATGATTTTTCTGTTTGTAAAAATGTACGTCTCACTGTCATCATTTGATTAATTCGATCTTCAGCTAATTTATTAGCAGCTTCAACAGTGGTAATATTTTTTTCTTTTGCAATATCAAAAATTTGTCCCATTTGATGATAGACATTTTTTATTTTAGTTACAGCACGTTCTTCATTATAACCAGTTAATTCATCAGCTACTGCAATTACGCCACCACTGTTAACAATAAAATCTGGCGCATATAAAATATCTCTTGCTTCAAGCATTTTACCATGCTTTTGACCTTCTGCCAGTTGATTATTTGCAGAACCACATACTGCTTTCACTTTCAATCTAGGAATAGTATCGTCATTTAAGATTGCTCCTAAGGCACAAGGAGAAAAGATATCAGCTTCAACATCATAAATCTCATCTACCCCTACGCTTTTAGCTCCAAAATCATCTACAACGCGTTGAACTGCTTCTTGATTAATATCAGTTACCACTAGATAACCGCCTTCTTCATTAATTAATCGACATAACTCATACGCAACATTCCCAACACCTTGAACTGTTATTGTTTTTCCTTTTAATGAATCGTCGCCAAACACTTCTTTAGCAGTACGTTTCATTGAATAGTAGATACCTAATGCTGTTTTAGGGCTTGGATTTCCTGATGCACCTGCTCGAGCTGTACTACCAGTTACATAATCTGTTTCTAGATACATATTATTCATATCTTGTTCAGTTGTTCCCACATCTTCAGCAATTATATAACGACCATTTAGACTTTCTACATATCTTCCCATAGCTCTAAATAAGGCTTCGCTCTTATCTGTTTTTGGGTTACCAATAATAACTGATTTACCACCACCAATATTAAGCCCTGCAGCAGCGTTTTTGTAAGTCATACCTTTTGAAAGCCTCAAAGCATCTCTTAATGCCTCTTCTTCAGTTTCATATGGCCACATCCTACAACCGCCTAGAGCAGGCCCAAGAGTCGTATCATGAATTGCAATAATACCTTTTAGACCTGACTCTTTGTCCTGACAAAAAACAACTTGTTCATAATCATGGAGCTTCATTTCTTCAAATAAATACATGGGATTTCCTCCTTATTATTAGGTAGTTCCAAAAAAAGAAAGCGTTTACCTTTCTGTGATTTAATCTTATCATGAAGAACTAATAGACACAATTAAACATTGTGAAAATAAGGAATCTCTCATTTTTATCTAATTTAAATAACAATAAAAAAGCTAACTAACTCCGCTAGCTTTTTCACAGATAATACCATTAATTTCTACTAAATTTTTTTTGAATAACAACCAAACAAATTAATAGAATTAGAAAAACAAATGTAAAGATGTAAAAAGGAAAGTATAAATTCGATGTTCCACCTATTACCTCGATTGACTTCATAAGAAGCGGAGCAATTAGCACACCAAAATTACATCCTAAAAAAATAAATGAAGTTAATATTTTTGGGTCCGATTCTCCAGCTAATTCTTCAAGGTGATTAAATAAATACGGTAGTACCCATGCAACTGGAATACTCGAAATAAATAATCCTGTCACCAATAGCAAGATAGATTCACTTGATATAGCTATCAAAAAATTTGCTAATATGTTCACAAAAATCGCAAGATAAAGAATCCGATAGTTTAGAAGTGATGTTATCTCTTGAAATAAGAAACCTGCTACAATACCTAATACTGGCATCATTGCTAAGAAATTACTAGTATTATAGTTGGCTCCCTTTAATTCTACAGCTAACGCTGGAAAGCGAACTGCAATAGCTATACTATTCATCACCATTAAAGAAGCAAAGAAAACAGCAAACACTGGTAAGAAAGAAATTTTAATGCCAACTTTTTTACTCCCCTTATTTTTTTCAATATCTGGAACAAATAAATAAAAGAAAACAGCTATAGGAATGGATGACAAATAGATTAAATATGAATACTGCCAGCCGGATGTAATTAAGATACCTGCTACAAAAGTAAGAAACATTAGTCCTATACTTTCCATAGAGTTTCTCATTCCAAGCAAAGATGTTCTTTGTCTTCCTGTAAATAACTCATTAATACAATTAACTGCAGATGAATTATAACACCCTAACCCTGCTCCTAAAATCAATCTAGAAATTAATAGTGCTATATAATTATTTGAAACTATTACTGGTAATGTCCCGCCTATTGCTACTAAACTTAATCCTAATAAGACTGTTTTCTTCATACCTATTTTTTCTACAATTAGCGTTGAGAGTAGTACAACCAACAAGACTGTTAAACTTGGGATAGTACTAAGTAATTCGCTTTGAGTTTGGGTTAGTGACAGTTGTTCTTTAATTAATGGAAGTGTCCCATTTATTGCCATCCCACTAGTTAAAATTAATGAAATAGACAAGACAGCCCACGGTGTTACTTTATTTATTTTTTGATTCATATAACCAACCTTCATAAACTATGATTTTTTCTGTTGCAATTCGAATGCTTTAAATACATGACTTGCTAAGACATATGTTGTCACCGTTCCGACACCACCAGGAACTGGTGTAATACTACCAGCTTTTGTGAGCACTTCATCAAAGTTAACATCTCCAACAAGACGTCCTTTTTTATCAACATTTATTCCAACATCTATGACGATAGCATCCTGCTTAACATGTTCTTTTTTGATTAAATCAATCACACCAGCCGCTACAATCAATACGTCTGCCCTCGAACTTTCTTTTTGTAGATCTGTTGTAAATTCATTACAAACCGTCACCGTACTTCCTGCTTCCAATAGAAGTAATGTCAACGGTCTTCCTATTACCATTCCAAATCCAACCATAACAATAGACTTCCCTTTTAAATCAATTTTTTGGTAATTTACAATTTGCAATGCGGCTTCTGCAGTACAAGGAATAAACCCTTTAGGCCCTTCTTGATAAACCTTAACCATGTTAATCATTCCTATACAGTCAACATCTTTTTTAGGATCAATTGTTTCTATTACATGAACTAACGATAAATGTTTTGGAATAGGCTTTAATAACAAAATACTGTGTACTTCTGGATCCTCATTAATCAAATCAAAATTTCTATCAAATTCTCTTTGATTAATCGTTTCAGCATGAACTAACGTTTCGCATTCAATCCCCAAGGGAACTAATTTATTTTTTACAGATTTTTCATAAGAAATTTCACTTGGATGATTACCGATTCGAATAATTGCTAGTTTAGGTCTTGCATCTCCATTTTTTAAGATACTCATATTTATATCTTCTAAAAAAAAGTTTGCCACGTCTTTACCACGAATAATACTACCCATTATTTCACATCCTTATATTTTGTCACTTTAATCATATCGACTGTGACCCATTTTTTCAATAACATGCTACTGTTTTTAATTAAAAAACTTGTGTATTATTTAATATTTTTTTAAAATATCCTTTTTTTGAAAATAAAATCTTGTAAAAACTATTCACTTGAAAATAGATATGTTACACTAAATTTTGACTGAAAGGAGTGTTTCTTAATTCATGTTAAGTAAATTTAAATTTCTAGATTTCAAACTAATAATCCCTTACATCGTATTAAATATAACTGGTATTATAATGATCTTTAGCGCAAGTTCTTACAACCTAGATCAAAAAGGTCTGAGTTCTATTTCAACAGCATCAAAACAATTGTTATTTTTAGTTATTTCGATTCTGATGATTATTCTTATTTATAGAACTAAAATATCCATTTATCAAAAACCTTTTTTTCATAAATGTACCATTATAGGTTCTGCTATTTTATTACTCTCAACCTCTTTCTTAGGGCTTGGAAGTACCATTGGAGGCGCTCAAAGATGGATCAATATAGGTCCTATTAGTCTTCAACCATCAGAGTTTATCATGATTACTATTATACTTTACTCCTCTTTTATTTTCTCAAGACGACAGAATAAAATTAATTCTCATTTCAAAGAGACTGTACTAGCTCCTACTATTATAATAGGTATTTTAATTTTATTAGTGTTCACTCAACCTAACGTAGGTGGTGCTGCTATTTTAACTTTAATTTATTTAATTTTATTACTAGCCAGCGGAATACCTTATCTTTATATGGTGGGCGGCTTTAGTATAACTTTAGTCTTTAGCTTTATCATGTCCCGCTTAGTTCTTTTCAAAGATGGGTGGCTAATTCCAAATAGATATCACCATGTTTATGAACGTTTTTCAGTTGTTAAAAATCCATTTGAAGATCAATTGAATAATGGATTCCAATTAGTAAATTCATACTATGCTATTTATAACGGGGGTTGGTTTGGTTTAGGACTTGGACAAAGTATCCAAAAAAAAGGATTCTTACCTGTAGCAGAAACTGATTTTATTTTTTCTATTACTATGGAAGAACTTGGATTACTTCGTTCATTATTAATTTTAGCACTTCTTTTATTTTTAATTTTAAGAATTTTTGTCATAGGCATTAAAGCCCGTTCTTCTTTTAATTCATTAGTTTGCATCGGCGTCGGAGCTGCCATCCTAATTCAAGTTTTTGTTAACCTTGGTGGTATTCTTGGTATTATTCCAATGACTGGTGTACCTTTTCCTTTTATGAGTTACGGTGGTTCTAACCTATTAACTTTATCTATATTGTTCGGAATTGTCCTAAATATAAGTGCCGATGAGAAAAGAAGTAACTTTTATTCATTAGCACTACAAACCATCTAAATGATAAGCCTTGTTTTCTTTTAAAAAGATCAAGGCTTTTTTTTATATCTCTTGCTATGGTACGCGTTTCATAGTTTATTCTTTACTTATCAAATAAAGAGAAACACAAAGGAGATTTTTTAAATGATTGATATTTATGGATTAGTAGAAGTTAATAGTGAGGATGGTTTAATTCTTTATTTCGTTACTATTGATTTAACTGAGCACGAACTTATACTCAGTGATAGAAGCCAAGGAAAAAAATCGTTAAATTTAAAAATACCACTTTCAGAAATCAAACAGTTCAACACACAAACAACTTACGGTATTGAACAAGTTTCTTTTTGGTATAATGAAGTGAACTATAAATTTGTTGAGTATGGTAATCAAACTATCCGTTTCTTAAGAAATATACTAAAAAAACGTTTATCTGTTCATGCTTAGGTCAGGAAACTTCTATGAGTATCAAATATATAGCTGAGTTAGCCGGTGTTTATATATCAACGATTTCAAGGCTTATTAACAATCCCCCATACGTAACCCAGGAAAAGAGAGAAAAAATCCTCTCAATTATGGCAGAAATAAATTACATTCCTAATAAAAACGCAATAAATCTAAGTAGTGGTCAAAGTGGTATTATTAGTGTTGTTATCCCGTTTATCAGAAGCTCTCGCTATGATCAACTCCTTGTGAGCATTTTAAAAGAAGAAACAAAAAATCATAAAAAAGTAATGTTGCTTCCTACTTATTAAAAAAAGAATACTACACATTACTCCCAAATAAGACAGTTGATGGAATTATTGTTTCTTCTAGGACACAAGATGATATGTTTTTAAAGGAATTAAATCAATTTGGTACTATCGTAACGACAGAATCAACCACAATTAAAAAAATAATTTCAGTTTATCCAGATCGTTTAAGTGTTTATCATTCCATTTTTAGTTACATGCTTTCATTAAACCAGTATAAAACAGTTTTAATAACTGTTAATCGTTTGAAAAAGAAAAGCTTTAGTACCAAAACTAAAATGGCCGTTTTTAGTGAGTATTTCCCCTCTATATCTATTTCTAATTCTTTTGTTGAGCATATTTCTACTTATGAGGATGGCTATCCGTTTGGTAAAAAAATATTCAAATCAGCTGTTAAGCCAATTATCTATTGCAACAGTGATGATGTAGCTGTTGGTTTTTATCAAGCCGCTTTTGATTTATATTTAAAAAATAAAATATACTTTTATCTTATTGGAGAAAATAATCAATTGTTCAGCAACTTACTTTCAATAGATACTGTTGATTTTAAACTAGGTGAGGTTGGTAAACAGGCCGTTATTAGTCTATTGAATAAGACCAAAACAAGTATTGCTATTGATGCAGAGTTAAAAAAAAGAGGAGTGAACGAATAACCCGTTCACTCCTCCGTTTTAATTCTCTACGTGTAACAAAATTTTACCACTTGTCGGTTTATTGATTAGATCTTCTTGAGCTTTTTTTACGTCCTCCATCAGGTAAATATGTCCTATCTCTGGATGAATTATATTTTCTTCTAGCATCTTCTCAATAACATCTAAGCTCTCTTTATATTCTTCTAGACTCGCATTCCATATGGCTACTCCCCGAATATCAGCTTCTTTTTCCATGGCTAACCTTGGATTAAAAGTCAATGTCCCCCTATTACCAATAATTAATATTCTTCCCCCTTGTCTCATTACAGATAGGTCTTTTTCTAAATTAACATTAGCTAACATCTCAACCACTAGATCAATATCATCAAATCCATCTAAATAATTATCATCATGATGATTCAATACCAGATCTGCTCCATTGGCTTTTACTCTTTCGAGCCCCTCCTGAGTACCTGCAGTACCAATAACGAAAGCTCCATGACTTTTCGCCATTTGAACCGCAATCGTTCCAACTCCGCCAGAAGCTCCGTGAATTAAAACTCGTTCCCCTGGTTTTAAATGACCTCTTTGAAAAAGAGCGCGATAAGCTGCTACTGCAGGAATACCTAATGCAGCTCCTTGCTGAAATGAAATAGCCTCTGGTAATCTCCTGATTGCATCACTATGACATACTATTGTTTCTGCATAGGTTCCTGTAGATTTCCTTGATAATGCAGATGCAATAAAGACACGATCTCCTTTTTTAAAATTAGTTACTTCCTCGCCGACTTCTTCAACAATTCCTGCACCATCAAATCCAGGAGTATAAGGTAATTCAGGTTCATAAAATACATATCCACCTTCTCTTATATATGTATCTACCGCGTTAATCCCACTATAGGATAATTTAACCTTTACATCATTTAAACCTGTTAAAATATCTATATCATTTATTACTTTCAAAACATTACTATCACCATGTTCAAAAATTTTGACTGCTTTCATTTTTTCACTCCTATCTAGTTCATCTATTAGTTAACCATACTTAACAGATGATTTTTTTGCAACTATTTATCTTTTGAAATAAAAAAAGAACCCTACAAAAGTAGAGTTCTCTAATCATTAATAATGACTTATTAACGACGGATTTCTTTAATTCTAGCTGCTTTACCATGTAATGCGCGTAAATAATAAAGTTTAGCACGACGTACTTTACCAAAACGGATTACTTCGATTTGTGCAACACGTGGTGTGTGGATTGGGAATGTACGTTCAACACCAACACCATTTGAAATTTTACGAACTGTATAGCTTTCACTAACTCCAGCTCCACGGCGTTTGATAACAACACCTTCAAATAATTGGATACGTTCACGAGTACCCTCAACAACTTTAGCGTGTACACGAACTGTATCTCCAGGTCTAAATGCTGGGATGTCAGAACGTAATTGTTCGCTTGTAATAGCTTCGATTAATGGATTCATTTCTGTATTCTCCTTATTTCCAAAATATTCATATGACTCTTCATAGCGGAATATCGTAATAGTTGAGTGATATTCACTCACTCGAATAGTTTAACATAGTAGAAAGAAGCTGTAAAGCACTTTTTCTTTACATTCCTTCTTCTTTCTTTATTTCTTCTAAAAGCTCATTCATTTCTTTCGTTAAATCCATTTTCTTTAACATATCAGGACGTCTTAATAAAGTTCTTCTTAAAGACTCTTTTAATTGCCACTCTTCAATTAGTTTATGGTTTCCATTTGTTAATACATGAGGTACTTCCATTCCCTCATAACTAGCAGGACGTGTATACTGAGGATGTTCTAGTAAGCCAGTAGAATGAGAGTCACCTTTAGCAGACTCATCATTTCCTAAAACCTCAGGAAGTAAACGAACTGTAGCATCAATCATTACCATAGCACCTAATTCGCCACCTGTTAAAACATAGTCTCCCAAAGAAACTTCATCAGTTACTAGATCTCTGATTCTCTCATCATAACCCTCATAATGCCCACATACAAAAACCAAGTGTTCTTCTTTAGAAAATTCTTCTGCCATAGTTTGATTAAAAGGTTTCCCAGCAGGATCTAATAAAATAATTCGTTGATTACTATTGCCAGAATCTGCTTGAAGAGCCTTAATACCATCATGAATTGGCTGTACCTTTAACAACATACCTGCCCCACCACCGTAAGGATAATCATCTACTTGCTGATGTTTATTAGTTGAAAAATCTCTAAAGTTACTCACATGAACATCTAATATATTCTTTTCAATAGCTTTTCCCAGTATAGATTCCGTTAACGGGCCTTCAAACATTCTTGGGAATAGTGTTAATACATCAATTCTCATCATCTATCAATCCTTCAGGTATTTCAATCACAACTTTACTATTTTCCAAGTCAACAGATTTAACCACTGATTCGATATATGGAATTAAAATATCTTTTTTACCTTTTTCCTTCTGAGCAATCACCCAGACATCATTGGCTCCTGGTGACAGTATTTCCCTTATCTCACCTAAACTCTTTTCAGATTCATCAAAAACTTCTAAACCAATAATTTCATGATAATAAAAAGCATTTTCTTCTAGCTTCCCAATATCTGCTTTTGAAATTTTCAAAATACCCTCTCTATACTTCTCAACATCGTTGATATTTGGATGATCTTCAAAACTAACAATATCAAAATTTTTATGTTTACGATGACTCTTGATTGTTAATTTAATTGGCTTTTTATCTTCTTGGAAAAGAAAAAGTTCTTTTCCTTTTTTGTATCTTTCTTCCGAAAAATCTGTTTTAGAGATCACTCTAACTTCGCCTTTTATTCCTTGAGTATTTACAATTTTACCTACATTCAAAAATTCAGTCACTAAAATAACCCTCTCTTCTTCTAAAATGTCTTTTATATTGTATCACTGAATCCGTTAATACGCTATTTAAATTGATATTTTAGTACAGGTTCTGGGCTATTTTATTCGTTTTACTTCTAAAATAGAATTTCCTGAAATTTGTGGAGGAATTGAAAAAGTCATTGCTGGAGGACTAGCTAAAGTAAACTCTAACTCACTACCTACTTCCAAATCCTCTGTCTCAAGATTTATATCCATCGATTCAATATTAGCTAGTAACACAACACCATTTGCATTTAAACTATCGATTACTTTTTCTGGATCTTCAACTGCTGTAACGTTTTCAAAAGTAAGGCGAACTGTTTCACCATCTATCATCGGCGGTTCAATTATTTCACCCTTAAACCTAGCGCTTTCAGTTTTTTCTTTCGTTTCAATTGTTTCTTGAGTCAAAGACCTCTCTGTTTTTTTAACCTCTTTTTTTGAACAAGAGACAAGAGTTATACTCATTACGATTAAACCTTTTAGCAGTAGTTTTCTTTTCATTTAACTCACCTTTTTCTATAGAATAACCTTATTGTATGATAATTTCTTTTATTCGTAAATAAATATGTCACTTATTTAATTAAAAAAAACGCCTAGTCAAGAGACTAAGCGTTAGTGTTACCATCTAAAATATTTAAACGAACTTTTTTCGGTTCGTTTGTACGCACACTATAAACGATAGTACGAATAGCTTTTGCTACACGTCCTTGTTTACCAATAATGCGGCCAATATCTTCAGGAGCAACTGTCAGGTTGTATTCCATATATTGATCACCATCAGCAATCTCTAAATGGACATTTTCAGGTTGACTAACTAACGGACGGACAATGGTTAATACCAAATCTTTAACATCAGTCATTCAGAATCCCACCTTATTTTTTAGTGTATTTAGCTTCGTGATGTTTTTGCATAATTCCTTCACGAGATAAAATGTTACGCACTGTATCAGAAGGTTGAGCACCTTTTGATAACCAGTCTAAGATTACTTCTTCTTTAACTGTTACTTGTGCTGGGTTTAATAATGGGTTATAAGTTCCCACTACTTCGATGTAACGTCCATCACGAGGTGAACGAGAATCTGCTACTACCATACGATAAAAAGGTTTCTTTTTAGAACCCATACGTTTTAAACGAATTTTAACTGCCATTTATAGGCACCTCCAAATATATTTCTTAATCACAAGAAGTATCATAACAGTTTTTAAAAGAGATGTAAAGTGTTTTTTCTTTACAGCATGATTTTTTTTATTTAGAAAGCCTTTTACATCTGAAATAATAAAAATAAAATTATACTATCAATAACCATTAGGAAGAATTAATTTACCTAATTCTTCAAACCATTTTCCTACCTCCAACAATAAGTGATCATTTCCTTTGCTCGCCATTAATTGTACACCTATTGGAAGTTTATCATTTTTTGTTTCATAAGTTGGCAGGCTAATGGCTGGTTGCCCTGTCAAATTCGCAAGTTGCGTGTAAGGTGTTAGCCACAATCCTTTTTCAAACATATCATATACTAGGTGAGAAAGTTCTTCTTTGGAAGATTCTGAAGCTCCTTGCATCCTTTCTCGTATCTCATCAGACTGCAAATCTTCTGAAATTTTAGGTGCCACAGTTGTTGCCGTTGGTGATAAAAAGAGATCATATGACTGAAATAGTTTTTCCATAGTAGCGGCAGACTGATCCCAGACATCAAAAGATGAGGCATAATCTGAAGCTGAAAGCTTTTGACCATATTGATAGATAGTCCATGTCATTAGTTCCATATCTTCTTTAACTAATTTTCTACCTATTCCAGAAGAGATTCCTTCCATCATATGGGCAGTTTCACCACCATTCATTTGGTAATAGCTTCTTATAACCTTACCTCCGTCAATCGGATACTCAATTTCTTCCACATAATGTCCGAGATTATTTAAAAATTTAGCGGCATTTACCACAGCTGTGATTGCTTCATCTGACACTTTATTACCCACCGGGGATTTTAAACACATCGCAATTCGTAGCGGTCTGTTTACTACAGGTAACATTGCCTTTGGTCTTGTGAAAGGTGAAAATTGATTATCAGGTTTTAAAACACTTAACATTTTTTTAGTATCCCTAATAGAAACGCTTAATGCAAAATTAACCGCGGCTCCTTGCCAATCACGATAACTATCAGGGCCTGTAACAATATTTCCTCTACTTGGTTTTAAACCAATTAATCCAGTAAAACTCGCTGGGATCCTAATAGATCCTCCACCATCACTAGCACCTGCAATCGGCGAGATGCCACTAGCAACAACAGAGGCTGCTCCACCGCTACTTCCTCCAGAGTATCTTTCTGGGTCCAACGGGTTACGTGTCGGCCCATAAATGGTAGCGTCTGTTACATTTTTAAACCCATATTCTGGTGAAGTTGTAACACCATAAGGAATAAACCCAGCTGATTCAATGGCGGACGTATAATTATTTGTTCTTTTAGCTATGTTATTTTTAAATAACCTTGACCCAAAACTTTGGATGAAACCTTTCTTACTTTGTCCCAAGTCTTTTAAAGGAAAAGGAACGCCATAAAATGGTTGCTCGAATGTTTTTTCTTTCATATTACTGAAGTGTTGTTTAGCTTTCTCTATATCAAGTTCAACAAAAGCATTTAGGTTTTTATTTTTTCTAGCCTTTCTCTCCATTTCTTCTAATACTTCAATTGGTGATACTTCTTTATTTTTTATTAAGTTGGCAATGTAGGTTGCATCTTTAATCATAAAAAAGCTCCTTTATATTTTGTATTCACTAGCTACGCTTATCTAAAAAAATCGAGCTAGTTATCCTTTTAGAATAAATCAGCTCGACTCTATCATTTATTTTTTCTTTTTGTTCTTTTTAACTTTATTTTTCTTCATTTTTTTCTTGTTTTTCTTGACCATATTGTTCATAGCCATCTTCCCTAGTTTACCTTTTACTCCAGATCCCATAAGATTTTCCATACCTGCGGGCATATTACCTTTACTCATTTGTTGCATCATTTTACGCGACTCATTGAACTGTTTAATCATGCGATTCACTTCAACTACTGAATTACCAGAACCTGCCGCGATTCTTCTACGACGACTTGGATTTAATAAATCTGGATTCTCACGTTCAGCAGGTGTCATGGAGAAAACAATTGCTTTTTTACGAGCTACATCTTTTGGATCTACTTTTATTTGATCCAGACCAGGCATGTTATTCATTCCAGGTATCATTTTGATGAGATCTTCTAAAGGTCCCATCCCCATTACTTGATCTAATTGCTCAATAAAATCATTGAAATCAAATGAGTTTTCTCTCATTTTTTGAGCTAATTCTTCTGCTTTATCTTCATCGTATTCTTGTTGAGCTTTCTCAATTAACGTTAACATATCTCCCATACCTAAAATACGAGAAGACATTCTGTCAGGATGGAAAACTTCTACATCAGTTAATTTTTCTCCAGTACCGATATATTTAATTGGTTTTCCCGTAATAGCACGAATTGAAAGTGCTGCACCACCACGCGTATCACCGTCTAGTTTAGTTAAAACGATACCTGTAACATCAAGTTGCTTATCAAAACTTTGAGCTACTGTAACAGCATCTTGACCAGTCATAGCATCTACAGTTAAAAGAATTTCATTCGGTTGCGCAAATTCTTTAATGCGCTGTAACTCACCCATCAATTGTTCATCAATATGTAAACGACCTGCCGTATCAATAAAAACATAATCATTATTGTTTTCTTTCGCTTGCTCTAAACCACGACGAACGATTTCAACAGGATCTGTGTCTGTTCCCATATCAAAAACAGGAATATCAAGTTGTTGACCAATCACTTTCAACTGATCAATTGCAGCTGGACGATAAACATCTCCTGCAATTAAAAGTGGACGTGCTTTTTCATTTTGTTTTAAGAAGTTTGATAACTTACCAACAAAAGTTGTCTTACCAGCACCTTGTAAACCAACCATCATAATGATTGTTGGGATTTTTGGTGATTTGTTTAAAGGCGCAGCCTCTGAACCCAAGACTTTAGTTAGTTCTTCATCTACAATTTTAACAATTTGTTGAGTTGGATTTAATGATTCTAGAATCTCAATTCCGATAGAGCGTTCACCGACACGTTTTGTAAAACCGCGAACAACTTGTAAGTTAACGTCGGCTTCTAAAAGAGCCAGACGTATCTCACGCATCATTTCTTTTACGTCTTCTTCTTTCACTGTACCTTTTTTCTTCAGTTTACTCATCGCTACTTGTAAGCGATCTGTTAAGCTTTCAAATGCCAAATTAATTCTCTCCTACTCTTCTTCAATTTCTTGAATTTTATCTAAAATAGTTACAATTCTTTCATCAGATTCATAATCTGATTCCAAAATATTTTTTATTTCTGTTAACATCTCTTCTCTGACAATATAGTTAGAGTATAGATGCAGTTTTCTTTCGTAATTTTCCAATAGTTTTTCAGTTCGTTTAATATTATCATAAACAGCCTGACGACTCACACCATACTCTGCTGCAATTTCACCTAATGAAAAGTCATCTGCATAATATAGCTCGATATAATTCATCTGTTTTTCTGTTAAAAGGGTCGAATAAAACTCAAACAAAGCATTCATTCGATTCGTTTTTTCAATTTCCATTTCTTTCCCTCCCTCTACATATACAGCTTTCTTTTTGGCAATCGTTACACTTCAACAGTATAACACAATCACTTATTATTTTTTAGCAAAATTATTAAAAAGAAAAAGGCTAAGATTTTCATCCTAGCCATCTATTAAATCATCTTCTTGCTCTAATTCTTCTAATTCTACTTGTTCAACAAGTGGTATTGTAAAAGTGAATGCAGCTCCATTGTTCAAATGACTCTTAACATTGATGGTGCCATTATAGTTTTCAACAAGCTGTTCCGCAATGGATAATCCAAGTCCATTTCCACCAGTATTTCTTGCTCTTGCTTTATCTACTCGGTAAAAGCGATTAAATATCCTATCCAAATTCTCTTTTGAGATCCCCTCACCAAAATCTTGAACCATGACTTCAATCGATTTATAAGATAAAGAAACTGAAATAAGCACTTCTTTTCGGTTAGTGGAATATTTTACTGCATTATCTAATAAAATAATTAAAATTTGTTCTAAATGGTTTCGGTAAATTTGAACTTCAACATCTTGAGGTAAGTCATCATCTAAATTAAAAGTAAATTCTGGATAAAGCATTCTGAAATTATTGACGTTTGTATAAATAACTTCTTTCGCTTGCGTAGTATGATCAGAGTAATGAAACTCCGACTGTTCCGCTCTTGATAGATCAAGCATCTCCTGAACCAGACTCTTCATTCGAACAATTTCTTGCAGGGAAGCTTCTAGAGATTCTTCTAAAATTTCTGGATCATCTTTTCCCCAACGGTTTAACAGATTAATATGCCCTTCAATAACAGCAACTGGTGTACGTAACTCGTGAGAAACATCCTCTACAAATTGTTGTTGTTGGAGAATAAATTTTTGCATTCTCTCTAACATGGCATTAAACGCATTTGCTAAATCCGATATTTCATCATTTGCTTTTGGAACAGGCATTCTGACACCTGTTTTATGAGCTTCTTCAACACTATTTAAAGTCTTCGACATTTTTCTCAATGGACTTGTAAAATAGCTTGATAAAATAAAGCCAATAATAATACTAGAAATAATTCCCACAATTTCCAAAATGATTAAGGTATCCAACAATTTTTTACTAACTTCATAATAGTTATTTAATTCATAAAACCCTTGAGAATAGCCAACTAATTTTCCTGTTTTAGTCGAATAAATTGGCTTCAACAAAACAAACCCTGTTAAGTTATCAAAAACCTGAATAGATGTAGTACGTTGTTCATCTTCTTCAAAAGGTATATACGCATTTTTCGTTTCAAATAACAAACGATGATCTATGCCATAAATCTTTGCATTTAGTTCCGGTTGAGATAGCTCTGATATAAAACTATTTAATTGCATCAGACTCGCTTCTAATGTTTCCCGATCATAGTATTGATTTCCATCAAAATCACCTGCAGATTCTTTTAAATAGAACACTGTACTATTTAGAGTTAAAGAATCCTCCGTCCGTGATAGCCTAGTTTCTATTTCATCCATTGTGCGATTAAATTTCGTTTTTTCTTGTTCAACCATTATATTAGTACTTGTCTGATATGTTACAATAGCAAAAATTGTAAACAGAATAGATATTGCAAAGGCTGTTAAAAATGTCCACTTAAAAGAAATAGAGCGCCACGAAAATTTAGATGGCAGCTCTATATTTTGAAAAGATTTCATTACGATCTCATCACATAACCCGTACCTCTAACGGTTTGGATATAACTATCTTCACCAGGTACATCAATTTTATTTCTTAAATAACGAATATAGACATCAACAACATTGGTCTCTACTTCAATTTCATATCCCCAAACTTTATTTAATAAGACATCTCTCGATAAAACAACATTGATATTTTCCATAAGGATAAGTAATAATTCATATTCTCTTTTGGTAAGTTCTATTATTTCATCGCCACGACGAACTACTCGATTTTCTTTTTCAATTGTTAAATCTCGATATGTAATTGTGGTTTGCTTAGTTATATTTTTATCACCTTCGATGTCAATACGACGAAGCAACGCTCTTAATCGTGCTAATAATTCTTCAATCGCAAACGG
This sequence comes from uncultured Vagococcus sp., assembly GCA_965119435.1. Lineage (GTDB taxonomy): Bacteria > Bacillota > Bacilli > Lactobacillales > Vagococcaceae > Vagococcus. Next base: position 304,756 of record CBCPLQ010000001.1, on the reverse strand, counting down.
TTTAATTATATAGTCATCTGCTCCATGATCTAATCCTGATACTCTATCAATAACTGAGTCTCTAGCAGTCATCATAATAATCGGTGTGTTCTTTACTTGTCTAATTCGGCGACAAACCTCCAACCCATTTAATTCAGGCAACATTAAATCAAGAAGGATTGCATCCCAATCTCCAGATAAAGCAGCTTCTAAACCATTACGTCCATTATAATGGACCTCAGTCTCATAACCTTCATGCTTAAGTTCTAATTCTACAAACCTTGCTAAATTTTTTTCATCCTCAACAATTAAAATTCTATTTGACATAATCACACATGCCTTTCTAAGCTACTTATAATCTTTATACATTTCATTATAACTATTTTATAAGGAAAAAGCTATTCGTTATGTTAATTTCTTTACAAAACAAGAAACCTCTTAACCCCCTTTTACTTTAAGCAATATTTCATGTTATTAATCACAAAAAAACTGAAAATGAGTCATCCCATTTTCAGCTTATTCTTATTAGAGTCTTATTCAAAGACAAATTGATTCTCATAAAGCTCTGCATAAAATCCATGAGCCTCTATCAACTCTTCATGAGTTCCTTCCTCAATTACTTCACCTTGATTTAGCACAATAATATAATCAGCATTTAATATCGTCTTTAATCTATGGGCTATAACAAAACTAGTACGTCCTTCAATAATATTTTCCATTGCTTTTTGAATACGACTTTCAGTAACTGTATCCACATTACTTGTTGCTTCATCTAAAATTAAAAGTGATGGGTTCGTTAGGATCGTTCTAGCAATACTAATTAATTGTTTTTGACCGACACTAAACACGCTATTTTCATCGTTAATTTTAGTGTCATAACCGTTTTCTAAAGACATGATGAACTCGTGTATGTTCGCTTGCTTAGCAGCTACGATCATCTCTTCTTCAGAAGCTGTCTCATTACCAAAAATAATATTATCTCGAATCGTTCCAGAAAATAGAACAGATTCTTGTAGTACTATACCGATATGCGAACGTAAACTCTTAAGTGATATATCACGAATATCAACATCATCAATTAAAATACTTCCGCTATCTACATTATAAAAACGATTGAGTAAATTCATAACTGTCGTTTTGCCAGATCCAGTTGGACCAACAAGAGCAATCATCTGACCTTTTTTTGCTTCTAAGTTAATATTTTTTAAGATAGGTACGCCTTGCTCATAAGAAAAATCAACATCTTTCAATGTCACTTTTTTATTCACACCTGTAATTTCAATCGTATCCTCTTTCTCAAATTCATCGTCTACAACAAAAATTTCATTTAGTCTTCTAGCTCCAGTAAACGCTAATTGTAGCATACTAAACTGTGAGGATATTTGAGTTAAAGGCATATAAAACTGCTGAGAATACTGTATGAACATAACAATTAACCCTAAACCTGCCGCCTTATCCATATCTCCATTTAAAACTAATACACCTCCAAAGAAGATAACAATTGCCGTGTTTAATAATGATATTCCTTGCATAGTAGGAAATAGTAAACCTGAATAGACTTGGCCTTTAAACGTAGCATTTTTAACTTCCTCGTTCAACTCTTCAAAGCCTGCAATTGTTTCTTCTTCTAATCCATTAGTAATTATTACTTTTTGTCCAGATATTTTCTCATCAATATAGCCATTTAATTTACCTACATTTGCTTGCTGAACCTCAACGCTTTTTTCAGCTTTCTTAATAATGAATATCGCGATAATAACTGCGATTGGAGAGATAGCTAAAGTTGCCCACGTCATCTCGATATTTTCTCTAAACATCATTATTAGAACACCAATCATCATTGATATGTTAGTCAGCACTTGAATAAGCGCTTGATTCATTGTATTGGAAATATTATCTAAATCACTTGTAAATCGGCTTAAGATTTCACCATCTTGATGGTTATCAAAATAATTAATAGTCATTTTTTCTAATTTTTTAAACAGATTGATTCTCATTTGGTTCGTTGACTTTCCAGTAACTGCTGACATTAAAATATTTTGAATAAACATCGCTATCCAATTAAGTAAATAAAGTCCAACAAGTAATTTTATGATACTTACAAAAGGGCCTTTATCAGCTACTTGAACGGAAAAGTATGTTCCAGCATATTTAGTCAATTCCTCAATTGCTTTCCCTGTGTATTGAGGCGCTTTAACTTGCAGGTAGGTTGAAAAGATAATTGCCACCGTGATAACCATTAACTGCCAATTGTAAACTTTTAAATATTCCCAGAAGAATCGAGACACACTATTTTTACTACTATTCTTTTTTGACATAGTCTACTCAACCTCCTTTGCTTTTTGTGTTTCATATATTTCACGATAAACACTACTCGTTTTTAATAACTCTCTATGAGTCCCTTGAGCAACTAGATTACCCTCGTCCAAAACTAAAATATTATCAGTTTGAACAACGGAAGAAATTTTTTGAGCAATAATAAAGGTTGTGGTATTAATTAATTCATTCGCTAAGGCGTCTTTAACTAACTTTTCAGAGTGAGCATCTAACGCACTCGTACTATCATCTAAAACGAGAATTTTAGGGTTTCCAATAACACCTCTAGTAATGGATAATCGTTGCTTTTGACCTTCTGAAAAATTAGAACCCCTTTCTTCAACCTGGCTAAAATAGCCTTCCGACTGACGATCAATAAATTCACTTGCTTGAGCAATCCCTGAAGCTCTCTTCATTGCTTTTTCATCTGCATTTTTTCGACCGTGTCTTAAGTTATCAGCTATTGTACCTGAGAAAAGGATTGCCTTTTGCAGAACAAGAGCTACGTTATTCCTTAAATCATCCTTACCTACATCGACTAAGTTTGCATTTCCGACATATATGGTTCCTTCAGTTGGGTCATACATTCGCGCAATCATTTGAGCCAAAGTTGACTTACCAGCACCTGTTGCACCGACCACTCCAATTGAATCGCCACTTGTTACATTGAATGATATATTTTTTAGAATCGGATGATCTTCACCATCATAAGTAAAACTTACATTGTCAAACACAACATTCCCATTCTCAATTAAAGACATATCATTTTGTTTAAATGTTAGTGTCGGCTCAGTATCTAATACTTCGTTTAACCTTTTAAGAGATACCATCCCACGAGAAGCCATCATAGTCATCATTCCTCCTATGATAATACTCATCATAATTTGAGTTAGGTAATTCATAAAGGATACAATCGCCCCAATTACTTCTAAATCAGTCTTAGCTAAATCAGCAGCAAAATAAATAGAAATAACAATTGCCAAATTGGCGATTAACATAAATGTTGGAATCATAACTGAAAATAAATTCCCGACTGAGATAGTATGTTTCGCCAATTTATCTGATACATTTGTAAATTTTTTAATTTCATTACCTTCTTGAACAAATGATTTTACTACTCGAATGCCACGAAGATTTTCTTTTGCGATACTGTTCACTTTTTCAATAAATCCTTGAATTTTAGTGAAGTGTTTGCTCATCAGTCCAAATAACGTCATAACTGTTAAAAGAACTAGAACAACTAATAAAATAATTACCCACCAAAGCTTTGGTAGTGTAACAAGAGCTAAAATAAAACTCCCTAAAAAAAGAATTGGAATCCTTAATATTGTTTGAAATGTCATCATCACAATATTTTGTACTTGGTTAACATCATTTGTTAAACGAACAACTAAATTGCTCGTCGAAAACTTTTCAATACTACTAAATGAAAAAGTCTGTATTTTTTTAAAGCCATCTGCTCTGATTTCTGAAGCGATTTCTTGTGATATCTTAGCTGCTAATACTGTATTAATTACACCTGCGATTAAACCAATTAAAGCTATAATAATTAGTAAAATACCAACGCTCTTTAGCTCTTTGCTGTCTTCATTCATTATCGCGGTCATAATCTTCTGTAATAGTTTTGGTTGCCATAATTGAGACGTTACCATAATAACTGTCATCAAAAATGATAACAGAACAAATACTCGCTGTCCTTTTATTTTCCTAATTAGTAATGCCATACATTAACCTTCTTTCTAAAAGTAAATCAGTTATACATTTTATACGAATAGACGTTCTTTTGCAAATATAAGCGTTGTTAAATAAACAAAAAACTTTTGCTTTCACGTTAAGATGAAAGCAAAAGTTACTGTTATTTGTCTTCGTTTGAATACCAATCATAATGAAACACGCCTTCACGGTCTTTTCTAAGATAAGTATGAGCTCCAAAATAATCTCTTTGGGCTTGAATAATATTTGCAGGTAAGTCTGCTGTACGGTAAGAGTCAAAATAAGCAATCGCAGAAGAGAATGTTGGTGTTGGCACACCTGATTGAACGGCCAATGAGACAACATCCCTAACCGATTGTTGATACTTCCCTGTAATTTCCAAGAAATACTCATCTAATAACAAATTTTTAAGTTCTGGGTTACGGTCGTATGCATCTGTTATTTCCTGTAAAAATCTTGCTCGAATAATGCAACCCTCGCGGAAAATCTTAGCTATTTCTCCATACTGTAAATCCCAACCATATTCTTCACTTGCTGTTCTATATTGAGCAAAACCTTGCGCATAACTCATGATTTTACTAAAGTACAACGCTTGACGAATTTTTTCAATATATTCTTTTTTATTCCCTTTAAAACTGTCAAAAACAGGTTCAGGAATAGTCTTACTTGCCTCTACTCGCTCATTTTTTAAAGCAGAAATATAACGAGCAAAAACAGACTCAGTAATTAATGGTAGAGGAGTTCCTAAATCCAAAGCATTTTGACTTGTCCACTTTCCAGTTCCTTTATTCCCCGCTGCGTCTAAAATAACATTAACAATTGGTTCGCCAGTACCTAGGTCATCTTTTCTAGTTAAAATATCAGAAGTGATTTCCATTAGGTAACTATCTAATTCACCTTCATTCCAATCTGAAAAAATTTCAGCAACCTCTTCAACTGATAAACCTAGTACACGAGTCAATAAATCATAAGATTCAGCAATTAATTGCATATCCCCATATTCAATTCCGTTGTGTACCATTTTCACATAATGTCCAGCACCATTAGGTCCGATATAAGTCACACATGGCATACCATCATCCGCTTTAGCTGCAATTTTTTCAAAAATAGGTCTTACCAATTCATAAGCTTCTTTTTGACCACCAGGCATCATTGAAGGCCCTTTTAATGCTCCTTCTTCTCCACCAGAAACCCCAGTGCCTATAAAGTTAATACCTGAATTAGCTAACTCTTCATTTCTTCTTATTGTATCTTGATAGAATGTATTACCACCATCAATTAAAACATCACCTGTATCTAAATGAGGCAGTAATCCTTGTATAGTCATATCTGTTGCTTTACCCGCTTGAACCATTAACATAATACGACGTGGTTTCTCTAGGGAATTAACAAATTCTTCCATTGTATAAGTTGGTACTAATTTTTTTTCTGGATGTTCTTTAGCAACTTCCTCAGTTTTAGATCCTGTTCGGTTAAAAATAGAAACTGAATAGCCTCTGCTTTCAATATTTAAAGCTAAATTTTTTCCCATTACTGCCATTCCTACAACGCCAATTTCTTGTTTGGACATAAAACTACCTCCTAATATTTGAATCCTCTTCAATACGATTCATAACTTATCCTATTATAACGTATTTGTCATATAATTAAAATAATTCTTACCTTTATTACATATCTGAATTTCTAGAAAGTAAAAAGACTGAAAAAATAATAATAAACATGCTAAGAACTTCAATAGGCAAGATAACGACTCCTAAAAACAAACTTGAAAATAAAGCTGCACTTAGTGGTTCAAAGGATGTAAGTAAACTTGAAAATTGAGCTGGGATATATTGTGTACTTTTAAGTAAACAAATATAAGAAAATATTGTTCCAAATACTACAATAAATCCTACTAATCCAAATGTCACTAAATCAATCTCTGGTGCATCTTTCCAAACAGGATGGTACAACTGAAACAGTAATCCTCCTAGAAACATTCCCCAACCTATAATGGTCGTTGTGCCATATTTGGCCATGATTCTTCTTGGTTGGATAATGTAAAACGCACCAAAAAAACCTGCCATAAGCCCCCAAAATAGCCCCATAGGTGAAATAGATAATGTCCCTAAGTCTCCTTTGGTTACAAGTAAAGCTGTACCAAAAAGTGAAAGTAAAATACTGATAACACTCATCGTATTGGGTAATTTTTTTGACTCAAAAATAAAATAAATTACAATAAAAATAGGTGCTAAATATTGTAATATTGTTGCTGTTGCAGCGTTAGATACTTGAATCGCTGCAAAAAAAGCATATTGTAAAAATATAACTCCAAAAACACTAAATGTCAGTGTACTCAACATGTCTTTTTTATTTTTTAAAATGGCAAATAAATTCTGTCTATCTTTAAAAAATAAAAAAACCAAAATTAAGATCCCAGCAAATAACATTCTAACACTAACTAACCAGCCTGTTGACGCACCTTTGTTCTGCATTATATATTGAGCACTTACACCAGAGCCACCCCAAAAGATTGCCCCAATAATAGCTAGCATAATACCTTTCATTTTGTTACCAAATCTGTTCATAATATTTAAATCCCCCTAACTTCTATCTATTATAGAGTATATGAACCAAAATAAGTAAAAAATCTAAGAAATATTAATCCTAATCAAATAAAGGACTAATAAAACTTAGATTTTCAATTTATTTTATTGATTTTTTTAGTGCCTCTAGATTCTGATTCATGATTGATAAATAATCATTGCCTGCTTCTCTCTGGCTTTTAGATACACTTTCCATTGGATTTAAAACTAAAAGCTCTGCTCCAGTCGCATTAGAAATTGTTTTAGCTATTTTTTCAGATGCTGAACTTTCGGTATAAATAGTTTCTATACTCTCTTGTTTAACAAAGTCTTCAATACTTTTAAGCTCTTTTGGAGTCGGTTCTTGATCTGGGGATATACCAGAAATTGGAACCTGTTTCAAATCATAACGCTTAGCTAAGTAAGAAAATGCCATATGTTGTGTCACAAATTTTCTATTTGTCGCTTTTTCAAAACTGTTTTCAAAATTCTGATTTAATTTATCTAAGTCATTATTAAAGTTCTCGATATTGGATTCATAGTAATCTTTATTCTCTTTGTCTAGAGAGATTACCACCTTTCCAATTGTAGCTACTTCTCGTTTAACTAAAACAGGATCGAGCCAAACATGAGGATCAACAGCATGCGAGTGACCTTCATGTTCTTCCGGGTCCTCCGCCTCACTGTGATCACCTTCCAATAATTTTATTCCCTTACTTGCCTCGATGACTTTAACTTTTGACGTGTCGATATTTTTCAAAACACTCTCAACCCAAGTTTCCATTTCATTTGAGTTATAAACAAATATATCTGCATCTTGAATTTTTGCCATATCTTTAGGACTTGGTTCATAATCATGAGGCTCAACTCCACCATCAATTAACATGGAAATATCTGCCTTATCCTTCGTTACTTTTGAGGTGAAATCGTACATTGGGTAAAAAGTTGTAACTATCTTCAATTTATTGTTACTTGACTCACTCTTTTTTTCAGATGATGAACAGGCAACTAAAGATATTGCTGCACCTAATATTAATACTATACTTAATAGTTTCTTCATTTGTAATCTCCTTTTTCAAATCGTAATTATTACTATTTAGATTCTTATTTTAGCTTTTTTATTTGGAAATTGCAAGTGATTTTTATAAAAAAAGAAGCTATACCTAAAATAGGCTAACTTCATTTTTCATCATTATTTACGTTTTTTTTTATTTCCAGAAGAAAATGCATCTTTCATTTTATCGAAAAAACCTTCTTCTTGTTCGACAACTGCTTTGTCACCACTAGCTTCTGAGAATTCTCGAAGTGCTTTCTTTTGATCTTCATTTAAATCAGTTGGCGTCTCAACAATAACTGTTACTCGTTGGTCTCCGTTACCTGTTCCACGAAGTTTTGTCGCACCTTTACCTTTTAATCTAAATGATGTACCAGTTTGAGTGCCAGCAGGAATTTTTAACTTCACTCGACCGTGAACAGTAGGAACTTCAATCTCGTCACCTAATGCTGCTTGAACGAATGAAATTGAGTGATCGTAGTATATTTCTGAACCTTCTCGTTCAAAGATTGGACTCTCTTCAACTCTAAAGACAACATATAAGTCACCATAAGGTCCCCCATTAGAGCCTGCTTCCCCTTGGCCAGCAAGACGCATTTGCTGTCCATCTTCAACACCCGCAGGTACTGTTACTTTAACAGAATGAGATTTAACCATTCTTCCAGCACCATTACACGTTGTACATTTTTCCTTAATCGTTTTACCAACACCTTGACATTCATCACAGACTTGACGACTCATCATACGTCCAAGTGGTGTTTGTCTTTCCACATTAATCGTACCTGCTCCGTGACACTTACTACATGTCTCTGGTTGAGTTCCAGGTTTAGCACCTGAGCCATTACATGTTGTACAATCATCTTCACGATTGTAACGGATATTTTTTTCCAAACCAAATATCGCTTCATTAAATGTTAAATCCAGTGTATATTGTAAATCAGAACCTTGTCTTGGTGCATTCGGATTAGAACTTCTACCAGATCCTCCACCAAAGAATGACTCAAAGATATCTTCAAATCCTCCGAAGTTACCGCCTCCGCCAAAGTCACCAAAACCACCGCCTCCAAAATTAGGATCGGTACTTGCATGACCATACTGATCAAAAGCAGCTCTTTTTTGAGAATCACTTAAAACCTCAAAGGCTTCAGTTATCTCCTTAAACTTATCTTCTGCGTCAGGCTCTTTGTTAATATCTGGATGGTATTTTTTTGATAATTTACGATAGGCTTTTTTTATTTCATCATCTGTTGCCGTTTTCGCAACACCTAAGACTTCATAATAATCTCTCTTGGCCATTTTACGTAACCCTCCATTTTTTCTACTATCAGAATCCATTAAATCATAACACAAATCAGATATCTCTTAAACCTAATTTTTATCATGAAGAGAAAAAGCCTAAAGCTCAACGCTTTGGCTTTTTCAATAAATCACTTATTATTTTTCGTCGTCATTAATTTCTTCAAAATCTGCATCGACCACATCATCAGCACCACTAGCTGCTGCTTCAGGGTTTTCTTCTTGTGCTTGTTGAGCTGCTTGTTCGTATAATTTAACTGTTAACGCTTGAACAATTTCATTTAATTCGTCGCGTTTAGCTTTCATATCTTCTAAGTTATCTGCTTCAACTGCTGCTTTTAATTCATCACGGGCAACTTCTGCTTTCTTAACTTCATCAGCATCAACTTTACCCTCTAATTCTCCTAATGTTTTATCAACTGAGAATAATAAAGCATCAATGTCATTTCTTAAATCTACTTCTTCTTTACGTTGGTTGTCTGCTTCTGCGTTTGCTTCTGCGTCTTTAACCATTTTTTCAATTTCTTCATCTGTTAAACCTGAAGAAGATTTAATTGTAATTGTTTGTTCTTTTTGAGTTCCTAAATCTTTAGCACTTACGTTAACAATCCCATTTTTATCAATATCAAATGTTACTTCGATTTGAGGGATACCGCGTGGTGCTGCAGGAATATCAGTTAATTGGAAACGACCTAACGTTTTGTTATCTGTTGCCATTGGGCGTTCACCTTGTAATACGTGAATATCTACCGCTGGTTGGTTGTCTGCTGCTGTTGAGAATACTTGAGATTTACTTGTAGGAATCGTTGTATTACGGTCAATCAATTTAGTAAAGACTGAACCCATTGTTTCAATTCCTAAAGATAATGGTGTTACGTCTAAAAGAACAACATCTTTAACGTCACCTGTAATAACACCACCTTGAATCGCAGCACCCATTGCTACTACTTCATCCGGGTTAACTGATTTGTTAGGTTCTTTACTTGTTTCTTTTCTTACTGCTTCAACAACTGCAGGAATACGAGTTGATCCACCAACTAAGATTACTTCATCAATTTCAGATATTGAAATACCAGCATCTTTGATTGCTTGACGTACTGGAATTTTTGTTCTTTCTACTAAATCTGAAGTCAATTCGTCAAATTTAGCACGAGTTAAGTTCATCTCTAAGTGAAGAGGTCCAGCATCACCAGCAGTGATAAATGGTAAACTAATTTGTGTACTTGTTACACCTGATAAATCTTTTTTAGCTTTTTCAGCGGCATCTTTCAAACGTTGAACAGCCATTTTATCTTTAGATAAGTCAATTCCATTTTCTTTTTTGAATTCTTCTACTAAATGTGCAATGATTTTCTCATCAAAATCATCCCCACCTAAGTTATTATCACCAGCAGTTGATAATACATCAAATACCCCATCACCTAATTCAAGGATTGAAACGTCAAATGTACCACCACCAAGGTCAAATACTAAAACTTTTTCTTCACGATCTGTTTTATCTAAACCATAAGCTAAAGCTGCTGCTGTCGGCTCGTTAACAATACGTTCTACTTCAAGACCAGCAATTTTACCAGCATCTTTTGTTGCTTGACGTTGAGCGTCATTAAAGTAAGCAGGTACTGTAATAACAGCTTTTTCTACTTTTTCACCTAAATAGTCTTCAGCAAAACCTTTTAAATATTGTAAAATCATTGCTGAAATTTCTTGTGGCGTATAAGTTTTACCTTCAATTTCTTCTTTAAATCCAACTTCACCAATATGGCGTTTAATTGAACCAATTGTATTTGGGTTAGTTACTGCTTGACGTTTAGCAACTTCACCTACTTGGATTTCTCCGTTTTTAAATGATACTACAGATGGTGTTGTTCTATTACCTTCTGGGTTTGTAATAATTTTTGCTTCTCCACCTTCTAATACTGAAACAGCAGAGTTTGTAGTTCCTAAGTCAATACCAATAATTTTACTCATATTTATGATCTCCTTTAATTTTAATTTTTATTGTGCAACAATTACCATTGCAGGTCTAAGTGTGCGATCGTGTAAAATATAGCCTTTTTGCAATACTTGTATAATCTCATCAGCTTCTTGACCATCTGATAATGGAATTGTTTGTACCGCTTGATGTTTGTTAGGATCAAAAATTTGGCCTAAAGATTCGATTTCTTCAACTCCTGCTTCTTTCAAAGCATGAATCATTCCTTCTCTTACCATCTCAATCCCTTTTTTCATACTTTCACCGTGCTCATCACTTGTTTCAATTTCTAATGCACGGTCTAAGTTATCTAAAGACGTTAATAAGTCTTTTGCTAGGTTTTGCGCACGATACTTAGCAGCCTCTTCACGTTCTTTATTACTTCTATTTCTCATATTAACAATTTCAGCTTGAGCACGTAAAAACTTATCTTCCATTTCACTTAACTCTTGCTCAAGTGCATCCTCCACTGAGAGCTCACCTATTTCTACAGAAGCTTCTTCTAATTCTTCAATTTCTTCCATCTCTTCTTTTTTACTCAAATTAATCGTCTCCTTCCAATAACTATTTTTCAAACGGACTATCCAAACTTCTATAGTAAGAGTCTAAGTGTCCTGATAATTCATCAGTAAACACATCAACTAAACCCAGTAGTTTTGAATACGACATACTTGTCGGTCCTAATAGAGCAATGACTCCCTTGCCATGCTCAGGCACTTCATAAGAAGCAGTAATTAAACTCATATTGAGTAATAATTCATTTTCAATTTCATTTCCAATTTTTATATCAATACCTGTTTTATCAGGTAACAATATCTCCGTGAGCTTATCTGAATCACTTATTAAAGAATAAATTGACTTAAATTCTGCAATATCAGTTAAGGCATCTGAATTTAATAAATTCATCCCTCCACTAATATAGACTTGATCATCAAAAGCTTGATTAAATACTTCCTCAAACAAGTATAATACATTAGATGAATTTGAGAAATACTTCTGTAGGACTAATGGAATTTCGGTCCTAAGTTTATGATAGACTGTTAAAAGACTTTCTCCTACCAATCGATCATTAATGATTCGAGTCATTTTTTCGATATCTTCTGAGGAAATATCGTCAGGAATTGAAAACACTTGGCTTTCAACATATCCTTGATCAGTTACTATAACTGCAATTAACTGATTACGATTTAATGGCACTATCCTGAAACCCGTTAATTTTCTTTCTTTAACTTCTGGCCCTAAGGAAAAGGCTGTGTAACTTGTTAATTCAGAAAGTATCTTAGCAGACTGCTCAATTATTTCATTTGTCGCATTATAACGACGATTTAATAACTGTCTTATCTTCACCACTTCATGACTTGTCATTTCAACAGGTGTCATCAGATGATCCACATAAAAGCGATACCCTTTAATAGAAGGAACTCTTCCTGATGACGAATGCATCTTTTGAATCAACCCAAGTTCTTCTAATTTTACTAAGTCATTTCTTATTGTTGCTGAACTAGCACTTATCCCATGATTCATCAGTGTTTTCGAACTAACTGGAACACCAGTGTCAGTATAAATTTTGACCAGCATATGTAGAATATTCAGTTGTCTTTTACTTAGCACAATCATCACCTTCTTTTTAGCACTCTTGATACACAAGTGCTAACTACATTTATTAATATATCAAGATACCAAAAAAATGTCAACAGTAAACACTTATTTTTTTAGCACTCGGACTTCCAGACTGCTAAAATAGCGAATTGTTATATTTAGATGTGAAAAAAAGGTTGATATATTATAAAAATAACATTTCAATTTAATTAGATTTTAGCTGAAATCCTATATAATAATAGCTATCTAAGAAAAGGAGAAGAAATAAATGAAAAAAAAGTTTAGTTTTCCAAGTGCTTACACCGTTATTCTAATTGTATTATTTTTAGTTCTTGTTTTAACTTATCTTATTCCCGGTGGTAAGTACGCAACATTAGGCTATGAAAAAGAGAAACACGAATTTGTCGTTACTCAGCCAAGTGGTGATACTTTTAGCGAACCTGGCAACCAAAAAACGTTAGACAAGTATAAAATAAATACAAATTTGGGTAAATTTGAAAATGGTGAAGTTCAGAAACCCGTTGCCATTCCAGGTTCTTACGAAGAATTAAAACGTGAAAAACGTGGACTTGTTGATGCCGTGAAAGAGTTTCTAAATGCTCCTATTCAAGGGCTAGCAGAATCAATTGATATTATTACTTTTGTGTTAATACTTGGTGGGATAATTGGAGTTATTAATAAAACCGGTGCTTTTAACGCTGGTATGAATTCCTTATCAAGTCGATTAAAAGGTAAAGAGAAGTGGTTAGTTATTTTAACTCTAACCTTAATCGCTATTGGTGGTACAACATTTGGTTTTGCAGAAGAAACAATTGCTTTTTATCCAATACTTATTCCGATTTTCATGGCAGCCGGATATGACGCGATAGTTGCAATTGCTACTATCTACCTTGGGAGCTGTATTGGAACACTTGCGTCCACAATCAACCCGTTCTCAGTTGTCGTTGCAAGTAATACAGCAGGTATCAGTTTTACTGATGGTATTGGTCTTAGAATTGCGATGTTAGTCATTGGAACAACTATGAGTATTTGGTATACCGTTCGTTATGCTGAAAAAGTTAGAAAAAATCCTGAAGAATCTCTTGTCTTTGATCAAAAAGACGAATTAGAGGCAAAATTCTTGAAATCAGGTGTTGAAACCGAAGTCCCAGTTTTTGATTTACGTAAGAAATTAATGTTAGTCATTTTTGCTGCTGGTTTTGGTATTATGGTCTATGGAGTTAAAGAATTAGATTGGTTATTCGTCGAAATCTCTTCATTATTCTTATTAATCACTTTTATCCTCGCTCTCATATCAGGCTTAAAAGAAAAAGAATTTGTCAGCGAATTTGTTACTGGTGCTAGTGATTTACTTGGAGTAGCTCTTATTATTGGGTTAGCTCGTGGCGTTACCATCATTATGGAAAATGGAATGATTAGTGATACGTTGATGTATTGGTTAAGTAATAGCGTTACTGATATGCACGGTCCTGTCTTTACAACGATGATGTACTTTATCTATATTTTCTTAGGCTTCTTTATTCCTTCTTCATCTGGTTTAGCAGTGCTTTCTATGCCTATCATGGCACCTCTTGCTGATGTCGTTAACGTAGATCGTGCATTAGTAATTGATGCTTATAACTGGGGACAAGGAATTATATCTTATATCGCTCCTACAGGATTAGTTTTAGCTTCACTTGAAATGGTTGATATTACATTTGATAAATGGTTAAAATTTGTCTTTAAATTAATGATTGCAACCATGATTGTTTCAATCATTTTATTAGCTATTGGTGTTTATTTATAAAAAAAGAAACGACTGGAAAACTTCCAGTCGTTTTAATTTACTAAAAATTCCTTAAAAACCTCATTACCTAAAATAAGACCTTTACTCGTTAAGGCTAGCCACTCATCGTTTCTGTCTAATAACCCATCAGTGATCAATTGTTGAACAACTGCTCCATAGACTGACTCTAAAGAGCAGTTAAATTTCTCTTCAAACTTAAGAATCGACACACCTTGAGTTTTTCTAAGTCCTAAAAACATCTCTTCTTCCATTTGATTAATAAGTGTTAACTTTTCAGTTTTAATGATTGGTAACTTATCTTCTCGCAACGGTTTTAAATAATGTTGAATCGGACCGTGGTTTTTATAACGCACATTACCTAAGTAACCACTCGCTCCAGCACCTAATCCATAATACGGTTCATTATTCCAATAAACAAGGTTATGCTGACTTTCAAATCCTGGTTTGGCAAAATTACTGACTTCATACTGATTTCGTCCAGCTTTTGTCATTTTTTCAATTGCAAGTTCAAACATGTCTCCTTCTGTATCAATGCCTGGAAGATGAAGTCTACCTTGCCGTGCCCAGTTGTAAAACATCGTTTTGTTTTCAAGTATTAATGAGTACATCGAATAATGAGGTAAATCTAAGGACAACGCTTGATTAAGTGTATCTTCAAAATCCTCAATCGTTTGATTTGGTAACGCAAAAATCAAATCGATACTAATGTTTGTAAAATTAGCCTCATCAAAAATTTTCATCGTGTCATAAACATCTTTAGCTGAATGTTTTCTACCTATTTTTTTTAATAGTCGGTCATTAAAAGATTGAACTCCCATCGAGATTCGATTAACACCATAGTTTTGTAGTACTCTTAATTTTTCAAGCGTTAAGTCACCAGGGTTTGCTTCCACTGTAAATTCATTTTCATCATCAAAGGGTAGTTCTTTGCGTATCCCTTTTAGTAAAACATCAAGCTGACTGGCTGAGAGTGACGTTGGCGTTCCACCACCAATATAAATAGTTTCTGTTTTATCTGATGGATACTTCTCTCTCGTTAATTTTATCTCTTTTACTAGAGCATCAATGTACTCATCAACTGGCTGTCCTTCAATAAAAACTTTGTTAAAATCACAATAAAAACAAATATGTTCACAAAATGGGATATGAATATAGGCAGAAGTCATTAATTAACTCCTTTATAAGTGAAAAATTCTCTTGTATCTTCTTCATCTTGTTTTAATTGACTAATTAAACTTTCAATACCATTAAACTTTAGCTCTTTTCTTAAGTAATGGCACCATTGAACAGATACATGTTCTCCATAAATATCCTCATCGAAATCCAAGATATTTACTTCAATTGTCTTAGGCCTATTTTTTTCAAATGTTATATTGTAACCAATTTGGGCCATTCCCATATACCATTGATTTGCTACCTTAATTTTTACAGCATAAACCCCTCCAACGGGTAATAATGATTGTTGGGAAATTTTAATATTAGCGGTAGGAAACCCTAACGTTCGTCCTCGTTTATCACCATGAACCACCATACCAGAAAACTCATACGTATAGCCTAAAAATTCGTTGGCTCCCTCCATATTACCTTCTGCCATCATTTTTCTAATATTAGTTGAACTAATTTTCTCGTCTCCTTGTTTTTGCTTAGGAACCTCAATGATACTAAACCGTTTTTCACTATACTCAGGTAACAAGTCCATACTTGCAACATCTGCTTTACCATATGTATAATCAAACCCTGCAACAGCAGTGACTGCATTTAACCCAACAATATATTGATCGACAAAATCTTTGGGTTCAAGACTTGCGAATGCAGAGGTAAACTCAACAACATAAAGAATATCCACTCCACTTTTTTTCATTCGCTCAATTTTCTGATCAACCGTTGTTATATACTTCATTTTTTTATGATCTATTTTCTTAAAAACGACAGAAGGATGATGGTTAAATGTCATGACAGCTAATTTTTTACCTGTTCTATTAGCTTCCTCTCTTCCGGCTTCAATTACTTTTTGGTGACCTAAATGAACCCCATCAAAAAATCCTAACACCAAAATAACTTCATCTTTTGGTATTTGGGATTTTTTGTAGGGATGATGTATTTTTATAACTTCCATTTGTTTTCCCCTTTAATCAATCGTTTCGTAAAACTTTAATTGGTTTTAACAAGCCATTTTTATAAGGATGTTCTCCGTAAATACTAACCACTCTTCCTTGATAATATAAGGCAATAGGCTCTTTGATCTCTAAGTTATCAAAAAAGTTCGTTGCAACTACTGAACCATTTCGAACAATTGCATATTGATCCTCTGATAGCTCAAAAGAAATAAAATCAGAAACCCCTCGTTCAAGTGGATACGCAAACTTATCCGTTCTTCCTAGTTCCATTAAAAGTGCTATTTCTTCAAGTGTAAAACATTCTTCCTTCGTAAAACCACCACTTTTAGTTCTTGTTAAATTAGACATATGAGCTGAATATCCTAATGCTTTTCCGGTATCAACTGCGAGAGTTCTCACGTACGTTCCTTTACCACAATCAACTATAAAATTCCATTTCATCTTACTATCTTCAAAAATAGGTTCGCTTGTTCGTTTATAATCATAAATCATTGCTTTTCGCTGAGGGCGTTCTACTTCTTCACCATTTCTAGCATATTCATAAAGTCTCTTACCATTCACCTTAACAGCTGAGTACATTGGTGGTATTTGAGTAATCTCACCTAATAATGATTTCATAGCTTTATCTATTTCTTGACTATCAATGATCTCATTCACAGGTGTCTCCTCAACAATTAGTCCACTAGCATCTTCTGTTTCAGTTGAGAAACCTAAAGTTACTTCTCCTTCGTATATCTTATTCGAGTCTTGAATATATTCTATAACTTTGGTTGCTTTACCAACACAAATAGGTAACACTCCATCAACATCAGGATCTAATGTTCCACTGTGACCAACTTTTTTTGTCTTCAATATTTTTCGCAACTTAAAGACTACATCGTGACTTGTCATACCACGAGGTTTCCAAACAGGGATAATTCCTTCCATAACATTGCTCCTTAACTATCAATTTACCTTGATATTATAACATAGTTAAGATTGATTTAACCACTTTGTTAGATCCGTCTATCACAACATAAATCTAAAAAGTGGGCTGAATAGACTTAATATTGCTAACAACACTTTTTTTATTATGGAAATAGAAGCTTCTTCAGCAGATTCAGATTCCTCATATTGACTGTTATTCTTAACTTCCAGACTTTCCTTCTCATAGTCTGTAATAACTTCTTTTAGCTCACTCGATAACCCTTTACTTTTTACGATTAGTAAATTTTCACTACTAAAGTATACAGATCTAGGATCACTATTCATAGAACCAACACCTACAATAGAATCATCGGTTACAAAAGCTTTTTGATGGTTAGAATTTTTCGTTTGTAATTCCCATATTTTTGCTTGTTTTAACAATAATTTTTTTTGAGATAAGTAGCCACTAAATGCTAGTACGTTAGGACTATTAGATTTTGAGTTTGTATATAATTCCAATTCGATATTATTATTTTTTTTTATAAATTTTTTCATCGTTTTATCTATCACTACATAAGGACTAACCAGTTTAAATTCTTCCTCGGCCTCATTCATAAAATGAGTCATTTGATTCCATACCTGAGGCTTTTTAACAATTTCATTGGTTGAGTTATGAGATAAAAAGCCATTGTCGATAGAGTAAAAGACTTTATTTTTAAGAACTTCTTCCCCTAGTTCTTCGTTATGTAAAGCTTTCGTTTTCTTTACCAAACGAGCAAATTCATTTGTCTTTTTAAACCATTTGGATTTCTGCTGTTTTTTCTTATTTTTGGCATAATCAGCTTCCCATAATTCTTGATAATACATTTTCCCCTCATTTATTAAAATTGGATTTTTTTCATTTTCAATATTTTTAATTAAAATATCTAAGTCATTTACTGCAGCTTCAGCTTTTTTCTTAAATATAAAACGGTCGTTTACATTTCTGCCAGAAGATAGAAAATAGTCATTATCAACTATGATTAGTTTATCGTGTAAAACATTATTTATCTCCCAAGGTTTTAAAATATTAAAACCACCCACTACTTTGATTTCAACGTTTTCGTATGAATCTAAAACAGATAGATATGAATTTTTGGATAAATCATTTGAAAAGTGATTTATTAGAAGTTTCACCTCTACTCCTCTCTTAGCAGCTTCTTCAATTGCAGAAATGAACAATAAGCCACTGTCATCATCACCAATTGAGTATTGGCTAATTAAAAGATTATTCTTCGCTTCATTAATTAAATCAATTCGTAATTGTAGTGCTCCTTCAATTGTCGAATGTAATGAAGTCACTTCAGTATATTGAAGATTCTTTTCTTTAGTATTCTCAAGTGAAACTACTTTATCATTCAAAACCTCTTTACTCTTACTGTTTATTTTAAAGTAAGAAAAGCCATACAAACTGATTAAAAAAAATATACTATAGAATAAGAAAACGGCGCCTAAAACTTTTAAAAATTTTGTCATTTCTATCTCACTCCTTTTTTCTTTATATCTCTTTACTTAATTTTACCATTTCTATTCATTAACACCAAAAACGAAACACTAAAAAAATAAAAACTTATCCATTTGTTGGTTAAGTTTTTACTTTTTGAACTATTTTATAACTAGTTTTTCCAATTGACTCTTATTTCATCCATTAATAAAATAACTTGCTGAGTCATCTCTCTTAAATCGTGCTCGTTTTTTTCATTATTAGCATATTTCATTAAATAATCTAATTCATAAGTAAATACATTATTGGATTTACCTAAATTTACCTCATAGGAGGTGCCAGAATTTAACATAATATCAGCAATCTCAGCTCTTGGAAAGTCATCTATTTTTATAAACCCTTTATCCCCAGTAATAATTATTTGTTTTGGCATTTTCCCTCTAAAGGATATAAGCACACTTGCCTGCACACCTTCACTATTTTTTAAAATGGTAGCTGACTTCTCATCCACTCCAGTAGTTGCAAATTCAACATCCGTTGCCACTAAATTTATATCTGTCCCTAAAAAATAAACAACTGCTGATAGAGCATATATACCAATATCAAAAAGTGCACCGCCACCCTTTTCTTTCGAAAAAAAACGATTGTTCGGATCATATTCTTTACAACTGCCAAAAGTTACATTCATACTACTCATTTTTCCTATCTCAAAAGAATTGATTAGTTCCTTAACTTTTTTGAACATTGGCATATAGTAAAGCGTCACTGCTTCTAAAAGGATCACTTCATTCTGCTTAGCAAATTCAAATAAATTTTTACATTCCTGATGAGTCAAAGTTAAAACTTTTTCGCATAAAACATGTTTTTTATTCTCTAAGGCTTTTTTTACATATTCATAATGCGTTTGATTTGGTGTAGCTATGTATACTATATCTAATCCTTCAATAGCCAAGAAAGTATCATAATTCGTTGTCTGATGACTAATATTGTGCTCTTTTACAAATTTAATCAGTGATTCCTCTCGATGATTAAAGACTGAGATTACCTCATATTTTTCTTTATCTATTTGCTTAATAAACTGCTTAGCTATATCTCCTGTTCCTACAATTCCAATTTTTTTTCGCATAACACCTACTCCTTACTGTTAGCTTATTTTAACATATACTATTTAGTTAAAAATAATAAATATAAAAAAAGATAGCCTCCAATTGGAAACTACCTTTTAAAAACATATTTAAAACTCACTTTTATTTAAATTTCTAAGTAGATCATCAATATGATTACCATATTGAACAGAGCTATCTACTTCAAAAATTAACTCCGGAGTTTTATAAATGCTTAGACGATGTCCTAACTCTCTACGAATTAAACCATTTGCTTTTTCAAGCCCTTTTTGCAATTTTTCTCTTTCAGAAGCTTTCTCATTTAAAGAACTATAGTAAATAGTTGCTTGTTGTAAATCTCCTGTTACCCTAACTTCAGTAATAGTTATATCTGCGACACGAGGATCTCTGACCTTTTTTTTCAAAATGTCATTAATTTCTCTCAAAATTTCTTGCGCTACTCGGCGGTCACGATAATTTGCCATCGTTTTTCCTCCTATATTATTAGCTTATTTTCTTTCTAATTCTTCCATAACAAAGCCTTCGATAATATCGTCAACTTTAACATCGTTATAATTATCAATTGTCGCTCCACATTCAAAGCCTAATTTAACTTCTTTTGCATCATCTTTGAAACGTTTCAAGCTTGCTAATGTACCTTCATGAATAACGATACCATCTCTAATCAAGCGGATACCACTCTCACGGCGAATAAAGCCTTCTGTTACATAGCATCCTGCAATTGTTCCAACTTTAGAAACGTTGATTGTTTCACGAACAACCATTTGACCTGTAATTTTTTCAACAAATTCAGGATCAAGCATTCCTTTCATAGCTGTTTCAATTTCTTCAATAACTTTATAGATAATTCTGTGTAAACGAATATCAACTTCTTCTTGTTCTGCTTGTGCTCTTGCTTGTGTCGTTGGACGCACGTTAAAGCCAACAATAATCGCATTACTTGCAGAAGCTAATGTGATATCACTTTCATTAATTGCACCTACTGCTGAATGGACGATTTTAACACGAACCCCTTCAACATCAATTTTATTTAAACTAGCCGCTAACGCTTCTGCAGAACCTTGAACATCGGCTTTAATAATAACATTAACTTCTTTCATTTCGCCGTCTTTTAAACTTTCAAATAAGTTGTCTAATGTTACACGTGAACTAACTGAACGTTGTTCTAACAACGCACGCTTAGCTCTTTCTTCTCCTGCAGAACGAGCCGTTTTCTCGTCTTCAAACGTTACAAAACGATCTCCTGCTTGAGGTACATCATTTAATCCAGTGATTTCCACTGGAGACGCTGGACCTGCTTCTTTATCACGTCGACCAATATCATTGGTCATTACACGAACACGACCATGAGTGTTACCAACAACAATTGGATCCCCTACATGTAATGTTCCTTGTTGAACTAACAAAGTAACAATAGGTCCTTTACTTTTATCCAAACGAGCTTCAATAACAGTCCCTATTGCGCGTTGAGTTGGGTCAGCTTTCAAATCTTCAACTTCAGATACAAGTAATACCATTTCTAATAAATCATCGATATTATCTCCAAATTTAGCTGAAATTGGCACAAAGATTGTATCCCCACCCCAATCTTCAGGAATTAATCCATGTTCACTTAACTCTTGCATCACTCGGTCTGGATTAGCAGCTGGTTTGTCAATTTTATTTACAGCAACAATAATTGGAACATTTGCCGCTTTGGCATGATTGATAGCTTCAATAGTCTGAGGCATAACTCCGTCATCAGCCGCAACAACTAAAATAGTGATATCCGTAATACTTGCTCCACGTGCACGCATACTTGTAAAGGCAGCATGTCCTGGTGTATCTAAAAATGTAATTGGTTTGCCATTTGCTTCGACTTGATAAGCTCCAATATGTTGTGTAATTCCTCCAGCTTCACCTAAAGAAACTTTTGTATTTCTCAACGTATCTAACAAAGTGGTTTTACCATGGTCTACGTGTCCCATTATAGTTACAACTGGTGGACGATTTACTAATTTATCAGGATCAACAGCATCTAATTCGAAGAATTTGTCAATATCTGCTACATCTTCTTGAATTTTTTCCTCAGGTGTAATGCCATAATCAGCTGCTAAAATTTCAATTGTATCTTTGTCTAATGGTTGATTTTGATTAACCATTACACCAAGCATAAATAATTTTTTAATAATTTCTGCAGGTTCACGGTAGATTTTTTTAGCGATATCTGCAACATTCATGCCTTCAGTGTAAATTAACACTTCCGGAAGTTCTTTAAACTTACGTGCTGGACCAGCAGGTTTAGTTGATGGTTGATATTTTCCTTTTCTACCTTTTTTATTCTTTTTATTATAACGGTTATTTGGGTTTTGGAAACCAGTTCCACGACCTTTATTTCCGCCCTTATAATTACTGTTTCCTTGTCCTTGAGGTTTGTTTTGATTAGTGCTTGCTTGTGCTTGATTAGTACTTGGTTTTTGTTGAGCTTGAGCGTTTGTTGATTTTGATTGATTAGCTGGTTTTTGTTGCGTTTGGTTACTTGGTTTTGATTGATTGTTATTTGCCTTTGGTTGAGGTTTGTTTGTAGTGTTACTTGGACGATTTTGTTGTTCTGGTTTATTCACACGCATTTCCTTACTATTTGGTTTATTTTCTACCTTTGTAGAATGATTGTTTCCTTCTGTTTTTGGTACACTTTTTTCTTTTGCTTCTTTATGTTTATTAGAAATAGATTGTTTAAGTTTAGATATATCTGAATCTGTTAAACTACTCATGTGATTTTTTACATCTATTCCCATCGAATGAGCTTTTTCGACGATATTTTTACTTGAAATATCAAGTTCTTTTGCAAGTTCATATACACGTTGCTTACTCATTAAATCACCATCCTATTCTTCTGTCATTAATTCACGCATCTTCCTAGAAAAACCACTATCTGCAACACCAAGAATTGATCGACTCTTACCAATCGCATGACTTAACTCTGCCTTGGTACACGAAACAAGAATTGGCGTTTCATAATAATTACACTTGTCTTTCATTTTTTTAATCGTTGCTTCACTAGAATCTGTGGCAACAATTACTAATCGGATATTATTTTTACGCACTGCGTTTACGGTTGTTTCATCTCCAGAGACTAGCTTCCCTGCCTTTGTAGCTAATCCAAGAAGATTTAAAAATTTATCTTTATTTGTCATTAGAAAATAGCTCTCTTCTAGCTTTTTGGTGTGTCACGTAGTCAAGTAATTCTTGGTAAAAGTCATCAGTTAAGTCAGCATTCAATATACGATCTAACGTTTTATTATCCCAACTCAGTTGAACCACTTTAGGCTCAATAGAGAGATAAGCACCTCTTCCAGATAATTTACCTGTTGGGTCAATAGAAATATCGCCTTCTTTAGAACGAACAATTCTGATCATTTCTTTCTTAGGTTTCATCTCATTAGACACAACACATTTTCTCATTGGAATTTTTCTCGTTTTCATCTATTTCGCCCCCAAATCCTATTCTTCTACACTCTCGTTTATTTCTAATTCCTCGTCAATAGTTGGTGTGTTTTCTTCAAGATTTTCTTCAATAACTATATCGTCATGAATATCTTCTTCAACAGACTCTTCCATCTCAGATTCTGGTTTAATATCAATCTTAAATCCAGTCAACTTAGCAGCTAAACGAGCATTTTGACCTCTCTTACCAATCGCTAATGATAATTGGAAATCAGGAACAACAACAGTACAAGCACGTTGTGTTTCATCAAATATAACATTTACTACTTGAGCTGGATTTAAAGCATTAGCAATAAATATGGCTGGGTCTTCATTCCACTCAACAATATCCATATTTTCACCTTTTAATTCATTCACAATTGATTGAACACGTTGCCCTTTAGGCCCTACACATGTTCCAACTGGATCGATATCTTTATTTTCAGAGCGAACCGCAACTTTTGCACGATCTCCTGCTTCTCTAGCGATACTCACAATTTCAACTTCGCCATCATACACTTCTGGGATTTCTTGTTCAAATAATCGTTTTAATAAATCTGGGTGACTACGACTAACGTAAACTTGAGGTCCCTTAGAAGTGTTCTCAACTTTATGAATGTATACTTTAATTCTATCATGTGGTTGATATACTTCATTGGGAATTTGATCATGTTTAGAAAGAACCGCTTCAATTTTGCCTAAATTAACATAAATATAGCGATTATCTTGTCTTTCGACAATTCCTTGCATAATTTCATTTTCATAGGCACTAAACTCATTATAAATAATTGAGCGTTCAGCTTCTCTAACACGTTGTAAAATAACTTGTTTTGCTGTTTGCGCTGCGATTCGACCAAAATCTTTCGGTGTTACTTCAAAACGGATCATATCCCCAATCTCATAAGCTGGATTAATTTTTTGAGCTTCCTCTAAGCTAACTTCTAATTGTGAATCCATTACTTCCTCAGTTACTTCTTTCACTGAAAAAATATGAACATCACCTTTTTTTTCGTCAAATTCTACTTCAACATTTTGTGCTTGTCCGTAATGACGTTTATATGCTGATATCATGGCAGCTTCTAAAGCTTCAATTACGATGGCTTTAGAAATACCTTTTTCTCTCTCAAGAGCGTCTAATGCGCCTAACATTTCCTTGTTCATGATTCTCTCTTAACCTCCGTTATTAAAATTGAATGGCCAGTCTAGCTTTGGCTATATTTTTACGTTCAAATTCCATTTTTTTCTCTTGTGTTTTAATTTTCACTCGTAGCGTTAATTTTTCATTATCAAGAGATTCCAAGAAACCTTGGTATTGCTTCTCTCCATTAACTGCTTGGTAGAATGAAACATTAATATACTCACCTATGGCTTGTTCGTAATCTGTTTCTTTCTTTAAAGGGCGCTCTGCTCCAGGAGAAGAGACTTCTAAAAAATACGCTTGTGGAATCGGGTCTGGTTTAATTGTGTCTAATTTTTCACCTAATTTTTCACTGATAAGGGCACACTCATTTATATCAATGCCACCTTCTTTATCAATAAACACACGTAAAAACCAATTTTTCCCTTCTTTTACATACTCAATATCAACTAATTCAAATGTTAATTCATCAAGAATCGGATTTACTAAGTCTGTAACGATATCAACAACGTTTGCCAATTAATATTCGCCTCCTTTAAAGTTTTTAAGAATTTCATCAAAAAGAGTGAGCGCCTAAACGCTCACTCTTCCACACATATCTTACAATAACATTCTATCATGTTTTTCTTCAAAAAACAAATGGGATACTTTTGTTATTTAAAGTTTCATTAAGAATTTATTTTTTTACTCTTTCTTAACATATTTTTGATAATCTTATTTTTATTGAGAGGTGCATTAAATGAAAGTAATTAAATCTGTTTCCGTCATTAGTTTATTATTAGGTTGTTCCTTTATTTTAGAAGGCTATCGAGAAAACAGACAACTAGAAAAAGATTTTTTCACAATAAACAGTACTAAAATAAGCAATAGTAAGCTTAGCTTACGTGTCGCACATATTTCTGATACACAATTCCCACGTTTAAGAGTCCCTGCAAAGAAACTTATTTCAACTATATCAAATGAAAAGCCAGATATTATTTTTTATACTGGAGATACAATTGATCGAACTGAAAAGCTAGATAAAACTGATTTTTATTTTTTCCTTAACAAACTAACAAAAATTGCTCCAACATATATTGTTTCAGGAAATCATGAAGAATCGAATCCAGAGTTTCAAAAATGGTTAAAAATTGTAGATAAAAGTGATGCTATTCTGTTAGAAAACGACTTTATTGAAACAAAAATAAATAATCAAAAAATCAATGTTGTTGGATTAAGCGATCAAAGTGTCTCACTTTCAAAAGAAAAGTACAATAAATTAGATTCATCATTAGAAACTCTAATACTTGCTCACCACCCTGAAAAAATGGAAGAGTACATGTTAAACTTCGAGAAAACAAACATTTCTGTCTTTAGCGGGCATGCCCACGGCGGTCAAGTTATTCTTCCAGTTATTGGCGCCCTTTATTCTCCAAATCAAGGGTTTTTACCTAAGTATACGAACGGACACTATCAATTCAAACATAATAATTTATTTATCAGCCGAGGGCTCGCTAATAGCTCGTTTCCCTCTAGAATTAATAACTACCCTCATTTACTTTTTGTTGATTTTAAAAATTTTTTATAACATATCAAATAAAGATAATTGATTCTCATCAGGAAGATCTTTTAAAACACCATTTTCTGTCATGTATTCAATTATTGTCTTGGAAACTTTTCCACGATTCGATAAATCTTCTTTAGATAAAAATTTACTTTCCTCGCGAGCAATCACAATTTGTTTTGCTACATTTGTTCCTAAACTTGGAACAGATCTAAATGGAGCAATCAAAGTATCTCCATCAATAACAAAATTTTCAGCATCCGAACGGTATAAGTCAATCATACCAAACGTGAAACCACGTTCTAACATCTCATTCGCTAACTCTAGAACTGTTAGTAGATTTTTTTCCTTCGTAGATGCTTCCATTCCTTTATCCATAATTT
Source organism: uncultured Vagococcus sp. (assembly GCA_965119435.1). Taxonomy (GTDB): domain Bacteria; phylum Bacillota; class Bacilli; order Lactobacillales; family Vagococcaceae; genus Vagococcus. Next base: position 278,318 of record CBCPLQ010000001.1, on the reverse strand, counting down.
CTTTTATTCTTACTTTTGTTGTTTCTTTTCCTTGCGACATTGCAACAATGTCAAAATCATCAGCACGAACACTAAAATAAGCTGCATAATAAAGAATAGGATAATGGACTTTAAAATAAGCTACCCTGAGCGCCATTAATACATATGCTGCCGCATGAGCCTTAGGGAACATGTACTTAATTTTTAAACAAGACTCAATATACCACTCCGGCACATTGTTAGTTCGCATTTCAGTCTGCCAATCATCTGGAATCCCTTTACCTTTACGTACACTTTCCATAATTTTAAAAGCAATTCCATCTTCAAGTCCAGCATGCATCAAATAAACCATAATATCATCCCGACAACCAATCACTTTCGCTAGTGTTGCCTCTCCTCGTTTAATTAATTCATCGGCATTACCTAACCAAACATCAGTCCCATGAGAAAGTCCAGATATTTGAAGTAACTCAGAAAAAGTAGTTGGATGTGTTTGTTCTAACATTCCTCTAACAAATTTTGTTCCAAATTCAGGAATACCGAGTGTTCCTGTTTTAGAAAATATTTGATCTGATTCAACACCTAAAACTTGTGGACCTGCAAATATCTTCATTACTTCCGGATCATCTGTCGGAATTGTTTTTGGATCAATACCAGATAAATCTTGTAACATCCTAATAACCGTTGGATCATCATGTCCTAAAATATCTAATTTTAAAACATTATCATGAATCGAATGGAAATCAAAGTGAGTTGTTCGCCATTCTGCATTTTGATCATCTGCAGGATATTGAATCGGAGTAAAATCGTATACGTCCATATAATCAGGAATAACAATAATTCCTCCTGGATGTTGACCAGTTGTTCTTTTTACCCCAGTAGATCCCTTTGCTAATCTATCTATTTCAGCGGCTCTAAAGTTATAATTATTATCACGCTCATACCCTTTAACAAAACCATAAGCAGTTTTATCAGCTACTGTACCAATTGTTCCAGCTTTATAAACATACTCTTCACCAAATAAAACTTTTGTATAGTTATGTGCTGTTGATTGATAAACTCCTGAAAAGTTTAAATCAATATCTGGTACTTTATCTCCGTGGAAACCTAAGAATGTCTCAAATGGAATATCATGACCATCTTTAAATAAACGAGCACTGCATTTTGGGCAATTTTTTTCAGGTAAATCAAATCCAGAGCCATAAGAGCCATCTTCAAAGAATTCAGAATATTGACACTTTGGACAACGATAATGCGGTGGCAGTGGATTTACTTCAGTAATTCCGGTCATCGTTGCAACAAAACTAGACCCAACCGAGCCACGAGAACCAACTAGGTAACCATCTTGTAAACTCTTATGCACCAATTTTTGAGAAATTAAATAAATCACTGAGAACCCGTTACCATTGATACTTTTCAATTCTTTTTCAATTCTCTTCACAACAATATCTGGTAATTCTTCACCATATAAGCGGTGTGCTTCTGTGTAACTTAAACTAGTTATCTCATCTTCTGACCCCTCAATCTTAGGGGTAAATAGATCAGTTTTCACAGGAACAACTTCTTCACACCAATCTGCAATTAGTTGAGTATTATCCACCACTACTTTTCTAGCTATTTCTTTTCCTAAAAAATTAAACTCGGACATCATCTCATTTGTTGTCCTAAAGTGGACTTTGGGTAGAGAATGACGGTTTAATGGATTAGCACCTCCCATAGAATTAATTAAAATTTTGCGATATACACTGTCTTCTTCGTTAAGGTAATGGACATTACCTGTTGCTACAACAGGCTTTTCTAAATCATCACCAATTTGTACTAAGTTTTGAATAATATCTTCCATATCAGCTTCATTTTTTACCAACTCAGCTTCAATTAAGGGAGCATAGACCGGTTTCGGCATAATTTCTATGTAATCATAGAATTTCGCTCTCTTTTTTGCTTCTTCTACTCCTTTTTGCATCATTGCTTCGAAAATTTCACCATTACTACATGCTGATCCAATAATCAATCCTTCTCTATACTCGGTTAGCAATGACCGAGGTATTCGAGGAACCCTATAGTAATAATTTATATTTGACATAGAGATTAGTTTAAATAAGTTCTTCAAGCCTGCTTGCGTTTTAGCAAGAATAGTAACATGAAAAGGACGAGCCCTTTTATATGCATCACCTTCACCTATGTGTTGATTAAACTCATCATGATACTCAACATTATAATCTTCTTTTGCTTTTTTTATAAAAATCCAACATAAATGACCCGTAGCTTCAGAATCGTATATAGCACGATGGTGTTGCTCCAAGTTAATGTTGTATTTTTTAGATAACGTATTCAATCGATGTGATTTCATTTCAGGATGAAGCAGACGAGATAGCTCTAAAGTATCTATCACTGGATTTGGTGCTTCAGGCATATGATATTTTTCATAACTAGTATTTAAAAAACCCATATCAAAACTCGCATTATGCGCAACAAGAATACTATCTTTACAGAAGTCCGTAAATAAAGTCAATACTTCTTTTTCTGATTTTGAACCTCTTACCATCTCATCAGTAATACCTGTTAAGTTAATTGTTGTTTGGGACAATGGATGTCCTGGATCAATAAATTGTTCAAATGACTCAATTACATTTCCTTTGTGCATTTTAACTGCTGAAAGTTCAATAATCGTATCATAAACAGCTGATAACCCAGTAGTCTCAACATCAAATACAACATACGTAGCATCTGTTAATAAGATATGCTCAGGCTTGTAAGCGATTGGAACACCATCATCAACTACATTTGCTTCAATGCCGAATAAAACCTTAACACCATATTTTTGACCAGCATGATACGCATCTGGAAAAGCTTGCGCTCCCGCATGATCTGTAATTGCCATAGCTGGCATACCCCACTTACTTGCTTGAGCAACTAAACTAGTTACATTAGAAATCCCATCCATCGTACTCATATTAGTATGAGTATGAAGCTCCACTCGCTTTTGACCTTCATTTGCTGTATCTTTTCTAGGAGCGTGCTTTACTTCAATCAAATCTTGGCAATTCATGACTAAGTCACGCATAAATGTATCTTCTTGGATACTACCTCTAGCCTTGATCCAAGATCCTTCCTTGATTGCATCAAAAACTGCCACATCTTTTTCATTATTTGAAAATTTTTTAATTGAAAATGAAGATGTATAATCGGTCATTTTTATGATTAATATTTTTCTTCCAGAACGTAAATCTCTGACCTCTTTCGAAAAAATATAACCTTCTAAAGTCACTCGTCTTTCTTCATCAAAAATATTTCCCATTGGTGTAATTACTTCATCCACTGGAATTGAGCGACCTAACTGAATCGGACCTGATAATGGAGCTATCTCTTTTTTCTCTTTTTGCTGCTGCTCATTTTTCTCAATTACTTGAGCAGCCTGTTTCATTAGTTGTTCCGTTTGCTCCTGTTGTCTCACATCAAAAGCTTTTTTTATCTCCTCAGCTCGTTTTTCATCCATTTTTGGTTGAAATTGTATTTTAGGAAAACCAAATTTTTGATAGCTTGATACAATTGTAGAGGAGTATTTTTGATTAATATAATCAATCATACCTTCATTTTCAACTAATAACATAACTCGATTATCTTCCATGAATGGAACTTGTTTACCTAGTTTTTGAATCACAACTGGCGTTAAACAATTTTCATCTTTCAATACTTCTAACCAATAATCTTGGATTAATTGTTCATTGTAGTTAGCGTCATCAACAGAAATATTTATTTTCACGTTTGCTATCTTTTGAAAAGCCAACGTTAATTTATTTGAAAAATCCTGATACAAAGAAAAGGGTAAAATAGTTGGAAAAAGAAAATGGAATTCCCAAATTCTACTTTTTTTATGGACTGTAACTTCTTTAATTTCTCCCGTATTTAAGAGTGACGCTGTTGATTCAGAAGGTACCATTTCAATCTGGTTTAATAATTGTTCAAACAATTCTTTTGGGTTCATTTGCATCTTCTACGCCTCACTTTCTAAATCATTTTACATTAAAAAGGGCCTTAGCACAAAAAATCATGCTAAGAATCCCTTATCATTATTTATTTAAAATGTTTAACGTATCAAATAATTCTTCTCGACGAATTTCAAGCATTTCATCTGTACGTTTAATTTTAACTTCAACTATGCCTTCTTCTGCTTTTTTACCAATAGTAATTCTAAACGGTGCTCCTACCAAATCAGCATCCTTAAATTTCACACCGGGACGTTCTTTACGATCATCTAATAGGCAATCTAGGCCACGAGATTCCATTTCTTTTTCAATATCAAGTGCTAAATTCCATTGTATTTCATCTTTAGGATTAATTGGAATAATATGCATATCGAACGGTGCAATTCCTTTAGGCCAATTAATGCCATCTTCATCTGCATTTTGTTCAGCAATAGCAGCTAGTAAACGGCTAACACCAATACCGTAGCTTCCCATATGAACAGGGATTTCACGGCCATTTTCATCTAATACATTGGCATCCATTTTTTCACTATAAAAAGTACCTAATTTAAAGATATGACCTAATTCAATTCCTTTAGCAAATTTCAGAACACCTTGTCCATCAGGTGACGCTTCACCTTCTTTTACTAAAATAAAATCTTGATACGTTTCAGGTTCAAAATCACGGCCAGGTGTTACATTGATTAAATGATAGCCAGTTTCATTCGCACCAACGCCACTGTTTGTCATATCTTGAATATAAGTATCAGCTATTAATTTAATATTTTCTGGTAGACCAACTGGCCCTAGAGAACCAAAATTAGCTCCTAAGTGTTTAACTGAATCTTCTTCAGTGGCAGGCTCTAGGAAATCAACATCCAAATAGTTTTTTAATTTTATTTCATTTAATTCATGATCTCCACGAACTAAAACCATAACAGGCTCTTCATCTGCAATAAAGAACAATGATTTAATTGTTTTAGTCGCTTCTATATCAAGAAAATCGCAAAGTTCTTGAATTGTTCCAACATTTGGTGTTTCGATTTTTTCAACTTCTAATAGAGGCTCATGAGATTTTTTAGCTGTATATAAACTAGTAGCCATTTCTAAGTTAGCTGAGTAATCACTACTATCTGAATAGACAATTGTATCCTCTCCAATTTCTGACACAGCCATGAATTCTTTAGAATCACTGCTTCCCATTGCGCCACCATCACCAATGATAATTCTAAAATCTAACCCACAACGTTCGAAAATATTAGTATACGCTCTTTCAAAATCCCGGAAACCCTCATTTAAACTTTCCTGTGTCGAATGGAAAGAATAAGCGTCTTTCATAATAAACTCTCTCCCTCTTAAAAGTCCAAAACGAGGTCTCTTTTCATCACGATATTTCGGTTGAATTTGATATAAATACATCGGTAATTTTTTATAAGAACTAATATCATTTCTCACTAAGTCTGTAAATGTCTCTTCATGTGTTGGACCAAGAATAAAATCTTTACCACTAGAGTCTTTTAATTTCATTAGCGCATCTCCATATGTCGCATAACGTCCAGACTCTTTCCAAAAATCAGCAGGAATAACTGCTGGTAAAAGCATTTCATTTGCGTTGATAGCTTCAAATTCTTCTCGCATAATAGCTTCTAATTTTTTTAAAACTCGATAAGCTAATGGTAAATAGCTATAATATCCACTTGACACTTGACGAATATAGCCACCTCTTAATAGCATTTTATGACTTATTACTTCAGCATCACTAGGCACCTCACGTAATGTAGGCATAAAAAATTTTGATTGCTTCATTTTAAAAAATCTCCTTTTTAACAAACTTTTTTATTGAATAAAGAATCGTTGAATATCATTCCATGTCACTGCAACCATTAGCAATAGTAAGATACCAATTCCTACCATTGTAATGATCACTTCTTTTTCTTGACTCAAAGGCTTACCACGAACACCTTCAAATAAATTGAGTGCTAATTTCCCACCATCAAGACCTGGTATTGGAACTAAATTCATAATACCTAAGTTTACAGATAGCATGGCTGTAAATCCAATAATTGAGACCAATCCACTGTTTGATACGGCTTCTGAGGCTTTAAAAATCATTACAGGACCACCCAATTTATTTAAACTAAAATCTGTTACTAGATTTCCTAAAGCTTTAAAAATCAACATAGAATCACTTAATGTTTTCATAATACCATATTTAAATTTACCTACAAAGGATAATTCTTTAAATTCAACTTCTGGAGCTATTCCAATCATGCCTTGTTTTGAGTCTTTATTTATTGTTGGCTTTAAATTTATTTTATTTTCTTGCCCATTTTTAGTTTCAACAACTACTGTGATGTTCTTGTCCGCATTTGGGCTTATTTCCGTTGATAAGTCATCAAAAGTTTCTGTTTTTTTACCATTAACTTCAATTATCCTATCTCCAGCTTTAATTCCCGCTTTTTCGGCTACACCATTTTCAACAACTTGACCTACAAGGTTAGATTTATTTTGTTCGTTAACTCCACCTACCATAAAAGCAACAATAGTAAATAGAATGAATGACAAAATAAAATTGTTCATTGGACCTGCAAAATTTGTCATCATTCGACGCCCTAATGATGCTGATTGGAATTGGACATCTCTTGGTGCAATTTGCGTTTCAAGTCCATCTTCTTCAATAATTGTTGCCTGACGAGAGACTGGGTATTTTTTCTCTACTGTTTCGTCTCCATTCTCATAACCTAGAATAAACAAATCATCTTCCAAATCATGGGATATCAGCTCAATTGGCACACTATTGGGTAGTTGTACTTTTTTATTTGGGTTAATTTTTACCACATTTCCCTCTCTGTCTAAGACTAGAGAAATAGACATTCCAGGAGCTAGTTCGACTTCATCATCTCCATCTCCTGCCATTCGTACATAACCGCCAATTGGGAGCATTCTTATTGTATAAGTTGTTCCATTTTTTCGATGATGGAACAGTTTAGGCCCCATTCCTATAGCGAATTCACGGACTAAAATCCCTCCACGTTTTGCAAAATAAAAATGTCCAAATTCATGAACTAAGACTATTAGTCCGAATACAAATATAAATGTTACGATTGTTCCTATCATATGAAATTCCTTTCCTTACCAAATCGAATTAAAACAAACCTACTAAATGCATTAATGGAAATACAAATAATAAACTATCAAATCGATCTAAAATCCCACCATGACCTGGTAAAATTTTACCCGAATCTTTTACACCATAATGTCGTTTATATGCCGACTGAACTAAATCTCCCATTTGTCCTGCAATTGAAAATAGAGCAGTTAATAATAACATTACCATCATACTGTATGGTAATGGCCAAAAAATCATGTAGACAGCAGCTACTACTACTGCACATAGAATACCACCAATTGAGCCTTCAATCGTTTTATTTGGAGAGATATGGGGAGCTAATTTATTTTTACCAAATTTCATTCCACAAAAATAAGCTCCAATATCAGTTGACCACACGACCAACAAAGCAAACATCAAAACTTTAAATCCGGCTTCTCTAGCAGATACAAAGTTTTGAAAACCAATCCCCACATATAAACTCACTAAAACTGGAAAAGCAACATCGTCAAAGGTGTAATTATTTTTAGAAAATACAGGTACTACTAACATGATCATAATTATAGAATAATATAATGTGACATCATCTATATTAGATGGTAAAAAATTAAACCAAGTTGCCACTGGTAATACTAATAAAACCGTAGCTAAGATAGTCAAGAGTCCTTCTAAACTTTTTATTTCTAGTCCCTTCATATTAAATAATTCATATACACCAATTGCAGCTAATACCGCTGCTAATGTGTGGAGTGGCATACCGCCTAAAATAATTAAAGGTATAAAAAATATTAAAGCAACCACTGCTGTAATGATACGTTGTTTCATTTTCTATGCATCTCCTTCTGTTGTCTCTTTAAGTCCACCAAAGCGTCGATTTCTCATTTGATACGACCCAATCGCTTCTTCTAAATGCTTAGTTGAAAAATCTGGCCAAAACATATCAGTAAAGAAAAGTTCACTGTAAGCAATCTGCCATAGTAAAAAATTACTAATTCTCTCTTCACCACTTGTTCTAATTAATAGTTCTGGATCTTGTAAACCTTCCCCTAAACTAGAAGTCATTAAATAACTAGAAAATTTACTTTCATCAATTTCTTCTGTTATTTCCCCATCTTTCGCCAGCTCAACCAGTTCATTAACCGCCGTTAATATTTCAGCTCGGCTACCATAGTTTAGTGCAAAATTCAAAATCATGCCCGTATTATTCTTAGTTTGCTCAATCGCATTGTCAACTGCCTTTTGTGTATGCTCTGGCAGATATTCTTTGTATCCCATAACATTCACTTTAACATTTTCCTTAATAAGCTCTGGAACAAAAACATCGAAGAAATCTACGGGTAACTTCATTAAAAAATTAACTTCATCAGTAGGTCTTTTCCAATTCTCCGTTGAAAAAGCATACAAAGTCAATACTTTTACTCCTAGCTGACTAGCATGCTTAGTAATAATCTTAACATTGTTCATACCTTCTTTATGACCAGCAATTCTTGGTAGCATCCTTTTTTGAGCCCAACGCCCATTCCCATCCATAATAATAGCCACATGTTTTGGAATTAATCTGTTTGCATCAAAAGTTTCACTGGGTGTTTCCTTCACTTTACTACTTTTCCTTAAAAACTTTAACATATAAAAGCCCCCTAAAAAGACTTGAGTTACTTAAACTACCTTACCTATTGTAGCAAATACTACTTAAAAAGCCTACATAAAAAGAATATAATACGCTAATTTAAGAAAAATATAACTCTAAATAATAAAAGTCGTGGAAAATTAAGATAATCCTTTAACAAGGATTACAAAATACTCCACGACTTTGATTATCTAAACTTCTAATAGTTCCTCTTCTTTTTGAGAAACAATAGTATCTACATTTTTTGTGCTACCATCTGTAATATTTTGAACTTCTTTTTCTAAAGTACGTAATTCATCTTCAGAAATATCTTTTGATTTTTCTAATTTTTTCAATTCAACCAGAACATCACGACGAATATTTCTGATTGCTACTTTAGCATTCTCACCTTGTTTACTTACTTCTTTTGCCAATTCTTTACGACGTTCCTCTGTCAATTGAGGAATGACTAATCTAATAACAGAACCATCGTTAGTTGGGCTAATTCCAATATCACTTGCCATTAGCGCTTTTTCAATATTTTCTAAAGCTGTCTTATCAAAAGGTGTAATCATTAAAATACGTGCTTCCGGAATCGTAATTCCAGCTATCTGATTTAATGGTGTTTGAGCACCGTAATAATCTACAGTAATTCTATCCAAAAGACTTGCATTAGCACGTCCTGCCCTAATTTGTCCAAGTTCACGTTGTAAACTTTCCTCAGACTTAGTCATTTTTTGTTTTGCATCATTCAATACTTCTTTATGCATGTTATTTCCCCCTTACCGTTGTTCCGATTTGTTCACCTAAACAAACTCGTTTTATATTTCCTGATTCATTGATATTAAATACTACTAAAGGAATATCATTATCCATACTTAAGCTACTTGCTGTTGAGTCCATCACTGAGAGTCCTTTAGAAATAACGTCTAAGTGAGTTAATTCTTCAAACTTAGTTGCAGAAGCATCTAGTTTTGGATCAGCAGAATAAACACCATCAACATTATTTTTAGCCATTAATATAACATCGGCTTCTATTTCTACTGCTCTTAGCGCCGCTGTAGTATCTGTAGTAAAGTAAGGATTTCCTGTTCCTCCTGCAAATATAACGACACGTCCTTTTTCCAAGTGACGAACTGCACGACGTCTGATGTAAGGTTCTGCGATTTGTCTCATTTCAATAGAAGTTTGGACACGAGTTGGCACTCCCTGATTTTCTAGTGTATCTTGTAATGCTAAACCATTCATCACTGTAGCTAGCATTCCCATATAATCAGCTTGAGCTCTTTCCATACCCATTTCAGCGCCAATATTTCCACGCCAAATATTACCTCCACCAACAACAATTGCTACTTCTACACCTAAACTATGAACTTCTTTAATTTCTTTAACAAGTTCATTTACTATTGGTGGGTTAATTCCAAAGCCTTTTTCTCCAGCTAGAGCTTCTCCACTAACCTTTAGTAATATTCTGCGGTATTTTGGTTCTGTCATAATAATTCCCTCCGTTTAATATTTACACCTTAATTTTATCATAACTAAAACGAATTATTAATACGTTTTTGTCTAAAAAAAGAGAGCGCATATATCATTTTTAATAATAGATGCGTTCCCAATCAAATACTGTTATTTCATTTGACTCATAACTTCAGCAGCGAAATCTTCTTCACGTTTTTGGATTCCTTCGCCTACTTCAAAACGGATGAACCCTTTAACAGTTCCACCTTTTGAAGCAACAAATTTTTCAACAGTCATGTCTGGATCTTTTACAAACGGTTGATCTACTAGACAAACTTCAGCTAAGAATTTGTTCATGCGTCCCATAACCATTTTCTCAACGATATTTGCTGGTTTACCTTCGTTTAGTGCTTGTTCTGTTAAAACTTTTTTCTCATGTTCTAACTCTTCAGCAGATACTTCTTCTTTTGTTACATAACGAGGGTTAATAGCAGCTACATGCATAGCAACATCTTTAGCAGCTTGCTCGTCAGTTGTACCTTCTAAAGTAACAAGGACTGCAATTTTACCGCCCATATGTAAATAGCCACCAAATGCGCCATTATCATCTTTTTCAACAAGCTCAAAACGACGGAAACTAATTTTTTCACCGATAACTGTTTGAGCTTCGATTAAATCTGTTTCGACTGTTCCTCTTTCAGTTTTAATTGCTAAAGCTTCTTCCATGTTAGCAGGTTTGTTGGCAGCGATTAATTCAGCCACTTCTTTTACTAAGTTTTGGAATAATTCATTTTTAGCAACGAAGTCTGTTTCAGAGTTAATTTCTACGATTGCAGCTGTATTTCCAGAAACAGCAACATTTGCTAATCCTTCTGCAGCAATACGATCATTTTTCTTACCAGCTTTAGCCATTCCTTTTTCTCTTAATAAGTCAATAGCTTTTTCTAGTTCTCCTTCAACTTCAACTAATGCGCGTTTTGCATCCATCATACCTACGCCTGTTAAGTCACGTAATTCTTTAACCATTGCAGCTGTAATTTTAGACATTTAGATTTCCTCCAGTTTGTTTTTAAATTAACTAAAAACTGCCTTAGGCAAACAGAATATAGGCTACTTTGTTCACCTTGACTCCGTAGCCTAAGACAGCCAATTATCATTAAATATTAAGCATTTTTTCCTTCAACAGCTTCAACGATTTCTTCAATTGAAGGTGCTTGTTCACTAGCTTCTTCAGCTACAAAAACTTCTTCTGTTACTTCATCTTCACCTTGACGGCCTTCGATAAAAGCATCAGCCATTTTAGCTGAGATTAATTTAACGGCACGAATAGCATCATCATTAGATGGGATAACTACATCGATTTCGTCAGGATCACAGTTAGTATCAACCATAGCAACGATTGGAATATTTAATTTATGAGCTTCTTGAACAGCAATACGTTCTTTACGAGGATCAACAATAAACATAACATCTGGAATTCTTGGCATATCAGCGATACCACCTAAGAATTTTTCTAAACGTTCACGTTCTTTGTTTAAACCAGCAACTTCTTTTTTAGGAAGTAATTCAAATGTTCCTTCTTCTTCCATTTTACTGATAAGTTTTAAACGAGCGATACGTTTTTGAATTGTATCCCAGTTAGTTAAAGTTCCACCTAACCATCTGTGGTTTACATAGTATTGACCAGAACGGATAGCTTCATCTTTAATTGCTTCTTGAGCTTGTTTTTTAGTACCTACGAATAAGGCAACTCCGCCTTCTTCTGCTACATTTCTCATGTAGTTATATGCATCGTCTACTAAACGTACTGTTTTTTGTAGGTCAATGATATAGATACCGTTTCTTTCTGTGAAGATATATCTCTTCATTTTAGGGTTCCAGCGACGTGTTTGGTGACCAAAGTGTACACCAGCTTCTAGCAATTGTTTCATTGAAATTACTGCCATTTTTGTTTCCTCCAATTGGTTTTTTTATTTCCCTCTCAAACTGTATCATCTCTTAATAGAACTGAAAAATCAGCACCACCATTAAAATCACAGTCGATGTGGATTTGATATGTTTTAAGCTAAGCTCATCACACACCTTAGAAATTATAACCCATTTTGAAATGAATGACAAGTATTTCACTCGTATTTTTAATTTAATGACATACAACTATTTTGCTTTATCTTTTGTTTCTATTATAATGAATAATAAATTCATATCAATTAAAGGAGTAACAAACACTTATGACAACTTTTTATTGTATACGACATGGAAAAACTGAATTTAATCAAAAAAGAATATTACAAGGTGGTTTAGTTGATTCTCCACTCTTACCAGAAGGAGTTGAAAATGCTAAAAAAGTTGGTTTACATTTACAAAACATTCCTTTCACTTTCGCCTTTAGTAGTCCTCAGAAAAGAGCGGAAAATACTGCTCAAAATATATTAAATCAACATTCAACAGAAATTGACCTACAAATTTTAGATGATCTAAGAGAAATGGAATTTGGCAATTGGGACGGATTACCTGAAAGTAACTTCTATGATTTTCCTGAATACAAAAATTTAATTGATAAACCGCATTTATACAATCCCTCTTCATTCGGTGGTGAATCATTTCAACAAGTAATTAACAGAGGAGTTGAGGTCTTTCAAACATTGACTGATCGCTATCCAAACGAAACTATCCTTATTGTCTCACATGGACTAACTTTACAATCTGTTTTAAAATATTTAAATGGGACTTCTATCTCTGAAATTACAACTGGAGACTTTCTAGATAATACAAGTTTGTCTATTATTAAAAATGAGGGATCTCTATCCTCCTTTAATATTTCTAATTGGAATGATACAAGTTTCTTAGCTTAATTTTTTATGGTTTAATTCTCTTACCTTTCATGGTAGAATGGCTAAGTTCAAATTAAATAAGGAGTGAGATATTTTATGCCTGAAAAGGTAAAATCAGTTGTCTATTTTTTTGATAACCATGAATGGATTAATACTATCATAGGAATTTTTATGTTATTAACTGGTACCGGATTATTGTTTAAATACGATGCCACGATCAATCAATTAATCATCATAATTGGTTTGTTTTCTATATTAAAGGGTTTCTTAAACTTTAATAATTTCTTTATTGTTGATTCTAAATCAAGTCATTATAAATATAAAAACATATTTCTCATTGGAGCTATTTTAAATATTTTCATCGGTGTAATTCTTATATTAAATATTTTTACAAATACTTTATTCTTACTTACACTGACTACCATCTGGATTATTACTGATTCTATTCCTTACATTTTTTATATCGTGACGAGAAAATTGGGAACTCAGTATAGGTTTAATCTTTTCATTTTTACTTATGGTCTCATTTTTATTTGTGCCATCTTAAATTTCCTCACTTTTTTCACTAATCTATTAGGACCAGCGATACCATTAGGTATATTTTTGATAATCGCTACTGCTAATATTTTTCTTTTTATTAAAGAGCACTAAAAAACACTTTAGGTAATTACTTAAAGTGTTTTTTTTTATATTGATAGTTTAATAATGACATAAAAACAACAAACCCTCCAATTAAACAAATTTTTGCTAAATCTAATGTAAAGAATGCTTGTTTATCTATTTCTTTATAACTATATGACATAAATATTTCATCAATCGCTACTGTATTGGACATTACTGTAATGATATAAATAATAAACATCATACTAATCTGATGGATAATACTTCCTAGATTATTTAAACGAAACTTAGCAATTAAGCGATGATCTTTTGGCAGATTTGCATTTTCATAAACCAAACGATTTAATTTTTGATTCATTTGAGCACTAAACAAACTCAAACAAAATATTCCTACATAATAACTCAAACTTCCATTAGGAAGAAGTAATAGTAACCCTACAATAAGACCATTTTTAATAATTTTCACCTGATTAACTTCTGAATATTTTTTGCTTAGTAAGTTTGAAATTATCGGAGATGCAATAACCGCAAGTAAATAAAGACCGTAAACAATATATAAAACATTACCGCCCTTCCTAATCAATTGGTTAAACGGTGTAAATACTAGTATAAAATTAGTTAACATTCCTTTAAAAATAATTATTTTTGTCAATAAAGGAGATAACCTTCTTTCAGGTTTCATTTTTATTAGATAAATAAGATATATAAAAACGACAGAAATTAGAAATATAAAAAAATACGGTAAAAAATCAGTTACCCCTAGTTTTTTATCAGCTTTTATAACAAAAATCGTGAAAAAACCCGTTGCAAATAGAAATAAAGACTCGATAACTGAATACTCAGGGTAATCGCTATCATCTTCAAATTTATACTCAGGATATACAGAAAGAATAAGAAGAAACAATAACAAATTAAATCCTATAAAAGCAAAAGCATAAGAAATAGAAAATTTAACTAATAAAAACAGAATTAATGAATAAATTATCGCAAAGACCAATGCATAAAGTTGACCATATTTACTATTACCAAAATTATTAATCTTTTTTTCATGTAATTGAACCGTTAAAAAACTAGGAAATAATAATCCCGAACATATTCCTAATAATGCTCCTGCTATCAAACCTAGTAAAAAGTGTTCTTTATAAAAGACTCCTATAAAAGATCCTACAATTCCTATAAAAATTGATATATATAGTAGCTTAGTCATCTTTATTGGTTTAATTCTAATTAAAAAGAGAATGGTTGTCTTAAAACAATAATAAAGAACAAGTGGCAAAACGTACTGTGTTAAATTTCGGTGAGTTAGGAATAATTGTGTAAATACTAAAATTGGAAATAGGTTCATCCCGTTCGCTATCACAAAAGGCATAAATCGAAGTGAAAGTAATAGATTTTTTTTGTTACTATTCATAAAGCACCTCTTTATTGATATTATTTTAATCATATTATACTTATTTTTTGCTCACTTATAAAGTAGAGACAGCTTTATAAATATTCAAATAATAAACTAACCTTTCCTTTGAAATCTTTAGACCATTTAAGCTATAATAGTATGTATTATCAAGGAGGTTTTACTTATGATCCAAGTTAAACAAATCATTACTGGTCCAATCGAAGAAAATTGTTATTTAATTTACAATGAAACAAATATATTGATAGTTGATCCTGGAAATGATGCTAGTAATATAAAAAAAGAGATAGAAAAAATCAATTTACAAGTTGCTGCTATTTTAATAACTCATGCTCATTATGACCACATTGGAGCTCTTGAGGACATTAGAGCGTTTTACAATGTACCTGTTTACATCAGTCCTATTGAACAAAGTTGGTTATCTAATCCTGAATTAAATTTATCTGGATTAATGCGTCATGATGATGTTCCCAATGTCATCTGTCAACCAGCCGAGTTTGAATTTGAAAATTATAACTTGTATACATTAGGAATGATGACATTTAAAGTTGTCCCCACTCCTGGACACTCACCTGGTAGTGTCAGTTTGATCTTTGATCATTTTGTTATCACTGGTGATGCTTTATTTAGCGGAAGTATCGGACGAACTGATCTTCCTTTCGGGAGTAGTGAAGACCTGCTAAACTCTGTCAGAACAGAGTTATTTTCTCTACCTGATGACTTTAAAGCTTACCCTGGTCATCGTGAGGTTACAACGATTGGTAAAGAAAAAATGACTAACCCTTTTTTTAACTAATGCAAAAAAGTCAATCCTTCATCTCAAAAGGATTGACTTTTTTTCATTAGTTTCTTTTAAAAATTAAATCAACTATCCACTTCTTCAGTTGGTCGTTAATATTTGATACTCCCCATAACTTAAAATTTACAATGGTTTCTCAAATAAACTTACAATATTGTTAGCACTTTTGATAAAATTTATCTGGTTTTCTTTATCAAATTCAACTAAACTAATAACATTGAGATAATTTTTATTAATTGAAAGGAATGAAAATATGGATCTTATTAATATATTGAAAGTTATTTTCCTTGGGATTGTTGAAGGGATTACCGAATGGCTTCCAATCAGTAGTACTGGGCATCTCATTTTAGTAGACGAATTTATTAAGCTAAATGCTTCTGCTGATTTTAAAGAGATGTTTAATGTGGTCATTCAATTAGGCGCTATTATGGCAGTTGTTGTCCTTTATTTTAGCAAACTTAACCCCTTTTCACCTTCTAAAACAAACGGCCAAAAAAAAGCTACCTGGACTCTTTGGTTTAAAGTTGCATTAGCTTCTGTACCTGCTGCGATTCTCGGTTTACTTTTTGATGATTTTTTAGAAGAGCATTTCCATAAATTTTTACCTGTAGCTTTGATGCTGATTCTCTATGGTGTTTTATTCATTATTGTTGAAAACAGAAATAGAGATAAAGAACCAACTACAGTCACTCTTGGCACTCTAAGTTATCAAACTGCATTTATTATTGGATTGTTTCAAGTTCTCTCTTTAATCCCTGGAACTTCCAGGTCTGGTGCAACAATTATAGGCGCTATTTTAATCGGTTGCTCAAGATATGTAGCGGCTGAGTTTACTTTCTTTTTAGGAATTCCAGTAATGTTTGGTGCTAGTGGTTATAAAATTTACAAATTCTTAAAAATTGGTAATTCTTTTGATACGACTCAGACAGTTCTTCTATTAATTGGAAGTATAGTCGCTTTTGTCGTTTCAATTATTGCTATCAAGTTCTTGATGAATTATATCAAGAAAAATGATTTCAAAATATTTGGGTGGTATCGAATTATTCTTGGTATAATTATCATCGCTTACTGGTTAATAGTTAAATAAAGAGGCCTTTGTAGGCTTCTTTTTTATACTCATTATCGATGATAATGAGTATCATTACTATCTAGATTATAACTATTCCAATCTAGAAACTTTTGTGTTAGACTCTATTTGTAGGAGGAGATAACATGAAACGATTAAAAGAAAGAAGTAGCATGATCGCGACTATCCTTTGTGGATTATTAATGGTCATTGGTCTATTTAACCAAAAAACAGGTGGTACTAGTTATCCTTATTTATTTATTCTTGGTATGATAATTGGTGGATTTCACCAAACAAAAGACGGTATTATTGATACTATTGAAGATAAACATTTAAATGTCGATTTATTAATGGCTCTTGCTGCAGTTGGTGCCAGCTTAATTCAATATTATTTCGAAGGGATTATGTTAACGTTCATCTTCTCATTAAGCGGCTCTTTAGAAGAGTTCACAACTAACAAAAGTAAAAAAGAGATTGAAAGTCTAATGGAGATTCAACCTGAGAATGCTTTCCTTCTAAATGAGAATGGACAAACAACTGAAGTTCCGGTAAAAGATTTAAAAATTGGAGATACTTTACTTGTCCCTAAAGGAGCTAGTATTCCAATTGATGGTCAACTTTTAACCACCTATGCTTCTATTGATGAAGCTGCAATTACTGGAGAATCTATTCCTGGGGAAAAATATTTAAACGATAATTTATTTGCAGGAACAATTAATATTGGTAATTCAGTAAAAATGACTGTTTCTAAAGAATCTAAAGATACATTATTTAGTAAAATTATTCAATTGGTTGATGATGCTCAAAATACTCCCTCAAAAACAGCAAGCTTTTTAACAAATTTTGAGAATATTTATGTAAAACTAATATTAGTTCTTGTGCCTTTAGCAATTTTAATACCTTACTTTTTATTAGGTTGGACTTGGAATGAAAGTTTTTACAGAGGGATGGTTTTACTGGTTGTTGCTTCGCCTTGCGCTTTAGTTGCATCGGCTACACCAGCAACATTAGCTGCCATTTCTCACGGTGCTAAAAACGGCGTTTTATTCAAAGGCGGAATATACTTAGAGGCTCTAGCTGATCTAAAAGCCATCACTTTTGATAAAACCGGAACCATAACAAAAGGAGTGCCTGTTGTAACAGATGAATTCTTTTTGACAAATGAGAAAAAAATGACCATCGATATTCTTACAGCAATTGAAACTGAGTCTACTCATCCTTTAGCAAATGCAATTACATCAAAATACGCTCCCTTAATGACTAAAAAAAGAATTTTAGAGATTAGTGACATAACTGGCTCTGGTATGCTAGGAAAAGATAAAGACAATGAGTGGAAGGTTGGTAACGTTGATTTTGTAACAGATCAGCCTCTGAGTAGTGAGGTAATTCAACAAACCACTCAATTACAAGAAGAAGGAAAAACAGTTATCTATTTTAGTAAAAATAATCACATTGTTGCTTTCTTCGGATTACTTGATGTCCCTAAAGTAGATGCCATTGAAACGATTAAATATTTTAAAGATAACAATATTGAAACGACTATGTTGACCGGAGATCATTCAAGAACTGCTAACGCTGTCGCGAAGATGATTGATATTGACCATGTCATTGCAGATTGTTTACCAGAAGATAAAACTATTTTTATAAAAAATCAAAAAGAAAAATTAGGGACAAATGCTATGATTGGAGATGGTGTAAATGATGCTCCTGCTCTAGCTAACGCTTCCATCGGAATAGCCATGGGACAAGGAACTGATATTGCAATTGATGTAGCAGATATAGTCCTGATGAAAGATGACCTACAAAAATTAGCTGTCAGTCATCAACTCTCTCTTAAATTGAAAAGAATTGTTACTCAAAATATTATATTTTCCCTTTCAGTTATTACTATTTTAATTATTTCTAACTTCTTCCAGATTATCAACCTCCCTCTTGGAGTAATTGGGCATGAAGGTAGTACCATTTTAGTTATTCTTAACGGATTGAGAATGCTACAAAAACTACCAATTGAGAAAAAAATGAATAAAATACAAAGAAAAAACAACAATACTTTTACTACACTTCAAGAAGATTTAATTCATTAAAACAAAAAAACTACCTTTCACTATACTAATATAGTCAAGGTAGTTTTTTTATTTGTTATCTAACACTGGAAACAAGTATTGTAATTTCCATTATGCAGTGATATAGTTTTGACAACTAGATTGAGCTTCTAAGGAGATTTAATACATGAATGAATTACTAGAACATAAAAAATGGGAAGCTGAATTACTAGCCTTTTCTATTCCCCGGTGGGATGAACTACCTGAAATTGACGTTTATATGGATCAACTGGTTAAAATAGTAGATAGGTATACCAATCCCCTACTTTTAGATCACACCAAAGCATTAACACCGTCTATGATTAATAATTACGTTAAATTAAAATTAGTACCCAAGCCTCAAAAAAAGAAATATACCAGACATCAAATTGCGAGAGTTATTATCATTACTCTGCTAAAACAAGTATTTGAAATCCCTGATATAAGGAATGGTATCGAATTTCAAATACATTCAACTGATTCAAAAGATGCCTATAATTTCTTTTGTAATCAATTAGAAAAGACTATTGAAAATTTTATAAACGAAAATCATGAAGAAATCAGTATCGAACAAATTAAAGATGGTTATGCCCCAGTTCAAATGGCATGCACTACTTTCATTGCTAAATTAATTACTGAAAATAACTTAAGAGACTTACTATCTAAACAAAAGATGGAGGATAAATAAATTGACAGAAAAAATTGCGTTACTTGTAGACTCAGCTATGGATACACCTACTAATATTATTGAAAAAGGTGGTGTTTTTATTGCTCCTTTAAACATAATTTATAAGGATAGAACCTATTTAGATAGAATCGAAATTGCTCCAGTTGAAGTCTATAATAGACTTGATGAGGAAATACCTAGTACGTCACTTCCTACTATTTCATATGTTCATGAACTGATCGAACAAATCAAAGCTGAAGGATACAATAAAATTGTTTGCTTAACAATTTCAAGTGCATTAAGTGGGACTCATAACGCTTTGCGCCTTATTTTAAGTCATGATGAAGAAATTGATAGTGTCATTATTGATACAAAAAATATTGGCATGGGTGCTGGTATACAGGGAGCTTTTATGAAACACGAAATAGATGCTGGTACTCCTTTTTCTAAATTAGAACAAATTGGAAATGATGTTGCAAGTAAAACAAAAATATTTTTTAGTATACCTACTTTGGAATATATGAAAAAAGGTGGGCGAATAGGCTTAGTTTCTTCCTTCCTAGGAACCGCACTTCATTTAAACCCTGTTATTTCATGTAATGAAGACGGTGTTTATTATACTGTTAACAGAGCTCGTGGGAGAAAGAAAAGCTTATCAAAAATAATTGATCATATTGAAGAAACGGCTGCAGGGTTCACTTCTTACGATCTAGCCCTTTCTTATGGTGTCGATAAAACAGAAGCTGTCAAGTTAGCTGAAAAATTAAAAGAAAAACTTGAAAATTATCGTCACTTATATTTTGGTGATGTTAGCCCTGTTCTAGGCGTTCATTCTGGTCCTGGAATCATTGGTATCTCAATCATCCCAATTTATTAGTAAAGTTTTTACATTATTCATTGCAAACTTTATATGGTTTCTGTATAATGATAATGTTGAATTATATTTGTTTAATCAAATATAAACTCTATTTCGGAGGTGAATTTTAATGCCAAACATCGAATCTGCTATCAAACGCGTTCGTACTAGTGAAAAATCAAATGAAGCTAACTCTGCTAAATTAAGCAAAATGCGTACTGCTGTAAAATATTTTGAAAAAGCTGTAGAAGCTAATGCTGATAATCAACAAGAATTATTAGTTGCTGCTACTAGAGAAATTGATATAGTCTCTGCAAAAGGACTTATTCATCAAAATAAAGCTAACCGTGAAAAATCTCGCTTAGCAAAAAAATTAGCTAAATAATAAAAACTTGATGGACTGATATCTTTTGATTTCAAGTCATCAAGTTTTTTATTTTACCTTATTTTTAATAAAAATAATTCAAAAGCTAGTTCTTTCTCAATTGCTCCTGTTTTTATATTATAATCAATTTCAATTAATTCATTAAAGATTTCCCCTAAACGTTTGAATGGTAATGTTTTACATTGTTGAACCGCTAACTTAACACGATACGGATGAATTTTTAACGTATCAGTAATATTGCTTTGTTGGTAATTCATATCTAGTAGTATTTTTACTTGTAAAAGTAATCTTACTTGTCCCAATAGTATTGAGATAACTTTTATTGTTTCTTCTCCATTCACTAATAAATCATGGTATAAACTTAAAGACTGATCTGTTTTATTCTCCAGTACAAATTGATTTAAATCAAATATATTATGTTCCAAAGTTTTAGGAATAAGCGTCTCAACATCTTCTTTACTAATTATTTTAGTTTCTAATTTAAATAAAAATAGTTTTTCTAATTCATTTATAATTCGAGTTAAATCCATATCGGTCAAATAAGTTAATTTTTCAAATGCATTTTTATCAATATTGTACCCTTCGCTAACAATGTAATTTGTCACGTAAGGAATTAAGTCTCTATCTGTCATTTTACCTACATTTACTAATTGACTTTCTTTTTTTAATAGTTTGACAACTTTTTTTCGTTCATCCAATTTTTCGTAACTTGCAACAAAAACTAAAATACTTGTTGAAAGTGGATTTTCTAAATATGCTATTAATAAAGATAAATCATGATTCAGTTCATTTTTTTTCTTTTCACCCGTTAAGAAGTAAGGGTTCTCAACAAAAATGATTTTATACTCACCAAAAAAAGGTATCGTTTCTGCCTCATTAACAACATTAGCTAAATCTACTTCTGTCATATCAAAGGAAACAATATTAAAAGTAGCTTCTTCTTCACTGACTGCCGATTGTTTTATCTCTTTTTTAAAAGTTTCTATCAAAAAATTTTCTGTTCCCAATAAGGTATAAACAGGTTTAAATCTCTTATTTTTTATTTGTACTAATTCATCTTGTAAAGACATAACATCACTCCATTCATTCCTGTCTATACTATCATAACTTCATCCTTATTTTCTATTTTATAGTAACTGGATCAGATATTTTTTTAAAAAACGGCGTCCATCTAAAATAAATCATACCATTTAAATCCGTTCGATAAACTGTTGTCGACATTTTTTTGAAATTTTCTATTGTATCTTTCGATGGATGATTATACCGATTGTTTTGACCGCAAGAAATAATCGCGACCTCCGGAGAAACTTTCTCTAAAAATGAGAATTGACTTGATGTACTACTACCGTGATGACCTACTTTTATTATATCAGCTGCTAGCGACTCTTCTTCCTGCCCCAACAACTTATTTTCCCCTTCTTTTTCTAAGTCTCCTGTAAATAGGATTTTTTTATCTTTTAGCGTTAACATCATAACTAAAGAGTCATTATTTTGTCCATCCCCAATACCAATAGGAAAAAGAATATCTAATTTAATTCCTTTTTTCTGCCAACTGTCCTGTTTTGCTATTATTTGTTTGTGCGTTTTATTAAATTGAGAGTAATTTAAATACTTCTTAAAATTCGGTTGTTCAAAACTACCTGCTCCATAACAGATTGATTTAATAGTTATAGATTCTCCGATTCTGTCTAAATCACCAAAATGATCTTCATGAGCATGTGAGATAAAAACAGTATCAAGATCCTTTACACCCATACTTTTTAGATAAGGGATTAGTGTATAGTCTGCACCTCGTTTATCCGATCTTTTTCGCCACTCTTCTCCTTCAAATCCTAATGAACCTCCTGTATCAAGAAGATAATTACCTTGGTGAAACGGAAGTTGTAAAAAAATGCTGTCTCCTTGTCCAATATCAACAAAAGCTAATGTTCCATAAGGATTAATATATTTAAAAAAGGGCATAAAAATTGTGAGACTTCCTAAAACAATAATTTTTTTTGTAACGAATTGACCTTTTCTTTCCCATTCAACGATAATAAATAATTGTGAGATAATTAGTACAATTAATATCAAAAATGGAAACTTCCCTATTGCTTGTTTGAATAGATTAATTTGATTTAATTTTATACCGACTGATTGAAACATACATAGTAAAGTTTCAACCCACAAAAATTGACTATTAACAAAAATAAATGACAGAATAAACGTAAGCAATAGAAGTGGTATAATTATTAAAAGCAATATTGGACCTAATAATAAATTAATCAGAAAACTCAAAAAATTCCATTCATAGAAGTAATACCAGATTAGTGGTAAAGAAAGAGTTGATAAAATGAGATTAAATACAATCCCTTGCCAAATAGTCGATTTTATTTTTTTTATTATTGGTAAAATGAATATGATTACAAAAGTTAAATAGTAGGTTAACTGTCCCCCAACGGTAAGCAGTACATATGGATTGAATAAAACATTGATAAATAACGCAAGAGACCAACAGTCCAGCAGGCTTAAATGCCACTCAAAACGTTTGTTCAGCCCCTTAATGGTATGTTGTAATCCAGCTCTGATCATTCCAGGGCCTAAACCAGTTACAAATACTAAAAATAAAGTGAAAATCAAATTTAATTGAAATACCTTTTCACGGCAAATAGATAAACTCAGTAAAATCAAATCGAATAATGTTAAAAAAATGTAAATATGCATTCCTGATAGACTAAATAAATGGGCTACTCCAAGATTTCGCCATGCGTTTTGATAATTATCAGGTGTATTTTCTCGATAGCCAAAAATTAGTGAATTTATATAATTTTGGGTCATTTTTAAAAAATACTGTTGATTATGGACAATAGCCCTTCTTCTAATTTCTTTTAACTTCCAAGTTAATTGATACCAAGGTACATCTTCTATATTAATTTCCACTAGTTGATTGATTTTCATTTGGTTGGTTACATTCATTAACTCAAGATAACCTGCATAATCAAATCCGTTTAAATTTCTAATACTATCAGACTTTTGAACGTCAACATCTGCTTTAATAAGGAGTGTTTTCCAATTTTTTTCAACCATACTTTTTTCTTTTTTCGTTTTCAGCCGATACCTTATTAAATTACTGGTATTATTTCCAGTATCTTTTGCCCTAAAAGTTAATAAATCTCCATCTATTTTTATGGTATCTGGATAAATTTTTAGAGTACGTAGAGTTAGTTTTTGATCTGGTTTGTTTTCAATACCAAGTTCATAATAATAAAAATATCCAACCCCACAGCCTAATAGAAATATGGTTATAACACTTATCTCTTTTCTTTTGAAAAAGAAGACTCTTAAAAGGAATAATATTAAACACATACAACAACTTACTTGTTTAGTTTTTAAAGTAATAAGAGTGAGTACAAAAACCATTACTGGGAAGAAATAATAGCCTTTACTCTTCTTCAGGTTTGTTATCAGTTTCATTTACAAATTCTAAAGACTTAAAGTATTTGTTTGAAAGTTTCACTTGATGCACTGATGCTCCGGCAGATTCGATTAACCGAATCGCATATTCATCATTCCGATAGTCTTTTAAATAGTGAATTTTTTTAATACCTGCTTGAAGAATCATTTTAGTACATTGTAAACAAGGAAAATGAGTTACATAAATTTCAGAGTTTTCAGTTTCTACTCCGAATTTAGCACATTGTAAAATAGCGTTCATTTCTGCATGGATCGTCCTAACACAATGTCCATCAACTAGATAACATCCCTCATCTATACAGTGGACGTCTCCACTAACAGACCCGTTATAACCACCCGCAATAATTCTTTTATCTCGAACAATAGTCGCTCCTACAGCAAGCCTTGTACATGTACTTCTTAGTGATAACAAGAGACTTTGCCCCATAAAATATTGATCCCAAGGTATTCTTTCAAATTCCATATTGTCACTACTTTCTTTTTAATTATTACTTTATATTGTAATCTAAATTACAATATTGTACACTACTAATTTTCCAAGAAAACTTAAATACTTTTATCCAAACATCACTATTTAAAATTATTATTTTATATTTCAATCGTTTCTTTCAAACTTTCAACTGTCTTATCACCAAAACCATTAACATTTTTCAAATCATCAATTGATTTGAATGAGCCTTTTTCTTCCCGATATTCAATTATTTTTTCTGCCTTTTTCTCTCCAACACCATTTAGCGTCATCAACTCTTCTTTTTCTGCTTGATTTATATTAATTTTGTCATCATTTGACTTTTTGTCTAAGCTATTTCCATTAACTCCTTTATTAAGTGAAGTTGGTATTTCTTCGCCTTCAATCGGAACATATACAATCATTTGATCTTCTAATTTTTGAGAAAAATTTATCTGCTTATCATCAGCTTCCTTCGACAAACCTCCTGCTAAATCAATCACATTTAATACTCTCATATCAGAGCTTACCTCATACATTCCTGGATTTTTAACAGCTCCTTTAATATCTACATACATTTTTTGATTTATTTCGGCATCTACTATTTCATCCTTTTCTTTTACATCAGAATTTTCAATCTGTTCTTGATTTATCTCAAGCTGCTTGTTTACCAACTCACTATTAAAAAATTTTGTTTTTATTCCTATCACTAGTCCAATGCCCACCACCAAATAAATAATAAATTCTTTTTTAATGTACTTTTCTATTTTTTTCATATTTTCCTCCTTCTATTTAAAAGATATGAAAAAAAAAGCAAAAAATGTTAAATTAACATTTTTTACTTTTTCTTTTCTAAATAATTAATAGCATCCTTAACTGATTCTACTGGAACAACCTTTATATCTAACTGATTCTTTTTAGCAGATTCTAACGCTTCCTCATAATTAGTTTTTAGTTTACCTTCTGTTTTTACTTCATCATCAAACTTATCATTAGGAGCAAAAAATAGTTCTGCTCCTGCTCTTTCTGCAGCAATCACTTTTTTGTCAATACCGCCAATTCTTCCAACGGTTCCATCAGGAGAAATCGTTCCAGTTCCAGCTATTTCTAGGCCGTTCCTGATATCTTTACCAGTAATCAAACTGTACAATTCTAACGTAAACATCAATCCTGCAGAAGGTCCACCTATCGATTCTGTAGCAAACTTAATTTTTTCGTCTGTTTTAATTTCTGTATGATCAACTAAAGAAATCCCTATACCAGCTTGTTTAGTTTCAGGTAGAGTAATTAAATCTCCTTCTGTTTTCTTTATTTTACCATCATGTTCATATATTATTTTCACTGATTCGTCTACTTGTTTAGTTTTAATATATTTCATTAAATCTTCTGCTGATTTAATTTTTTGATTATCAACTTGAGTAATTGTATCGCCAACAGCTAGTCTATTTGAAAAATTAGACTTCTCATCAATTGACATGACATAAATCCCTTTATAATCGATACTATACGGTTCTTTAGCCAAATCAAATGCTACTTTAGTTGCTATATTCTGTGATGTCTCCATGTAGTAACGCTGCATCTCATCGTACTCTTTTCCACTATTAGTACCCATCATTTCTTTTTTACTAATCACATCATTTGTCTGATTTATTTGTCCCTGTATAAATGAAGCGACAGTGGCCTGCTGTACCAATACCGTTGTAAACATGAAAGATCCATCATATTTATCTCTCTTATCATTTACTGAAACGTAGTCTCTCAAGTTCTCTGAAGTTCCTGGTTTTTCTATAAAGTATGGAATTGGAACAACTGTGGCTAACAAAACTATAACTATAAAACTTATGATAGATACTTTTAAACGATTACTTTTTTTAAAATTCATTTACTCACCTTGCTCATACTTTTTTTTGAGTGCCATGTTAACTTCTCTTGGAACAAAAGAAGAGACATTTCCTGAAAATTTAGCAATTTCTTTTATCATGCTTGAACTAATATTACTGTATGATTCATCTGCCAGTAAAAAAATAGTTTCAATTTCTGAATCCATCTGCTTATTCATAAAAGCTATATTTTTTTCGTACTCATAATCTTGGCTATTCCTTACACCTCTGACTAAAAACTTTGCTCCTATGTTCTTAGCAATATCAATCGTCAAACCATCTGATTGAGTGATCACACTTACATTCTTTAAGTGTTCTACACTTATTTCAGTTAATCTTTTCTTTTCAACAGGTGAGAAAAGAGGTTTTTTCGTTGTATTTGTAAAAATACCAATTACTACTTCATCAAATAGCTTACTAGATCTCTCAACAGTATTTAAATGACCATTTGTAAAAGGATCAAAGCTACCAGGAAAGAGAGCTATTCTTCTTTCTCTCATCTATGCATCCTCCTTAATTAGCTTATAAATAGTCACTTTTGTTACTCCATAATCTTGAACCTTTATTTGCTTTAAATTTAATATCATTTCTGGTAAATCAACTTTTTTATCTGTTTCACAAATAATTTTTGCGTGCTCATTTAACAAGTTTAATGATAATATTTTTTCAATTTGTTGCACAATCCGTTGCTTTGCGTAGGGAGGATCCAAAAAGATTAAATCAAATTGCTCGTTTTCTACAGATAACCATTCCAAGGCTTTATCTGCATCCATTTTTTTCACAATAAATGCCTCTTCTTTTTTTGTTAACGCAATATTTTCTTTGATGATACTTATTGCTTTAAAATGATTATCAAAGCAATAAGCCTTTTTACATCCCCTAGAAACTCCTTCTATGGCTAAGTTACCACTGCCACTGAATAAATCCAATATGATCTCTTCATCAAAATATGGGCCAATCATATTAAAAATAGACCCTTTTATTTTGTCACTCGTAGGACGGGTATTATCACCAGACAGCGAGTTTAACTTTCTTCCTTTAAAATCTCCTGCTATGACTCTCATGTTATTTTCCCCTTACTTAATTTTATAATACTCATTATAACAAATAATTTTATCTCATATATAATTATTAAAAAAACGTATCAATTCAAACGATTAAGTCTGAACTTGATACGTTTCCTCATCAAGATTATTTTATATTTAATCTAATCCAATTTCCTTTATAACAATTTCAGCAATTTTATCTACGTAATAATTTACTTTTTCTTTTGTCGGAGCTTCAGCCATCACTCTTAGTAACGGCTCTGTTCCTGACGCACGAACTAAAACGCGACCATCTCCATCCATTTCCTTTTCGACTTCATTAATCACGTTTTTTATAGCTGGTACTTCTACTGCCCCATATTTATCACTAACTTTAATATTAACTAGCTTTTGAGGGTATTCTTCAATTTCTGACGATAGCTCAGATAGTTTTTTACCCGTTTCTTTCATAACATTCATCAACTGTATTCCAGATAAGAGTCCGTCACCTGTTGTGTTGTAATCAATAAAGACAATGTGTCCTGATTGTTCCCCACCAAGGTTATAACCAGATTTTCTCATCTCTTCAACAACGTAGCGGTCACCTACTTGAGTTGTAATGGCATTCATTCCCGATTCACTAATAGCTTTATGGAATCCTAAATTACTCATAACTGTAGCAACTACAGTATCATTTTTTAGTTTCCCTTTTTCTTTTAAATACTTACCGCAAATGTATAGAATTTTGTCACCGTCAACAATAGCACCTTTTTCATCAATTGCTATCACGCGATCGCCATCACCATCAAAAGCAAGACCTAAATCGGCTTTCTTTTCAACAACAAATTCTGACAATTTTTCAGGGTGAGTTGAACCGACACCATCGTTGATATTAATCCCATCTGGCCTAATACCCATTGTATAAAAATCAGTCTCTAAGTCTGCAAATAAATGATTAACCAGTGGAGAAGTAGAGCCGTTAGCTCCGTCTAAACAAACTGTTAATCCTTCAAGATCTGATGGAATGGTCTCTTTTAAAAATTCCATATATTTTTGTAAACCTTCTGGATAATCATCTAGTGTCCCAAGACCTTTAGCTGAAGGTCTTGGTAGTGTATCTTCTTCAGAATCAAGTAATGATTCAATCTCTAATTCCTCTTCATCAGCAAGCTTGAAGCCATCAGGGCCAAAAAATTTAATGCCATTATCTTGTGCTGGATTATGTGAGGCAGAAATCATGACACCTGCCGCAGCTTTTTGTGTGCGCGTTAGATATGCAACACCGGGGGTTGAAATAACGCCTAGCTGTAGCACCTCAATTCCTACAGATAATAAACCAGCTATCAAAGCTTGTTCTAATAATTGTCCTGAGATACGCGTATCTCTTCCGACTAGAACTTGCGGCATCTCATTTTCTAAATCGCTATGTTGAACTAATACGTATCCTCCACAACGACCAATTTTAAATGCCAATTCTGGAGTTAACTCTTGGTTGGCAATACCTCTAACACCATCTGTTCCAAAATACTTACCCATTTTTTATTAAATCTCCTAACTAAAATATATCAATTTTTATATTTAATAACTCATTATTAATTTTTACTACTATCAGAAATTTTATCAGAATCTTTAGATTTTGTCGACTTTTCACTTTTTTCTGAATTAGATTCTGACGATTCTTTGTTGGGTGTTACCGTAACAAAAACTGTTTCTGGACTAACCTTTACCTCTTTAGGAACAACTACCACATACGTACTTGAAACTGTTTCACGAATATTAGTTGTATCAATTTTTAAATCTATCGAATTTATTTCGTCCAGTATTACTTTAGGACCAGTAATATTAACTTGATTCTTTCTTAGAGAAAAGGAATAGTCCTTAATTCCTTTGGGTATCACACCAGATTGAACAGGGTTGATCTTAACTTCCTTGGTAGGTGCGCTTACATCAACGTCAACTCTTACTGAATCAGGCTCAATTTTTAAATTAAGTGCTTCTCCCTTTTTATCCACAGCGTAAATTTTTACTTTTTGAGAAAAATCTCCTGATATGTCTGTTTTATCACTTACTCCAGCAATTACTTTAGCCACTTGTTTAATAGAATCTTCTCCACCAGATATTATTACACTCGCCGGGTCAACAGTTGCCTTCTCCAATTCAAATCCCGAAGAAAAAATTTTATTATCAATTGCGGCTTCAACTGGGAACTTATTACTCTTTTTCTTTTCGATGGTTACAGTTAATTTGCTAGGTTTGATAGTTCCTTTAATGGCACTCGGAAGTCCACTTAATTGAATTGGCACTTCATGCGTCCCTTCACCATACTTAGTTAAATCCATTATAATTGAAAAACTGCGTGTCTCCGCATTTGATTCTTTATCTAATAATATTTTATTCGAACTTTTTAAATCTACATCTACTGTCTGATCAAATCCAGATACAAAATACTTATCTTGATTGTAAGTCACATTAACTGGTACTTTTTCTGCTGATGCACTTAACTCTGTAAAACCATTATCTTCATTATTTAGACTTAATGAATTAGCATTGTAGAATAAAAGCACAGCGAAAAACAAAGATAATAGTAAAATTAACCATGGTCTTTTGCTTTCTTTTTTCATTATTTTTTACCCCCCTTGAAGCTCTTTTTCGTGTCTTCAATAAATTGATAAAAAATATTTTGTTTATTATTTTCTATTTTTTGAATTAGTTCGTCATTTAAAATTTTAATATATTCTTCTTGTTCTAAATGAGGCATAAATTTATTACTGTAAGTAATACTCACATCTCCTGTTTCCTCTGAAACAATAATAGTTAAAGCATCACTCACTTCACTTAGACCAATCGCTGCACGATGACGTGTTCCGTATTCTTTTGGAATTAATGAACTTTCAGATAACGGTAAGTAAGATGAAGCCGAAGCTATTTTTTCATCTTGAATAATAACAGCTCCATCATGAAGCGGTGTGTTTGGAATAAATATATTGATCAATAATTGACTTGTTATATCTGAATCAAGAGAAATTCCAGTTTCTACATAATCGACTAAACTGTCTCTATTTTCAATACAAATCAACGCTCCAATTTTACGTTTTGACATGTATTGGATTGCATCATCTAACTCGACAATTAATTTATCTTTATGGTCTGTTTGTCTTTTTATATTTTTTAAAATAGACCCACGACCTAAATGTTCTAGTCCTCTTCTAACTTCAGGTTGAAAAATAACAATAGCAGCAATCGCTCCATACGTTATTACTTGGCTCATTAGCCAAGAAACAGTAGATAAACCAATGAAGTCACTTATGATTCTAACAATGATAATAATGGCTATTCCTTTAAATACTTGTATCGCTTTCGTTCCATTTAATAGCATAATTAATTTATAAATAACAAACCATACCACTAAAATGTCTATAATGTTAATAATCACATTTGTTGAAAAATAATTGCTTATAAAGTATTGCCACGTACTGGGTTTGAACAAGTCCAATAGATGAAGTCCCATCTTGTCCGTCCCCCTCTCATATAGTCTTTTTCTTTTTTAATTATATCATAATGTCTATTACATTTTGGACATTTCCAAAATAATTCTAATAAATTTCAGAAAAAATTAAAGAGTTAAAAAAAAGGCATACCAATTATGGCAGCCTTCATTCATTTTATTTAGCACGCTTAACGTATGAACCATCATGAGTACTAACTTCTAATAATTCACCAACTTCAATAAAATCAGGTACATTGACAACTAAGCCTGTTTCCATTGTTGCAGGTTTACCTGAACCAGAAACAGTAGCGCCTTTGATTGATGGCGGTGTATCCGTAACTTTTAAAATGACAGTGGTTGGTAAGCTAACACCAATTACTTCATTAATGTAAAATTGAATCTTAACTTCCATGTTGTCTAATAAATAATTTAATTCTTCTTTTATAACTGATACAGGAATCTCATATTGCTCATATGTATCAAGATCCATAAAAGTAGCCAAGTCATCTTGTAAATACAAAAATTGAACCGATTTGCTATCAATATGTGCTTTTTTTACTTTTTCATCTGGACGCATTGTTGTATCTGTCGTTGATCCACTTCTTACATCTCTTAATTTAAGACGCATTACTGTGTTACCTTTTCCAGGCTTATGATGGCTAGATTCAATTACTTTAATCAATTTACCATCTTTTTCAAATGTCATTCCACTTCTTAAATCTCCAACTGAAATCATTATAATGTCCCCTTTATATTTAAACTATAGTCATTCTATCATAAAAATACGATCTGCCCTATATAATTATTAAAAATATCTCTAATCTTTAACTTCTTCTATCAATTAAGACTCTTTTAATGGTAAATAGTAAAACCTGTTGAACAAAATTTGTTCAACAGGCAGAAATCCAATCTTAATACATCTCTAGATATTGCTCTCTTTCCCACTCAGATACTTGTTGGCGGAAAGCAGACCATTCCATTTTTTTAGCTTCAACAAAATTATTATAAATATGATTTCCGAGAGCTTCTTTAACAATTTCATCTTTTCTCATTGCTTTAATGGCATTATGTAAAGTTGATGGTAAATCTGTAATTTCAGCATTTTTTCTTTCTTCTTCAGTCATCACATAAATGTTTTTATCCACTGCTGCGGGAGGTGTAATCTCATTTTTTATACCATCTAAACCAGACTGTAACAATACAGCCATTGCTAGATAAGGGTTTGCTGTTGGATCTACCGAACGTAATTCAAGACGTGTGGATAGGCCACGAGAACTTGGCACTCGAACAAGTGGAGAGCGATTTTTACCACTCCATGCTACATAGACAGGTGCTTCATAACCTGGAACCAGACGTTTATATGAGTTTACTATTGGGTTACATACCGCCGTATAGCCTCTTGCATGTTTTAATAATCCACCTAAGAAATGGTACGCTGTTTGACTTAAACCATCCTCACTATTTTCATCATAAAAGACATTACCCTCTTCATTAAATAAAGACATGTTTATATGCATTCCTGATCCTGCAATCCCATAAATTGGTTTTGGCATAAAGGTCGCATGTAAACCATGTTTTCTAGCAATTGTTCTAACAACAAGCTCAAAGGTTTGAATATTATCGCACGCTTCTATGGCATCAGCATATTTAAAATCAATTTCATGTTGCCCTGGCGCACATTCGTGATGAGACGCTTCTACTTCAAATCCTAAACCTTCTAATTCAAGTACAATATCTCGACGACAATTTTCCCCTAAATCTGTTGGTGCAAAGTCAAAATATCCACCTTGGTCATTTAATTGATCTGTTGGTTTGCCGTTTTCATCTAATTTAAATAAGAAGAATTCTGGTTCTGGGCCAATATTAAACCCAGTAAAGCCTAATTCTTTCATATCTTCTAAAACACGTTTTAAATTCCCACGTGGATCTCCTGCAAAGGGTTTTCCTTCTGTATTGTATACATCACAAATCAAACGAGCTACTTTTCCTTTTTCGCTTTCCCACGGGAATATCATGAACGTTGAAACATCTGGATATAAATACATATCACTTTCTTCAATACGAACAAAGCCCTCAATGGATGATCCGTCAAACATCATTTTATTATCTAATACTTTATCAATTTGGCTAATAGGAACCTCAACATTTTTTAGTCGTCCTAAAATATCAGTGAACATTAAGCGTAAAAATCTTACATTTTCATTTTGTGCTGCTTCTTTAATTTGTTCATTTGTTGTATAATTTCCCATTATTTGCCCTCTTCTATCATTTTTTAGTATAAGCCACTTTCATTCATTAAATCATTGTACAGTGCAATCCGAATTTTCTCTTCAGTTAATTGTTCTTGCTTCATATCTCTTTTGATAAACTGTTTCTTGATTTCTTTAATGGTAAAGTGCTCATCTAGCATCTCTTTAACATCCAAAAGTCGATCAATATCATTTAGAGAAAATAAACGATTATTCCCCTCATTCCGTTCTGGAAAAATGAGATCTTGCTCTTCATAATACCTAATTTTCCGAGCAGTCAAGTCTGTTAGTTTCATGACAGAACTCATTGGGAAAACTGCTAAATTTCGCCTTAACTCTTTTTCTTTCATATCGATTCCCTTCTTTTCTTTAAAGGATAAAAAAAGAATAACAGGTCAAAAAAAAAAAGTCAATTATCCATGTTAGATTATCTAACATGGATAAAAAATTTTTTTAAAATTCTTCTTGTTCCTCTTTTTGTAACCATTTAGAATCCTTTTGACAATAGCCATTCACATGATATCTATTGCTTTCTTCTTGATATTCGTAAGATTCTATTAAGACTTCTTTTGGCATTTGATTTAACAGGTAAGCTTCTTTAGCTTCTAAATACATTTCAAAAGGGACAAAAATTTCTTTTATTCTTTTTAGTATAGCCGTAGTTAAAGTCTCTTTCCCAGATTCTTCAAATGCTGAAATCAAACAATTGGGATAGATCGTTGGAACAAATTGAGCATCTTCTAAACGATCAGCCTTATTGTAAACTGTTAACACAGGTATATGACTCATTTCTAAGGTATCTAATAATTCTAAAACCGTTTTTTCTTGCTGATTCCTATTGTCTGAAGTCGCATCTACCACATGAAGTAATAAATCAACGCTTCGGCTTTCTTCTAAGGTCGATTGAAACGCTTCAATTAATTGAGTCGGTAAATCTTGAATAAAACCTACTGTATCTGTTAGCGTTGTCTCTAACCCTTCAGGAAGTTTCCACTTTTTGGTTAAAGGGTCCAAAGTCGCAAATAACTGATCCTCTGCATAGGTCTTTGTGTTGGTCAACAAATTTAGAATTGTCGACTTTCCGGCATTTGTATAACCTATTAACCCTATTTGAAAAACAGAAGATTCTTTTCTTTTTTGCCTACTTCTTTCTCTGTGCTCACCAGTCTCTTTTAGCTCTCTTTTAATCACTGTGACTTTATGCCTAATGTGTCTTCTATCTGTTTCAAGCTTTGTTTCTCCAGGTCCTCTAGTACCGATACCACCACCTAGTCTAGATAGTGCTGTACCTTGTCCAACTAAACGAGGTAACAAATAGTTCAGTTGTGCTAGTTCTACTTGAAGTTGACCTTCTTTGGATTTAGCGCGCATAGCAAAAATATCGAGAATCAATTGAACTCGGTCAATTACTTTAACTTTTACTTCATCTTCTATTAATTTTGCTTGTCTTGCTGTTAGTTCGTGGTTAAAAATAACCAAATCAGCCTCTTTAGCATTCACTAGTGTACTTAACTCCAATAGTTTGCCTTTTCCTAAAATAGTTCTGCGGTCAATTGATTGCCTTTTTTGAATTAATTCTCCAATCACTTCTCCTTGAGCCGTTTCAGCTAAATTCCCAAGCTCTTCCATTGATTCATCAAATGTCTTAAAATTTTCTTGATTTTCTACACCCACAAGAATTACTTGCTCCACATAATACCTTCTCTCACTCAGCTAACCATTCTCTAACTGATTTTTTTATATCATCCAACTGATTCGTCTGCTGTACTAAATCATACCATTCAATACTCATGCGATTTCTAAACCAGGTTAACTGACGCTTAGCGTATTGTCTTGAATGCTGTTTTACTTTTTCTATCCCAAATTCTAATGGTTGCTCTTTCTCTAAATAAGGAAAAAACTCTTTATAACCAATACCTTGACTAGCTTGTATTTGACCGAGTGAAAAAACATACTTAGCTTCTTCTAAAAGGCCGTCTTTCATCATTAAGTCTACTCGCTGATTAATACGATTATAAAGTAGCTCTCTATCCGTTTCCAAACCAATCAATTTCACATCATATTGACACTGTGATAAATCAGTTAAATCTATTCCTTGTTGATTTAAAATACTTGTTCCTGTTTTTTCAAAAACCTCAATTGCTCTAATGACACGTTTCTCGTTATTAAGATGAATTTTCTCTGACGCCTCAGAATCTATTTTATTTAAATAGTCCCATAATTTTTGTTTTCCATTCTCTTTAGCAAATTTTTCCCATTTATCCCGTGTCTTTTCTCCTTCTAACTCTTCTTGTTTACTTCCAAGTTGAAAGTCAAAAAGTAATGATTGAATGTACATTCCCGTACCTCCAACCACTATAGGTAGGTGATTACGTTGAGATATTTCAAAAATATTTTTTTCAGCTTGCTTTTTAAATTCAAAAGCAGAATAAGTGTCTGTTGGTTCTTTAACATCAATTAAAAAATGAGGAACTCCCTTCTTTTCTTCTTCAGTAACTTTGGCAGTTCCAATATTTAATTTTTTATACACTTGAAGAGAGTCTCCGCTTATTATCTCACCAGAAAATAATTTGGCAAGTTCAATGCTAAGTGCGGTCTTGCCTACTGCTGTTGGACCTACAATAACCAATACTTTTTGTTTCTTCATTAAAATCTTTCCTTTTCTAACAATGCTCTCTCAGGAAAATCAGTATGGAAACCTTCTAGATTCAACTCAAAACAAAGACGCATATCTTCTTGTGTATTCACAGTCCAAGGTCGAATACTCTTAGGATATTTTTTTACAACAGTCATATTTTCTTTTACCCATTTAATAGATGGATGGATAGCACTAATCGATTTATTCTCTTTGGCAAAATTTATTTTTCGCTCCGATTTATCCATGATAACAGCTTTAGCTCTATCTGTATCAAGAGCAATTACTCTTTCCATTGTCTCTGTATTGAAACTTGAAAATAGTATTTGACAAGTCAAATTAAACTTCTTTAACATCTCAATTGTTTTTTGCTCAATTCCCAGATAATCATATTCATCTGTTTTTAGTTCAATATTTAATATACCTGAGTATTTTTCATTACTTAATAAGTCTAATACCTCAAAAAAAGTCGGTATTTTCTCATTCGAAAACTTTTCATCAAACCAACTACCCGCATCAAGCTCCTTAAGCTCTGATAACGTTAACTCTTTAACTAATCCTTTACCATTAGTTGTTCTTTCGACATCACCATCATGAATGACAACCAGTTCTTCTTCTTTTGAAAATTGAATATCTAATTCAATACCATCCGATTTCACTCGAATTGCTTCTTTAAATGCTGCTAATGTATTTTCAGGGTGTGTCCCTTTGCTTCCTCTGTGAGCAAAAATTAAAGTCATTATTATGTCACTCCATTTCAGATAATAGTTTAACACTTCTTTTCAGCTTTTAACATCACCAAACAATAGTTTCTACTAGATTTTTCATCAAAAATGAGAGATAATAGTATTGTACAAAAAGTAAAGGATGTGTATACATATGAAAAAATTTACTTCAGGATTTTTAACTGGTACAACAATTACTCTT
The DNA here is from genome assembly GCA_965119435.1 of uncultured Vagococcus sp. GTDB lineage: Bacteria > Bacillota > Bacilli > Lactobacillales > Vagococcaceae > Vagococcus. The sequence goes on along the minus strand of CBCPLQ010000001.1, from coordinate 241,380 downwards.
GCTACTCTAGCTGGTGTAGCTGTTGGGATTAAAAAACTTGTTATCGAACCCGTAGAAGAAAAAGAGTTTATGATTGATGATAACCGTAAAAAAGCAATGCGTAAAAGTCGCGCCCGCTAAAATTTATTATGTAAAAGAGAGGCTGCCTTATTTTATAAGGTCAACCTCTCTTTTTTGTGCTATTTTTTCTTTGTTTTTCCTGTCCAACCGCTATATCCGTCTTTCAGAATGTAAATATCAGTAAAGCCTTCTTTTTTTAATAACTTAGACATATAGATAGCCATATTGACTTTATTATCATAAAGATAAATAGGTTTATCTTTTCTGATTGCGGTTAGATATTCTTTATGAGCTTTAGAAATAGTATAAGGAATGCTTCTTGCCCCAAGAATATGACCACGATTAAACTCTTCTTTTTCACGAACGTCAATAACTTGGGCACTTCTCATTTTTTCTTGAAACTCTTCTTGCGTCAGCATTTTAGCTGTTCTTTTTCTCATAATGAAAAAATATAATTTATACACAGCATAGATTAAAACAATTGATAATAAAAAAATGTTGATAGTTGTTAAAAATGACATAATTAAAAGCCCTCTCTAATATCTTTATCTTATTTAAATTGTAACGCTAATGAAGCCGCCCCAATCACACCTGCCTCATTTCCTAAGAGAGCCAATTTAATTTTTGTACTCTCCCTAACCTGAGGAAATGTGAATTGGTTAAAATACCCTTGAATTCTTTCAAGCAAAAAGTCTCCAGCCGCTGAAACTCCTCCACCAATTACGATGTCACTTGGATTCAATATGTTACCAATATTACCACAAGCTAGACCTAAATAGAAACAAACTTTGTCAACAACAAGTAAGGCAAAGTCGTCATTTTCTTTTGCAGCATCAAATACATCTTTACTGGTTACTTCTTGACCATCATCAATTTGGTATTTCAAATCCGAACCACCTGAGTATGTCTCAGACATTTCTCTTGCCAAACGTACCACTCCAGTTGCGCTTGCAACAGTTTCTAAGCATCCTTTTTTCCCACAGGTACAATCAAACCCTTCTGGATCAACTGTGATATGTCCAATTTCACCTGCAGCACCATTGATACCGTGTATAAGGTTTCCTTCAGCAATAATTCCACCACCTACTCCAGTTCCTAAAGTTATAAAGGTCACTTCTGGTGAATTTTCACCCGCACCTTTCCACCGCTCTCCAAGAGCCGCAACGTTCGCATCATTATCTAAAGCAAACGGAATATTTAGTGATTCTTCAATAGGTTTTTTTATTTGTTGCAGTGTTTTCCAGTTCAAGTTATAGGCACCTATGACAGTTCCATTTACTCGATCTACCGTTCCAGGAGTTCCCATTCCAATTCCAATAAACTCATCCGCCTTCATGTTATACAGATTAAGTCGGTGTTCTATTGACGCAATAATATCTGGAATAATATGAGAGCCATCATCATTTATATTTGTTTCGATACTCCATTTTTGTTGGATGTCACCTGTTTCTGTTAATATAGCAAATTTTGCTGTTGTTCCACCCAAATCTATACCTATAATTTTTTTACTCAATTTAGCCCCTCCTGATATTCTAATTCTAAACGGTGTTCTCGTTTTAACACCATCATTGCATTAATAAAGTCTCTCTTCTCAATAACTTCATTTTCAGATAATTTTCGAAGCTCAATCATCATTAACTCGATATCCCACAGCCTATTTCCAACATATATGTAGATACCAAATCTTTTTAATAACTGTTGTACATCGTACATTGTTCTCATATTAACGCTCCCATAACATTATACAGATAACAAAAATAAAATAATAGAGTCTTTTTTATTTTTGTTCAATCTTACAAATTTTTCATGATTTCTTTGTCTATTTAAAAGAAAGTCCATACATAAAACAGAATCCAATAAAAAAGACAGTAAAAATTGCTGTTGCTATCCTTTTGTGTCCATTCACTTTTTCTTGAAGCGTATTTTTGGGAACACCTACAACAATCATTAATAAGACACCACCGATTGCTCCACCAAGATGACCTAAAATATCCACACCTGAATCAAAAATGTTCATGACTAAATTTAAAATGATTAATAGTTTCATACTTTGAGACATTTGTTGAATCATCGGATGGTATCGATAAATTTTCCCTAAAACAATAAAAGCGGCAAAGATACCAAATAACGAGGTACTAGCACCTGCTGACAAGCCATATGAGCTACCAAAAGCAAAGCTCAACAGATTCCCCATAATACCACTCACTAGATAAACTATGAAAAATCTCGTATGTCCAATGATGGGTTCCAGAATCCGTCCAACAAAATATAAACTTAATGAATTTAGAGCTAAGTGAGTTAAGCCAATATGTATAAAAATAGGCGTGATAAACCTCCAATACTCTTGGTTTTGAATAATTGCTTGAGGGGACATTGCTCCAAACAAATAAAGCAGCGCAGAATTCTCGGAACCATTCATGATTCCATTGCTCACACCAATAATCTCCATTAAAATAAAAATTATTACTTGAATTCCCAAAAATGTATAAGTTAAAAATGGAATACGGTTGATTTTGTTCCATTTACTAGAAAATTGATTCATTATTAGTCTCCATTTCTTGATATAAGAATAGTTGTTTCACTGATAAATCATAACTATCTGGTTGCCAAGTACAACCAGTTTGCTCTTTAAAAACAAGACTACACGTGTTTCCTTGGTAGTCAACTAAATAGCGATCATAAAAGCCTCCACCAAATCCAATACGAAATCCTTCTTTTGAAAAAGCAACCCCTGGAACTATTAATAAATCAATATCACTTTTTTTTATCAATCGCTCATTTGTTGGTTCCAAAACCCCAAATGATGTTTTTTTTAATTCATCACCTGTTTGATAATTGAAGAACTTCATCTCTCCTAGAGGAAATGTTTTAGGTATAACTATTTTTTTTCCTTCATCAAATGCTTTTTCAATTAATAATCTTGTACTGAACTCTTTAGTCATCGAAATTGTGGTACCAATTATTGTAGCTTCTTTCCACTCTTTGCTTTTGAATAATTGATTTAATATATTTTTTTCACGTTTCAATTTCTCAGCCTGATTTTGACTCAATTTTTCTAACTGAGATAATACATTTTTTCTTATTTCTTTTTTCACGGGATTAGCCTCCCTTAATTTTCTAATCGTACTATTATACTCAATTATAAAAGTAATACAAAAGAATATTATATGATTTTTCGATTATGTCTCTTTTTTATAGGTATGACTTTTGTGTTGAAAAATAGTTAAGTTGCCACTCTTGAGTTTTTTCAGCAGTTTTGTTTAAATTTTGTTCCCATACTGGATACACTCTGATACCCATTTTTCCTTTTTTATGACCATCTCTTAATATTCCTTTTTCAAGTAGCACTTCTTTAGGAAATTTAAAAACACCTTGATTAGAATGATCTGAAACGAAAACCAGTACAGTATTTGGTGTTTCTTGGTAAGAATACGCTTGATTTTGATTATTTTCATCCTTTTCCCAGAAGACAACAAAATAGCCAGATTTATTAGGTGTTTTCTTTGCTAAACGACTTCTAAAAATTTGCTGGTTGGCTGTAAATTTTATTCCTTCATATTCTTTATTTTGTTTCTCATCGATAAGTTTTTTTGGTTTGATATTCATTAATTCACTTAGCAATTTTAATGTCTTCATTTTAAATTTCCTCCTACTTCCTTATGTATGTATCGAAAAAGCAACTAAAAATTCAGTATGCCTAATAATTGTGATGTTCTCATGAAAAATGAACAACCTTTCACAAATAGCGTTGACCATTTGTATAAAATTTTGTAGTATGAAAGCAGATAGTAAACTTCTAATACTACCTTTTTTGATTCAAGTCAGAGATAAATCACAAAAAATATGACTAACATAAAAAGACACCACTCTCCCCTGCAAAGTTTGAGTGATGTTGACAGATTAAGCAAATAACTCTATCCAGTGAAATTATATCATATTGGGGGAGTAAAAATGACAAAGAATAATAAGAATTTAAGTAATGACATTAGTGACTCAACAAACGCTTTGAAAAAACCTTTTTATAAAAAATGGTGGGTTTGGTTAATTATTTTTATATTAGTTATCGGAGGAGTTCTACTAGGTAAAGGAATTAATAAAAAAGAGGCTTCTTCTTCCACTGAAAGTAAGGAAGTTGTTACAAAGAGTTCATCCAAAACAGATGTAACCAAAGAAACTAAGCCAAAAACTACTGGAAAAACAAAAGAAAAAATGTCAAAAACGATAAAAAAAGAAAAGAAAGAACCTAAAAATAATGAAGATGTTAAAAAGGAAGCTAAGAATAGTCCTATTGAAGAGCAATATCAATCCATCTTAGATACTTATTCTGTAAAACTGAAAGAGCAAGTACCAGTACTTGTCGAAGAATATAACGCTGAAGTCCCAAATAATAGTGAAAGTATTGAAAATCTCGCTGAATTATCGAATGAAAAAGTTGAAAAATTAGCCGAAACTTCTACAGAGGGTGTCTCTAAAATGGCTGAGATTATGAATAAATCTAGCTCACAAGACAATAAGGAGTATGAAGCTTGGGCTCAAAAGCTTATGGATGTTTACATGGAAGAAGCTCAACAAATTATCGATGCTTACATGAGTTCTGCTCAATAATAAGAGTTGATTGCTTAATTGCTCAAAAGATAAAATAGAAGATTAATCATGTATTGGAGGATATTTATTATGGCTGTACCCGATTTACTAATGTGGACTTTTTCAGCAGAATGTGCGATACCAAATGATATTGTCGATCTTTTAGTGACAAATGAAAAACCTATTACTGCTTATAAAACCATTAGAGATGTTGCGATTATCACAAATAAAAGATTTATTATCAGAGATGCTCAAGGCATAACAGGGAGAAAGGTTGAGGTGTACTCAATTCCTTTCAAAAATATAAATATGTGGTCAACCGAAAACGCAGGAAGAATTGATTTCAACTCTGAAATCGAGCTATGGACTAGGGCAGGGCACTTAAAAATCAACTTAGCTAAGGGTGTAGATATTAGAAAAATTGATAAAATTATGGCTGAATATATCTTGTAAGGATCACTATTTATGGTATTAAAATGATTGCATAATAACCTGTATGGATGGAAATCTTTTTTCATTCATACAGGTTATTAATATTGATTATAAAATTATAGGCCTATTCTTATGCTATTAAATAAAAAAGAGCTACAATCCTTACCACTAAAGGATTGTAGCTCATCATAATCAATGATTATTTTGTTTCACGGTGTAAAGTAACTTTACGTTCACGTGGACAATATTTTTTTACTTCTAAACGATCAGGATTGTTACGTTTGTTTTTATTTGAAAGATAGTTTCTTTCTTTACATTCAGTACATTCTAAAGTAATGTTTACGCGCATTTGTGTTCCCTCCAAAAATAGAATATTCAAGTATGTTTACTTGACACTAGATTATAATACCATCTTTTTTTTATAATTACAAGCTTTTGTTAAGTAGTTTTCCTTTACAATTAAAACACATCAGTAATATTATTGTCTATTTTGAATTTCTGCATAAGCATTCACTACTTGTCCTAAGATAGCAGTATTTACACCACCAGCGTCATCTTTAATATGTGGCAAGATTACACTCACTGCTATTTGAGGGTTATCGTAAGGCGCATAGCCAACGATTGTACTGTTAATTACTTCTTGACCACCTGCAAACGTTTCGGCCGTACCTGTTTTTGCAGCGATAGGTAAACTAGCACTTTGTAATGATTGAGCTGTTCCTATTGGACCATTCACAACTTGATACATTCCTTTTTTAATTATTTCAAAGCCTTCGTCCTGTCCTTTAATCGTGTTTAGTACCTTTGGCTCTACGGGTTTGATAACTTTTCCCAACTCACCAGATTCATTATTTCCATAAACGCCTTTAACGACATGTGGGGCTACTCGGGTACCTCCATTAGCTATCGTTGCAACATATTGATTAAGTTGCATTGGTGTATAAGTATCGTAATTTCCAAATGATAAATCTAATAAATTACCCATAATACCTGGAATAAAATTACCATCTTTGTCTTTATATTCCTTATTAATGAACCCAACTTCTTCTTTTGGTAAGTCAATGCCTGTTTTTGTCCCTAAACCAAACTGTTCATAAGTTGAACGTAAAGTATCAAAGACATCTGTTCTAATCGGCATAGACATATTAGGTGAGTAAGGAGTTCCCATCATTTCCAGCGCTATCTTCATCATATAGACGTTTGAAGAAACTTCTAATGCTTGAACCGCTGTTAAGGGTATCGAGCTATATCGGTTAAATAATGATGATTTTGTTAATCCTCCTTGAAACACCAGTGGCTCATCAATCATAGTCTCATTGCCCTTAATAATATTATTTTCATAGCCAGACATAATTGTTGCGGCCTTAATAGACGATCCTGGAACAAAGGCTTGGTTAATTGTTCCTAATGTATCATCTTGTAATTCACCCGTTTCAGAATTTTTACGAACTCCTGCCATCGACAATACATTACCTGTCGCTGGTTCAGTAACAACCACGTAAGCTCCTTCAGAATTATTAGCTTTTCCACTTTCAATTAAACCGTTATAATTGTTAGCTAATATTTCTTGAACTTTCTTTTGAAATTCAAGATCAATTGTTAAAACAACATTATCTCCTTTTTCACCAGGTTTAGTTTCCTTTTTAGATGTAATTTTTTGATTCTTATCAGTTGAAATTTCAGACTCGCCTTTTTTACCCTTAAGGTCATTTTCGTAAGCCTCTTCTAAATAACTTAGACCAACTCGATCATTAATTTTATAGCCTTCTTTAAGATACTTTTCAGCTTTTTCCTCAGGTAAACCTTGTTTTTCCGTTGAGACAGTTCCAAAAATAGAGCGTAACTGATCTTTTTGAGGGTATTCCCTTTCCCAGTCTGTTCCTGCTGATAAACCAGGGATAGAAGCTGTATTTTCACCAACAACTGCTATTTCTTCCGGCGTAACACCTTTGTTTTTAACAATCACTGGTTGAAGAGCATATGCGCCATTAATTTTTTTAAAAACCGTCGCTACCTGTTTATCCTTATCTGATAATTGAATGTCTTTAACATCAACCTTGTTCACCATTTTTTTATAAAGATCTCCTGCGGATAGTTGTTCGCCCTTACTATTTAATTTATCTGTTACAGTAAGCTTTGCCTCAGCCTTTTTTAGCTCTTTAGGATTCGATAACCAAAAATCCTTTTGATCTCTATCTGATAGTTTTTCAGGTTCAATGTTAATCAATTCAACTATTTGCTCGCTTATTTTTTTTATATCTTCAGCTGTCATCCCTGTACTTCTTGTGTAAAGGATAGCTTGATTAGCTTTGTTTCCAACGAGTATCTGCCCTTTTGAGTCATAAATATAACCTCTAGGAGCGTTCTCTTCAATGACACTTTTCTGTCCTTTTTCCACAATCTGAACGAACTCATCATATTGATTAATTTGCAAATAGGATAATCTAACAACTAATGCAGTAAATAAAATAAAGACAATAAAAAAAAGAAAGTCTAGCCTAAAAGGAACATGTGCCTTCTTTGGTTCCTGGGCGTTTTTATATTTCTTTGAAAATGGTCGCCATGGTATTTTGTTATTTCTCATCTAAATAAAAAGTCCTTTCAATTCCGCAATTAATCTCTATTATAATGGTTTATTTTTTATTTTTTTAGTTATTTTAATAATATTTAATAAAAATTTAGTTTTAAAAAACCTATTATTGAGTATCTCATGTATTTCTTACTTTTTCAATGATATTCACATTCTTTTCAATTTTTTTATTACGAATAAATAAAAAAAACCAATAGCAAAATGCTAAAGGTTTTTCCTTTTTATACTTATTTACGGCTATAATTTTTAACATCAGCAACAACTGAGTCCACAAACATGTCAACATTCATTGTACTTGTGTCTTTGCTCCCATAACGACGAATATTTACTTCGCCTGATTCAAGCTCTTTGTCACCAATAACAACTTGATAAGGAACTTTTTGTGTTTGAGATTCACGAATCTTATAACCCATTTTTTCATTACGAGTATCCACTTCAAATCGTAACCCGTGCATCTCTAATTTTTCTTTAATTTCAAAGGCATAATCACTATGTAAATCTAAATTAACAGGAATAATTGTTCCTTGAACTGGAGCTAACCAAGTTGGGAATGCTCCTTTATGGACTTCAATTAAGTGAGCAACAAATCTTTCCATTGTAGAAACAATACCACGGTGAATAACAACAGGACGGTGTGTATTTTCTCCATCTTCACCTACATAAGTTAAATCAAAACGCTCTGGTAATAAGAAATCTAATTGAATAGTAGATAATGTTTCTTCAGTTCCTAAAGCTGTTTTAATTTGAACATCCATTTTAGGACCGTAGAAAGCTGCTTCTCCTTCTGCTTCGAAGAATTCCACACCAGCTTCCACTAGAGCTTCTCTTAAAGTCGCTTCAGCTTTTTCCCACATATCGTCATCATCAAAATATTTTTCAGTGTTGCTTGGGTCACGTAAACTTAAGCGCAAACGATAATTATCAATATTAAAGTCTTCATAAACACCAACCATTAACTCTAATGTACGTAAAAATTCATCCTTAATTTGATCTGGTCTAACAAAAGTATGACCGTCATTTAATGTCATTTCACGAACGCGTGAAAGTCCTGATAAAGCTCCTGATTTTTCATAACGATGCATCATACCAAGTTCGGCAATGCGAATCGGTAATTCACGGTAGCTATGGATATCATTTTTATAAACCATCATATGATGAGGACAATTCATTGGTCGAAGAACTAGCATTTCTCCGTCTCCCATATCCATTGGTGGGAACATATCATCATGATAATGATCCCAGTGACCACTTGTTTTATATAGTTCTACATCAGCCATCACTGGAGTGTAAACATGTTGATAACCCAAACTGATTTCTTTATCTACAATATAACGTTCTACTACACGGCGGATAGTAGCTCCTTTTGGTAACCAGAAAGGAAGACCAGAACCAACATCTGGATTTACCATGAATAAGTCTAATTCTTTTCCAAGTTTACGATGATCGCGTTCTTTGGCTTCCTCACGCATTTTTAAATACTCTTTTAATTCTTTTTTATCAAAGAAGGCCGTTCCATATACACGTTGCATCATTTTATTTTTAGAATTTCCACGCCAGTACGCCCCAGCGACTGAAAGTAATTTAAAGACTTGAATACGACCTGTTGAAGGAACATGAACACCGCGACATAAATCAACAAAATCGCCTTGATCATAAACAGTTATTACTTCCTCTTCAGGTAATTCATTAATTAATTCTACTTTATATGGGTCTTCTTTAAATAATTCTAATGCTTCTTCTTTTGATACTTCTTTTCTAACAATAGGATTATTTTCTTTTACAATTTTCATCATTTCTTCTTCAATTTTTACTAAATCTTCCTCAGATACAGCCTCTTCACCATTATCTGTATCATAATAAAAACCATTATCAATCGCTGGTCCAACTCCAAGATGAATGTTAGGGTACAAACGTTTTAGCGCATTTGCCATTAAATGAGCTGTTGAGTGGCGTAAAATTTGCAATGCGTCATCATGACCTGGTGTAATGATTTCTAAAGTACCATCTGCATCAATTTCACGTGTTAAATCAATTAATTCTCCATTTAATTTTCCTGCCAACGCTTTTTTAGATAAACTTTTGCTGATACTCTCAGCAATCTCAAATGTTGTTGTTTTTGCCTCAAATTCCTTTACGGCACCATCTGGGAATGTAATTTTAATAACTGACATTTAATCTCCTCCTATAAAAATATAATAAAAAAAAGCCCTATTAAGCTTTAAAAGCCTAATAGGACGAATTATCGTGGTTCCACCTAAAATTTAATAGTTTTTATCTCTATCCTGAACGAAATAAAACTATCTTCTCTATCGCGATAACGGAAGCGACCGGCTTAGTTTCGACTAAGCTCTTGAAAGTGGTCAATTATTACACTTGTTAGAAAACTTTCAGTCAAGGTTTTCCTCCCTAAAAACAGTTATTAATAATCGGTGTCTTTCGCAACAATTTAATATTTAAAATCTTAATTACATTAAAACACTATTTCATATTTTTTTCAAGTCGCAACAGCTAATTTTTTAATTTAAATGTTTTTGGCGCTACTTTAATTATTATTGCTGTTCCTAGTACAAAATAGACTAACGATATTGCGGATACTGATAATGCATATAAAAGACCAGCAGCTTTTATCTGTAAACTCAAATAGGCTATTCCATAAAATAAACCATCTACTAGCTTATATACAGGATTTTTTACTTGAAAATCACTTGTAAAGGGTTGCAAAATATAATATATAAACAACTCATGGAATGAGAATAGAATTGTTAAACTAACTGTAACAAACAAAAACAACAACATAAAACTAGTTCCTAGTATTTGATTGTTTAACTGATTAAATATAAATAACCACAAATAAATTACTACGCTTATTATACCATTATAATAAAAAATTTTTAAAAATCGGTAAAAAAATCCGCCCACTATTGCTTTGGACTCTCGGTAAAATGGATAGGATAACATAGATGAATCACAATTCACGAACAAGGTTTGTACTACTTTTTTACCAAAAGATAATATGTACAGAATAAAAAACATAATTGGTAAAAAATTATACATTATTTTTTCAAAAACTACGTTACTAACTGGTATCTTTACAAATTCGAAAAAGGTAATAATTACTATCATAATCAAGCTAATACCAATAACACGATACATTAATTGTTTTCTTAGACTTGTCTTAAATCGACTGAATATTAGGGCGTTCAAGTAGCTACTTCCTTTTAAAGAAGATAGTTTTTTTTCGTCATTTCCTTTTTCTAGCTTCATTTTCTTACCTTCATCTAAATAATGAGCCTGATTTTTTGATGCATTATCTGAATAATTAATGATTGTTTCAGATGACACGTACATTTGTTTAGAAAAAGCACTGAATTTTTTAAAACTAATATAGAGATAAAAAAATGGTAAAAACAAAATTAAAAAGAGAAAAGCTCCTAGCCAACTAATCAATGATTCTTGAAAAGCATATAATGTACCTGCTTTAATTAGGAAATAAATAGTTATCAGTTCAAAAAAGAGAATAAATAAACTTACCAAACTCTTCACCAATAAGCGTTTATTCAATAAAGTTAAATGTAAGTTAACAACTGACCAAAGTAACGAGTATCCTACTAAAGAAAAAATACCAATTAACAAATACAACACCAGTTTATTTTCAATTATACCAACTACTATAAGACTTGGTATAGAGAATATAACGCTCTCTATAATATCTACAATCGTTTTTCTTTTAATATAATCCTCTTTAGATACTCTAAAATTACTGATAAATTGAATTTCTTGTTTATTTAAACTTAAAAATAGCTCACCAATACAAGAACCAATTAAATTGAATAAAAGTAACCAAACAAAAAAAATCGTTATCTTATTATCTACTAAGCTACTTAATCCCTTGCTTATAAAAAAACTGATTATGAAAGGTAAACTGTAAACCATGAAGGAAGTTATGAAAGAAAAAATAAGCTTAATAATGGCAAAAAATTTTTTTAAACGGTATTCTCTATAAAGCATTGTTGTAGGAATTATTTTTCCTAGTAATGGTATTCTTCCTAAAAAGTAAATTAGACTGTTAATAAATACACTCGCTTTATACGCCCTATATTTCCAGTTGAAATAGCATAATTGTTTAATTCCCTCCATCTTTACTACCTTCGCCCTCATCTGATAGTAGCCTAACAATTTCGTTTTCAAAATCCAAGTCATGAATACTAGCAGTTGGAATACCTTTTAATTCTCCGTTATGAAGCAAAACAATCTCATCGCATAAATCTTGAGCAAGTTGTAAAATATGTGTCGAAAAAATGACTACTGACTCTGACTTCATGGAAATGATTAATTCTTTTACTTCATGAGCTGCTACAACATCAAAAGATGTAAGTGGTTCATCTAACAAGAGAATCGGTGGCTGAATCATCATTGTTGCAATCATTTGCACTTTATTTCTCATTCCATGAGAGTACTCTTTCATTAGCCGATGACGATCTTCTGGTTTAATACCAACTTTTGCTAAATAAGCATCAGGAGTTCGTATATTTTTCATTTGTTTTTTATTCATATCAATAAAAAATTTGATAAACTCGTAGCCCGTCATGAAATCTGGTACATTTGGAGTCGCGTGAACTAATCCAATATCAGTTTCTTTGTAATCCTCCAATTTTCTTTCTTTTTCAAACATTATAGTACCACCTTCAAAGGAAAGGTCTTTTGAAATACAATTAAATAAAGTCGTTTTACCTGCACCATTTCTACCAAGTAAACCGTATATTCTTCCTTTTTTAAATTCAAATGAAGCATCTTTTATTATTTTTTTTCCTTTAAATTCTTTTTCAAGGTGATTAATTACTAATTTCATTTTATTCCTCCAATAAAAGCGCTATGATTTAAATCAGTATACCGAAAAATATTCTTCTTTACCATACGAAAAAAAAGGCTATCCTTCTTTATAGCAATCTTTTATAATAAACTTAGGATTACTAAACGAGGAGGAAAAAAAATGAAGATTGGTATTTTTGGCGCTGGCCATATGGGAGGCGCTATGATTAAAGGATGGGTTCATTCAAATAGGATTCCTCCGAAAAATATTCTTGTTCGAGGTGGGAAAAAAGGAACAGCACAGGCTCTTAAAGATGAACTTGGCTTTATGTTAACGACTCAAACTAATGAGTTTAAAAACATGGACATCATTTTTTTAGCTGTAAATACACCACTCATTGTTCCAATATTAAAAGAATTAAAACCAATTTTAGCTAACTCTATTATTCCTATCGTTTCTGTTTCAGCGGGGGTTTCTGTCAAAGAAATGCAACAAGTTATGGGAGAGTCATACCCACTAGCTCAAGCTATTCCAAATACGCCTGTTCAAATTAATGAAGGGATGACTGGAATTGTTTACGCGGATAATATTGAAATGAAATACAAAGAAATAATGGTTCAAAGCTTTAGTATGTTAGGTGATTTAGTTGAAATATCTGAAGATAAAATAGATATTTTTGGAACCTTGGCCGGATGTGGCCCTGCATTTGTTGATGTCTTTATGGAAGCTTTAAGTGATGGAGCTGTTTTGAACGGATTAGATCGTACAACGGCATACCATGTTGCTGCCAAAATGGTTAGTAGCTCTGCCAATCTGTTATTACAAACTGGAAAACATCCTGGTGAATTAAAAGATGAAGTGACATCTCCCGGTGGGACAACCATAAAAGGTATTACTGCACTTGAAAAAGAAGGTTTTAGATACGCTACAATCAATGCTATTGATACAATCATGAAAAAATAACCAAAAGATATCAGTTTTTCAGCTGATATCTTTTGGCTTTTTTACTTACTTTTCAATTCTTTTCTAATTTTAGCTGGCAGATTGCCCCAAACTAGCTCATAAGAGGTTAATATCATTCTTTTAATTTCACTACCTGACAGTTCTTTACTATTCAATTTGATGGAATTCCAATGCTTTTTATTAGCGTAATACCCTGGAGAGATATCAGAATAATTTTCTCGCATTTCCTCATTCACATCTGGATTTCCTTTTAAAGTAATAACAGATTCTTCACTAGGCTCTTTTGACATAAGTCCAAATTGCTTACCTGCCAAATCAAAATAGTAGACTTGCCAATCCTCACGAAAATAAACGCTTGCATGAGGAAGTGTATTGCCATACTCGATTAAAAGGTTCATTCTTTCTTCAATCATCAACTTCACCTCTTTTAAATGAATTATACCAAAAAACACAATTTCTAGCGATTAAGAAATTGTGTCCCTATTTTAAGCTATTACAGATCGATAAAGTTTTCTAAAATAGAAACCTCTAGCAATTAAGTAATAGACTATTTGAATTAGAATAAAAATGCCTAGTACATAAATAGCAGTCATTTGTAATCCTTGACTAAACAAAGCATACATTGCCGTCAATGCTACAGCACCATGAATACATGAAACGATTATTGGTGTAAAGAATAAAATCCCTACTTGTTGATAAACTACTTTTTTCATCTCTTTTTTACTAAATCCTAGTTTATGAACCATTTTAAATTTATCGATATCAACATCCATATCACTATACAATCTGAAGTATAAAAAACTACCTGCAGAAACAAAGAATACAATACCAATGAAAAATCCGATGAATAAAATGGGGGCAAAATTATCGGTAATATCTTGTGTCATACTAGCTTTTGACATGAACATTGGAAAATCTTTTAAGGTACTTCCAACTGCTTTTTGTTGATCAAATGACCCTTTAGACACAAGCCACCCATATGAAGTAATTGAGTTATTCTTTTGATTAAAACCTTGATAAACAGTATCAGAAACCACATACATATCTTCAAAAGTTGACCACGGTTTTTGTTTTACATCCTGTCTTTTTACTTGATATACTTCTCCATGAACATCTTTAAATTCAGTAGTTACATTAACCTCTTCTCCGTTACTCATATCTGGAATACTTAAATCATTCAGTAAAACTACTTGTTTACCTGTTAAATTAATTTTCTCTTGTCCTAATTTTTGAGAAATTTCATTGTATTGCTTTTCGTTTATTAATTTAGCACCTACGCCAGTTTCTTCTCCTGATGCATTAGCTAAAACTACTTTAATCTCTTCAGCTTCAACATTATTTTTCTTCAATGCTTCCTTAATTGCTTTAATTTCTTTTTGCCCTTCATTGGAATCTTCTTCATCTAGTTGCAAAGAGAAATCATATGGCTCTGAGTTAACACCTTTTAAAGTCATTTCTTTAAACCCAGTCAACGTCCCGATTGCAGAAAATGCAACAGTGGTAATCACTGCCACCAAAAAAAATGACCGTGCATTATCTTTCATTCGAAAAGCTAAATCAGAAAAAACTAACATGTTAGTCTTTTTCCAAAATCGATTTTCATTTTTTCTTAAAAATTTAACAATATAAATACTCAGTTGATTAAATAATAGCTTTGTTCCTAAGATAACCACAAAAATAACTGGAATCATTACCATAACAACTTGCATCCCTTGAACAGTTAAAGCTACTGCATAACCAATACCAATTAGCAAAATAGCTAAAATAGATTTGATTTTTGAAGGCTTTACTTCACCTTTTCCCATATCGTTGCTTTTTAATAATTCCTGAACATCCATTTTAGGAATTTTAAATTGAATAAAAAATGAAATAAACATAAATAACAAAATAAATGAAATAAAAGTTACTCCGATTGCTTTAACAGGTACATAAAAACCTAAATCAACATGCATTGTTAACTTACTTAACCAAAGTATAAATTGAGAGAAAAATATTCCTATTATTATACCTGTTACTGTAGCTAAAAACCCAATAATTGTATTCTCTTGAAAAACCATTTTACGCAGTTGCTTTGGCGACATCCCTTGAATAAGTAGTAAACCAAATTCTTTTTTTCTAGACTGTAAAAAGATATCCATCGAATACAAAACATAAAAGAAAGAGAACAAATAAATAATAACAGCAGACGATAACATTCCTGATTTAACAGCAATATGCATATCTTCACCAAGCATTGGATGAAATGCGAACACAGCAAAAGTAAAAAATGTCATAACCGTTGTCAAAGTGCTAAAAAAGTAAGCCATATATAAATTTTTATTTCGGATGGTATTTTTAAATACAAATTCCTTAAATCTCATTAGACGCACCTTCTAACTCCCTAAGGTTTTCTAAGATTACATCATAAAATTCAGAACGATTTCCTTTACGAGATATTTGCTGAACTAACTCTCCATCTTTTATAAAAATAATTTTTTCGCAATAGCTCGCCGCAAAAGGATCATGCGTTACCATTAAAATTGTTGACTTCTCATCTTGATTTAGACTAGACAAAAGTCCCATCACGTCTCTGGATGATTTCGTATCTAAATTTCCTGTTGGTTCATCAGCAAGTAACAGTTTTGGCTGATGAATCATAGCTCTTGCAATTGCAACTCGTTGGGCTTGACCTCCTGATATAGTTGCAATACGTTTTTTTAATAAATTATCAATTCCTAAATTTGCAGAAACCTCATGTAATTTTTTCTTCATGATACTTACTTTCTCACCATCAAGAGTTAAAGGTAAAACGATATTTTCCTCAACCGTCAAAGTTGGCATTAAATTAAAACTTTGAAATATAAAGCCAAGCTGATTTCTTCTAAATTTTGCTAACTGCTCTTGATTTAGCTTTGCTGGTTCAAAACCATCCAAAGCGACTGAACCAGACGTCGGCTTATCTATGGTACCGATTAAATTTAGTAAAGTTGATTTTCCACTACCAGAAGGGCCCATGACTCCCACAAACTCTCCCTCATTAACTGTTAAATTAATACCTTTAAGCGCTTGGTATTTAATTGTATCTCCATATGTTTTTGTTACATTATTAATTTCTAACATGATTTGACCTCTTTCTAATATTTTCTTAAACCAAGTGTATACGAAATCTACTAAATTTATCATTCATTGAGCTAACGACGAACGAACATTTTTGTAAGATGTAAACTTTGTCTGATGAAATACAACTTATCATTAAAAAAATAACGATTATTTTGTTATAATATGTAAGAACACAAAAAAGGAGGTATTTTATGGCAGTTTTAGAAACAACTATTTTATTAATTTCACTTGTTATTATTTCTAATATCATTAGTCATTACATGATTTTTATGCCCACAGCATTAATCGAGATTGCACTTGGAGTGATGGCGGCATTATTGCTAAATGTAAAAATAGAGCTTGAAACAGATTGGTTTATGCTACTTTTTATTGCACCCTTACTTTTTGCAGACGCCAAGCATTTCCCTAAAAAAGAACTTTGGGAATTACGAGCCCCCATATTTGCAAATGCCATTTGGCTAGTATTATTGACAACTATTTTGGGAGGTTTCTTAATTAACTTCTTTGTAGCCGATGTCTCGTTACCACTTTCCTTTGCCCTAGCAGCAGTTTTATCGCCAACAGATCCAGTCGCTGTTCAAGGTATTGCAGAACAAGTAAAACTCCCTAAACGGCTGCTCAGTTTAATCAGTGGTGAAAGTTTAATAAACGATGCTACTGGCTTGATTGCCTTTAAGTATGCTCTGGCAGCTTTTTTAACGGGAGCTTTTTCTCTTAAATCAGCGACAACTGATTTTCTTTATATGACTTTCGTTGGTATCATTATTGGTTTATTTTTATCAAAATTCTTCTACCTTGTCGAAAAAGTACTACTCAGACAAGGTATTCAAGATGTTATTCTTCATGTATCTCTTCAAGTATTGATGCCCTTTGTCATCTTTATCGCAGCAGAAATTTTTCATGCATCAGGTGTTATTGCAGTAGTAGTAGCTGGAGTAGTTGCTATACAACAAGAGCCTCTTTATAGAAGGCAGTATTCAGAAATCAAACTCGTCTCAACTGCTGTTTGGGATATAATCATCTATCAATTAAACGGAATTGTTTTTGTTGTTCTAGGTGCTTCGTTACCTTTTGCTATGCGTTCTGCGATTATCAATCCAGCTATTAACAATTGGACTCTAATTGGATACGTTATTATCATTTGGTTAATTCTTCTCATTATTAGAACCCTTTGGTCTTATGGGTATATGTGGTTTAGTTATTTTAAATCTAGAAACTTAATTAATGTAAAGCCCAAATTTTACACAGCCCTATTAACTGGTTTAACTGGTGTTAGAGGAGCTGTTACAATGGCAATGGTTCTCTCAATCCCCTTCTTTTTACCTAATGGGGACGTTTTTAAAGAACGTTATTTAATTATTTTTCTTGCAAGTGGTGTTATCTTAACTAGTCTTATCGTTGCCGTTTTAGCCTTACCAGTATTAACTAAGAAAAGAACACGTTTAATACTAACTGGTGATGAAGGTTTCATGGAAACTGAATTTGAAGATGATAGTGTTTATTCAGATTTATCAGAAAATGATGCAAAGAAATTAATGACAAAAAAAGCAATTAGTTCACTTCAATTTGAATTAAGTGATGATAATAAAACCGTTGTTACCGACATTTTAAATGATTTAGATAAGCAATTAAAAATGCTCTATTTAAATGATAATGTCACATCTAACGAACTTTATCATAAAATTGAAATGAATTACCGACAAGTGGCCTTACAAAGTGAAGTTGATGCTGTAATGAAATTAACAGCTGATCCTGATTTTCCAAAAATTGTAGCTAAAAATTATTTGCAGATGCTTAAGTACAAAAAACGTGCTCACAGCACCAATTTTTCTATTTTAATGAAACAATCTTTATTTAAAACTAAGAAAAAGACGAAACGAATTTTTGTTAGAACTTTCCTTCGTCAAACTTACAACCCTAAAATTAATCAAAAAAATGTAATTTTACTAGAAAATGAAAGTTCCAAACAAGCAATTAGCGCGTTAAAAGATTGCGAAAGACAGCTGGTTCCTTCTGAAGCAGATTACGCCTTAAAAAACTCAATTTTACATCAAATAATTTTAGAGTATCAAAGTAAAATTGATCGTATTCATAACTACCAGCTAAGACAGCAAGAGGAATATCAATTAGCTTATCAAGATTATTTCTTAAAGACTTTAGATGAAGAGAGATCTGTTATCCAATCTCTTTTTGAACAAGGTAAAATTTCATCAGAGTTAGCTCAACAATTAAGACAGACTATCAACTATAACGAATCAACATTCTTACAAGGGTCATTTGATGATTAACTAAAAAAAGCCAAAGATCGACTTACTTAAATATTTTAAGTAACGTGACCTTTGGCTTTTTTATTATTTATTCTTCAGTTGTATCTTCATCTGGTAAGTAAGTTAAAAGAACTTTTCTTGGCTTACTACCTTCTGAAGGACCTACAACTCCATTTTCTTCTAGTTGATCAATCAATCTAGCTGCTCGATTATAACCAATCCTAAAACGACGTTGCAATAAAGATATACTAGCCGTTTGCATCTCAATAATGAGGGCTTTAGCCTCTTCAAAGTAATCATCTACCGAATCACTTGTACCAGTTGATGTCTCCACTTCGTCTGTTGGAATCATATGTTCTTGGTAATCTGCTTCTTGTTGGCTTGTCACAAATTCTACAATATTTTCGACTTCTTGATCGGAAATAAATGCCCCTTGTACGCGGATTGGTTTATTTTCTCCCATTGGAACAAAGAGCATATCTCCACGCCCTAATAATTTTTCAGCACCATTCCCATCAATAATTGTTCTAGAATCAATACCGCTAGAAACTGCAAAAGCTATTCTTGACGGAACGTTCGCTTTGATTATACCTGTAATAACATCTACACTTGGGCGTTGTGTTGCTAAAATCATATGTATCCCCGCTGCTCGAGCCATTTGAGCTAGGCGAATGATAGCATCCTCTACTTCATTACTTGCAACCATCATTAAATCTGCCAACTCATCTACGATAACTACAATAAAAGGAAGAACTGATTTAGATTCTCCTGTTTCCGCGTTATGGCGTTTGACCATATCGTTATAGCCTCCCATATTTCTTACTCCAAAACCGGCAAACAACTCATAACGACGTTCCATTTCTTCTACTACTTTTTGAAGCGCTTGTGCTGCTTTTCTTGGGTTAGTTACAACGGGAGTTAACAGATGAGGAATTCCATTATATACATTTAATTCAACCATTTTTGGATCAATCATCATCAGTTTTACTTGATTAGGTTTTGCTTTCATCAGCAAACAAGAAATAATCCCATTGATACAAACTGATTTACCACTACCTGTTGATCCAGCAATCAATAAATGAGGCATTTTAGTTAGGTCTGCTGACATTACCTCCCCAGAAATACTACGTCCAAGTGGGACTTCCAGCAAGGCATCTGGATTACTTTCACCAGATTCGATAACATCTCTAAAAGAAACCATACTTGTTGTTTGGTTTGGTACCTCAATTCCGATCAACGATTTCCCTGGAATCGGTGCCTCCATACGGATATCTTTTGCTGCTAACGCCAAAGCTAAGTCATCTGTCAAACCTACTACTTTACTTACTTTTACACCAACAGCAGGTTGAATTTCAAATTTCGTAACCGATGGACCTAAGCTTGCTCTAACCACTTTAGCATCCACACCAAAACTATCAAAAGTTCGTTCTAATACTTTAACATTTTTTTCAACTAGCTTGTATTCATTACTCTGATCCGTTAAGGGAATCTCATTTAACAAATCAATAGAGGGAAGCTTGTAATCCAGATTTTCAATTTCCTCAGGTAAATCAAACTGAATATTAGCTTCCATTTCTTTCATCTTATCTTTTTGTTTAATGCTTTCTTTTATTGGTTTTTCTATTTGTTTTTTTTGATAACTATCTTGATAACTATCAATCTCTAAGGTCATTTGTTCCAATTCTTTATCAGGTTCCACTGCTAAATCTTTGTTAGTTTGAGCAAGCTCTTCTCCTGGCGATAATCTTCTAACGCTATTTTCTGAAAGCTTTTTATTTTCTTTCTCACTCTTCAGCTTTTTTTTTTCTTCTTGACGTTCTGATAGTTGCTGCTTCTTTTTGTCCATAGAACTAAAAGCACTGCTACCCCATAATCTGATTTTTTCAATTACATCAGTCAATCCCACATTGGACGTTAGTAAAACACCTACTGTCATACCAGTAAATGCAACAACGTAGGATCCAAATTTTGATACTAAGAAATAAGTAATACTGTAAAGTGTCGCCCCTATCATTCCTCCACCTACAGACTGAGTAATTTTATTAATTTTAATATCAGCAAATATTTTTTGCCAAGTTAGTGAAATAATTGCAGTATCACGGTTTATTTGCTTAAATAAACCTATTTCAACAAATAATAAAAAACTTAAATAAAAAACTAAGGCCCCTATCCAGATTGTTTTTCGTTTGAATTTCGGATCTTTCCCCATAAATATCAATAACAAACCATAAAGAATTAGCAATACTGCTAAGACAACATAAGTGTTTCCAACAAGAGAACGAAAGACATTAGCCATAAGTATTCCTAAAAAGCCTAATTTAAGACCTCCTAAGATACCAAATATAATAAAGCCTACGCCAATTAAAAAATAAGTGGTTTTTTCATTTTTTTGTTGCTGTTTCTTCGTGGGTGCTTTTCCCTTTTTTTTCTTAGCCATTCATAAACTCCTTACTTTTTTCCATCCACATTATACTATATAGAGCCTTTTTTGTGAATTTACTTAAAAAAAACTCGAATAACATTTTCCTTTTCTTTTGTATAAGGTGGAAACATCAACGGAAGTTTTATAACCGTTGACCTTTTTAAAACTGACTTTTTATGACTAAACGTTTCTAATGATTTAATGCCATGATAACTTCCCATTCCTGATGTTCCGACACCACCAAAAGGTAAATTTTCATTAGTTAAATGTAGAATTGTGTCATTGATAGTTGCACCGCCAAAGTTAACTCTAGTCATTAAAAATTCAATTTCAGCCTTATCACTACTAAAAGGATAAAAGGCTAGAGGTTCACCGTGACTCTTGATAAAAGGAACAACCTCTTCCAATTCTTCATAACTAAGGACCGGTAAAATTGGCCCAAATATTTCTTCAGACATGGATACCAGCCCTTGATTTATTTTAGAAGACAAAATGGTTGGTTCGATATACTTCTTTCTTTTATCAAAGCTACCACCAAATACTATATACGATTCATCTTGTTGAATCAAACTAACTAAGCGGTCCACAGACGAGTCATTAATGACTCGTCCATAGTCTCTAGAATCTATAATAGTCGTTCCAAAAAATTTAATAATACTCTCTTGTAATAACGTAATAAAACTATCCTTAACCGATTCATCAACTAAACAATAATCCGGTGCAACACAAGTTTGTCCAGCATTGATAAACTTTCCCCAAACGACTCGATCTGCAGCCAACTCTAAATCAGCATATTTCGTAATTATCACTGGACTTTTTCCACCTAACTCCAATGTTACTGGAGTCATATATTTAGCCGTTTTTTCTAATACAATTTTCCCTACTTTTTCACTTCCTGTGAAGAAGATTTTATCAAATTTCAGAGCCAGTATCTTCTGGTTAATTTCTTTGTTTGATGTGAAAAATTTAATGTAATAATCTGGAAACACTTCAGATATGAGCGTCTCTAAAATTAAATTAGTCTCTTTCGTATGCTCAGACATTCCTACAAGAGCCGTATTACCTCCAGCAATCGCCCCAATCAAAGGGTCTAGAGTTAATAAAACTGGATAATTAAATGGAGATAATATAAGCGTACTTCCATAAGGCGATTGAATCGTATAACTTCTCGCTGGAAATAAAAATAAAGGCGTTGAAACTCTTCTTTTTTTAGTCCATTTAGGTAGTTTCTTTATCATTTCATCTAAGTGTCGATAAATAAGACCTATTTCAGTCATGAAACTCTCTGTATCAGGTTTACCCAAATCAATTTTTAAAGCATCCAATAATTCAGCCTCATATCGATTAACTTGTTCTTTTAGTTTTTTTAATTGTTTTACTCGAAAATCTATTGATTGTGTCTTTTGAGTTTCAAAAAATGCACGTTGTTCTTTAACAATATCTATCATATCCTTAGTCATAAAACAACCTCCTCTTTTTACATTATAACATTTTATAAGAAAAAAAGACTAGGTACTAAACTTAGGTAATCCCTAACGATTCAGTACCTTTGTCTTAACTTTATTACTGTTGTTTCATAGCTGCTTTAAGCGCTAATGCTAATGGACTTTCCTGTTCTTGCTCATCTTTTTCGTTATACTTCTTCATTAATCTTTTTTCTTCGTGCTTCGTCATTTTTTTATTCTTAGAGCCTTTTTTTTCTATTTTTTCCGTAATATTACAGTTCTTACATTTAAAGTAAGAACCGTTTTTATTTTCCAAAATTTCCATTTTTTTCTTACATTGGGGGCATCTATGATTTGAAACTTTTGGATCTTTTCTTCTTTTATAAGAACAACTTTCACTACTACAAACTAAAATTTTTCCATCTCGTGTATTTTTTTCGCGAAGTTTAGAACCGCATTCTGGGCAATCTTTCGTTGTTAGTGAATGGTCAACATATTTATCCTCACTCATTTTTATTTCTTTTACTAAACGAGCGGTTTCCTTTTCAATGGATTTAACAAATTCTCGATTATCAAGTTTGCCTTGAGAAATTTGTTCAAGTGATGTTTCCCACTCAGCTGTTAACTCAGGAGTCACTAAAGATGGGTTAACAAGGGTTAATAATTGTTTTCCTTTTGGTGTTACAACTAGCTTCCCATTTCCTCTCTCCATCAGGTCAGAACTAATTAATTTTTCAATAATTTCTGCTCGAGTTGCTGGTGTTCCTAAACTATGCTTTTCCATTTGACCTAATAATGAACCTTCATTTAAAGAAGCTGGTGGTGTGGTTAACTCTTTGTTAATAACAAATTTAGAAGGTATTACCTGTCCCAATTTAAAAGTTAGTTGGTTGGATTCAGTCATATTCTCTTTTTTCCAACCATAAGATTCAATTTTATTCTGTCTAAACATAAATTCACCATGCTTATTTCTGGCAATCACAGTTTGATTTAATGAGACAAATGGCTCTTCAAATAAACCAAAGAAACGTTCTACAATTAAACGATAAATTTTCATCTCTTCATTATCTAATTTTTCAAGTCTCGGCGTTTGCTCAGTTGGAATTAACCCGTGATGATCAGTTACTTTTGCGTTTTGGAAGACATTTTTTTGTTTCACAACACTACCATTTTTTATAATTGATTTAACTCTGTCACTATCCATAACAGTGACTGCGAGTAATCTTTCTTTCATTGTTTGCTTCATATCGGTTGTTAAATACTTAGAATCTGTTCTCGGATAGGTGACAATTTTATGAATTTCATATAATCTTTGAATAATAGACAATGTTTTTTTTGCTGAAAATTGATATCTGTGATTCGCCTCTCTTTGCATTTCCGTCAAATCGTATGGCAGTGGAGCAGCCTCAACTTTTTTCTTTTCTTTAATATCAATTACTTTGATTGGCTCTCTCTCAATTGTGGTACACAACGATTCTAATTTTTCACGCTCTTTATAATGTCTTGGATTTTTAAGTTGTAAACGCCCAAGTAAATTCTGATAATTTAAATCTAACGTAAAATAAGTTTCAGGTCTAAATTTTTCTTGTTTTTCTTCTTGTTTTCTGACCATAGCAAGAGTAGGTGTTTGAACACGTCCTGCTGATAAACTATCTTTGTATTTAACGGTTAGTGCGCGTGTCACATTTAACCCTACTAACCAATCTGCTTCTGCTCTTGCTATTGCGGAGTAGTACAGATCATCATACATTTTACTCGGTTTTAAGTTGTTAAAACCATCCTTTATCGCTTTATCTGTTTGAGAAGAAATCCAAAGGCGTTTAACTGGTTTTTTAAATTTAACATACTCTAAAATCCAACGGGCAACTAATTCTCCTTCTCTTCCAGCATCAGTTGCAATAATAGCTTCTGAAACATCACTTCTATTAGCTAAATGACTAATCGCTTTTAATTGTGCTCTTGTTTTAGGTAATGGTTTTATCCCTGTCTTTTTGGGAATCATTGGTAAAGCATTCATTTCCCATGTTGCCCAATCTTTATTGTAATCTTCAGGCATTTTTAATCCTAATAAATGTCCTAATGCCCAAGTCACAATCACATTTTTTCCCTCAATGTAGTTCTTACTCTTTTGTGTTGCCCCTAAAACTTTAGCTATGTCGCGTGCAACACTGGGTTTTTCCGCAATTATTAATTGTTTCATTTTCTTCACATTCTCCATCATCTAATTTTTGATATTCTTTAACTAACATTAATCCTTTATATGCTTGAAGTTCTTCATCACAATCATCACAATAAATTAACTCGCCTTCATGCCAAAAAGCTGAAAGTAATGGAGGTTTAACTTTTATTTGTTCATACTCCTGCTGAAATTTTAAAAATAATTTATCATAATATCTTTTAGCCTCACAGATTTTATCAAATTGTTTCTCCGCGACAATATCTTCTTGCCACTCTTCAAAAAACCACCAAGGTTCGTTTTCACTATAGGTTACTATTACCTGATACACAGTAATTACCTCCTCGTTCATTTATCTATTATAACATAAGATAAATGAGAGTTTCGAGGGAACAACCTAAGAAAAAACAGACAACTTAATCAAGTCATCTGTTTGTTTTTTCTTTTTATAGTAACTCACCAAAACGCTTCACATAAATTTTCTTAACAAACATAACTAAAACAAGATAAGCCACAATAGTTATAGCTAACCAACCCCAATAAGTTGATGGAAGTGGTGCTAAATCTAATCTTTCACCAAACGAAGTAAATGGCAAGATAGTTCCAATAGCTATTCCAATTGAAGTTACTGTCGTTAAGATAAACGATGCATTACTTTGTAAGAATGGTATTTTTGGTGTTCTTAGTGTGTGAATAACTAACGTTTGTGACCATAGTGATTCAACAAACCAACCGGCATGGAATATCGCAACGAACAGAATCTGTTGCTCAGCATTTAGTGTATTATACGGTCCTCCAACAACTGCCGGACAAATAACAAAGTACATTAATATGAATGTCGTAATATCAAAAATTGAGCTCGTTGGTCCTAACCATTTCATGAATGAACCAATACTTGATGAATCCCATTTTCTTGGCTCTTCTAAGTATTCTTTATCCATATTATCCCAAGGAATTGACATACAAGAAATATCATAAATCAAGTTAAGAAATAGAAGCTGTAAAGGTAACATTGGTAAAAAGGGTAAGAAAATACTTGCTACTACAACTGAAAACATATTTCCAAAATTTGAACTAGCAGTCATTTTAACGTACTTCATAATATTTCCAAAAATCGTACGACCTGATAAGATACCACGCTCTAAAATCATTAAGTCTTTTTCTAAAAGAATAACATCTGCTGATTCTTTTGCAATATCAACAGCTGTATCAACTGAAATGCCCACATCTGCCTCTTTCATCGCGGGAGCATCATTAATCCCATCTCCCATAAAGCCAACTGTGTGTCCTAACTCTCTTAAAGCTCGTACTAATTGTGTTTTTTGGGCAGGAGATAATTTTACAAAGATATTGTATTTTTCTACAGCCACTTTTAGTTCAGTTTCATTCATTTGTGAAATTTCGCTACCAGTTACTAACTCTTCGTCTTCTAATCCAACTTGTTTACAAACAGACTTTGTCACTAATGCATTGTCTCCAGTTAATACTTTCACACCAACACCATGTTTTTTTAACGCTTCTAATGCATCTTTCGTCGTTTCTTTTGGTGGATCTAAAAAGGCTAAGTACCCAATTAAAACCATTTCACTTTCATCTTTAATCGAAAATTCACCCACAACACTTGGATTCGTTTTTTGAGACACCGCAATGACACGTAGGCCATCCTCATTTAAATCATCTACCGTTTTTAAAATCGTTCTTTTTAATTCTTCGGTTAAAGGAATAACTTGCCCTTGATAATCAACGTAGCTTGAAATTTCAAGCATCTCTTCAACGGCACCTTTAGTGATCATCTGTGTTTTACCACTTTTATCTTCAATCACAACACTCATTCTTCGGCGTTGAAAATCAAACGGAATTTCATCAATTTTATTGTAATGACTAACATCAATCGCTAGTTCTTCCTCAGCTGATTCAATAATTGCCTTATCCATTAAGTTCTTTAAACCAGTTTGATAGTAGCTATTGAAAAAAGCATGACGCAGCACTCGTTCATCTTCATTACCATCAACATCTAAATGATACTCTAAAATAATCTTATCTTGGGTCAAAGTACCTGTCTTGTCTGTACATAAAATATCAATGGCTCCGAAATTTTGAATTGAATTTAAATTCTTAATAATTGTGCCTTTTTTGGCCATTGTTGAGGCACCTTTAACCAGGTTTGTTGTAACAATCATTGGCAACATTTCCGGAGTCAATCCAACCGCAACGGACAATCCAAAAAGAAAAGCTTCTAACCAATCGCCTTTAGTTAATCCGTTAATCAAAAATACAGTTGGAGCCATTACTAGCATAAATCGAATCAATAACCATGACGTTTTATTAATTCCGATATCGAAACTTGTTAACTTTTTAGTTCCTGATACATCTTTTGCAATTTGACCAAACAACGTTTTATTTCCTACTGCCACAACAATTCCTGTAGCACTTCCACTAATAACATTACTTCCCATGTAAGCAATATTTTCTAAATCTGTTTCACTAGTGTGTTCAATCATTTGATACTGAGCTTTTTTTTCTACAGGATAACTTTCTCCAGTCATCGCTGCTTGGGAAATAAATAAATCTTTTGTTTGAAATAATCTAATATCTGCGGGGATCATGTCGCCTGCGGATAGTTTAATCATATCTCCACACACTAGCTCTTCGATTGGTAATTCAGACTCGTTCCCTTTTCTAAATACTGTTGCAGTTACTTTAACTAAGTCTCCCAATTTAGAAGCTGCATTATTGGAACGAACTGATTGAATCAAAGTCATCGTTCCACTTAGAGCAACCATTGCAACAATAATGATAACACCTGTTAGATCTCTTTCAGAAACAGGGACAATCACATAATCAGTAATAAATGAAATAATAGCTAATGTAATTAAAACGATTGTAAATGGTGTAAAATAAGCTTTTAAAATTTCGATTATTAAAGGTGTCTTCTTGCCATGTGAAATGACGTTTTCACCAAACTCTTCTCTTAACTCCTCAACTTGATTATCCGATATTCCATTTTGAGAACTTTTAAAAACATTAAATAATTTTTCCATCGTTGCTTGAGAGAAGAATTCATAATTCATCTTATTTTTTTGACCCATTTGTTCTTTTTTTTCTACCATCTTTTTTTACCTTCTTTCCATAAAATAAACCCCATAGAGAACAACCGACACCTACAAATAATAAAAAAATAATAATTTCTGGCATGATTTTTCCTCCTTACTTTTGAATGGGCTGTGAAAGATGAAAGGTTAAAGCAGTCTCTAAATATTATTTACTAGAAACAAATAAATAATAATAGCTGCTAGATAAAACACTTTTCTTATAACACAAACCCTGCTGACTCTGACTACTGTCACTCATTTGTTTCCATCTCCTTTAACATTTTATTTGTCTTTTTTTAAGAGCTTAACTGAACCAGTATGATACCAAATAACTCTTTTCCTCTCCTCTTTGTTTGAAGATACAAAAAACCTCTCGCCAAAAACTCGACGAGAGGTTTGAATTCATCACTAAATAAGCATTCTTAAGATCCAATCGTTGAGTTTTAGCACTATACAACGTAAAAGCAATTGCTTTAGCTACGTTAAGAAAAACCTTATCTCGATAATTCCTGTTATACCCATTGGTGTCTCTCGACGTTTTTGGGCAGTAGCCTATGTTTGTATAGGAGCCTCACCTAACAAATCTATTTAATTGTCTAACACAACACGTACTATAAATCATTTTTAAATAACTGTCAACCAATAACAAACATTATTTAAATATATTGTCTTTCTTTTTCATCATTAAACGCTGAATCTATTAATCCCCCACCTAGACACTCTTCTTCTTGATAGAAGACTACAGCTTGTCCTGGAGTGATTGCTCTTACTGGTTCGCTAAAAATAACAGTCGCTTTTGTTTGATCGTCATTTAAAATAACTTTTACTTCCGTATCTTGTTGGCGATATCTAAATTTTGCTGTACAGGTAAATTCTTTTTGTTTTGTTTCATGGGTTGTAAAATGAATCTCACTTGCTTTTAAGTGGGTCGCATATAAATTTTCATGATGAAAACCTTGACCAACTAACAATGTATTGGTTGCTAATTCTTTACCTACGACAAACCAAGGTTCGCTAGACTCTCCTTGGCCTCCACCGATCCCAAGACCTTGTCTTTGACCAATTGTATAATACATTAATCCAGCGTGGTCACCTTTAACTTGGCCATCAAGTGTCACCATTTTCCCCGGTTGTGCCGGCAAATAACGGCCTAAGAACTCTTTAAAGTTTTTCTCACCAATAAAGCAAACACCTGTTGAATCTTTTTTCTTAGCTGTTGCTAAGTTAGCTTTTTCAGCTATCGCACGTACTTCTGACTTCTCCATGCCACCTAAAGGGAACAAAGTTTTTTCTAATTGTTCTTGAGATAATTGACTCAAAAAGTACGTTTGATCTTTATTATTATCAACACCTCTTAGCATATGCGTAACACCATTATCATCACGAATTACTTGTGCGTAATGACCTGTCGCCACATAAGCTGCACCTAATTGCATTGCATAGTCTAAAAAGGCTTTAAATTTAATTTCTTTATTACACATAACATCGGGGTTTGGTGTTCTTCCTAAACGATACTCCGCTAAAAAATACTCAAAAACGCGATCCCAGTATTCTTTTTCAAAGTTAACAGAATAGTACGGCACTCCAATTTGATTTGCTACTTTAGCAACATCTTTATAATCTTCTGTTGCTGTACAAACACCATTATCATCTGTGTCGTCCCAATTTTTCATGAAGACTCCTACAACATCATATCCTTGTTCTTTTAACAGTAGGGCTGTGACTGATGAGTCTACACCACCACTCATCCCAACAACAACTCTAGTTTGGCTGTTATCTTTCATTAAATCACCATCATTTCTTAGATTCTGAAATCTAATACGATTTGAAGGTCGTAATTTTTCAGTGCCTTTATTATAAACACTTTTTAGAAAAAAATCATCTATTTAATATATTAAATTTAAAATCACTTTCAAGTTAATTTACTTTACAGTTTCTTTTTAATATGTTAACTTAACAAAAGAATAAATTAGAAAGGGTGATTGCCATGTCAACACTTGAACAAATTAAGACTATGGTACCTCCATTTCCCTTCAAAGGATGTTTTTTTCGCATAGTTTAATCTCATGGAGGAATTTAAATTGGAAAAAAACATCGTAAAAAAACAACCATCTTTATTATTATTAATCTGTCTAGTTGGATTTCCACAAATCAGTGAAACAATCTTCACCCCATCCTTACCAGAAATTGCGACAAGTTATCAAATAACTATGAGTCAAGCTCAGCTAACTTTGAGTATTTACTTTCTAGCATTTGCTTTTGGTGTCTTCTTTTGGGGATGGCTATCTGATATCATCGGTCGAAGACCAGCTATGATATATGGCATTGTCTTATATGGATTTGGAAGTTTATTATGCTTTATTTCGAAATCTATCGAATTTTTATTAGTCGCTCGCTTCATTCAAGCTTTTGGTGCAAGCACAGGTTCTGTGACAACTCAAACTATTTTAAGAGAAAGCTTTTCTGGTAATGAGCGTCATGAGCTTTTTGCTAAAGTATCTGCCGCTTTAGCTTTTACTCCTGCAATTGGCCCCTTAATTGGCGGTTTTGTAGGTAATTATTTAGGCTTTAGAATGGTATTCTTAACGCTTGTTTTTATGAGTTTGATTTTATTTGTTTATACAGTCCGCTCACTTCCCGAAACTTTTGATACATCTAACAAGCAAAAAATAGAATTAGTCCCCATATTTTTCAGATTTTTAAAAAATCCTAAAGTATTAACTTATGGTTTTTTAATTGGTGCTATTAATGGGATTTTATTTAGCTATTATGCTGAAGCTCCCTTTATTTTTATAGAAAAATTTGGCTTATCTGCGTCTATTTATGGGTTTCTAGGAATCGTTATTGCCGGAGCATCTATCATTGGTGCCTTGCTCTCTAAAAGGTTATTAAAAACACAACGACCTGAAAATATTATCAGTCTAGGTATAAAAATCATTCTCTTAGGTTCTGTGCTACTTCTTTTTAGTAGTTATATTACTGTCTTATCTAAGTGGGTACAATTTACGGCTATATTAATCAGTATTTTTATTACTTTACTTGGAAGTGGAACTGCTTTACCTAATTGTCTAAGTTTGGCACTCGTGGATTTTAAAGATGTTATCGGTTCTGCAGGCGCTATATTTAGTCTAGGTTATTATTTACTAGTTAGTTTAATAACTTTTGGGATGAGTTACTTGCATAACGGAACACTCTATATCATGCCTATGTATTTCATCGGTATAGGAATCATCATGCATTTCTTAACAAAACGCTACATAAAATAATTATTAAATAAAGGCACGTCGAATCAAGTTTTAGATTCGACATGCCTTTTCTATTTGTTATTATTTATCAGAAACAACTACATAGTGAACTTTTAATGGACCATGTAAGCCAATTACTAACTGCATTTCGATGTCTCCAGAGTTAGAAGGGCCTGAAATAAAATGAATAGCTGATCCTGTTTTTTCACCTAACTCAATTTTTTTGGCATAGTCATTTGCTGCCTGTGTTGTTCTTGGTACTATTTTACTTTTAGGAATAATTGATATGTAGTGCGTTGGTAAAAAGTGAAGCGAGCGACCTTGTCCAGGTGTTGTTTCAACAACAATACTACCTGATTCAGCTAGTAGATACTCTGCGAAAGCTATCCCAATATTAGCTTCTTCTGCTCTTTTGATATTACTATCCCTGTACTCATTACCTTCTTGCCAAAAACTAACATCTTCTGAATAATTCTCATTGAAGAACGGTATTAATTCATCAAAGCGATTATCCGTTGGTAATATTATTTTACCTTGATTAAAAGAGTTAATGATATCACTCAATTTGGCTTCTAAATCTGAAGTAGTCACTTCAGAAAGCTCAATATTAAGCTCTGAAACTTTTTTCTGACAAACTTCCAATAACTCATCTACTGATTTATCAGCTAATGTTTCATTCGGCAAATTATTAATTGGAACGTACGGGTGTTCCGAGGTTTTTTTAGGTTCTGTTTTTAATTTTTGATGAAGATTTGCTAAGAATTCTTCTCGATTCATTATATTAGTCATTTTTTTCACCTGCTTTATGTGCCTTAAACCATGCTCTAAAACTATCTGAGTATTTAGGTGGTCTTGGTAAATCTCGAACATCTGTCCAGCCTTTTACCATACCTGGACCACTCTTAATAAAGCCTCCATATTGATACATATTTTTTACTGAAACTGGTGTTTTCTTACTTAAAGGTCCCATTCCGGCATGAGCCATCCTTAATGCAGATTTAAATAGGAAAGGTGAAGCTGTCCCACTTCCAATAACTTTCATTTGGAAATCATCAAATCCATGTTGCATTTTTAAATCATCAGTCATCACTCTTCTGTGTTCTACTAATAAATGGTGAAGAGGAATCTTAACTGGACACGTTTCTGTACACGCACCACATAGACTTGATGCATATGGTAACTCACCAAATTGTTTGTAACCGCCTAGCACAGGAGAAAGAACTGCACCAATTGGACCGGGGTAAATAGAGCCATAGCCATGCCCTCCAATATGACGATAGACAGGACAAACATTAAGACATGAGCCGCAACGAATACATTGTAAAACAGACTGGAAAGGTGTTCCAAGAGCATTTGATCGACCATTATCAATAATGACAACATGAAAATCTTCTGGACCATCTGACTCATCTGCTTCTTTTTGACCAGCAAACGTTACATAAGTTGTTAAACTTTGGCCAACCGCACTCCTTGCTAAAAGGTTGTCTAACACTTCAGCTTCTTTCATTGTTGGTACAATCCGTTCCATTCCCATTAGTACAATTTGAGTTTTTGGAATACTAATCGTTAAATCAGCGTTCCCTTCGTTAGTATCTAAGTTAATCATACCACTATCAGCTATCGCAAAATTACAACCCGTAATTCCCATGTCCGCTTCTAAGAAGAATTTACGCATAACTTCTCTAGCATATCTTGCTAAATTAACCGGCTCATTATCACCTTTATAGCCTAATTTCTTTTCAAAGACTTGTCTAATTTGTTCTCTATTTTTATGGATACTCGGAAAAACAATATGAGAAGGTTCATCCCAATCGTCCATTTGTAAAATAAATTCTGCTAAGTCTGTTTCCATTACATTAACATCATCCAACCCAATCAGCATTGGATCGATATCAACTTCAGTCGTCACCATCGATTTAGATTTAACTATTTTTTTTGCTTTTTTTTCAATGACAATTTTTTTTACATAGTCATTTGCTTCTTCAGCTGTTTTGGCAAAAAAGACATGACCACCTTTTTTGGCGACATTATCACTAAATTCTTCTAAGTAATCTGGCAAATAGTCAATCGTATGCTGTCTAATACTTTCTCCCAACTCACGCCACTCTGCCCAGTTACCTAAGTTATCTCTTGCGCCTTCTCTTTTTACCCACTGGGTATCTTGAGCTTTGGCTACTGCTTGTTGCATAAATTTATCTTCTTTGCTACTTTTAAGTCGTTCCTCAAAAGGAGCATCCGTTGTTTTTAATCCCATTGAAATGCCTCCTTTAAACGTTTTCTGCTATTTTTTGTACTCTTGATTCATCCACATTTGTGTTTAAAATTTCTGCAATATGCATAATTTTTATTGGTTGATTATCTCGGTTAAATTTACCACCAATATTCATCAAACATCCCATATCAGCACTAATTAATATATTTGCACCTGTTTCTAAAACATCATTCATTTTTTCTGTTACCATTTCCTCTGATATAGCGGGCATTTTTACTGAAAAAGTACCTCCAAAGCCACAACAGTTTTCAATGTGACCTAAAGGAATCATTTCTAATCCCTCTACATGATCAAGTAAAACAAAAGGGGCTTCTCTTTCTCCTAAAATACGTGTCATATGACAAGAACGGTGATAAGTTGCTTTTCCATCTAAACAAGCTCCTACATCCTTAATTCCTAATATTCGGTAAATAAATTGACTAAACTCATACGTTTTGTCAGCTAATTCAATCGCTTTTGGCCCATACTCTGGATCATCCTTTAATAGCTCTGGGTACTCTCTAAGCATCCCAACACATGAACCTGCACCTCCAACGACATATTCTGCACCTTCAAAGGCATCAATTTGATTTTTTAATGTAGCATAACTTTTTTCTTCATAACCACTGTTAAAAGTTGGCTGACCACAGCAAATTTGCTTATCTGGTAATTCCACAGAACAACCTAATCTTTCTAACACTTCCACCATTGCAATTCCTACGTTTGGAAACATTAAATCGACAACACAACTAGTAAATATACTAACTCTCAACGTATTTCCTCCTTACTAAAAGATATTAAATAGTAATTATTATTGTTTACTATTTCTATTTTAGCATTATTTATACTAATGACAAAGAAAAGATTAAAAAAATAAGGTAAACTTCCAATAGACTACCTGGAAACCTACCTTATTTATAGTAAAACTAGTTAACTTCTTCTAAACAACCAAAATGAATCATATCTGCCATAATATAGTTGAATTGATCCTGTTTTTCTTTATGATTATCACTAGTAAAGATATTCATACTTTTCATTCCATTTGGAGTTGTAATCGACATTTTTAGTGTTTTTAAATCTTTTGCAACTGTCATTTTTAATTTAGGACTTTGCTTATTTTGTGGACGTGTATCAAGGGGTCTCACTAATTGAAAGTTTCCTGATGATGTTTCTTTGAATCCATAATCCTTAAATGCATATGCTCTGGCTGTATCTTTAACCTTATAGAATGTTTTTGATCCTTCTACTGTAGCTTTATCTAAAAAAGACATTGTTTTCCTCCTTAAAATCTTTGTTTATGCTATTAATTATAAACAAAGACAACTAAAAAAGCTATTGTATTATGCGTCAAAAGATTTAATCGTTTCAACTAATTTTTCAGAGAATAATTTAATGTTAGCCGTACTCAATCCGTAACCGAAACTAATCCTAATAGATTCAATAGCAGCTTCAGGTGTTTCCTTTTTCATCATTGCTATAACAGGTGAAGGAGCAACATTTCCTGCGCTACAGGCTGAACCAGTTGAAATGGCAAACCCTAATAAATCAAGTTTAGACAGTAGTATATTGCTTGGAACACCTTTTATCCAAATATTCAAAATATGAGAAAGATGGTTTTCCTTATCTCCATTCAACTCAAAGTCAATGTTATTTTTGTCTAAACTAGATAATATCATCTCTGTAAATACCTTATATTTATCACGATTTATCCGCTTTTGTTCATCTGTTAAAAGTTCTATTGCACGGCTTAAACCAACAATACCAGCTAGATTCTCTGTTCCTGCACGCTTCTTCTCCTCTTGAGAGCCACCTCGTAGCATGATTGGAATAGGAGAGCCCTTTTTAATGAACAAGAAACCTACTCCTTTAGGTCCATTTATTTTGTGTCCTGAAACACTTAGGTAATCAACATTGAGATTTTCTACATTGATTTCTTCCGTTCCAAAAGCTTGAACAGCATCTGTATGGAATAAAGCTTGATGATTTTTTAATAAAAGACCTATTTCTTTAATTGGTAAAATCGTTCCTACCTCGTTATTACCATACATCGCTGTCACTAAAATGGTATCCTCTCGGACAGCTTCTGCTACTTGCTCAATAGTAATATTACCTGTTTCATTAACGGGTAAATAAGTTATTTCAAATCCCAATGTTTCAAGATACTCTAATGAATGCGAAACTGCACTATGCTCAATATTAGTTGTAATAATGTGCATACCTAGCTGTTTTCTATTGAGAGCCGTTTGAATCAAGGCTGTGTTATCGCCTTCTGTACCGCCACTATTAAAAATAATTTCCGTTGGATGTGCATTAATTGCCTTTGCAATAATTTCTCTTGCATTCTCTAGTTCAAAATCAGCTTTTCTACCAAACTGATGAATACTAGAAGGATTTCCATAAACATTTTTCATTATTCGGGTCATTTCTTCAATGACTTCTTCATGCATTGGCGTTGTTGCTGCATGATCTAAATAAATTTCTTCCATACTTCCACTCTTTCCTTGAATCTACTTATCAGATATCATATCATATTTTCAATATTTTTATGTAATTTTGGTTTCAAAAAAAGGAGTAAAAAGAAAACTCTCTTTTTAGACTCCTTAAAGTTATAATTTTATAACAATGGTGAAAAGACAGCTAAAGTTGCTCTTCCAACTTTTGTCAACCATGTTATGTTTTTTGCTTCTTCTAATGTAACTAATTGACTCAAAGCTTCTGTCTGTATGTGATCTTCATAGACTTCCATCACGGAGGTTGTCTTATACATCCAAACGCCACACTCAAGGTGCAAGAATAAACTACGGTAATCTAAATTAATAGTACCTACAGTTGAATACAAATCATCTACAACAAATGTTTTAGAATGAATGAACCCTGGTGTATACTCATATATTTTAACTCCAGCTTCAATTAATTGAGCATAATTAGATTTCGTTACTGCATGGACATACCATTTATCTGGCTTATGAGGGACGATAATTCGAACATCAACACCACCTTTTGCAGCTGTACAAAGAGCTTCCATTAACAAATTATCAACAATCAAATAAGGTGTAGTAATATAAACGTATTTTTTAGCGCGATTAATTAAATTTAAGTAAACATTCATACCTACTGTTTCTGTATCAAAAGGTGAATCCACATAAGGTTGGTAATATCCTTGACTTTCTACCAGATGATCTTGTGAAAAATCAGGATAAAAATCGGATATCTGCTCTTCATTCTTGTAAATAAACTCCCATAAAGATAGGAAAATCAATGTAAAGCCCCAAGCAGCTTCGCCCTTAACCATAATAGAATTATCTTTCCAATGTCCGAAACGTTCTTTTTCATTTATATATTCATCGGCCAGATTAATCCCACCTGTGAAAGCCACTTTCCCATCTATTATTGTTATTTTTCGATGGTTACGATTATTGAAGACCGGAGAAAGGACTGGAATAAAAGGATTAAATACACATGCTTTAATTCCCATATTCTCTAATTTCCTATAATAATGATGTGGCAGAGTTGTTAAACAGCCAAAATCATCATAAATAAAGCGAACATCTAATCCATCTTTAGCTTTTCTTGCAAGAACTTCTAAGATTGAATCCCACATTTTACCCTCTTCAACAATAAAATATTCCATAAAAATATATTTTTCTGCTTTTTCAAGCTCTTCAAGCATAGCCTTTAATGATGACTCTCCTAATGGAAAATACTTACTTTCTGTATGTTTGAAAAGAGCTCCTTCTCCATATTTAGTCAAATAGTTTGACTGGATTTTAGCATCTTCATTTCCATCATCAATACTAACACTACATACAGTTTTTAAATTGGCTTCCTTTTCCTTTTCTTGTATCTGAGACATTTTCTTTTTATCTTTTTTAGTAAAATGGATTCGTCCAAAAACAAGATAAATAACCGTACCAAAAATAGGGATTAGCATAATTGGAATAATCCAAGCAATTTTATATGCTGGATTACTACGATTATTAACAATTTTAATAATGACCGCTGCTGAAACTATAATATATATTGTATAAAAATAAACAAAGTACTCGTGAAACCTAAAAATTATTGCAAACAATAATCCTAGTTGAAGCAAGATTAACAAAGCAATAATAATTGCCCGATTTGAAACTAACTTCAGTAAATTTTTCATTCCATCACCTCTATCTCTACTTATTATTAAATACTATATTAAAACAACATGATTTTCAACTATTGGATAACAAAAAACGACACTTTTTTAAAGTATCGTTTAGCTTTCACTGAAAAAACTGTACATATTAAACTCTACTAGCTATTATCGATCTACCTTACCTCTATTTCTTCTAGCTCTTTTCTTTTTTTTATTTCTCGATTTAATCAAGAGTACAATTAAAATGAGCATTAATAAAAGGATCGATGCAAATAAAATAACAGCCATTTTAATGATTGGATTTGACATATCTACCTTATTTTTCAATTCATCCAAAATGTTATTTGTCTGTTTTTTTGTTTTATCAATCACACTCTTGGTTTGCTTTTTAGTTGTGTCAATAACACTATTGTTTTCTTCTTCAATTTCTTTATAGTTAGTTTCAACAGGCTTGATATTATCTGAAACAGGTTTCAATGAATTCTCTAAAGTAATTGTTTTGTTTGAGTTTAAGAGTATCTTTGGATCGTCTCCTTTTCGTACAACATCAAAAACACTATCTAAAACATCGATTTTCTTTTCATTGATCGTTTGATCACCTTTTTTTACTATTTCTTTGTACTCAAAATGATTAAATCCATAATTCAAAATAGCATTTCCAAAAGGATGGCGTTTATATTCTCCCGTTTGGTCACTCCAATCACCTACACCAAATACAACAGTAATTAGCCTTAACTCACCCCTTTTAGCCGTCATATCAATATTGAATGCACCTGATGGACTAGAACCAGTTTTTAAACCATCTACTCCATCGAATGAATAATCTCCATCTACATCATTGTAGCTCTTTTCTGGAGATGGTATCGAATAGTTGTATGTCTCAAAAGTTTCTTCATTAGGCGTATCTTTCATTACTGTTACTGTTGGTTTACTAGTAAACTCTAAGATTTGAGGAAAATCCTTAAGTAGATGATAGGTGAATATTGAAAAATCTTTTGCTGTAGTCTCATTGGAACCTGTCAAATCAAGAGTACTTGTATCTACTCCTTCTTTAGCATACATTCCTTGAAAAGATGATATCTCAGCTCCTGTGGCATTAACTATTTTTGTTTTCGTCATACCAAATTCTTGAGCCTTGTCATTCATCAATTTAAGGAATTTACCAGCATCCGGCTCAACTAATTCGGTTAACATTATCGTCGCAACATTAGATGATGGAACAAGAGCCATCGGTATTAATTCTTTTACAGGATAAGACGTTCCAGCTATTATTTTATTATTACTTATTTCATAAATATTAGCAATTTGCTGATGTCTTTCAGTGGCTTCTACCATAGTATCCATTGTTATTTTGCCTTTTTCAATCGCTTCATAAACTAAATAGATAGACATTAATTTCATAATACTTGCTGGGTTATGAATAACTTCTTCATTTTCTCCCCATAAAAATTTACCTGTGTTGGCATCAATTAAAATAGCCGATTTTGGTTTATCTGATTCTAATACATTGTAATTTGCTTCCTTTATTAATTCCATCATAGACGGTTGCTCTTTTTCCTCCGCAAAAACTTCATTTAGCGAAAAATGCAAACCAACCAGCAATAATAATCCCGTGATACATATACAAAACTTCTTCATTCAGTAAATCCTTTCTAAAATAACAATAATTTTTTTATAATTCTACTATAACAAAAATCCCCTCATTTTTCTTATTATTCAAAAGAAAAGTAAGGAAATATTAAGCCTTTTTAACGCTAATCCATAAGATAAGTTGAAAATATGAAAATGATAACCTATTATATAGATAAAATACAATTACAGGAGGTTTTATATGAACACCTATTATGATCAACATTTACATACTCATCATTCTTTTGATTCAGTTGAAACAGTAGAAAATTATCTAACAAAAACTAATAAGCAATTAATTACAACCGAGCATCTTGACTTTAATAATCCTGCTGATAACTTTAAAGACAGTATTCCTGTATATTCTAGCTACAATGATGCATTAACTTCTTTAGAAGAAAAGCATAGCCGAACAATTCTTCGAGGTATTGAAATTGGTTTCGTTCCTAATCAAAAGCAAGAATTATCAGAGTTTATTTTTTCTAACCCATATGATTGTTTGCTATTAAGTACTCATCAAAATGGAAAAATTGATTTTATGGATCCCATCGTGAAAGAAATGGACGAAAAAAAACTTATTACAGAATACTACGAACAGATGATTCTTTCCGTAGAAACTATACCCGAAGCCAATATCCTGACTCATTTTGATTATGGCATTCGACAACTCGACATCTCTATTGATACATTTCAGCAAATAGCCGAACCTTTATTAATTAAATTATTTCAAGAGGTAATCTCACACCAATTAGCTCTTGAACTCAATGCAAAAAGTTTTATCAATTATAACAACGCACATTTATACGAATATGCAATACCATTATATATATCTTTAGGAGGTAAACTTTTTACATTAGGCTCTGATGCCCATGTCGCTGCTGATTACGAAAAAGGGTTTCAACAAATGAGTATTCTTCTTAAAAAGAACAACATTTCACAACTAGCTACTTTTAAACAACAAAAGTTGGAACTAGTTACTTTTTAGCAAATAAATAGCACATAATAGATTGAATTAAATTTATAATAGCAAAATTAACCAAGTATTGGGTCAGTCTATTGTAGGAGATATAGCTACTACCTACAGATGATATAATCAAAAACTGAGCTTAAAACACTGTTAGTTTTAAGCTCAGTTTTATACTTTTATTAAGAGACATAAAGTTGAGCAACTAGTAATAAAATTGAAATGAATAAAATCAATCCAAAAATAATTAAATGCCTCTTTTTAGTTAAAGCAAGATATCCTATGTACTCTCTGATGAAAGCCGTTGGTAGATAATACATTTTTGTTTTAGAACCAACTCCACGAGTAAAGATGCCTAACCGATTAGCTAATTTTCCTGCCCTTAAAATATGATAATTGTTGGATGCTATGACAATATTCTTACGATTAAAGTTTTTTATATTATCTTTTTTATAAGCAACATCTTCAGAGAACTGCAGATTTTCTTTAGTATTTCTCGACTTCTCTTCTAAATAAACTTGCCCTAATTCATATTGCTTTTCCTCTATATAATCCATCATAGCTTGAGCTTCTGAAATTTTTTCGTCAGGCCCTTGACCTCCAGAAAGTATAATTGTTGGTTGATGGCCTTTTTTAATCTTTTGTTTGTTAAATAATTTAACAGCAACATCTATTCGACTAGCTAAAAGAGGTGTTACTTTTTCACCGTTAATTAGACCTGCTCCTAAAACAATAATATAATCAATTTCACCTGTTTTGGGAAAAATATTATATAAAATTGATGTAATCAAGTAAAAGAAGAAAATAGATACAACGTAGAAGAAACACATATTGATAAACATTGAGAACGCTATAACGTATGGATTTCCCCCATAATATGCTAGAACAATAATCATAACTTGAAAGGATATTAACCCCAAGGCTACTAATAAGGGGAGTAAATTTCTTAAAGAAAATCCTTCTCTTTTTAGAAGAATTCCTTCATTCCAAAATAGCGCGATTACTCCTGTAAAAATACCAAATACCCCGACAATCAAAAGAAAAATAATTCCTGGCATCGCAAGTATTATAGCAAGTCTTGCACTTACTTTTTCTGACTGAAGAACGACTGTTGCATATACTGATCCAAATAGCATAATGAAAAAGAATCCTGTCCACAAGCTAGTAGGTCTGAAATATACCCAATAGGAAAAACACACTAAAGGAATGGCCACTGCTAATACAAATAAAATAAATCCTAATCCCATTTACGCCCTCCTTAAACTTTTTTAAACACTTCTATGCCATTTTAACATATTTAAGTGTAAGTTAAGCCCATTTTCTTAATGTAAATTTAAGTTTTGATTATTTTTCCAAATGAATAATTTGACTGCACGTCACATTAATAAATTCTATGTCATGAGATACAATTAGAATAATAATACCGAATTCTTTAATTTTATCTATCATAGAGCTTACCTCTTTCATATGACCATAATCGAGTCCACTAGTAGGTTCATCTAAAATAATTATTTCCTTACCTGATAAAACAGCACTAGCAATTGCAACACGTTGTTTTTCCCCACCAGATAACGTTTGCGGATGACGGTCTAATAATTTAGTCAATTGTAGTGTTTCTATTACAAGATCAAAGATATATAACCTTTTAGCCTTAGCAGTGATTTCTTTTTGTACTGTCTCAAAAAATAGTTGGAAATTAACATCTTGCATAACTAGAAAACTTTTTTTAATTAAGTCTTTTGGCGTTTGTTTTATTCCATTATAAAACAGGTTTCCCTTATTAGGTTTTAACAAACCTGTCAATAGATGAGATAAGGTTGTTTTACCAGAACCATTTTCTCCAATCAACCCAGTTACCTCATTTGATTTTAGAGAAAATTTATCAATACTGATAGTAGGATTCTGTTTTTTATAATTAAAAACTATATTCTCACCTGTAAGTTCATTTATATTCTGAGTTTCTGCACCTGATACTAGGTTTGAATCTATTTTTAATTGAGGCTTTCTTAAAGTTCTTAATCCTTTCTCTGCTAATTCCTCATCTGAAAGTAAAGATAATTCATCTTTTGTATAATCTCCAACAATTCGTCCTTCACTCATCAAAATAAAACGGTCTACAATTGGTAAAAGATAGTACAGACGATGTTCAGCAACAATGATTGTCTGATTCTTTTTTTTCAACCAGGTCAAATAATTAGTTAAAAGTTCGACATGTAATTCATCCAAGTTACTTGAAGGTTCGTCTAATAAAAATAATTGATGGGGAATCATACATGCAGAAGCAAAGGCAACTCTTTGCTTTTCTCCACCTGATAATCCAGACATTTTTCTATTCCAATAATCTAATAAGTGAAAACTAGAGGATATCTCATCTACACGTTTCTTCATATCTTTTTGAGAAAAGCCATAATTTTCCATGACAAAAGCTAATTCTGAGTAAACATCATTCATAAAAAATTGAGTTTTAGGATTTTGAAAAACAACCCCTATTTCTCTTACATAAGCATTAAAATTACTAGTTGGTAGCTTACTGCCAAGTACCTCTAAGTTACCACTAATTTCTCCATCATAAAGTTCAGGTACTAGGCCATTCAAAATTCTAATTAAAGAAGATTTTCCACTTCCACTCTCTCCGCAGATAACGAGACACTCTCCAGGCTCTACATTTAAATCTATTTCTGATAGAACGCTCTTTTCTCCATATTTTAAACTACCTTTACTAATATCTATCATTTAACTAAAACCTCCACAAAGAAAAATAGGATTAATAATAGAAATAAAAGATAATCCTGAACACGAAATTTAACTTCGTAAATACTTGTATTGATACTATCACTTCCTAATCCTCTAACTAAGGAAGCAGCAGACAAATCTATTGAAGCTGTTTCAACCGACACTAGAATGGGTACGACAATATACTCTAAAGTCAATAAGGGGTGTTTAATTAAGTCTATCGAGTTAATTCCGATACCTCTGAATTTCATAGCGCGCCTTATTTGCTTAAAGTCTTGAACTAATACTGGAAAAAAACGACAAACAACAGCAAAGGGGACAATGATAACTTTAGGAACTTTCATTTTTTTCATTGCTGCAATCCATTCACTCATTTTTGTTTGATTTGAAGCAAATGTAGCAGCCATGACTGGAGGTAATAATAATCTATTTGCTACTAATAGAAATGAAAGAAAAGCTGTGATTGGTCCCGTTATTTTTTGAAAAAAAACGACCTCAACACCTAATATTAATGCATATAAACATGCCAGTAACAATCCTTTTTTAAAGCCACCATTTATGGTTAGCAACATGAACATAACTAAAACAAATAGAATTTCAGTAACCCAGTCAACTCTTAACATCAAAAGAAAACTAGCAAAAATGACAACTGCTAGTTTACTTCTAGGATCAAATTTCAAATATTTTTTTTCCATTACTATATTCCTTTACGAGCTTCTTTTGAAAAATGTTTCTGATATATCTTTTGCCCAATTGCTAATCCTAAAATACTAAAAAGGAAGGTTATTCCCATAGAAACAAAAAAAGAAGCACTTGTAATTGGTTCAAACACGCTATTTACATAACTCATATCTTTTCCTCGATTTAATAATGATTTAACATAAGCTTCTTTCATAAACCATAAAGGTAAAATAGGCCCCGTTAACCCAAAACTAAAAATAATATAGCTTAAATAAATTTTTATATTCTTTTTTACATTTGTTTTATTTTGAATCCAATCTGCTAAAAATGGAAAGATAATACTTGGTAAAAATGCCAGTGGAAAGTAACCAAATACTAAAAAAAAGATTGCCATTACTGACCCAACAATTGTGATTGCACCAAACTTAGGAACACGACTGACCACGATTAAATAGACCACTCCTGAAAATAATGCAGATAGACCTGGAATGAATAATGTATTAAAGACTGGTATAGTAAATCTTAGTAAAAAGGTTGCTATTGCCACTACAAAAAAATAAACAGTCGCATACACACCTGATGATATTAACTCTTGAACTTTTAACCCTTTCATATGAAGACTCCTTTTAGTTATTAACAAATTCTTTTTGAACATCAAAATATCTTTTATTATACCATATCTAATTGAGAACTGAAATCAATCATCTGATTTACCTAACAAAAAAAGAAACCAAAAAGGTTTCTTTTTCACGTTTAGCGATGATCTTATTAAGAACATACCCTAAATATTTGACTATTCTATTATAGAGTAACTTATTTATACACAAATGTCATTATTTTTTTACATAAAAATCTATTTACGTGCTTTTACACAATTAATAATGTGTTTATATCGCATTTATCGCTCAAAAATGGTTTAATTAATTTTAACTTAAAAAGGAAGTGACCTATGACATTTAAACGTTTTTTTCAATTATTCATATTTTACGCACTATCAATTATTGTGCCGCTTTTTATTATTCACTATTTTTCTATAAGTGAGTTTAAATGGCAAGCAATTATTTTA
The DNA here is from genome assembly GCA_965119435.1 of uncultured Vagococcus sp. Classification (GTDB taxonomy): domain Bacteria; phylum Bacillota; class Bacilli; order Lactobacillales; family Vagococcaceae; genus Vagococcus. Next base: position 196,745 of record CBCPLQ010000001.1, on the reverse strand, counting down.
ATTTTGTTTGGATATATTATTTTAACTCTCCCATTGACAGTTTTAACTCTTAGCAAACAAAAATAAGCCATAAAAAGCAGTGAAAATATAATATTTTCACTGCTTTAATTTTTTATTTCACTGCATTTTTATTGATGTAACCATGCCATTTACCATTATTGTCATACAATGAATAATAAGTAGCTCCGTTCATATGTTTATATTGTCCGCGAGCTGTATAGGTCTTACCTATTAATTTATCGCTTGTGTTACGTTTTTCCCATTTAAAATTAGACCATGTATTATAACCTTTTTTATTAATTTTCACTTTTTTACCATAGCTGATGTAAGCCCCTTGACGTCCATCTCCTACTTTAACAGCATTAGCATTGATATAGCCTTGCCATTCGTCTTTACTATTGTAAAGTGAGTAATAAGTTGAACCATTAAAATGTTTATAGTGACCTTTAGCTTGGTAGGTTTCATGTAGTACTTTTTTACTTGACGTACGTTTCTTCCAACTAAAGTTAGACCAAACATCATAGTTATCTTTTGAGATTGTTACGTAGCGACCATCTGGAATGTAAGCCCCTTGCTCACCTTTACCGATTTTCACTGCATTTTTATTAATATAACCATGCCACTTACCTTTGTTATCATACAATGACAAGTAAGTTGAGCCGTTCGCATGTTTGTATTTTCCACGCGCTTGATACGTTTGACCTAATAAGTTTTCTGTCTTATTACGTGCTTTCCAATCAAAATTAGACCATGTATTATAACCTGTACGATTAATAGTTACAAAACGGCCATCTTTAATATAGTCACCTTGTAAATTCTCAACAACTTTTACTGCATTTTCATTGATATAACCTTGCCATTTTCCTTTTGTATCATAAAGAGAAAGATAAGTAGCTCCATTTTCATGGTTATATTTCCCACGAGATGTAAAGGTTTCATTTAATAGATTATTTGATTTATTACGTTCTTGCCAATCAAAATTTTGCCATAAGCTATAGTTTTTCTTAATAACTTTCACATAACGGCCATCTTTAATATATGGACCTTGTGGTGCTTTCGTTAATTTCGCTCCGATAATACGGCTGTATGGTGTTTCTTCTGCATAATCAGCTAAGTTTAAAGATTTATTTTGCAAGTAGTCCATAAAGACTTCATCCATTGAAGGACCTTGTTCCATTGGTTTACCTGCAAGCATTGTGTATCCGTCTCCACCTGCTGCTAAGAAGTCATTGGTTACCATATTGTAAGTTGTTTTGTCATCTCTTGGTACTTTTACAAACTTACCTGATTTGTCTTTAATTTCGATATGAGTCACTCGTTTACCAGGTGTATTTTTTTCAGGATCAGCACCTTGTAAATTAGAATCATAAGTCACCTTAATAGAATCAGAAACTTGTAAGAAGCCACCATTAGCACCTAACGCTGGAATGCCATTTTTATCTAAAATAACATTTCCCTGATCATCAGTTGCATGGATTGAACGTAATGAGTGTTCAAACATAGCATATATTTCATTACCTGTTACTTTGATTTGAGAAACTGTATTACCAAATGGCATAACGCCTACAATATCACCTTTTGTCACAACTCCTGGTTTAATGGTAGTACGAATACCGCCACCATTCATAATAGCAAAATCAGTATGGTTTTTGAAGCCGCCATTATTTCCGTAAGAAAGTAATGAATCACCAACTAAATTTCCTAGGTTAGTTTCACGTGTTCTCACGTTATCTCTTTCACCGTTTAAAGTGATTTTATTATCTTCTAAAACAACTTCAGACATTTTTTCTTTGAAATTATCTTCTGCTGTTTTGACAATTTTTTCAACTTCTGGATCTGGTGTTAAATCTTTTAACTCGTTAAATGGATATAATTTAGCGTTTAATTCAGGTTGTTCTTTACTATAATCACCCGTCATCATTCCAACATTTTTCAGGTGTTCACCTGTTTGACCAATTAAGATGTTAGATTTTTTAATACCATTAGTCATCGTTGTATGTGAGTGACCATCTGCAATAAAAATATTTTCTTTTGGATAATATTTAGCAAGTTGTTCAGCTAAATAAGTACTTGTTTCATCTTTAAGAGTTGTTTCATCAATGCCTAAATGAGTCATGAAAACAAAATATTTAACATCTTTATCTTTTTCTTTAATTTCTTTAATTGTATCTACCGCAACTGGTGCTGGTTTTTTAAAGTCAATTTTAACAACATTATTTGGATGTGTTTTTACCGATGTTTCCGGTGTTGTTAAACCGATTAAAGCAAATTTCTCTTTTTTACCATTCACCTCTTTTTCAACTGTTGTATAAGGTTTAAAAGGACGTTCATTTTTCCCTTTGTAGTAAACGTTTGCTGAAACAATTGGGAATTTTAATTCTTTTTGGTAATTAAGAGCTGTCTCTAAACCAAAATCAAATTCATGGTTTCCTAGAGTCATAGCGTCATAGCCAACAGCGTTCATCGCTTTAACCATATCCATACCTTTAGAGTAATTAGACATAGGTAAACCTTGCATAGCGTCTCCGGCATCAACTAAAACAGTAGGTTTTTTATTGTCTTTAAACGTTTTAACTCGTCCAAGACCGATTGTAGAACCTTTAGCATCAAATGCCATACGACCATGCATATCATTTGTATGCATAATGTTAACTGAATTTTTGCTAGTCTCTTTCCCCATATATTCATCAGGAATCAAGCCTTCAGCATATAATTTATTCGCATTTAATTTTTTTACGTTTGGTGTACGACCATCAGCTGATGTTTCAATTTTAAAGCCATCTTTGCCTGCTTTTGATTGAGCTAAAATGTACTCTTTTGCTGGGTGATTTAAGTCAGCACCAATAATTTCAAAACTATTCTCAATTTCTTCTTTTGGATCAATTACTTTTTTCGTTTCAATGTATTTTACAATTTCTCCACGTAATGTGGCTGGATCAGATTCAAAATAGGGTTTTGGATCAACTAAACCATCTTTTGCCATTCCTTCAAAACGATAATTATTCATTGCCATTTTAAAGGTTTGTTCGTCAGTTACTTCTTTACCCTTAAACGTTAACTCTTTAATTCTTGAACCTTCTGGTTGAGAGATATCCATTTTGTATTTAATTCCAGATACCATATCATAATTGTAGACTCTAACCTTATCGCTGAAACCTATTGTTACATCGCCTTTTTCATACTGTTGATAATAACGTGCTTGTTTCTCAAGATACGTTTTAAGTTGTTTTCCACTCATATTAGCGCCAACGAGTGTATTAGGATATTTATAAATATTGAAAATATCCGCATATGTTATTGGACCTTTATTTAATTTACTGTCCGCTTTAAATAAAGCAGCAGCTCCTAAATCAGCACCAGCAACTTTCATTTGAACATTATTGATTAAAGAAATCATCGCTGTTGGTTGAAGTTGAGCTTCTGGAATTCCAGGAACACGTTCAGCTGGTAAGAAGTCGTCTTTAGCTTCACCAATAACGCCTTTAACATACTCTCTTGTTTTTTCATGTGCTTCACTGGTAGTCGCTTTCACATCTTCGTCACCTTTAACACCTTTTGTTGAAATAGTTGTAGGAGTCGAACCGGTTACTTCCCATTTATCGTCTTTTTTTTCTAAATCTAAGTCAATTTTCACCATTCCAGAACCTGTATCTTTAACGGCTGCTGCAGGTTTCAAATTACCTGCATTATCTTCGATTTTTTCTGAGAATTCTCGGTGATCATGACCTAAAACAAACGCATCAATTTCAGGTACTTCTTTGATAACATTACGAGCTGCGGCTCCAGGATCACTATTATCAAGCCCCGCATGGATAGATGCAACAATCACATCTGGTTTTTCTGTTTCTTCTAATAGTTTAACTTGTTTTTTTGCTTCTTCATTTAATGGTTTGAACTCTAAATGTTTCACCTTATCTCCGTCCCACATTGCAACGTGAGGAATCGTTAAACCAATAACAGATACTTTAACGCCATCTATCACTTTAGTTTCTGTTGAGCCAACAAGATTTTCCCCAGTTTCTCTTACATAGGTATTGGCAGATAATAATGGGAATTTTGCATCTTTTTGAGCTTTAAGAATTAAATCTGTACCAAAGTTAAATTCATGATTTCCTAATGCCATCGCATCGTAACCAATTGTATTCATTGCTGTAATAACAGGATGAGGCACATTTTGTAAGTCTTTATTTGAACTATATAAGTCATCAGCTAATAACGTTCCTTGAAGATTATCCCCAGCATCCACCAAGATATTATTCGGATTTTTAGCTCTTTCTTCTTTCACAAGAGTTCCAATTTTAGCATATCCCACGTCAGCTGCTTTATCGTCTTCATAAGACCAATCCCAAACATTTCCATGAACATCGGATGTTCCTAAAACAGTTAATTTTTTTGTTTCTTTTTTCTCTTCTTTTTCTTTTGTTTCTTTTGTTTCATTTTTCTCTTCTTTTTCGGATACTTTTTGTTTATCCGATTTTTCTTCAGACTCATGAACGACATTTTTAGCATCCACATCTTCCAAAGGTTTTTCAGTTGATTCTGTTATTTCAGTAGAGCTATCCTTTGTTGACAGTGTTTCAGCTAATACTGTTGCGCTAGGACTAACTGTTCCTAAAAGTAAAAATGTTAACATTGCTGCATTTAGTTTTTTTAACCACTTATTACTTTTCACTTTCATTCCTCCAATTAATTTTAGTAAATTTTGTAAACCGGTTTACCTAATCCGCTCATCCTCCCTTACAAATGATACCCCTTACATTGTACCAAATTTAAGAAATAAATCTATATAACACCATCAATTTTATTCAATAATTACAAAAAAAAGAGATTGCTTAATGAGCAATCTCTTTAGATACATATTTACGCCCAGTTTCCATTTCTAAAAATAGGAACAACCGAACCATCTTCTCTAATACCATCTACATCCATTTTATCAGAACCAATCATAAAATCGACATGATTTTGACTACGGTTAAGTCCGATTTCTTCTAATTCTTCTTCAGACTTAGTAGTACCATCTAGAATATTAAATGCATAACCATTACCGATCGCTAAATGGTTTGAAGCATTTTCATCAAATAAGGTATTATAGAAAGTAATTCCTGATTGAGAAATTGGAGAAGGATCTGGAACAAGAGCTACTTCACCTAATCGTTTTGAACCTGGGTCCATCTCGATTAAATGATTCAACACATCTTCGCCTTCTTTTGCTTCAGCTTTAACTATTTCACCATTTTCAAAGTGGAATACCATATCGATTAAAGTAGTCCCACCATAACTTAGCGGTTTTGTACTTGATACATACCCATCTGCTACACGGCAATCTGGTGCTGTGAAGACTTCTTCAGTTGGCATATTTGCCATGAACTCTTCACCTGAGGCATTAATACTTCTAGCGCTGTCCCATACATGATTCTTTGGTAAACCAACTGTTAAGTCAGTTCCTGGTGCTGTGTAGTGTAATTTAGTAAATTGCTCTTTATTTAACATGTCTGCTTTTTCTCTTAATGTTGCTTCATGTTTTTGCCAAGCATCAACTGGACTATCTGCATATACTTTTGTTGCTTTAAAGATAGCATCCCAAAGAGCATCCATTTGTTCTTCTTCTGTCGCTAAATTAGGGAACACTTTTTTAGCCCATTCAGGACCTGCTGCTGCAACAACTGTCCAACTTATTTTGTTTGATTGACCAGCTTGACGTAAATTAAATAATAATTGACGGTCAAATTTTTGATACAACCCAACACGTTCAGATGGGACACCAGATAAAGCATCAGGATTTGCAGAAACAACGCTAATTCGAGAAGCTTTTTTATCTACCCAGTCTTGAACTTCTTCTAATTGATAAGAAGTAACTGTTTCCAAAGCTTTCGCTTCTTTGTGAGCAACTGTTTCTTTCAATATTTCATCATCATTCCATCTAAGAATGACTTCTTTAGCGCCCATTTCATAGGCTTTTTTTGTAATCAAACGAGCAAGTGGAGCTTGTGTAACAGAGATTTCTAAGATAACACTATGATTATCACTCACGTTAACACCAGTTCTAACGATTAATTCAGCATATTTGTCTAAATAATGATTAAATTTATCCATTTAAAAAGTCTCCCTCTAATGTTTATTTCTATTTATATTTCTTTTCATATCTACTATACATAAAGTAAGCTAAGACACCAAAGATAACTGGTCCTAAGATAGAAAAGATTGTTTCTTTAGGATTACCATTTAACGCTGGATTGATAATTGTAAAGACATTTGCAAAACCAACTACGAAAGTTACACTAAATACGGCAATCTTATAGAAAGATTTTGATTTGTAGATTTCAAACGGTTTATGAATTTCATCTTTTTTCTTAAAGCCTAAGAATGCTAATGCTAAGAACATGTATGGAATTGTCATAGACACGTTTGTCATCGCAACTAAGATATTGAAGAATTCTTTTGCTCCTTCACCACCAAATGAAATAACTAAGATAATTGTAATTACAATTGCAGCTTGAATCCACATTGCAACGATTGGCATACCATTTTTTTTCTTGTTAAATGATTTTGGCCAAATTTCTTTTGGAGTTCCTTCAATTAATTGTTTAAGTGGTGAGAAGATTAGGGTAAAGAATGCACCTGATAAAGCTAAGAACATTGAAATACCCATGTAACGACTTACCCAAAGACCAACTGTACGTGCTGCTGGTTCAGCTAAGTTTAAGGCTAATCCTAATTGGTAACCCATGTTATTCATCGCTACATAAGCCACGTTACCTAACGTAATATCAGCATCAGAGAATTGTGTAAATGTAAATGTCCAGTTAGTGAAGGCACCCATGATAAAGATACCAACTGCATATCCAATAGCGATTACAATTGCTGAAATAGTTACCCCTTTAGGGAATGTTACTTCTGCATTTTCAGTTTCATCTACAAGTCCACCTACAACTTCAAGACCACCAAAGGCAAAGATTGCAAATACTAAGAAACTAAACACTGAAATAATTGACGTATAATCAGGGTTTGGTGAATGAGTGAATGCTGATAACGTTACTGGTTCAGCCATTTGACCTTTGTTCAAGGCTAAAATAATGATACCACCGACAATTAGCACTACGTTAATTAAAGCAACAGCAGTCCCACCAACAGAAGTTACTTTTTTTATTTTGTCTAATCCTTTAGATGAAACAAATGTAATAAGTAAAATCCAAAATACTCCTAGAAGTCCTAATGACTGAACGCCATTTAGTCCGAAAAAGCTCATTGTTTGAGTTTTATCTACACCAAAAATCCCATTTGATAAAGGAATCCAAATACCTGTTCCTACGTTTACCATCCAAATGATGTATGACGCATACCACATGAACGTCCCAACAAAGGCAAACTTAGGTCCTGCTGATTCAGCCATCCAAGAATATATACCACCCTTGCTATCCTTGAAAGCTGCTCCATATTCTGACAACATAAACGCAAAAGGTAAGAAGAATGTTACCGCTGCCAATACGTACCATATAATAGAGCCATACCCCATTAAATAATACGCACGAATGATGTTAGTGAAACCGAATACTGATGTGAAAATCATAAGAATAAGAGCTTTTAACGTTAATTTCTTTTTGTTCTCCATTGTATCTCTCCTTTTCTACAATTATTATTGCAATTTAAATATAACATGTAAAAAAGAAATAGTATTTAACATTAAAGCGAAATAACCATTATTAAACCAATATCTTAAGTAAATCTCATATCATTTTCACTTAATATTAACCATTTTTGACTTTCAAAAAATCACAACTCACTGTTTATTTTAAATACTACTTGTGCAATCCAACCCACTCACTTAGCTTGGTCACAATTTCTATTTGAGTTTGTTGATCAAAGTCTTTTAACAAACTAGTTATTTTATTAACATTATTTTTTATTTTTACTTCTTCATTTTTTTTAGGTAATTCTAATAGTTCCATAAATGGATATAATCCACTTCTCATAAAAGGGTGAATTTGGCTTAAAAAAGTAGAGGTTAATCCATGTTGTTCGACTTTTATAATCAGATGATCATAGACTTCTTTTTGAATCCATTTTCCCATCCCTCTTCTTGAAAAATGATCTAGTTCTTTTCTTCGCTCAACAGTCTCTAATTGCAGGATACTAAATATTTCTTTAAAATAGCTGTTCGGCAAAATAGGTGTTTCTGGATATTTTTTTAATCGTTTTTGGATTTGATTTGACCAGATTAAGGCTTGATTAAATAAACTTTTTTCTTTTAAATCAGTTGATAAGCTGGTTTGGAATTTTTGAAAATACTCTTTGTTTAAATAAATAGAGACCTTCTCCAAATTATATTTTTTCATTTCTACTACTTCACGTTTCACTTCATTAAAGTCTGATACATAAAGTGGCATATCAGCTTCTTTAAAATCAATCACTCGTTGAGCTAATGAATAATTTATCGGATAAGATTCAGATAAAAATTGGTGCTTATACAATTGATAGCTATAATGCTCCCATAGCGCTTGAGGAAAATCGATATTGTAACGTTTCAACCAAAGAAGTTCGTCTAACGCAAAATCAACATTATTAAGTCTATCAACTATTTCAGTTGCTACTTGATGAGGTATATTTAAATGATCTTTAAAATGTTGAATTCCCAGTCCCATTTTTTGACCAGTTTCTTTTGATTTAACAATATATTGGTATTTTAGTCTTCTACCACACTGGCAATAAAGAAGTTCTTGTGTTCCTTTTTTTTCTGGATACTCACTATCTATTTTTAAATCTAAAAATTCCCAATCAGACGCTTTCAAATAACTATCTTTTAAAAATTCCGATCTAATTAGATATTTTCTATGTGCATCAATTAAAGCTCTTTGTTTCTTAGTTAATTTGGCATATATTTCTAAACGTTCTCTAATTGTTAGTACTCTAAAATCGAGTACTTCATACTCCTCAATAACGGGTAACATCCATTCAGACAAGTGTTATTTCATCCTTTCAATTATATAATCTTAATGTTATTTCACAAAGATGTATAAGCATATTTTTTGTTTTTACAAGTGTATCAAGCTATGATGGAACAAATAAATGATAGGTGGTTATAATCAATGAAAATCGAATTTTTTCATGATGTGATATGTAGCTTTTGCTTTCCGATGTCTCACCGTATGCGTGAAATACAGAAAAGATACCCTAATGTTGAGATAATTCACCGATCTTTCAGTTTAGAAGGAGTTACTTCTGATTCAATAAACAGAAAAGATATCTCTATTACTGCTTCTAAAAATGGACTACTTACCGCAAAGACTGTTCAACTCATGGGAAGTAAGGATGCCTACTGGAACTTATTCGATGCCATCCAAGAAAAAGCGATACTAGAAAATAAAAATATAGAGTCTTTAGACGTTATAAAGGAGGCTGTTTTAGAATCAAATCTTAACTGGGATCGTTTCTTTTCAGTATTCAAGCAAAAAGAAACGCTAGAAGCGGTCAAAAAAGACCTCTTACTAGCTCAGTCATACGGTATTCATGATATTCCTTTTCTTGTGATTAACGGAAAACACACTGTTAATAGTACCCAATCGATTGAAACGATTGAAGAGGCAATTGAAACAATTGCGGAACAAGAACATGAAGCTCTCGTTCTTGTTGAAGATGACAATTATTGTTACCTTGATAAAAAAGGCACCTGGGTTTGTGAATAACTAATTTTCTAATACAACTTGAAAGGCTTCTCTTTCACCGTTTGACACAGGTAAAATGATGTCTCCACGGTAAGAGAAGCCTGTTTTTTCAATCACTTTTTTCATTCTTTTATTGGTAGGATGTGTATCAATTCGAATGTCAAAAATAGCTTGCTCTCTTGAAATTGATATTAAATGACCCAAGAAAAATTGGCTCATACCTCTTTGTTTAATAGATGAATCTAATACAAAACGATGCAAGGAAACATATTTTTTCGAAGGTAACCAAACTCCTTTAGTTAAATTTTCATAACTCGCTTGTTCTTTTTTGGTGATCGTTCCATATCCAACTATTTTATTTTCTTCTATTAATATATAACCTTCTCCAAGCTCTATATCTTCAGTTATGACCTCTCTACTAGGCCCATCTCCGTCTCGCCATTGAGGAATATCTTGTTTGTTTAATGTCTCTCTTCCATTTTCAATCACGTTTAGAATAATTTGTAAGTCTGTTATGCTCGCTTTTCGCACATAATATAACATGAATACACTCTCCTTTTTATATAACCTATTATTTGTATTATTAATCAAACAGTTCTTTCTAAATAATGATTCACTTATTGGGTTATAATATCATATTAAAAAGATATCGGTAAGAAATAAGTCTACCTTTATTGGGCCTAAAAAAAAAGCTAGTCTTTCTGACATAGCTTTCAATGTATTTTTATTTAGTAAAGTTATCAAAATAGCCTTGAATGAAGACGATTGGTGTTCCCTTATCTCCACTTCCTGATGTCAAATCTGCTAAAGAGCCAATTAAATCAGTTAATTGACGTGGTGTTGTTCCTTGTGCTTCCATCGATCCTGTCAAGTCAGCATCTTTTTCATCAATATGTTTTTTAATAGCCGCTTCTAAATCCGCACCTCGTAAATCAGAAAAATTATTATCAGCTAAGTATTTTAACTTAACTTCATTTGGTGTTCCCTCTAAACCAGATGTAAATGCTGGAGACACAACAGGATCAGCAAGCTCCCATATTTTGCCTACAGGGTCTTTGAACGCGCCATCCCCATAAACCATCACTTCAACAGTTTTCCCTGTTTTTTCTTGAATTGTTTCTTGAATTTTTTCTACTACAGGTTGACAGTTTCTAGGGAATAATTTAACAGCTTCATCCGTTGATTTATTAGAACCTAATAAACCATAATTTTCATTAAATCCACTTCCGTCCACTGATTCTGATAAAATATCATCTAATGTATAAACTTTTTCCGCACCATTTTTTTCTAAAATAGCTTTTGTACGGTAACGTGTATGAATATCACATGTTAAAACATTTTTTGTATAATCTAAAATTGTTTTAGGTTTTTGTGAGAATATCACTTCACACTCAGCACCTTCACCAGCTACAAGCTCCTTATAATATTCGATATAGTCAACACCTGTAAATGTGTGTTTATTAAAACCAAATAATTCTCTAAATTGTTTCTCATCTAAAACATCAGTCCAAGGGTTTACACCTTTTTCATCTAGCATATCTAGTGAAACTAAATGATTTCCAACCTCATCAGATGGATAGCTCAACATTAAGACAACTTTTTTAGCTCCTCTTGCAATTCCTCTTAAGCAGTTTGAAAAACGATTACGACTAAAAATTGGAAAAATTACTCCAATGGTTGTTTCTCCAAATTTATTAGTTACATCTTTTGCAATTTGATCAATTGAGGCGTAATTCCCTTGTGCACGAGCAACAATTGATTCTGTTACAGCCACAATATCTTTATCTTCAATTTTAAAACCTTCTGCGTTAGAGGCCTTTAAAACGCTATCTACGACGATCGTTTCAATGTCGTCTCCCTCATTAATAATTGGACAACGTAATCCTCTAGTAATTGTTCCCACTGTGCGTTCCAATAGAACTCGCTCCTTTGTACAGACTTAATCTCTGCATCTTAAATTTTCTACTCTTGAACTATACCTTGTTTCGTGATATAAGTAAAATTAATATCTACTATATCTGATATAAGGAGAATTTATATGGTAATGAAATTAGATCTATATCGAATTTTTTATGAAGTTTCTCAACATAATAGTTTTTCAAAAGCAGCAAAAAGTCTTTATCTGACGCAACCAGCGGTAAGTCAATCCATTTCTTTGCTAGAGAGCGAACTTTCTATTCGTTTATTTAATCGTACGCCTCAAGGAGTATCCTTAACCGAAGAAGGTAAACATCTGTACGACTACGTTCACTCTGCACTAAATTTACTAGATTCTGGAGAAAAAAAAATGGAAGAATTTAAACTGCTTAAAGGTGGTAAAATTGCGATTGGAGTAGGAGATACTATTTCTCGTTATTTTTTACTTCCCTTTTTAGAATCTTTTCACCATACATATCCTGACATTTCTTTTAAACTCTTGAATGGAACAACATCTGAATTAATCAACACATTAAAACAAGGTAAAATTGATATTGCTGTGTGCAATTTTCCTGTTGAGGATAATCAGTTAGAACTTATTCCCTGTGCAGAAATTCAAGACACTTTTGTTTATGGCTCTGGTTATAACGAACTTTTTAGTACGACTGTTTCCATTGAATCTGTATTGAAGCACCCTATCATTTGTTTAGACCAAGACTCGATTTCAAGACGATTTGTTGACGACTATTTAAAGAAGCGAGGTTTAGCTCTAGAGCCTGAATTCGAACTTGGTTCTCATGATTTACTTCTGGATTTTGCTAAAATTAACTTAGGTATTGCCTGTGTTACAAAAGAATTTTCCACTGCCTACATAGAACAAGGTATTTTAAATGAGATTTCTTTAATAGAACGAATTCCAAAAAGAGCCATAGGTATTTGCTATTTAAAAAGTGTTTCACTTTCTTTAGCTTCTCAAAAATTTGTTAACACTATTATTAAAGAGACAAAAAAAGTGTAATATTCTATATTATTCTGGATAAAATGACTATTTAACTTTTCATTCTTTTCATGTATAATTAAGTATAATAAATTAGAGTCACTATAAAGGAGTTAATATTATGAAAAAGAATTCATTACGATCAATTATCGTGTTATCTTGTGTTCCATTTCTATTAGGAGGAGCTTCATTAGTAAGTGCAGAAACAGCTTTATCTAGCACATCTACTTCTGAGGTGCAATCTACTGAAAGTTCTATTGCAACAACATCAAGTACTTTGGAAAGCTCTACTATAAATTCAAGTTCATCAACAGAAGGTAGTTCAACTAGTAGCTCTACCGAGGAGAAAATTGAAGGATTAGAATTAAACCCTAAAACAAATAAAATTAACGCAGTAATTGGAAAAAAAGATAAAATTGAACTAAAAGATGCTGGTACTATTAAATTGTCTGGTAAATTTGTAATTGATAAGAAAGAGAACCAAAACGGCTTTGTCAAAGTATCTGAAAATGGTAACTGGGAAGCTTTAAAAGAAGGTAGTATTACATATAAAAAATTAACATTTATGCCTGATGACAAGACTAAAAAAGCATTACAAGCTAAATATAAAGATCAAGACTTTAGTAACCCCCTAAAAGTGACTGATGTTACATTTAAGGTCAGCAAAAAAGAAGTGGTTAATCTAGATATAAAGGTCAACTCTCAAGACGTAAAGAATAAAAAAGGACAATTAATTACTTCATTAGATAATAAGGAATTTAAAGCATCATACACGCCTATTAAGAATGATAACATTGATTTAAAAGAAGATGGATCGTTTACAATTTCAGAGAAAAATAATAATTTAGAAATTACTGAAAAAGTAAGTATTAAATTAGATAAAGATGATGTAAATTTTAAGAAAATTGCAGATTCTGATAAAAATAAAGAGAAAGAAATTAAATCTGAATATCAAGATATAGACGTAACCATTAACCAACCTTTAGTTAAAGTCGTTAAGTTAACGTATACTGTAAAAGATTTAACATCTAAAATCAATGAAGGTGGAAAACTCGCATTTCAAGATGTTGATGGGGTAAAAATTACTGGTACCTTTACTGAAATTAAAGACGATGACTTCTTCTCATTAGATGCTGATGGTAATTGGAAAGCAAAAAAAGCTGGTGAAGGTAGTATTGAACCAACCTTTACAATTTCAAAAGAGTCTCTAAGTAATTTGCAAAAGATTTATCCAAAACAAGAAATTAGGGTCGCTACTGGTGAACTTCGAGTAAACTTCTCTGAAACCGGAACTGGAACTAATCAAAAAGAATATGCTCCCGTATCAAAAAAACAATATGCACCTGTTAGCAAGTTACCTAAAACTGGTGAAGAAAAAATGCGATTTGCTGGTATTATAGGTCTAATCATTCTTGTTATTGTAGCCATCATCTTCTTTATGAAACGAAAAAAGGATGATGAAGAATAAAAAATAAATAACAGATAGTAGATATCGATAAGGTATCTACTATTTTTTTACAAAAAAATAAGCTTAAGGATATCAAAACGATATCTCTTAAGCCTTCTTTTTATTTTAGTGAAATACGACATGACTTCTTTCGTAAAAATGTTCTTCTTCTTCACCAAGAACATTAGCAAGTCTTGCTACTACAAAGAAATAATCAGATAAACGATTCAAGAATTTAAATGCATGACTTGAAATCTCTTCTTCTTCTTTAATTAAAGTTGCACAAACTCGTTCGGCTCTTCTGGTTACCGTTCTTGCTACGTGTAAATGACAACTAGCTTTATTACCACCGGGTAAGATAAAGCGCTCAATTTTTGGTAATTCCTCTGTGTATTTATCAATTCTTTCTTCCAACCATTTAATATGTTCTGCTGTAATCATAAATGGCATTTCGTCAGAAACGTTGGCTAAGTCTGTTCCACAATCAAATAAATAGTTTTGAACTTCAGTCAATTCTTCAACTAATTTTTCACTATTCTTTAATTCTTTTACTTCACAAATACTTAATCCAACTTGAGAATTGATTTCATCAGTTGTACCGTACGCTTCTACTCTCAAGTTTCCCTTATTAACACGTTTTCCGCCAATTAAACTAGTCTTTCCTTTGTCTCCACCTTTAGTATAAACCTTCATTGTGTCACTTCCCTATATTTATTTCATTTCAAATTTAGATAAATTCCAAACAACTTTGTCCCCAGCTTTTAATTTGTATTCACTTGCTGCTACTTCGGCTTCTTTACCATTAACAGAATAAATCCAATATTTTTCAGCTTTGTTATCTTGTTTTTTGCCATCAATTGATGAAATCATGCTGTTTTCTTCTGTAATGTCAAAATTATCAGCCATCACATCACCTAAAAGAGCTTTGTCTTTTACTTCAATTTCCTTAGAACTAATTTCTTTTCCGTCTTCTTGTAATGTCACTGTAACACCTTGTTCTGATTTCTCAGATGATTTTACTACCTCACTACTTGAAGCTTTTGTATTGCTTTCTTTTGTTGTATCAGCGGATTTTGAGCCACATCCTGTTAACGCTACTAATAATACAACTAATCCTACTAATTTTTTCATCAATCTTCCAACTTTCTAATTTTTTAAACCATATTTTCGCTTCACACGCTTTATCTTTGTGCCAAGTGGTTTTATTAACATATTTGTAAAAACAGTATTTGAAATCATATACGTTATTGTATATGGAATTGCTGGTACTAATACCGTTAGATACCTAGTCCATGTAAAGACCCCATCAATTGATAGCACCGTCCAAATATCCATTAATAACGAATAAAGTAATCCTGAAAAAATCGTCAATATGCTTAAAACTAAACGATTATTTTCATGCTTTCTAATCCATCCCAATCCAGCGATTGCCCCAATTAGTCCTGTTGTCAACATTTGAAAAGGTGTCCAAGGTCCTTGAGTAAACATCATATTGGCGACAAATGGCGAAATAGCTCCTACCATAAATCCAAATAATGGACCAAATTGAATACCTGAAATAATAACAATTGCTACCAACGGACTCACAGAGGGGGTAAAAAAGAAAATTATTTTTGAAACAACAGCTGTTGCCGACATTACTGCTATCAAAACTAATTCCCTAGTAGCAAGTTCTTTTTTTTCAAAGGAGTTAAAAAAAGGTACAAACGAAATAATAACTACATATAAAGATAGTAGATTATATCGATTATTCTTGTAAAAATAATACATAATTAATAAGCTAAATATGATAAAAAAGGCTATCTTTGAAATTTTTTTTAGCTTATCCATCATAAGACATCCTCTTCTTAAAGACCTCAAAACTAACTTTAGCTTGGTTAAAAGTAACGACCTTTGGCATATAAGCTTTCACCATCTTGTTAATCGGTGTTGTATAAAAATAGTTATTTGAAAAAAATGAAACAGGATCAGAGATAGATAGCATTTGTCTATCAAAAAACAAACCACATCTATCAGATATTTTTGCTGAGAAATCCACATCATGAGTAACTATTATGACTGTTTTACCTCTTTGTGAAAACTCTTTTAAAAGAGAAGCAATTTTATTTTTATTTTGTGTATCTACCCCCTTTGTAGGTTCATCAAGAAATATAACATCTGGATTTAATAACAAAACTTTACCAAGAGCCACTAGCTGTAATTCCCCTCCACTTAAATCGTAAGGGTGTTGCTCTAAAAGATGAGAGATGTTAAACCAATCTGCAATGCTTTCAATTGTTTCTTCTATATTAGTATACCCCATAGTACCTAGAAAAGACTCATAATCTGCTCTTACATTTTCTTTTATAAACATGGATAAAGGTTGTTGAGGTAGGTAAGCTACTTCACTACCATAAATAACATTGCTATTTTTATTTTTTATTTTTTTTCCATTTATTTCAACTTTCCCTTGATAGGGCATAGATAGGCCACTCATTACTTTCAGCAAGGTACTTTTTCCTGCTCCATTTCCACCTAATATGCTAAAAATCTCACCTTTTAAAATAGCTAAATTAACATCATATAAAATATCAGGCTCAGTTCTACCGTATTTAAAAGACACATGCTTTAAAGATATAATTTCTTTTTTTTCTTCGTTCTTTTTAAGCTCCTCAGAATCTCCTTCTAAACAAGGTATGCCTTCAAATTGCATATTGACCATTCGAATACCATCACTAATAGTAAATGGTAATTTCTCTTTATTTTCAAATAAATGGTGTAATCTGATGGGGCTTGGTAAGCTTTCGCTTCGCTTCTCATCTTCTAATAAATATTCAGCAGCGATTAAAGGCGTATCACATAATTCTTTTCTTCCTTTATTAATCAACAAGACTTGATTTGCCATGCCAAATACTTCTTCTAGGTAATGTTCAGCCATAATGATAGTCGTATTTAGCTCAGTATTGATTCTTTGCAGCGTTCTTAAAAAATCTAAAGATGCGATTGGATCTAGCTGAGCAGTTGGTTCATCCAAAACAATAATATCTGGTTGCATAACTAAAATCGATGCTAAATTTAACAATTGTTTTTGGCCACCTGATAAATCAGCTACATCCTTTTGATACCAATTATGAATACCAAAATAATTGGCCATTTCACCAATTCTACTTCGAATAACTTCCCTTGGGACACCTATATTTTCAAGTCCAAATGCTAACTCAGACCAAACTTTATCAGTCACAATCTGTCCTTCAGGATCTTGCATAACGTAGCCAATTTTACTAGCAGCGTCTTTATCAGATAAATCCGATATTAAGTCTGTTTCAAAGTAAATATTTCCTTTTGTTTCACCATTTGTTACTAATTCTTTTTTAAGTAGACGAAGTAACGTACTTTTTCCACTTCCAGAAGCTCCGATTACAACAAGAAAATCTCCTTTTTTTACACTAAACGAAATATCTTCTAAAACTGGTTGAGAACTTCCCTCATACTTAAAGCTCACATTTTCCATTCTAAGTATGTCCATCGAATTCTCTCCTTTAACTCTATTAATAATGGTAAGCTAGTCAATAAAATTAATAATAAGTATCCTGCAATTGATGTTTTTTCAACGTAGTCTAATCGTAATTTTGGATAATAGTAAAATTGAAATGCTTCATTTACAGAACACCAATAAAATCCAGCAAATAACAGCATCATTAACGAACTAAGTATAACGTCTCGCCTCTGGAAATTATATGACTGATACTGCGTTCTATATTTCAAACCATAACCTCTTGCATTCATTGAATCAGAAGTTATAACAGCTCTCTCTAACGACCAACCGAATAAACTAATAAAAGTTTGATATTCTTTTTCAGCCTTATTTTTACTTTCATTTTTTTCAGAAACACCTAATCCTTTTTGAGCCAATCGAATATTTGATACTTCTGCTTGGTATAATGGTATAAATCTTAATATCATAGATAAAATTAAGGATATACGAGGCATCCTTTTACCAAATAAATAAAGTATTTTTTCACTATTAAATGAATAGGAAAATAATCGGAACCAAATTAATATTGAATACATCATAATACCAAATGAGAATCCGTAGAACAAAGCCTCAAATGTAAAACGATAAGATTTAGAATCATTGATAACCCACTCATAAAGTATCGTACGTCCAGAGTGAATGAATAAAAAATTACCGATTGTTGAAAAGAAAAGTATCATTGTCAACCATTTAATATCTCTTTTTATTTGTTCTCTATCTTCTAATCGCCATAGTGTTACTAAACCAATTAGAAGTGAGATCAATCTAACAATTGGATTTATAGAAAACATAATAACGGTTAAAATTAAAGTGAAATAAAGAAAAACTATAAATGGGTGAAAATGATCAAAATATTGATTATTACTTATTTTCATTTTTATTACACCCTTTTCTTTATTATATATTGACCCAACTATTATCTCTTAAAATATTTGAATAGTCACTATTCTTTTATTGATATTATTAAAAAACAGCAAAAAAAATAAGCTTAAAATGAGAAAGCGTTTACTGTTCGTTCATTTTGAGTTATAATGAAATTTGTAACATTTAATTACATAGGAGGGGATTTTATGGAAATAAGAACGTTGCAAACATTCCAAGTTGTGGCGGAAGAATTGAATATGACAAAAGCCGCAATAAAGTTAAATTATTCACAGCCAACTATTACAAAACATATTCAAAGTTTAGAAACTGAATTAGGGAGTACACTCCTGATGAAGAAAAACGGCAAATATATTTTGACCTATGCTGGTGAAGAACTTTATAAAAGATCAATTAATATTTTAAAAGAAATTAATCTGATTAAAAATATTAATCCTGATCATGGCGACCATGTCTCTTTAAAACTTCAAGGCCATGATTATTATGGTTTCCGTTACTTTATGCCTGCTATTACAAAACTATGTCGTATATCTCCAACTCTTAATTTTACCATTAACGGTTCAAATAATGAAGAAACGATTAGCAAAGTCTTGAAAAATGAAGTTGATCTAGGAATCATTACTGGAAAAATTGTTAGCTCAGATATAATAGCCCAGCCCATTGGTTATGAAAGTGCTGCCCTCTGTATCCACCATTCACTATACAAAACAAACTATAAATTAGAAGATTATTTTGCCAAATACCCAATTGTGATTGACCAATCTGAATATTATAATTATGATAATGCTTTTAGGCAATCTCTTAATCAGCCTACCATTATTAATACCGGTAGTGATGAAATTGTTCAAGAAGCAATTCTCTCTGGTAAAATGATTGGTATTGTTAGAACGGGAAGACTTCAAGAGCATATAGATTCAGGTACAATCCAAATAATTGAAGTCATTGCTAAAGAAGAGCCAATTCAAGTTATCATGAATAAATCCAATTGCAAAAATCAAACTGTGTCTAACCTATTTAATTTAGTTTCTCAACAAGGCATTCAAAGTGCCCCGAAACTTCAAACAATTAAATGGGCCTAATTTAATCATTAAGTTCTTTTACTTGCCGGTAAAAGGACTTTTTTTGTTTTAGAAATATAAAAAGACCACTTTGTATAATACATAATACAAAGTGGCCCATAATGACAAGATAAGCCACTTCTCTACTCCCGAAAAAGTGATTTTAGAATATCAGCAATGTTTCTGACTTAGATATCAATAAGATATCCATACAGTTGCGGGTACAGTGTTGGCCTTTAACCAACTTCCATTGTCATTCACTAGGAATGGAAATATTCTAAAACAATTATATTAACAAGTATAACTCATTATAGTTTTTTTTGAAAGCCTTTCACTCAATTAAATGAAAACTTCTAAAGAATTGGTTCTCTAAATGATTTTTCAAGTAATATTAGTGCGGCATCTTCATACTTATAAGCTAATACACCTAATGAAGCCATGATGTAATCATGGTCAATCAACACTTTTACGTCTCCAGTTGGCAGTAATAATGGTGATTTAGATTTTTTTTCTTTAGGTATTTTCTTTAAGATATCTGGACCGTTAGCTAGTCTAGTAAGAGCGCCTCCCGTACCAATGATATACTTAATGTTAGTTAAATCTTTTCCTTGAGCAAGAGTAGAGCGACCTGTTGGACCATAAACATATCTGATTTGACCAGTATGTCGTTCAACAGCAGTAAGAGTTGCAGTTTCCGATAAAATCTCCACCAGTTTTCTTTCTTGATCGTTCTTAGGAATAGAATGATATTCATTTCTGAATGTTTCTAAATCAAACCCTTGTTTCATTAATTC
This sequence comes from uncultured Vagococcus sp., assembly GCA_965119435.1. Taxonomy (GTDB): domain Bacteria; phylum Bacillota; class Bacilli; order Lactobacillales; family Vagococcaceae; genus Vagococcus. Next base: position 176,477 of record CBCPLQ010000001.1, on the reverse strand, counting down.
TTCTTCACCAATTAATTCAATCACATTTTCTTTATTAACATAAAGACCCAAGTCACCTTCTACTGTTCTTTTAGCAGTTGGTTCTGGTGCTACTTGAATTCTTGAAATTGCTTCAGTTCCTTCTGTCACTGAATGAACATCTGTTGTTGCTCCACCAACGTCAATTACTAACACATCTCCTAATTTTTCATAAATTAGTTTGCTTAAATTCATGACTGATGCAGGTGTTGGCGTAATTGTTCCATTAACAATATCGTACACATGCTCCATTCCAGGAGCATGTACGATATGTTTCTCAAACGTGTCTTGAATGACAGACCTTGTTGGTTCAACATTTAGTTCATCAATTTTTGGGAAGACATTTTCAACTACAAATAAGTCGCTATTATAGTTTTCAAAAATTAATTTAATTTCCTCGTCATTTTCAATGTTACCGGCATAGATAACTGGTATTGGTAGATTTAATTCTGCTAATTTCTCAGCATTATTTAAGGCTGTATCTCTTTCACCATAGTCGACTCCGCCTGCTATCAAAATAATGTTAGGATTTTCTTCTTGAATTTTTTTCAGATCAGTACGTCTCATACTTCCAGCTGTAACCATTTTTACAATGGCCCCAGCTCCAAGAGCAGCTTCTTTAGCAGCTCTTGCGGTCATATCAAACACTAATCCGTGTACCGTCATTTTTAAACCACCAGCGGCTGATGATGTGGCAAATAACTCATCATAAGTTAAAGTATCTGCCTCTAAATAACGTTGTAAATCCCGAATACTATTCTCTAAACCGATTCGAACATCGCCTTCTTCAACTGTTGTTGCTGCTTGACCTTGTCCGATAAATTTAGGTGAATCCGTATGAATATCATGAAATGCGTTAACTACTGTTGTTGTTGAGCCAATTTCTGCTACCAATATATCTATTTTCATACTATTTTTCTTCCATTTCCCGACGTCTTTCAACTAATGCAGTTGCTACGTTTGATCCGTTACTTCCACGTCCAAATGCTGCATCCATACCATGTTTAACAGCAATTTCAGGAATTACTTGAGTTCCCCCAGCCATGATCATAACTTTATCACGGATACCTTTTTCAATTGCTAAATCGTTAATACGTTGCATGTTTTTGTAGTGAATATCATCATGACTGATGATTGTAGATGCTAAGATTGCATCAGCATTCATTTCGATTGCTGCGTCTACTAACTTCTCAACCGGAACACTTGTACCTAAATAATGTACTTCTACACCGAATCTTTCGATTCCGCCGTGTTTAATATCAATAATTTCTCTTAATCCTACTGAATGCTCGTCTTCGCCGACAGTACCAGCTACGATTACCATTTTTTTGCGTTTGATATCTTCACGAATTTCATCATCAGACATAACGATTGGTTCTTCTGGGATGATTAATGAATCTTTCTTAATAGCAAATGGTAAACGACCTTTCATTTCGATACGAGTTCCTTCTGCTGCTTGCATAATTTCTTTATTGATAACTTCACAGTCTTCTAAGCCCATCTTTTTACCCATTTCAAGTGCAGCAAATTCAGCAACACGAGTTGATTCAGGAATCATGAATGTTAATAGAACTGTTCCGTCACCTTGCCATTCAGCTTCTGGTTTGATTAAACCTTCTTCTCTGAATTCTTTTGTTTCTTCAAGACGTAAATTAACGTTGTCATTTTCATCTAATTCATCGATGAAGATAATTTTTTCAGGTTGTTCAAATGTTGATCCACCGATTAATTTAGCTGGATCTTCAACAGCTGACTCATCATATTGAGCAACATTGTTGTAACCATAATGAGCAGTAACTGGAGCCATATAGTCTTCGTCACGTTTGTAAATTGTGTCCGCGCCAACTCCACCGTTGATTTTTCTTGAAATTCCGTCTTCGTTTCTTTCTGGGTAGTTACCTGAGTCAACAAAGAATGCATCTTCAACTGATTGGAAGTATCCGCCTGCTTCGATCATTCCTTCTAAGAATAACACAGAACGCTCTTTAATTTCACGTGCTTGCTCTCTTAATGGACCATCTTCTTTTAATTGAACCATTTCGTTGAATCCATCTAAACCTTGGAATACTTGTTTAGCAGTATCTACTGCTTCAACGTTATAGATATGCCAAGGAACATTACGGCCTTCATCAGGAGTAATTGTTGATTGAATATCAGCACTTGTTAATTTAGAAATTAATAAGTTTAATACATGAGTAACAGTTGCTTCACGAGTTGAAGCTTCCATGTATTTAGTATTTTGTTGTGCACGCATACGGTATTCACTAAAGAATTCACGTAACGCTACAGCATAAGGTAAATCTAAGAACATAGATGGAGCTGGTGGTGCTGTAGGTGGTACTGTAGATAAACAGATATCTGATTTATCCATACCAACTTTATATGAGAATACAGAGTTAAGGGCATGTTGTACCATTAATTCTGGCATAACTTTCCAAGCTTCACGAGCTGTTGCGTTAGCATTATGAGCGCCATCGATTTGAGCAATTCCAGCCCAAGCCATAACTTTTTTAGACTCACAAGCATCAACGAATGAACGAACCATGTTAATGTTACGGTATAAAACGTTATATTGTGGATCTTGATGGGCTCCGTTAACGCCTTCTTCAGCGAACATAACCGCAACTTCAGGTCCAGCAATACCAGATACGTAACTATGGTAGTTAATTGGACGTCCTACTTCATCTTCAATAGCATCCAATGCTTTTCTTTGAGCACGAACTTGTTTTCTTGTAATTGGGATACCACCAATACCTTGTGGAGTTCCTTCAATTAAACCGTCGAAATGTGATTGACCAGCAGTTCTGATAACCATGATATGGTCAGCACCATGCCAAGCAGCCATACGCATACGTCTGATATCATCTTCAAAACGGCCAGAAGCGATCTCAGTTGTAATTGATGAAGTTCCTTGAGGATCAATGTTTCCAAAATATTTAGCTGATGGTAATGGAACTGATTGTTTTAATGATTCAGCCATATCTTTATATTCAAATTTATGTAATTGGTAATTTGGAACTGGAGTTCTCCATACCCATCCACGACGTTTTGGGCGGTAGCTTTCTAAATCTGTAAGGATTTCATTAACATCTAATTTTACATTTTTATCTAATTTAATTGGTTCTGACATTATTAGTTACCTCCCTTGAAAATATTAAGAACTTCGTCCCAATATTGGCCTTCACTTAATTTAAGACCAGCTTCTCTTACATCAATATTTTTTTCTTTAGCGATGCGGTAAACAATATGACCAGCACCTTTACCCATTAATTCATGAGCTAATACACGGTTAACAATTTCTGTTGCTTCAATTGATGAGAAGCCCATTCTTAATAAAATAGAACGTTCGATAGATGGAGAAGTGTATTCTCTACCCATTTCTAACATTGGTTCCATAATTTCTTCTGATAATGCCCAGAAACGATCTTTCAATTCATCGTCTGATAAACCTACAAGATGTTTTCTTGCTTCTTCAAATGTTACTTCCTTCATCCTAGTCACCTCTTAATTTTTTAGTTCTTCTAAAAGACTTTTTACTTTTTCAACACTATCGTTAATTTCTGCTGCTAAATAATCAAATTCTTCTGCTGTTAATTCTCTATCAATGCCTTTAGTTGCATTTTTAATTGCAGAACGTTTTAATCTATTTAAATCAATGTCTTTAATTTCAATTGCTTTTGGTGATTCTGGTAAAACGATTGATACACCTGGTTTTTCATCTCTTGGGTTACCAAAATGAATGTCAATGCCATTTTCTCTAGCAAATGATAATTGAGGTTGAACTGTTTTACCAGCACCAGTGTATTCTGTTTCTTGAACTAAGATGATTTGATCTTCATCCATTTCTTGAGCAATTGCAAATGCTGCTGCTAAAGAAGTATTTCCCGCTGGTCCTTTTTCTAGACCTTCAAGATTTGCTAACATTTCAGTAATGTAGAATACTTCACCTTGGCTCATTGTTACGTAACGGTCCATGTAACGAAGTGGACGTGCTGCTGAACGTGGAACATCTGATCTATCTGGTCCAGTTGTAAATGGTACACCAAATCCAGTGTGTCCAGTTGTAAATGATTTCTTATTGAAATCACCATCAGAAGCCATGTGCAATCCAGTTAAATCAACACTAGCTGCAACAACTTTAGTTGTTGTATTTCCAGCTTTATGCATTCCTCTAGCAGTACCAGTTAAGTTACCACCACCTGCATTTGTTGCTACAACCACGTCTGGTTGTTTACCGATTTCTTTATCAAATTGTTTAACAATTTCATAACCTAACGTTTCAACTCCGGCAATCCCGAATGGTGTATATAATGAAGCATTGAAGTATCCTGTATCTTCAACAATTTGTAAAAATTGATAGAATAATTCTGGCCCAACTGTTAATTGTACAACTTCAGCACCTAAAGCTTCACATTTACGAGCTTTTTCAACGATTTCTGGTTGTCCAACTCCCTTAGAGTCAAAACATTCTTGAACAACGATACATTTTAAACCTAATTTAGCAGCGTGAGAAGCTACTGCTGCTCCGTAGTTACCACTTGTAGCTGTAACAACACCTGTATAACCAAGTTTTTTAGCATGGTAACAAGATACTGCTGCACGACGGTCTTTAAAACTACCTGATGCATTTGCTGCTTCATCTTTAACAAAGATACGAGCGCCTTTTCCTTTAGGAGCATATTTACGAGAAAGTGCACTGATATTTTTAAGTTCAACGATAGGAGTATTACCAACACCTAATTTAGATTGAATTTCAATCATTTCATCGATTGAATAACCTGTTTCTTCCATCATTCTTTCGTAGTCAAATGCAACATCAGAAATTTTGAAATCATCATAATTTACTTTTAATGAATCTTGAACGATTTGATTTTTACGATCCATTACTGCTTTATAACTGTTATTAGACATTAATAATCACCTCCAAAAAGTTCTGCTCTAACTGTACGATCAATTTCTAATATTTCAGGAACGAATTCACCGAAACTATGTCTGAAAGTTGGGTTAACTTGTACAAGTTTACCTTCAACTAGGCGACCTGTCACTGTTTTCACAGTGACAACGTCTCCCATTTCAGCATCGTTTTGTAAGTGTCCTTTTACCCATGTTTCAAGTGGAACACTTTTAGTATCTTCAGGTACTTGTGGTGCTCTTTCTTCAGCAGTAAGAACTACTGAATGAATTTGTACCCATTCATTTTTTTTAATCATTTACAATGCCTCCATATAATTAGTGATAATTAATGTTTTTATTTTACAATTTTAGCGTCTGGGTGAATTTGATCTCTAAAGTCACCTAAGATTGCGTGTGGGATTGGTAAATCAATCATAGTTACTAATCCTGGACGAGCGTTAATTGTTTGAGGAATCATGTTTACACACATAGCGATTGTTCCAACTCCACCTTCAACTTCAGGAGCGTTAACAACGTTGATTGCTGGGTTACCATCGATGATTACATAATCTCCAGTTTGAACGCCAACTTGTTCTGGTTCAATTTGTTGTGGGTGATCCATTTCAATAATAGTTTCTCCATCAACTTTGCCCCAAGCTTTCATAGCCACACCAGCGATTGAGCCAGCTTTAGCTTCTCCGTGAGGCGCAACACGGTCAACATCTGTTACGATTGGTTCCATGTCTTGTACGATTTCATCTAAGTCTAATCCTAAAGCTGTTGACATTAATGAGATAGATTCTGGGAATCCAACGTGTCCAGCTAAAGTACCATCTTTTTTACCTTGTTCAAATTCTTCAACAGAAATTCCGATTCCTTGTTCTTCCATTACTGCAGCTCCAAATGGAGATAATGAATTCACACGACGTGAAGTGATTTTTTTAATATCAGTACATGCACCTGTCATAACTAAAACTAATACGTCCATGATTAAACCTGGGTTAATACCAGTTCCTAAAACAGAAACACCATTCGCTTTAGCTAATGCATCAATTTTGTCAGCTAATTCTGGGTTTTGTGCACGTGGATAAGCCATTTCTTCAGCACTTGTTACAACGTTCATTTTATGTTCAACGATTAATTTGATTTTATCAAATGCTTTTGCTGTAAATGAGTCAGTACATAATAAAACAACGTCAGCTCTTTCGTCTGTGATATATTCTTCAACAGTACCGATTTTGATGTTTTCGTTACCTTCAAAAGTTTCACCTAGGTGGTCAAAAATTGGTTTGCCGATTTTGTCGCCAATATCAATTGCTCCAACAACATCAACACCTTTTTTCCCCATTAACATACGTGCCATTCCAGAGCCCATAGCTCCCATTCCCCAGATAATTACTTTTACGTTTTTCATATGTATTTCCTCCTAATAATATTTTATATTTTATTTAATAAAATCTTTTTTAACATATTCACTAGTGAAGCAACTTAACAATGAACCATAGTCAATAGAAAATGATACTTCATCGCCTACTTTGTAATCGTCACCAGCTTTAGTGAAGTCGATTATTAAATGATCCGAACTAGATCCAATTATTTCAAGGCGAGGATCCAGAGGAACAATTGCTGTATCATCAACATCTTGTTTCCCAATCGCCACAATACCACGTTTCATCAAACCTTTGTCAACAAAGGTCGGTTTGTTACCAAACGCATCAACTCCAACTTCTCCAATTGGATAAGAAGGTTTTGTTTTTAACTCAACTATTTCAGTTGTTAAAGTGAAAACATCTTGATGCATTTCATCGTAATCTTTACCGTAAGCGGTTTCTCTACCAAGTACAAATGCCTCACCAATTCTTAAGTTAGTGACACCTTTTGGAAGATTCTCTTTTGTTTCATCGCCTAACATGTAAATTGAACTTGAGTTACCACCTGAAATCATAGATAAAGTAACATCAAAGCGTTCTTCAATTTGGTTTTTGTAGTCTACTAATGTTTGCAAGATATTCTCTGTAGGAATAACAGCTCCGTAGCATGTTAAGTTCACGCCTAACCCTACTAGTTCGATGTTTTCAAGCTCGCAGATTTGACCAACTGTTGTGTATACATCTTCTTCTTCGAAAATACCTTCACGTAAGTCACCAAGATCGACCATTAAAAGAATTTTGTGTGTCTTGCCTTGTTTTTTGGCTTCATCATTTAATTTCTTGATAACTTCGATTTCAGAGTTAAAACTAATGTCAACATACTTAACAACCTCTTCAACTTCAGTCATCATTGGTATTCTCACCAGAACCTTTTCTTTTAAAGCGGATTCATTTTTAATGAAATTCTCAACACGTGAATCCCCAAGGTAGTCAATGCCTTCACACTTATCGTAAAGATCAATGATTTCTGGATGAGCAGAAAAAGATTTAGTAATTGCTGTTACTGAAATATCTTGATGATTCTTAATATGAGAACTTAAGAAATCAATGTTTTCTTTCAGCTTATTTAAATCAACAACAATTCTCGGATTTTCCATCTACAACTCTCCTTCTTCTATAATAGCGCTTTATATTTACTATTATATAGCATGAATCGAGAAATAAATTGCCAAACACGAATAGTTACTATCATGAAATAAACGAAAAACGCTTTTTATTACTTAATTTCACTAATTTAGTTATCTGATAACAAGTTAACCATAGTACGATAAACTAATTCTGGTGTGACGTTGAATGAATAGTTTCTTTCTAAACGCTCTGTATATTTGTGAGCATCTTTACCAAATGGACCAATGTCTAATACTGGTAAGTTTAATTCTGCCATATCATCTAAAGGCATAACATATTTTGTACCAAATCCTGGCATATTATGTTTTAAGGCATTAATTGTATCTTCACCTTGAGGAGCAGCAGCAAAACTAATATCTGCAATATATGGGAAGAAGTTTTTATAAACTAAGTTATAGTCACTTTCAGTTTCACTCACAGCATCTTTAACTGCTTTAAGAACTTTTTGTTCCTTTTCAGTTTTTCCATCTACAAAAATATGTGGGTAGTAAGGTGGTGTGAAGTAAACAACAATCACAGGATCTCTATCTGACCATAGATTATGAACTTTTTCAACCAAAGCTAATGCGTAGTCTCTCTCATCCATTTTCTCGTCTTTTAGTTTTTCTTCTTCAAATTCACTAATAATTACATCTAACTTAATACCCATTTCTTCTTTAACTTTTGCATATAATTCATCATATGTAATAACATGTTGTTTCCAAGGTAATGGGTTGTGCTCAATTTTAGATATGTCACAGAAATTTTTGTATTGTTTATTTAAATCATCAATTGATGTTTGCATACATTCTTTAGCAGCATCCACCATTTTTGCTAAAACTTCATCTGGTGTACTTTTGTGTGTCGCATAGTTAAAGAATAATGTAGATGTTTTAGCACTTTGCACTGAGTACTCAGGTTTTAAATCACGTTGTTTTAATGTTAGTGGCGGTAATGTTACTTGCCCTTCAGCAATATCACAGTATTCAGTATTCATATTAATTTTTTTAGTTAATTCCGCTACCATTTGGTTAGGATCAAAACCATTAAATGATTCACCAACGTGTGTTTCTTGTCCTACAACGAAGAATGAAGGCATCAATTTACCAACTGCTCCAACATAAACATATTTGTCTTCGTCTCCATGATACTCATTTGTCATGTAATCTGTATCAATCATTCCCAAAATATCCCAATCATTATCATTTCTAATGCGGTTTAATTCTGGAACTGCTGCAAACATACCAGCTGAGTTTGACTCTTCATCACATACAGCCGTATAAATAATATTTCCTTCAAAATTTTCTAAATCTTTCGAAATAGCTTCCATTAAAGCAATAATGATAGCGTCTCCACTCTTCATATCAAAAATACCACGGCCGAATAAGAAATCTTCTTTTTCTGATTTTACATCTTCTTGTACATGTTTTGGTAGTGTATGAATGATTTCAGACATTTTTTCTGTTAATTCATAAGGTTTGTTACAGTAGTCAACTAAAGTACCGTAATCTGAAATCCCAACTGTATCTGTGTGTCCTAATAAAGAAATAGCTTTCTTACTGTTATTTTTTTTACCTCGAAGAATAGCAATAACATTTTTACGGCCTAAGCGGTCTGTTGGAATATCTTGAATGTAAACATCCTCTGAATGCTCTTTATAGTAATCCATTTCCATGAAAATATTAAACACTTCTTGACTCACATCAATTTCACCTTTTGTTTCAGTAACACTAATGACATTAGTTAATCTAATTGTTAACTCTTCAATTCTTTTTGCTAAGTTATTTGATTCTGCTAAAGTTTTATACATTTTTAAAAGCTCCTTCATATTTATGATTAATTATTTACTAGTTTCTTTTTTCTTCTTATTTTTATAGTAAAAATGAGCACCTAAGTAAATTAATGTGTAAGTTGGGATTCCAGCAATGAGTGCTGATTTTTGAGTTGGATCAAAGAACATCCCAACAAATACAACTGCTGAAAATAGAATTAATAAAATTGGAACTAACGGATAAAGTGGTGTTTTATATTTAAGTGTGTCTACTGATATGTTATTATCACTCATTTGTTTTCTAAATTTCATCACACAAACACCGTAGAGTACATAGATAAACATATTACTAATTCCAATAAGTGATGTTAAGAATAAATACACCAAATCTGGAGAAAGAATACTTGAAACAACAGCTCCTAAAGCAAATAACATTGTAATAATTAAAGCATTCATCGGAATATTATTTTTATTAACTTTTGTTACAAAAGCTGGTGCTTGTTTATATTGTCCCATTGACCATAACGATCTTGTACTTGAATAAATGAAAGCATTACAAGATGATAACGCTGATGTTAGAACGACAATGTTAACTACTAGCTCTGCAGATTTAAATCCTGCTTTTTGGAAAACGTAAGCAAATGGACTTCCTGCTAAGTCAGCTTGATTCCAAGGTAAAATAGCAAGTAAGACGATAAAACTGACAAAGTAAGAAATAACTAAACCTAAAATAACTGAGTTGATTGCAACTGGCATATCTTTTTCAGGGTTTTCACTCTCACTTGCCGAAGCTGCAAATAAATCTGCTCCACCATAAGCAAATGCTGAAATCATCATTGTCATGATAACCGCTTTAAATCCATTTGGAAAAAGACCACCATGTGCAGTAAAGTTAGAAAATCCAATTGGTTCTGGTTGTCCAATACCTAAGATCATGCCTAAACCAACAATTACAAAGACAATAATTAAGATAAATTTGATACTACTGAACCAGAAATTAATATTTCCATATTTTTCAGCAGGACGTGCATTCATGAAAAACAGCAATATCATGAACGAGACAATCCACACTAATTCTGGTACATTCGGAAAAATATTTTTCATAATAATTCCTGAGGCAACTAGTTGTGTTGGTATTGTGATAGCGTACGATAGCCATTTAATCCATCCAACAGTAAATCCCATGCTATCACCAATAAATTCAGTTGCGTAAGCTTGTACGCCTCCTGCTATTGGCTTAGCTACTAAAAGTTCTCCTAAACACATCATCATTAAGTACATGATAAGTGCACCAAAACCATAAGCAAGTAAAGTTCCTCCAGGCCCTGCTTTAGAAATGGTATACCCTGAACCAACAAACAAGCCTGTACCAATCGTTCCACCCACACCAAGCATTACCACTTGATGAACTTTCATCGATCGTTTCAAATTATTAGACGATTCATCAATCGTCTGTGAATTTTTATCCGCCATCTTCTATTTCCATTCTCCCCTCATTTTTTAAAAGCGCTTTCTTAACCGGTGATTAAAGTATATCACCATTTTCTAATGTATCTATTCACAATAAGGAATAATGACTATTCATTCTTTTATATATAAAAAAACCCCTATATAATAGGAGTTTAATTTTATTTTGTTTAACTAATCATAATAAGAAGATACACAATGGGTAGTTTTGTTAATTATTTATCAAGTAAACCCTTGGTAATCGATCCGTTAGATCACAAGTTACTTCATAATTGATTGTATCAACAAACTCTGCTCCTGATTGAACCGAATTGAACGCACCACCATTTGTACCGAAAATTGTGACTTTTGTTCCGATTGGTAATTTTTGTTCCAATTTAATCATGCATTGATCCATGCAAATACGTCCAACGATAGGAGCTTTCTTACCTTCTACAATTACTTCATACCCTTGATATTTACGAATAAAACCATCAGCATAGCCAATTGGTAAAGTTGCAATCCACTCACTATCTACCGTTTCGTATGTTATACCATAACCAACTTTTTCACCTTTTTTTAGTTGTTTTATGTGAGTAATTTCTGTTTCTAAAGTCAGTGCTTGTTTCAGCTCAAAAGGTTCCTCTACTTCAGTCCCTGAAGGATTCATACCATACATTGCAACACCAAATCTAACCAAATTACTATTCCAAGCACCATGCCAAAGGGCTAGAGCTGAATTTGAGGCATGAATATATTTTAAATCAGTCCCGAAGATAGCTATTGCCTTTTCAAATCGCTCTTGTTGTAATTCGACATAAGATGTGTCATTTGAATCAGCCTTTGCAAAGTGAGTGAATAAACCTTCAAAATTAATGAAAGGATTATTTTTCAAAATGTCATTAGCTACACGCATTTCTTCTAAATCGTTTAAACCTATGCGATTCATACCGCTATCTATTTTTAAATGTATTTTTAAAGGTCGAGTTAAACGTTTATCTAATTCTTTAATCCAATCTAAATTAGTTGCCGTTAAAGTAATATCATTAGCAATTGCTAGATCAATATAATCAATCGATACATAGCTTAATACTAAGATTGGAACAGTAATATCAGCACGTCTTAATTCTAATGCTTCATCTAAGTTTGAGACACACAATCCCTTAGCTCCTGCTTGGACAGCTCTTTTTCCAACTTCGATTGCTCCATGTCCGTAGCCATTTGCTTTTACAACTGCAAAAAGCTCTTGCGATGAATCAAGGCGCTTTATTTCTTCTTCTACATTGTGTTGAATTGCTGATAAATCGACAACCACTCTACTTGGTCTAGTATGACTTGGAATCATATTTTTTCCTTCTTCCACTAATTAAAATTTTCTATTGCTTCATTACCATTCTATTTTAAAATGATTAAATTCGCAATCACGCCTTGCATCTAGATGATAACTTAGATACAAGGCGCGAATGAAAAACATATTCTTTTATTTAATATTTGTTACTCTTTTTCATTTTCTTGTGCTTCTGCTAACGCTTTTTCTTTTTTTTCTTTTTTCTCATAGTAAGCATATACTGGTAAACCTAATAACATAATACCAATACCAGCCATAGCATAAGTAAATTGAGTAATAATTGTACTAATAACAACTGCTGCCCCACCTAAAATGGCAACAAGTGGTATAAATGGATACAACGGAACTCTGTACGGACGCTCTGCATCTGGTGCAGACTTTCTTAACTTGATAACGCCATAGAATGTTAAAATGTAGAAGTTCCATACCATAAATGTTGATAAATCTGTTAGTAAGTCATATTTACCTGTTAAGCAGTATAAAGATGCAACAATAAATACAAACCATGTAGCATTAGATGGTACACCATTTTTATTTACTTTTTGTAATGTTTTACTAAATGGAATACGGTTTGTTTGTGCAAGAGTAAAAGTTGATCTTGCCGCTGTAAAGACGTAACCATTCAGACCACCAAACACTGAAATTAAAATACCAATTGAGACAAATTGTCCACCACGAGGTCCAAACAATACTTTTGATACATCTGCAGCTGGTGTTTCAGTTAACATTAATTGATCCGCTGGAATTACCCACAGGTAAGCCACGTTCATAACGATGTAGATAAGAGATACTGCTGTGATACCTAAGATAAGTGCTTTTGGTAAATCTTTACCAGGATTTTTCATTTCTCCTGCGATCATACCTACTCCCATCCAACCATCAAATGCGAATAATGCTGCAAGTAAAGCTAGAGAGAATGCTTTACCTGGATTTAAATCAGGTCCAAGTAACGGTGTTAATACATCATTTCCTGTTCCTTTTACAAAACTAAACGCAATAATTGTAATTAGCGGAATTAATTTCCCAACTGTTGCAATATTTTGAATAATACCACTTGTTCTAGCACCTAAGTTATTCATAAATGCTAAGAAACCTGTTGTACCAATTGCAAGTAAAACTTTTGGCCAGTAGTTGTCTGAAGGAAATCCTAACAAACTAGCTGCTTGAATCCCAAATACAACCGCAATCGCTGCTGTTGATCCTGTTTGATACAATGCTGAATCCACCCAACCAGTCATAAATCCTAGTTTTGGTCCATAAATATCGTGAATGTAAGTTACCATTCCCCCAGTTTTAGGAATCATTCCTGCGATTTCTGCCGCTGTTAAGGCTCCCGCCATAGATAACAAACCCGCAACAACCCATGCTAACATCCCTAATCCAGGTGCGCCACCTGTTGCATTGAATATTGCATAGGGTTTAAAAAAGATTCCAGACCCAACAACCATACCAATGATTGTTGTTAGAGCTACCGTAAAACCTAACGTTTTCTTTAACTGATGAGTTCCACTATCAGACATATTTATACCTCCAATTATTCTTTGTTAAATCTTAGTTTATTAATAATAGTTAAATAATTTCTGTTGGATTTTTAAAGCTTATTTGTTTAAAACAAAATAACGGTTTCATTTTTAGTGATTTTATAACAACCGTTTATAAGCAGGTTAATCTTTTATAATTTCCTTAAGAACAAACTTTCAAATAATTCTGTACAGAATAAGTACAGTTTTCATCATTAGAATGGGCCGTTTGTCAGTATAAAATTTTATTCAAAATTTAGTAAAATAGATTTCGATTTATTATTACTTTCACAATTTAGCACCTAATGAAGTATCTAAAAATTTCATCTCTCCTCTCTTTGTGCAATTTATCAAGTAGCGTATGTCATATTTTAAATATAGAACACACATAACTTGTGATGAGCGCTTTTCAATCAGTTCAGCCCTTCTCCTTTCAAATTTTAAAGCGCTTACTATCTGTTTACAAAGTATAGCATTTTATGTTTCTAAAACGGTTCACTAATTAGAATAATCACTATTCCTTATTTGACTTGTGCCTTATATATTTTTTTACCAACACAAATAAGCATTTTATCCATGAATTTACTTCACAAACTTATTCTATTTATTACTCTTAATTCAGTCGATTCCAATAAAAAAAGAATTTTTACTGGAAGTTAATTAACTTCTAGCAAAAATCCTTGGACATAGAATTTCTTTCTTCCTATTTAATAAGAAATTTAGTGGCTTTTCCTAAAATACTTATTAAATCTTTTGTATTATCAATTTCATTTTTCTCTAAAGCCTCAGCCACAGAGAAACCTATCATCTCTGTCAATATAACTGCTACAATTACATTAATTGCTATTCCCCATAATGTTCCTATCCCTGGAAACAGTTTAATTAAATTTCCAGCTAATCCCTTACCAACAACAGATAGTGTCATAGACGTCATAATACCTTTTATGAAACCCTCTGTTATTTTTTTATTATTTAATCGATATAGTTTAGTGATCATTACTGTTTGGATTGGAAGTAACATAACTGAGTCTGAGAAAGGAATTGGGCTGAAACAGACTACAGCAGAAAAAAAAGCTGCTAGATGTATTTTAATTTTTGCAGAACGAGTAATCATTTCTTTCATTCCTTCTTAAGTAATTTTAGAAAAGCTTATCATCATGCCGCTTTATTTTCAACAATAACGTTTTAACCCTTTATCTCCTATTCATTAATAAATAAACTGATGATATTACCGTCATAATCCCTAATAAGAGTGTAATACTGGCCCCAAGGTGCAGACCAAGGCTCTTTAAGTATTTCAATCTCTTCTTTTTCTAACTGAATTATTAGATTGTTTATTTCTTCTTTGCTTTCACATAGAAAAGCAAGTTCTATCTTATCTCCAATTGTTTTAGGTTCAAATCCTAAAACACCAGTGATCATTTTTTTCGTATTTAGAGACAACCTAACTCCTTCAGTTTCTAGTTCAACATAGTCAGAACTTTCATCTCCAAAACTTACTGTTAATCCTAGCTGATTATAAAAATAAATGGCTCTCCTCATATCTTCTACTATAATACCGACCATATCTAATTTCATCTTTTTAATCTCCTAACGTTATACTTAAATTTAATAGCATTCCTTGCTCCGTAGGCTGATACGACCCATTACCTAATATACCCTCAAAGTCTCCTTCTCCACTATCCTTGATAATTTCTACCTGAGAGTCATATTTATTTTTTAGAAAACTTCCTTTGTCATATAAAGAAAAGCTTCCTTTTTGCCCCTTATATTCACCCGTAAACACCATAAATCCCTCAAACCTACTTTGAGATTGATGTATATCTGTTCGATTATACTCTAAATAGAATATTGTATAGTCTACCTCTATACTTCCATTTAAATCTCCTTCAATCGAATAAGTAGCTCTTGCATGAGCTACTTTTTCTTCTACGGTAAACTCTTCCTTCCAATCGACGACTTTGAATAGACTTTTTGACATATTTATTTCCCCTCTCTTTACTTATTTTTATTTTACCAAATCACTTTGACTACGTTATGTCATATTGACTTAAAATATTTTTTGCCTGACTTATTATTTCCTCTTTAAGACTATCAGGTTCAATAACTTTAACTGCCCCACCAAAAGTTAGCAGAGTCTCAACTAACCATTTTTCTTTTGGCATTTCTTTTTGTACCATTAAGCTATCAGTCAGTTCAATAATATCTTTTTCCAAGAAAAGATCATAAACTTTTGCTCTTACACTTTTATCAAAAGCTAAACGAACAGAAATCATCTCTATCGAATTTGTCAATCTATCAAAATAAGATGCCAATTCTTGCTTATCGATCTTCCGATGTTTACTTGGATTAAATTCTTTATTTGTCACTTTAATAGCTCTAATTCGGTTCACTCGAAATAGCCTAATTTCTTGCCTAAGCAAACAAAAGGCATACAGATACCAAACATGATTTTTACAAACTAAATTGATTGGTTCAACCAGCCTTTTTGTCTTTTCTCCATTGTAAGATGTATATAGAAATTCGAGTACTAAATTATTTGTTAGAGCGATGTCAATATCATCAAAAAATACCTGATTGCTTTTCCAAAGACTTAAATCAAAAAAATAAGGAAAGTCCACTTGCGTTTTTTGTGTAAGATAACTCATTTTTTGGTTGAATTCTTCAATCTTTGGGTTGGTGTAGCTTGACGAGATACTTTGGGCTAAATCAGCGATAAATTGCTTCTCCAAATCTGAAAAAAGAAGTGAGTTTAGTTTGTAATCCTCATCAATATAGAAACCACCATTACTACCTTTTTTCGAATATATTGGAATTCCAGATAGGCTTAATGTATCAATATCTCGGTAGATTGTTCTCTCTGAAACCTGATACAATTCTGCTACTTCATGAGCTTTTAAATATTTTTTGGAAAGCAGAGTCACTAAAATATACATTAATCGTTCAATTTTCATAAGAATCCCTTTCTTTTAGTCACAATTAAATTGGAATACGGATTGAAAAAGTTGTCCCAGTTTCATCTGAGAATAAGTTAACTTCCCAGCCATACTTTTTTGCTAAGGAGGTTACCACAAATAATCCTAAACCTGTCCCCCCAGATTCATCTTTTGTTGTATAAAAGGGTGTAACGAGTACTTTTTCCTGAATATCTCTTGGAATCCCTGGTCCATCATCGGCTACTTTAACAACAACAATTTCTCTATTTTTAAAATGGAAGGGATTTTTCCTACTATTATCAGCCTTTTCTTTGTAAAGAGAAATACATATTTGTCCTCTACTCGTTCCAATAGCTTGATAGGCATTCGTTATCAAATTGAATAAGATATTCTGTATATCCTGAGGTTCCATAGGAATACTAGGATACTCATCTGAAGTCATTATTAAATTTAATTCTACATTTTTAGGAATTAAAGGACGAATCGTTTCAACTCCCTCACTGACAACCTCCTTAATATCAACAAATTTTTTCTTCTTATTATCTAGTTTAGCAAATCTTAAAATATTGGTTGATAGCTCCTGTCCCTTTTTAGCAGATATATAAATAGATTCTAAATCGCTCAAGAGTTCCTCATCCTCATTATGTTCCTCCATCATTAATTTAGTCATCCCAAGTAAGGGAGTTAAAATGTTATTCAGGTCATGAACAATCGTAGTCGAAACAATACCAATCGTTTCAAGTTTTGACTCCTGTTGGATTCTTAGATCTAATTCATGTCTAACAAGATCTTCTTCTCTTTGTTTTTCAGATTCTTTAAATTTGACGTAAACCTGATATTGCTGCCTATATTGTTTTAAAATAAAAATAAATAAAATAAACACAATAACAATCATTAATGAGATAACTAATAACAGTAGTACGTTTTCTATGGGTAATCCTTGTCTTTCTTTAACGTCCGAATTAGTCGCCACTACCCAGCGGCTTTCTCCTACGTTAACCCATTTAAACACACTCATTTTTTCAGCTTCAGTGGGGACTTCTTGATCCCACCAATAAGAATCATAATAAATTGTTCCATCTTCTTTATTTTTTTGTATGTTTTCTACCCTTTCTAGTCCTTTAAAATCAAAAGTTGGATAGTTCTTTTTTCGATCTTTTGTTATATTTAAATTTATTTGATTGTTTGAAGGATGCATAATAACAACAAAATCTTCATTCTTAACCATTGTATAGCCTTGATATACTTGCGTTCCATTTTTTATTTGATTTTTGTATAATGTCTGAAGGTTAACAGGAGCTACAATTGTTTGATTGGTTGCCTCATCATAGATGTATAAATTTATATAGTATAAACCATTCAAAAAATACTCTTTTCCATTACGAATATTTTTTTTATCTTGAAATTTTTTTAGAGTAACATCCTTCGCTAGGTAATCAGAATCTAATTCATTTATTCCAAACTTTGCCGGTCCTTTAAATTTTACTGAAATTTCAGAATTTCCTGCTTCATCTAGTAAAAATAACCCTTCAATTTCATCTTTTGATAAACTAGAGAGAGAAAGTAATTCTTTTTTATCGTTACTACTAGACTCTATACTTGAAATTAACTCTGAAGATTGTTCTTGAAGTAAAACATAATATTTATCAAAACTTTTTTCTAAGATACTAATAGCATACTCGTTTGTTTTTTCTAAATAATCTTCAGCACTTTTATTTATTCTATTTTCTATACTAAAATAGCTATTTACTAATAAAACCATTGATAGTACTATTAAACTTAGTAATGAAACAAACATAATTTTTATTCGCTTATCAGATGGTTTTGAAAGCATAGGCATCACCTTTTATTATTTTATTTTTAGGGGGAGAAATAAAGAATGAAAAATCAAAAAATACTAGTTGTTGATGACGATCCAATTATTCGCAAATTAACTTGGAAGGCCTTTCAATCAACTGGACTCTTAATCTATCAAGCAGACTCAATTGATTCAGCCATTGATATATCTTCTCGAATTTCCTTTGATCTATTTTTACTAGATGTTGGATTAACTTATGAAAATGATGGGTACTATTTAGCCCAGCATTTAAGGGAGGCTTTTCCATTAACTCCTATTATCTTCCTAAGTGGGAAGGCTGAAGAGCAAGATATCATCACTGGTCTTGAAAATGGGGCTGATTACTATATTACTAAACCCTTCTCAATCGATTTTTTAAAGGCTCAGGTCATTAGTACGCTCAAACGATATCAAACAATAAAAAAAGATTTAAAACCTGTCAGCGAAAAAACAACTGTTGGACCTTTTTGTTTTGATAAAAAAACATTTAGCTTCTATAAGCAGGATCAAAAAATTGATATGTCCTCAAAAGAAGCTAACTTAATGTTATTTTTTATGGAAAACCCTGGTCAAGTTTTTTCAAAGGAACAGATTCTTTTAAATGTTTGGAATGAACAATCTGAAGAGGCTAAACTTGTCAAAGTCTACATTAATTATTTAAGAAATAAAATTGAAGACGACCCTAAAAAGCCTATCTTTTTGAAAACAATTTGGGGAATCGGCTATAGCTTTGAGGTGAATTCAAACTAATTTCTTTCAAGACTTGAAAGAAAGATACCCAAAGATAATAGATCTGCCGACCCTCCAGGACTTAAATTTTTTGTTATCATTTTTTTATCTAAACTATGTAAGTGATCTACTAATTCAGCTTTAGGACCTTCTAATTGCTGAATTTTTTTTGACTCTTCTTTCAGAAATAAAAGACCTTCTTCACCACCACGATGGTAGATATTACTGTCTTCAACTTCGCTCATTAAATCTATAAATCCTCGTAGATAACGCTCTTCTTCCTCTAGATAGGCATGTTTTCGTAAACTAGGTAAAAGGATATTCTTTAATGACTCATAACCAGATTCTGCTTCTCCTCGTATCCCTTTTATTCCTTTATTAAGAAATAATTTTTCACCATTTGTTAACTTTTGTTTATTAGTTAAATGACGAAAATCACGAGTCGAAAGTCCGCTACACATTTCTTTTGTATAATTCAAGATAAAATTAGTCGTTTCTTCTGTAAAATCCCTTTGCTCATTCTCTTGATAATAGTTACCTATTGAACCTATTATTACAGCAAATGAAAAATTTGCTCCTTTGTGCGTGTTAATTTGGTTGGTGGCTAACATCATTTCCTCTTCGGCACAAGCACCTAAGTCCCTTACCTTCTCAAATAAAGCTGCTGGTGTTCCTAGGTGTGTGTAACCTAATAAAAAATATCCTTCAAAAAAGGGAGAGATAGCTCTTGCGCTATCATAAAAAGTCTGTAAATCCATATCATTGTGAGAACCATTATTTAACTGGTCCACTAAACCTGGCTTGGGACTTAAATTTACCTCTTTTAATAACGCCTCTGAAGCCTTAACTGCAACATACTTACTTCTCTCCATAACCTATTTCTCTCTCTCTCATCTCTGTCACAATAAACTCTAACGACCTATCTAAATGCTCGTGAGTTATCAATGTGATTTGATCAATATCTTTATTCTTAATTCCGCGGTAAATTAACCAATGTTCTGCCATCGCATCATCTCTTCTATCACTTGAGCGAATTGCTAAATCTCTAAAGTAAACTAGATACGTTTGTAATTTAATTACAATGGATTTTAAGCGTAGCATGTCACTTTTTTCATAAATAAACGAATTAAAATCAGAAAAGTTATCCAATAAATCATCAACTTTATCTTCTGCATTTAACTTATCTCCGTACTCTAGTAACTGTCTCATTTCCTTTAAATCATCATCTGTCATTAACTCCATAGCTTTAATCGTTGCAAGCGTATCTAGTGCTTTTCTTATATCATAAATTTCATGAGCATCTTTAATTGAAATACCTTTAACAATCGTTCCAATTCCTTTTTGATGAACAACTAATTTTTCATCTAATAAACGCTGTAGAGCATATCTAATTGGTGTTCGACTGATATTAAACGCTTCTGAAAATTCTAACTCATTAATTCTTTCGCCTGCACCTATTTCGCCTAGTATAATTGTTTTTCTAAGGGCTAAATAAATCGCTTCCTTTAGCGGAATATTTGTTGTTAAGTCTATATTTTTTTTTACAATATCTACCGTTCTAACCAATTTTATCACTCTCATCTTTTTTTTAATAAGTATATCTTATCTTCTTTTGTCACTAATGTATACCTATTTAATATAGTAAAAAAGTAGTTTCCTAAAGATAATCTTAAGAAACTACTTTTTCTAAATTATAAATCTATACTAACTTCAACTGTTTGAATAGCAACATCATAAAAAGGGTCTTCTCGCCGACCTAAGAAATCTCTTCCTTGCTTAGGAAATAGAGCATAACTAAGTACATCTTCCTCACTCTTAGCATATTCCTTAATTTCTTCTTTAAAAGTCGCGAAACTTGGATCTAGTAAATCTGCAGGACGTGTCGTAACACGTTTTGCATCCCCAATAATCTTTTCAACAATTTCTTGCTCAATCGCAACAGAAGACGCACCGTAAAAACCTTTAACGTAGTCTTTAATTTCAGATGGTACTAATTTATAGCGTTCACCTGATAAGACATTCATTAAAGCTTGAGTTCCTACCATTTGAGATAGCGGTGTAACTAATGGTGGATATCCCATGTCTTTTCTTACTTTTGGTACTTCTTCTAAAACTTGTTCATATTTATCAGCATTTCCTTGTTCCGTTAATTGACTTAACAGATTAGATAACATACCTCCAGGAACTTGATAAATCAACGTTTTTGGTTGGGTGTCTTTTACTTTAGGATTAAGCGTTCCGTCATCTCTAAATTTATCACGGATGCCACCAAAATAATCTGAAATTTCTTCGATTTTCTCCATATCTAAACCAGTGTCAAAGCCTAAATTTTGTAAACCAAAGGCAACAGATTCAGTTGCAGGCTGACTTGTTCCCCCACTAAATGGTGAAATGGCAGTGTCAATGATATCAGCACCTGCTTCCACTGCTTTTAAATACGTCATTTCAGAAATGCCACTAGTTGCATGTGTATGAACTTCAATTGGAATAGTGACATCTTGTTTGATTTTTGTAATTAATTCGAAAGCTGTTTCAGGTAGTAAAACCCCAGCCATATCTTTAATACAGATTGAGTCTGCACCCAAATTAGCCATGTCAATTGCAAGTTGATGAAAATACGCCACTGTATGAACATCACTTGTTGTGTATGAGATTGCCATCTGACAATGCCCACCATATTTTTTAATTGCTTTAACAGATGTTTCTAAGTTTCTTAAATCGTTTAAGGCGTCAAAGACACGAATAATATCAATACCATTAGCAATTGATTTTTCGATAAATTTTTCTACTACATCATCGGAGTAGTTTTTATAACCTAAAAGATTTTGTCCTCTTAAGAGCATTTGTAATTTTGTATTTTTTACTTCTTTTCTAATTCTTCGTAATCTTTCCCATGGATCTTCATCTAAAAATCTAAGACAAGAATCAAAGGTTGCTCCGCCCCATACTTCAAGAGACTCATACCCTGCTTCATCCATTGTTTTTAAAATAGGTAACATATCTTCAATGGGCATTCTTGTTGCAATTAAACTTTGTTGACCATCACGAAGAACAGTTTCCATAAATTTTACTTTTTTAGACATTTAGCATATCCCTTCTTTCTTCAATATATTCGGAAATGGCTATTTGCAGCTCTTCCACTGAATGGGTTCTATTTCTCCCACAAACTTTTGCATCTTCCATACAGATAAAACATTTTCTTGGTTCTAAATCAAAATTTTTTCTACTTAGTAAAGTGATGTTGCCATCAACTAAATTCACTACATCTAAATCAAACAAACGTCCAAAGGTAGCTGTTTCTTCTAATTGAATTAGTTGTCGCTTAACGCTTTTATTTTCTTTGTCTAGTAAAAGGTACCCTTCATGCCCAGTTTTATAGTAATTTAACTCTTTAGATATGAGATAATCGTTGAAGAAAAAGACTAACTCTTCAAAAAAGTAATCGAATAATTGAGTTATTTCAGGTATAACCTTTACACTACCAGGAATATTCATTGTCACACTTACTAAAGTTAATGAGTTATTAGCAGATAGTAAGTGTAATTGTTTTTCTTGACGATTCTCTCTTGCTCCTAGCATATCTAAGAGTTCAACTTCCTCACCTTGTTTAAACAAATTATTAGACATTTTTTACCACATCAATGATAGTTCCATCACGATATTCAATTAAAGCAACCGTTTTATCCCCGTACTCAATTTTATCGGGAACTCCTACAATGGCATATGCTTTTTCTTGTAATTCTTTGATCGTATATTGTGGAACATCCAAATTTTTAAAGGCTTCAATTAAGTCTTGACGTTCTGGATTGATTGCAATTCCTATTTCAGTTACCACCACATCAACACTTGAACCTGGTGTTACAACAGTGTTAACAGCTTCAACGATCGTTGGTATTCTACCTCGGACAAGAGGTGAAATAATTAGACTCATTTTACAAGCTGCACTAGTATCACTATGACCGCCAGATGCCCCACGAATAACTCCGTCGGATCCTGTAATAACGTTAACATTAAAGTCTGTATCTATTTCTAAAGCTGATAAAATAGCGACGTCTAATTGATTAATCGCAGCACCCTTGCTTAATGGTGACGCATAAAAGTTTGCATCTATTTCATAATGATTTTCTGAATTTCCTAAAGAAATACCTGATGGGTGATCAAAGTCTTGAACATCAATAATCTTCTTAACAAGTCCTTCTTCTAGTAACTCGACCATGGCGTTAGTAATACCACCTAAAGCAAAATCAGCCGTAATTCCCTCTTTAATCATTGTTTCTCTCATAAAACGGGATACCGCAAGTGATGCTCCACCAGTTCCAGTTTGGAAAGAAAAACCTTCTTTAAAATAAGGAGATTTCGTGATCACTTTTGAGGCATATTCAGCAATTAATAGCTCTTTTGGGTTTTTAGTAAAACGTGTTGCTCCCTTAGCAATACCATCTGGATCTCCAATAGCATCAACTTCAACCACGTAATCAACATCTGTTTGAGGGATACTGATTGGTGTATTTGGGTATGACACTAAATAATCGGTAATGATAACAACTTGCTCTGCATATTTTGCATCAATCATCGCATAACCTAATGAACCGCATGTTGCTTTTCCAACCGTTCCATTCACGTTACCATATGCATCAGAACTTGGAGCTCCTAAAAAGGCTACATCTATTTTTATATCTCCACTAGCAATCGCACGAGCACGACCACCATGAGAACGAATCACAACAGGATTTTCCATAATTCCTTCTGAAATCGCTGCTCCTACTTTATCTCTTAAACCACTTGACGTAATATTCGTTACGACACCGTTTTTAATATGACCAATTAAAGGTTCATGAACATTAGCTATTGAACTTGGAGCAATCGAGATATTTTTAAGACCCATTTCTGCAATTGTATCCATAACCATGTTCATTACAAAATCACCTTCTCTAAAATGATGATGGAATGAAATCGTCATACCGTCTTTAAGACCTGTTTTCTCAATAGCTTCTTTAAGACTACCTAGTAATTTTGTATCTCTTGGTTTCACTGGATTAATTGTACGGCTATGTTCTTGATATGTTTTAATTTCCTCAAACTCGCCACCAAATACGCCATAGTGTTCTGCAAATTCTTGAGGGATATCTCTACCTAATTTATTTTGACTCATCTTATAAATCCTCCTCAGAAATTAGTTTTGCTGCTTTAGCCAATGCAATAACACGTTCCGCACGTTCTACGATTGGTTTATCAATCATTTTACCATTTAATGCAATAACACCGGAGCCTTTTTCTTCTGCTTCACGAATTGCCCAAATGACTTCTTTTGCGTTTTGAATTTCTTTTTCTGTAGGTGCATAAATTCCGTTGACCACTGGAATTTGTCTAGGGTTAATCACTGATTTTCCATCAAATCCTAATTGTTTGATTAATCGAACTTCATCAGCAAAACCTTCCATGTTGTTAACATCAGAATATACTGTATCAATTGCTGCAATACCTGCTGTACGAGCTGCATGTAAAATGTAGCTTCTCGCAAAAAACAGCTCTTGTCCATCAGGGTGTCTTTTCGTTTTCATATTTGTCACGTAATCTTCTGCTCCTAGAGCAATACCAATTAAACGATCAGAAGCAAGTGCGATTTCTCTAGCATTTAAAGTACCCTCTGCTGATTCAATAGCTGCCATCATTTTAGTCGTACCGACTGGAATATTATTTTCTTTCTCAACTTTTTCAATCACTGCTTCAACATCAATAATATCTTGAGCTGTTTCAGTTTTAGGTAAACGAATTACGTTAACGCCTGCTAAAACCATTGCTTCAACATCTTGGGCCCCAACTGTGTCTAGTCCATTAATTCTAACGACCGTTTCAACATTTGAGTAATCAAACGTTTTCAGTGCAAAATGAACCAGCGTTCTTGCAGAATCTTTTTCTTTTAATGAAACAGCATCTTCTAAATCAAACATCACTGAATCCGCACCATATAAAGCTGCATCTCTTAACATAGCAGCATTAGCACCAGGTACAAACATCATTGTTCTTCTTAAACGTTCCATGAGTCAATCTCCTTCCAATCGTATTGATTAATATCTTCCTTTGAAGCGCGGTGAACAGCAGTAATCGTTCTGGCCATTACTGTGCAATCTAAAGCACCTTTATCAATAGCTACCACTTTAGCCGATGAAACATTTAAATTCTCCAATGTTTTAGAGATAACTTCTCTGATTCTTCGTCCAAATTGTTTTTCAACACTACTTTCAAGATGTAGATTAATTCCTTCTGTTTCGCTTTTTTGGATAGTTATCATAATGTCACTAGATTCCAAAGTTCCAGCAGAAGCTGTTTTTTTGATTTCCATTTTCATTCTCCTCTAGTCAATAAGTAATTGTAGGTTGTCTCAGGCACCATTTTTTTAATCTTAGTCCAATTTTTCTCTTCATAAGCTTGCCTTACTTTTGTCGCACTGATTATTTCAGAATCAATTGTTGTTCTACTTAAAACAACAAGCTCGATTTCCTCTTGAAATTCTTTTTTCATTGCGTCATTATAGACATTTGTTACTTTCGAATAAGGCTCGTCCCCAACAAAACGTTTTTTTATATGTAATTGTTTTGCTATACGTTCTTTAAACAATTTCGCATCTAATGTCGCTTGAGTTTCTGCCACATTAAGCTCTGCCTGATTCTTTAAAAAATAGCTTGGAAACGTTGCTGATGACACTTGATATGTCATAGTTGGTAAGATTGTTACATTAGTAAGAGAGGCACACCCCTGTTTTACAAGATTCATTCTTTCATCAGAAGAAAATTCTGATGAGTCTTCTGTTACAACAAAGACGTATACCCATTCACTTTGTTTAGAGGCTTTTTCTACCAAGTAAAAATGCCCTAAAGTGAATGGATTAGCATTTAATACAATGCCACTCGTCTTTTCAAAAGGTTGTTTATTATGATTTAGTATTTCTAAAAAATGATTGAAGTTTGGTTCACCAAACTCCATAAAAACAACTTGATTTGTTCGAATGATTTCTTCAAATCCAAGCCCTTTAAATAAAAGAGAGGAGTCAGGTTTAGTATATAAAAAGACGTGAAAAATTAATTGCTCTTGTAAATAATCAAGAAGATAAGTTACCAATCTTGCCAATAAATCATTTCCTTGATAATCCACTGAAATAGAAACGCATTTAATAATATTTTTATACAATGATGCTGTACCTATTAGTTTAGTATCATCAAAAATACCGATTGTGTAATCTACCTGAGTATCTACAGCTAAATTATTTGATATAAGTAACTCAGACCATTCCTCAAACAATTTCTTATCCCGATTAAGCCAGATTCTTTTTATATTAAACACATGACTCACCTGTTTCTACTATTTTTTTTCTTTCTCTGCTGGGAATGCCTTTAATAATCCTTTTGATACTAAATATAGGACGAATAAGACTAAGAAGATACCACCCATACCAAACAGCATTAATTCCCCCGCTATTTTTAAAGCTTCAATATCAACACTCATTTATTTCACCTTCACTTTCTATTTAAATCCGTTCAATTTTTAGCTAAAGAATCCTAACAATAAGCCACCTGCGATAACTGAAGCAATTTGTCCAGAAACGTTTGCTCCAACAGCATACATTAAAACAAAGTTCTGAGGATCTTCATCTGTCGCCATTTTTTGAATAACACGACTAGACATTGGGAATGCTGAGATACCTGCAGCACCAATCATAGGATTAATTTTTTCTTTTCTAAATAAGTTAATTAGTTTAGCAAATAACACACCGCCAACAGAATCCATTACAAAGGCAACTAAACCAAAACAGATAATCATAAGCGTTTGAACATTTAAAAATAAATCTGCTTGCATTTTAACTGAGATAGTTAATCCAAGTAAAATACTGACAATATTAACTAGTTCATTTTGTGCTGTAAATGATAATCGATCTAGCACACCACACTCTCTTAACAAATTACCAAACATTAAGAACCCTACAAGAGGTAGTGATATAGGTGAAATGAAACCAGCAACAACAGTAATAATAATTGGGAATAAAATCTTAGTCATTTTAGAAACACTTTCAGCTTTGTAAGTCATTCTAATTTGACGTTCTTTTTTAGTAGTCACAGCTTTAATAGCAACTGGTTGAATAATTGGCACAAGGGCCATGTATGAATATGCCGCGACCGTTATTGGCCCTAATAAGTTGGGAGCCAGTTGATTCGAAACAAAGATAGCTGTTGGACCATCTGCTGCTCCAATAATACCAATTGAGGCAGCTTCTTTAATATCAAAACCAAAGAAAATAGCAACAATAATAGTAAAGAAAATACCGAATTGAGCTGCAGCTCCAAATAATAACATAAACGGATTTTGTAACAATGGGCCGAAGTCTATCATGGCTCCGATTCCAATAAATATTAACAAAGGAAATAATTCCGTACTAATACCTGCTTTAAATAAAATATCTAAAACACCTTCTGATTCAGAACCATTAACCGTTTGAGTTAAAACGCCACTTCCTGGAAAGTTAACTAGTAATGTTCCTAATCCCATAGGTACAAGCAATGTTGGCTCATACTCTTTCTTGATTCCTAAATACATTAAAACGCAACCAATAATCATCATGACAATTTGTCCCATAGTTATTGATGTTATACCTTGTATCAATGTCTCCACTTGCGTCACTTCCTTTTTTTAGTTTGCTTTTTTATTCAACTGTAATTAAAGCGTCTCCTGCGTTTACTACTTGACCTTGAGGAATATGAATAGCTGTTACGGTTCCATTTTTCTTAGTAACGATTTCATTTTCCATTTTCATTGCTTCTAATATTAATAATGGTTGATTCTCTGTTACAGTATCACCAACATTAACTAATAATTTTAAAACTGTTCCAGGCATTGGTGCATCTAATGTATTTTCACCTGGTGCTACTGGTGTATTAGAGACAACTGGTGCAGCTTGGACGGGAGCAGCTTCTGGTGCTACTGGTGCTACTGGTGCTACTGGTGCTTGCGCTGGAACTCCTCCAATTTCCTCCATTTCTACTAAGTACTCTTCGCCTTCTAATCTGATTTTAAACTTTCTTAACATCTTTCTCTCCCTTTCTTTTTTGAATTTTTTTAACAATTAAAGGTGAACCATTAGATTCAATTGCCGCAATACTCGCTGCAATTAATGATATCTTTCTAGCTTCAGGGTTACGCTTTAAAACTTTTTTGACAACAAAGGTTGAATCAGGTGAGTCTCCACTTGCGATACTTGTTGCGATGAGTGATAACAATTTTTTTTCTTCATTGGTCGTTTCTATATATGCTTCTATATCAACATACTCATCAACTACCTGTACGTCAGCTTCAGAAGTTTGTTTTCCTTCTGATTCTTGTTTGTTACTTTTAAATAAGAAATCTAACAAACCCATTTTATTCTTTCCTCCTTTATATTTATCAACTTAACTATATTATAGAATTTTTTAGATACAATTACTGATATATCAGTGTTTTTTTGATGTTCTTTCTTTTTGTTTTTTGAGATAAAAAGAGATAAAAGCTTGATGTAAAGGCTCTTATTGTCATTTAACCTTTTTTTAACTTTTACTTAACTTTTATTTAACAACTTAATGATGCAAGTGTTTTTTTTTTGTTTTTTAACACAAAAAAGAACACTTTCGCCCTTAAAAAGTTGTAACATAAATGTAAGCATTACCAATGGAACGAAATAAGGATCATTCATAATTTCACAATTGGGAAGCAAAAAAAGAGAGGATGAAAAAAGGATGTTATTAACTATTTTAGCGTACGGAATGATTATCGTATTTATGTATGTCATTATGAAAAAGAAAATGTCTCCATTTACTGCTTTAGTTATTATTCCACTAGTTTTTACAATCATCGCTATGTTAACGGGGGTAGCGAAAAAAGGAAATATTGGCGATTTTGTAATGGAAGGGGTAAAGACAACTTCTAATACAGGTATTATGTTATTATTCGCTATTCTTTATTTTTCAATTATGTTGGATGCAGGGTTATTCGATCCAATTACGGAAAAAATGATTCGCTTTGCAAAAGGGGATCCAATGAAAGTGTTAATCGCTACATCAGTTGTTGCTGCAGCAGTATCTTTAAACGGAGATGGAACAACAACAACTTTAATTACTTGTTCAGCTTTTATTCCAATTTATAAAAAGTTAGACATGAAATTAATGAACTTAGCTGTTTTAGTTATCTTACAAAATACAATCATGAACCTTCTACCATGGGGAGGACCTACAGCACGTGCAATGGCTGTTTTAGATGTCGGTCCTGAGATTTTATCTTACCTAATTCCTGGTATGATTCTTTCATTATTATATGTTATTTGTTTTGTTGCACCTCGCATGGGTAGAAAAGAACGCGCTCGTTTAGGTATTGTTAATTTAACAGAAGAAGAAATCTTAACCATGACTACAATAGAGGACCCTGAGTTAAAAGCAATCAGACGTCCTAAAAACTTTGCCTTTAACGGAATTTTAACTATTCTTTTAATCGCTTGGTTAGTAGCTGGTTCATTTATTCCAAAAATTGGATTACCTCCACTATTATTATTCTTAGTTGGTACGTGTATCGCTTTAATGGTTAACTATCCAGTCTTGAAAGATCAATCAAATCGTATTGGTGCTAACGGTGGAGATGCTGTTCAAGTTGTCATTTTAGTATTTGCCGCTGGTATCTTTATGGGACTTTTCCAAGGTTCTGGTATGGCTGATGCTTTAGCAATGAGTTTCACTAAAATCATTCCTAAACAATTAGCTGGTTTCTGGGGTCTTGTCGTTGCCTTAATTTCTGCACCAGGTACATTCTTCGTTTCAAATGATGGGTTCTATTTTGGTATCTTACCTGTCTTAGCAGAAGCTGGTCGTTCATATGGTTTTACCAATATGCACTTAGCTCTAGCTTCATTAATGGGACAAGCTTTCCATTTACTAAGTCCATTAGTTGCCTTTATCTATCTCTTATTAAGATTAACTGGATTAGATATGGGAGAATGGCAAAAAGAATCAGCAAAATATGCTGCTGGTATTTTCTTAATCTTTGTTGTTACATTAATCGGATTTGGCTTCATGCCACTTTATATTCCACAATAGAGAGAATTAGAGAGAATTATTTTAACAACACAAAAAGCTTTCGGTCGTTATCAGCTGTTGATAACGACTCGAAAGCTTTTTTCTTATTTTTTTAGTGACTTAAAATTAGGATAGTTTCTTATGATACGGTGTAAATTACGATGTTTCAATTGAGGTTGCTTACTCTTCAAGTAGCTTAAAACGCGTTGTCTACTAGTAGATTCCTCTTGATTCACAAATAAATGCTTCAAACGGTACTCTTTGATAACCGCATTTTCCTTGTCAGAGTTGTCAACAATAGCTTCCACTTCTTTTTTAGTCGTTATTGTGAATACTAAGGTACTAATGACATCAGAAACAAAAATAACTAATAGGATAACGGCTAACCAACCATTAAAAAGAGTATCGAGTTTTCCTATCATTACTTCGACTTTTGGTTGAATAAATTGAACTAAAAATAAACACCCAATTCCCCAAAAGATCGACACTGGAACGGCAACCCGTCCATGAATATTAAGAGGGACTTTTGAATAATCCCATAATTGCATGTTAAATAATTTTTCTAAGAGAACACTTGCCACATATTCTACAACCGTTACTATCACCACAATATTGAGATAAAGATTAAAAATGGTACCATACTCTTTGGGGATTAAAAGTAAAACAGATACCACCCCAAATCCATAGACTGGGCAATATGGTCCTAACAGGAAGCCACGATAGACGAAATGTCTAGCTTTAAACGAACAAAAAACACTCTCCCATAACCAGCCTACTACTGAGTAAACTATAAATGTCATAAATAAATTTTGCATCATTTCACTCCTCTTAAACTTAGAATAACATTTCTGTCAGTGATGTTTTAAAAATCGCAAGCACGTCTTCTTTCGTTAAAGAAACATAAGCATCATGAGCTAAATCTTTATGTTTAACAGTTTGTTCTGCCATCTCGTCTAACAAGGTATCATCAATTCCTACTTCAATAAGAGTCATTGGTACTCCCCACTCCTTAAAGGTTTGATAAACTAATCGAATCGCTTCCTTAGCAGTTTTCATATCATCCTTTTCTTTAGCTAGGTCAAATACCCTATGTCCAAATTCAGCAAAACGAGGAGCCGTTTCAGGACTTAAGATATGAGCCATCCATCTTGGCGTAATAATTGCTAAGCCAATTCCATGAGTGATATCATAATAAGCACTTAGTTCATGCTCCATTCCATGACAAGACCAAATACCTGCTTTACCAGATCCCGTTAAGCCATTTAACGCAAGAGAGCTTGCCCACATCAAGTTTGCTCTTGCCTCATAATTCTCTGGGTTTTCTAAAGCTTGTGGTGTGTAATGATACACCGTTCTCATTAAACCTTCTGCAATACCGTCTTGAACCATTGTATCCGTTGTTTGATTAAAGTAATTTTCAAATAAATGACTTAAAATATCCGAAGAGCCTGCTATTGTTTGATAATTAGGTACTGAGAAGGTATAAGTAGGATCTAAAATAGAGACTTTAGGAACTACTTTTCTTGAACCAAAACTTAATTTCTCTTTTGTTTCTACATTAGTTAGTACAGAACCGCCATTCATTTCAGAACCAGTTGCCGCAATCGTTAATATGGTAACAATTGGTAATGCTTCTTTAACTAGTTGACTATTACTAGTGAAATCCCAAGGGTCACCTTGATAAAATGTTGCTGCAGCAATTGCTTTGGTACAATCGATAGTTGAGCCCCCACCTACGGCTAAACAAACATCAATTTCATGTTTTCGGCATAAATCTGCCCCTTTTCTGACTGTTTCAATTCTCGGGTTTGGTTCAACTCCTGATAATTCAAAGAGGTTAAATTCATTGCCTAATAAAGTTTGAATTGAGTCATAGAGGCCATTTCTTCTAATACTGCCACCTCCATAAACCAATAATACATTTTTTCCATACTCTTTTAAAACCTCTGGTAAATTTGATACTTGCCCTTTACCAAATAGAATATTTGTTTCAACTTTAAAATTAAAATTTTCCATTTTTTCTCCCTCTTTTCTCTTAATAAATATAATTTTCCCTGTTTTTTTAAGCCTTGTCAACTATTAATGATTGACGCACATCATCAAAAAAGATCTAAGAAAATAAGGACTTCTCCTTTTTTCCTAGATCTAATGACTTAATTTATTAGTTAGCCCCTAAAATTTGTTCTTTTGCATGGACTAATTGGGTTAAAAAGGCACAATAAGGTGTTTGAACGCCGTACTCTTTACCTTTTCTAACGATAGCTCCATTTATGTAATCAATCTCCGTTAAGCGATTGCTTACGATTAAATCTTGATACATTGATGGGTGGTGTAAACCAATTGTTTCACGATTATAACATGTTTTAATTTGTGCTAAGACTTCTGGTATATTTAACTCTACCCCTTCATGTTTACCTACTTCTGCAAACTCATTCACAATAGCTTCCACAATTTCATCAGCAACATCAGTTTCACCAAAACTTGCCATGTTTGAATCTAGAATAGTACATAGTCCATTCATTGTTCCATTCACACATGCTTTTTTATAGATAGATGCACGAATGTGTTGAGAGTATTTAGCATTTAAATCAGCTTTATTTAAAACCTCAATCACTTCAGTTGCAGCTTTTTCGTCATTACCTAAACTTTGTAATTCCAGTGACCCATTTCCAAATAATTTAACTTTTCCAGCTCCTTCTAAGCCAGCTGTCCACATGGTATTTCCAAGTAAGATATTTGTTTCTGGTACATATTTTTTAACAACGTCTTCATGTCCAATTCCATTTAATAAACAAAGGACTTGCGTTTTTTCACCTAGCATTCCTTTTAGTGAACTCATCATTCCATCTAATTGCATTGCTTTTGTAAACAGAATAACTAAATCTGCTGAAAAATCTACATTAGCTAATTCATTTTGATTATAAATAGTCATAGTTTCTTTGATAGTTTCTCCATTAAAAGAACCTTGTAGACCATTTGTTTTGATTTCATTAATGTGATCTTGCCAACCATCTACTAAGACAACTTTATTTCCTGTTTTATGTAACATATAACCAAAACGACTACCCATAGCTCCTGCACCTGCAATAATAATATTCATCTATCATACACTCCTATAATTTTATTATTTTTTTAATTTTTATCCTTGGTATTTAAAAACAACATGACTATTGTATAGTTTAAAGATTTTTTCAAATAAAACCTTAGAAAGCAAGCCAGCTGCTATTGGTATAATAAACCAACAAACTACTAATAACATAACGTTTAATCCTGAATCAAGTGAAGCTAGTGGTCCTACTAATCCTACTAAACCAAAACCTGCAGAGTTAGGTGTTCCTGAGATATTAAATAGTGAAACTGGGATAGCTGCAATTGCGGCAGTTACCAGTGTTGGTAATAAGATTATTGGGTATTTGAAAAGGTTTGGCATCATCATTTTCATACCACCTAAGGCAACAGCTAACGTTACACCAGACTCATTTACTTTCCATGAATTAATAACTAACACAATCGTTGTTGCTGCAATTCCCATTGCAGCAGCCCCAGCTGAAACACCATTTAACTGAATGGCTAAACCAATTCCTACCGTAGTTATCGGTGATATAATCAAAACTGAGAATGAACAAGCAATTAAAATACTCATGACAACTGGTTGGAATTCTGTAAAATTATTAATAAGATTTCCAATCGCAACTGTAATTTGAGTAACAAATGGGTACGCCAACATTCCTAAGACACCCGCGCCAATACCAACTACAATCGGTAATGCAATAATTTCAACTGAACCAAACTTATTATCAATATATAGCATCATTAAAACGGCAATTGCAGCAGTTAGCATGATATTAATGATATCACCAGTCCCCGCTGCAACAAAGCCTTTCACATCTGGATTAAATTTGATGACACCAGATCCAACAAATGCAGCTCCTCCGACTATCATCATTTTAGGTGGCGCTAAATCAAATTGCTTAGCAATCAATGCGGCAATAATTAAAGGTGTTGCTACTTGAAAAATAAGTCCTGCTTGAATGATCTTTTCAATGATAGATATATCTGAAAAATATTTTAAAATAGCTCCTAAAACAGCATTTGGTATAAGTGCAATAATGGTTCCTTGAGCCGTACCTGCTAATAATTTATTAAAAAAACTTTTTACTGTTAATTTATTTTCAACCACTTCTTTTGACATCGTTAATTCCCCTACCTTTTTATTTTAATTAACTCTCTTCCAAACTTTGAGAATATTTTCACTTAAGTATGCCTGAAAGTTTACTATACGTAATTCAAAATCTTATTCGTTCTCCCCTCGTCTGTTCTGCTTAATTCACAGTAACTATATCTCTATGTGAAACACTTTACAAATAATTTTAATTTATTCAACTATTAATTTATTTTATACCACTTGGTAAACGTTGATTTAATCACTTTTATAAAAATAGATAGCCATTTCATTTACTCTTTTTTATATTTTAAGTAGGTTATTCAAAACTACATTTCCTCCTTAAACTAGTGAAATAAGTTCTTAAAAACATAAAAAAGGTTGACCAACAAAATTACTTTTGTTGGTCAACCTTTAGTCAAATTAAATAATTATTTTTATTTAGCTTTCAAAATTTGTTCTTTAGCGTGAACTAATTGGGTTAAGAATGAGCAGTAAGGTGTCTTAATTCCATATTCTTTTCCTTTTCTAACTATCGCTCCGTTAATAAAATCAATTTCGGTTATACGGTTATTAATGATTAAATCTTGATACATTGACGGATGATGTAAGCCAATTGTTTCACGATTGTAGCAAGTCTTAATTTGAGCTAAAACTTCTTCTACATTTAATGTGGCATTTTCTTTTTCGGCTACTGCTGCAAATTCTAAAACGATACTTTTTACCATTTCATCAGCTACATTCGTTTCACCAAAATCCGCCATATTAGAATCCAAAATTGTACATAGACCATTCATAGTCCCATTAACACACGCTTTTTTATAGATGGATGACAAAATATTTTCTGAATAGTTTGCATTCAGCTTAGCTTCATTCAAAACGGTGATTATCTCTTCTGCTGAAGTTTTCCCTTCATTACCTAAATTTTGTAAATCAATTGAACCATTTCCAAATAATTTAGCTCTACCAGGTCCTTCTAATCCGGCTGTCCACATCGTATTACCTAATAAAATACTACTTAATGGAACATATTTTTTGATGACATCTTCGTGCCCAATACCATTTAAAAGGCATAAAACTTTAGTGTTTTCACCAATCATGTTACTTATTGAATCTAGCATGCCGTCTAGTTGCATTGCTTTTGTAAATAGAATGACTAAATCAGCAGAAAAATTAACATTAGCAACTTCGTCTTGATGAAAAATATCAATTTTTTCAGATATTTCTTCACCATTAAAGTTAGCTTTTAATCCCTCTTGTCTAATAGTATCAATGTGTTCTTGCCAACCATCGATCAAAATAACCTCATTTTTTGCTTGATGTAACATCAAACCAAAACGACTTCCCATTGCTCCTGCACCTGCTATAATAATTTTCATTTTTAATCCACTCCTGTTAAATTTAATTTGATGATTTTAACCTATAAAAACGATGAAAATATTAACTAAATAATAAGCAAAGAATGCTCTAAAACAGCATACTTTGTGGTAAAATTAAGGGTAGAGAAAAGATTTTTAAATTCTTTTTATTACAAATACTGAAACCGTTTTTTTCAAAACAGTTTGAAAGGTGATTTTATGAATATTCAACAATTAAAATATTTTATTGAAATTGCAAATACAAATAATTTATCTGCTGCTGCGAGAAATCTTTTCGTAACGCAACCAACTCTCTCTTTAGCTTTAAAAAAACTAGAGACTGAGCTCAGAACCTCTCTATTTTCTCACACAGATACACCTTTTCAGTTAACTAGAACTGGACTTTATCTTTATGAAGAGGGACAAAAAATTGTTGATGAGTTCGACCAATTAGTCGTTGATATTCACAATATGAACGAGAGTCCTAACGAGAAGAAAAAACAAATTAAACTTGGCATTACAACGCTCTTCTCTGTTCAATTCATGAAAGAAATTTCTCAATATCTTTCAACCCATCCTCATATTGATTTAGTTATCAAACAAGATGGTTCGCCATTCTTACAAGGCTTACTTAATCAAAATGAGCTTGACATTGGACTAGTCTCATTTCCTAACCTCTATCCAGAAACGCTTACTATTGAACCTCTAGGAACGTCAACAAAAGGTTATAATGTTCACGTTGTTGTACCAGAGAGTAACCCTCTTTCTCAAATGAAGGAATTAACTTTTAAAGACTTAGAAGGTCAACGATTTTCATCACTTACAACAAACTTTATGTTAGGTAGACTTCTAATTGACCGAGCTAGTGATTCTGGCTATAAGCCAAATATTGTCTTACATAATGATGATTTACAAGTTCTACTTCACAGCGTAAACAAAAATAAATCCATTTGCATCTTACCAATCGAATACCGAGATGTCGGTAAGAGTGATAATGTGAAATGGATTCCATTAATAGATAAATATGATTACTTCCCAATTGGTATTGCTTTGAGAAAAGATTACCACATCACAAAAGACATCAAAGATTTTATCGAGATTATTAAGAATAATTAATAATCTCGATTTTTTTGTTATCCTTGATAAGCAAATACTTCTTTACTATCGTATAATTTTAAAACTTTTTCAAATAAGAATTTTGAAAATAATCCTACTGCAATAGGTATAATAAACCATGATAAAATTAAAAGACCAACATTTAATCCTGCATCAAGTGATGCTAAAGGTCCTACCAATCCTACTAATCCAAAACCAGCTGAGTTTGGTGTTCCTGAAATATTGAACAATGCTACTGGTATTGCTGAAACAGCTGCAGTGAATAGGCAAGGCACCAAAATAATTGGGTATTTGAAAAGGTTAGGCATCATCATTTTCATTCCACCTAGAGAAACTGCTAAAGTTACACCTGATTCATTAACTTTCCAAGAATTAATAACTAAGACAATTGTTGTTGCTGCAATTCCCATTGCTGCAGCTCCTGCAGAAACACCGTTAAGTTGGATTGCCATACCAATAGCAACAGTTGTAATAGGTGAAATAATAAGTGCAGCAAATGAACAAGCGATTAAGATACTTGCAACAATAGGTTGGAAATCTGTAAATGTATTGATGATATTTCCGATAATAGCTGTAATTTGAGTCACATAAGGATAAGTTAGCATTCCTATTAAACCAGCACCAATACCGACCACAATTGGCAGTGCAATGATTTCAACTGATCCAAATTTACTCTTAATCCACATCATCATTAAAACAGCAACTGACGCTGTTATCATTATATTAATAATATCGCCTGTTCCTGCAGCAATAAATGCTCCAGCTTTAGCATCAAATTTGATAACGCCAGATCCTGCAAAAGCAGCTCCTCCGACAATCATCATTTTGGGTGGAGTTAAATCAAATTGTTTAGCAACAAGGGCAGCTATAATTAATGGGGTTGCTACTTGGAATATTTGTGCTGCATGGATAATCATTTGAATAATAGCAATATCTGCGAAGTATTTTAGAATTGCTCCTAAAACTGCATTTGGTATCAACGCAATGATCGTTCCTTGGGCAGTACCTGCTAATAGTTTATTAAAAAAAACTTTGGGTGTCATTTTAGTTTGAACAGCTTCATTTGTCATGATCATTTCCCCTATTTTTAAAATTTAAATTCATTAAAATCTTTGAGAATAAATGAACTAATAATATTAAATATTAAGGAAGAAGATTTCTTGAGTTAAACCAAGAAATCTTTTTCCTCGTTATACCACTCTTTTATTAATAAATATCAGATTCACTTGAGAATCTAGCTAAGTTTTCTTTGATATCTCTTAAGAATTGACCGGCTTGTTGTCCATCTAAGATGCGGTGGTCAATTGATAGACATAAGTTAACCATGTCTGCTGTTTTAAATCCGCCATCTTTAGTTGGAACAATTCGCTTATTGATTGATTCCACTTGTAGGATAGCAGCTTGAGGGTGATTGATAATTCCCATTGATTGTACAGAACCTAATGAGCCTGTATTGTTCAATGTAAATGTACCACCTTGCATATCAGCGTTTGATAGTGAACCACTACGAACGTCTGTTGCAAGACGATTGATTTCTTTAGTTAAGCCAGCTAATGATAAGTTATCAGCATTATGGATAACTGGTACAAATAGATTTTCGTCTGTTGTTACAGCAATAGATAAGTTAATATCTTTATGGTAAACAATGTTACCATCTTGCCATGACGTGTTGATTTTTGGATTTTTCTTCATTGCTTGTACAACTGCTTTAGCAAAGAATGGGAAGAAGCTTAGAGAAATACCTTCTTGTTTCTTGAAGTCATTTTTAACACTGTTACGTAAGTTAACAATATTA
This sequence comes from uncultured Vagococcus sp., assembly GCA_965119435.1. Lineage (GTDB taxonomy): Bacteria > Bacillota > Bacilli > Lactobacillales > Vagococcaceae > Vagococcus. The sequence continues at coordinate 137,924 of CBCPLQ010000001.1, read as the reverse complement.
GTAACATCTGCCTCAACCATGATCCAAGCGTGAGGAATCTCATTAACACTTTGAACCATTTTCTTAGCAATTGCTTTTCTTACGCCATCAGCTGGAACAATTTCATCGTTTCCACTTGCAACAACTGGTGCTGCTTTTGGTTTTGGCGCTGCAACTGGTGCTGCAGTTTCCACTGCAGGAGCGGCTTCAACTGGTGCTGATACTACAGATCCAGGTGTAAAGTTCATAATATCTTTTCTTGTAATACGACCTTCTTTACCAGTTCCGACAACTTGCCCTAAGTCAATTCCTTTTTCTTGGGCTAGTCTCATAACCGCTGGAGAAAAACGACCTGCATTTTTACCAGCTGGCGCTGCAACAGGAGCTGCTTTCGTCTCAGCAACGGGTGCTTGTGCTACTTCAACTTTAGCTGGAGCTTCTTCTACTTTAGGTGCTACAGGTGTTTCTTCTGCTCCTTCAACTTCCATTGTCATAAGAACTGTTCCAATTGGGTAATCAGTATCAAGTTCTACTAATAATTCTTTTACCACCCCGTCAAAATCTGATGGAACTTCTGTCGTTACTTTATCTGAAACAACTTCCATTAATGGGTCGTATCTTTTTACCGTATCCCCTGGTTGAACCAACCATTGTACTACTGATGCTTCTGTTACACTCTCGCCTAAACTAGGCAGTAAGACTTCTTTCATTGCCATATCTATCATCCTCCTATAAACTTAAATTAAAACTCTGCTAAATCTTTCATTGCTGCAATAACTTGTTCTTCATTCACTAAGAATTCTCGCTCAAGTGGTAATGCATATCCCATACTTGGTACATCTGGTCCTGCAAGACGTTGAATCGGTGCATCTAGATCGAATAAAGCATCTTCTGAAATCATTGCTGCGATTTCACTAATAATGGCACCTTCTTTATTATCTTCAGAAATTAATAACACTTTACCTGTTTTCTTAGCAGCGTTAACTAAAGTTTCTCTATCTAAAGGATATAGCGATCTTACGTCTACTACTTCTGCATCAATACCTTCTTCAGCTAGTTTATCAGCAGCTGACATAGCATATTGCAACATCATACCATAAGCAATAACTGTAATGTCACTACCTTCACGAACTACATTTGCTTTATCAATTGGAACAACATAATCATCAGTCGGAACATCCGCTTTAAGTAAACGATATAAACGTTTGTGTTCATAGAAGATAACTGGATCATCAGATCTGATTGCCGCTTTGATCATTCCTTTAGCATCATATGGATTTGAAGGAGTTACAATACGTAAACCTGGTTGTCCAAAGAATACTTTTTCAGTTGATTGTGAGTGATATAAACCACCACGAACACCACCACCATAAGGCGTACGGTAAACAATAGGAGCAGTCCAATCACCTTTAGTACGGTAACGCATTGTACGAGCTTCTGATAAAATTTGGTTAGTTGCTGGTAAAATATAATCCGCAAATTGGAATTCACCAATCGCACGGTATCCTCTTAAACCAAGACCAATTGCTAATCCTCCGATTAAGCCTTCAGTCAGTGGTGTGTTAAAACATCTATCATCGCCATATTTTGCTGCTAATCCTTTTGTTACACCGAAAACGCCACCTTTGTCTCCACCAACGTCTTCTCCAAAGATTACAACTTTTTCGTCGCGACCCATTTCTTCAGATATTCCTAAATTAATTGCCTCTAAATATGTCATTTCAGCCATTATTATTCAATCCTCTCTTATCTTGTCTGTTTATTTAGCGTAAACTTCTTCATATAATGATGATGCTACTGGTTCTGGCATAGCTTCTGCTTCATCTGTTGCTGCATCCACTTCTGCACGAACTTCTTCATCAATTTTAGCTAACTCATCTTCAGTTAGATATTTTTCTGCAATCAATTGTTTTACCATTGCATCAATTGGATCTTTTTGTTTCATTGACTCAATTTCTTCTTTAGAACGGTAAATTGTTTGATCATCATCTGCAGAGTGAGATGTTAAACGAGATACTCTAAGTTCAATTAATTTAGATCCTTTACCATTACGAGCATCTTCAACCGCTTTTTTGAATGTTGTGTATACTTCTGTAAAATCATTTCCATCTACTGAAATACCTTCAAATCCGTAACCATGAGCACGATCTGACATGTATTTATTAGCATATTGCTCTTCAATTGGTACTGAAATGGCATATTTGTTGTTTTCTACTACGAAGATTAAAGGTAATTTTTTAACACCAGCAAAGTTCATTGCTTCTTGAACTTCACCTTGGTTTGCTGAACCTTCACCTGTTGTTGTTAAAGTAACAAAATCTGATTTTTCTAATTGAGCTGAGTAAGCAACCCCTGTTGCAAGTGGCATTTGAGTACTTACTGTTGAAGCAAATGACACAATATTATGTTCTTTAGAACCATAATGGTTAGGCATTTGGCGAGCATGTGAAGACGGATCTGCTTCTTTACCAAATGAACCCATTAAAATATCTTTAGGAGTCATTCCCCATACAAGACATGCTGTCATGTCACGGTAGTATGGTAAGAAATAATCTTTTTGGTGGTCAAAAGCCATAGCCATAGCTACTTGAGCTACCTCTGCACCTTGACCTGAAATGTTAAATGATGTTTTACCAATTCTTGTTAATTGCCATAGACGTTCATCTAAACGACGACCTCTTAACACCTCACGGTATGCTTGGATAATCTCTTCTTTACTTAGACCTGATTTTTTTAATGTTTTCATTTTTATCAACCTTTCTATTATTTATGAATGGCTTTGCCATATGTGTCTAATGCCGCTTCTTGAAGTACTTCAGTTAAAGTCGGATGTGGGTGAATCGCTTCTCCGATTTCTAACGGTGTTGCATCAAGATAAATAGATGTACTTGCTTCTGATATTAAATCTGTTGCATGTGGACCAATAATAGAAACGCCTAATAGATCATCTGTTTCTAAATCACGGATAACTTCCACAAATCCTTCATTGCCTCCATAAACCAAGGCTTTACCGTTTCCTGCAAAATTAAATGTACCAATCTTAACTTTTTTATCTGCTGGAACTGTTTCTTTTACATAACCAACACTAGCAACTTCTGGATTAGTGTATACACCACGAGGAACATTTGTATAGTTTAACGGTTGAACATCTTCTTCTAAAATATGAGCAACGGCTAATTCGCCTTCTTTCATGGCAACGTGTGCAAGTTGCATCGTATCGATACAATCACCTATAGCATAAATATGACCTTCAGTTGTTTGGTAAAACTCATTAACTTGAATACCTTTTGGTTCGTACTTAACTGATGTGTTTTGTAAACCAAAACCATCAACTACTGGCGCACGACCAATGGCAACCATAACTTTATCAACAGTCAGCTTGTCTTTACCTTCAATTGATACTTCAATGCTGTTATCTTTAACTTCTGCTGCATCTACCTTGCTGCTAAGAAGAACGTTAATACCTTTACTTGTTAAACTCTTTTTAAGTTCACGAGAAATTTTAACGCTTTCATTAATCAATAAGCGGTCTAAGAATTCTACAATCGTAACCTCAACGCCTAAACTATTTAAAAGAGATGCCCACTCAACACCAATCACACCACCACCAACAATTACAATTGATTTTGGTAATTCTTCTAGTTGTAACATACCATCAGAAGATAATATATTTTTTTCATCTAACGGTAGATTAGGTAATGTTCTTGGTTTAGATCCTGTTGCAATAATGACATTTTTAGGAACAATAATTTCTTCTTCTTTACTCTTGTCATTAAATGTAACAGCGACCGCACCAGATACTGGTGAGAAGATTGACGGCCCTAAGATTGCGCCTTCACCTTCAAGAACTCTGATTTTATTTTTCTTACATAACCCTTCAACACCTGAGTGTAATTGGTCGATGATTGACTGTTTACGTTCTTGGATTTTTTTAAAATTGACAATATGATTATTTTGACCTTCAATCCCAAACATTTCAGCTTCTTTAATTGTGTCATATACTTCTGCACTTCTTAATAATGCTTTTGTTGGAATACAGCCTTTGTGTAAGCAAGTACCACCTAGTTTATATTTTTCAACAATTGTTACATTCAGTCCGCTTTGTGCTGCTCTGATTGCTGCAACATAGCCACCTGTACCGCCACCTAGAATAAGTAAATCTGTTTGTTCTGTCATTTTTACACCACTCCTACTTTACAATCTCAACTGAACTATAATCTAACGCTGTTTCTTCTCCTGCTAAAACACGAGCTGCTCCTTCATACAAAGCTTCCATTTCCATCTCACCAGGATAAGCTTTGATTGGGGCAATCCACTCGACATACTTGCTAATTTGACCTAGAATATACTCAGAATAAGTAGCGCCACCTGTTAAACAAATCGCATCAACTTTTCCTTCTAAGACAACCGCCAATTCACCGATATTTTTAGCAACTTGATAGCACATGCCATCTAAATAATATTTAGCATCCTCTTCACCTTGTTCCATTCTCTTAATGATTTCTCTTAAGTCCGTTTCACCAAGATAAGATTTCAAGCCTGCGTTACCAGCAATAATTTTTTTCACATCACCTAATTCTAGATTTTCTCTAATAATTAAATCAGCAAATTCAATTAATGGTAAAGAACCACTTCTTTCAGGTGTATAAGGTCCCTCACCGTCTAAACCATTTACAACATCTATCATTTTTCCATTTTGGTGAGCACCAATACTGATGCCTCCTCCTAAATGAGCGACAATAACCGAACTAGTTTCATATGTTTTACCAAGTTCTTCTGTTGCTTTTCTTGATACCGCTTTTTGATTTAGAGCATGTCCCACACTACGACGTTCAATGCCTTTTAATCCAGATATTCTTGCGAGCGGTTTCATTTCGTCTACTACAACTGGATCAACAATAAACGCTGGAATGTTTAATTCTTTAGCAAATTCATTGGCTAAAATTCCACCAAGGTTACAAGCATGAGTATTATATTTTTCAGTTTCTAAATCATGAAGCATTTCTTCTTCTACCTTATATGTTCCACCAGGAATCGGCTTTAAAAGTCCACCTCGACCAACAACGGCAATTAACTTATCTGTCATTTCTAATTTTTCAACAAAAGATGAAATAATTTTATAACGAAAATCCGTTTGACTAATCACACCATCAAATTGTCCGATTTCTTCCACACTATGTCTAAGTGTTTCTTCTGCTATCAATTTGTGATCTGCAAAAATGGCCGTTTTTGTAGATGTCGAACCTGGATTAATGACTAATATTGCTTCCATTTAATCTCCCCTTATACCTTATACTTGCTTCATTGCAAATTTTAAAGAATGTAGTTTACTATCAGTAGAATCACTTCTTGAAGTCAGAACAACTGGTACTTTTGTTCCAATAATTGTTCCACCTACTTTAGCTCCACCAAAGAGAGTTAATGATTTATAAAGACTGTTACCTGCATCAATTACAGGGACTACAATCACATCAGCATCTCCCATGATAGGACCTGTGTACCTTTTATGCTCAACAGCTTCTTTAGATAGAGCCAAATCAAGTGATATTGGTCCAAAAACTGTACTTTCATTATCATCCTTAAATACCTCAGTTACCTCAGTTGCTAAAACTGAAGAAGGCATTTTTGGGTTAAAATTTTCAGCTGCGCTCAACAAGGCTATTTTTGGTTGGTTAATTCCAACCTTGATTGCAACTTGTTTTGCATTTTCGACAATTTCAATCATGCTATCTTTCGTTGGTGCGATATTCATTGCACAATCTGTTAATAAGAATGATTGGTCATGATTTGGTAAGTCTACCATCGCTACATGGGAAAGAACTTTTTGTTTTTTTAATCCATGTTCTTTATTAAGCAATTCTTTTAATAAAGTGTGTGTTTGAATAATTCCTTTAAGTAAGATTTGAGCTTTTTCTTCAGCAACGAAACGGACAGCCTGTTTGGCTACATCTTGCTCATCTTCACAGTGAAAATAATCCCATATACTATCATCGGCAATGTTCTCGTTTGTATCGAACACTACAAATTTTAGTCCTTCTGAATACTCTTCCTTTGCCTTTTTAACAAGGGCTAAAATCTCTGGTTGAGATCCTCCTGCAACAGAAATCGTTATCAATTCTTCCACCTCGTTTTTATATTTCCTTTTGACACCCTTAATGTACCTCTAAATGTAAGCGGAAACAAATTGTTTAATTTTATTTCGATATTAATAATATTAATACCCTTTATAAAGCTTGATAAGACAACGTTCGTCTTTTTAAATATGTTATTTAATATTTTTTCTAATCAAATTGTAATGTTTTTTGACTGTTTTTTATTATAAAAATATAGATTAATTATCAAAAAAGTACAATATAGTGTTTGTGAAACTTTTATAAAAAATATATTTAAACTCAAAAAAAGCATGTTAAAAATTAGACAGATTCTCTAACTTCCAACATGCTATTAATTATTTTTTAGTAATCACTTGGTGCGCTGTTGCTTTGTGCCCCTATAATTTTAACGCCATCACTTGCTCCAATACGTGAAGCACCAGCAGCAACCATAGCTTCAGCATCTTCAGTTGTTCTAACCGCTCCTGAAGCTTTAACTTTAGCTTTATCGCCGACTGTCTCTTTCATTAACTTAACATTTTCAACGGTTGCTCCACCTGTTGAAAAGCCAGTTGATGTTTTAACATAATCAGCTCCAGCTTCTACAGCTAATTGACATACTTTTACAATTTCTTCCTTTGTTAAGAGTGCTGTTTCAATAATTACTTTGACTAAGGCGCGACCTTTTGCTTCATTTACTACAGCCTTAATATCTTCTAAAACAACGTCATACTGTGCTTGTTTTAAAGCTCCCACGTTGATAACCATATCCACTTCATCAGCTCCATCAACGATTGCTTGGTTTGTTTCAAATGCTTTTGTTTTTGAAGAGTTTGCTCCTAAAGGAAAACCAATAACTGTACAAATTTTTACATCGCTTCCTGCTAATTCTTTTTTGGCAAAAGGAATCCAAACTGGATTAATACATACTGACCAAAAACCATGTTCCTTTGCTTCACCTGTTAATGTTACGATATCTGCTTGGGTTGTATCTGCTTTTAATTTAGTGTGATCAATCATTTTTGCTAAGTTTGTCATATTTATACTTCCTCTCTCTTTGTTTATAAATTGATTATATCATCCGTATGAACAAATGTAAAGTTTAACATGAACTAAATTTCATCATCCAGTTTTTTTGCCATCCAATAATCCGTAACAAGGGTATTTACATAGCCTCCCTTTAGTGCTCCTTTAATTGCTTCAAATTTGTGGTCTCCTCCAGCTACTAAAAGAGAGATACGCTTTTTAGGCAATTCTGATAAATCAATTCCTATGGTTCGCTCATTAATCTCTTTGGAGGCGATTTTTCCAGTTATGTCATAAAAACGAGAACAGATATCGCCCACTGCTGTTTGCTGTAATTGACTCTTTTGCTCTTTAGATAAATAACCTAATTGAAAAACTAACGCTTCTTCTCTCGTTGTGCCAACCGTGTAAACTGCAATACTAGCTTTTTCTTGAAGTTCCATAATATGTTGGATATGACGATCTTTTTCAACCACAGTCTTTACTTCTTTATTATCAAAAATTACTGGTAAAGGAAGTGCTGTTCCTGTTGTATGATAATTATCTGCAAATAAAGATAGGGTTTCATGGGCAAACGTATTTACTTTAGAGTGCGTAATACTTCCCTTTAACTGAACTACTTGGATATTTTTTAAAAGACTCACTTGAAGTTTTTTAGCAATTTCATAAATAGTTGTTCCCCAACCAATGCCTATAATATCATCTTCTTTAACTGCTTCTGCTAAATAGTTAGCAGCTTCCAAACTGATTTGATCAATAATTAAATCATAATTATCACTCGGTGTTTGAGCGATGATAACCTCTGATAAGCCATATTTTTCTTTTATTTTATCCGCTAATAAATCCGTTTGACTGAAAGGATCTGTAATAGTAATCGTCACAAAACCTTTGTCCTTAGCGTGCTTTAACAATCTTGAAACTGTTGGTCTTGATATATTTAATTCTGTTGCAATTTGCTGTTGACCATATTCTAGTTGATAGTAAAGTCTAGCAACCTCAACACTTAGTTGATCCTTTGTCATACTCATCATCATTGCCCTTTCCTTGTAACTTCTTAAACTTATCTTAACATAAAATAAAGACATGAGAGCTTGCCTCACGCCTATATTTCATATCCATCATTTAGTTTGATTATTTTTAATGATCGTCATAAACAAGTCACCATACTGATCTAACTTATTCTGACCAACTCCCTTAATTTGAAGAAATTCAATCGCATTTTTGGGTTGTCTCTCAACCATTTCTTGTAAGGTTTTATCTGAAAAAATAACATATGGCGGTAGGTTCTTCTCATCTGCAATATCTGATCGTAACTCACGCAACTGATTGAATAGAGCATCGTCAACGACCAATTGTTTCACGACCAATTGTTTTCTAAAGACTTTTTGTTTTCCTAGAAGAACATCAATTCCTTTACCTGATAGACTTAGTAAGGGGTACTGTCCTTTAGATGGCATGAGGTATTCTTCTGCCGTTAAATAATCAATCAATTGAACCACTTCTTTTTGGGTCCATTCTTTCATCAATCCATATGTTGATAACGCCTCGAAATGCCACTGGGTTATCTTTTGATCTTTAGAACCAGTCAAGACTTTACCAACCAATGATTTACCAAATTTTTCACCCATCCGTTTCACACAAGACAGGACCTTTTGAGCGTCTACAGTCACTTCAACCGATTCTCGTTCATCTAAGCAATTGCTACATCGTCCACAGTCACTTCCGTTTTCACCAAAGTAGCGTAAAATATATTTCTGTAAACACCCTTCTGTGTGAGCATATTGATTCATCTCGCGTAATTTTAAATATTCATTTTGTTGATATTCAATATTAGCTTCAGATTGCTCAATAAAATATTGTTGAATTTGTGAGTCTTGAGCACTGTATAAAAGAACAGCTTCGCTAGGCAAGCCATCTCGTCCAGCTCTTCCGGCTTCTTGGTAATAAGATTCTATGTTACCTGGCATTTGGGCATGAATAACAAAGCGGACATTACTTTTGTTAATTCCCATTCCAAATGCATTGGTTGCTACCATAACCTCAACCCTATCAAAAGCAAAATCTTCTTGGCTTTTTGAACGTTCTGACTCATTCATTCCTCCATGATACATGCCTACTGAAAACTTATGATGATTAGCTAACCTAAAAATTCGCTCGACTTCTTTTCTTGTACTGGCATAGATGATTCCGGATTGTCCCTTATTCATTTTTAAATACTCTAACAAATAGACGTCCTTTTGATCCTTCATCACTTCAAAGGCTAAGTTCTCACGACCAAAGCCTGTTTTAACTTGATTACTCAAAGGGATAGACAGTAACTCACAAATATCTTCTGCTACCTCAGGAGTTGCTGTGGCAGTTAAGGCGATAATCCTAGGTCTCGGAGAAAACCCGCGAATCGTATTAGCTAAATTTAAATAGCTTGGTCGAAAATCATGTCCCCATTGAGAGATACAATGAGCCTCATCTACTGCAATTAAATCAACTTGTACGTGCCTGAGTAATTCAATGAAATCTGATGTTTCTAGGCGTTCTGGAGCAACATAAAGTAATTTTACTTCTCCTCTTGCACAAATCCCTAATCGTCTTTGAATTTCTTGATAGTTGAGGGTGCTATTAATATAAGTTGCTGGAATTCCCATATCAATCAAAGCATCTACTTGATCTTTCATTAAAGAAATCAAGGGAGATACGACAACTGTTAACCCATCAAACATTAAAGCCGGTAGCTGGTAACAAACTGATTTTCCGCCACCTGTTGGCATGATGCCTAAGCAATCTTCATTGGACATAATTTTATTAATAATCGTTTCTTGTCCCGTTCTAAAGGTTTGATAACCAAATTTTTCTTCTAATAAATCTAAGATTTGTGTCATTTTATCCCTCTTTCTTTGGTTATTATAACCGATATACAGTAATTTTTCATTGATTCTTTTATTCTGAAATTTATTGTAAGATATTCAAAAAAATTTCTTATCTTTTTGTTATAATAAACCGGCAATAAATACGAGAACAAAGGAGCCTTTTTATGAACTTTCCTGATAATCCTTATGAAGAATTAAATCTTTATACCAACTTTTCAAATGCTGTTAACTCATTTCCAAATGTTGCTATCTATTTTGACGAAACTTTAATTGGTTTCCCTGACTTAGGCGTTGAGACAACCTATGAAGAAACCTTAAACAGTATCCTTAAGCATGCTAACAGATTATCCTCCTTAGGTATTAAGAAAAATGATAAAGTAGTTATCTATAAGTCTGCCAATATTGACACCTACTTACTTGCCGTTTCTGTCAGTTACTTAGGAGCGGTTCCGGTTATGATTTCCTATCATTTACCGCCTAAAACGATGACCATTATGTGCGAGCGTCTTGAAAATCCATGGTTACTTTATGATGCAGTCACAGCTAAAAACGTCTTAAAAATCACAAGTATTTCTTCTACTCGCTTGATTGAACTAGAATCATTGATTCATCTAGAGGTAACTGAATCAACTACACAAGAATTCTTAGAGCCTGATGCTGTTTCCTATATGACTCACACATCAGGAACTACTGGAATCCCTAAGTTTATTGCCCACTCTGCAAAATCAATGGGTTGGCGGACAAAATGGCAAAAAAATATTTTTGACTTAATGCCTGAAAAAAAACTAGTTGCTTTTCATATCTCGCCGGTTCACTCTCGCTTTAACATTGGCGTCTCATCCTTAATGAGCAAAGGTTTTCCTATGCTTTGGATGGGAAATAGTGACTTAAGTGCTGTAAAGAAAACATTGTCTAAGTTTAAACCTTACGCTTTAGAAACTCACCCAAATAATTTTGTTCAGTGGAGTAAATTAGCTAAGAAATCTCCTGATCTCTTTAAATCATTTCACTATTTCCATTCAACTTTTGATGCCATTAATAAAGGCACTATGAGCATTTTTCTTGAAAATTCTGAAGCTAAAAATCCTGTATTCATGCAAGTATATGGTCAAAGCGAGTGCGGTCCTATGATTATGAGATTTCATAACAAAGAAAGTATTGTGGATTTAAATGCGCGTAATATGGGGAGTGGTATGCCTGATTTGACTGAGGTTCGAATTGTTGATGATGCTGCTAAAGAAGTTGGTACAGGTTTATCAGGTAACATTCAAATGTTATCTAAGGGACGTGCGCTAACCTACTATAAAGAGGACGCTCGTTTTACTGAGAACACCTACGATTTGTGGTGGGATAGTGGTGATTTTGGTTATAAAGATACTCTTGGTGATTTATACTTACTGGACCGACAAATTGATTTAATCAATGATATTGAAAGTACCCTAAGAATTGAAGATATACTACTGGATCAATTAGATTTTTTAGATGAAGTGGTTATTGTTCGTGGAAAAGATAATGTTCCACAACCCATTATCTCTATTAACAAAACAAAAGAAATGAATTGGGAGCAGTGGTTCCATGCTATTCTAGATTTCCCTCTTTTAAATGAACCACTTATTTGGGATTATGACGCTATCCCTAGAACAGCCACAATGAAAGTAAAACGATTAGAAATAGAAGAAGGATTAAAAAATTAAAAAGAAGCTTGAGAGATCTGTCAATAGATTTCTCAGGCTTCTTTCATGATCAACTAGCGATATACGCCAATTAATCCTTTTAAGAAATTGCGCGTATAATTATCTCCGCAAGTCTTATAATTCTTGTGTCCTTCTTTACGTAGAAAAGCACTCATTTCACTTTTTGAAACAGTCACTCCCACATCAGCTAAAATATCTAACATCTCATCACTGGTTAGTTTCAAAGCAATTTTTAATTTTTTTAATAAAATATTATTCGCATTGCCAGGACGTAATTCAAAAATAACTTCTTCATTGGTATTTTTAGCACCTCGTTGAGATATAATCATACCATTTAAAAAGCGTTCTAAACCTTCATCTGTTAGCTCTAACTCATAGTCATCTTCATCAATATCAATTTTTTTAAGCATTGCTAAAATTTCTTCCCGAGTAACAGTCATGCCACCTAAACGAAAGATTTCGATCAAATCAGTATCCTTAATATCTAAGGCGTATCTTAAACGGGTTAAACGATCATTATGATTCATATCTTTCTCCTTTTCTTTTGTCTCAAGTATTATAACAAATATTGAACCTTAGGGTAGGCTTTCTTCTAAAACTTTTGTCAAGATTTCAGTAAAGTGCTCACGGTCATCTTTAGTGAAAGGTTTTGGTCCTTTAGTTCGTTTACCAGCCTTTCTCATTTGCCCACCAATATAGCGCTGAGTTAAGAGCGAATCAATTGTTTCTGGTAAATACTCTTTTCCGTTATGGTGAAAGATTCTGACTTGTTTACTTAAAAGTAACGACGCCAATCCGTAATCTTGAGTAATCACTATATCGTCATGTTTCATTTCTTTAACAATTCGATAATCCGCTCCATCAGCTCCTTTATCAACATAAATAAAGGTCAAAAAGTCTGGGTACTCCTTAGTTGTAAAGTGATCAATACTCGTCACAATCAGAACAGGTAAACCATATTTTTTACCTAACTCAATCACTTCATTTTTTACTGGAGAACCATCTCCATCAATTACTAAACGCATTTTTTGACTCCCCTTTTTCTCTATTCTTTCTAGTATGTAATAAAAGAGGCGAATTGACAACCTAAATTGAGATTAAAGTCGATTTTATTCTTTCTTATATGCTATGATAAGTTTAATTAGAAATGAGGGATTATGATGAATGGTCAAAATAGAAAAAATATAACTCCTGGTCTATTAGTAGACATCGTACTAAAGAAAGATCAACGTAGTGGACAACTCACTCGAGGTCATGTCAAAAGAATACTGACAAATAGCGCCTTTCACCCTCACGGTATTAAAGTGATGCTAGTTGAAGAAAATCAAGTCGGACGAGTTCAAAAAATTATTGAGGAAGCATAAATTGATAAGTTTTTGATAGTCAAATAAGAAAATCACTGCTTTTTCTATATGAATAGAAGAATCAGTGATTTTTTACCGCTATAATTGACGATAGCCACCTAAATATTTAGGTGGCTATCTAATTAATTCTTTATTTATATTTTAAAGTGTTACCAATACCATTACTTAATTACTAAATATTTCTCGTCTAAACAATGCGATCCCAACCTCTAAAGCATCTTATGTAGCTCTTCTAACTACGCCTAAATAGAGTAAACTTCTTAAAAATAAATCTTAATGTTGCATATAAATATAATTAACGTAAAAACAGTATACCATATTCGTAAAAAAAAGCAAATAACTTATATTCTACTCAAATTATTGAGCTATTTCCCCCTATTCACGTACTATTGATTTAAGTCTTTTACTAACAGTATCTTACCTGTTTCTTTTTGACCCTCAAATAAGCGGTGAGCTTCTTTGACACCTTCTAAGGTTAAGGGGAAACGCTGTCCTATTTTTAATTGAATGTCATTTTTTTCGTAAAATGACATCAACCGAGGCATAGCCATTTGATTTGTCATATTTTCAGTTCGCATCATAAATTGAGCATTTACGTTAGGTTTCTGACTGACATCCGATACCCCATTCAAGCCTAAAATTGTTCCATCTTCCTTAACTAAAGTGACTGCTACATCTGTTCCTTGATTAAATAAAGAGGCATTAATCACATAATCCGCTTTACTTTCATACGCTTTAATATCTGCCTCATTACGGTAATCAATGACGCTATCAGCTCCAAGTTCTTTTAAATACTCAGCGTTTTTTTTACTTCCTACTGCAATGATGTTAATTTTTTTATGACGAGCTAATTGAAGGGCAATGCTCCCAACGCTTCCAGAAGCACCAACAATAGCTAAAGTATCTCCTTCTTTTAAGTCATAAAAGTGAGAATCTAAGGTCCAAAGCGCTGCTTCTCCCACCATAGGAAACGTAGCGGCAATATCAAGGGACATGTTTTCAGGTATTTTAAAAACATTTTTTTCAGCAGCTGCAACAAATTCCGCATCTCCACCACTTGGAAGTAGGACGATTACTTTTTTTCCAACTGAAAAATCAGAATCCAGACTGGCTATTTCAACAATTTCACCTTGTAATTCATTACCAAGTACTCTAAAGCGATTCAATGGTTTTCCATTTGCCATAAGCCCTTTTCGAGAGTTAATATCAATAGGATTTACACTTACTCTTTCTACTTTAACCAGGATATTCTTTTTCTCCGTTAATTCTATCGTTTCTTCTCGTTCTTCAAAAACGTCTACATCTCCATAAGAGTCAAAACCAAATTTTTTCCCTACAACCATTTATTAGCCACTCCTAACCTGTTTTATAAGCTAATTATAAATAGCTATCACCTTTTATTCAATTATTATGATTTTATTAATTAGCAGAATACTCCCATATTGATATGATTTCTTTTAATCGACTAACAAGGAAATAGATTTGCTCCTTTGATAACCTCGCTAAATTAAGTCGACAACTTTGCGCATTTTCTGTATTCAAAAAACTTGGATAAACTGCCACATTATTTTCTAAAAGTAATGTCCAGTCATTCTTAGTTAGTTTCCTTCCTTTAAAAGTTAACCAAGCATAATAGCCCCCTTTAGGTAAATGATAGGTAATGGTTGATCCAAGTTGTAATTCTATTTCTTGTTTTAAATAAAGGCTATTTTCTTTTAGATACTCTCTTAAATCAGTTAGTTGCCTATTAAATCCTTCGTCCTTCAAAACATGCGTTGCTAAAACTTGAGGAAAAATACTTAACTCACTTTCAGATTCATCTCTTAACTTAATCACTTCATCAAGAACTAACTTTGGAGCATCAATCCATCCTAGTTGCATTCTTTTTCCCAACATTTTAGAAACAGAGCCTAAATAAATAACGATGTCTGGAGCAATTTTTTTTAAGAGTGGCAATTTATTCGGCACCTCGTAGGAAAGTTGACCAAATACATCATCCTCAATGATTGGAATTCGGTACCTACGACATATTTCGACTAATTGATGTCTTCTCTCAAAGGACATTGAGTTACTTGTTGGATTTTGAAAATTAGGGTTTGTTAATACCATTTGAACACTCTCATATTGAAGTAGGTTTTCTAATTCATTAACATTTAAACCCTGATTATCAACAGAAATCTTCATTACTTTTATTGCCATGGATTCAAAAAATGACATACCATTAAAAAAGGATGGGTCTTCAATGACCACAACATCACCTGGTTTTAATAAAGCTTGCATTAATAATACTAAACTTTGTTGACCTCCAGCAGTTAGCATCATCTCTTCTTCCTTTGGTGAATAACCATACATATTTTTCATTAATTGTTGGATAGTAATTCTTAAAGGTGAATACCCCAATGTTGAAACTTCCTCTTGTAAAAATTCCTTCCAATGAAAACTTGGTAGACTAATATTGGGAATTAATTCATAGGGAATTTCTCCCGTATAAGCATCAATAAACCCTGATTTATTTTGCTTAATCATTTTATCTATTGTTTTTACATAGTCATCTTTTTCTCTTTTTTTGTTTTTGCTAAAAAATTGTGAACTATAATAAGAATTTCCTGAGAACGAATCATTTATTTCTCCTAATACAAAGGTGCCGCTATTTGGTATTCTCTCAACAAAGCTTTGAGAATATAACTCATCATACGCCCTAACAACAGTGCTCCTATTAACGCCCAATTGGGTTGCCAAAGTCCTCTCAGAAGGTAATTTATCTCCTCTTAGTAATTTGTTATCATTAATTTGTTTGATTAGTTCATTCATAATTTGTCTATACAGTGGAACGTTTTGACGTTTATCAATTGTAATAGCCATCTCATCACCTCTATTTTATTATAGCATAAAGTGGATGGGTCCAATTAATAGGAATTGGATGTATGAAAAAAATTTTTTCGTGCTAAACTAAATTCATTAGACAACTAGGGGTGTTAGTAATGACCAAAAAAATATTAACTATTGCTGGTTCTGACGCAGGAGGAGGCGCTGGGATTCAGGCGGATTTGAAAACATTTGAAGAATACGGTACTTTTGGAATAAGCTCGATTACAAGTATTTTAACTGTTGATCCTTTAACACAGTTACCAGATATTTATCCAATTCCAATCGATATTTTACAAAAACAAATGCAAACAGCTTTTTCAGGTGGTGCTCTAGATGCAGTCAAGATTGGGTTGCTTGGAAGAATAGAAATTATTGATATCGTTGAAACTTATTTTAAAAAAAATGCTCAGAAACATATTGTACTTGATCCAGTGATGGCTGTGAAAACAAATGATAGCGTTTTACAACCTGAGTTAGTATCTGCTATGACAAAGCGGTTGCTACCTTTAGCAGATATTGTGACTCCTAATCTGGTTGAGGCACGTATCTTAGCTGATATGCCTGCCATTGAAACTAAAGAACAATTGAAAGAAGCATGCCTCAAGATTTACGAGTTAGGGCCAAAATCAGTAGTCATCAAAGGTGGTGCTCGTTACCCTGGTGAAATGGCAACTGATTTGTTTTATGACGGTCAAACATACCAGTTTATGCATGAGCCAAAAATTGATACTAAAACAAATCACGGAGCTGGTTGCTCTTTTGCAGCAGCAATTACTGCTGGTCTAGGTAAAGGTTTATCGACTTTTGAAGCTGTTAAACTAGCTAAAGAATACGTGAGATGCGCCATTGAACAAGGTTTATACTTAAATGATTTTACTGGCTATGTGTGGCATGGTGCTTTTTTAAATGCTGAAAAAAGAATGATTGAAGGAGATGTTGATAATGAAAACAACTAATATAGAGATGAAAACTAACAAATGGGAATTATCAGAAATTGTTTTAATGGGATTATTTTCAGCCTTAACGGTTGTAGGTACAAGCATTCGAGTGCCACTTCCTGCTTTAGTTGGGAATCCTTTTTTCCACTTTGGCATGCCTTTACTTTGTTTAGCTGTTCTTACTTTGGGGTTTGTTAAAGGGTCACTAGCAGGTGGAATTGGCTTTGCTATTTTTGATGTTCTAAATGGATTTGCACCTGAAGCTCCGTACTTTATTCTAGAAAGTTTTGTCATTGGTGGGGCTTTAACCCTAGCGTACTTACAGCTCAAACGTTTTAAAGATAAATCATGGTTTATTCCTGCTATTATGATTTTTGCGGCAATTGCCAAAATTACGATGACATTTCTTAAAAACTTATTGATTCCACTAGCAATGGGCACATCACTGGGTGTAGCCACAACTGCAAGTATCAGTACTCTATATATTACTGTCATAAATGCGATTGCAGCCATTATTATCGTAACAATGCTCTATAAACCAGTGACTAAATTAACTAATAGAATGTTAAAAAAATAAAATAAGAAAAGTAAAAAAAACGTTTAGCTCTTTTTTTCTAAAAGCTAAACGTTTTTTATTATAAATCTTTGATTCCGTAGAATCCCATATTTAATCTTGTTCTAGCATCATCCACTCTTAAATCAATATTATCTTTAGATAATGATGTCAGAGTTTCTTTCACATCAGTTAATGTATCCACATAGATTTCTTCGCCTTCAGTTTGCACATCGATAGTCTCCATCCCTTTTAAAGATTTATCGACATCTCGCTTGGCAGTATCTATCATTGCACGTCTTCTAGTTGAGCACATTTCATGAACCGATCCATCTAATCGTTTAAGAATATTTTTTAAATCTGTTTGCATTTCTTTATTTGTTTCCATCAGTTTCGTACCATCCCTTGTTATTATTTTCTATTATAATATTCATCTTTTAAAAGTGAATAGATAATTTGGTCCATAAAACCACGCTCTTCTTTATGATTTTCACGTAATACCCCTTCACGAACCATTCCTAAACTTTCATAAAAGTGAATCCCCGTTTCATTATCATGGTATACATCCAACCATAATTTATTCATATGGAGCTCTTCAAAAGCATGGGTAAACATTCTTTCAAAAACTTCGCGACCATATCCTTGTTTTTTTTCAGAGATTGCTACACGCCTTAATTCAAAACGTTCTGAGTCAATATCTAAATCGTAAATAATAAAACCAACCGGTTGATTCGATTCTTTTTTTCTAATTACGTAAATTCCAACTAATGGATCATCAATTTCGCTGAGATGCTCTTCATGAGTTCCCCTAAATACATATTTCCGATTTTCAGGATGTTGTTCAAAGGACATAATCGTCTCAATATCATCTGGTACTGCCTTAGCTAGTAACAATCGTTTCGTTTCCGTAGTATCCCCTCCTTTTTTAAAGCCCTTACATAGAAGTATAACTTCTTTTCAAAAAACACACAAAGTATATGCAACATTATTTTATTCTTATAAGGCATAAGAAACATGCCAAATTCATGTTATAAAAAAAACAAGCGATTTAGTCGCTATAATCCGAAGCAATTAACGAATAGATAATTTGATCTAAAAAACCTCGATTAGATTTATAATGTTGCCTTAAAACACCTTCTTTTTTCATGCCCATAGATTCATATAAACCGATACCTATCAAGTTATCTGGATAGACATCCAACCAGAACCTATTAAAACCTAAGTCCATAAAAACAAATTGAATCATTCCATCCATCACTTCACGTCCAAAGCCTTTTCCTTTTTCAACTATTGCAATTCTCCGTAATTCAAATACTTTAGATTCTTTATCTAGTCTCCCTAACGCATAGCCAATAATTTTTTTAGTCTTTTTTTCTTTAAACAACCACAAAACGTGATTAGGATCCTTTATTTCAGCCAAGTGCTCATCAAAAGTGCCTATCCACAAGTAATCTCGATTATCTTTATGGGATTCGATAGCAATAATTTTATTTATTTCTTCTTCCACTACTTCTGAAACTTGTATTCTAGATGTACTAAACATATTATTTCTCCTCTACCATTTGCTAAAATGAATAAGAAAAAACTCAAAAAATAAGAGAACCTATCTTGTTCTTTACTTCGTGAGTTTCATTTTTTTATTATAAAGATAATTTAACACTACCTACAGTAGCATCTTTTTTAAGAATCATCTCATAGCCGTTTTCCTTATAGAAATTAGCTAAGCCAGATGATTTTTTGGGATCAACAGTTGTTAAATCCGCAATGATACTATTGAAGCCCCATCTTTTAGCTTCTTTTTTCAAATAGCTTAGTAAAATCGTCCCATTTCCACTAGTTTTGGCTGTCTCCATTAAAAAAATATCGTCAATTTTTAGCTCTTTATTTAAAAATTTAGCAGAAACGATTACTCTTGGGTGTTCATAAGTTGCATGGTAGTTCGTATCTTTGAGTCTATACAATAGAATATTAGAAGGTTTATCTCCTCTTGTTGAAGTAACTGCTATCAAATCTCCTGCATCGTTTTTTTCGACTCCCATGATACAATAATTCATTTTGTCCAACTCTTCATTTAACTTAGATAATGCTTTAAGACCGATAATTTCATTAATTAAGTAATCTCTTTCTTTACTTGCCTCATCCCTCATTTCACCAATAATATCTTGGTAATCCTCTTCCAATTTTTTATTCATCAATTCAAGTTCTTCATACTTTTTCTTCGTTACTAACATCATTGAATTCTCCCCCAAATAAAAATCTGATAAGATAATTATACACTATTTTAAAATAAGGACAACGCTTACATCATTTTGTTTTGTTTTAATTTAAAACGAAATTAATACATATATATATCACTCTAAACACATCAAAACGTTTAAAACAAACATTTAAAACACTTATATAACAAAAATATCTAATTAACTAAATCCTTCAACTCATAAATACCTATAGTTAACTGTGTTTTTGCTTGATCAACTGATATATCAACACTATCTTTTAATGATGAGCTTAATGCTAATCTTGCCTTTTTTAGCGTTTCAATAAATACAATTTCCTCCTCTGATTTATTTTCAATTATCGACCTTTCTCTTAATATTTTTTCGATATCTCGTTTGTTTAATTCTGCCATTCCTCTTTTTCTAGTTGGGCATACCTCTCTAAAAGTTCCCTCTAATCGCTTATCTAGTTGTTTTAATTCTTTTTGCAGTTCTTCACTTTTTTTCATACAATAAATCCTCTTTTCTTAATTATACATACTTAATTATTGTAACCTCTCTCACGTTAATATAGTACCTATTTGCTTAATAATAAAGTCAATAAGATGAACAAAAAAGCAAATGACCTTATCATTTGCTTTAGAACATTTATTTATTCCCAATTGCGTAAGCCTTAGGTTTATCTTCAATTGAATAAAGTATTGTTGACTGGTACTTTTTATTTTTATCTGCAGAACCTTGCTTTACAAATAACCGGTAACCCTCATTTGCTTTATTATCCCAGGATATAGTATTAATACCTCGTTTAGCGTGTTCTTCAGTTACCTCATAAATAGTTGTTGTTTCTTTAGAAAGAGTTTGTGTGCTTCCTTTAAAATCATTTATTACTATAGAAGAACCAACTAAAGGATACTTCGTTTTTCCATCTGAATATTGTAATGGCTCTTCTAAAGTTGCTTGAAGATTCCACTTTTTTGGCTCATATCTAGTATCTAGTACGGACACTTCGTTTTTTTTATTCTCTGGAGTCAGGTAACTGTCTTTTCTGGGCAATTTATGTTGCCCAAATGATAGATCATCAGCAGATTGGAAACTCAGTCCACCATCCACAATTATAAATTCCACAGGAACTTCGTATTGAATAATTCTACGATTTGTTTCTAAAACCTCTTCAATCAAAAGTGTTCCTTCTGTCTTGACATTAGGTTTTGAAGTATCTGGATAAGCATTATTTTTGAACCCTACAATTTTAGCTTGGCTCACTTCGTTATCATCTAACTTCTTTAATTTTAAAAATTCTCCTTTTTTTGCTCTTTCATCTAGCTCTTCTCGATTGGTATCATATTTAATAACTTGATTGTTTCCTAGCTCTGCTCGGTTAAACTGGAGCCTTCTGTATCCAGAATCAGTTACTTCATAAAAAACATCATTTTGAGGTATTTTTAATGCGGAAGGGCTTGTTAGTTCGTTATTTGTTAAATATTGTTTTTTATAATCTGAGGATTCTCCTCGCAAAAGATCTCCCGGAGTAACCCTTTGAACTCTATTTTCTCCCCACTTATCTAAAACATCTTGCTTTTTTTCTTTAGCTGCAGCGCTATTTTTTCTTGTTGGTATCGTGGTGTCATTGTACGTAAAAATTTGACTTGTCGCCATTTTTGATAAGTCATACCAAGATAAAGAGTACGAATAATTTTTATCTAAACTAGACACTAGGTTATTATCATTTGTTGTATTTGAACCTGATAGTGCAGTTATTTGATTCTTATCTAGTGCATAAGAACCCCCACCCATTCGACCGTCTATTTCATCTCCACCAAATGAAATAGTATTTCCCCAGAGAGTCGTAATTGGCACATCAACTTCAACGAAGTTTTTTTTATCTTCCACTAAATTAACTTTAACTTTAATTAATTCAGCTCTCCCACTATTAGAAACAACCTCAGGTATTTTTTCTCCTTCTGCTAAATTAACTTCGTATTTCCCTTCCTTAGGATCTAAATCAACTCCAGAAGCCTTCACATTTTGAACAAATGAAAGATAGTTTATATCTTGTTGTCCTAATATTAAAACCTGTTCTTTAGCCTGAGCCTCAATTCTTTTATTAACAGTCATCGTTATAGCTCTTTTCACAGTCTTTTTCCCCTGTTTACTAGCTTTTAATTCTACTAAGTAATCCTCGCCCTCTAAAGGAGGAATGGGTAAATCCTTAGTCAACATTTCAATAGTAACTCCATCTTCTGTTTTATCATCCATGTCAAAGGCTCTAGCTCTAGTTTTACTAATAATTAATTCTTCAATTTGCGTATCAGTCCAGCTATTATCAATCTCATCTGGATCTAGTTTAAAATCGTAAGCTTCTAAATATAATCCTTCTGGTGGTTTAGACTCATACACCACTACGGGGACATCAATAAGGGTAAAACGGTTATTTTTATCGTTACTATCGGACATTTTCACTTGAATAATTTGTGTTCCTATTTTTTCTAAATCCAATCCTATTTCAGCTGGATCTTCGTAATGAGTAATATCTTTACCATTGTAGTAATAAACGTATTTAGCTTTTCCTCCTGGTTTTATAACTGGATCTTTTACAAGATCTTCTGCCTTTTTAGTAAATTGACTATGTTGCTTTGCTGTATGAACAATAGATTTTGCTCCTAAATTATAAACATTTAAGTTAAAATACTCCTCTTCTGAAGGGAGTCCATATAATTTATCATCTTTTGTTGTGTTCGTCACATTTACAGCTACTGGGTATTGCTTTATAGTTCCCGATTGTTGATTTAATTCTTTCGGAAATAACTTTCTAGATAGCTTTGTATCCACTACTACTTCTTCTTGACCAGGTCCCACTTGAAAGTCTGTTTGAGAAACACTTAAATCGGTAGATAATTCTAATTCACCAGTTAACATAGTTGAAGGCATACTACTAACTTTGGTTTTAATATTAAATTCATCAGACCATTCATTTTGATAGATATTTATATCTGTAGGGTCTATTTCTGTCTCTATGTAAGGTATTTCATTACCTAGAAAGACTTCGTACCCACCATGCAAACTACCATCAAATTTTGTTGGTGTCCAATAAGTACTAAGAGCGTACCCTGGTTGTTTTTTATAGGCATAGGATTGTGCCATTAGATCCTGATCTTCTTTTATATCAGCACCTTCTTGCCTTGTGATTTCTCCTTCTAAACCAAATGGATTATTGGTTGCATTAAAATATTCAGTTACATAATACCTTTGGTAATCAGATAGCCAATTTAATTGATTATTTTTTAGTTTAACGCTGTATTTCATCATTTTTCCTGGAGTTGGTTGAGAGGCATCATTCGGTCTTAAATAAAAGCCTTTATGATTTCCCATTGAATAAACTGGCACTGATTTTTCATAATAGAAAATATTGGCCATTTCAGTCATCAAAAATTCTCTTGTTGTTTTTCGATTGTTATACATTTTAACATCCTGATGAAAAGAAAAATTTCTAGCTAGTTTAAGAGAGTAGGTGTAAGTCACTTCATTCGTATTGTCTACAAGTATTTGGAGAAGCCTATCTCCTTTTTTATTTTTCAAAAAATATTTTGTTTCTATCTCTTCGGAGTATCGAGTTGTACTAAATTGTTGATTGGGTAACGATGTTCTTTGAATGTCATAGTTAGGAGCTTTTGAAAATCCTTGATCGGTATTATAAGATTTTAAATAAGAATACAAAGGTAATTGTTGATTCTTAATTCCGAAGTTTGTCGATACCAATTGTTTTCCATTTGGCTGTGAGTCATTCAGATTTACAAAAGGGATTGATTTCAAATTTTCATCAAATATATTATACCCAATCGTTGAGTTTCCATACCCCCGATACCCTCGATTAGTCATTCCAATTGTTGATTGATTAAAAGGATTTTCTACTACACCTTTCGAATCATTCAAAATAACTTCTTCCCAATCTGAAAGATCCCCAAAGTCATTGATTACTTCGTCAGAAACAATTAAAAGAGATTGTTTCATGGTGTACTCTACATCTCTAAAATTAACCGTTATGTCCTGAGAGCCTCGATTATCTCCATTAGTAATTGTAGAGCTCACAAAATCAACGGGTTCCTCTATTTTTTGTTGCGTCATCATATCCCATACTTCTATTGTTAAATCAGCTTTTAATTGCTCTTCTATTTGCGCCTTTGTTTGTCTACGCATATCTTTACCTGACAAAAAAGGAAATTTACCTTTGCTATTTAATATTTTGACAGCAAAATCATCACTAATACGTTTAAAATTAGGCGTTTCTACAAAAACGTTAACTGGGGTAACGTGTTCTCCGGTTATGGGATTTGGGTACCAACTATCTCGCTCAGTTTGCTTCACATAAACCGTATTAAAACCATTCTGTAATTCTCCGATATAAGCATTGTAATCAGATCCTGACATTGGGTTGTCATAGTTTTTAGCATTCCCATAATCAAATTCTGTCCCACTTTCATTTAAAGCCCAAGAGTAGGTAATCTTTGCTCTGGGGGCATACTGTTTTCCAAAAATTCGATCCCCAGTTAAAAGAGAATTAGGATAATCATTAACATATGAAATATGATTTTTAGTATAAGATGGGTATTGTAAATAAAGAGTTTCTCCTTCTTGAGTATTCACATTCACACCTTTTTCATCAAGGAGCTCTGTCCCGTAAATAGTTGTGGGTGATTCTACGCTAATAATTTCATCATCCACTTCTACATCAAAACTAGTTTTTAGAATTCCTACTTGATTACTTTTAATACCTTTAACCTTTAAAATAGATAACTGATCATTTGTATCTTCCCTGTATATTTTAAGTTCATTTTTTTCTTCTATTACCTTTAAAATATCTTCCTCGGATTTGTAAATAGTGTCTGAAGAAAATAATTTTTCCTTATTACGAACCACTTTTAAACTTACAGCACTACGATCACTTTTACCTTCTTGTAACTCTGTACTTGATACTAGTTTTGTTTCTTCAACTGGCTTTACTTCTGCTGACACTTTGTCAGAAGTAACACTCCCTATAAAAATAATAATACTGAGTAATAATAACGTATTAAGGTTTTTATAATTCATCCTTTAGTATTTTCCTTTCTTCTAATAGTTCCATAATTAGAAAATATTTTTTTAGTTTCTCAAAAAATTTTCATAACTCCCTATAAATTGCCATTATTTTCTTTCTATAAAAAAACGACCCAGTCGATTTCTCTCCTAGCTCGCTTCGCATCAAAATCTCTTGCATCTCTTTATTATGTATTACTTAAGATATACGTAAGCTCAGACTTAAAAGAGGTATTCTCATTACCAACTGTCGCTTGTTGTATATTTAATGTCGGGTTATTAAACTCCAGTACATAACCTTGCCCACCCGCATTTTTTCCTAGCTCTGTTTGACTGTGAACTGGATCTTTCGCTGTGCCATCTTTACTAAGAATAACAACCGATCCACCACCGCCCATTAATCTTAGTTGCTTGTTAGAAAATTGTGTTTTTACAACCCCTATAGCATCACTATTTTCTGTATTATATGGTTTCAAATCCTTACTTTGAACATCTGGAAACGCATAGTCTAATTCACTACCATTGGTGACAATATCACCTGAATTGTATTCACTAATAGTTTTAATATCTAATACTAGTTCTGATTTTAGTGTTCTAGGAATAAATTCAGACTCATTCATTCCACCTGGTTTAACCGATGTTAATTCTGCGTATTCAACTGAAAGATTCCAAGGTGTTACCTTATTGTTATCTTCATTATCACTTCTGTCATCATTTATCATAATATATCTTGCAGTGTTTTGTTCTTTTTTATTAGCTAATTTAACTTGAGTTCGTCCATTATTTGTTTTCGTTTCTTCAAAAATGAAATCAACCGGATTTTTTCCCATTACAAGATTGCCTATTCCATTATCCGTTGCCTGTCCTTGTTCTCCAGAAAAACTAACGCCAACTTTTGTTTTTTGTTCACTATTTTTTGGGGGTATTATTTCTTCTGCTTGAACAAAAGTTGTAACCTGAACAACTGATAAGATAGCTATCATAGATGTAACTGTTTTTTTCACATACTCACCCACTTTATAAAAGTATATCCGCAGTTCAATTAAGATAGGTTAAAAGTAACATAAAAAAGTAGATATTGCAATATAACTAAGAAAAGAGATCAAACTGCTTCTTGAGCTCTAAAATTAAGAATATCAGACACCCTAAACTAATTAATGATACTAATACCAACGAAAAATTTAATATCAAGTTACTTTTTGATTTTTTTATTTTGCTTAATAATTGTACATCAGTTGTTGTTAACAATAAGAATGATAAGAGTGAAAATAAAAAAACTCCTATCAAGATCAAACTCCAGAAATAACTAACCACCTTTTGCATCCTTTCTATATTTAGATTTTATCCTTTTCTTCTTTTTTTCAATTAAGTTGAACCAATTCTTTTGCCTTCTCTTTATGAAAATCGCTACAAGAACCACATAACTAAACAAAATAATAGAGACTATTTTCATCCAAAAAGGTGTCGTAATCGTTACTGGACTTGCATTATTTATTCTTTTTGCCTCATCACTCGATAAGTAAAACTCTTTTTCTAAATGCCAGTTTTTTTCATCATTAAAAATATACATTGTTAATTTATATTCTCCACCAACTAAACGACCTAATCCCCAATCAAATATAAAAGGCATCGTGCTGTTAGGAGCAAAAGCATAGTTAGTAACTTCCTTCTCTTTTACTATTTTTCCATTTTTATTTTCTATCAACTTAGCACGCATAGTCAGATTCTCAATCGTTTTCGGTTCTGGATTTTCTATAGAAGCCTGGATAACTTTTCGACCATAACTTAAAGATGCACCGACATCCATTAAATTTAGCGTTTCACCATTATTATAAATATCCTTTGACTCTGATATGATAATTCCAATTCTATATTCATTAGATACATCCACCATCTCGTCGACATAATCGCCTGAATTATCTTTAGCATTGAACTTCAACGCTGCCCACTTAATCCCTTTATAAGGTTTCGAAGGTGGATTTAATTCAAACGTAACCTCTTTTGTTTCATAATCTTTTAAGGTTATTTTCTGTTCCTTTATTGTGACTAGGTCACTTAACGGCTCTGTTAATGTTCTATTTTTTATATTTGGTTCAGAAAAGTCAATAATTCCTGACTCTGTTGATATAGCGTTATCGATTCCAACAGAAACCGTAATTGGTTCTTTTTGAGTACTACTCACATTAACAACTAGTTTCTGTTTTTCACCTGGTTTGGTTTCTATATAAAAGAAACCCTTAGAGTAATCCAATTGAGTACTCGGTATAACCGGATCTACA
Source organism: uncultured Vagococcus sp. (assembly GCA_965119435.1). GTDB lineage: Bacteria > Bacillota > Bacilli > Lactobacillales > Vagococcaceae > Vagococcus. The sequence continues at coordinate 110,981 of CBCPLQ010000001.1, read as the reverse complement.
ACAAAACCGACATCCTGTTTAGCAAAAACTCTATTAGAACTCAATAATAATGTAAACAGTAATCCTACATATATCAGACAAAATCGGTTTCTCATTTTAATTCTCCTGCTTTTTTTATTAGAAAATTATTATACAGCTTAATATTCGTTAAAGCTACATATAACGAACGTTTCTTATTTTAAAAAATAGAAAAGCTTATTTTAATATGGTAGTATAAAAAAACAAAAAGGAGCGAAATCCATGTTTAAACCATCTATTTTTTTATCTAGCTTATTTTTATTTTTGCTTATTTCAACTGCTAGATCCCAACTTATTTTTGCGGAAAATAATAATCAGTTCTCTGTTTCTCTTGTGCCAAATGAATTTCAAGCTACTGAAAATTTTGATTATTTTGATTTATTAATGAGTCCAAACGAAAAAACCAGTGTCAGTCTTTTAATCACTAACACTGGGAGTGAAAATATACGTGTTGTAGTTATACCAACAAATGCCACAACTAACCAACAGGGTGAGATTAGTTATAGTCGAATTCAATCCAATACGAGTAAAGAAGCTAATTTACTTCATCCATTTACTAGTTTAGTCGAAAAAGAACAAACGTCTATTATTAAACCTAATGAATCTAAATCCATAACTTTTCACTTAAAAACACCTGAAACACCTTTTAATGGAATCATTCTTGGTGGTTTTGTTATTTCAATAGATGAGGATTTTCCAATAACTGACAACAGCAAAAAAGAGGATATGGTATTCATTAAAAATAAATACGAAATCAGAAAAGCTATTCGAATTAGAGAAAATAAAAGAGAGGTTAAACCTATCATTTCATTAGGTTCTATTGATTTTAAATCAATTAACAACTCACCAGCTCTTACCGTTGATATCAGAAATGAGGCTGCTGTCATGTTTGGTGATATTTCAATTGAATCAATTATCAGAGAAAAAAGATCAAAAAAAATTATTAAACAGGAAACAATAACAGGTTTAGAAATGGCACCTAACTCTATCTTTAATTTCCCTATATTTTGGTCCAATCAACTAATCACGAAGGGTGACTATCGTTTAAATTTAAAAATAACTTCTGGTTCTATGATGTGGAACCTAAATAAAGATTTTAAAATTACTAAACAGGATAGCCTTAAATTTTCGAATTACATGGATTCTGAAAAAAACGGATGGTCAAATTTGAGAATTACTTCTATAATGCTTTTAATGCTTACAATGATTCTAACCTCAGTTATTATCGTTATAAAAAAATAAATAAGGTCATTACCTAGATTAACGATTTAAGCATACGACAAATTTTTAAATTTACGCCAAATAATCTGTCTTAATACCTTTTATATAAAGGGTATTATTTATATTTTAGTTATTTATGAATAGTAAAAATCAAATAATTTACATATCCTAATTTTATGATGACACAAATTTAAAAATTTGTCGTATACCATTTAGCGTAATTTACATAAAAGTTAAAATAAATAGGCACTAAAAAAAATTATATCCAGTTTAGTTGTTGTTACTGCTATACCGACATACTCTCATATACGCTCCTTTAATAATTCATCCATATCAAATAAGTTGATTAGTCACCTATTTGATGCTCAAAAAAAAGTTACGCCAAGTTCCTAATACTCAAGGACTTCACATAACTTTATTAAATCTGTATTTTAATTGATTAAAAAATTATTGTTTGGCTGAACCATTCCCATGCCCAGGACTGTAATTGGCTGCTTCTTCAATTGTGATTAAATTAAAGTTGCCTGGATTTTTTACTTGGCCATATGTTTTCCCACTTTGAGATTTTAAGAACTTTTTACCTGGCGGCGCTTGATACCATTCACCTACTAGTGTTGGTTCAGATGACTCCGCATCGGCTTTCTTTTGAGCTTCAGCCTCTTTTTTAGCTTGCTCTTTAGCCTCTGCTTCTGCTTTTTTCCTTGATTCTTCTATTCTTTGATCACTAACTTTTTGCTGTTGATCGAACTCTGATTTTTGAGTGCTATATTTAGAACCTAAATCTCCTGGCTGATAGTCTTTTAATTCTAAAGAAGATTTTAGTTGATCAACTTGATCCTTTAGTTTAATAGACTCTGACTCATTAAGTTGACCTTTTGCTAAAAGTTTTTCTGATGAAGAAAGTAAGTCACGTGATTTCGTTTCATTCTCTTTAAAATCTAACTCAGTTTCTTTTTGTTTCGTATCAGCATCTGTAACTAATTTTTTTGAGTCTTCATGTCTCTTTTTTACAGTGTCTAAGTTATCGGCATCTTTAAAGAATTGACTATTTTCTTTACTGTCTTTCTCTAAAGATTTTTTATCGCCTTCATTAACATATTTTTTCTTTACTAACTCATCCGACTGCTTATTAAGTCCTTTTAATTCCTCAACTATTTTTTTGGTTGTTGTTTGATTTTCTGACATTTCTTTTGATAAATCATCTGCTTTAGTCGCTACCAATCGAATTGGTTTAACTTTTTCTACTGAAGTTATCTTAGCCACTTCACTCTTTAAATCTTCAGCAATTTTTGTATCCTCATTTAACACAAATTTTTCTTTACTTTTCTTTTGAATAGCTGTGATATCTTTTTGCAGAATTGTTAACTCTTTTTTGGCTACTTTAGATTCAGTCTCAGTCAAATTAATCTGAGCTTTTTCTAAATTTTCTTTTTCATCATCAATCAATCGATCTAAAGATTTCTTTGTTTTGGATGTTTTTGCTTCTGTAAATTCTTTTAAATCATTCTCTAATTTTTCTTTATCGTCAGTAGATATAAACTCTGAATCCAATGCTTTTTTGACCAAAATTTCTTGTTGATTGTGTTTATCATAGACTTCTTGATAAGCGTCACTATTAACAGAAGTCGCTACTGCACCAGCCGATGTAAAAGCTAAAACAATTCCCAACATTGTTTGTTTTAATTTCATTTTATTTTACGAACTCCTTTTTATTAATTTTCTCTCAATGAGTCATATAAAAATTCAATATCTTGTATTTTTTTTCTTAATTTTTTATTTTTCCTCTTTGACTTTAATTCTTCATTAAAAGATTGCCCTAACTGATAATCTATAAAGAATACCAACTCTTTATTTTTGCTGATTTTTGGATTATTTACTTTTAAATACTTTTGAAGCTGATCATACTGTTTGCTAGCCACACGTTTTTTCAACGCGTAAAACAGAACAATTCCCATTCCTAGCAAATAAATGATAAACGGACTAACCCTAACAACATCTATTGCAACAAAAATACTAGCTGCAATCAATAGTGAAATTGATAAAATAATAATATTTCTCTCATATTTTTTCTGGGTTTGATACATTGATAACACCTGCTGAAACTCCTCCATATCAACTCTCCTAACATTAGTTATTTAATTTCATCATAGCTATTTATTTTTGAATTGGCAAGGTAAAATAAAAAAACTTTAGAGAAGTGACGTGGGTCACTTTCTAAAGTTTTAATTTTAAGTTTTAGTATTACCCTACTGACCCTTCCATCTCATAACTGATAAGCCTGTTAAGCTCAACAGCATACTCCATTGGAAGTTCCTTCGTAAATGGTTCCACAAATCCCATAACAATCATCTCAGTCGCTTCTTCTTCAGTTAAACCACGACTCATTAGATAATACAATTGCTCTTCTGAAATTTTTGATACTTTCGCTTCATGCTCAAGTGCCACATGGCTATTATGTATTTCGTTGAATGGTATCGTATCACTTTTTGATAAATCATCCATAATAATCGTATCACATTCGATATGAGAGATTGATCCTGGACTGTTTTTAGCAAACGTTACTTGTCCACGATAGTTAACTTCTCCGCCACCTTTTGAGATAGATTTTGACACAATAGAACTAGATGTATTTGGTGCATTATGAATCATTTTTGCCCCTGTATCTTGAATTTGGTTAGCACCGGCAAATGCTACAGATAGCATCGTTCCACGAGCGCCTTCCCCGTCAAGGTAAACACTTGGGTATTTCATGGTTGTCTTAGCACCTAAGTTACCATCAATCCACTCGATTGTTGCGCCTTGTTCTGCTTTAGCACGTTTTGTTACTAAGTTGTACACATTGTCTGACCAGTTTTGAATGGTTGTGTAACGACAATACGCATCTTTTAAGGTAAATATTTCAACAATCGCTGCATGTAGACTGTTACTTGAGTAAGTTGGAGCAGTACATCCTTCAACATAATGCACACTAGCACCCTCATCAACAACGATTAAGGTTCTCTCAAACTGTCCTGTATTTTCTGCATTAATACGAAAATACGTTTGTAATGGGACATCAACACGGACACCTTTTGGTACATAAATAAAGGTTCCACCTGACCAAACAGCTGAGTTTAATGCTGCTAATTTGTTGTCAGTTGGTGGTACTAATGTTGAGAAATATTGTTTGAATATTTCTGGGTATTCTTTTAAGGCTGTGTCTGTATCAGTAAAGACAATGCCAAGTTTAGTGAATTCATCTTTCATATTGTGGTAAACCACTTCTGATTCATACTGTGCAGACGCTCCAGCTAAGTATTTTCTTTCTGCTTCTGGAATCCCGATTCTCTCAAAGGTTTCTTTGATTTTATCTGGTACATCTTCCCAGTCACGAGCTGGTTTATCACTTGGTTTTTGGTAGTATTTAATTTTATCAAAATCAATATCTGATAAATCCGGTCCCCAGGTTTGCATAGGCATTTTGTTATAAGCCTCTAAAGATTTCAAACGAAATTCTAGCATCCATTCTGGTTCATCTTTTTGAGCTGATATTTCTCTAACAACGTCCTCTGTTAAGCCAACTCCTGTACTGAAGATTGGTTTAACATCATCATGAAATCCAAATTTATATTCTTCTAATTCTGGTACTTCACTCATTTTTGGTTACACTCCTTATCCTTCAGTATGTATATGTCCTTCTACAGTTGTTTCATTTTCTTGAATAATACCTCTTTCTAAGGCTTTCCAAGCTAAGGTTGCACATTTGATTCGTGCAGGAAATTTAGCGACACCAGAAAGCATCTGAGCATCTCCCAATTTCTTTTTATCTTCGATTTCTTCTCCTTGGACTAACTCTAGAAAACTGGCAATAATCTCGATGGCTTCTTTTTCTGTTTTACCCATGATTGCGGTTGTCATCATACTGGCACTTGCCATACTAATTGAGCAACCATGTCCATCAAATTTCACATCTTCAATAACATCATTTTTAATCTGTAATTGCAATTGAATCACATCTCCACAAGTAGGGTTATTCAACTCAATTTGGCTTGTCGCTTCATTAAGACTTCCCTTATTCCTCGGATGTGTGGTGTGATCTAAAATGACTTGCCGATATAAATTTTCTAATTTAGATAAAGCCATTGGTGAAAAACTCCTTTGTAGCAATAATCGCTTCTACTAAGCGGTCTGCATCTTCTTTGGTATTGTAAAAATAAAAACTTGCACGAGCTGTTGCGTGTAAATCTAGATAAGAAAGTAAAGGCTGTGCACAGTGATGTCCGGCACGAACAGCGACACCTTCCATATCTAATGCAGTCGCTGTATCGTGAGGGTGGATGCCATCTAGGTTAAAAGCAATCACGCCGCTATGTTTTTTAGTATCACTAGGTCCGTAAACAGTTAAGCCTTCGATATTTTGCAGTTTAGGTAGCACATAATCAACCAGCTCTTGCTCATGTTGGTGAATTGCTTCCATGCCAATAGTAGTTAAATAATCAATGGCACTTCCTAAGGCAATCGCTCCAGCAATATTAGGTGTTCCTGCTTCAAATTTCCAAGGCAGTTCTGTCCAAGTACTGTGGTCGTGATAAACAAAGTCTATCATTTCTCCCCCATACTCAATCGGCTCCATCTTTTCAAGTAAAGCTTGTTTGCCGTAAAGAACACCAATACCTGTTGGTCCACACATTTTATGTCCACTAAAGCAGTAAAAATCAGCATCTAAATCAACTACATCAACGGGCATATGGGGTACTGATTGAGCCCCATCGACTATCATATAGGCTCCCACTTCATGAGCTAAGGTTGCTATTTCTTTAACTGGATTAGTCACACCTAAAACGTTGGAAGCATGAGTTATTGAAACAATTTTTGTACGCTCATTGATTTTTGTTTTTAAATCTTCCATATCTAGTTCGCCTTCACTGGTTAAGTTTACATAAACTAATTCAGCGTTTTGACGTTTCGCTAATTCTTGCCAAGTGACCACATTTGAATGATGCTCCATTTGAGAAATCAAAATTTGATCTCCTGAAGCAACTACGCTATTTCCAAAACTTCGTGACAACCAGTTTAGCGCCGTAGTCGTGCCTCTTGTGAACAAGACTTCCTTGGTACTTTTTGCGCCAATAAAAGCTCTAACTTTCTCTCTTGACGCTTCGTATTTGGTTGTCGCTCTATCTGCTAAGGTATGGACACCACGATGCACGTTTGCATTGTCATGTTCATAGTAGTAGACTAGCGAGTCAATCACCTGTTTAGGTTTTTGACTGGTCGCAGCACTATCCAAATAAATAAGAGGTTCATCGTTTACTTCTTGAAAAAGAATTGGGAAATCTTGTTTGATTTTTTTATCTAGCATATTATTCAGCCAGCTTTCTATCAATCACTTCAACAAATTCATCACGAACAGATTTCACTGGAATTGCGATAATAACTGAACCTAGGAATCCTCTTGTTACAAGTCTTTCTGCCTCTTTTTGTGGTAACCCACGACTCATTAAATAATATAATTCATCAGGATCTAAACGACCTGCACTAGCAGCATGTCCTGCGGTTACTTCAAATTCATCAATTAAAAGAATTGGGTTAGCATCTCCGCGAGCTTTATCAGATAGCATTAAGACACGACTTTCTTGTTGTGCATCCGCTCCCTTAGCTCCTTTTAAAATATGTCCGATTCCGTTAAAGGTTAATGTTCCTCGGTCTAAAATAACACCATGTTGCAAAATATGACCAATCGAATGAGGTGCTTTATTAGTGACACGAGTATCAATTCCTTGCGTTTGACGACCTGAGCTGATGGTCACTACTTTCACTTCTGAGTGAGCGCCTTCACCAACTAAATCAGAATCAAAATCAGCAATGACATCACCATCGTTCATAATCCCTAATGCCCAATCCACAGTTGCATCTCTCATGACATAACCACGACGATTCATATAGGTGCTAACTTCTTTTCCTAAACGGTCAATGGCAGCAAATTTTACTTTTGCTCCTCGTTTAGCAATTACTTCAACAACGACGTTAGCTGATAATTTTTCACTGGTTTCGCCTTCAGATTGAAGTCTTTCAAGGTAGTTAATTTCACTATTTTCCTCAGCGACAATCAAGACATGTTTCACCCATGCACTATTATCTGCCATATTTTGGAAAAAGAGTGATTCAAATGCTTCTTTTACAATGACATTTTTAGGAACATAAAGGAATACCCCACCGTTCATTGTAGCAGCGTGAAACGCTGTTAAACGATCTTCGCCAACTGGTACAGCTTTTGTCATATAGTATTTTTCAACTAAATCACTATGTTCTTTCATAGCTGTAAAAATATCAGTAAAGATAACACCTTGCTCGATCAACTCGACAGGCATTTGCTCATACAGAGTTGTTGTTCTTCCTTGGATAATCATTGGATTGTCTTCCATCTCATCAAATGATGGTAATACTGGATTTCCTAAGACTTCCTCATTAATATTTCCAACATTCATTAATGGCCAACGATGAAATTTGACTCTTTCAATTTTAGGTAATGCGAGTTCGGCTGCTTTTTCTAATGCGTCTAAACGCAAATCTAACATCCATTTAGGTTCTTCCTGACTGTTTGAAAATAAGGTAATATCGTCAAGATAATCTTTTAATTCAGTTGTTTTCATTTATCTTGTCTCCTCTTCTATTATTCCTCTTCTTCAAAGTGAATACCTAATTCTTCACTGATTCCTTTATAACCTTCTGCTTCAAGACGTTGAGCTAATTCAGGTCCGCCTGTTTTAACCACACGACCTTCCATCATAATATGAACCACATCAGGCACGATATAGTTTAATAAACGTTGGTAGTGAGTGATAATCAATGAACCAAAGTTATCGCCACGCATTTCGTTAACACCTTTTGATACAACTTGAAGAGCATCAATATCAAGACCTGAGTCAATTTCATCTAAAATAGCGAATGTTGGTTCTAACATTAATAATTGTAGAATCTCATTACGTTTTTTCTCCCCGCCTGAGAAGCCTTCATTTAAATATCTTTCAGCCATTTCTTCTGGCATATCTAAAAGAGCCATTTTCTCATCTAATTTATCTAAAAAGTCCATAACTGAAATTTTGTCATCTTCACCACGTTTCGAGTTGATAGCTGCACGCATAAACTCAGCGTTTGTAATTCCTGGAATTTCACTTGGGTATTGAACAGCTAAAAATAGACCAGCACGAGCACGCTCGTCAACTGCCATTTCTAATACATTTTCTCCGTCTAAAAGAATTTCTCCTTTTGTAACGTCATAATTTGGGTTACCCATAATAGCAGCAGATAATGTTGATTTCCCTGTCCCGTTTGGCCCCATAATGGCATGAATTTCGCCAGTTTTCATGGTTAAATTAACACCTTTTAAAATTTCTTTGTCTTCAATTGAAACATGTAAGTTTTTTATCTCTAAAACGGACATACTATTCCCTCCATTTGTTATCTTTTTAACATTTTTCCTACAACCATTATTCTAGCTCAATTGAGAATTAAGTTCAATCAGTTTCACTTGTTTATTTTTAATACTTTATTTAGCTAAGTAGTATCTTAACCTCTAATGATAATTAGTCTAAATAGAGAAATTTATTTTATGAAAATAGTCATTTTATTTCCAATAAAAAAACTTGCGATATTTTTCGCAAGTTTTTTCAAACTATTTTAGCTATACTTTTTTTCTGAAAAATGAAAAAGAAGTAACACCACCCATTAATAAAAAGCCCCATAGGATACTTTTAGAATCCTGAGCCTCGCCAGTTTTAGGTAGTTTTTTAACTGGTGCATAGCTTTTTTTATTATCTGTTCGATTGACTGGATTTATTTTATCAGCTGAATGTTGGCCTTGATCCTTATCATTAGTCGATGATGTTGGGATAACTTCTATATTAAACATCACATTATTAGTAGGTCTATCGCCAAGCTCCAAATCCTCTTTTGCTAAATTATCTAATTTTTTTTCTTTTAGAAAGGCTTCTTTAATCTTATCTACTTCATCCTCAGAAAAAGTATAGTTAGCACTGATTAGTTCTTTCCCTGGTTTTAATCCAGTAATCAGTCCTTCTTTTGTCGCTTTTACAATATCACTATTTGCTACTAGATATGTTCCCTTAGGTGTATAACCATATTGAGGAGCTAAATAAAAAGAGGTTACTTCACCAACTTTTATTGTTGTTTTATCTATATTCACGGTCCAGTTTAAAGGAACAAACACTTTATTTATCTCAATAGATAATAATGGAGCATTCTCTTTTATCGAAAACTGTATCTCATTTTCAGAGACATCAGAGTTCCCTTCTTGCTTGATGTAAGCTTGCTTAATATTTGAATAAGATTCTTCTGAAATACTACATACGGGCCTGATTGTCGCTGCTTTTGTTGGTTTCAAAGCTGTAATAGTCCCATCTTTTTTTAAGTCTATGTATTTATCTTTATAAGGCTTATATTCGACTTTTAACTCAACACCAAGAATTGGTTCGATCCTTACCTTGGCACTTTCTCCAACATCAAGCTTGTCCTTATTAATAGAAAAAGTAGGAGTCATATCAATTTGATGTTTTTTACTCTCCGCAGGTTTTAATACCTCCATCCTAAAGACATGCTGTATCTCTTTTTTTACTAAAATAATATCGTCTACTTTGAGTTTTTCGTTTCCCGGTAGTTTGATATATGCTTTTTTAACATTCTCTTCCGTTTCGTCAGATAGCGTGTACTCTGGAGTAATAGTTGTCATCCCTTCTTTAAGAGCTATGACTGACCCGTCTTTTTTTATTTGAACAGACGGATCCACAAATTCTTTAAACTCACCCTCTACCTCAACGCCTAAAATAGGATTAACTCTTAATTTAGCAGAGCTTCCTACCTCAATTTTTTGTTGGTCAATCGAAAAATCAGTGGTGACATCTATACGTACTTTCTGATTAACTGTAGCGTCTTCTTTCGCGACTGCTTCAACATCTATTGAACTTTTCGTTTGATCAAATGATTCTGCAAAAGTAGTCACCGAAAAGAGAAATGAAGAAATCAGTACAATACCTAGATAACTTTTTTTCATTTTATTATCCTCCTAAATAGTTATTGATAGTTTAAATATAACCAATTACCTCTTCAAAAGATATATATTTCACAATATGTCTAAAAATATCTTTAATAAATCCCTTTTTTTAACATTATTCTCTAATTTAGAATACTTATTATCAAGGTTTTCTATATACAAAAGCAAAGAATATAATCTTTATTATCATCAAAATCTCATTAAAAAGCCATATTAACCAGTTGTTAATTTTATATTAATCTGCATTTATTGCTATACACGTGAATTATTTTCGCTGTTTAAATTTATTAACTAAAATAACCTTAAGTCCCGTACTAAGTTCATTTTTATTGAAAACCTTTTCATTTACCTTATTTTGAGATATATCATTGATTTTTTTCATAAATAAGCATTAATTAAATATGTCTGATATCCTGTTAAAAAAAACAGTTCACAAACATAATATTTAATGGTACATTAAAATCAAATGACAATTAAATAAATATTCTTTTTTATGATTGTCAAATTCTTATTTTACTAGGATAATGAAAGTTATATTAAAGAGTTAAGATTTAGCTAAGAAAGACAAAAATGACAATTCGATGTAAATGATTAGAAAGGGGAACATCGGACGTCTTGTGAATATAATAACAATATAAAGAAGGAGTCTTATTAATGAAAACAAACCGTACAGAAAAAATGCTTTTAGAAATGCGTCAAGAAAATGTTGGTCAACTATTAATCTCTGACCCAGCAACAATTTTTTACTTAACAGATTATTGGATTCATCCAGGAGAGCGTCTATTAGTTTTAGTTTTATCTGATTCTGGAGAGCATACTTTAATTGTTAATAAACTTTTCCCTATTACAAAAGATTTAGGTGTTAACCTTGTCTATATTGATGATACGGATGACGCAGTTGAAAAAGTTTTAGAATATGTTTACACAGACAAAAAAATTGGTATTGATAAAAACTGGCCTTCTAAGTTCCTTTTACAATTAATAAACAAAAAACCTGATGCGACATTAGTTAATGGTTCAGACGTGACTGATAAAGTCCGCGCGATTAAAGGTGAAGATGAATTAGAACTAATGAGAGATGTTTCAAAAGATAATGACAATGCTATTACTCAATTAAAAAATTTAATTCCTTTAGAGTTAGATGAATTAGAAATGACAGATCGTTTAGCTGCTATCTACAAAGAATTAGGTAATAGTGGCTTCTCTTTTGACCCAATTATTGCTTATGGTGCTAATGGTGCTGACCCTCATCACATGACAGATACTTCTACTGTTAAAGTTGGAGATAGCATTATTTTAGATATCGGTGGCATTAAAAACTCTTACTGCTCAGATATGACTCGTACTTTCTTCTATAAAGAAGTTTCAGAAAAAAGCCGTGACGTTTATGAAACATGTCTAGAAGCTAACAAACGTGCAATTGCTATGATTAAGCCTGGTGTTAGATTCTGTGATATAGATGCTGCTGCTCGTGATTATATTACTGAAAAAGGTTACGGAGAGTATTTCACTCATAGAACTGGACACTTCATTGGTATTGAATGTCATGAAACGGGCGATGTGTCAGGTTCAAATACAAACGTTGCTGAGCCAGGCATGATTTTCTCAGTTGAACCAGGTATTTATATTCCAGGTGAAGTTGGGGTTCGGATTGAAGATTTAATCATTTGTACGGAAGATGGTTATGAAAACCTAAACCATGCTCCTAAAGAATTAGAAATTATTGGTTAAGTTATAAATAGTTGTAAGGAGGAGTTTTTCAAATGACAGTTAAAGAAGGTTACATGCCATATTTAGAGTATAAAACTTATTACCGAATTGTTGGGGAAGAAAATAAAAATAAAAAACCTCTTGTTTTGTTACACGGAGGACCTGGCTCAACTCATAATTACTTTGAAATCATGGATGATTTTTCAAAAAAAGAAAATCGCCAAATTATTATGTATGATCAATTAGGTTGTGGCCTTTCTTCAATGCCAGATGAACCATCATTATGGAAATCAAGTACTTGGATTAACGAATTAATTGCTTTAAGAGAGCATTTAGGCTTAGAAGAAATCCACGTACTTGGTCAATCTTGGGGAGGAATGATGGCGATAGAATACCTTTGTGATTACGCTCCTATTGGCGTTAAGAGTGTTATTCTATCCAGTACTCTTCCATCATCAAAACTTTGGGGTGAGGAGCAACATCGTTTAATCAAATACCTTTCTAAAGAGGATCAAGAGGCCATTCGAGTGGCCGAAGAGACAAACGATTTCTCTAGTGAGGCTTATTTGACAGCTAATGACCATTTCATGGTGAGACACGCTGCAGATAATCCTTCACCTGAGTTACCTGAACCACTAAGAAGAAAGAAAAATGCTGGTGCGCAAGCTTATCTCTATGCTTGGGGTCCTAACGAGTACACACCTAGTGGTACATTAAAGGATTTCTATTATGTTGATAAACTTCATACCATTGAAACACCCACGTTAATTACAAGTGGTGCTGATGATTTATGTACACCATACATCGCAAAAATGATGTATGACAAGATTCCTAATTCAACGTGGGAGTTGTTCCAACATAGTCGTCATATGCCTTTTGTGGATCAACATGAAGATTATATGCCAATATTAGCTGAATGGTTAAATAAAAATGACTAACTTTAATGGATTTTAGAGAGGGGTACTACAATGAATGATGTTGCTACTCAGCCGTCAAAAAAACGACCGGCTTCCTTTTATTTTTGTTCAATTTCCTTTACGTTTGAAAGAATGGCTTATTACTCTGCCAAATGGTTACTTTATATCTTCTTAATTGCTGCGGTCACTAAAGGAGGACTTGGTATCAGCAAAGGGGAAGCTGCTATCTTACAAGCTAACCTCGTTGCTTATACTTATCTAGCTCCTGTTTTTGGTGGCTTTATTGCAGACCGTTTCATCGGAGCCAAATATTTAATCCCCATTGGTGCTTTCATTATGGCTATTGGGTATTATGTAGGTTCCATTGGTACCAGTACCGGTATGATGAATTTAATGGTATTTCTAGTTGCTGTTGGAACTGGTTTTTTCAAAGGTAATTTATCAGCCATTACCGGCCAGCTCTTTGATGATAAAGATGAACTGGACGCTGCCTTTTCAACCCAGTATTCTTTTGTAAACGTTGGTTCTTTAGTAGGTACAACAGTTATTCCAATTATTGTCTATAAAACCTTTGCTTCAGATGGCGTTTTTGGATTCTCTCAAGGGTTCTTATTTGCTTCCATTATTTGTCTTATCTGTGGTATTTGGTTTATTATCGGATGGCGTTTTCTTGGCGATGCTGGTAAAAGACCTTTCAAAGAAGGTAAAGTTGAAGATAAAGAAGCAACCGTTAAAAAGCCTTTAACAAAAATTGAAAGAAAACGTGTTTTAGCGATTATTTTAATTTCGTTCTTCTCAGTTATTTTCTGGTTGTTCTGGTACATGTCTTATCTATCTGTTTATGATTACATGGACAAATTCATTAATACTCAGATGGGTAGTATCAAATTTGAAACAGCCTGGTTTGATTCTCTTAATGGACTATGGTGTATTGCCTTAGGTCCAATTTTAGGTTTATTATGGATTAAATTATCAGCTAGACCACAAGGTGATATGAGTTTATTTAAAAAACTAGGAATTGGTTTATTATTCCTAGGTAGTTCTTACTTAATGTTAATTGCTGCCGAGTTCCAACGTGGCGTTGGTGCTGGTGAAGATGCTAAGGCAAGTTTAATTTGGATTGTCTTATTCTCCATTCTGTTATCTTTAGGTGAGATGTTCTTCTCACCACTAGGAAACTCATTTATCACTAAGTATTCACCTAAAAAGATGTTATCTGTCATGATGGGTGTATGGATTGTTGCTTCTTTCGTAGCTGGTAAAGGATACGGTTATATGTACGCATTTGTCTTAAAATTTGATATGATGCAAGCTTATATTGGTATTCCAATTGTTCTAATTATTGCCGCTCTTCTTTTATTCGTTTTCAACAAAAAGTTAATTACTCTTGTTGAAGATAATGACGAAGATGAAAGAGAATCAATTGAAGCTTAATACTTAAAAATAATAGCCCTGGTAAAAGTCTTAAAACTTTTATCAGGGCTATTTTAATAGATTATTTTCTAAATTGGCACTTCAACACTTAGTAAGTTCGCGTATTGCTGAGAACCATGCATATCACTTTCACCGATACTTCCTTGGCTCCATGGCCTTGGAATGGTGATTTTTATTCCTCTGGCAGCTTCAAAATACTCAAAATTAATAATTTCTTCTTGTTTCATTTGATATAATTCTGCCACTTTTTCCAGTGTTAAAATACCACTCTTTTCAAAATGACGATAATCTTCTAAACTTTTAAAAATAATATCAATGGTTAACTCAAAGGGGCCTGAATTTTTACTGCGAATAACTTGGGCATACTCTTGTAATAACATGCTAGTTCACCTCCGTTACGATTGTTTTAAACAAGTCCACAGCGCTTTCAATACTCATCAGATGATAAACACTAAACTGACAAACAAGTCCTAAGGGAATTTCTAATGGAGTAAAAGGCATTCCAATATTACCTGATGTGGCAATCCGACCTGGGTAGTGATAATGGAGTAATGTCGTTCGAACTCGGTTAACAATTAATTGAGCCATCTCTTGAGTTTCTGATGCAACTTCTGCAATCACACAAACTTCATGACCTACCTCATGACTCATCCCTTCTAAATGTTGCATAATAGCATTCTTTCCATATGGGTGAAAGATAATCTGACTCTTTTCTACTTCTTCAGGTAATTCTCTTGTCACTTGCTCTTTTACATAAGCTAAGACATAAGCTAAGACATCATCTAGCTGACTAATTAAAATAGGATCTCTTAAGCCCATCACAGTAATAGAACGATACCCTACTGTTTTAGCTCCTTCAAGTTTAATACGGTAAGTTTCATCGTTTTCAAATTGACTGCCACTTACTTTAGCCACTCTATCCGTTTCAGCCTCAAAGACACAATTTTTTAAATTTAAAATCCCTCCTGGTCCAGGTAAAAGGGTTGCACTACTTTTTTCATACATGGTATGAGCGGCAACGGAGTGAGGTAATGCTTTTGATTTTTCATTCATCGGTTCAATTAAGAAATGATCTTGTTTTAATCTCCCTAGGACAGTTTTACCTGTTGGAACACAGCAAATTGCACCACACTCGATTATTTTCCCCATATGCCAAGCTAAAGCTTCTGAGAATCCATAATAGATGCCTAAAGCTGCAGTTGGAGCTGGATCGTAAGTCCGTCCTCCGATAATAACATCTGGTCTTTCCGTTCCCTTTCTTAGTAATTCCAAATAAGGTTCTGCCCCCATCTGAGCAGTAATAACCGATGTCTTATTAATATCCTCTTCTGTTAACTCAGGCACATTAGTCATTGGAATAACGTTTCCTTTAGTTAATTCTTGTTTGACTAATTCTTTCGGAATATCACTGTAAACAGATGCTACTTTTAAAGGTAACTCTTGTTCTTTAGCTACTTCTTCCACTAGCTTTACAAACAAGTCAACATGTTGATTTGTTCCATCTCCTCCAGCAGAGCTAACAATTAACGGAATATTTGCTTTTTTGGCTGCTGGTACTAGAATTGATAACTCCTTTTTATAGGCTGATTCTGGACAAGTCATCTCACCTAATGCTAATTTCTGAGGACCACTATCAGTCGATCCTGCATCGACAACAATCCCATGTGGTAATTCTTTCATCCCTTTCTCAAAGTCTTCAAGAGGGAATCCATATCCCATCATTCCATTTGGTACAAGTACTCTTAGTTCTTCCATCAAAAAACCTCCTGTATCTTTAATAACTCTAGTGTATAATTAACTTTGATTATCGTCTAATATGATTAAATGATTAAGACTATAAGAGAAGGTGATAACGTGTTTACTAAACAATATCAGTATGTCATTGAGATTGCTGAGACAGGAAACTTTTCAAAAGCAGCTGAAAATCTTTTTATTGCGCAATCTTCTCTAAGCCAGTACATAAAAAAATTAGAAAAAGAGTTGGGCATCATTTTATTCGACCGTACCAAACAGCCCGTAACAGTGACTGAAGCAGGTAAAAGTTATCTAAACATTGCGTATGAAATTCTCTTTTTAGAGAAGCAATTACAAAGTCAAATAGAAAGCTATCAACCTAGGAAGAAGAAAAAGATAGTTCTTGGAATCACTAGATACTGGGGAAGTTTATTACTCCCACGAATTTTACCTGATTTTCATAAAAAATATCCGGGAGTCAACCTTGATATGCGTGAAGGAAAGACAAAAGAATTAATTGAATGGCTAGAAAACAAACAAGTTGATATCGCCTTCTTCACACCCTTCCAAAATGAGGTTCAAATCTTTCCATGCTATGATCAATCATTTATCTTAAGAGAAGAAATTCAACTGGCAATCTCTCCTTCTCTTTTCAATGAGTATCAATTATCCAGTCAAAGCCTAACTCTTGATCAATTAGTTAAGCTACCTATTTTATCCTTAAAAAGAGGGCAAAAATTAAGAGGTTTTTTAGATCAACTTTACCTTGACCATCAAACAAGGCCTAAAATTGTAATGGAAACAGAAAATATTACGACAGCCTATAAACTTTCTAGTGTTGGTATTGGCGTAACTTTGATTCCTGAAAGAATATTAGAATTAACTTCTCCCTTTACTAACGTTCTTCATCTAAGTTTTGAAAAGCCTATCTACTGGGAGTTAAATGCTTTTACTTTAACTGAGACTAAAGAAGATGACGTAACAGAGTATTTAATGATGCTTGCTAAGAAAGCTTTTTTAGCCTAAAAAAAGAATCTAGTATAAGTTCATCCACTTATCCTAGATTCCTCTATTTTTAATAAAAATTAACGTTATTCTACCACTGAAATGGTTCCGTTCCATTTTTTGTTAATAAATTCTTTGATTTCTTTAGAGTGGAGAACCTCTATCAATGTCTTGATTCCCTTGTCATCTTTATCTTCACTGCGTACCGCAATGACATTTGCGTAAGGAGAGTTATCTTTCTCCACTATGACCCCATCTTTTTCAGGATTCAAGCCAATATTTTCGGCAAAATTGGCATTAATGGCAATTAAATCTCCTTCATCATTTTGATAAGCTGTTGTTAAAATTGCTGGATCAATATCATACTTAAAAGTTAAATTTTTGGGGTTTTCAGTAATATCATCGAAAGTTGCATTAACTAAATCTGTGCCCTCTTTCACCTTCACAAGGCCAGCATCTTGAAGCATTGTTATAACTCTACCCCAATCTGTTTGAGAATTACTCACTAACACTTTAGCTCCGTCTTTCACATCTGAGGCTTTTTTAACTGATTTTGAGTAGAAAGCCATTTTTTCTAAATGGATGGCACCCGCATTGGTAAAATCATACTTTTTGTCTTTAATTTCTTTGTCTAAATAAGGGATATGTTGGAAATAATTAGCATCTAATTCTTTTTCAGCTAACGCTTTATTAGGTAAGACATAATCTTGAAATACTTTCACTTCTAAGTCGTAGCCTTTTTCTTTAAGAAGTGGTTTAGCTTCTTCTAAAATTTCTGCATGTGGTGTTGGGGATGCTCCGACCACTAAGGTCTTATTCTCTTTACTAGCTGATTTTTCATTTTTAGTATCCTTATTTCCCGAACAAGCTGCTAAACCTACTGCTAACAATGTCACTAATCCCAATGATAATAATTTTTTCTTCATTTTTTCTTCCTCCTTAGTTTTTACATCTCACTGATTTCTCTTCATTTTTTCAATCATTTCGTCAAATGATCTTATTTATAAACTCATTAATCAACAACCGAAATTGTCCCATTCCATTTTCGGTTGATAAATTCTTTAATTTCTTTAGAGTGTAAAACTTCTATTAAAGCTTTCACTCCTTCATTCTCTTTGTCTTCACTTCTTGTTGCAATCACATTTGCATAAGGTGAATTATTACTTTCAATTATGACACCATCATTTTCTGGATTTAATCCAATGTTCTCTGCAAAATTAGCATTGATAGCAACTAAATCACCTTCGTTATTCTGATAGGCCGTCGTCATAATTGCTGGATCAATATCGTACTTGAATTTTAAATTTTTCGGATTTTCTTTAATATCGTCAAAAGTAGCAGTTACTAAATCAACGCCGTCTTTTACCTTGATTAATTTTGCATCTTGGAGCATCGTAATCACTCGACCCCAATCAGTTTGTGAGTTACTAACTAAGATAGTTGCACCGTCTTTCACATCGCTTAACTTCTTAACTGATTTAGAATAAAAAGCCATCTTTTCTAAATGAATGGCACCTGCATTGGTAAAATCATAATTTTTATCTTTAATCTCTTTTTCTAGATAAGGTATGTGTTGGAAATAGTTAGCATCAATTTCTTTTTCAGCTAAAGCCTTATTAGGTAACACAAAATCTTGAAAGACTTTAACTTCTAAATCATAACCTTTTTCTTTTAACAGAGGTTTAGCCTCTTCTAAAATCTCTGCATGGGGAGTCGGTGAAGCACCTACGACGATTTTCTCCTTCACTGATACTGGAGCTACTTTTTCTCCTTCACCACTATTTCCGACTAAGAAAAAGATCCCCACCGTTGCCAGAACAATTACGCCAAAACTTATACCGATTTTCTTTACACTTACCGTTTCTCTTGAGGTATTTCGTTTATCAATAATCTTGACTAATACATCACCCACCCACTGAATAATAAAAACAATCAGTAAAATCAAAAGGGTTGATAGCATAATAATAGAGTAATCATTTCCCATGAAACCAGCTTGGTATGCAAGGGTTCCTAGACCACCCGCTCCAACTGCTCCAGCCATTGCTGTAAAACCTATCATCGTAATAGTAGTCACCGTGACCCCAGAGATTAGTGCTGGTAAGCTCTCTGGAATTAACACTTTAAAAATAATTTGAGCTTTATTTGCTCCCATTGCTTCACTGGCCTCAAGCACGCCTTGATCAACTTCTCTAAAAGCAATGTCAACAAGTCTTGCGTAAAATGGCGCTGCAGACAGTACAAGAGCTGGTACAGCTGCACTTGGTCCAAGCATGGTTCCTATTAAAATCTTAACGACCGGAAATAGTAAAATCATTAAAATAATAAAGGGTACTGAACGAAAAGTATTACTAATTAATGAAATTGTTCCATAGCCAATTTTAAAGTAAGGTTTATCACTTTTGGAAAAATAGAATAACAATAAGCCAATTATTATTCCTACGATGATGACAAAAAACATAGAAACAAACGTCATATACAAAGTTTCCTTTGTTGCTGTATAAAATGCATCAGGACTCACTCCGCTAAAATCAAAGTACGTCTTCAAAAATCCTTTATCCATATTTAATGACCTCCACTCCTAGTCCATTTTTTTCAAAAAAGACAATACTTTCACTTAATAGATTAGATTGTCCGGTTAACTGGACTAACATCGTTCCAAAGGACGTTTGATTCGTTTGTCTTATATTTGCTTGTAAGACATTAATATCAATTGAAAATTCTCGAATAGCTTTTGAAATAACCGCCTCTGTTGCTTTATCTCCTTCAAATAATAATTTAACAATCATGCCATCTGGATAAGTATCTAGGAGATATGATATAGCTACCTCGTTTTCCTCACCGTCCACTAAAGCATCCTGTTTCACAAATTTCTCTGTTACTTTATTTTGTGGGTTTTTGAAAACAGATAAAACGTCTCCTGATTCAATGACTTGTCCAAGCTCCATTACTGCTACTTTATGGCAAATTTTACGAATCACATTCATCTCATGAGTAATTAAAACGATGGTCAAATCTAATTGTTGATTTATATCAAGAAGTAAATCAAGAACCTCATCAGTCGTTTGAGGATCAAGAGCACTTGTCGCTTCATCACATAAAAGTATTTCAGGTTCATTAGCTAATGCTCTTGCTATCCCAACACGTTGCTTTTGTCCACCTGATAATTCATTTGGATAAGCTTTCTCCTTACCTTCTAAGCCAACTAACTTAATTAATTCTTGCGCTTTTTTTACTCGTTCTTCCTTTGGTACTTTACTTAACTCTAAAGGCAACATAATGTTATCTATCACTGTTCTGGACCAAAGTAGATTAAAATGTTGAAAAATCATTCCAATTTTTTTTCTAAAATCTCTTAATTCTTTTCCTTTCAATTGATTGACATTTTTATCATTAATAACCACATCACCACTAGTAGGACTTTCTAAATTATTTAGCAGTCTTATTAATGAGCTTTTTCCGGCACCTGAGTAGCCGATAATGCCAAAAATTTCACCTTTTTCAATCGTCAAGTTTACATTTTTGACAGCTGAAATTTTTTTTTGTTTTGTTTGATAGATCTTCGAAACATCTTTTAATTCAATGATACTCATATTTTTTCCTCCTTTTTAGATAACAAAAAAAGCTCCCGTCCTTTATTTACTTTCATATCAAAAGTAAACAAAGGACGACAGCATTAATCGTGTTACCACCTTTATTCGTTATCACTTTACAGTAATAACCTCACCCAGTACGCAAGATAGTTCTCTGAATACTGTTGTCCGATAACGGGAACTCCCGAAAAAAGTTAACAAAATGCTCACTTTTTTATGCTCAAAGACCATCTTCCATTTCCATCCAGTTCCTCTTTCTCACCAACCGAGGTCTCTTAATACTTTCAAAAAATGTACTCTTCTTATCAACGCGATAATTTATTGATATTAGAGTAACAAATAAAAAAAGGCGTGTCAATCATTTTAATAAGAAAAAAATGAAAATAAGAAAGTTTCTCTCATTTTCATTTAATCTTTTTATTTTTTGACAACTAATTCTATCGCTTCTTTTATTTTCTCATCCTTCTCGTCATCACTTAAATCTTCCATTGCTAAACATTCTTTTAAATTTTCAGCTACAATGACACCAATTGCTCGATCAATGCTTGAGCGAATGGCTGAAAGTTGAATCACTACATCACGACAACTCTTCTCTTCTTCAAGCATTTTTAGTACGCCGCGAATTTGACCTTCACTTCTTTTCAAGCGATTCTCAATCTTTTTCTGGGTCTCTTTTTCCCCTGTCATAGGTTCTCCTCCTAAAATTAATTTCTCTTTATTTTAGTCATTAACCGCTTGATAAAGCAAATAAGAACCATCTAAATTTTTCACCTTAAAACCGTTTTGAAGTAGCATTCTTTGTGCTATATAACTTCTTTGACCACTATGACAACTTAAAATAATGTCTTTATTCTTTGGTAGGTCATCCATATGATTGCGCAATTCATTTAATGGCAGATTAACAAATCCTGGAATACTGCCCTTTTTAAATTCATCATTTGTACGAACATCCACTAAATACGCTCCGTCCTGTCTTGCTTGGTCTAATTCATGGAGCTGAATAGTCTCAGCAATCTTTTCCATAATATTTAGAGCAGTATAACCAGCCATATTCACCACATCTTTTGCTGAACCAAAAGGAGGGGCATAAGTAAATTCTAATTCCGGTAAATCTTCTACGGTTAGGTTTCCTTTAATAGCAGTTGCTAAAATATCAATCCGTTTATCGACACCATCAGAGCCTACAGCTTGAGCTCCATATATTTCACCTGTTTTAGGATTGAAAAGTAATTTTAGTAAAATGGTGCTTGCATTTGGATAATAGCTCGCATGATTCTTACCATCTACATGAACAACATGGTAATTATAATCTAAAACTTTCAATTGTCGCTCCGTTAAACCTGTGGAAGCAATAGATTGATTAAATACTCGCACAATTGCCGTACCAATACTGCCTTTATTAAGTCGTTTCATCCCTGCTATCACATCAGCAACTTGACGACCTTGACGATTGGCAGGTGAAGCTAAAGAAATCATAGTCTCTTCTTTTGTGATTTGATTTGTGACTATAATCGCATCTCCAACAGCATAGATATCTTTAACAGACGTTTCATAGGTTTCATCTACTAAAATACCACCACGCATCCCTAGTTTAATACCTGCTGATTCGGCTAGCTCATTTTCAGGCCGTACCCCTACTGATAAAATAACTATATCTGTATCAATAATCTCTCCTGAATCTAACACCAGTTTTTTTCCTTTTTCTTTAAAAGACACAACACTTTTTTTAGTTAAAACTGTTACTCCATTACGTTTTAATTCTTTAGTAATAAAGGCAGCCATTTCATAATCAACAGTCGGTAACACATGCGTTGCCATTTCAACAACCGTTACATCCATCCCAACTTTCGCAAGATTTTCTGCCATTTCCAGTCCAATAAATCCGGCACCGATAACCACTGCTTTTTTTGGTTTACTATCTAATAAATGAGACATGATTTTATCAACATCAGGCACATTTCTTAACGTAAACACATTTGTAGCTTCATCAATTCCTTCAAAAGGAGGGACAAAAGGTTTTGCTCCTGGCGATAAAATTAATTTATCGAAGGACAATTCATAAGTTTCTTTAGCATTTTCCACTGTTATCGTTTTGTGTAGTCTATCAATTTTGGTTGCTTCTGAGTAGGGTCTGACATCTAAATTAAAACGAGCTTTTAATTTTTCTGGCGTTTGAACAAGTAAATCATTTCGTTCCTTGATTTCTCCAGATACGTGGTAGGGTAATCCACAGTTAGCAAAAGAGACATAAGGTCCCTTCTCAAGAATCACGATATCCATCTCTTCATCTAATCTTCTTAAACGAGTTGCTGCAGACATACCGCCTGCTACACCTCCAATAATCACTGTTCTCATCTTACTTACCTACCTTTAGTGGTTTGCTCCAACGCATCATACCACCTTCAATATTGTAAGCCTCAAACCCTTGATCATTTAAATATTTTGCTGCTTGCTTACTTCTTGCACCAGAATGGCAAATCAAATAAATAGCTTGTTGCGACTTAGATTTATATGATTTAATCCTGTCTAAAGGGATATTTTTAGCTTTAGGAATGTGTCCTTGGCTAAACTCCATTTCACTTCTGACATCTATTAATTCAATTGATTGCTTCAATTTTTCTTCCAATTCGGTTGTTGAGATACTTGGTACTTTTTTAAATAAAAACATAATCAGCCTCCGTAACATTTGATAAGCCTAATATACCCCCTACCCTATAAAAAAGAAACTAATATGCTCACAACCTTTTAATCTTTTAATGACTCTAGAATATCATTCAACTCTTTTTCAATTTCTAATTTTTTAGCTTCATCTAAAGGCATGGAAAGCTGAGATATGAGTGCCGTTTTTCTCATATCTAACAACAACTTGTCTTCCTTTTTCTTTTCTCGCATAATTGGTCTTTTCTTTTCAACTGGATTAATTATTTTTTTATTTTTTATTTCTAATATATGTTCAGCAACTGATTTAATAAAGTAGTTATCGTGGCTCACAAAGATGATTGTTCCTTGATAAGTGCATAAAGATTCCTCTAGAACTGTCAGAGACTCGATATCCAAATGGTTTGTGGGCTCATCTAAAATAAGTACATTACTGTCACTTAATATCATTTTAGCAATCGCTACTTTCGTTCTTTCTCCCCCACTTAAAACAGCTACTTTTTTATTGACTACTTCCCCTCTAAATAATAAATGGGCAAGCAGGTCTCTTGCCGCCTGCGGCTCATGAATCGAAGTTTTTTGAACATTATTCAAAATAGACTCATCTTCAGCTAATTGATTAAAGGATTGGCTAAAATAAGCAAAATTTGCTTTTTCTGACATTATTAACTGACTATTGTTAGACAAGATTGCTTTTAACAGAGTTGTCTTTCCAACTCCGTTATTTCCAACAATTGCAGTTCTTTTTCCTGTCATTATGTTGAAAGAACTATCAACTAACAACTCCTTATTTCCGACTGATAAATTAAATTTCTCTGTTTCAATCACATTTTTCTTATGAATCATTTGACCTTCTAGAAAAGGAATACTTAATGGTTTACTTTTTCTTGGTTTATCAATTTTCTCTAATTTATCTAATCGTGTTTCTATTCCAAGGGCCTGTTTAGATAAAGCTTTTTTGGCAATCTGCCCTTTTCCTCTTTTATGTAGACGAGCTTCCGAGTTACCCATTCGTTTAGGAGCTTTTTTAACGCTCGCACTTTTGTCATGAAGTTCTTGCATAGAACCTTCTAATCGACTTTTCTCCCTAACATAATTATCATACTTATTAGCGTATTCTTTTGTTTCAATTTCTTTTTGTTGTAGATACATATCATAGTTGCCAGAATATAAAGTCACGACACCTTCATCAATTTCAAGAATATCATGACACATTTGGTTTAAAAAATCTCGGTCATGAGAAACAGTTAAAATAGCTCCTTTAAACTGTTTCATCTCCCTAATCAAATAATTTCTGCCTTCTGTATCTAAATGATTGGTTGGTTCATCAGCTAGAATAATCTCCCCAAAATGACTCATACTTTGTCGGATTTTTTCTTTCGTTTGCTCCCCACCACTTTTTTGACTGTCACTTTCAATAAACTGCTCAATTACAGCCACTTCACCGGAATAGACTATTTGACCTTCATCAGGTGATAATGTACCTTCAATTAATTTTAATAGTGTGGTTTTTCCACTACCGTTTTTGCCAACTATTCCGATTCTAGCATAATCATTAATGGTTAAATTAGGAATATCTAACAATAACCTTTCTCCCATATATTTCTTTAATTTACTTATTTTTATAGACATAAAAAAACATCCTTTTCGCTTACGAATGGATGCTTTGACATTTTTATATACATAAAATAGCACAAAGAAAAAAACTAATCTTTTTTCTTTGTAACGTTAGTATAGGTAAAAATAGGCACACTCATCCACTCATAATTTTTATTTTTAAAAAAATTAGTTAGCGAATGAATTCCACATAGTTTACTTACCTATCCCTTTCTTAGTTTCGAGACAATAATATCAAATATCTTTTACTATTTCAACTATAATACTCTTGATTAGTGACATTTATTTGATAAAATGATAATGTTACAGGTATGCACTGCATGAAGAAAGGAAGTTTCAAATGTCTTCATTTACATCAAAGAATGACGAACGTCACTATTATGAAACACAAGTTACTGAAAAAGAATTTTTAAACTGGTATAAAAAACAACACTTTCCAACTCAAGATATGCCCTCTGTCACTGTTGATATGGTTCTCTTTTGTTACAATAAAGAAATGGATGATTTTAAAGTTCTCTTAATTAAACGAAATACTCACCCTTTCCAAAATTCATGGGCTTTACCTGGCGGATTTGTGAGAAACGGTGAAGCTACTTCTGATAGCTGTATTAGAGAAACAAAAGAAGAGACGAATGTCTCTATTACAAGAAATCATATTGAACAACTTCATACATTTAGTACGCCAAATCGTGATCCTCGTGGTTGGGTTATTACTGTTAGCTATCTTGCTTTCATTGGTGAAGAACCCTTAAAAGCTGGCGATCAGGCTTCAGATGCCTCGTGGTTCTCTTTAGAGAGAAATGGCGACTTGATTTCCTTAAAAAATCCTGATGAAGCAGAAATTATTTTAAATATAAAAACTGGTGAATCCTTAGGCGAAGAAACTCTAGCCTTTGACCACTCTGAAATTTTTATCAAGGCGTTTAACCGAGTGTGTAATAAGATGTATCATGAACCACAAATCTTGCGCGTTTTAGGAAATCAGTTTACAATTACAGAAGCAAGAAAAGTTTACGCCAAATTCTTAGGGGTAAATTACAAAGAAATTGACCACTCTAATTTCAAAAAATCCATGCTTCCCTTTTTTAAAGAAATTGGCGAAAAACCAACTGGAGTAGGCCGTCCTTCTAAAATCTATGAATTACACTTTTGATAACGATAATTTACAAGAAAGAAGTGAGTTTGTATGCAAAAAATAATTTCATCTGCAGATGGGTCTCATATTTTTTATCAAACAATCGGAAAGGGTAAGCCTCTCTTCTTTATTCATGGAAATAGTGGTAGTCACCAATATTTCAAACGTCAAATAGACTATTTCAAACAATATTACCAGCTTATTCTTATGGACACTAGAGACCACGGCTACTCTAAAAACAACTCAAACAAATTAACATTTGGTCAAATTATGACTGATATAAAAGCTATTTTATCAAATGAAAAAATTAATCAAACGGCTCTCTTTGGTTTTAGTGATGGAGCAAATATTGCACTAACTTTTGCTGCATACAACCAAAAACTAGTTAGTGAAATGATTCTTGTTTCACCTAACATTACATTTGATCAACTAACTCCTATCCAAAAAGTTTTATCAAACAACTTATACTGGGTTACTAAAAATGTCTTACGATCAGATAAAAAAACACGAGTTTTGCAATTAGCAAGAAAAGATTTACCTATTTTAACAAAACAAGTTAAAAATATGGAGATTCCTTCTCTTTTTGTACTAGGAGATCATGACATTGTACCACCAGAATCCTTAAAAGAATTCGTTAGAAAATTACCCAATGCAACACTAAAAATTATTAAAAATTGCGGACATTCAGTCCCCAAACTAAAACCTCAACAACTGAACAAATTAAGTATGGATTTTTTAACAAAAAATGCCGCTCAGATTTAATATCTGAAACGGCATTTTTTATTTTAGATATTATAGTTAATATGACGACCAATCTCTTCTTCAACTTCTATAGTTATTCTATCTGTTAATTCTTCATCCCAGTTGTAGAAACCACTCATGTAATGAATAACTTCATTCTTGATTGATTGACATTTTTCCATATTAAAGAGCATAACACTACTTCTTCTAAGTAAAAAGTCAATTGGATGAAGCACCATTTCTTCTTCAAGTCCGTAGCGAAGCATTGCATAGGTTGCATCATCTAACTCAGTGTTGTTTTCTTCCATTAAATAATTGTAGACTTTTGTTACGTTTGCTCCAAAACGATGTGTTAATTGAGTTGCAGCTTCTTTATCCAAGTTGTAGTTTTCTGTTCCGATTCTGATACCATCACGAACGAATTCATCAAAACCTTCACTTCCTCCTACTTCACCACCTGATAATACTTGCTGTTTAGTTTGACAAGTAATATATTTGGCTTCATGATCTTTTGCCATATCTTTTAAGACTTTATCAATAATTTCTTCGGCCATTTTTCTATAACCCGTTAATTTACCGCCAGCAATTGAGTATAAGCCTTTATCAGAAACAAATATTTCATCTCTTCTTGATATCTCAGAAGGATCTTTTCCTTCTTCATGAATTAATGGTCTCACACCAGCCCATGCTGATTCCACATCACCTATTGTTAATGGCTCTATATCAAACATTTGATTTACGCCATTAATAATGTACGTTACATCTTCTCGTTTAATTTCTGGTTCTGCCGGATTTTTTTCATAGAAGGTATCCGTTGTTCCGATATAAATCTTATTTTCTCTTGGTATTGCAAACATCATTCTACCGTCACCAAATGGGGTATCAAAGTACATAGAGTTTGTAATTGGGAATTTTTTACTATCCACTACCACATGAACACCTTTTGTTAAGTGTAAGAATTTCCCTTTTTTTGAGTTGTCCATCTCTCTAATTTTATCTACCCATGGACCTGCCGCATTGATAACTCGTTTAGCATAAATACGATACTCTTTTTGATTAATCGTATCTAATACTGTAACACCAATAATTTTTCCAGTTTCATTACTGTATAATAGCTTAATTACTTTCGCATAGTTAGCTGCTAATCCACCTAATTCGTTAGCTTTTTTGATTGTTTCAAGCGTTAGTCGGCTATCGTCTGTTCGGTACTCTACATAAACACCTGTACCTTTTAAGCCATCTTTTCTTAAATAAGGCTCTCTTTCAATTGACTCTTTTTTGTCTAACATAAATTTACGTTCTTCTTTTTTCACTCGTGCTAATCTATCATAAATATCTAGTCCAATAGATGTTGAAAATGAACCAAACGTTCCTTTAGCATAGAATGGCAAGACCATTTTTAAAGGGGTTGTTACATGAGGTGCGTTTTCATATACAACAGCTCTTTCTTGTCCTACTTCCGCTACAGTTTTTACATCAAACTGAGCTAAATATCTTAAACCTCCATGAACTAATTTAGTTGAACGACTTGATGTACCAGATGAAAAATCTCGCATTTCAACTAATCCTACATCTAAACCACGTCCTACACCGTCTAAAATAATTCCTGCTCCTGTGATGCCTCCTCCGATAACTAGAATATCTAGTTCATTGCGAGACATTTCTTCTAAGTGTTCTATTCTTTCTTTATTTGAAAATAACATAAAACCCCTCCTAGGCGACTTTCAGTATAAAAAACGTTTACAACTATTATATTACCATACATCTTTTATTTTTTACTATAATTTGTTTATAAAACCAAAAGAAAACGTTTACAATAGTGAAATTTATGATAGCATACAAATAGAGATTACTAAAAGGAGGTTGTTATGATGGATTGGTCTATTCTTGTTAAAATTTTTGTTATTAATTTTTCCTACATCACTTTAAATACCATTCGCTTTATGTTAACAATGAAAGGATATCGTGTGATTGCCCCACTTGTCAGTATGGTAGAGATAACTATCTATATTGTGGGATTATCCATGGTCTTAAATCATATTGATAGTCCACTAAATATATTTGTTTATGCCCTAGGTTATGCCGTTGGAATACGTGTTGGAATAGAGATAGAAGATTTTCTCGCACTTGGCTACATCATGGTAACAGCTATCATTCCAGATGACGATTTAAAACCAATTTTAAGTGCTGAAATAAGAAATCAAGGATACGGTGTAACAAAAACTTATGGCGAAGGAAAAGATGGACGTCGTGTTATCTTAGAAATTTTAACCCCTAGAAAAGATGAACGAGATCTTTATAAACTAATTAAGGAATTAGATGAACGAGCTTTTATTATTTCACATGAACCTAAGTATATTTCAGGAGGTTTTTGGACAAAGAAAATTAGAAAAAAATCAAAATATGAGAGTATTGGGTGTAGCAATAAATAAAACATACTCCTTTGTGACACATACAAAAAAATAGACTGAACATCAAAATTGTTCAGCCTATTTTTTTTATTTATTTAATTTTGAATGTTCTTCAATTAACTGTGCTGATTCTTCAATAGATTTATTCTCAACATTGATAACTGTAGCACCTAATTTTTGATACAATTCTTTAGAAAACTTCAACTCTTCCTTAATACGTTCCAAAGAAACGTAAGATGAACTACCTGTCAATCCTAATGATACTAAACGAGACTGTCTAACTTTACGGATATACTCTGCATCAGCTGTTAATCCTATAATTTTAGTCCCATCAACTTGGAATAATTCTTTGGGTATCGGCACTTCTGGTATAAGCGGTAAATTAGAAACTTTATAGGAACGATTAGCTAGGTACATGCTTAATGGGGTTTTTGACGTTCTTGAAATACCTAAAATAACTACATCTGATTTAGCAAACCCTTTTGGATCTTTGCCGTCATCATAGCGCACTGAGAACTCGATAGCTTCCACACGGTTAAAGTAATCCTCATCCATTTGATACAGAGTACCACTTTTATGAGTCGGCTTCATCTGTGTTCTTTCTGAAATAATGTTGACCAGTGGTGACATGTAATCAACATGTTCTAAACCTGTACGTTTTGAAAAATCTGCACATAATTGATTTAACTCTTCATCTACTAATGTTGTTACAACTATTGCTTTTTCTTTTAATGCATCAGCTAAAATACTTGTTAATACTTCTTTTGAGTCTACAAATGGAAATTTCTTTACTTCATAGTCAGCCAAATCTGGAAATTGGGCCAACACCGCATTGATTACTCGTTGCGCAGTTTCTCCAATAGAATCAGATACAACAAACATCCTTACTTGTCTATAATGTTTTTCTCTTAAATTATTCATTAGTTTCTTTCGCTCCCCATTTTTATAAAGTGTTCCATAATTCGTGTTTTAGAAATTTTTCCGATTACTTTTTTTGATCCTTTTTCTTCAACTACAGGTAGAGAATCCACCTCATGCTTTGTTAGTAATCGACCTGCTTCTAAAACGCTCATTTCTGGATAGCTTACAATGATATTAGGCATTCTTGTCATAATAACAGCAACAGATAAGTCGTTATCTTGGTTATTCAGTAAACTTCGAAGTAAATCTTTTCTTGAAACTAATCCTATCAAATCACCAGTTGCTTCTTCTGTTACATATAATGACCCACTATCATACATAAACAATGACGTTGTTGCATCTCTCACTGTTGTATTGGGGAACACAATTATACTTGATGTCATTAGTGCCTCAACTTTTGTTTCAAATAATTGATCATGAAGTAATGGTTCGAAACTTAAACCTGAATAGATATAACCTACCTTTGGCCTAGCATCTAGTACCCCTGTCATAGTCAAGACAGCCAAGTCACTTCTTAATGTTGGCTTAGTTAACCCTAATGATTCAGCAATCCTATCGCCACTAATCGGTTCGTTTGCCTTTACAATTTCAATAATCGCTTTTTGACGTTCACTTAATTCCATCTTTTCGCCTCATTTTTACTTATTTTTCAATCGGATAGCACTTTGAGCTGCTGCAAGATAGGCAACCGGCACACGGTATGGTGAACACGATACATAATCTAATCCTAATTGATCAAAGAATCCAATTGAAAATGGATCTCCTCCAAGCTCACCACAAACACCAATTTTCATGTTTGGTTTGGTTTTTCTTGTCTTCTCAACAGCAATCTTAATCAATTCTCCTACACCATCGACATCTAATGTTTGGAATGGATCTACCGGTAATAAGCCATCTACCAAGTACTGATTAATATATTTAGCAGCATCATCACGAGAGAAACCAAATGTCATTTGAGTTAAATCGTTCGTTCCAAAACTAAAGAAGTCGGCTTCTTTTGCTAATTCATCAGCAATTAGACATGCTCTTGGTAATTCAATCATTGTTCCTACTGTATATGAAACTGTCGCCTTTTCTTCTTTTATAATACGCTCAATATGTGCTTCAATTTTTTCTTTTAACAGACGTAACTCTCCGTCCATACCCACCAATGGTATCATAATTTCAGGGGAAACGTCTAACCCATTTTCTTTTTTTAGTTCAATCGCACTACGAATGATTGCTTCAGCTTGCATAATGTATAACTCTGGATATGTAACAGCTAAACGACAGCCACGATGACCTAACATCGGATTAATTTCATGAAGCTCATTAATTCGACTATTTAAGAAACCATAAGTAATTCCCATTTCATTTGCTACACGCTCTACGTCTTGTTGTTTACTTGGTACAAATTCATGTAAAGGTGGGTCTAATAAGCGAATAACCGCTGCTCTTTCTTCGATTGTTGAAAAAATTTCTTTAAAATCATCTATTTGATACGCTAAAATAGTTTCTAAAGCTTTCGCTCTTTCTTCTACTTTTTCTGAAATAATAAAGCGACGCATTTCGATTAATCTTTCGGGTGCAAAAAACATATGCTCTGTTCTAACCAAACCGATACCACTCGCATCAAATGCGATTCCTGTTTTAATATCAGATTTTGTTTCAGCATTCATTCTTATATCTAAACGAGACAACTCTTTTGACCATGCCATAATGGTTTCAAAATCTTCATTTTTTTCAGATAACGTTAATTCCACTTCACCAATATAAATATCACCATTTGTCCCATCAACTGAAATGACATCTCCTTCAGTTAACTCTCCATTTGGATACTTAATTACTTTTAAGAACTCATCAACATCTAATTCACTACATCCTGCTACACAACAAGTTCCCATACCTCTAGCCACAACAGCTGCATGAGATGTCATACCACCACGACTTGTCACAATAGCTTCACTTACAACCATTCCTCCAATATCTTCTGGAGATGTTTCTTGGCGAACTAAGATTACTTTTTCGCCTCTATCTGTCCACTCTTTAGCAGTATTTGCATCAAAACAAATTTTTCCTGTTGCTGAACCTGGGCTAGCTGGTAAGCCAACTGTTGATACAACTTCCGCTGTTTTTAGTGCCTCTTCAACAAACACTGGATGGAGCAGCTGATTCACTGACTGAGGATCTAAACTAAGAATAGCTCCTTCTTTAGTTTTCAAGCCTTCTTCTACTAGATCAACAGCTACTTTAAATGCGGCATGCGCTGTTCGTTTGCCATTTCTTGTTTGAAGTAAATATAATTTTTTATTTTCAATCGTAAACTCTATATCTTGCATATCTCCGTAATGTTTTTCAAGAAGTTGGCTCATATCAAGAAATTCTTGGTAGATTTCTGGCATAGATTCTTTTAACTCGGAAATTGGAGATGGCGTTCTGATTCCTGCTACAACGTCTTCACCTTGCGCATTTATCAAATATTCTCCAAATAATTTATTTTCCCCCGTAGAAGGATTTCTAGTAAAAGCGACACCGGTTCCACTTTGTTCTCCACTATTACCAAATACCATTAATTGAATATTTACGGCAGTACCTAAATCATCAGCAATATTATGTAATTTACGATATACCTTAGCACGTTCATTATTCCATGAGCTAAAAACAGCAGTCACAGCTGCAAATAGTTGTTCTTTAGGATCTTGTGGAAACTCTTGTTTTTTAATTTCTAAATAAATTCGCTTATATTCATGAACAATTTCTTTTAACTGATCAGCAGTTAAGTCAGAATCTAGTTGTACGCGATTTTTTCTCTTATAAAATTCTAAGAAATTTTCAAAATGTGACGTATCAATACCATATACAACGTTACCAAACATTTGTAATAGACGACGGTAACAATCATAAGCAAACGTCTCATCTTCTGTAATAGCTGCTAAATGTTCCACATTCTCATCGTTTAAACCTAAGTTTAAAACAGTATCCATCATTCCAGGCATTGAAAATTTTGAACCACTTCTTACAGACAATAACATCATATTTTCTTTACTACTAAAAGCTTTGCCTGACTCTTCTTCTAATTGTTTTAAGTAAGCTTCAATCTCTTTTTTCAATTCATCAGTGAATTGACGATTGTTGTTTAAGTAATCCATACAGGCTTCTGTGGAAATTGTAAATCCATTAGGTACAGGTAAACCTAATCTAGTCATTTCTGCTAAGTTTGCACCTTTACCTCCTAAAAGTCCTTTCATTTCTGCATTACCTTCTTTAAAACTATAGACACGCTTTGTCATGAATAATCCTCCAAATGTATTATTTAAGTATATACGCATTATATAGTACGTATTATATAATTACAATAGTACATCATATTAATTAATCAGGATGCATCATAAAAAAAACCAAGACATTTTTATAAAATGCCTTGGATTCAATATTCAGGATCTATTTTCTTCATAAAATTTTTTACAAAGATTAAAAATTATTTTTTGATTTATCATGAATTACTCATTTTAAACATGTTTCATTTGATTGCTTTCGACATCAAATACTTTTTCAACTAATCCATCATAAAATTCTGGTTCATGGGAAACTACAATCAACGTTCCTTCAAAATCTTTTAAGGCTCGTTTCAACCCATCTTTTGTCCCTTGATCTAAATGGTTAGTCGGCTCATCTAAAATTAAAAAATTACTCTTTTTAAGAGTTAAACCACACAATTTAACCTTTGTCTGCTCTCCACCGCTCAGTTGATCTAAAGCTTTCGTTACATTATCATCAATAATCCCACTTCTTGATAGGTAGCGTCTGACTTCTTTATTATTTAGTTTAGGAAATTGCTCTTTTATCCAATCAAAAGCTGATTGATGTGGATTAGACCAAACTAAATCTTGAGAGAAATAACTTACTTTTGCTTCTCTTGACAGCTCTACTTCACCATTTATTGCAGGAATCTCATTAATTAATGTTTTTAACAATGTTGATTTACCAATCCCATTAAAGCCATTAATGGCAATTTTTTCTCCATTTTGAACTAACAAATTAATCGGTGGTAATAAAGCTTTTTTTCCGTAGCCTATTTCTAATCCTTTGGTTTCTACCACTAAATTTCCATGGGATGCTATATATGGAAAATGGAAGTGACCTGGCTTTGGTGATACTAACGGTGTTAGACGATCCATACGGTTCAGTTGCTTTTCGCGACTTTTAGCCATAGTAGAACGACTTCCTGCTTTATATTTTCTAATATAACTTTCCAATTTATCTATTTCTTTTTGTTGTTTTTCAAACTCGCGATGTAGATGTTCTTGTTGAGCTTCTTTTTGTTTCATGGCAGCATCATAATTTCCCATATATTTTGTTAATGTTTGAAACTCAATATCACAAATACAGTTTGTTACGTTATTTAAGAAATTTCTATCATGAGAAATAACCACGTAACTATCTTCTAGTTGATTTAAATAATCTGACAGCCATTCAATATGCTCAGCATCTAGATAGTTGGTTGGTTCATCTAAGAGAAAGACATCTGCTTTTTCAAGAAGTAATTTAGCCAAAGACACCTTTGATCGTTGTCCTCCACTTAACGCTTCTACATCTCGGTCCAAACCTAGAGCAGCGATTCCAAGTCCAGTTGCCACCCGTTCAATTTCTGTTTCAATGTTATAAAAATCATTATTTTCTAGTGTATCTTGGTACTGACCAATCTCTTCTAGTAATGCATCATCATAATTTTCAGCATACATCATATATAATTCTTGTATTTTATCGTTAATTTTATACAAATGACTGAAAGCTTTTTTTAAATAATCAAAAATAGAGTCGCCTTCATTAAAAGTAAGTTGTTGCTCAAGATATGAAATTCTTAAATTATTTTGCCAAATGATTTGGCCACTATCTGGTAATACCTCTCCTTGAATCATTTTTAAAAGAGTTGATTTTCCCGCTCCGTTTTTTCCGGTTAAACCTAAATGTTCTCCCTTATTTAATCTTAATGTGCTGTCTTTATATAATACTTTATCTGGTAATTCGTAATTTAGCTCTGTTATTGTTAATATACTCATTATTATCTCCTTCTTTTTAGCAAATCAAAAGAGGTCAACCTTATTTTTGTGGCTAACCTCCCTACTTCTATCCTAGACAAAAATAGAGAAGACGACTGAAACACTTTTCAATCGCCCTCTCCACAATCACTACTAGAATAAAAATAATACCAAATAAGACTATACTCTTAGTCTATTTTGGTTACTTATTCTAACTAGTGATGAAGAAATTTTCTTTAAGCTCTGAACATATGCTTCATCTATTTTCTAATGTTCAGAGCGAATTCGTCTAATCAATACCATTATGTTCACCCTCATTATTGTTATAAGAAATATAACATACAAAAAAATGACCGTCAAACATTCTAATAAGTAATCTTCTTACAGATAAGTGATAAAAAGAGAATACAGAATCACCTATTCTTAAAATCAATACTAAGTAAATAATGAAAAATTTTCTTCAAACCATAAAACATAAACGGTGAAAGAAGCATTAAGGGGATATATACAACAGCTAAATGTAAATTAAAAATACTTACTAAAGAAAAAATTCTACCAAAGAAAATAAAAATAATTAAGAATAGCGTAAAAAGTGTTCCAATCAATGCTCGGATTTTCCAAGTTATTGGTTTGGCAATAAAATGAAGTGCTATAAAGCAAATTAAACCTGTCAACCAAACAGTAATTGTTGACTTTTCATCATAACTCCAACCTAAAATATTTCCCATTATTTCAATGGTTAGTGTACTAAAAACGACACTGACTCCACTTGCAAGTGCTGGTTCAAATACATTTTTTAAAAATCTCCCTTTTATTGGAGCAGTGTTTGGACGTAGTGCTAGGAAAAAAGATGGAATACCAACAGTTAATGAACTGATAGGACTCAATTGGATAGGTTGGAATGGATACGGTGAAGATAAAAAGATAAATAGAGCTGCTAAAATCAAAGAGTAGACTGTCTTGGTTAAATAAAGTGAAGCTACTCGTTGAATGTTGTTAATTACCTTTCTTCCTTCAAGAACGACTCCAACCATTGAGTCAAAATTGGAATCCAGAAGTACAAAATCTGCTATTCCTTTTGCTGCATCACTCCCATTGGACATAACAATACTACAATCTGATTTTTTTAAAGCTAAAATATCATTGACACCATCTCCTGTCATTCCAACAACGTGTTCTTCTTGTTGAAGAGCGCTAACCAATAAACGTTTTTGCTCAGGTGACACTCGACCAAATATACGATATTCTTTAATAAGTTTTGGAATTTCTTCATCTTTAACTTGGCTCATGTCTACTTTTTTATCAGGATTTTCTACTCCTGCTCGCTTAGCAATCTGAGAAACAGTTTCTGGATGGTCTCCTGAAATAATGCAAATTTCTACTTCTTGTTCTTTAAAATACTGAAGCGTTTTGGGAGCTTCGGGTCTTATTTCATCTTCCAAATAAATAAATCCTTGTAGTTTTAAATCAGCTGGTAACTCTGTCCCCGCAATATCTGTTTGACTTTTTGCAACAGCAATAATTCTTAAGCCATATGCCATAGCTTCTTTCATTTTTGCTACTTGAGATGCTTCAAATTCTTCAAATAAATACTCAGGTGCTCCCATGTAATAACTTCCTTTATCACCAAATGAGATTGCACTCCATTTCCTTGCAGATGAGAATGGAACTTGTTTTGAAGGAATTAACTCTTTTGATGTTTCACTGAAGTGTTTCATTAAAGCCTGCCCAGTCGCATTATCTTCATCTAGTCCTTGAATCATGCTTCCAATCAGTTGATCAAAATCACTTTCTTTAAAATGACTTCCTGAAAAAAGCTCTCGTTCAACTACTTTTAGATTACCACTCGTTAAGGTTCCAGTTTTATCTAGACAGAGAACATCCACTCTAGCTAGCGTTTCGATTGATCCCATCGTTTGTACTAAGACGTTTTTTTTGCTAAGTTTCACCACACCAACCGCTAGAGCAACTGATGTTATTAAAACCAACCCTTCCGGAATCATCCCGATCATTGCTGCTGTGCTTCCCAAAATAGCCTTATCTAAGTGAACACCACTTGCAATGCTTGTAAACATTAAAATAGCTCCTACAGGCATGATAACAAATGTTAAAATTCGAATAAGCTTCTTCATCATAACGATTAACTCGCTATAGATTCCTTTAGTTTCTTTAGCTTCCATTGTCAACTTATAAGTATAACTTTCACTTCCGACTTTAGTCGCTTGCATTAGTCCATTACCACTAACCACGAAACTACCTGAAAAAACTTCAGAACCATTCTTTTTCTCAACAGGATCAGACTCCCCTGTTAATTGGGATTCATCACATTCAATACCTTCTGTGTCAATAATAATTCCATCCACAATAACTTGTTGACCTCGCCTAATAACAAGTAAATCATCCTTAACCACTTCATCTTGAGGAACTTCAACCTTCTCATAATTTCTAATAACGACCGCTTTGGCTTGGTTTAAAAGAGTTAAAGAATCAATATTTCGCTTAGCTTTTATTTCCTGATAAACGCCCACGAATGTATTCGACACAATAACACCTAAAAATAGTAAATTTTTATAACTCCCAGTATAAATAATAAAGCCAGCGATAATTAAATTGATAAAATTAAATAAAGTTAAACTGTTTTCAGCAAATATTTGTTTAAAGTTTCGTGTTGTCATAGGAGCAGAAAGATTTGCTTCTCCCCTTGCTTTTCGGTTAGCTACTTCCGCATTCGTTAGACCTGGGTACTTACTCTTATTTTCCATACCGTCACCTCAATTTTATTATTAAGCAATAACATATTCATACAAATTAAAGTCAGCTGGTAAATTAGATCTGTTAGATTTTAATTTCTTTTCTTTAAATTTAAAGCCAGCCTTTTTATAAAACTGATTCAAATACTCAATATCGGCCATGCAATCTAAGCGAATTGCGTGACCTTTTTCTTTTTCAACCCAACTAATAAGCGTTGATAAAAGTTCACTTCCAACTTTTTGACCAGTGTTCGCATCCCTTATAGCAACTTTATGAAGATAATAAACGCCTTCAGATAATTCACTCTGCCATAATTCCTTGTCCCAATCATTTGGCGTTTTGTAAAGATATGCTAAACCAATTATTTGCTGCTTATTTTCAAAAACAAGTACTTCATCATTTTTTAAATGTAAAAGCAGAGTTTTAACTTCCCTATCTTCAATAATGTGCGACCATTGAGTTGAACCTTGTTTTTTTAATCGATGTGCTACTTCCTTTAGTATCTGGTGTGTTTCTTCTAAATCAGTTTGATTACCCAATCTAATTTGCATATTGTCTCTCCTAATTTATTAATACATTAATGTTACCACTTTTATATAAAATATAAACCCTACTAGGGTCTTAATTCAACTAAAAAAATCTGTGACAAAAGTCTTATTACTTTTGTCACAGATTTTTACAAATATAAAATCTATTTTATTTATTTTCAAAATTTACTAATTATTTACCCATTACCAATTGTGTTACTCGTTGAATACAGAATGAAATATTATCTGTAGCCTCATCTTGTTTTTGTTCTGATAAATCAAATTTTGAAGCATCAACAGATGCTTTATCTAAATTAATAGAATCAATCATTTCTTGACACCCATCTACATAAGATTCAAAAGCTTTTTCTAATTTTTTGTGGACACCCATTACTTTGACAGGTGCTTTCAAGCTTTTAATTTCAGCTAATAAACCTCTGTATTTATTCGTGCCATTTAAAAATAATTCATGAGTACTTTTTAGTTGTTCTGCTGTTATTCCTGACACTTTATCATTATCAATAGCTTCACGAATAATTTCGTATGATGGGTTCATCTCTTCCCCTATCTCTTCTGAAGCGGTAACAATATCATTTATTTTTTGAATATAATAGCCTAAATTTGCTTTCTTCAAATTTATCCCTCTTTCTTAAATTAATCTCTTATACATTTTAACTTGTTTCAAGGAAAAGGGAAAGCTTTCTTTAACAAAAAGCACTATTTTAAAAAGAAAAAACTAGGTCAGGATTCAATCGTCCTAACCTAGCTTACTTATTTCTATTTATAAATAGTCTTACGTTGAACTAATTTAACCACTTCGACAACCGGAATGATTGCAAATGATGCACCAAAGACTAATAGCCATTGATGGATATCTAAATGTTGAACTCTAAAGATATCGTTAAATCCTGGAACAACAATAGTGGCCCCTAGTAGTACAAAAGAAAGTAAAACTGCATAGTTAAATGTTTTATTTCTAAATGGACCTACTTTAAGAAGTGACTCATGAACAGACTTCACGTTAAACGCATGGAATAATTGAATCAATCCAAGAGTTGCATATGACATAGTTAAAGCATCCGCATGAATCGCTTCATATCCAGTATGAACAGGATTTGAAATAGCAAATAGGTAAACACCTAATGTAATACCTGCTTCTAAAATACCTTGGTACACAATACTGCTTAACACACCACCAGAGAATAAATCTGAACTTCTTCCTCTAGGTTTTAATTTCATAATTCCTTTTTCAGCAGGTTCAAGCCCTAAAGCAATTGCTGGGAAGGTATCAGTTACCACGTTAATCCATAATAAATGAACGGGTAATAATGTATCCCAACCCATCATCGTTGCAATAAATAGTGTTAAAACCTCACCTAAATTCGCAGCAAGTAAATATTGAACGGTTTTTTGAATATTAGAGAAAACTTTTCGGCCTTCTTCAACAGCGATAACAATAGTAGAGAAGTTATCATCTGCTAAGACCATATCACTTGCACCTTTTGATACTTCTGTTCCGGTAATTCCCATACCAATTCCGATGTCTGCTGTTTTAAGAGCTGGAGCGTCGTTCACTCCATCACCAGTCATAGCAACAACTTTTCCGTCTTTTTGCCATGCTTTCACAATTCTTACTTTATGTTCCGGAGAAACACGAGCATAAACTGAGTAGCGTTCAATTTGATTAGCTAACTCTTCATCACTCATCTCATTTAACTCGCCACCAGTAATAACAGCTTCATGTTGACCTTCGCTAATGATTCCTAAACGAACTGCAATAGCTTCAGCAGTATCTTTATGGTCACCTGTAATCATAACAGGACGAATTCCAGCTTCTCTAGCAACTTTAACAGCATCTGCTGCTTCTTTTCTTTCAGGGTCAATCATTCCGATTAAACCTGAGAAAATCAGCTCACGTTCAACTGAATCTGATTCAAGTGTTTCAGGTATTGTATCTGACACTTGATAAGCCATAGCTAAGACACGTAAAGCTTGTTTAGCCATATTAGTATTATTTGTTAATATTAACTCTTGTTGTTCGCTAGTCATTGGTTTTATTTCACCATTCACATCATAAAACGAACAACGTTTTAATAACTCATCTGGTGCACCTTTAACGGCAATTAGGAATTTACCATCATTTTGTTTATGAACAGTTGTCATTAATTTTCTATCTGAATCAAATGGAATTTCAGCCATACGTGGCTCAGCGGCTAAGGCTTTTACTACATCGAAGCCACGATCCATACCAAATTTAACTAACGCTGTTTCAGTCGGGTCTCCAATTAATGTATTGTCGTCAGAAATCTTTGTATCATTACAATACGTCATAATTTTCAACGTTTGATTATCTAGCGGCAGATTTTCATCTGCTTCGATTGTTTCGTTATTTGAAAATACCTCTTCAACGGTCATTTGATTTAGTGTTAATGTCCCTGTTTTATCCGAGCAGATAATGTCCGTACTACCTAGTGTTTCAACGGCTGGCAATTTACGAACCAATGCATTTCGTTTAGCCATTTTTTGAGTTCCTAGTGCTAGGATAATGGTTACAATTGCAGGTAAACCTTCGGGAATAGCTGCAACAGCAAGAGACACTGAAGTTAATAGCATATCAATCCAGCTTGTACCTCCACGCATCATTCCAATCCCGAACATGATGACACAAATAAGCAAAATAACTATAGACAATACTTTACCAAGTTTGTTTAAATTTTCTTTTAGCGGTGTGTTAGTTTCATCGGCTTGGGCAAGCATATTGGCAATTTTACCTACCTCTGTATTCATCCCAGTCCCAACAATTACACCTATACCACGACCATATGTGACATTACTATTCATATATGCCATATTGATCCTGTCACCAATTCCCATATCCTTATTGGCTAAGACACTAATATTTTTCTCAACAGGAACTGATTCTCCAGTTAAGGCTGCTTCCTCTATTTTGAGAGAGGCTGCTTCAACTAAACGCATATCAGCAGGAATAACATCCCCAGCTTCAAGTAACACGATATCACCAGGAACTAATTCATTACTTTTAATGACTTTAGTTGTGTTGTCGCGCCTCACGTTGGCATTAGGTGTTGACATATCTTTTAGTGCTTCAATAGCTTCTTCTGCTTTTGCTTCTTGAATAACCCCAAAGATCGCCATAATCATAACAACTACAATAATCATGATTGCCTCTACCTTATCCCCCATTACAAAGGATAAAACGGCAGCAACAAGCAAGATAATAATCATGAAATCTTTAAATTGATCACCAAACTTACTTAACCAACTTTTCTTCTTACCTTCATCTAGCTGATTATGTCCATAATCTTCTAAACGTTTGTTTACTTCACTTGTGGAGAGTCCATCTACTGTGGTCTCCATTTTGCTTAATACACTCGAAATTTCTTCAGTGTAAAAAGCATCATTCAACTGCTTTTTTCTCTCGTCTGCCATGTTACATTCCTCCTTGATATTTGGCAATAAGGTCAATAAAAAAAGAGACCTATGCATGCCATTACTAACATACATAAGTCTCACTATTTAAGACAATACCAGAAATATACATTTCACGATGGTGATATTGTCGCGGAAAAAAACAAGTGCTTTTTCCGTAAGTTACTCCCCTATGACGTTTTTAATTATAGCATTATTTTTATACGTAAACAATTCATTTACCATTTTTTTCAATTTTCCATTCATTTTCAATGAGCTCTTGCTCCATGCCTTGAATAAATCTTTTTTTAATTAATGGATAATCTAGAGCTAGATTGTCAACAAGCTTTTTCATTTCTTCCCGTTTTGTTTTTTTATCTACTGGACATGGGTTAAAAATGACTGGTAACTCTTTATCCTGACAAAAACGAATAAGTGTTTTTTCTTCTATATAAATCATCGGACGAATGATAGATACTTCCGTTTGACTTAGGTAAGTCATTGGTTCAAAACTTTCCATTCGACCATGAAATAGGAAGTTCATAAAATAAGTTTCAATCGCATCATCTAAATGGTGACCTAAAGCAACTTTCTGACAACCACGTTCTTTTGCTCTAGCATATAAATAACCACGCCTCATCTTAGCACACAA
This sequence comes from uncultured Vagococcus sp., assembly GCA_965119435.1. Lineage (GTDB taxonomy): Bacteria > Bacillota > Bacilli > Lactobacillales > Vagococcaceae > Vagococcus. Next base: position 68,443 of record CBCPLQ010000001.1, on the reverse strand, counting down.
CGAGCACGGGTTCTTCTCTTCTCTTATATCAAAGACCACTTTTGCTATGTCTGTTTTGACAATATCCAATTCGTATCCTCTTGACTCAACCAATTCTTTCATTGGTGTAATATCCATATCAAAACCTAAATCTAGACAAATGGGAACAATTTCAAACTCAAAACCTAACCGTTTTTGTTTAGATAAAGCATCTAAAATAATAAACAAACTTGTGCTATCTTTTCCGCCGCTCATGCCAACCGCGACTTTCTCTCCTGGTTTAATTAAGTTATAGTTACCAATTGCTTTTACTACAGGTGTAAAATAAGTTCGATTTTCTTTCTTTTTGAATGACATAATGCCCCTCTTAATCATTAATTTTTAAACATGCGCTGACTATAATTTTCTCCTGACACAATATCATACTGAATTAATTGATACGTATCCATTATTTCTTGCTCTTCTTTGGTCAAAGAAACTTCCTTTTGCCATTTATGGTCATAATAGTACATTTCTTGTTCAAAAGCGGGTAAAACATTCTTCATTTCCATTAATAGTTCAGAAAAACCGGTCGTCTTAATTCCTTCTGTTTGAGTCACAATACTTGGAAAATAAAACGGACTCATCGTTTGAGTTAACGTCGGCGAGTGATCCTGACTATCATAAACAAAATATTCCGTTAAATGAGCGGTTTCTTTCTCATTATCATTAATGATTGAGTCCGGATATATCGATGGTAAATGATCTCCCCAAAAAACAATCAAAACAGGACGATCTCTTTTTTTCGTTTTTTCAATAAACGACTCCAATGCCTGTGACGTATGGGCAATATCCTGAGCATAATTTGATAAATTAGTATCATCTTCAAAATGTTTAAACTGATAAGCTGAATTCGAGTATTTATTGGTGTAGGGCATATGCGTTTGCATGGTTACCAGATGGACAAATTGTGGATTAGCGCCTTCATCTAAAACATCTAACACTTCATTAAAGGCTGACTCATCAGAAATGAATCCACCCTTTGATATCTTATCCTTATGTGTCATCTTTTTCTCATCAATAAATGCATCAAAGCCAAACGTTTGATACACAGATTTTCGTTTATACATTGATGTATTATATGGGTGGATCGCTGTTGTTTCATAATTTTGAGCTTTGAGAGTTGAGACAAGAGACGGAAAATCATCTTTTTTTGGTAACAACATCGTATAAGGTGTTGTCATTTGAGGGTTTAATAATGCCATTGAAAAACCAGTCAGCGCTTCAAATTCAATATTGGCAGTACCTCCACCATAATTCTGAGATAACATTTGACCATTTAAAATCCCTTCACTCGCAACGTTTCTGTAAATTTCTAATGGGTCAGGTGTTACCTCTATCCCTTTTAATTTTGCTGGGTCAGAAAAGCTTTCAGACATAATATATACGACATCTGGCTGCTGTGCCTGAGACTGTTTTTGATTTATTTTGTCTGCTTTTTTTTCATATTTAGTGCTGATTCGCTCAATTTCTTTTTTTGAATAACCTTTTGGCTCATCCATTCCTTCAACTTTTAAATTAAATAAAAACCCACCCATAAATCCAGTATTATAATAATTCATTTTTTGACTATATGGAATCCATAGTGCTGTTTTATCATATGCTTTTTTTAGTAAATTATTAGGCTTATTGAAGTGACTAACATACACTAAAAGCAGTGTGCTTATAAGGAGCGTTATTACTCTCAATTTTTGACGTTTTACTGGTAAATTAAGTGATTTATAAAAGGCATAGCCTAACCACATTATGAGTGAAATAAGGACAACTAAAAAGAGCAAAAATAACGGGAGACCTAAAATATCCTTTAGCATCGTCCACTCTATAATCATTTTTAGATCATCTGGGTAGATAGGCTCCATCCTATAAGTCATTTTCATACTATTAGCAATTCCTAAAAGAACGACACTAATTCCGTAAAAGATGTTTCCCACTTTAAACGAACCTGACAGTGACACAATAAACAAATTAAGAATGTATAATACAAGTGCTCCTAACAGAAATTTTTCCGTATGCCAAGAAAAAGCAAATTTCGTTGCTAATTTAAATGACCATTCATTTTGGGATAATTGCAGATAATAGTTACTTAGTAGTACGATTAGTAAACTAGCTAAACTTCCAAACCAAGGTGTTTTTACAAATAATTTGAATTTTACTTTCATTTTAACTAGACAATCCTACTTCCAAAACATATCGTTTTTAGTTATTGGTAAATGACGTTTATGCATTGTTTTTAAATACCATGCTTCAATAGTCTCTGCTGCATTTTGCTCGACTTCTTTTCCTTCAAGATAATCATCAATAGACTCGTAGCTTACACCCAAAGCAACTTCATCTGCTATCATTGGTTTATTTTCCTCTAAATCAGCTGTTGGAATTTTTAAGTAAAGAGATTCGTCGGCACTCAGACTACGTAACAAATCTTTCCCTTGTCGTTTTGTTAAACCAGATAAAGGAAGTAGATCAGCTGCCCCATCGCCAAATTTAGTAAAGAATCCCGTCACACTTTCAGCTGCATGATCAGTTCCAAGGACAGCTCCTTTAAACTCTCCTGCTATAGCGTATTGGGTTACCATACGAGTTCTAGCTTTCATATTTCCTTTATTAAAATCATTAATAACTAATTTTGAGTTCCTTTCAAACTCATCTACCATACTATCAACTGAAGGTTTAACATTTACAATTAATTCTTTATCAGCTTGAATAAAATCAAGGGCTTTTTTTGCGTCATCTTCATCAGCTTGTTCCCCATATGGTAGCCGTACAGCTATAAATTGGTAAGCCTTGTTTCCTGTTTCTTCTCTTATTTCTTCTATTGCTATTTGCGCAATCTTACCTGCTAATGTTGAATCTTGTCCCCCACTAATTCCCAGTACCAATGACTCGATAAATGGGTATTTTTTTAAATAATCTTTGATAAATTCAACACGTATCCTAATTTCATTTTCAGGATTAATTGTTGGTTTAACCTTTAATTCATTGATAATTTCTATTTGTATTTGACGCACTATATCACTCCTCATTATTAACTCACATTATAACATAGGCTTTATTTTCATAAAAAGAATTAAGCAAAAAAATCAGATGAATACCTCTCCTTTATAATAATATCTTTTATATGCTATCCTAGTAACAAAAAAAAGACTCCTTATCCTTAAGATAAGAAGTCTTTAAAACTTTGATTTTACAATGTTTTGAAACTCTACAATTATTCTGCAGCGTTTTCGTCTTTGATACCATATTTTTTGTTGAAACGGTCCACACGTCCATCTGCTTGTGTGAATTTTTGACGTCCTGTATAGAATGGATGTGAATCTGATGTGATTTCTACACGGATTACTGGGTATGTTTTACCATCTTCCCACTCAATAGTTTCTTCTGAATGTTTAGTTGATCCAGATAAGAATTTAAAGCCTGTTTGTGAGTCCATAAATACTACTGGATGATATTCTGGATGAATTCCTTGTTTCATATTCTTTTCTCTCCTTTGCCCTGATTCATTTGCTGAAACAGAGTTTTTATACAACATTGCTATTTTAACATGATAAATTTAATTTAGCAATTATTTTTTAGTAAAAGATACATCTTTAAATGTATCATAAAAAGATAAATTATTATCCGTTTTTTTAAGTAAAGTTAAAAACTGATTCGTTAATTCAATTGAATCACCTTTCATATGACGACGAACTTTCCAAACTTCTTCCAAATGATTAGGTTCCATAAGAAGTTCTTCTTTTCTTGTGCCTGATCGTTTGATATTAATGGCAGGGAATACACGTCTTTCAGAAAGTTCTCTGGATAAATGTAACTCCATGTTACCAGTTCCCTTAAACTCTTCATAAATGACGTCATCCATTCGACTTCCAGTATCAACAAGGGCTGTTGCTAAGATTGTTAAACTACCACCCTCTTCAATATTTCTAGCCGAACCGAAAAATCGTTTTGGTTTATAAAAAGCTGCCGGATCAATCCCACCACTCAAGGTTCTACCGCTTGGAGGAATCACTAAATTATAGGCTCTTGCTAATTTAGTAATGCTATCCATTAAAATAACTACGTCACGCTTGTCTTCTACAAGTCTTAGGGCACGATCTAAGACTAACTCCACAACTTTAGTGTGATTTTCAGGTTTTTGGTCAAAGGTGGATGACACCACATCTCCTTTAACACTTCTTTCTATATCAGTTACTTCTTCTGGTCGTTCATCAATCAAAAGAACAATTAGTTCAACATCTGGGTAATTCTTACTAATGCCATTCGCAATTTCTTTTATAACACTCGTTTTACCAGCTTTTGGTGGAGCTACAATTAGACCACGTTGACCAAATCCAACTGGAGCAAAAATATCGATCATTCTCGTTGCAAGTCTCGTTTTATGAGTTTCCAGTTTTATCTGTTCATCTGGATAAAGAGCTGTTAAAGCTGGGAAATGTGGGCGTTCTTTTGCATCTTCAGGATTTTTCCCGTTAACTGTTTCCACATGCATCAAGCCATAATAGCGTTCAGACTCTTTTGGTGGTCGAGCTTTTCCTGCTACCTTATCTCCATTTCTTAAGCCAAAACGTCTTATTTGAGAAGTAGAAATATAGATATCTTCCTTACTAGAAGTATAGTTAATCGGTCTTAAAAAACCATAACCATCTTGAGAAACAATATCTAAAACACCTTCCATCATAAAAAAGCCTTGTTTTTCAGCTTGTGCACGAATAACAGCTAAAGAAAGTTCTTTTTTATTCATTTGACTATAGTAAGGAATTTTAAAATCTTTTGCATAAGCATAGATATCTTTTAGCGTCTTATTTTCTAATTCGCCCATTGTTAAATAATCACGCATTACGTTACTCACTTTCTTCCATTCGGATGTCTGCTCCTAGGTTAGTTAATTTATCAATAATATTATCATAACCACGTAGAATATTTTCTACATTTGAGATTTTAGTTGTTCCCTCTGCCATAATTCCAGCAATTACTAAACAGGCTCCGGCTCTTAAATCACTAGCGGATACTTCAGCGCCACTTAGTTTTAACTCTTGATTTCCATTAATAACAATCATATTTCCTTCAATACTAGCTTCTGCGCCCATTCTAACTAACTCTGGAATATGATTAACACGTTGTTCATAAATAGTATCTGTTACAATACTTGTTCCTTCTGTTAACATTAAAAGTGGTGTAATTGGTTGTTGGAGATCTGTTGCAAATCCAGGATATGGAACAGTTGTTACGTTGACAGCCTTTAAATTAGATGATGGATGTACTGTGATGGAATCCTCTTCAATAGTCATCTTAACTCCCATTTCTTGTAGTTTTGCAATAAAACTATCTAAATGTTCATGGATAACGTTTTGAACTTTTACACCTTCACCATATGCAGCCGCAAGCGATAGGTATGTTCCAGCCTCAATACGATCAGGAATAATTGAGTGGCGACAGCCATGAAGTTCCTTCACACCATCTATGCGGATCTCATTTGTACCAGCTCCACGAATATTAGCTCCCATATTATTTAATAATGTAGCTACATCAATAATTTCAGGTTCTCTTGCAGCATTTTCAATAACCGTACGACCCTCGGCTTTAACAGCAGCTAACATAATATTAATAGTTGCACCAATCGATACCATATCTAAATAAATTCTTGAACCAGTCAAACCATCTTCAGCCTTCAAATATGTTGCTCCAAATTCAGTAGTTACAGTTGCACCTAAAGATTCAAATCCTTTTTCATGTAAATCAATTGGACGTGGACCCAAATAGCAACCACCAGGTAAACCAACAACAGCTTCATTAAATTTACCAAGTAAAGCTCCCATAAAATAGTAAGAAGCTCTTAAACTTTGTATTTTTCCACTTGGCATAGGAACTGATTTCATATTAGTTGGGTCAATTTTCATTCGATTATTTTCAAAACTGACTGTAACACCCATTAATTCTAAAATTTCTTTTAGTGAGTGAACATCATTAATATCAGGTACTCCTTCTAAAATAACTGGAGAATCTGCTAAAATAGCCGCTGGAATCAACGCAACAGCACTGTTTTTAGCCCCACTTATTTTTACTTCACCTTTTAATTTTTTACCACCATTAATTATCATTTTTTTCATTATATTTTAATTTCCTCACTTTATGCTTTTAAAAAAGCTGCTTTCATAAAGCAGCCATTACATTATCATTTTTTATTAACCAATAATATTCTACCATAAAAGTAGCCGTAAAAAAAGATATACACATACTACAGTAAGGAAACAAAAAAGCAACTGACTAAGCAGTTGCTTTTTAAGAGATTATATTTTTATGCTTTACCGTTTGAACCAAACCATTCAATACGTTGTTTAACTAATTCTGTTACAGCTGTGAAACCTGGTGCCAATAATTTACGAGGGTCAAAGCCTTTTCCTTCAAGGTCTTTTCCTTCTTCAATGTATTTACGTGTTGCTGCTGCAAATACTTCTTGACATTCAGTGTTTACATTGATTTTTGAAACACCTAAAGAAATAGCTTCTTGAACTTGGTCTAAAGGAATTCCTGATCCACCATGTAATACTAATGGTTTACCATCAGTTACGTCAGCGATAGCTGCTAATGTTTCAAAGCTTAATCCTGTCCAGTTTTCAGGGTAAGAACCATGGATATTACCAATACCTGCTGCTAAGAAATCAATCCCTGTATCTGACATTGCTTTACATTCAGCTGGATCTGCTAATTCACCAGAACCAATGATTCCATCTTCTTCTCCACCGATGCTTCCAACTTCACACTCAACTGAAACGCCTTTAGCATGAGCTTTAGCAACAACATCTTTTGCTTTTTCTAAGTTTTCATCGAATGGTAAGTGAGACCCATCAAACATTACTGAAGTGTATCCAATTTCGATACATTTTAAAGCATCTTCGTATTCACCATGATCTAAATGTAAAGCTACTGGTACAGTGATTCCCATTGAATCAATTAAATCTTTTACGATATCATAACACATTTGGTAGCCACCCATATATTTAGCTGCTCCCATAGATGTTTGGATCATAACTGGAGAATTAGATTCTTGTGCACCTTGTAAAATTGCTTTTGTCCACTCTAAATTGTTCGTATTAAAAGCGCCAACTGCATATTTACCTTCTCTAGCTTGTTTTAACATTTCTGCTGCTGATACTAATGCCATAATTAATTTCCTCCTAATTTTGGATAACAATTTTGTTAAGTTATACTTAACTAACACCGTCATTTTAACAGATTTTTTGAAAATTTGCTAGTCAATTCATACAAATTTACCGACTCTTTTCAGAAAACTATCACCATATTCACAAAAAATGTCTCTTAATACAAACCAACTGGATTTTCATTTGTGTCGATATAAATATTTTTTGATTGGGAATAACTATCTAAAATCGCCTTGTGTGTTTCACGACCAATACCTGATTTCTTATAGCCTCCAAATGGACTGCCTGCTGGAATTTGGTTATACGTATTTACCCAAATACGTCCTGTTTCAATACCACGACCTACCTTAAGTGCCGTATTAATATTAGAAGTCCAAACACCGCCACCTAGTCCATAATCTGAATCATTAGCAAGCTCAATCACTTCTTCCATTGTTTTAAACTTAATGACAACAGCAACTGGGCCAAATATTTCCTCTCTAGCTACTTCCATATCGTTAGTAACATCAGTTAGAAGTGTTGGTTCCATGTAACAGCCATTCTCCAAGCTTCCTCCTAAGCGTTTACCACCTGTTAAAATAGTTGCACCTTCTTTTTGACCATTTTGAACAGCTTGCTCTATTTTTCTAATTTGGCTTTCGTTAACTTGAGCTCCCATTTGTGTATCTTCTTTCCATGGTTCCCCCACAGTTACAGCTTCAAATTTTTCTTTCAAAGCTCCAACAAATTTATCGTAAATGCCTTCTTGTACAAAAATTCGAGAACCAGCACAACAAACTTGGCCTTGATTAAATAAAATACCGAGCTGAGCACCTTCAATCGCTTTTTCAAAAGGCATATCATCAAAGAAAATATTTGCTGATTTCCCACCCAGTTCGAGCGTTGCAGGAATTAAGCGTTCTGCTGCTGCTTTTGCAACATTATATCCAACTTCTGTTGATCCTGTAAATGCTAATTTATTAAAGCCTTCATGATGTAGCATATACTCTCCAGATTTAGAACCTTTACCTGTAATTAAGTTTAATACGCCTTCTGGAAGCATTGGTCCAATAATCTTTACTAACTCAAGTAAACTTAGAGACGTTGACGAAGAAGGATGGATCACTATCGTATTTCCCGCTGCTAAAGCAGGAGCAATTTTCCATGCCGCCATTAAAATTGGAAAATTCCAAGGAATAATTTGACCTACAACACCAATTGGTTCTCTAATAACAATACTTAATGTATTCTCATCAAATGCTGTTGCTGATCCTTCTTCACTCCTAATGACTCCAGCAAAATATCTGAAATGGTCCGCACAGAGCGGTACGTCTACTGTTGATGTTTCTCTTATTGGTTTTCCATTATCCATCGACTCTACAAGTGCTAAATGTTCGCTATTTTCATCAATGGCATCTGCTATTTTTAATAATAAATTACTACGATCTACTAATGACCATTTACGCCACTCTACTAAAGCCTTTTGCGATGCCTCTACTGCTGAATCCACATCTTTATCTACAGCATCAACAAAATCCGCTAATTTCTTACCAGTTGCTGGGGAGAAACTATCTATACGATTGTCCCCTTCACCATTGGTCCACTTACCATCAATATACAATTTATAGCTTTCATCTAGTTTTAAATCAACCATTTAATCTATCTCCTTCTATATTTTTTTGTTTTGGTATAGTTGTTATTGTAAGCGTTTATATAAAAAAACACAAGTCCTTTTGTGAAAATAAAAAAGAAGCTTAGCAGTTAACTCATGCTAAAGCTTCTGTTCACTAGACTTCAGTACTCTCAATTTCTTTTCCTAAAAAATATGAAATGGCAGTTCTAATCACCACTATTCCAGCTAAAATAAAAATATCTTCGATAGTTGGATTTAAAATTGTTTCTATTATATCTGAAGCGATTAAAACTTCTAAACTAAGTAAAATATAAGAACCGAGATACATTTTCACAGAGTTATTTTTTTTAGATATGACAGATTGATTATTGTTATTAAATTCATTCTTAAAAAAATCTACCATTGCTTTTCCTACTCCAACTAATAAAATAATAACTGAAAAAGTGTTCAAAGCTAAGATTACATAATGGACGATAGTATTTAACACTCTTTATCCCCTCACATCTAAAAGTATTTTTGTAATTAAAAAGCCAAGACAGAACCTTTTACAGTCCTATCCTAGCTAAAAGTCTAACTACTCTTCTTCATCTTCTTCGTATAAATCATCATCATCTAAGTCATCTTCGTCAACGATTGTTAAACCTTCAACGACACCATCTTCTGATTCATCTACATCGTTATCTGCTCCGATTTCTGATAAATCACTTGTATATTCTTTAATTTCTTTTGTTTCATCTTCTTCTTCTTCATCATACAATTCTTCATCATCTTCATCATGAATGTCTGTATCTTCAGGATCATCGTCATTATAATCAATTGCATCTGCGTCATTAGCGATAAATGCATTAACTTTTTTGCGTTTTTTACGTCGTACAGTTGTTTCTTCGTCATCATCAATGCCCGATACTTCTTCATCAACTGAATCCACTGGATACCATGCACGTAATCCCCAACGATTATCCCCAAGAGAAATGAAACTACCATCAATATTTAAGTCAGTATAAAATTGAGGTAACACATCTCTGATTTCACTATCAGCTTTTTCTAAATAATTTTGAATTTGATTTACTAGATCTGAAAAATCCATAATGTCTCCACGTTCAGCTAAAATAGCATGAGCCACTTCAATCATTGATATTTCATTTTTATTGATACCCTCGAAAACTTTAAATTCCAACTGGCACACGTCCTTTCACAGTCTACTCTTTATAATACAATAATTAGCATTTCAATGCAATTCAAATCTTAAATTTTTACTGTTTAGGCAGTAAAGTTTAACTCTAAATGATAGACGCCAATTTTCTCATCACCACCATGTAAATCGTAGTCAATAACAACACTTCCAGAAAACGGCTTATCTTTTAAACTCACACGGATATTATTTGTAAAAGTTTTTATCCACATGACACCAAAAGGCGTTTGATAGTTAGTCTCCATTTCTTTTTGGTAATCAAATTTCAATCTCATACGAACTTCTCCCGCACGAATTAATTGAACACTTCCATCTGGTAAAACTTTCATCGTAACTGGTATTTTCGAATCGATACCTTCCATAACTTCATCATACCTAATATAAAGAACTTCACCAATACGTACAACTTGACCCTCTTCTTCAAAAAAGTACTCTTTCAACTCATTATTCTGAAACACTTCTGTTTTTACTTTAATCATAACTGGTACTGCTTTTCTCTCTTCCATCTAATTACACCCACATCTTCATTATTATCATAACCCTATTTTCCTTGGTCTTAAACTATTTGTCAAATTTTGGACATAATTCTTTTTATTTAGGTCTTTGTAGTATCTCATGTATAATAGTAACAAATACAGTTTTAGGAGTTTATTTATGATAGAAAATAAAGCTATTTTAATCGAACATAAATATTTGGATCATTTTTCCAGTTTTGATCCTTTTATATACACTGATTTATTCGCTGATTATGCGGGAAACGAATCAGTCTCTTTTTTTCATTTTTGGAGCATGAAAAATGAAGTTATCCTTGGCATGAAAGATACAAGAGTGCCCTACTTAGATAAAGCAATAGCTTCTATCTTGACTAATCAATATGATAGTGTTGTTAGAAATTCTGGTGGATTGGCTGTTGTTGCGGATGAAGGTATTTTAAATTTCTCTATTATTATTCCTCAACCAGACAAAAAATATTCTTTCTCTATTGATGAAGGATACTTATTAATGAAGCGTTTAATTGAAGAGGCATTAGTTGATTTTAATATAAAAATTGATGCTTACGAAGTGACTGATTCTTATTGTCCTGGTGATTTTGATTTGAGTATTAATGGAAAAAAATTTGCTGGGATTTCTCAACGACGAATAAAAAAAGGAATTAGCATTATGATTTATCTCAGTGTAGAAGGTGATCAAAATAAGCGAGGAGAAATAGTTCGTTCATTTTATCAATCTGGCTTAAATGAAAAATTTGGTACCGATGGGTATCCCCCAGTAAATCCTAATTCTATGAAAAATCTTTCAGATTTATTACCTGAAAAAATGACCGTTGATGAGTTAAAAAAACGTTTGGTAAACGTCTTAAACAAACATTACCTCTTTGATAAAACAAGTAAAGATAATTTTTTAACCTATCAAAAGTCTCTAACGTTTAAAGATAATTATGAGAAACAAAGAATAAGAATGATTCAAAGAAATGATGTCATTCATTGGAACGAGGGAGTTTAATGACAGATACAGGTTTATTACCGATTGAGAAAGTTTTTAGAGATCCCATTCATAATTACGTTCATGTAGAACACCAAATTATACTGGATTTGATTAATTCAAAAGAATTTCAACGATTACGACGAATTAAACAATTAGGCACAACGTCATTCACATTTCATGCTGCTGAACATTCAAGATTCGGTCATTCACTGGGAGTCTATGAATTAGCCAGACGAATTTGCAATTACTTCAAACGAAATTTTTCAGTTGATGAGTACGGAGAGGATGGATGGGATGATACTGAACGATTAGTAACTCTTTGTGCGGCGCTACTACATGACTTAGGTCATGGCCCTTACTCTCATACTTTTGAAGGAATTTTTAACACCAATCACGAAGCTATAACAATTGATATTATAAAATCTGAAACAACTGAAATCAACGCTATTTTAAAAAGAGTATCACCTGATTTTCCAAATATGGTAGCTAGTGTCATTAGTAAGGATTATCCAAATCAACAAGTCGTTCAACTTATTTCAAGCCAGATTGATGCAGATAGAATGGACTACTTACTTAGAGATGCCTATTACACGGGAACTGAGTACGGTACTTTTGATTTAACCCGTATTCTAAGAGTTATTCGACCTTATAGGAACGGTATTGCCTTTCAAGCTAATGGAATGCATGCTGTTGAAGACTATATTGTTAGCCGTTATCAGATGTATATGCAGATTTATTTTCACCCCGTTTCAAGAGGGATGGAAGTCATTTTAGATCATTTATTAAAGAGAGGGAAGCTACTTTATTCAATCGATCCCGATTTTTTTGATAGCCATTCACCACTAATGATTCCTTTTTTAAAAAATGAATATAACTTACAAGATTATCTAAAATTAGATGATGGGGTTTTAACTACTGCCTTCCTATCTTGGATGGATCATCCTGATAAAACGTTAAGTGATTTGGCTAAACGATTTCTGCATCGTCATCCTTTTAAATCAGTAACATTTAATCAAAAAACTAAAGAAAAACTACCTGTACTAAAAAAATTAATTGAATCAGTTGGTTATGATGCGGCCAATTATACCGCCATCAACTCAAGCTATGATTTACCATATGATTTTTATCTGCCTTCTGCAAATAAACATCGAACTCAAATTGAATTGATGGAAGGTGACGGTACTTTTGTCGAACTATCTCAGGCAAGCGATCTGGTAGCTGCACTTGCTGGTCAAACCAAAGGAGATCAACGATTTTATTTTCCAAAAGAAATGCTTGCTTCAAAGAACAACGACCCCTATACTTTATTTGAAGAACAAATCCTTTCATTCAACGATTTAATTCATAATGGTGCGGTGAAAGAGGACGATTAAGGAGTGTTACAACATTGAGTATTAAATTAGTAACTATCGATATCGATGGAACGTTATTGAACTCAGAAAGAAAATTGACTGATGAAGTAAAAAAAGCCATCCAAGAAGCAACAAAAAAAGGTGTAAACATTGTTCTTGCTACAGGAAGACCTACTATTGGTGTTATGCCTTTGATTAAGGAATTAGGTCTTGATAATGAACATGGTTTTATGATTACCTATAATGGTGGAATGATCCAAAATGCTGGTACAGAGGAAGTTTTAATCCAACACCCTCTCTCATTTGAAGACTATTTAGATGTTGAATTGTTATCAAGAAAGCTTGGAGTTCATTTCCATGTTCAAGATTATGAACGCATGTATACTGCTAATCGTGATATCAGTGAATACACTATTAACGAGGCCTTCCTAACCGGAATTCCTGTTTCTTACCGAGCTGTTTCAGAGATGACACCTGATATTAATATCATTAAATCAATGATGATTGATGACAAAGATACATTAGATCGTGCAATCGCAAGAATTCCTAATTCTTACAAAGATAAATTTTCAATGGTAAAAAGTGCTCCTTACTACTATGAGATCTTAAGCAAAAATGCTACCAAAGGTTTAGCTGTAAAAGAGCTCTCTGAACTATTAAATATTAAACCAGATGAAGTTATGGCTATTGGTGATAATGAAAATGACTTATCTATGATTGAAGTTGCTGGTATTGGTGTTGCTATGGGAAATGCTGTTCCAGCTGTATTAGAAATCGCTGATAAAATAACTAAATCAAATGACGAACATGGTGTAGCCCATGCAATTAATGAATGGGTTTTAAATTAAGAAAAACTATACTTGCTAAAAGTTTTGAACTTTTAGCAAGTATAGTTTTTTATTTATTAAAAAGTATCTCCATTAAAAATAGAATTTTTTACAATCACATAATCAACTTTTCTTATAGACTCAAGATCTCTTCCACCAGCATAAGAAATAGACGATTGTAAATCTTGTTGCATCTCAATCAATGTACTTTCAAGGTTTCCTCTATGCTCAACCCATATTTTCTTACCTTCTACATTTTTATGCTCACCTTTTTGATACTCAGAAGCACTACCAAAATACTCCTTATAAAGTTTACCCTCTTTTTCTACTGTCACACCAGGTGATTCCTCATGACCTGCAAATAGAGAACCAATCATGACCATTGTAGCACCAAAACGAATTGATTTCGCAATATCACCGTGAGTACGAATACCACCATCAGCAATTAAAGGTTTTCGGGCTGCTTTACTACATCTTCTAAGAGCTGACAGCTGCCATCCACCTGTACCAAAACCTGTCTTTAATTTTGTTATACAAACTTTTCCAGGTCCAATTCCAACTTTAGTTGCATCAGCTCCTGCATTTTCAAGTTCGCGGACAGCTTCAGGAGTTCCGACATTCCCAGCTATCACAAAAGTTTCGGGTAAATATATTTTTAAATGTTTAATCATATTAATGACTGAATCTGAATGACCATGAGCAATATCAATTGTCACATAATCAGGGATTATATTTTCTTCTGCCATTTTTTTTACAAATTCATATTCATTCGCTTTTACACCAACACTGATTGAAGCGAAAAGATTCTTCTTATGCATTTTTTCAATAAAAGGAATTCTTCCATCTTCATCAAATCGATGCATAATATAAAAATAATCTCTTTCAGCTAAGTACTCTGCAATATTTTCATCAATAATTGTTTGCATATTTGCTGGTACTACGGGCATTTTAAACTCTCTATTACCTAATTTTACAGTTGTTGCACATTCTGAACGACTTTCTACCACACACTTATTAGGTACTAATTGAATATCTTCATAATCAAAAATCTTCATTTGACTTCCTCCTAAATGATAAATATACTATTATGAGAGCAAAAACCGAATATTATTCATAATTTTATATCGAATATTTTGCATCCTATGACAATTTACCGTATATAAGAAAAAAAAGCAAGACATTTGATAATAATCTTGCTTTCATCTTATTTATTGTTCGTATTTTAAAGGTTTTGACGTTTCATAATGGCTAAGGAAACGAGTGTCATAAGAATAGAAACTAACATTAATAATAAATTACTAAAAATTGACATACTAGTTGTACTAAACCCTAATGATATAGGTAAAGTTTCAATCATACCAACTATAATAGTTTGGATCATACTAAAAGCAAAATAAACCAAAATAGTTAAATTACGTCCCTTCATTAAAGTTGTTGCAGTTGATATCAACACTAAAGTATTAAGATACCTATTAAAAAATGTTATTGACATACCCCAAATACTTAAATCACCTATGTCAATTACACTCAATAAATTGTGAAACATGTCCATCATTCCCATTGATTGAGAAGCTTTCAGCAAGACAATAAAACCTGGAATAAAGACTAAAATAAACGTTACCGCTAAAGACCATAAAAGTGTTGCACCTATTTTAGATAGAAATAATCTGTTTCTATTAACTCCTGAAGCGACAAGCATTGCCATAACATCATTTTTATAATCCATCGACATCAAATGAAAGGGATATAAAAACATGAAAGTAAAATTGGCAAAAACAGTTAATGAAGAAAATAAAACAAAAATACCTAGTAAATTATTATTTAATTCAGAAAATCCTTGAATGTGATCAATCAAATAAACTAAGTAAACCGTAGTACATATATTTATAAACGCTAAAACTGCTGTCGCAATCAAATATTTTTTATCTCGCATGTACTTAAATAATTCCATTTTAAAAATTAATTTTGCACTCACTTATTCTCCCCCTCTAATTCAATTTGCCATCTAAAGCATTAACCTTAGATAACTCAGTGATTTCTATTTTTTGTTCTATTAATATTGATTTTATATTAGTCCATCGTTCATCTTGAATGTTTAAGCGGATAATTCCATTTTCTAGCACTTGGTAGTAATAATTAACACTCTCTAAAATAACAATTAGAGCTTCTTGGTTAGTGGTCTCTACATCTCTAATCATTTTTGTTGATAAGTCCCCAAGGTCAATATGATTTATTACTTTACCCTTTTTAAGTACATATACTTCTTCACAGAGAGATTCAATATCATTTTTTACATGACTAGATATAATCAAAGTCATCCCTTTTTGCGTCATTTTTTTTAGATAAAATTTAAACCATGTAACTGTATTTGAGTCTAATCCTCTAAAGGGTTCATCTAATATTAATATTTTAGGATCATGAAGTAGCGCAATTAGTAAAATTAATTTTTTTACCATCCCATAAGAGTAAGTATTAACTTTACTATGTAAATATTCTGATATTTCTAATTCAACTGCTAGTTTTTCTGCCTTTTGAGGATTAAAATTTCCTCTTAACCCTGAAAAATACTCAATGTTAAACCAACCGCTTCTATCTTTATAAACCGATATACCGTCTAACACGATTCCTACGTTACTCAAGATACTATTAGTTTCTTTTACAAGTATGTTATCTATTAAAATATTTCCATCATAATCCCCAATAATATTTGTGATGCTTTTAAAAAGAGTTGTTTTACCTGCACCATTTGGACCTATTACTCCATAAGCTTTTCCGGGCTTAAAAATTAACTCATCAATATTCAATACTTCTCTTGAACCATATTTTTTTATAACGTTCTCTAATTTAACTTCCATTATATCCCTCCTTTATTTTTTACAATAACTCATAGCCACTTGCTTGATATAATTTATACCAATCTTCCCTTGATAGAGTAATATCCGTAGCATTGGCTATGTCTTTTATACGAGTTGGATTCATCGTTCCAATAATTGTCTGAATCTTTGCCGGGTGGCGATTAATCCATGCTGTTGCAACTCCTGTATCAGTCACATGATATTTCTCAGCGATTTCAGAGATTGCTTTATTTAACACCTCGAATTTGGGATTTCCTAGAAATACTCCATCAAAATAACCATATTGATAAGGTGACCACGCTTGAATAGTCATTTCCTCTAGTCTTGAATATTCCAAAATACCGCCGTCTCTATAGATACCAGCTTCATTTTCCATATTGCCATTCATTCCATAGGCTACCATTCCCGCATGTTTTAATCCAAATTGCAATTGATTAACAATTAATTTTTGATTGATGGCTTGTTGAATTAATTTAATTTGCATAGGTCCTTGATTACTCACACCAAAATTGCGAACTTTCCCTGTTGATTGAAGTCTATCAAATGCTTCAGAAATTTCATCAGGTTCCATTAAACTATCGGGACGATGCAATGCTAAAACGTCAAGATAATCAGTCCCTAAGCGTTTTAATATACCATCCACACTTTCTAAAATATGGTCTTTTGAAAAATCATAAAAACCATCTCTAATGCCGCATTTTGACTGAATCATAATTTCTTCTCGAGGTAGGCTCATCTCTTTAATAGCTTTTCCAAACAAAGCCTCCGCTTCTCCGCCACCATAAATATCGGCATGATCAAAGAAATTTATACCGTTTTCTATACTAACATCAATAACATTTATCGCTTCTTGCATAGTCAATTCATTGATCCTCATACACCCTAAAGCTACCTGAGGAATTTTTAATTTGGTGCTTCCAAGATTAATATACTTCATTCTTTTCATCCCCTCATACTTAAAATTGTTGATCGATTAATTCTAAATTGACTCGATTAAAAAAGACTCTTATATCCTTTCTAGCCAATTCAAACTCCTTTTTTTCTATATGTAGACATAAGTTTTTAAAACAATTAGTGACTTCTTCATAAAAATAATGAGTTGACTCATTAGGAAATTTTACATAATGAAGCTGATCAAAATTTTTAATTATAATCTGTTTGATTATTTCATTGTTTAAATTACCTAAAAAAGAATCCAAGACCTCATTAAAAATAAACTTCTTTTTCAATAAATCTGATTCTTTTCTTAAGGAGTCTAGTTTATTATTTGTTTTACTAGTTCGTATTGATAAATTTTTAACTTGCAATTGAAACATATAATTTGATAATAACAATTCTAATAACTGAGTTCTTTCAACAAATTCCTCTTTTGAGATAATTTGTTTTTTTACTACAACTCCCCTATTTACTACTTTTTCTAAATAGCCTTCAAATATAAGACAATTAATAGCCTGCCGTATGGGAGTTCTACTTATTTTCAGATCATTAGAAATATCTTGTTCAACGACTCTAAAATCATTTTGCCAAGTGCCATCTTCTATTTTTTCTTTAATATAATCATATGCTTTTTGCTGTCTTATACTTTTCTTCAATGTCATTCCATCCTATTTCTTTAGACTAGTTATCTATCAATCCTGTATGTTTTATCTCTTGAATTGTTTCTTCTAAATTATTTGACAGAACAGTTATATGTCCTAATTTAAATGGAGCAACTTTTTTTGGATATTGGTAAAAATGATAGTGCCATTGATTTTTAGTTTCTAATAACGAATTAACTCTATCAATATTATCCTTTGTGATGTTAATTGTAACAGCAGGTATGAATTGTATTATTTTAGGTAAAGGCCAATTACAAATCCCTTTAATATGTGCATCATACTCAGAAAAATTACATGAATCCAGTGTATAAGTACTTGATTCGTGAGGTCTAGAAGAGATTTCATTAACATAAAGATTATCCTCCTCAGTTAATAAGAACTCTATCCCCACCACACCACTAACACCTAATTCTGATGCCACCACTTTAGCAACTAATTCGATTTGGTTACTAATTGCTTTCTCCAAATCAACAATTTCAATAGGGGCTTTAACTTTTTTTAACTGACCAGTTAGATAATGCATTGTTTCTACAATTGGGAATAGCGTATAGTCACCATTTTTATTAACAGCTATCGTAATAAATAATTCTTTTTTTATCGGTACAATTGCTTCAACCATACAAGTTCCCTGTTGAATTAGTGGTACTGCTAAATTAACGTCACTTGCTGACTCCATTCTGACCACTATTTCCTCTTCTTGAAATTTTCTAGTACTTTTTACCAAACAAGGATAACCAATAGAATTAGCTACTTCTTTAATATCTGAAATTACAACAGCCATGCCATACGGTGCAATATTAATTGAGTGACTATCTAAAAATCCCCTTTCAATTAATCGGTCTTGAGTAACGGATATACCAAATGTGCCTTGTGGTAAAGAAACAAAATCTTTTAAATAATCTAATGTATTTACCTCGATATTTTCAGTTTCATATGTTAAAACGTCACTTTCCTTAGCTAAATCAAACAAAGCGACCTCATCATAATATTCAGCAACAATGTGCTTATCTGCTACTTGAGAAGCCGGACAATTCTCAATAGGATCTAGTACAATTACTGAAAATCCCATTCTTTTGGCTGATATGACCAACATCTTACTTATGTGTCTTCCCCCAATAATACCGATTGTACTACCAGGTAAAATCATTTCCGACAACTTTTCTCACTACTTTCTCTTTTTATAAATAATCTAATTTAATCCTGTATTAATAGTAACAATCTGCGTATAGACTGTAAAGATATAAATGCTGATTCTATAATTCTTTTTATAACAAAAAAACAGCTGATATATTCATCACCTGTTATCTATATAGTTTGAAAGAAGACTGAATCTAGTTGAGCCTAATTTAGTCCTCTACAAAATGAACCTCATTATTTTTTAGTGATTTTATTCTTGCTAAAGAATCAACTCGATATCCCTTTTCTTCGAGTAAGCTTCTTCCATTTTGAAAAGACTTTTCTATTACAATATTTATTGCTTCTACACTAGATCCTGCTTGTCTACAGAGTTCAACCAACCCTAGTGCTGCTTGTCCATTTGCTAAAAAATCATCAACTACTAATACATTATCTTCTGATGTCAAAAACTTCGTAGAAATTGAAATATTATTAGTTGTTTGCTTTGTAAAAGAATATACACTCGCTGTTAATAACTCAGTTGTCATAGTCAAACTTTTTTGTTTCCTTGCAAAAATAACTGGAACGCCTAATTCAAGTCCAATAAACACTGCTGGTGCAATCCCTGATGATTCGATTGTAACAACTTTCGTAATGTTTTTATCACGATATTTATCAGCAAATTTTTTACCCACCAAACTCATTAATTCTGGATCAATTTGATGAGTTAAAAAACTATCTACTTTTAACACATCTTCTTGTAATACTGTACCTTCTGTCAATATTTTATCAAACAATTCTTTCATTATTATCCTCCTTATAAATAAAAAACCATTCTTGCAAAAAAGCAAAAATGGGTACAAATCACCTATTTTCACTTATAGTTCAATGTTTACGGCATTGAGTAGAAACGATTATCCAAATTATAATCATATATAAGTAATCAATATACATACTGTAGCTATTAATATATTTATTTTTTTGTTACTTGATATTTTGTAGGCTTTTGAAGACTTTCAGAAAGTTTATCTGTCATATTTTGACCTATTTTGTTCAAAATCTCAATATTTTCAGATTTTTTCTTTTTATCATTTACTGTCTTTTCTTTTTTTGGTTTGACCTCTTTATCAAACTTTGTTAAATCATATGTCGCGATGATAGAATTTAATTTTTTATGATATTTTCTATCTTCTTTCTTTTGTGCAGTCATATACGCTGTAACTTTTTTATATGAATCTTTTTTAGATGTCGTCATCTCTTGATAAGAAGATTTATCTTTTTTAATTTTTTGGACATGTTCATCTATCGCTACCGTGTATGACGGATATACTTTATAGGTTACTTTTTCTAGTTTAAAATCTTCTTTTTCTTTTTTTACAGTTTCTACTTCGATACTTTTATTTTGGTAATTCCCTTCAGCCATATAAATGTTTTTATTTTGAGCTAATATATTATTACCTGATGTACTTTGAATAATTGCATCCGCAATTAGTACCGAAGCATATAAATCGTTTTTTTCAGCGATGATTTTGGTATCTGCTGATACTTCTTTAATAAAATCTTCTGTCTCTTTTGACTTTTTCATCTTTGTTTCTACAGCTTTTTTTTGATCATATTGAGCTAGCTCATAAGTTTCAATTAAGCCATTTAATTTGTCATTATAACGAGTATCTGTAGCATATCTACCTGTTAAGTACTTCGTAGCATCTTTATAAGAGTCAGTATTTGATTTCCATGCCCCTTGATAAAAAGTAGATCTTCCAGAAGTTCCACCTGTCATTAATGTCGCATAATCTTCTAAAGACTCCTTATAGCTGGGATATTTTCTAAATTTAGCTGAAATAGTATACATTCCACCCCTACCATTATCCTCTAAGGTAGGCATTTGTATTGATTCACCTTCATAAGATCCTTTAATACCAAACAAGTTATAATTAGGAGTTCTTGACAATCCACTATTACCAGAACCACTTTCTAAGATAGCTTGAGCAATCATTACTGAAGCATAAAGATCATTCTTTTGACCAATTTCTCTTGCTGACTCACCTATTTCTTCGATGAATTCAGCAGTTGATTGATTTCTTGAATATTTGATAGGTGAAGTGTCTTTTGATTTAGTGCTACTTTCATTTAGAGGATCATTCTTTTTTTTACTAGAAGAGTCAATTTTAGAAGATAATCCGTTCTCATTCTCACTATCATTAGCTTCTCTACTAGAAGATGATTTAGAATCTTTTGAAGAGATTCCTCCTTTAGATGAGGATGAGTTAGAGCTATTTTTACTACTACTAATCGAACCGGTAGACGATCCACTCGTATTCTGGTTTCCTCCATTAGATGAAGAGCTTCCACTCGGTTTATTGGTCGTTGAACCAGTATCAGAGTTTTCACTTTCTTCATCGTTTGGAATTATAGGTTTCTCTTGGTCAGGTTGACTGTTTAATTCTCCAGAATTAGCTACATTTGTATTACTCGAAAAATCTGTTGTAAAATTTATTGCAGATGTAGCGTTTGGTAAAGGCTGAATGGTATTATTAGCTACTGCATTACTGCCTTCTGCGTAAACGACAGTTTCAAGTACAGGTCCACATATGGAAAATAACGTTGTACTAATACCAACAAACATTCCTATTTTACGATGTTTATTATGTTTATTACTAATCACCATAATTCCTTACCTCCATTCTGCATAAATATTTTATAGTCTATCTACATCACCAATTGATTCTAATTTTCTCAATAATTCTGAAAATACGACTTCAGATTCTGATTTAATTTTTTCTAATTTTCGGTAATAATTTCTTGCTTCTTGGCTAACCGCACTTAATTCCATTTCCGAATCAGCTACACGGCGTTTTGCCTCATAGTTTGCTACATCTACAATTTGTCGTGCTTTAGCTTGCGCTTCTAACATAACATGTGCAATGTCAGATTGATTCATTGAACTAGACTGATCAGCTTTTAAATTAGCTAAACGTAATTCTTCTTTGACACGATCTAATTCGCTTTGAAGATTACTCACGTCCGGATTTTGGCTAGATCGTAATTCAGTTAGGCTTGATGTCACTTCCTGTTGTTGTTGTCGCATACTAGATAATTCATTTTGAAGATTAGTAATAACCTTTTGATTATCTCTTAATTCAGCAAGTTCTTTTTCTAGTTGTTCTGTTTGGCTAAGTTTTTCATTCATCTCAGTTAACTCCTGTTCCTTTTTCTTCATCATAATTTCATTATTTTTAGTTTTCTCAAGCTCTTGTTCATAACGCTTAGATAATTTTACTTCCAGGTCCTTAGAATAGTTAAGTTGGTCTTCTAATTCTGAAATAGTTCTTTTCGTTTCTTCCAATTCGACAGTTGGTTTTACTTTCAATTCATCAATCACTTGCTGAAGGGAATTAATTTCTGTAATATTTTTTTTATTCTCTTCAACTAAATTTTTAATTTTAGTATCAGCCTCTAATGTTTTATTCTCTTTTTCATTGGTTAACGTAACAAGTTTTGTCTCAGCTTGATCTAATGAGTTTTTCAAATTAGCTATTTCAACCTTAGTTTTTTCATCTAAAGTTACCAGTGAGTCTTCGAGGGTTTCTTTTTCTTCAACTTTTTGTTTCAGAATAGTCTCGTTATCTTTAGAGATAGTCGTTATACTAGCTTGGACTTCACTTAATTTTTCATTTAATTTTCCAACTTCATTTTCTTTTTCTGTAGACAACGTTTTTAATGAATTTTCTAACGTTTCTTTTTCTTTTGTTAATTCTGTCATGATTTTTTCAACATTTTTTAAGTTACTTTCTAACTCTTGATACTCTTTATTCTCACGTTCTGTAAACGATGTAATTTGGTCGCTTAATTCTTTAATTTGTTGCTCTTTATCAGAAATATTTTTATCGGATATTTCTAAAGAGTCAGTCAATTGCTTATGAGATTCTTTTAATTTTTCAAAATCTAATAATTGAATTTGTAAACTATTTTTCTCTTCTAGTAAGTTGGCATACTCTTCAATTTTAGAAGACAAACGTTCATTAGCTTCTTCAACTTTCTCTACCTGTCTTACTTCACTTTGTAATTGATGATTTTCTAACAATAATTGCCCTATATTTTCTTTTAATTGAGCATTTTCATTTTCAATGAACATAATTTCTTCTTTTGATAAATTATTATTATCCTCTGAATCAGCAGTATAATCTTCATCATAACTAAAATCTTCAACTGATTCTTTATCGACAATTATCTCATCTTTCGAGTCAAAAGGGCTGACGTACGAATCTTCTTTTGAATTGTAAAATTCTAAAGATTCTTTCTCTTCTTCTTTCAAATTTGGAATAGTTGGTTCACTACTATCTCCAGCCTCATAGTAATAGTAATAATAATAGTCATCATCACTCTTATTGTCACTATCGTAGTCTAGATTACTTGAAGGTGTTTCGTTTTCATCTTTCTTCTCTAACTCGGTATTTTCAATTTCTAATTCGTTCTCATTATCTTTTGAATCGTCATCCCGACGTTTTAACCAATTATTAAACAATCTAATCCCACCTCATAAAAAAACTTATATTAAAAAACTTACTAACTTTCAAGTATTATAGATAAAGTAAAAAAGTGAACAAAAAAAAACTTCTACACCTATTCTAATCATACTTATACAAGAAAATTATATCATAACCTTATTAATATGCAACTTTTTTTTAATTCATTTCCACTGAGAAAATTTATCTATTTCAAGTGATAATCCTTATATACATCTTGTTTTTTTATACCTCTCACCTTGGCAACTTCTTTTATAGCAACTTTACTCGTCACGCCTTTTTGTTCAATTATTTGTAGTACATGTTCTTTAACAGTTAGAGAGGCTTCCGATTCACTAAGAATCACCTTGCCATCATCCCCCTCAATAATTAGACAGCACTCCCCTTTGATTGTATTATCTTCTAAAAAACTTACTAATTCATCGATAGAACCTCGTGTATATTCTTCAAATAATTTTGTTAATTCTCGACACAACACGGCTTTTCTCTCTCCACCCAAAACTTCCGACATCACTTTCAATGTTTTCACGATTCTATGAGGTGATTCATAAAAAATAAGTGCAGCTTCTGAAGTTTTCAACTTTTCCAAACTAAGCTTTTGTTCATTATTTTTTCTAGGTAAAAAGCCATAAAAAAGAAAGGGTTGAGGAGTAATTCCTGACGCAATTAACGCTGTAATTCCTGCCGAAGCACCTGGCAATGAAATCACATCTATTTCTTTTTCAATAGCTTTTAAAACAAGTTCATGTCCTGGATCACTAATTGAAGGCATTCCAGCATCACTGACTTGAGCTAGGACTTTACCTTCAATTAAATAATTAATCAGTTCAGGTACACGCTCTTGTACATTGTGCTCATGTAGACTTATTTGTTTTGTCTCTATTTCAAAATGATTTAATAATTTTTGTGTATTTCTTGTGTCTTCACTGGCAATAATATCTGCATTTTTTAAAATTGAAATCGATCTAAAGGTCATGTCTTGAAGATTTCCTATCGGTGTTGGCACTAAATACAATTTTCCTTGTTCCATATTCTTAAAACTTTTTTGTTGTTTCATTATTTTCTCCTTTAAAAAAACGAAGGTAGATCAAAAGCTCTACCTTCGTTTTTATTTTCCATAGATCATATGAGAGCAAAATACACATTCTTCATGATTTTCTCTTCGCGAACCATAAAAATCTTTACACACATGAAATCCTTGTTCATATAATTTTTCTAGATTTAGACGTGATTTTGATAGTTCTTGCCTACTATCTTCAGCTAAATCTTCTCGTTCTAATTTCTCTAAACGATCTCTTAAATGTTGGTTTTCAAGTTCTAGATTGAGGTTCTTTTCAAGAACACTATCCACAACATCCTTCATCTCGCCCACTTGATTCAACATGGTTTGTAAATTTTTTTCAATGTCGACTAATTCATCGTATAATTTTATTTTTTCCATGTCAATCTTCCTTTACCTCTAGTTGCTCATTCTCAATTAACTCATCTAAGCCATATTCAACAGGCGTTTCACGACCTAAAGGTTTAACCTTTACAATTTCAGAAAGAATATTTAAACCAATCACTCTACCTTGACCATCTGGAGTTTCTATAACTTTTCCAAAATCAGGCATCCTCTTTCTGATTCTTTCGTACTCTGAATTTTCATAATTTAAACAACACATTAATCTACCACAAACACCAGATATTTTACTTGGGTTAAGTGATAAATTTTGCTCTTTAGCCATTTTTATTGAAACTGCTGCAAAATCACCTAAGAAGGTACTACAACAAAGTGGACGTCCACAAGGACCTATTCCACCCAGTAATTTTGCTTCATCTCTTACACCGATTTGTCGAAGCTCTATGCGAGTTTTAAAAATAGATGCTAAATCCTTTACAAGATTTCTAAAATCAATACGACCATCTGCCGTAAAACTAAATACAATTTTACTTCTATCAAAAGTATATTCTGCATCAACTAATTTCATTTCTAATCCATGTTCACCGATTTTACCTTTAGCAATAATAAAAGCATTTTTTGCATCATTACAATTCTCTTCATACTTTGCTAATTGTTTTTCTGTAGCAATTTGAATAATTGGTTTGACTTCTTCAGGTAAATCTTCTTTGGGTATATCTTTTTTAGGGATAACCACTTGAGCCAACTCTTTTGCTTTTTGAGACTCCACTACAACTTTTTGATTATATAAATACTCAACACTATTAGTACCTGAGTAGTAATAAATTCTACCTGTGGGTTTAAAACGGACACCGACTACTTCTACCATTTGGCCGTCCTCCTATATTAAAATAGTAATTGCCATGCAAGTTGCTCGCAGACATTTTGGAAATTAACATTTGCTTCCAATTTTCGTCTTGCAAGTAATATTTTTTCAATTGCTGCATCAGAATCACTTTGATTTAAATTTTTTGTATCAATTTCTTCTTTAAGTTTTAGCCTAAAAAAGGTTAATAAAAGATCTAAAATCATATACTGTTGTTCTTTTTCTTTTGCTATTTTCACAAGATGCTGTTGGACAAATACAAATCCTAAAGCGTTCTTTTTTTCTAAATATTGGAACCATTTAGATACGATTTCTCTAGCACTATTAAACCACTCATCTGTTGATAATTCAACCGCTTTTTGTTTTGAATCAACTAAAGTAGCTATCACTTCAATTTGTTTTTTTGTTAAAGAAGACGTTTCTTCTAAAGCAGTAATTATCCTTTTTTTTGAAATCGGTTTTAAGTAGATTTGTTGACATCTCGATTGAATAGTTGGCAATATTTTATTTATACTATTTGTCAAAAAGAATATGTACATCATACCATCTGGTTCTTCAATAAACTTCAGTAAGCTATTAGCGGCACTAATTGTCATTTTTTCTGCATTCTTTATAATTAAAACCTTTTTTCGTGATTCCATCCCACTCCTAATAAAGGTTTGCTTTATTTCTCTTATCTGATCTACTTTAATTGTTTGACCATCTGGTATGATTGTTGTCACATCAGGAAAATCAAGTGTAGCTATCCTTCGACATGTAACGCATTCACCACAACTCCCGTCTGATATAACTGGACAATATATACCTTGAGCTATCCATAAAGAAAAATCATAAGCTGAATCGATATCTTGACTTTCAAAAAGATAAGCATGGGTTAATGTATTCATCTCAATATTTTTCCTAAAAACACTCATTAACTGAGGTTGGTCTTCTTCAATCCTATTTTTTATTAATTCTTCCATTAAAATTGATGAAATCCTTCTACAGGCAACATAAATACCGTAGCCCCGCCAACTTGGATGGGAATCGGATAACTAGAATGGGCGTCCATTGATACATCAAAAGTAACAGGAGAGGTAACATATTGTTCTCTTGCTTGACAATTTTCTTTGATAATTTCTAACACATCATCAACTCGTTCATCTTCAATTCCGACAATGAAGGTTGTATTTCCTGCTCGTAAAAAACCTCCAGTGGTAGATAATTTAGTCGCACGAATATTTTTTTGTACAAATTCACTAGATAATCGATTGCTATCCTTATCTTGAACAATTGCTAGTAATAATTTCATATTGATGACCACCTTTCGCTTAATTAAAAAATAAAGGATATCTTTCCTTAATTAAATCATAACAATTTTTGACAACTTTTTCTATATTATCTTGTGCATCTATTAAAACAATTCTACTTTTATTACTTTCAACAAGACTCAAATATGCTTGACGTACTTTTTTATGGAAATCTAAGGATTCCATATCTAAACGATCTAACTCAGACGTTTTACGACCTTGATTAATCCGCTCTAAACCTACTTCAGACGGAACATCCAAATATATGGTTAATTCTGGATAATTTCCTTCAATGGCAAATTCATTTATTTTTAAAACTTCCTCTGCTCCAATCTCTCTAGCTACACCTTGATAAGCAATAGAACTATCGATAAATCGATCGCATAACACTAAGTGACCTGCCTCTTTAGCTGGCAATATTTTTTCTACTAAATGTTGTCTTCTAGCAGCTGCATAGAGTAACGCTTCGGTTCGTACATCCATTTCAGTGTTTTTTGGATCTAAAATAACTTGACGAATTTCTTCTGATATTGGGATTCCTCCCGGTTCTCTTGTCACTGTCAGAGGATACTGTGAGCTATCCTTGATTAACTTACTCAATTCTTTTATAACTGTTGTTTTTCCAGCACCATCTGGGCCTTCAATTGTAATAAAAACTCCATTCATTTCCATACTCCTCACACATTTACTTACACTTATAATTCAGTTCTTCCTTCTACAGCCTTCAAAAGAGTGACCTCATCTGCATATTCAATATCACTTCCAACAGATAATCCATGTGCTAACCTAGTAACTTTTATTCCTGCTGGCTTAATTAATCTAGATAAATACATGGCTGTTGCCTCTCCGTCTGTTGTTGCATTAGTGGCTATAATTACTTCTTTTACTTCTTCATCGTGAAGTCTTTTAATCAATGATGCTATGTTTAAGTCATCTGGCCCTGTTCCGTCCATAGGTGATAACACGCCATTTAATACGTGATACAAACCTTTATACTCTCGCATCTTTTCCATTGACATGACATCTTTAGTTTCTTCAACTACTAAAATAGTTTGTTTGTCTCTGTTAGAATCACGACAGATATCACAAGTTGCTTCGTCTGTGATATTGCCACAAATTGAGCAATAATGCAGATCACGTTTAACACTGATGAGTGATTTTGCAAAATCTGTCACGTCTTCTTCTTTCATATTAATAGTATAAAAAGCTAACCTCGTTGCAGTTTTTGCACCTATCCCAGGTAGCTTCATGTAACTTTCAATTAGTTTAGCAATTGGAGTTGGATAATGCATAACGGTGCCTTCTTTCTCTTAAAAAAACAGGAAGTTACCTTCCTGTTTCTAACATTTTTAAATTAAAATCCTGGAATATTTTTAGTATACTTACCCATCATGTTTTCAGTTTCAACTTCTATTTTTTCAAGACAATCATTCGTAGCTGCTAAAACTAAATCTTGTGTCATATCAGCGTCTTCTGGATCTAACACATCTGGATTGATAATGACATTCACTACTTTTCTCTCACCAGTCATTACTATTTTTACTAAACCATTTCCTGCTTCACCAGTAAATTCTTTTTGATCTAATATTGCTTTTGTTTCTCCCATTTCTTTTTGCATTTTTTGCATTTGTTTCATCATACCTTGCATATTTCCCATTCCACGCATCATAATCAATCTCTCCTATTAATCTTCTATTATATTAACTAAAGAACCGAATAATTCTTTAGCTTCTTCTACAACTGGATCTTT
This sequence comes from uncultured Vagococcus sp., assembly GCA_965119435.1. GTDB lineage: Bacteria > Bacillota > Bacilli > Lactobacillales > Vagococcaceae > Vagococcus. The sequence goes on along the minus strand of CBCPLQ010000001.1, from coordinate 39,402 downwards.
TTGTTGCTCAACTTGCCTATCTTCTGGATTAGACTCTTGGTCCATCTGAGATATAAATGATTTTCTTAACTCCGACCATTGATCTTTTGGTACACTAATTAATTTGGGTGAGTACTGAAGTAATCTTTCGAAACCATTTCTCATCGCAAGTAATAAATCCTCATCTTGACTGGCTTTATGGCATAGTATTTCATATTCAAAGGCAACTATCAAGCTATCTTCACTAGCCGCCACCGGCTCACTAGCCTTTATCATTGCTCGCTGAGTCACCGATAAAAATTGCAATAATTCTTGCCAGGCTCCTCTAACGGATGTTAATTGTTCTTTAGTCGCTTTCTCAAGAACTTGATAGACTTGTTCTGTTGGTATCCTATAAGTACTTTGTTTCACTTTTTTATTGCTTTGATTACTATTTCTATTTTCATTTCCCGTTGGTGCCGACACACCAGTTTTCTTCAACTCTTGTAGTTCTTTTTCCAAGCTACCGACTTTATCAACTAGAAATTGAATCTCAGTTGGACTAGTCGCTTTGTCTGAAGTAATTTTTTCCTGCCAATTATTATTAGACGTCGATAATTTTACTGTCAGAACTTCTAAATAAACAGTCGGCTGATGGCTAAATCTTATTTCTTTTTGCGTATCGTTTAGTTCATTTATTAACTGATAGAGTTGTGCTTGGCTAATTTGCTGACTCAATTTTTTAAAACTCTCTGTAATCAATCCTGTTTGTTTTTCTAAGATAGTTGGTGCTTTTTGATAAACTAATAAATCACGACAATAAAGTAATAGATTTTCAACAATTCGATTACTCTCTTTCCCCTCATTTAATAGTCTATTTAAAACAGATAATGCTTCTTCAGTTTCTCCATCGATACAATGAGCTAGGTACTGATCCATTATTTCACTCGTTAAACTACCGGTTACCTCAAGTGCATCAGATACGGTGAGACTTTCTCCGCTAAATGACAATGCTTGATCTAAAATACTCAGTGCATCTCTCATCCCACCCTCTGCTGACCTGGCAATTATTTTAACTGCTGAATCTTCGAATGATAAGTTTTTTTGCTGCAAAATCATTTTCAGGTGTTCCTCAATGTCTTCAATCCCAATTCGTTTGAAATCAAATCGTTGAGTTCTTGAAATAATTGTTGCTGGTATTTTATGAGGCTCAGTTGTTGCTAAAATAAATACGACATGCTTTGGAGGTTCCTCTAACGTCTTTAACAAAGCATTAAACGCTCCTGTTGACAACATATGAACTTCATCAATAATATATATTTTATAGGTTACTTGAGTTGGAGCATACTTAACCTTATCTCTAATATCTCGTATCTCCTCTACTCCATTATTACTTGCTGCATCAATTTCAATAACATCATTGATACGACCTTCTGTAATCCCAATGCAGTCGTCACACTGGTTACAGGGTTCTCCATCCACTGACTGTTTACAGTTAATTGCTTTAGCAAAAACTTTGGCTGCACTCGTTTTCCCAGTCCCTCTTGGACCGGTAAAGAGATAAGCGTGTGACACTTTTTCTTGAATGATGGCATTTTTCAATGTTTGGGTAATCATTTTTTGTCCAACCATATCATCGAACGTCTGAGAACGCCACTCACGATATAAAGCTTGATATGCCACTTTCATTCTCCTCTCTTTTAAAAACTCACTCTTCATTATAATGGAAAAATGCAAAAAATTCCATTCGCACAACTATTTTTATTACTTTTGTATTAAAGAAATCCATTTAGTTTACTTATATGATTCACTTCTTTAAAATAAGTAATAAGGAAGTGACTATAATGACATTAATAATTAGAAAACGATCTATTCAGCATATCCCTGTTTTGGAAGTTGTTTCAAAGAAACTAATGAATGAACCTTTACCTCTTGTTGTTTATTATCACGGTTGGCAAACAAAGAAGGAACTGGCTCTTACAGCGGCTAAAAAAATAGCAAACCATAATATTAGAGTTGTTTTGCCCGACTCCATGTATCACGGAGAACGAAAAATTAAATCGCCTTCTGTAATCCCGTCATTTACTTTTTGGTCGACGATTCAATATAATATTAGCGAGTTTCCTTTAATCATATATTTCTATACAAAGAGAAATCTTATAAAACACAGTTCACTAGGGGTTGCAGGTTTTTCAATGGGAGGGATGACAACTTCCGCTCTTTTGACCCATTACCCTGAAATCAAAGCCGCCTCTATATTAATGGGAACAACAAACTTCAAACTATTTATCTCAAGAACACAAGACTTCCTTGCACAAGAAACTAATCCTTATTCTTTAGACATAAAGGATATTCTTTCATGGACTAATAAATATGATTTAAACACAATGCCCGAAAAGATAGCACAACGCCCACTCTACATTTGGCATGGAACTGAAGATCAAAAATTACCATATAATTCTATCGAACAGTTTTTTTATGACAATAAAGATAAAACACATGGTAAAAATATGCAATTTGATACCGGAATTGGTGAGCCTCATATTCTTAAAATTAATACGATGGAAAAAACAGGTGCATTTTTTGATCAACATTTAAAGAATTAAAATTTACTAATAATTTGTTCTACATTTTTAATCATTACAGAGATAGTTCCATCTGGATTATTAATAAACTCCACTAGTTCAGGATTTTTAAAAACATCTGCTGGAATGCTTAGTTCAATACCATTTGTTAACTTAAATTTCTGTTTACTGTATTTTTTTTCATATTTGGGTACATTACTAGGTATTTCTTCGGAGAATTTAGTTTGATTAATTATATCAAAATAGTCTTGTTTAGCAGATTCGTTGGTCTCAAATACAGCTTCTGCTATTTTCTCTTTATTTATCGTTCCATCTTCCTCGATTGATTCGAAAACAGCTTGTTGTGTTTGACTCATACTGACGTATTCTTCTTCATTATATTTATTAGCGACTTCTTTCACTGCTTTTTTTATTATTTTTAGATTTTCTGTAACAGTTGGTTTCGGATCTATTTGCAAAAATCTCTCGGTAAAAAATAAACGGTTTTGCCCTTCAAAACTATATTTTTTTTCAATAATATCAAGTTCAAAAGTCTCTAAATTGATGATACAACATTCATCAATTCGCTGTGTTGTTGAAGGAAAAATAGTTTTATTTAGAATTATATTATTTTGCATTAAATCATCCAAATAAGTAACATGATGTGTAAAACTTGGTTTATAATTAAATTTGATCAAACCAAATTTAGGTATGCCATTTAGTTCTTCTAACTCTACAATCAATAAATCTCCACTTGGTGCATCTTCACTAATAGCAAGACTATCAAAAATCATTTGAGCCATATCAGTTGATCTATCAATAAAATCTAATGCCTCATTTTTTAAAATTGTTGCAAAATCAGAGTCTTCTTGTAAGACTCCATTTTTAAACTCTGCCTTTTCAAGACGTTTTAGCACTGAATCCAGATATTGTTTTACAGCATATTCTTTTAGGTCGAGCTCTGCTTGAGAGCAAATCAAACTGCCTGCTTCACGGTCAATAATATGTAAAATTGCTTTTTTTATCTCCATCTAATCACCTAACTTTATCCATTAAAAAAGAAGGAATATTATTCCTTCTCTTTCTTCTTCTTATCTTCTTTTCTAATATCATCACTTAAATCTAAAATGAGTTGTTTTAAATCATTTTTTATTTGAGGGTGTTTCAATCCATACTCAATACTTGTTTTCATGAAGCCGAATTTATCGCCCACATCATATCTAGTTCCAGTAAAGCGGTGTGCAAATACACGTTGCGTTTTATTCAATGTATCAATAGCATCAGTTAGTTGAATTTCGTTTCCAGCTCCTGGTTTTTGATTATCTAAAATATCAAATATTTCTGGTGTTAAAAGATATCGACCAATAATTGCCATGTTGCTTGGAGCATCTTCCATTGCAGGTTTTTCAACAAAGTTAACAACATTAAATAAATTCTTTTCTACTTCTTCACCAGGATTAATAATACCATATTTAGAAACATCCTCTTTTGGTACATCCATGACAGCAATTGTTGATGCATGAGTATTGTCATAATTATCCATCAGTTGTCTTGTTAGAGGAACTTTATCTTCCATTAAATCATCGCCTAACATAACAATAAAAGGTTCATTACCAACGAAAGATTTCGCTTGAAGAACTGCATGTCCCAACCCTAGTGGGTGTGATTGACGGATAAAATGCAAATTCAATCCGGTTGTTTCTGTAACTAATTGTAATAAATCATCTTTTCCCTTTTCCTTAAGGTTCATCTCAAGTTCAAGATTTGAATCGAAATGATCTTCAATTGGACGTTTAGCTTTTCCTGTTACAATTAATATATCTTCAATCCCAGCTGCTCTTGCCTCTTCAACAATGAACTGGATCGTTGGCTTATCAACAATCGGTAGCATTTCTTTTGCCATAGCCTTTGTTGCTGGTAAAAACCTTGTTCCAAGTCCTGCAGCAGGAATAATAGCTTTTTTTACTTTTGACATATATATTCTCCTCAACTAAAATTCTTGTTCCGATTTATGATCTCTTAACATAATATCTTTAACTACTTTTTCTACTTTTTCATCTTCATAAAGTACTTTATAAATGGTCTCTGTTATAGGCATTTCTATTTTTAGATCTCTTGATAGTTCGTAGGCAGCTTTAGTCGTCGAAACTCCTTCAACAATCATACCCATATTGTCTAGAACATTGTCTAATGAATGGCCCTTACCTAATAAATCACCTGCACGCCAATTTCTTGAATGGACACTTGTACAAGTTACAGCTAAATCACCAACACCGCTTAGTCCAATAAAGGTTAATGGGTCTGCTCCCATCGCAACACCTAAACGACTAATTTCAGCTAGTCCACGAGTCATAATCGCAGCACGAGCGTTATCTCCATAGCCTAAACCATGTAATGCTCCTGAACCTAATGCAATAATATTTTTCAAAGCTGCTCCTAATTCAACGCCAATCACATCTTGGTTTGTATAAATTCGAAAGTACTCATTAGAAAATAGTCGTTGGACATACTCAGCATATTTTACTTCTATTGCCGCTGCCGTAATAGTCGTAACATCTTTTACTGCTACTTCCTCAGCATGACTTGGCCCAGAGAGTACAACTATGGCTTTTCGCTTACTTTCAGGAATTTCATCCGTTAAAACTTCAGATATTCGTTTATGACTTTTCTGCTCCAAACCTTTGCTCGCATGAATAATAACTGGTTTATTTTTACATACTTTTACAAATTTTTGCGCAACTTCTCTCATCGCTTTTGTAGGTACTACAAAAAGAACAGCATCTGCATCTGCTACGCAGCTCTCCATATCCCCATTCGCTTTTAATGCTATCGGTAATTGAATATCAGGTAAATAATGAGAGTTGGTATGATTTTTATTAATCTCATCCATTTGTTCTTTATGATGACCCCAGATGGTAACCTCATGACCATTTTCCACAAGGACCATTGCTAATGCAGTTCCCCAAGAACCAGCTCCTAGTACTGCTATCTTTTGCTTCATGTTTAAAAGCTCCTTTAAAATTATGTCTATTTCTTCCACTAGTTTATCATAGATAGCTATAAATGATAAGTTTTTAAAAAAGATAGTAAAACCTATTCATTTCTTAAAATAATAATAAAAAGAACCTAAACAAAAGACAATTATCTTTATTAGGTTCTTATTCACTATTCTTTATCTTGAAATAATTTGTTTGATTTATTTTTTCTCTTTCGTTCGATCGTAAAAAGGAATATTTTTCTGTTTTCTCCGGTAAATAATTAAGCCAATTGCTCCGACAAAAAGTAATGCTGATAATATTTGGGACACCCTAATGACATTACCTATCATCAAGCTATCTGTTCTCATTCCTTCAATAAAGAAGCGTCCAAATGAATACCAAATTACATAGATTAAAGCAAGTTCCCCTTCTTTTAAGAAGTTAGGCTTACGTCTTAAAATAATCAATAATATAAAGCCTAATACATTCCATACACTTTCATAGAGAAATGTTGGCTGTCTATACTTTCCATCAATATACATATTTTCAATAATCACATTAGGTAAGTGTAACCCTTCTAGAAACTCACGATTAACAACATTTCCAAAAGCTTCATGATTCATGAAATTTCCCCAACGGCCAATTCCTTGAGCTAAAATCACACTTGGTGCAGCTACATCTAAGAATTTCCATGTTGAAATAAAACGGTGTCTAGTAAATATATAGATAACGAGGCCTCCTGCGATCAAACCACCATAAATCGCCAATCCTCCGCTTCGGATTGCCAAAATTTCACTGGGGTTTTGTGCATAGTATTCCCACTCGAAAATGACATAATAGAGCCTTGCTCCCACGATTGAAACTGGTAACGCCCAAAGCATCAAATCCACAACATCATCTTCTCTTAATCCAACTTTGACAGCTTCTTTTGAAGCAAGCCAAGACACAATTATAATTGCGGAAACTATAATAATCGCATACCACTGGATCTCAATACCAAAAAATTTAAACGCTGTAGGATTTACCATTAAAAAGGTCATTTAGATTCTCCTTTTTGAGAAGAATTAGTTTCTATTAGTTGAGCCAGATTTTCTTCAAACTTTTTAGTCGCATCGTATCCCATTGTTTTAGCCCTAAAATTCATAGCTGCTACCTCAATGATCGTTGCTACATTTCGCCCTGTCGATACAGGTATTGTAATCCTAGGGACAGGCACATTAGCTAAAGAGATCGTTTCAGTTCCACTTCCTAAGCGATCAAATTGACTATCAGTACTCCAATCTTTTAAATTAACAACTAACGAAATCTGGGATTTTCTTCTAACCGAGCTTGCTCCAAATAAATTCATCACATCGATAATCCCAACACCTCTAATTTCCATTAGGTGCTCTAGAATTGCTGGAGCTTCTCCTATAACAGTTCGTTCGTCCTGTTTATAAATATCAACACGGTCATCAGCAATCAATCGATGGCCTTTTTTAATTAATTCAAGACCAGTCTCACTTTTACCAATACCGCTAGTTCCCTGAATTAAAACACCTAGTCCATAGACTTCCACCAAAACACCATGAGTTGAAACACGTTCTGCTAGCTGACTTTCTAAGAAATTAGAGATAATTCCAGAGAGTCTTGATGTATGAATATTTGAAGATATAATCGGAATCCCTTTTTCTTTTGTAATTTCCACAAGTTCTAAAGGGACCTCAAGTCCTCTTGCTACAACAAAACACGGTGTGTTAGGTGCACATAACTTTTTAAAAATAATATCTTTTTCTAATGACGTCATTTTTTCAGCAAACGTTATCTCTTTTTTACCAAACATCTGAATACGATCATCAGGATAATAATTAAAATAACCTGTCAATTCTAATCCTGGTCTAGAGATCTCACTGGATTCTACATCTCTCTCTAAATATTCTTCACCTGAATACACATCTAATTGTAATTGATTAACTATATCTTTAATTTGTACCATCTGCTTCACTTCCTAACTATTTTAAAAATCAACCTCAACTGTTACATTTTATCACTTTATCTTGCTATATTCTAGATTATAGCTTTATTAAACAAATAAAAAACTTCTTTACATCTTTTTTAAAGTGTAAAGAAGTCTTATAAAATTATTTAGTAGTATTTCCTCGTGAAATGATCTACCACAATTGCATTAATGATAGACATAATTATCGCAATCAATATTGCTGAACCAAAGCTTGAAAAAGCAAAGTTCTGTTCACCAATTACTACTGACGTAATTTTTAACATTGCTGCATTGATTACAAAACTAAAAAATCCAAGAGTGAGAATTGTGATTGGCAATGATAAAATACTTAAAATTGGTTTAATCAGTACATTAAGAACGGATAAAATGATACTGGCACCTACAGCTATGAAAAAACTTCCCACATAGAACTTTGATGGAAACATAACTGAGAGTGAAATAAAAGCTAAAGTATTAACTATTAAACTTTGGAGATAAGACATTAAAAGTCGCTCCAATCATCGCCCTCAACTTTTTCGGCTTCTTTTCTTGGTCTTTTTCCATTCTTTGTTTTTTTTCCATAATAAGGCTGTTCATATGGCTCATTATAGGTGCCTCTTTGTTGTCTGTTTGCTCCAGAAGGCATTAATAACATTAAGGCTATATATAACAAGAATCCTGGGAACCCAGCCGTAAACAATGCTAATATGACATATATGACACGTACAATCGTTGGGTCAATGCCTATAAATTCAGCAACTCCTGCTAAAGAACCTGAAATTACAACATTTGAGTTTGATTTAGTTAATTTTTTATTCATTTTACTTCACTCCATTTTCTTAATTATCTGTATCTTTTAAGAGTATACTACCAGTAGTTGTTGAAAGATTGACAAATACTAATGATTCCCCATTAGTTCTTCTAAATTCTAGACTTTGATTAGTTCTGTCTTTTTTCTCACGAACAATTTCAACATGACTCAAACGATTTTTAATATTACCAAAATTTGTTTTACCAGATCCATCAATTCCAATTATTTCAGGTAATGCCAGTTTAATTGTTCCATTCACAGCGCTAGCATCAATTTTTTGAGGTGCTGAATCGACTGGTGTTGTTATTCTAATTTCACCATTTATTAAAGAAATACTAACACTCTTAATATCAGCTTTTGTTCTAATATTACCGTTAACTGTTTCTCCAAGGAAATCAATAATCTCGCTATCTCTTACGTTTATTTCTCCATTGACCCCTTCGACTTCCAACATACTTGCAGAGATATCCGAAATTTCCATATCACCATTTGTTGATTTTAAGAAAACATCACCTAAATCTAAATTAGTTAATTTAATATCTCCATTTAACATTTTTACAGAAACATGATCATAGGTGCGTTTTGGTAAATAAAATACTAAATCCACTTTCACTCGTTTGTTCGGGATTTGGAACGAGATTTTTTCTTCATTCACTTCAATATCACTTCGCTCTAAAAAGGCTTCAAACAACGAATCAGAGTTATTTTTACCATAAAATTTAATATCTGCCATAATTTTAACATCTAAAGAGTCCCAAGTGACAAATTTAACTTTACCGTTGGCCACTTTAACATCAATAATAGTTGCCTCATTTTCTGGATAAACAAACTCATGTGTAAAGCTTTGACTCGCTACACCTGGTACTTTAATATTTATATCTTTCCAATCAACATTATCATTAACTGAATTTGTAACTGACTCTATTGTTTTTTTGATAAATGACCCGAACTGAGTTCCAGCATCTCCAACTTTTTCACCCACTTGAGTAAATGTTTCATTTGCCTGTTCACGCCAGTCTTCAGGAATATCAAATTTGGACTTCCACTCATCTTTCGTTGATTCCTTTTGTTCCTTTTTGAAATTTTTTAATTGCTCTTTTAAATCATTTCTTTCTTCAACTAATTTCACTTTTGTTTCTTTTAGATATGTCAGATCATTTTCTAACTGATCACGTTCAGCTTTTTTTTCATCTGTTAAACCGTCTAATTCTTCCATTGTATTTAATACTGTGATTTCTTCTTCTTTTTCTTTAATCGCTTCATCAAGACCATCGATTTCGACAGATACTTCATCAATATTAGCTGATACTTCATTAATTTCTTCTGTTAATCCAGCTAGTATTTCTTCTAATTTTTCTTTGTCTCGCTTTTCATTTTCTTCTAATTTTTTTAGAAAATCGTCAGAGTTATCAATGTCAATGGATTTATTTATTTCTTCTTCAGTCGTTTGCGTAGTTTCAGTTAAAGGTGTTGGATTTTTTTTCACTCGTGAAGCTTCCTTATTAACTAATTTTTCATCTTTTTCTGTTGCTATATTTTCTAATAAAACCAAAGCTTCCTCAGTAGATAATATTCCTTTTTTTACTAACTCTAAAATTCTATCTCTTTCTTGCATAATGTGTAGCCTCCCTGTAGGTTTTATATTTTTCTTATATACCTATTATGCCTTGTAAATACTTTTTTGTCATACGACTTGAGTTGGATTTATTTATCTATCTTAAGAACCTATATTTTTTATAACAAAAAGAGACTATCTTTTTAGATAATCTCAAAATAATTTATAATTATAATCCAATAAATGGAGCTGGGTTCATAAATCCACTCCAGATTCCTGTTGCGATACCAAAGTGTAAGTGATCACCAGTTGAATTTCCAGTTGTTCCAACTGAGCCAATCACATCACCAGCTGATACAGATGTACCAGAAGCAATACCTGGTTCTCTCATATGCATGTAATAGGTATAATATCCATTATCATGTTTAATAATTACATGATTTCCTGCACTTGGATGAAAACTAGATTCAACAACAGTACCTTCTCTTGAAGCCATAATCGGTGTTCCGCCAGGAGCTGCCATGTCAATCCCATCATGAAAATCACCAGCACTACCTGTAGGGTCTTGTCTACCACCAAACGGACTTGTAATTGTAAATGAGCTTAATGGGCGCTGAAAGCCGCTAGCATAACTGGTTTCACTTGAAGACTTACTATTATCTGTAGTACCTTTTTCACCAGTTGATTTTGATAACGAAACTGGTTGTTGCGTTTCTAATTTTTCTTCAGCAGCTTTTTGAGCTTCCGCTACGGCTTTTTTAGCAGCTTGCTCTTTTTTAGCTACTTCTTTTGCTAGACGAGCTTGCTCTGCAGCTATTCGTTTAGCCTCTTCTTTTTGTGCTACATATTCAGATTTTTTACTTTTAGCACTGTCTATGTTTTTTAAGATCTCATTAGCTAGTTTTACTTGTTCAGTTTTAGATTTTTCTAATTCAGCTTGTTTAACTTTTAAATCAGCAGCTTTTTTTGTCACTTCATTGACTTTCGTTTCTACACTTGCTTTTTTCTTCGTTAAATTTTCTTGATCTTCTTTTTGTGCTTCCATAATATCATTGTTAGCTGATACTAATTTTGTATAAGCAACTGTTCTTCCAATAGCGTCTGAGAATGACTCAGAATCTAAAAGAACATTTACAATATCTTGCTGTTCTTGGTTAATTTGAGTTGATCTTGCTTGCTCTTCAATTTTTTTATTTCTTTTTTCAATTATTTTTTCTAATTCACTAATATCTTTAGTTAATTGATTAACTTCTTTTTCTAAGCCTAATTTTTCATCTAATAAACTATCTACATCTGCAGTCAAACTGCTAATTTTAGATTCTAAATCTGCTAAATTATTATCACTTGAAACTTTTTTTTCATTTAAGTCTTTTATTTTTTGCTCTTCATTTGCAATTTTGTTGTCAATATTATCTGCCTGAACTAGTGATGGTGATATCAGACCAACAATACATGTCGCTGCTGCAGTCAGCACAAAAGATTTTTTTATTTTCATTTATTATTACCTCAGCTTTTTTTGATTACTAATAGACTATATCATAAAAGTCATTGTAATTAAATTACAACAACATTACAAATTGTAATATAAAAAGAGAAAAAACATTTCAAAAAATGTTTTTTCTCTTTTTAGCTAAGATATAGTTAAAAAAATTTAAAAATCGCCATCTTCAAAGTTTTTTAAATCTAATTCAGCAATTTTCCCAGTAGTTAAGTAAACAATCCACTCACAGATGTTAGTTACATAATCACCAATACGTTCCAAAAAGCCAGCTACTTGTAAGTAATCTGCTCCTACGATCACAGTTTCTGGATTTTCTTGCATCGCACGAATGGAATGACGATAAATTGACTTAAAGTATTTATTAGTTATTTTATCACTTGTTGCAATTTCTATCGCTTTTTCACTATCTGTATTAACATAAGCCACTAATACTTCACTAACCATCGTCATTACATGACTAGCCATCTCAGATATTTCTTCTTCAATTTCTAGTACACGTTTATTTCCTTTAACACGAATGGTTGATTTAGCAATTGATACTGCGTGGTCTCCCATACGTTCTAAATCAGAACTTGCCTTCATTATTGTAACAATATTTCTTAAGTCGAGCGTTACCGGTTGTTGCAGAGCAATCATTTCAAAACATTTTTTTTCTAATTCTTGCTCTTGTATATTTATATTTTCATCTGATTCAATGACTTCTTTTGCAAGACTTTTATCATGTTCAATAAATCCTTTTACCGATTTACTTATCGCAATATTAACATCTTGTCCCATTTTATCAAACTTACCATGTAAATTTTGTATATCTTCCTCGAATTGACTTCTTAACATAACCACTTCTCCCTTTATTTTTTATTATCCAAATTTTCCCGTAATATAATCTTCTGTCTGTTGCATTTTTGGATTCAAGAAGATATTTTTTGTTTTATCATACTCAATCAAATCGCCACTCAAGAAAAAAGCAGTTTTATCTGAAATTCTTGATGCTTGTTGCATATTATGTGTCACCATAATCATTGTATATTGGTCTTTCAATCCTAGCAACATATTTTCAATTTTACCACTTGATACCGGATCAAGTGCACTTGTTGGTTCATCTAATAATATTACGTCAGGCTTTACTGCTAGTACCCTAGCTATACAAACTCGTTGCTGTTGTCCTCCTGATAAAGAAAGAGCACTTTTATTTAGTTTATCTTTTACATCGTCCCATACAGCTGCTGCGATTAGACTTTCCTCTACCACTTGATCTAACTCACTTTTCGAGTGGTTTCCATCCAACTTTAAACCGTAAATAACATTCTCATAAATTGAGAATGGAAATGGGTTAGGCTGTTGGAATACCATCCCAATCTGCTTTCTTAATAAAACAGTATCCGTTCTCGGACTATAAATATCTTTTCCTTTATAAGAGACATTCCCTGTAATTGTCACTGAAGGAATAAGATCATTCATTCGATTTAACGTTCTCAAATAAGTTGATTTTCCACAACCAGAAGGGCCAATCAAAGCAGTAATACCACCCTCATCAAATCCCATTGTGATACCCTTAAGAGCTTCATTTTTTCCATAATACAAATGTAAGTCATTAGATTCTATAATCGCCATTTAATTACTCCTTATCCGAAATGTCCTGATACATAATCATCAGTTGCTTGAATTTTTGGACGTGTGAATATTTTTCTTGTTTTATCATATTCCAACACTTTTCCCATATAGAAAAAAGCAGTGTAATCACTAATACGTGATGCTTGTTGCATATTATGAGTTACTATTACAATTGTATAATCTTCCTTAAGGTTAAGCAATGTTTCTTCAACTTTACTTGTTGAAATTGGATCAAGCGCACTCGCTGGCTCATCTAATAATAAAATATCAGGTTTCATGGCGATAGCTCGAGCGATACAAAGTCTTTGTTGTTGACCACCTGATAAAGCTAGTGCACTTTTATTTAAACTATCTTTTACTTGCTCCCATAAAGCTGCTTGTTTTAAACTTGTTTCTACAATCTCATCTAATTCCTTTTTATCTTTCATACCATGACGCTTTAAGGCAAATGTAATATTCTCGTAGATAGATTTACTAAATGGGTTTGGCCGTTGAAATACCATACCTATGTGCTTGCGCATCTCAAAGACATCAACTGCTTTTGAATTAATGTCTATGTTTTCATAGACTATTTCCCCAGTTATTTTAGTGCCATCAATTTCATCATTCATTCGATTTAAAGAGCGCAGATAAGTTGATTTTCCACAGCCTGAAGGGCCAATCAATGAAGTGATTTTATTTTTTTCAAATTGTAGAGTCACACCTTTGATAGCTTCGTTATCTCCATACCAGACATGTAAATCATCTGTTGCTAAAGCAATTTTTTGCTCTGTTTCATTAAATTGAACAACGTGTGTATCTTCTAAACTATATTCTTTCATCATTAATCCCCTTTACGCTGACGTGATTTTCTTATGTAATCTTTTGCCTATAAAGCGAGCTAAAAAGTTAAATATCAATACAGCAAGTATCAATACAGCTGATGCACCAGCAGATACTTGAGCACCATCCGGCATATTTCCCTCACTATTCACTTTCCAAATGTGAACTGCTAAGGTTTCAGCTTGTCTAAATATGTTTAAAGGACTCGTAATACTCATTGGGTTCCAGTTTGTAAAATCAAGAGCTGGAGCACTCTGTCCCGCTGTGTAAATTAGTGCTGCAGCCTCTCCAAAGATACGACCTGCTCCTAAAATAATACCAGTCAATATTCCTGGCAGAGCCTCTGGAATGATAACTCGTGTTACTGTTTCCCATTTTGATAAGCCTAAAGCTAGGCCAGCTTCTCTTTGAGTATAATGTACTGCCTTTAATGATTCCTCAACATTCCTAGTTAGTAAGGGCAAGTTGAAAAATGTTAACGCTAAGGCACCTGAAATAATCGAAAAACCTAGTCCAGCTTGGATAACAAACACTAAAAAACCAAATAGACCAACAACCACTGATGGCAGTGAGCTTAGAACTTCAATTGAAGTTCTAATAATATTAGTTAGCATATTTTTTTTAGCGTATTCTGATAGATAGATTCCAGCACCAATCGAAATCGGAATGCTTATTAGCATCGTTATTAGGAGTAAATAAAAAGAGTTAAACAATTGGATTCCTATACCGCCACCTGCTTGGAAGCTTTTTGAAGGTTTTGTCAAAAAATCAATACTGATATGAGGTAATCCTCTACCTAAAATATATAATAACAAACTCGCTAAAATACCAGTAATTACGATAGCAATTCCATAAAGAACGCCTGTTGCTATTTTATCAGCTTTTTTTGCATTCATTATTTCATAGCCCCTTTCTTACCGATCATTCGTGTAACGATATTGAAAAATAAAGACATTAATAATAATAATAAGGCTAATGACCAGAGGACATTGTTTTGAAGAGTTCCCATGATTGTGTTTCCAATTCCCATTGTTAATACACTTGTTAAGGTTGAAGATGGAGTGATTAAATTATGTGGCATTAAGGCTGCATTACCTATTACCATTTGGATCGCTAAGGCTTCACCAAAAGCTCTAGCCATTCCAAATACAACAGCGGTTAATATTCCTGGTACCGCAGACCTTAGGACTACTTTGTAAATAGTTTGCCATCTAGTTGCTCCTAATGCAAGCGACGCTTCACGGTAATGTCTGGGTACTGCCTTTAGAGCATCTACTGTCATTGACGTGACTGTAGGTAAAATCATAACAAATAAAACAAATGTACCAGCTAGTATCCCAAAACCTGAACCACCAAAAACACTTCTAACAGCTGGAACAATGACTGATAATCCAATGAAACCATAAACAACTGATGGGATTCCCACAAGGAGTTCAATAACTGGTTGTAAGACTTTAGCACCTAGTTTTGGTGAAATTTCAGTCATAAATACTGCAGCTCCAATTGCAAAAGGAGTAGCTATTAACGCTGATAAAAAAGTTACAATAAATGAGCCTAAAATCATTGGCATTGCACCAACTAAAGGTTCACCACTTTCATTAACAGAACTTGGATTCCACTCTGTTCCAAATAAAAAATCAGACAATTTAACTTTATCCACAAAAAAAGTCGCTAACCCCTTACTTGCAACAAAATAAAAAATAGCGATAACGACAGCTACTATTAAGGCAATTGCTAAAAAACTAATTGTTTTACCAAATTGCTCCAATCGTCTTTTTGGGGATTTTCTTAATAGCTTACTTTGAATTTCTTCCAATTCTTTTCCTCCTATTTATACCTCTTATTTAGGGTTTATATTTCCTTTTACATCACGAGTAATTGTCATTTCAGAGACAGGTATATACCCTAGTTGAGGAACAATTTCTTTTTGTACATCTTCAGAAATCATAAACTCTAAAAATTCTTTAGTTAATCCTTTTGGTTCACCTTTTGTATACATATGTTCGTATGACCAAACAAACCAATCATTCTTTTTAACATTATCTTCAGTTGGTTTTACTCCGTCTATTGATAATGTAGCTACTTCATCTGTTACATATGAAAAAGCAACGTAACTAATTGCGCCTGGTGTTGTACTTACAATTTGCCTTACCATACCTGTGGATTCTTGTTCCTGTGCATTTTTAGATTCTTCACCATCTAAGACCCACTGTTCAAACGTATGACGACTTCCACTACCAGATGCACGGTTTAAAAGGACAATTTCTTGATCTTTACCACCAATTTCTTTCCAATTTTTTATTTTTCCAGTAAATATTTTTTTTAAATCATTTTTTGATATATCTTTAATACCAACTTCTTTATTGACAATTGGTGTTAATCCTACAACTGCTACTTGATGGTCTACTAAATTTTTACTATCAATACCCTCTTTTTCTTCTGCAAAAAGATCAGAGTTTCCTATTTCAACAGCCCCAGCTTGTACTTGACTTAAGCCTGTACCACTACCTCCACCTTGAACGTTGATAAATTTTCCTAGATTTGTACTACTATACTGTTCACTAGCAGCTTCTACTAAAGGCTGCATAGCTGATGAACCTACTGCATTAATGGATTCTCCATTGTCTACTTTCCCACAACTTCCAATTACAAAAAGCAATGCACACAGGATGGCACTTTTATAAAATTTTTTCACACGTTATCCTCCTAAAATTTACCTTTAACTTACAGTTTATATAAATCTACAAATAGTCCAAACTAAACATATAATTTGAAGCAGAAAATTGCAAGTCTTTTTACATTGTTTTTACAATTATATATATAATTTACATAAGTCACTCTATTTTTTTTAATATAAGCATATCATTAGAGCACATTTATGTTATAATGTGTACGAAACGTGGTTTATTTATTTGTTATTGGCAAACAAGTCCCCCAACTTGTCTGCTAAGAATACTTTGTTATTCAGCAAATAACAGACAGTTTCTAGTAACTAAATACATATTCCCCATTGTTTTAGTTACTAATATCATCCCTTATAAGAAAAAAGATGACTTTTGTCATCTTTTTTCTTTTTTTACAGCAAAAAAAGTATCGATTAATCGATACTTTTTAATAAAATATATTATATTTTTAGGAACCTTCTCATTGAAAGAACAGATCCTACTGAACCAATTACAACGCCTATCACTACTAATAATAAATTTAGCTGAACAACTAAGGTCGCTGGAGCAACTAATTCATAAGCAGCTGAAGCCATCATACTTGTTGTAAACAAGTAGTAGACTTGAGAGTATCC
Organism: uncultured Vagococcus sp.; assembly: GCA_965119435.1. GTDB lineage: Bacteria > Bacillota > Bacilli > Lactobacillales > Vagococcaceae > Vagococcus. The sequence continues at coordinate 22,326 of CBCPLQ010000001.1, read as the reverse complement.
AAATGATATAAGCAGGATAGGTACAATAGACCCTAAAACACCAATAAAGGCACCTTCAATAAAGAATGGCCAACGAATAAATCCATTTTTTGCCCCTACAAGGCGCATAATTTGAATTTCTCGTTTTCTAGAAATAATTGTAATTCTAATAGTATTAGAGATTAAAAAGATTGCTACTGCTATTAAAAATCCCGCTGCAATAGTTCCCCATAATTTAACATTTTTAGAAATTGTAAATATTTTATCAGAATTTTGTCCACCATAATCAGCCTTATGAACATTTGGAGCAACTGAGGCAGATTTTTGAATCTCTTTAATTGATTCAGAATCTTTTGCTGTTAGTATATAAACATCATAGAGAGGATTATCATCTCCATCAAATAATCTCCAAGTATCCCCAAGTTTATCCGTCAATTTTTTGTATTCATTTTGTTTACTTGAAAAGACTACTTTTTTAACATCAGGAATTTTCTTTAATTCTTCACCTAATTTGTCTGTATCCTTTTTAGATGTCCCTATTTCAACAAATACTGAAACGTCAACGTTATCATTAATATCTTCTGCTATTTTAGTAACATTTAAGATAACTCCTAAGAAGATACCTACTAATGCTAAAGTAACAGTAACTGCACTAGCTGATGCTAAGGTCATCCAGCCATTTCGTTTTAAATTCTTTAACGCACTACCAATATGTCTAAAAAAGTTTCTAATCATCGTATCCGTAATCCCCCTCGTCTTGATCTCTTGTGATTCTACCATTCTCAATTGCTAAGACACGGTGACGAATTTCGTTTACAATCATACTATTATGAGTTGCCATGACTACTGTTGTTCCTTGTTGGTTAATACGATCCAACAATTCCATTATTTCCCAAGAATTTTCAGGATCTAAATTTCCTGTTGGCTCATCGGCGATAAGTACTTTTGGTGTGTTTACTATGGCTCTTGCAATTGCTACACGTTGCTGTTCCCCACCTGATAATTCAGTAGGAAAAACACGTATTTTATGCTTCAAACCAACTAAATCTAATACCTCAAGTACACGTTTTTTTACTTCTCTAGGTTTTTTACCAATTACTTGCATAGCGTAAGCAACATTTTCATAAACTGTTTTATGAGTTAGTAATTTATAATCTTGGAATACAATTCCAATTTCACGTCTTAAATATGGAATATTTCTATTTTTTATCGTCAATAAATCATAGCCGCAAACATTTAGTGTTCCTTTTGTTGCTTTTTCTTCCCGATACATTAGTTTTATAAATGTTGATTTTCCAGCACCACTTGGTCCTACAACATAAACAAATTCACCTTGATTAATGTTAACAGATAGGTTTCTGACTGCTGTTGTTCCATTTGAATATTTTTTTGTTACTTTTTTCATTTCAATCATTAGCATTCTCCCTAGCTTTTTTTACTGTGATTGCTTTTAATATTTCAAAATCAGTATAACATGACTTTGAAGAGATGTTAATTTCAATTCATTACATTTTCATTTCAAAAATCATTTCAATCATTATTTTGTTATATGTTTGACATTTTCCATCTCAAATAGGAATCTATAAAACCATCAATCTCACCATCCATAACAGCCTGTGTATTTCCCACTTCAAAACTAGTACGATGATCTTTCACCATTGAGTATGGATGAAAAACATAAGATCTAATCTGAGAGCCCCAGCCAATTTCTTTTTGCTCACCACGAATCGCTGCTGCCTCTTGTTCTTTTTTCTCTTCTTCAATTTGATATAATTTTGCTTTTAACATACTCATCGCTTGCTCTCTATTTTTAATTTGAGAACGCTGAGCCTGGCTAGCAACAACTACCCCTGTTGGGAGATGAGTTATTCGAATAGCGGAGTCTGTCTTATTAACATGCTGTCCACCAGCACCACTAGCTCGGTATGTATCAACCTTTAAATCATCCGACTTAATATCAATTGAAATGTCATCAGTTAACTCAGGCATTACATCAACAGAACAAAAAGAAGTATGTCTACGGCTGTTAGAATCGAACGGTGAAATTCGAACTAACCGATGAACGCCACGCTCTGATTTCAAATAGCCAAATGCATTAAACCCTTTAATTAGAAGAGTCACACTCTTAATTCCAGCTTCATCCCCAGATTGGTAATCTAACGTTTCAACTTGATATCCCTTAGACTCTGCCCATCTCGTATACATCCTTAAAAGCATACTTCCCCAATCTTGAGACTCTGTGCCACCAGCACCTGGATGGAGTTCTAAAATTGCATTATTTTGATCATACTCATCACTTAATAACTGAGCTAATTCAAAGTCTTCGATTTTTTCCTTAAATTTTTTGAAGTTTTCTTCTAATTCTAGTTTTATTTCTATATCTTCTTCTTCTAAAATCATTTCGTACATCAGATTCAATTCTTCTAATTCATTTACTAACTCGTTAAATTTTTCAAATTGTGATTTCAGTAAATTAGATTGATTGATTATATTTTGAGCTGCATTAGAGTCATCCCAAAATCCTGGTTCTGACATTTTTGATTCGGTTTCCGCAATTTGCTCTTCCAAATCATCTAAGTCAAAGTGACCCCCTAAAATTTTCAATCTTACTCATTAAATCATCTAATTCATTTTTAAGTTCGCTTAGCTCCATAATTGATACCTCCATAAATAAGTAAAGCGACTCAGATTATCTAAGTCGCACTCACTCTAAACTGGTTTACCGTGACAGTTTTTATATTTTTTACCACTTCCACAAGGACATGGATCGTTACGACCAACCTTATTCTCTACCTTAATAGGTGTCTTTTTACTATCAGAAGAAACCGTTCCTTGTTCTTCAGTTGGTTTTACTGCTTCTCCTTGAGCAACTTGCTCTCTTTGAACATTTTGGCGAATTTCAGCTTTCATGAATAATCTGGTTGCTTCATACTCCATCGCTCCAACCATATCTAAGAACATTTGGTATCCTTCTGTTTGATAATCAACTAATGGATTATTTTGCCCATACGCACGTAAACCTATTGATTCTCTCAATTGATCCATTGCGTCAATATGATCTGTCCATTTCGTATCTACAACACGTAAGATAACTACTTTTTGGAATTCTAGCAATTGCTCTGAACTATCTAAAATATCTGCTTTTTCTTGATAAAGTGTTTGTGCTTTATCAAAAATAACTTGTTTCATTTCTGCAGGAGTTTTACCCTCAAAATCTGCTAGAGAAATATCATCTTCATGAGTAATTGTCGTTCCAACAAAATCAACTAAACCTTGTAAGTTCCACTCAGATTTTTCACCTTGGGTATGGCTTTCAACATAACGTTCAATTGTTCTTTCTACCATTCCTAATAAGACAGGTTTTAAATCTTCATCTGACGTAATCACTTGGTTACGTTGACGATAAATAACCTCACGTTGTTCTCTCATAACATCATCGTATTGTAAAACATTTTTACGTGTATCATAGTTATTTCCTTCTACACGTTTTTGAGCTGATTCAACTTGTTTAGTAAACATCTTACTTTGAATCACTGCATCTTCTTCTTCTAAATTCATTCGTTCTAAGAATGTTTTAATTCTTTCTGAACCAAAACGTTTCATCAAATCATCTTCTAGAGACAAGTAAAACTGAGTCGCTCCTGGATCTCCTTGACGACCAGCACGACCACGCAATTGATTGTCAATACGTCTTGACTCGTGACGCTCAGTCCCGATAACTGCTAATCCGCCTGCTTCTTTAACGCCTAGACCTAAACGAATGTCAGTCCCACGACCAGCCATATTTGTTGCAATTGTAACGGATCCTTTTTGGCCTGCATTCATTATAATTTCTGCTTCTTTAAAGTGATTTTTTGCATTCAAAACTTCATGAGGAATTTTAGCTTCTGTTAACATTTGAGCTAATAACTCAGAGGTTTCAACAGCGACCGTACCAACTAAGATAGGTTGACCATTTTCGTGTCGTTCTTTAATATCTGCAACAACCGCTCTAAATTTACTAGTTAATGTTGGGTATAAAAGGTCAGCTTTATCATCACGAATAATAGGTTTGTTTGTCGGAATTTGAATAACTTGCATGTTATAAATTTCTCTAAACTCTTCTTCTTCTGTCTTAGCCGTTCCTGTCATTCCTGACAATTTATTGTACATACGGAAATAGTTTTGGAATGTAATGTTAGCCATTGTTTTGGTTTCATCTTCAATTTCAACGCCTTCTTTAGCTTCAATTGCTTGATGAAGACCATCAGAATAACGACGACCATCCATAATACGACCAGTAAATTGATCCACAATCATTACTTTTCCGTCTTGAATCACATAATCAATATCTAAAAGCATGATGTAGTTAGCTCTTAAAGATTGATCCATATAGTGAGTTAATGACGTATTTTCAATATCATAAAGGTTAGTAACATCAAAATGTTGCTCCGCTTTAGAGATACCTTTTTCTGTTAATGCAATTGTTTTTGATTGCACATCAATCTTGTAATCTTCTTCATTCGTTAATGTTTTAATGAAATTATCTGTTCTGTTATACAATGCTGTTGACTTTTCAGCTTGTCCAGAAATAATCAACGGAGTTCTTGCCTCATCAATTAAAATTGAATCGACCTCATCAACTACAGCGAAATTCAAAGGACGTTGTACCATTTGTTCACGGTAAACAACCATGTTATCTCTTAAGTAGTCAAATCCTAATTCATTATTTGTTGAATAAGTAATGTCACAAGCATAGGCTAAACGTTTTTCTTCTGATGATTTTGAGTTGATATTTAAACCAACTGTTAGCCCTAAAAAGTTGTATAGCTCGCCCATTTCGCTCGCATCACGTGTTGCTAAGTACTCATTTACAGTAACAACATGGACACCTTTACCTGAAAGCGCGTTTAAATAAACTGGCATTGTTGCTGTTAACGTTTTACCTTCCCCTGTTTTCATTTCTGGGATACTACCTTCATGTAAGACAATACCACCGACAATTTGAACTTTATATGGGAATAAACCTAAGACACGTTTAGCCGCTTCACGTACAACTGCAAACGCTTCTGGCATTAAATCATCTAATGTTTCCCCTTTTTGGAAACGTGCTCTAAATTCTTCTGTTTTACCTTGTAATTCTTCATCACTCAATTTTTCGATATCGCTATTTAGCGCCTCTACTTTATCTGCTAAGTGATCTAATCGTTTTAAATCTTTTTTATCATTCTCAATTAATTGTTTCAAAAAGTTAGCCATGAATCAAATCTACCTCTCGTTCATATTCATTTGACTTTATTTATTTAAAAATAAAATGAGTTCATCTTAAACATTTTAGCATTAGTTATGCGAAATTAAAACTCTTTATTGAAAAAAATAACGATTTAAATAGGCTTTTTCAATAAAGAAAGTAAATAAACTTCTTATTTTTCAAAAAAGTATCTATTTCTCTAGATTTACTTGATTCGTATGCCCATCAAACAAAAAAAGTATTCAACAAAAAAACTGAATACTTTTTTATTTCTTATTTAATTTAATTCTGCTATACGCATAACATCTCTTGCAATAATAACTTCTTCATCAGTTGGAATAACTAAAACCTTAACTTTACTATTGGCTGTTTCAATTGATAGTTCATCTTTTTCATTTTTCTCTTCATCAATTTCAACACCAAGGTAAGATAGATAATTAGTTATATTAGTTCTAACTCTTGCTGAGTGTTCTCCTACTCCTGCAGTAAATACTAATGTATCTAACCCATTCAGATCAGCTGCATATGCACCTATGTAATGAACGACCTGGTGAGCAAATACATCTAGTGCCATTTGAGCACGTTCATTTCCCGCATCTGCTGCCTCCTCAACATCTCGGTAATCACTTGATATTCCTGAAAGACCTAATAAACCTGATTTAGTATTCATAACATCTTTGATTTCCTGTGCTGATAGACCTTCTTTATCTTGAATAAAAGGAATAATTTGTGGATCTAAATCCCCTGTTCTCGTTCCCATGACAAGGCCAGCTAAAGGTGTGAATCCCATTGAAGAGTTGATTGATTTTCCATCTAATACCGCTGAAACACTACCGCCACTACCTATGTGACAAGTGATTGTTTTTTTACCAGACGGATTTAGCTTGATTGACTCTTCTGACACATATTGATGACTAGGTCCATGAAATCCATAACGACGAATATCGTATTTTTCATAATATTCGTATGGTAAAGCATACATATAATTCTTTTCAGGAATTGTATGATGGAAAGAAGTATCAAAAATTGCCACTTGCTTTGTATTTGGTAATACTTTTTTAAATGAACGAATACCAATGAGATTAACAGGATTGTGAAGTGGAGATAAAACACTCAACTCAGAAATTCGTTCTTCCACTACTTCATCAATCAAAGTAGCATCAGCATAATAAGTTCCACCATGAGAGATGCGGTGTCCTACTCCACCAATCTCATCATAAGAAGCAATCATTTTTTCGTCAATCAATACTTTCAATAAATGATTCACCGCATGCTCATGATTTAAAATAGCAAATTCGTTGGACACTTTTTCTCCATCGTGCTTATACGTAAAACTCGCATTTTTAAAACCTATTCTTTCAATCGATCCTTCCACTAGTACTTCTTCATTTGGCATTTCAAATAATTTAAACTTTAAAGAAGAACTACCAGAGTTAATAGCCATTATTTTAGTCATTTTAATCTTTCCTTTCTCATTTTAAAGAATAATTGTATAAAGTAAACTTGCTAAAAGTGCACCAATAATTGGACCTACAATTGGTACCCAAGCATATTCCATATGAGCGTCTCCCTTATTTGGAATAGGTAAGATTTTATATGCTAACCTTGGACTAAAGTCACGGCATGGATTTAGAGCGTAACCTGTTGTTGAACCTAAGGCCAACCCAACTGAGGTGATTGTTAAACCAACAATTAGAGGTTTTAAACCTTCTGTAAAGTTTCCTAAATTTAATAAAATAAATACAAAGAAAAACGTCGCAATCGTTTCACTTATACAGTTGAATAGCTTATTAGAAATTGCTCCACCAGAACCAAAAATTCCTACGTGGTTACCTTCTTCTTCTGTTGTTGTTTCTTTAAAATGAGGGTAGTAGTGAATAGCAATAATGACAGCTCCTAAAAAAGCTCCTAAAAATTGAGCAATAATATACCCTATAACTTTGTCTTTTGGAAACATATCAAATGCAGCAAAAGCTAGCGTTATCGCTGGATTTAAATGAGCATCTGAGCCCATAAAGCCTGCCACATAAACACCAAACGCAACTGCTAATCCCCAACCAAAACAGATGTATAACCAATTTGAACCTTTAGCATAGGCTTTTTTAAGGTTGACACTTGCACCTAACCCAACACCTAATACGATTAAAACCATTGTACCTATAAATTCAGCAACATATTCTTGCATGGACAAACTCCTTATTATTTAATAATTTTTAACACAATCTCTTTTAATTCTTGATCAGTTGGAACAATTGGATTTCCTGGAAAAGTGCCATCCTCTTTAGCATGACTAACTACCCAATCCATATTTTCCAAAACATCTTTTTCTGAAATACCAAACTCTGTCAATGTTTTAGGGCAGTTCATAGCTTTCATCATTTTAAAAATATGTTTTTCCATTCGTTTAACTTGCATCGCATCGCTTAAACTTGGAGTTCCTACATTCGCTTTCTTAATAGCTTCAGCATATTTTTTTTCTGACTTTTTATCTTGCGCATTGAACGCAATAATATGAGGAAGCAACATAGCATTAGCTAATCCATGTGGCACATGGAATTTAGCCCCCAATTGATGTGCAAGAGAATGACAAATACCTAGACCTGCCATGTTAAAAGCAAGCCCTGCTTCACATGAAGCATCATGAATTTTTTGTCTAATTTCAATATTTTCGCCTTTTTCATAGGCTGTAATCAAGTCATTAGAAATAACATCAATTGCTTTTTCTGCTAAGGCATCTGTAAATAAATCAGAGTCTTTTGCTACTAACGCTTCTAACGCATGTGTTAACACATCTAACCCTGAAAAGGCTGTAACACTTTTAGGGGCACTGACTACAAGACTTGGATCTAATAAAGCAATATCTGGAGTTAAGTGATCCTGAATAATTGGAAATTTCACTCCATTTTTTGTATCAGAAACAACTGCTGTATTAGTCACTTCAGAACCTGTTCCACTAGTAGTTGGTATAGCAATAAAACAAGCAATGGTTTCATGACTAATTTTTTCTCCAAAATAACGAATCGCTTTGGCAGTATCAATAGCTGATCCTCCACCAATACCAATCATTACAGTTGGTTTGAAATTTTTAAAGACACTTACCCCTGCCATAATATTATCTAGAGGTGGATCAGGTAAAACATCAGAAAATATTTGAACGTCATTCGTTGAAGCTAATTTTCCTTCAATTAGCTTCAAACTATCTGTTCCAGGCAAAAACGAATCACATACCATCATAACTTTTTGATTATTGATTGTTTTCAGTATGTCTAAACTGTCTACACCGGAATAAATTTTTGTTGGTATGATAAATCGATTCATTTTTAGTTCCCCCAAACTCTCATTGAAAATCCTTCTGGTGAGTTCAAACGACGACGACGAGTAAATGTTTTAGCAGTAGTAGTTCCTTCACCAGTTGGTGTTGAAATAGTCAAGGCAGAAGCTCCAGTAAATCCAACTCCTGTTCCTGAATAAGTAGGTCCATTTACGACAAAAATTGATGTATTCATTCTATGAGCTGCTTTATTAATATTCACTAAGTTACCTGAATGAATAGAGGCTGTATGGTGATTGTCATCTTCTACTTCTAAAGCAGTTGCTAACATATCATCAAAATCACGTGCACAAACAACAGGAACGATAGGCATTAACATTTCTTTAACCACTAATGGATGGTTTTTATCTGCTTCTAAAATAATTAATGTTGGGTGACCAGAGTAACTAATGCCAGCATTATCTAAAATGAACGTTGCATCTTTACCAATGTAGTCACGACTAGGAGTTCCTTTTTCAGTGATAGTCATAGAAACTAGTGTTTCGATATCTTTAGGATTTGAAACTAAGAAAGCTCCTTCTTGTTGCATTAAACGAATTAATTCATCTTTAATAGCACTTTCTGCTACAACTTCTTTTTCAGCTGTACAAAGAATATTGTTATCAAATGCAGCAGAATCAACAATATTACGTGCTGCAAGGGCTAAATTAGCAGTTGCATCTACCATAGCTGGTGGGTTACCTGCTCCAGCACCAATTGCTTTTTTACCACTAATCATTGCTTGATGCACCACACCAGGCCCACCTGTTACGACAAGGGCAGCAATAGCTTTGTGTGCCATCATTTCTTGAGCAGCTTCAATAGACGGTTTTTCAATTGTTACAACAAGATCTTTTAAGCCTGTTGCTGCTTCAATAAATTCATTACATTTTTCAACTGCCCAACGAGAAATGACTTTTGCTCCTGGATGGACACTAAAGTAAACTGTATTTCCGCCAGCTAACATCATAATAGCGTTAGCAATAACTGTTTCAACTGGGTTCGTACTTGGTGTTACCGCTCCGATTACTCCAAATGGTGCGTATTCATACATAATTAAACCACCATCACCTGTTTGGATTTCAGATGTTAAATCTTCTGTCCCTGGTGTATTGTATAAAGCATTTTCTAATTTTTTGATTTTTGCTTCTTTAGTTCCCATACCTGTTTCATTAACAATTTCAGTAGCTATATAATCTAATAATGGCGTAAAACCTTCTTTTAAGCTGTCAATTACTTTATTTCTTGTTTCGATTGAGCAATCTACAAAAATTTCTTGTGCTGCTTTAGCCGCTAAAACAGCTTCGTTTACATTACTATAAACACCTTTGTTGTTATTTGTAGATACTGATGTATTTCCTTGATTGCTTCCTAATTCTTCTGCTAATATTTTTCTGATTTGTTCTTCTAAATTTGACATAATTACTCTCCTTTTAAAAATGCTTCGACTGTTGTTTTACAAATTAATTGATCCTCTGAAACGGCACCGCCACTTACTCCGACAGATCCAATCATTTTTTTCTGGTAAAAGATGGGAATACCACCAGCAAAAGTGACTAGCTTACCGTCCATCATTGTTTCAATTTGATATAATTCTCCACCTGGTTGTGTATCTTTATTTAAATCCTTTGTTTCAGCTTGCATCAAAAGAGCTGATGCAGCTTTTTTTGGTGCTAGTGTTAGACTAACTAATTTGGCATCTTCCATACGATAAAGCATTCTTGGATTGCCGGAAATATCACTAATACACAGTGTTACAGGCACATTAATTTCTTGCGCTTTTTTTTCACCCATATCAATAGCGTGTTGTAAATTATCTTTACTAAACAACGCTTCCGCTTGAATATTGATTAATGCTTTTTCAACTAATTCTTCTATATTATTCAACGTTTTCACTCTCTTCCTCATGATAACGACGCATAATTTCCTGAACTCTTTGCTCTTGTCTTTCAAAGTGATCTTCATCTCTTGCTATGATGTACAGACAATCTGAAAGCCTGTTAACAAATTTTAATAATTCTGGGCGAATCTTATTGTCTTCGTCTTCCTCTGACAATAAAACTAATAATCGCTCTCCTCTTCTACAAACAGCCCTTGCCATATGTAAATGAGCTCCAGAAACACTTGTACCAGGTAATATAAATGTCGTGATTTTAGGTAATTTTGAAGTGTAGTCATCAATTTTTTCTTCTAATATTTCGATATCTTTTGTTGAGATTTGCTCACTCTTAGCATAAAAATTATCTTGATCGAGTGTCGCAATCTCTCCAGCAAGTAAAAACATTTTATATTGTAAATGGACTAAGAAGTCCTTATTTTCTCTTTTTTGACAAAACTTTTCGGCAACGCTTATCACTGTATTACACTCATCAAAGGTTCCGTAAGTTTCGACTCGATTGGAATATTTTTTTACACGTTGACCATCAAAAAGACTTGTTGTTCCTTTATCTCCTGTTTTAGTGTAAATTGCCATAATACTGACACATCCTTGTCCTTACTTATTGAATCGATCAATAATGCCAACAATGGCACAATCAACGACATCCCTTATTTGTGTGGCTTCTTTACTTGTTTTTCTTGCTCCAGCACCTTTAACTAGTAGGACATACTCCCCAATACCAGCACCTACCGTGTCCGCTGCTACTTCCTCATAGCGAATGCATTCTCTGTCACTATTAACTTGTTGAACAATCATCAGTTTTCTCCCAACTAAGGAATCATCTTTTTGACTAGCTTCAATTGATCCTACTACTTTGCCCATATACATGATTCATTTACCCTTTCTATCACAGTGATATTATTTTTTTTTATTATTTCAGTTGCCTCTTGTGTTAATTTTTGACTATTTAATATCACAAGAATTGAATTTTGAGGTAAACAAATCATCAATTGACGAGTTAGTGTTACGTTAGAGTAGGCATATATTCGCTGATTAGAGATAGTAAACGTGACTGGCCACTGAATTAACATGGTCCATGGAACAAAAGGCAATACGAATTCATTTAGTTCTATATTAAAATCAACTTGGTAGGAAAGACCTATTAAAAACCAGTCTACCCAAGGCGTTTCCTTCATAGAATACAGCTCTTGAATGAAGCGTATTGATACTTGTTGTAAATTAATCTTTGCTGTTTCAAAAAAAATAGTTACATTTGGAGCTAAGGCTGTTTGACAATTATGTTGATAGGCTATCTCGACTTCCTTTTGGTTTCTTTCAACCAATTTCTGCTTAATAATTGAAATAAGTTTATCTTCATCCATTGCCTGCCTCCTTGTCTTAATAGTCAATCAATTGATCTAAAGTAAATGTGAACAATGACGTCTTTTATACTCTAGATCAATGATAGTTCTATTTAATCTTTAATTAGTTTCGCCACATTACCTTTACCAACATTTGCCGCGTTAGCTTCGTCTGTGTCGATATGCATTTCTAAAACAAATTTAGGGTCAGGTCGAACAACAACATCATCAAAGATTGTTTTTCTTCCTTCAGTTTCGATTGAAACTTTCACGATTTCACCTTTTTTAACACCAAAATTTTCCGCATCTTTGTCGCTCATATGGATATGACGTTTTGCTGCAATAGCTCCTTGGATTTCTACTTGTCCATCTTTCGTTTTTACTGTAATTGTCGGTGTGCCCGCTAAGTCACCTGACATACGAATCGGAACGTTGACTCCAATTTGTCTAGCTTCTGTTTTAGCTAGTTCTACTTGCGAATGAGCTCTACATGGTCCTAAAATTCTAACATTGTTTATGTCACCACGAGGACCAACAATAGTCACTGTTTGATTTGATGCAAATTCTCCAGGTTGTTTTAAAGGAGCTTTTACGGTCATTTCTTGTCCTGGAAATAAGATATCAAAATCCTCTTTAGTTAAATGAAGATGATGATTGGATACACCAATTGGAATAGTTGGTTCCATTTCTTCTGTAATAATTTTTAAGATTAGTTCTCTTAATTCAGCTTCGTTCATTTTATTATCCTGACTTTCTTATCCTAGTTTTTTGCTGGTAAAATTCCTTCTACGTCTGTATGTGGGCGAGGGATTACGAATGAAGCAAATACTTCACCTACAGATTCAGCTGCACTTGTTCCAGCATCTACTGCTGCTTTAACGGCACCAACATCACCACGAACCATAACAGTTACTAGACCAGAACCAATTTTTTCTGTTCCAACCAATGTAACGTTTGCTGCTTTAACCATTGCATCTGCTGCTTCAATAGCTCCTACTAAACCTTTTGTTTCAATCATTCCTAATGCGTTATTCATAATAATTTCCTCCGATATATTTTTATTTTTTTTCGTCTTTTAATTCTTCATAGTGTGAACATTCTTTTCTAGGTTCACCTTTTTTCCTATTACATGAGGGGTCTTTACATAGATTACATGTATAGTTATCATCCTCAGTGACAGGAACGTCTTCTGACAATTCAATTACTTCTAAACTCTTCGTCTTTTCTTTAATAACGATGGGTTCCTTTTCGGTTACTTCCTCAACTACTTTTAGATTTACAGGGTTTGTTGGAATAGTTTTTTCTGTACTAGCGTCTATTCCTCTTTTTAACCAAATATCCAGCCCTTCTCCTAAACGAGGAATCACTTTTGAAGCTATAAATGTTTGATCTCTTTTAGCAACTGCCTCTCCCGATTCAATAGCAGCATTTACGGCACTAACATCGCCTAAAATTTTAACCACTAACCAGCCTGAACCTTTTGTGCGCTCTATGCCAACGATTTCAACATTTGCTGTTTTAACCATCACATCGGAAATATTAACAGCACAACCAAAACCTATCACTTCAATCATTCCTAAAGCTTGATTCATTTTTTCACATCCTAAACATCTAGTTTAAAAGGAATTCCCTTTACTAAACGTGCAGCATTTTTTCCAAGAGTCATCATTGCCTCTTGATCATTTTCTACTATAAAAAGGGGTTCCTTTTCAGGTAGATTTTTAAAATGAAGCACTGCTTGTTTCTTATCTACTGCGATTCCTACTGATAAAGGAGACATAATCGCTTGTTCGTATGCTGCTTGAATTATATCTTTCTTGACTGTTCCCTTTATTTCACTAGGTATCTCTTCTTCTTCCATTCCATATAACAAATGCTGAATATCAATTGATGGAGTCATTTTTGTGATATAAATCGTAGGTCTATTCACCATGACTTTCTCCCCTCAATTCATCTGAGTACGCTAGAATAAGTCCTGTTGCAACTGCATTTCTAGGGCCTTCTGTCTTCCGAATATTTCCTCTTCCTGCAACAAGTGAGAAATGGGATAAAGCATCCGTTACAAGTTGTGGTACTTCAAAATCAAGTGCTGACCCCCCTACAATGACAACAAAAGGAATATCTCGAATATTTCCAGTTGGACTTACGTGGGCAAGTGCTCGTAGTGCATTCGTTACAAAAACTCTTTCTTTAGCTGTTTGCCGAACTATTTTAACTTTTTCAATACTTAAATCTCCTGGGATTGGGACAAATCCATCAGGTGTGATTACTACTACTTTAGCAAATATACTTGGTGGTAATGCCTTATCAAAGAACTCCACTGTTCCATCTTCATGCCTAATATAAAACAGACTTTCCACTTTTGCTAAAGGGTATTTTTTAATTGATTCAGCTAAATAACGATCATCTAAGCCAAGTTCTGAGTCGATTATCATTGTAACCATGTCACCCGCACCTGCTAAGTGAATGGCTGTTGTTTTACCATTCTTATCAATGATAGAAGCATCTGTTGAACCAGCACCTAAATCTAAAATAGCTAATGGCTTATTTGTTCCGGCTGTTGTCAGAGCTCCTAAAATAGCTGCTCCTGCTTCAGAACCGCCGATTTCAACGGGAATACCAATTTCTTTTTCGACAGCTTCAGCTATTAAGGACATTTGTAAATGATCTGACTTCACCATTGACGCAATACCTACAGCTTGTTCTAATGAAAACTCTCCAGCTAATCCACCTTTAACATCTAAAGGAACAAACGTGTTGATTGCTAACAAATCTTGAATGAAAATACTTTTTAATTCCTTATCTGTTAACTCGGCCATGGTTTGACGAACTCGTTCCAACATACCGCCAATGTTTGTACCAGGTTCTCCGACTACATTATCAATTGCTTTAAAATCTGAGACTGCTTTCATTATTTTTTCAGCACCATCAGATATTCCAACTTTTTCACTACGATTATCACCTTTGATAATCAAATGACCTGCCGGAATTGTTCTAGCTTTCACGTCACCCTCAGGCGTTTTAATCACAACCGCTGAACGATTACCGATTAGCGCGCGAGAAACGGGTACAATATTTTTAGTTTCATCAGGACTTAAATCAAAGACTGTTGCCACCCCATATGGATTGGCTAATTCTGAAATTACTTGACCTTTTCTAGCAACTTCAACAGCTGCCAGCATATTAAGAGGTACTTTATTAATAAATGCTACTTCATCTACAATCGGAATAACTTGATTCAATCGATTGTTTATCAAGACACCATCGTCTCTCTGTAAGATAGCTGCACTTATTTTAAAGCCAAACTCTACATATAAATTTATCAATTTAGCTGCATCATCAAAATCAATTTCTTTAGGAATAACAACAATATAAGCTTTGTTTTTATCCGTCTTTTCAAAGAGCTCTGGAAGTAAAACAGTATAACCTATGCCAATTCCCTCACCACCTGGTGTCTTTGGATCATGACCAATCATCGTTGATTCAGTTATAATCGTTTCTGTTATAGTCTCCATAGCTACATCACCAATGACAGGTGTAGCTTCATTAATTCGGATTAAATCAATATCTTTAGTTGTTAATTCCGTCTTTTTTAACATCTGATCAACAGCATTTTTAATGCCAATTACATTATGACGTGTTCCTTTAATGCCAGTTGTTTCTGATAAAGAGGAAGCAATAAAATCGACATTACCATTGGACGTGACCGTAGCTAATGTCACTTCTGTAGAAGAATTGCCTATATCAACACCAATGACCTTTTTCATGATTGCCTCCTAGTCTAATTATCACCTTTTAATTTTTTACGTACTTCGTAATAATTAGCTGCCTCTTTAAAGAAATTTGCTGTAATTGTTGCTTCATATTTATCTTCTAACTCACTAGCCATATCAAGTAATTCTTGTTTTGATGAACGATACGGTCTTAATGCTCCGTACATTTCAAGCAAACGATCATCGGGAATAACTGTTAATTCTGCCGCTCTAGCAAAGTTTTGTTGAATTGCTCCACGTCCTGCATCTGCCGCAATTTCACCTTGATATTTCAACGTTTCTTTAGTGACACGTAAATCTTGAGTGTTAACTTCATTAGCTAATACACTATCTAATGTAATGTCTTCTAATTTTTTACCACTTGGAGCACGCACTAAGTCAGGATGCTTTTCATACAGTGGGTAATCATTGCGATCCATACTTTTTTCAACTGGTGAATGTGTTGCTACACTGCTTTGTTCCTGTTCAGAAAGCTCCATTTGTTCTTTGATTTTTTTAATCAAATTATCCATCTCTGTCATTTTTTACCCTCCCTATTATTTAGAGAAATCTACTTGAATTTCTTCTGCTGGTTTACCTATAACCACATACTTAGTTTCTTTAATGTGCATCATAGCTGATTTTGCTTGATAAGCTACACGAGACATTTGATCACTAACAGTTGGTACAGGATCGGGTGATTCTCCCTTAGCATATTTCGCCGCATTTTTACCAATTGCACGATATGTATCTAATGAAATAGTCGGTGCTTGAGGGAACAATTCAAGATTTGATAATGGTTCTAAATCTTTTTGATGAATGATCGTTGTTCCTTTTGATTGAATACCAATCGCAACTCCCGAACCAGATAATTTATCAGCCTCTGCTCCAATAAAAGAAACATCCGCTGTTCTAAACACTTTGACAATTCTTGCTTGTAATCCTTCTTCTTCAATACCCGCAATCACTTGACGAATAATTTCTTTATGAGTTGTTCCAAGTAAATTTTCTGTCATGGCTTCGGCAAATCCTGGTGCTACAGCGACAACTACTTCATCTTGTGAAGAACCTGCTTTAGCAACTCCTACAGATTTAAACCAATCAACTTGTTTCAGGCCTGTTACGACACGTTCACTTGTGTTACTCGTTTTAGTTTCCTTTGCTGTTTCTTGAAACGTCACTGGTTTGTCATCAAGTGGCATTTCTTTTAACACATCACGAATAATTGCTCTTAACAATTTTTCATTAATTGCTGTTTCTGACATCTTTTTCATCCTCTCCATTCATGGTTAAACAGAACGTGGGTCAATCGCCATTGGAATATCTTTTACTTTTTCCCACTCTTCTCCTTCTAATCGATAACCAGTTCCTGGTCCTTGATAATCATTACAATCATTAACTGCTGAGATAACATTGAATTTTTCATCAAAAATAGCAGAGGTTTGTAAAAAGTCTCCAGAAACACGTTGTTTAAGTAAGCTTAATAAATCATCAGCCACATCTCTAAAGCCACCATTTGCTAATGCTTTTACTAAATCTACTCCTGTTAACCCTCTAGTCAATACTTCTTGAGCTGCTTTCATGTCCTCAACTAAATTACGATCTGGCATATCTTTAGAACCATGGGCATAAGTTGCTGCTTCTACTTCTTCATCCGTAATTTTAGGGAAGCCTAGTTCCTCAAAAATAACTTGGATAGCTTTAGCTGCCTTATTTCTTACTTTAATCGTATCTTCTTCTGTGACTGGACGAAGCCCACCGTCTACTTTTAAGTCACGTTGGAAAACTAAGTAATCATCTACATCTTCAATATCTGTATTAGATCCAGCAAACATATTGTCATAGTTTGGTACTGCTGAATAACCACAAGAAATAATATCTGTTCCTGGTAGAAATTGACCCATTAATTTTTCAGTACGTCTCATATCAGAATGAGAGAACGCTTGGTCGTTTCCTGAAGCAACTTCTAAATCTAACATACAACAAATTAAGTTTTCTGCTAATACTTCACGAATTCCTGAAGGGACAGAACCTGGAATACCAATACAACTTACAGCACCATTTTGTAGTCCTTGAACACCACTTGCTTTCGTAATAAAAATACAACGTGCTTCTAAATAAAGCATTGAATTACCTTCTGCATACCCCATCATTACTTCAGAACCAGAACCAGATGTGAAACGCATTTTTAATCCACGAGAAGCATAACAAGAAGCTAAGAATCCTTTAGACCACGGTGTATCATCTCCATCGGTAAATACTGGTTCAGTCCCATAAACTGAAATCGTTTCAGCATAAGATGTAAATCCACGCATCCCTAAGTCAAGTTCGGCTGACTCTTCAACAGAACATTGCGTTAAAACGCCGGGACGTCCTACTTGAGAACCAACTAAAATAGCAATTGCATTGAACGGCGCATATCTACCAACAGCAACGGTTGTTTCTTGTTCAGCAAACCCTCTAAAAGCTCCTTCTGCTGCATCTGCTGCAATTTGAACTGGATTGTCACGTAAGTTAGTGACATGGGATTGCGTAGCCGGTCTTCTTCTAGCATGCATTTTTTGCATAGCCATCATAAGCTCAACCATATTCATTTGACTAACCACATCTACAATTTTTGCAGGAGTCATAGAAGTCGTTAAGCTGATAATTTCATCCCTTGCTACATTTGGGTCAACCATCATTGTTGCTAATTTAACTGAATCCATTGCTAATACTTTTTCAGCATTATCTTTATCAATTCCATAATCGGCAATATAATAATCGATTAAATCAAAATCTGCTCTTTTTTTACCATCAAGTTCAGTAATAACATCATTTTCAATTTTTATGCTTGGTTTGGGATCATTTGGGCTTTCCATAGCAATAAAGCCTTCTTCAATCCATTCTTTAACGAATCCATCCTTATGAACTTCGCGTTGTTCAAGTACTTCAAATCTCTTTGAACGTCTCATTTATTTTTTTCCTCCTAACAACTAAATGTATGATGGAAAATCATTTACTGGTTCGCTACCTAAGGTATGTAGTAAATCTTTTCCAACTTCTCTTGCTGCAATAACAGCTTGTCTTACGGCTCCTGAATCACCTTTAATATGAATCGTTACTTCATTTGAAAATTTTTGTCCATGATTTGGAGAAGCATATGATATAACTTCAACATTTGCAGCTTTTACTGCTGTGTCAGCCATAACAACACCAATTGCAGCTGGAGCAGCAGCAATTAATCCGTATGCTTTACCAAGTTCAGCACCAAAGGCTTCTTGAAGGGCATAACTTGCACGAGCTGAGTATTGCAACTCAATATGTCCTGCTTCATTATTGTAAACATCACCAAAAGTACGCTCAGTATCTTTAAGTGTGACTTCAACCGCACGTCTAACATCAGATACGTCTTCTCCACCAAAGATAATAAGTACACCATGACCTCCGCCACCTTTTGTATCTCTTGGTAGTTCAACACTCACGATTTCAGTATTTGTCGCTTTAACAGCTTCATCTGCTGCAGTAATTTGTGGACCAGCACCAGAACGTGCTCCTACGATACCAATTGAACGGTAATTTTTTTTCAAATTCATCACTTTAGCTAGTTCAGAATCGACATTAGCAATGACAAGTCCAATAGTGTCACCAACGTTAGCAGTTCCAACAAATTCAGTTAGCGAACTTTGTTTTTTATCCATTAGTTTATCCTCCATAGTTTTAACACCATCATCGGTTAAATCTGAAGATGATATTAATTTTTCCATCACTCTATTTAAGATTTCTTCTTCATTAGTTGCCATTTTTATTCACTGATACTTTCCGTGTTAAGCATAGGTAAAACTGCTTCAACATCTGTATGCGGACGAGGAATTACGTAATTAGAAATAACTTCTCCTATTGATTCAGCTGAGACAACACCTGCATCAACCGCAGCTTTTACAGCACCAACATCCCCACGTACCATAGTAGTAATAAGTCCTTGTCCTATTTTTTCTTGCCCGACAAGTTTAACGTTTGCTGCTTTCACCATTGCGTCAGCTGCATTAATAGATGCGATTAATCCTTTTGTTTCAATCAAGCCCAATGCTTCTTGTTGCATGATAGATCCTCCTAGTAATTTCGTTTTGTTTTTCTTTACAGGATGAGTATAAAAAAAAAAGCTGTGACATTTTAGCCATAGCTTTTTTGTGATATTTATCACTTTATATTTAATTAGTACCATCTTGCACTTCAATTTTTTACTAAAAGTTTCTAAATCCTTATAACTAGCTACTTCACAATCTAGAATTTTAAGGTATAATAAATAAGTATTAGCAATATTTTGCTAATAAGTAGACAATTTATTGATATTTTTAGTTTAAATAGAGGAGACGATTTAATGGATGATCATTCACAATATATCGAATCACATCAAAAAATTCTTGATACAATTCTTAGTGAATTCACTGAAGCAACAGGATTAGCTACTATTTTAGTTGATACACAGGGAAATGAACTAACTGCAGGCTACGGTTTTTCTCCATTTTGTCAACTAATGCGAAATAATGAAGACACTAGGCAACTTTGTCAAAATTGTGATATGTTCGGTGGGAGGAGCTCTTTAAAAAATAATGTCACTACTCCGTATATATGTCACGCTGGTTTAGTCGATTTTTCATATCCTGTCACTATTGACAATCAAATAATAGGGTATATTCTTTGTGGACAAACAAAAATTGAAGATAAATCTGATTTCCAACCTATTATTACTGAGAAAACAATTTGGCAAGATGACCCTATCTTTGTTGAGGCTTATGAAAATATGCCATCTACTACACCAGAAAAAATACGAGCTGGTAGTCAACTCCTCACCATTATTATTAATTATTACCTTTCAGATATCATGAGTAGCCACTTTGCTATTCAAGAACCCACAAATCTGCCTAGTCAATTTTTAAAACAGAATAATTCTATAAAAACAGAAGAAAAAATTCCTTTAAAACATGTGGAGACCACTTCAAATGACACGATAAAAGTTAGCTCTGAAAGACAAGAGATTATGGATGCACTAGATTATATTAACCGACATTTAAATGAAGTTATTACACTTGATGAAGTATCCGATCATGTATTTTTATCAGGGTATTACTTTAGTAAACTATTTAAAAAGGAAGTTGGACAAAATTTTGTTGATTATGTCAACGAGAAAAAGATTAACCGTTCTAAAATATTACTCCAAGACTCTACATGGTCAATTGATAGTATTGCTCATAGTTTAGGTTTTTCTCAGTCTAGTTATTTCAGTAAATTATTTAAAAAAGTCACGCAAATGTCACCTAGAGAATATCGACAAATGATTCAAGAAGAAACCAAACGAAAATAATACCTTATTTTAAATAAACAAAAAGAGCATTTCGAAAAAAACGAAATGCTCTTTTATTTTTATAGTCAAAAATAATAGCAAATCGATTTTTTTCCTCCCGAAAAAATCAAATTAAGAAGTATCCTGGCTTTGCTTCATCCTAAGTAGACCCTTCCAACACATGTCGTGGTTGTCTACCTCGTCCACAATACAGTTACGGGGATAGCATCAGATTTTCACTGATTTCCTTCTCTTATCTATTCAATTATATGTTTATTATACAATTCCAATCATATTAATTCAATATGACTATTTTGTTTTATCTAAAATAAAATATTTTTATAATTGATTGTATTTGTCTCATTAGTAACGTGATGCTTTCATCAGAAATTTTAGGAATGGGAATCTCTACTTCGTTTGGATAAATAACCGAACTTTCACCCTCTTGGAGAAGAAAGGTTTTTTTGTTTCGCTCACTTATCAATTGTCTAAAAGACAGGTAATAGTTAGGTATGATAAAATAGTCTGATTTTTCGATATCTTTTCCAAAGTCTGTCCAGTCTACAAAAGCTTGGACTTGGTTTTGCACAGTAACATTTCTAAAAAAAGAAAGGCACCCAAATGCAAAACCATTACCCACACTCGCTTCTGGTTGATACATAATCCGTTTATCTAATATTTTTTCAAATGTATTTACAGCTTTTAATGTTTCTCTGTCTAAAAGTTTCACAATTTCAGGACTCGCACCTGTTAGTTGTTGATTTCGATAAGAGATGCTACCTTCACCAATTAATGGTCCCTTATCGTCGTCTCCTGCTAAAATCAGGTACTCATAATTCAACCATTTTTTTGCCATTTTTTCATAAGAAAAAGAATATATTTGACCAATCTTACCACTACTAACTTTTATCTTTTTCCCATTTTGACTAAAAAATTCAATTCCCAATTCTTCTAAAAAACCAAGACCTAAATCAGGAGCAATATTCGATACATTTGTAAAAATTATTTTCTTTGTTTCAGGTTTCACTTTCTTTTTTAAAACCCTTCCAATTTCATGTGTACTCGACATTAAAGGTGCTTTTGCTAATTGCGGTACAACATCCTCCCCTAAAATTGAACCAATATCAATAAAAAGAGTTTTTTTTGAATCTGCATAACCATATTGCGCCTGAGATGTGAAACCAAAATAACCTTCTGTTTGAAGGTTACTGATTGGCTCTTGATAGTAATCCAAAACAGTTCTCAACGGATCATTGTGATCCACATAAGGAAAAGAAACGAGCTTAGCCGCTATTTTTTCTTTAGAGAGCCACTGATTTATTTCACTAATAAACGTTTGATCTAGGTTAATATCATTAAATAATGGACTTATTGCGAATGTCTCTGTCATATTTATCTCCCCATTTTTATCATAGCAAAAATTATCCATACAATATTGTCAGATTTTTATTACAATTTTGTTATTTTGGGTGTTTTCTATGTATCAAAAAAC